>NZ_CP145733.1:1880081-2463561 GCF_036884855.1 Bacillus sp. MAG717A
ATTCCCACAATCGCAATAGGTAAGTGTGCATTTTGAATTTTGGCGATAGCCGAACTGATGAGAGCATCCGGTGCAGGACCTAATTCTGGAGAAGGGTGAGCAGACACTGCTGTTTGTGTGGTGTGTTCTGTCACGACATCTTGTGGAAAGCTGATAAATGCTGCTCCAGCCTGCCCTTTTTGTGCCGCGCGAAAAGCATTTGTTAATGCTTCTGGTATATTATGAACGTCTTGTACTTCAACGCTATATTTTGTGACTGGTTTGAATAATGCCGCATTGTCGAGTGATTGATGTGTTCGTTTCAAACGATCCGCACGAATGACGTTTCCAGCGATTGCGACAACAGGATCACCTTCTGTATTGGCTGTTAATAGACCTGTTGCTAAATTAGATGCACCAGGACCTGATGTGACGAGACAAACACCTGGTTTGCCAGTTAGTCGTCCGACAGCAGCTGCCATAAAGGCTGCATTTTGTTCATGTCTGCATAGGACAAGCTCTGGACCTCTGTCTTTTAATACATCAAATACAGCGTCAATTTTTGCACCTGGAATGGCAAAAACATGGGTCACACCTTGAGCAATCAGCGTATCAACAATCAACTCTGCTCCTCGTCTTGTTAGGGGTTGTGCTTGAGATTTCATTTACCCCGCACTCCTTTCGGCAAGTAAAATTTTTTATGAAAATATATTTTCATGATATGATTTACTATACATTTCATAAAATAAAATTTCCAATATATGTTTAACGTAGTTTTGATATGTTTCACGAATAAGTGTGTGAGGAGTGAAAGGATGGAACTGAGACATTTGCAGTATTTTGTCACAGTAGCGGAGGAGCTGCATTTCGGCAGAGCAGCCGCCCGGTTGAATATGACACAGCCTCCACTTAGTCAGCAAATTAAGCAGTTTGAGGAAGAATTGGGTTTTCCTTTATTTCACCGGTCGAAACGGGTGGTGGAGCTAACAGCTGCTGGAAAGGTCTTTTTACATGAGATTCGGGGAGTGCTGCAGCAGCTTGATAAAGCGGTTGATCATGCCCGTCATACAGCAAGAGGAGAGCTGGGGAAAATCATCATAGGTTTTGTTGGAACTGCGACGTATGATATTCTGCCGCCCGTTGTTCGTGAATTCAGGGAGCTGTATCCCTCTGTCAGTATCGAGCTGCAGCAGCTTTCTGTTCCGCAGCAGCTAGAGGCACTATTAAATGGTGAGATTGATATCGGTTTTTTACATCCTACATCGCCGCATGAAGAACTAGTCAGTCGTTTAATGAAGCAAAGTGAATGTATTTTTGCGATTCCAAAAAATCATCGATTGGCTAATAAAGAGACGGTCACGATTGAAGATATCCGTCATGAACCGATTATCTCTTTATCACAGGAATCATGGCCATCCCTTTATCAGCACTTTGTTCTGCTATGTGAAAAGTACGGGTTTTCTCCAAATATTGTGCAGGAAGCGGCGGAATATCAAATGATTATTGGCCTTGTCACAGCAGGGATCGGTATTGCAGTGATTCCAAAATCAGCCCGGCGTTTATTTAATCTGGATGTTGTATATAGGGCGATTGAGGATGAACAGCTTCTGGCGGAATGGACGATTTCCTATAGACGGGAAAATCATAATCCTGCTTTATTTCATCTTGTCCACCATATTCTGCATCGCACCGAGCTGGAATAAGAGGTATAGGGAACGGGTTATGGTATGATGTCGTTACATTAAAAGGAGGCGTACTTGAATTGATTACATTGCAAATGGATCAGCTGTCACGAAAAGAGGCATATAAATTATTATCTGGTTCTATCGTTCCAAGACCGATAGCGTTTATTACAAGTCTATCTAAAGAAAATGTCGTCAATGCCGCACCATTTAGTTTCTTTAATGTCATCAGTGGACACCCCGCCGCTCATTGCGGTTTCTATCGGACGACGTGAAGGTCAGATGAAAGATACTGCGCAGCATATCATCGACAGGGAAGAGTTTGTCGTTCATGTGAGTGACGAAGACATGATAGAAGATATTAATGAAACAGCTGCTACACTGCCGGTTGAAGAGAGTGAGCTGGAACGAACCGGTCTTCATCAAGTAGAGAGTCATGTCATTTCAGTGCCGGGGATCAAGGAAGCGCGCATTCGTTTTGAATGTCAGCTGGAAAAGCATCTCACCTTTCAAAGTGATGAAGGGGAGATCACGGTCGATCATATCATTGGCCGGGTTGTATGTGCACATTTAGATGAGGGTGTTTATGATCTAGAAAAAGGCTATGTTTCTACTAATGAACTGAAACCAGTCGCGCGACTAGCAGGTAATGATTATGCCCATTTAGGCACGTCATTTGTGCTGAAAAGACCACAGTAATAGAAAAACCCCCGAGTGATTCTCGGGGGTTCTGTTTATTTTTTCTGTTCTAGTTTCAGTGGAGCTGCGATGTTCTTTTGTACTTTTTTCCCTTTTAATACGTCGTTTGCAGCACCGACTGCCAGTTGACCGATTAGTTCTGGCTGCTGCGCAACCGTTGCAGAGAGTTTTCCTGCTTTGATTGAGCTGAGTGCATCTTCGTTCCCATCAAAGCCAACGACAAGAATGTCTTTTCCAGAGCTTTGAATTGCCTCTAGCGCGCCAAGTGCCATTTCATCATTGTGGGCAAAAACGGCTTTGATGTCTGGGTTTCCTTGAAGGAGGTTTTCCATGACATTCAGTCCTTTTGTCCGGTCGAAGTCAGCAGCTTGTTTCGCTGTCACTTTTAGGTCTTTATCTGCTATTTGATGGAATCCTTTTCCGCGCTCACGTGTAGCGGAAGCGCCTGGTACGCCTTCTAATTCAGCGACTTTTGCTCCTTTGCCGAGCTTGTCGATGATAAAGTTAGCTGCCATTTCGCCGCCTTTGACGTTATCTGAGGCGACAAGTGCTTCTACCTTTCCACTTTCGGCTGAGCGGTCTAATGTGATGACAGGTATATCAGAAGCGTTCGCTGATTCGACAGCGGTTGATATAGCAGATGAATCCGCTGGGTTGATGAGCAATGCGTCGACACCTTGCTGAATTAAATCTTCTACATCACTTGTTTGTTTAGCTGAATCATTTTGTGCATCTGCAATCACGACGTCAATGCCTAGCTTTTTCGCTTCTTTTGTCACACCGTTTTTCAAAGAAACGAAGAATGGGTTATTTAATGTCGAGATTGACAGCCCAATTTTGATGTCTTTTTTCTTGCCATCTTTTGATGACTTGGCCCACTCAGGTGGTTCAAGTGAGCAGGCAGAAAGCATGAACAATGAGAGAGTCAGGATGAGAATAAGATATTTTTTCATAGCAGCTGCCTCCTTAAGCAGATTTCTTTCTGTCTAGCAGGACTGCAATCAAGATGACAATCCCTTTCACAACAGATTGATAGAATGATGAAACACCAAGTAAGTTCATACCATTGTTCAGGACACCGATAATGAGTACCCCGATGAGTGTGCCGACAATTCGTCCTCTTCCGCCGGACAGGCTTGTCCCGCCAAGTACGACGGCAGCAATGGCGTCAAGCTCATAGGACGTACCAGCTGTTGGCTGTGCAGAATTCAGACGAGATGTTAAGATCGCACCTGCTAAGGCAGACATGAAGCCTGCTAATGAATAGATCATAATTTTCACGCGCGGTACTTTGATTCCTGAAATGAGCGCAGCTTTTTCATTCCCGCCGATCGCATATGTTCTTCTGCCGAAAGGCGTTTTATGAAGCAGTACCCAAAGGACGATAAAGGTGAGAAGCATCGTGATTGCTGGAACAGGAATGCCTAAGAAATATCCTCTGCCAAATAATTGGAATGCATAGTTAGAGCCAAGCCCAGTAATCGGGTTTCCATCTGTATAAACGAGTGTCAAACCTCTGAAAATCGTCATCGTCGCAAGTGTTGCGATAAAAGGAGCCATTTTTCCTTTTGTGATTAAAAGACCGTTGATCATCCCAAGAACAGCACCGATGATACAGCCGACGATAATGGCTAAAATCGGGTCCATGCCAGAAACGATAAAGCCGGCAGTCAGGGCACTGGACAGTGCAAGAATGGCACCGACTGATAAATCAATACCTCCAGTTAAAATAACAAACGTCATCCCAAAGGCAATGAGGGCATTAATGGAGATTTGTCTCAGTAAGTTTAAGATGTTTAAAGGTTCTAAAAAGGCCGGGTTTAAAATAGAAACAATGGCGACAAGGATGATGAGTCCTAAGAATGGCCCAAGCTTTTGCATGATGTTATCAAATCGTCCATTTGAAGTAAGTGGTTTCATGTTACTTCCCTCCTGTAGCTAGTGTCATAATTCGTTCCTGCGTTGCTTCTGTTTTGTCTAATTCTCCGCTAATGGTTCCTTCATGAATGACGAGTACTCGATCGCTCATCCCGAGTATCTCTGGGAGTTCAGAGGAGACCATTAAAATGGCAACGCCTCGATCGGTCAGTTCATTCATTAACTGATAGATTTCTCGTTTCGCTCCGACGTCAACACCTCGTGTCGGTTCATCTAAAATCAAGACCTTTGGCTGTATGCCGATCCATTTGGCGATGACGACTTTTTGCTGATTTCCACCAGACAGGCTACGGGCAGAAATGTCAGAGGAAGCCGTTTTAATCGTCAGTCGTTTGATGAGCAGGTCGACAAAATCCTGTTCATTTTTCTTATCAATCAGTCCCTTTGGAGAGAAGCTTTTTAAGTTTGGCAGACCGATGTTTTCTCGGATGGATGCATCAAGCATGAGCCCTTCATCCTTGCGATCCTCTGTGATAAAGCCGATACCGAGCTTGACAGCATCACTTGGTTTTTTAATAACAGCCTTTTTTCCATGAACCCAGATTTCTCCTTGGTCAAGAGGGTCAAGGCCAAAGAGAGACCGCATCATTTCAGTCCGGCCAGCACCCATTAAGCCTGCAACACCGACGATTTCTCCAGCTTTAACTGAGAAACTGATATCTTGAAATTGTCCTTTTTTCGTTGCTTGTTTCACCTCAAGGACAATATCTCCTGTAGAAGGCGTACGCTCGGGATATCGATCTGTCAATTCACGGCCGACCATTTTTTTGACGACTTCATGGAAATTCGTTTCAGGTATGGCTTTCGTATTGACCGTTTTCCCATCACGCATGATCGTAATCCGGTCACAGATTGCGAAGATTTCCTCCATACGGTGAGAAATATAGACGATAGAAACGCCTTCTTTTTTGAGAGATTCAATGACCTGGAAGAGCTTTTCAATTTCACGTTCCGTTAGAGCTGCTGTCGGCTCATCCATGATGATGACTTTCGCATCTGTCATTAATGCTTTTGCAATCTCAATCATTTGTTTTTGTCCAACAGAACAGCTTCCTGCCTCTTGATCAAGCGAGAGATTCACAGACAACCGGTCCAGCTGCGTTTGGGCAAGGACCTTCATTTTCTTTGTGTCTAGCAGCCCAAGCTTCGTATAGATTTCTTTCCCGATGAATAGGTTCTCCAAGACGGTCATATCCGGCCATATGTTGAGCTCTTGATGAATGAAGGCGATGCCGTGCTGTTCCGCTTCTTTTGGATTTTTGAAAGCGGTTTCTTTTCCGTCGATTTGTATCGTTCCTTGATCTAAAGAATAAAGACCTGTGAGCAGGTTCATTAAAGTTGATTTTCCCGCACCATTTTCACCCATGAGTGCGTGGACTTCGCCTGTGACGAGGTCAAAGGAGACCCCGGAGAGAACGGTGTTTTTCCCAAAAGCCTTATGGATGTTATGCATCTCTATGTTCATATCTGGCTCCTCCTTTTAAAAGATGACACCGGCATGAAGAATGCAGTTTGCGTATGGGGTGGCTTCACCCGTTCGAATGACTGCTTTTGCCTGTTTGGTCATGTCTTTGAACGTCTCGTGGTCTACTTCATGTAATGGTTTTGAGAACGCTTTCTTAAGAAATAAATGATCTCGTTTATTGGCCTCTTTGATTTCACTAGCCACAGTCATGTTTTCAACAGCCATTTCCTGAAGAAGGAGGGAGGTGACCTCCTGAAAGGACGGTGTGCCGATCGATAATGCCAGGTCAATTTTGACTGGACCTTCTGGAATAGGGAGGCCGCAGTCTGCGATGACGATTGTATCTGTATGGCCAAGGTCAGCAAGCACCTTGGCGATATGGCTGTTTAGGATGCCGTTTTTTTTCATTTCTTTTTCTCCAATTCTTCTCTTGTTGGCATGCCGCCTTGTGCGCCAAACTTTGTGACAGACATTGATGCTGCAAGATTGGCAAAGGCAAGTGCGTCATAGAGGGATTTGCCTTCTGTTAGGGCGACAGCTAAGGCTCCGTTAAAGGTATCGCCAGCTCCTGTTGTATCGACTGCTTCGACAGGTACACCTGGAACTAACACTTCTTTTGAACCGTCAAAATATCGAACCCCATTTTTCCCTTCTGTGATCAGTAATTTGTTAGGGTATTGACGCAAGGCATCTTCGATTGGCAGATCATCAAACATAAGAATAGCTTCGTGTTCATTCGGTGTAATGTAAGCAGCCTGCTCTAAAACCTGCTTCGATACTTTGCGGGCTGGTGCAGGGTTTAAAATCACAGTTATTTCTTTTTCACTGCAAATGGCGCAGACTGATTCGACCGTTTCTTCAGGTATTTCCTGCTGGATAAGAACCATCCCGATATCATCAATTGTAGAAAGAGCATCAATTACATAGTCAGGAGTGACCTCATTATTTGCCCCTTTGACCACGACAATGCTGTTATCACCTTCTGCTAAAATGATATGAGCTGTGCCGCTCTCTATTTCGGTAACCGGTTTCATATATGAGGTACGGACACCTTGTGCTTGTAAATTGCTGAGAATATCCTGACCATAAGCATCATCACCAACTCGGCCGACCATATATACATCTGCACCGAGTCTGGCACTTGCGACAGCCTGATTGGCACCTTTTCCGCCTGGGACCGTTTTAAACGATTCGCCTAAAACCGTTTCCCCGGCATTTGGCCGTTTATTTGATGTGACGACTAAATCCATTGAACAGCTTCCTACTACAACAATATGACTCATTGTGAATCCACCTTTCTTGTGGTCTCTCGTTCAATAAAAGAGACGGGCATTTGAATAACTGGCTGATCTATCGGTTGTTTCTGAATCGCTTTGATTAACAGCTGTGCCGCTTCTTTCCCCATCTCATAGGCGGGCTGCCTAATGGTCGATAAGGAAGGGAAAAGCAGCTCGCTTTGCGGAATATCATCAAATCCAATGATTTGAACGTCTCCTGGAATGGCTTTTCCGATACGAAGTGCTTCATGGATGACCGCTGTTGCGACGATGTCATTGCTGGCAATGATCCCATCTGTTTCAGGGTACAGCTGGAAGAGGGCTTTGGCGCTTTTTCGGGCTTCTTGAAAGGAAAAGGAAGCATTAGACATCACATGAAAGTCGACACCTGTATCCGTGAGAACATCGAGTGCGCCCTTGAAGCGCTGCCGAGCTGTTTGCAGATGGGCAGGTCCTTTTAGCAGTGTGATCTGCCGGCTGCCGCGTCTAATTAATTCCATCGCGGCCATTTTCCCGCCAGCTGCAGCATCTGCAAAAACAGAAGGTGCATGTGGAACGGTTCGATCTAAAAACACAACAGGTAAATCATCATCGTTGTATATATCTGATTCAGGTTCATTTGTGACTGCGATGACACCGACCACTTGATTTTGTTTAAAGGTTTGTAAGTAGGCCATTTCCTTCTCTCGATCCTCATCACTGTTCCCGAATAATAACCGAAAACCGTGCGCATGAATCTCATCCTCAACGCCTCTAGCCAGCTGAGGAAAGAAGGGGTTTGTGATATCAGGCAAGATTAAGCCGATTAAGCGTGATTCTCTTTTGAAAAGGGATCTAGCCACTTCATTGGGAAAGTAGTTCAACTCTTGCATTGCTTGTGTCACGCGGGTTTTAGTATCTGAATGGACATATCCAGTATCATTGAGCACGCGTGAAACAGTGGCAACAGACACTTGTGCAGCTTTTGCAACATCTTTAATTGTAGCCAATGGAGAGCCTCCCTTCGTGAGTGTGTAACCGTTTACACACATAGATTATCACGAAAGCATCGAAATGACAATCTAAAAAAAATAAAAAAAGAAAAGAAAGATGGCTTCTTTCTTTTCTTTAACTAATGATACCTGTTTGTGTAATATTCACTTTCACTTTTGGAATGATTTTTACCTTCGGATAATCGGTGACCCAGTTCATTTTCATATACTCATCATAGTGTCTTACTCGATATTTTCTGCCAAGACTGAGGACGTCAGAATTCGCCTCTTGCAGGGATGCAATGACTTTTTCGGCGTCTTTTGTCAATATAGCTGACAGTCTCTTATTTAACATTTCAATTTTCTTGTCTGTATCTAAATTGTCTTTCGGATATTCAAGAACAGAGGTGGTGAATTCAAACTCAAGAGAGAAGGTTACGTTTCGATGATCAGGATTGACGATTTTTATGTCTCTCTTTGAATCGGTTACTTGAATGGTGATGTAATTGTTCTCCTTTGATTTCATATCATTTCTTACTTTTTTAGTGAAGTTTGCATAATTGCCCATTTTCCCATCCATGATGGTGAGCAAGATGGCATCCTGAGCATATAGTTCACCTTTCTTTTTCTCATTATCAAATAAGGCAACCCCTCTCACACTCGTTAACTTTTTTGACTTATCGTAGTAGAGTAACGGCAGTGTGAAGTCTTCCCCGGTTTGCAGCATTTTGGACCTTACATTTTGAATGTTTTTAGGTGAAACTTGAGAGGAGTGTGATGCAGAAGTGATCAGGTTGTTTAAATAGTCGCTTACAATGAGTTTTTCTTTGAGCAGCTGATTGATCAATTCCACACAGCTTCCGCCTTGCACCACTGCCAAGTTTGCGAGCAAAGGGCTTTTCGGATCGCGATAAAACATATCTAAGTAAGGAAGCAACCGGTTTTGGGCAAATTCATCACCGATCAGCATCACCCTCATTTTCGACATATCAATTTTTTGGTCTACACTCCGGCTAAAGTTACTTCTTGCTTTTCTTAAAGTAGGCGCTTCGGTTGTGAGAACAGTGGTTAAATAGCTGCCAGTATTCCCTTGCTGCATACTTTGAGACTGCTGCACCTTTCGATAGGTAATCGAATATTTCGCATTGTCATCCTCACCTTGATCAACGGCTGAAGTTAAAACAAGAGAGATGTCTTTTAATAGGTTTTGATCCCAGCAGCCAGGCATGAAAATGAGGGAAACACACATAAGCAGCATCAATATGTACCTATGAAGCATGTGATTTCACCTTCTTTTTGCGGTGTTTGATCAAGATGATAACGGCCATCATGATCGGAAGTGTGTAAATAAATGAATATTGTGCAACGGTGGTAAAGTCATTAAAGCGCTGAATTCTAAAGTTATCGGTTGAAAGAAAACAGCTGACAGCATAAATCAAAATGGCAAAATAGTAGACATATTTTTTGTGATTTTTCTTCTTTAAAATACTGGATACGCCATTTGCACAAAAGTACAGATAATTACTTAGTGTGGCTAAAATGACAAAGACCCAGAAACTGAGAAAAATTAAATCTGTCCTCTCAATGACACCGAATGTAATGGTTTTTAATAGATACAAAACAGGATTCGGGATGACATCAAGCTCAGCCGGGCTGAAAAACATAAAACAAATTAATGTAATAAATAGGTAGTAAAGCGTCGTACATATATTTGAAATGGTCATTACTTTATATCGTTCCTTAATGGTGCCCTTCATCAGTGGAGAGATGACCAGAATCATCTCAAAACCATTCATTGACAGCACCACGTCCTTCAACCCAAGCTGGAGTTGAGAAACTTCTGTTTGGAAAAAAGGCATGAGGTAATCAATATTGGTTCCTTTCAATGCATAGAACATCAATAGAGAGAGCATAAGCAAAAAGGGAGTTAAGATAAAGTTAAACCTGACAATGGCTGTAATTTGCTCCTTTGCGATATAGATAATACAAATCATGAGTAATAGGTTAATGACCCAGTTCGGTGTAAGAGGGAGCACCCATATGCCAAGAATCCTTGTGAAGATAGAAAGCACAACGATACAAACCGAGGCAAAGTACACCATATAGAGCGTGACCAAGATGCGCCCAATCCATTTTCCAAAGACCTCAATCAACGCTTGGAAAAATGACGTCTCAGGATACTTGTAGATGATATAAAGAAAAATGGTATTGATGATCTGGATAAAAAAGCACGCTAAAATAATCGCCATCCAACCATCGTGTCCTATGTCTTTCATGAGTAAATGGGGGAGCGCTAAAATACCAACACCAATTTGAGACTGGATGATAAAAAAGACAGCTTGAGGGGGAGATATTTTATTTTTCATTCTTCTTTTTCCACCCTCTCAGTTGTTCAATTTGTTTTTTCTTTTGCGGATTTAAATAAACAGGTCGATTTTTGTACATCCACATTGGGAGTCGAACCACAGTATCTTTTAAGTCCTGCCAGTTAAATGGAGTAACAGGTGATAAATATGGAACTCCTAGTGATTCTAAGCGGCATAAATTCATGAGAATAATGGCGAGCCCAAATGAAATGCCAATAAATCCAAACATCGATGCCATAAACATGAGCGGGAAACGAAGCATCCTGATGGTGGACGTCATTTCAAACGATGGAAGTACAAACGAAGCGACAGCTGTCACAGCAACTACAATCACTTGGACATTAGAAATAAGTCCTGCTTGTACAACCGCATCCCCAATGACCAAACCACCTACAATTCCAATGGTCTGCCCGATTGGTTTAGGCAGGCGCACCCCAGCTTCACGTATAAGTTCAATCGTGATCTCCATCAGCATAGCCTCTATCAATGGCGGAAAGGGAATGCCAATAATAGAGTTCTTCATCGTAATGGCTAGTTCATCTGGGACAACCTCATAATGAAACGCAATAACAGCAATATAAAAAGATGGCAATATGACTGCGATGATACACGCAAGATAACGAAGAATACGAATAAATGAAGCAGGAATCCAGCGGCTGTTATAATCATCTGGTGACTGAAAGAAACTAAAGAACGTGATAGGCAGAATGATGGCCATTGGACTGCCGTCCATGAGTACGACTATCCTTCCTTCAAGGATCGCAGATCTCACCTTGTCCGGACGTTCTGTATCAATCAGCTGTGGGAAAATAGAAAATGAATCTTCCTCAATTGCCTCAACGACCGAGCCGGGGCTTAGCAGTGTGTCTACTTTAATGGAAGAAATCCGTCTATTTACTTCATCTACAATTTTTTGATTAGCGATATCAGAAATATAAACAATTGCAAGCTTTGTTTCAGATTTTGTCCCGATCTTATGATATTGAATGGCGAGCTTTCGATCATTTAAATGGGAACGCAGTAAGTAGATATTGGTATCAATACTTTCTACAAACCCATCATGTGCTCCGGCGATAATACTTTCAGAAGAAGGCTCAGAAATAGAGCGCAGCGGCGGCTGTCCGACAGCAAATAACTTGATCTGCGAGGAATTTTCATCAAGAAAGGCAATACTTCCTGCAATAATACTGTCTGTGATCAGCGTCAAGTCGCCTGTTTCAAGTGTGCTAAGAGATTTTATATAATTCTGCTTTCCAGGAGAGCCTAACAAGTTGCCGATAATGAAATCATTTAGTTTTCCTTCATCTATTCTTGTTTTAATAAAGAAAAGGACAGATTTCGTTTCATTTACCATTAATTCTCGGTATTCAAAATCGCCACTTTGCTGAAATGTCTTTTTCAGGATACGAATTTTTTCCTCGAAGCTGCCTGATAAAAAATGCAGGCGTGTTTGCTCATTGGTGTTTGGCATCTTTAGCCTCCTCTCACAGATTTTTTAACCATAGTGTAAGCTGAGAAGCGAATTTTATTCGTCACCTTAGGGGAAAGCATGACATGAGCTGACAACTTTCAACTAAATTCATATTAAAAATGTTAAGAAATGATGAATCTTGATAAAAACAAATGAATAATGTTTCATTGTTTAGGTCATAAGGTGTGAATCTCGTAAAGAGAAGGTACACCGAAATGATCAATCTTTTACATCTTATCCCAATTTTTTGTGACCTAAAAATAAGCAGATGACTTGATTTTTTCAGAGGTGACCTTTGTCATAGGTCAACACACAGCAATCTGACCAATGAGAATGACTTTCTAACCTGTTCGTTCAAAAATATAAAACATTCCAAAACACGCACTATTCATTTAAAGCACTGATATGACTGATGTTATAGAGAAGATCGGGTTTTAAAACATTGATTCAAAATACATCTTAATAATTGTCGAAAAATTTAGGGAGAAAAGGACAAAAGATTTTCGGATCATTGATGTTAACGCTTTCTCTTGAATTCAGCAGAAATTCAGAATGATTTTTGTCCGCCTTTTGGCCTTTTCATTTAAAGGATGGGTAGGCAAAAAAGCCTTTTGATTAGAGGAATTTGGCATACAAGGAAGTGAAAGATTATGTTACATAATACCGATTGTGATTTTATGCTGAACAGATATACTGTTGATTGAATTTACATATCACACTCATAAAAAAAGGAGATGTAGATAGCGATGTGGTTAATCGTTATAGCCTGTGTCATCATGTTAGGGATTGGCTTTATTGAAAAGAAGCGTCATCAGAAAAATATCGATGCCCTGCCGGTGCGCGTCAATATTAATGGTATTCGCGGAAAGTCTACCGTTACAAGATTGACAACCGGTATCTTAATGGAGGCAGGTTATAAAACTGTCGGTAAAACAACGGGAACGGATGCAAGAATGATTTATTGGGATACGCCAGATGAGAAACCGATTAAAAGGAAACCGCAAGGACCGAATATCGGAGAGCAGAAGGAAGTTATGAGAGAAACAGTTGAAAGAGGAGCAAATGCCATCGTCAGTGAATGTATGGCGGTAAATCCAGATTACCAAATTATCTTTCAGGAAGAGCTGCTTCAAGCAAACATTGGCGTGATCGTAAACGTTCTTGAAGATCATATGGACGTCATGGGGCCGACACTTGATGAAATAGCAGAAGCCTTTACAGCGACAATTCCTTACAATGGACACTTGGTTATTACGGATAGTGAATATACGGATTTCTTTAAAGAGATTGCGCAAAAACGCAACACAGAAGTCATTGTTGCAGATAATTCCAAGATTTCCGATGAGTTTTTGCGGAAATTTGAGTACATGGTTTTCCCAGATAATGCTTCACTGGCACTTGGTGTTGCCCAAGCATTAGGGATTGATGAAGATACGGCATTCAGAGGAATGTTAAATGCGCCGCCTGATCCAGGAGCGATGAGAATTCTTCCATTAATGGACGCGAAAACACCTGGACACTTTGTAAATGGATTTGCGGCAAATGACGCAGCATCTACATTGAATATTTGGAAGCGTGTGAAAGAAATTGGATATCCAACAGATGAACCGATTATTATCATGAACTGCCGTGCGGATCGTGTAGATAGAACGATCCAGTTTGCGGAGGATGTACTTCCTTATATTGAAGCAAGTGATCTTGTCTTAATTGGTGAAACAACAGATCCGATTGTGAAGGCATATGAGGAAGGGAAAATTCCGGCTGACCACTTACACAACCTTGAATATCAATCTACAGAAGAAATTATGAACATGCTTGAGAAAAAGCTTCATAATCGAGTGGTTTATGGAGTCGGCAATATCCATGGTGCCGCTGAACCGTTAATCGAAAAAATTCAAGAATACAAAATTAAGCAGCTTGTCAGCTAGGAGGAAATATAGAAAATGTTCGGATCAGATCTTTATATCTCGTTAATTTTAGGTGTTCTACTTAGTTTAATCTTTGCAGAAAAAACAGGAATCGTACCAGCTGGACTCGTTGTCCCGGGTTATCTGGCGCTCGTATTTAACCAGCCAGTCTTCATTTTAGTCGTCTTATCTGTCAGCTTGCTTACGTATGTGATCGTTCGTTTTGGCTTATCAAAATTTATGATTTTATACGGACGCAGAAAATTTGCTGCGATGCTGATTACAGGGATTGCCTTAAAACTGATATTTGATTTCTTCTATCCAGTGGTCCCATTTGAAATAGCAGAATTCCGCGGAATTGGAATCATCGTCCCTGGATTGATTGCGAATACAATTCAAAAGCAAGGTCTTACGATTACCCTTGGAAGCACGTTACTTCTAAGTGGTGCAACATTTGCCATCATGTATGTTTACTATCTATTTTAAGATAAGGTGTGTCCAATGATGAATAAAAAATTGAGCTTTCAGGAAAAGCTGCTGAAAATCACAAAGAATCAAAAGAAAAAGACGAATAAACACGTACTAATTGCTTTACCGATCGTTATTGCTTGTACATTTCTATTTACGTTTATCGGGAAAGCACAAGTGCCAACTGTACAAAAGAATCCAGAAAACATCCTGACCGCTTCGTTTGTCGGTGACATTATGTTTGGAAGAAACGTAGAGAAAGTAACAGACCGCTATGGAAAACAGCATCTCTTTCGCTATGCGAAGCCATATTTTGATGTGTCAGATTATATGACAGGCAACTTTGAGCATCCAGTCGCATCAGATAAAGAACAGGCAGCCCAAAAGAATATTCATTTAAAAACAGATGAAAATTCTGTCCAAGCGTTGAAGGATTTAAATTTCTCAGTGTTAAACTTTGCGAATAACCATGCGGCAGACTATGGTGAAAAAGGGCTGAACAACACGATCAATGCCTTTGAACAAGCTGGCATGGATTATACAGGTGCAGGTCGTAATCTCCAAGATGCGAAGCAGAACATTTCGTACAAAGAAGTAAATGGTGTCAAAATTGCTACACTTGGTTTTACAGATGTGTATGGGAAAGATTTCAAAGCAACGAATCGCCAGGCGGGTATTCTGCCAGCCGATCCATCTATCTTTATTCCGATGATTTCGCAGGCTGCTGAAAAGGCAGATATCGTCGTTGTTCATGCTCACTGGGGACAGGAGTACAACAATGAAGTAAACGACAGACAAAGAGAATTGGCAAGAGCGATGTCTAAGGCCGGAGCCGATATCATTATCGGTGCTCACCCGCACGTCCTTGAACCAATGGAAGTCTATAACGGAACGGCGATTTTCTATAGCCTAGGCAACTTTATCTTTGACCAAGGCTGGTCAAGAACACGTGATTCTGCACTTGTTCAGTATCATCTGAATGAAGATGGAAAAGCGACATTTGAAGTTGTCCCAATGTACATTAAAGAAGCAACACCTGCCCCAGTAAAAGCAGGATCTCTTGAATCAAAAGCCATTATCCGTATGCTGACCAATGGAACGAATGCGGATTGGAAAGAAAAAGACGGACACATTTTCTTTGAAGTAGATCACGCTGATAAAGTTAAAAACTTAAAAGAAAACGGAGGGAAAGAGAAGAAATGAAATTCCTAAAAGCAATTTGGCCGTTTGTTGCGTTAATTTTAGTCTTTGTCTTTATGTCTGCTTTTAAATTTAGTGACAGTCTGACAGATCACGAGAAACAAAAGATTTCTGTTGAAATGCAGAAAATTGAACAGCAAAAGCAGTCAAAAGCGGAAGCAGGTAAATAACCTAAATAGGATAAAGGGCACGCACATCGCGTGCTCTTTTTTTGTCGAAAAAGGGTGTAAAATGAAAGGTGTCATGCCGAAACTATAGAAGATAGGAGGGAAAGGATCATGAAATGGAAAGGAATGCTGATTGGAGGTTGTGCACTCGTAGGGCTGATGTTCATGTCCCAATCAGCAGTATCTGCTCAAACACCATCTCTTTTGGAACAAGCGGAAAAGCTGATTGGAACACCTTATCATAAAGGAGGAACCGATCCTAAAACGGGCTTTGATGCATCTGGTTTTATTCAATATGTGTACAAGACATCCGAAACATTTGATTTGCCACGGAAGGTAATTGACCAATATCAGATTGGAAAAAAGGTATCATGGGATAAAGCGCAGCCAGGTGATCTTGTGTTTTTCCGAAGTCTTGAAGAAACGAAGGATATCCCAACACATGTGGCGTTGTACGCTGGGAACGATCAGGTCATCCACATCACGCTTAGTCAAGGTGTGGTGAAAACGGATGTCAGCAAAAGTAAATATTGGACAGACCGGCTTTATACGGTCAAACGCCTGCCCGGCACACAAGAAATTTCTGATGACCCTCTTGTGAAAGATGCGATGACCTATTTAGGAATTCCTTATGTATTTGGAGGAGCAGATCCAAAGACTGGATTTGATTGCTCAGGTTTTTTACAGTATTTATTTGAAAAATCACTTGGAATTTATTTACCTCGAAGTGCTGAACAGCAGTGGATCGTTGGAGAAAAAGTGGCATTAGACAATATTCGCCCTGGGGATTTTGTCTTTTTTAGCAACACATATAAGCCAGGAATTTCTCATGTAGGTATGTATATTGGAGGCGACCGCTTTATTCATGCGAGCCGTTCTGAAAGTGTGACAATTTCTTATTTGTCTGAATCGTATTGGCGTGAAAAATGGACAGGTGCGAAACGATTAACAGATCAGGAGCTTTCGAAAGAGGACCCTATCGTATCAAAAGCCGCTACGTATATTGGCGAAGTTCCTTATGTCAAAGGCGGTACGAACCCAAAGCAAGGATTTGATACAGCAGGGTTCACACAGTACGTGTATCAAGAAGTGCTTGGCATTGAGTTGCCCCGCTATGCATCAGGTCAAGTCAAAGCAGGTACGCCTGTGAAACGTTCTGAGCTTCAGCCGGGAGATCTTGTCTTCTTCAGCGGGACATCTTTGATGCCAGCAATTTATGCAGGATCAAATCAAGTCATTCATGTGACTGTCTCAAACGGTGTTGTCTTAACCAATATGAAAACAAGTACGTACTGGAAGGACAAATATGAAACGGCTGTTAGGATCAAAAAATAAAGAAAAAGCCCGATCAATACTTGTATCGGACTTCTGGACTTCTCTCTAGGCGCTGATCAGACAAGCGTCTTTTTTTCATGGAATTGATTTTGTAAAAGAAGATCAATAAAATAAGCGACACCATCTTCATGATTCCCTTTTGTGATGTAAGTGCTCTTTTCTTTAATGACATCAACCGCATTCCCCATTGCAATGCGGTGGCCTGATTCTTCAAACATAGAAAGGTCGTTTGGGCTGTCACCAATTGCATAAATATGTGAGCGGTCTACACCATAATGGGCTGCGAGCTTTTTCAGGGCATGTCCTTTTCCAGACTCTTTTGGCAGCACCTCAATAATATGTTTTCCAGACGAGGTCAATGAAAGCTCGGGCATGTCTGCCAAAAGATTTCGTGCTTCGGTCAGTTTGTTCATATCAAACGAGAAGCAGAGTAATTTATAGGTCGGCTCATTCGACTCAAAAATCTGACGGATATCATCCACTGGTTTGATGCCAAATTGTTTAAATTGCGTCATGGCTCCCTCCCATAGATCAGCGAGATCCTCATTTGGGTTTGCGCTTTCGATCAGATCAAATTCTGCTTTCAGCTTCTCTTTTCCATCGTAAGGGGAGAGGAGAGCATCGTCCGTATAGACTTCAAAGTAAATGTTTCGTTCCACTAATGCCTTAGCAGCCCGTTTGCCCGCTTCTTGGTCCAATGTGATTCGGCTGAAGAGCTCGTATCCTTCTGTATGGACAGTCCCGCCGTTTGCCGCAATAATGGGGAGGTCCAAATCGCCAAGCAGCTCCTTTACATCAAAAGTTGCCCGCCCTGTACAGATGGTCACAATATATCCAGCTTCCCTCGCACGAATCAATGCCTCTCGGTTTTGAGCGGATATTTCACTTTTTGTATTTAAGAGTGTACCGTCTAGATCAATCGCAATCATTTTTTTCATCGCTGTCAAATCCTCCTTCATTCATGCAATAGCCTCTTCAAAGTATGTACGATTTCCTTCATTTTCATAAAAAAAGGATGGTTGATTCCTCACTATCAAGGCTAAACAAAAATGAGCGAATGATCAAGGAAATAAGAAAAAGCGCCCCTTAGGGACGCTTCCAGCGTGTAGACAAACCCTCGCATTCGATGTCAGGTCTGCGCTCCGGTACTCACGAATCTCAAATTCGCTCTGTTCCGGTGCTCGCCCTTCCTAGGGCTGCAAAGGTTTTCTATCACGCTGAAAAGAAGACAAAGGGGCTAAAATAAACATCATTTTATCCCTTTGTCAATAATCTAGAAGCGCCCCAAAGGGACGCTTCTATTTATGATAATTCAAGCTGCTTTTTCAATTCAGTCTTCACTTCGTTCAGCTGGTTTTGATCCAATTGGTAATAATAGACCCCGTTTGGCTGGTAATCAGATCCTTTAAGCTGAATGGTATCCACTGATTTTAATGAAGTCAGAAGTGGGAAAAGACCGACTAACTCCTTCATAGAAAGGGTCGTTGACACATTATCACCGAGTGTATCAATGATATTGTCGTATGACGGAATAGATGTTAATGATTTTGATTTATCAAAAATGGCTTTTAATACTTCCATTTGACGCTGTCCACGCATTAAGTCACTATCTGCTTTTCTTGTTCTCACATATGCGAGCGCTTGATCACCATCTAGTGTATGAGTTCCCGTTTGAAGCACAACCTTGCCTTTTGTATCTTTTTTAATCTGTTTCACAAGGTAATCATCCTTGATGTTAATAGACACACCGTTTAATTCATTGACGATTTCTTTAAATGCTACAAAATTACTTTGGATGACAAAATCGACCGGAATATCTAGTAAATCTTCAACTGTACTTACTGTTAAATCTGCACCGCCAAATGCGTGTGCGTGAGTAATTTTATCAAAACCGTGGCCAGGAATATTAACGTATGAGTCCCTAGGAATGCTTAATAATTTAACGGTTTTATTTGTGCGGTTAATGGTTGCCAACACCATTGCATCGCTTCGTGCTTGTTTCACTGTTTCGCCCGGTCTGCTGTCAATTCCAAGCAGCAAGACAGAAAAGCTGTCTTTTCCTGGATCGAATGCTTCAATCCGTTTCACAGATTGTGCGCCGCGATCAAGAGATACTTGAGCCTTTTTAGCAGCATTTGTTATTTTATAGTAGGCATAGCCTGTGACTGAGGCAGTTGTTAGTAAAAGAATACTAATTATAAAAAGTGTGACTTTCACCCATGGTTTTAAACGCTTTTTCCCTTTGCGTTTACTTCGTGATTGATCCATATATTTTAAACCCTCGCTATGATTTTATAGTAAATATGTCCTTCTTTATGTTTACAAACTAAAACAAATATACCTTAAAACGGGATATAGTGCGACATTTTTTTCACTAACGCTTAATTGACGTTTGCTTCACGTAAAAAGTTTCAAAGATATACAAATGAAATATATTTGTCATAAAACATCGAAATGTTTGAAATGACAGGAAGTGAGGAAAATGACTTTTCATAGAGTACAGAGACAAAAGTGGGGTTATAAACATGAAAAATCGGAATGGATGGCTTTATTTCTTCGGCGCCCTTGGCGGTGCTTTATATGGCTATGATACAGGTGTCATCTCTGGCGCCATCTTATTTATGAAAGAGGATTTAGGTTTAAACGCATTTACAGAGGGGCTTGTCGTCAGTTCGATTTTAATCGGGGCTATGCTGGGTTCCTCTCTTTCTGGAAAGCTAACAGACCAATTTGGTCGGAAAAAAGCTATCATCGCCGCAGCTATTTTGTTTATTATCGGTGGATTTGGTACAGCTCTTGCCCCGAATACGGAAGTGATGGTCTTATTCCGAATTGTACTAGGGCTTGCTGTCGGGTGCTCGACAACGATTGTTCCATTATATTTATCTGAACTTGCGCCAAAGGAATCACGAGGGGCACTGTCCTCTTTAAATCAGCTCATGATCACATTTGGTATTCTTCTTGCCTATATTGTGAACTACGCTTTAGCGGATGCAGAGGCATGGCGTTTGATGCTTGGAATTGCGGTTGTTCCTTCTGTTCTTTTATTGTGTGGGATTTTGTTTATGCCGGAAAGTCCCCGCTGGCTGTTTGTCCACGGACAGGCTGACCGTGCGAAGGAGGTACTATCTAAACTCAGAAAAAGTAAGCAAGAAGTGGAAGAAGAAATTTCAGATATTCAAAAGGCGGAAAGTGAAGAAAAAGGCGGTTTTAAGGAATTATTTGAGCCTTGGGTACGCCCAGCATTGATTGCCGGTGTGGGCCTTGCCTTTCTGCAGCAGTTTATCGGTACAAATACGATCATTTACTATGCACCAAAAACATTCACAAGTGTTGGCTTTGGGAATTCTGCGGCGATTTTAGGAACTGTCGGAATTGGTGCAGTGAATGTCATTATGACGTTTGTCGCCATCAAAATCATTGACCGTGTAGGACGTAAAGCGCTGCTCCTATTCGGGAATGCAGGAATGGTCCTTAGTTTAATTGTCCTGTCAGTGGTCAACAGATTTTTCGAAGGGTCAACAGCTGCAGGATGGACAACCGTTATTTGTTTAGGTCTCTTTATCGTCATCTTTGCTGTCAGCTGGGGTCCAGTCGTTTGGGTGATGCTCCCAGAGCTGTTCCCCGTACATGTCCGAGGAATCGGTACAGGTGTCTCGACCTTCCTCCTTCATACAGGAAATTTAATCATCTCGCTTACATTCCCAGCTTTATTAAGCGCGATTGGTATCAGTAATCTCTTCCTCATCTATGCGGTCATCGGCGTAGGCGCCTTCTTATTTGTGAGATACTTGGTGACCGAAACGAAGGGGAAAAGTCTTGAAGAAATTGAAGGAGATTTAAAAAAGAGAAATCGTGTCGTCGCAAGTGACGAAGGGAAAACGGTGTGAACAATGGCCAGCTGCTGCGTGCAGCTGGTTTTTCTATGTTAAACAAACGTTTAATCAAGAAAGGACATTCCCACATCTTCTGAACGTGCTGCCTATCACATACATATGGAACAGGAGGGCGAAAGGTGGAAATGAGATGAAAGGGAAAACAAGCATTGTTATGCTGACATACAACGAACTGCACTTAACGAAAACATGTATTGACAGCATTAAAAAGCATACGAGCAGTGACCAATATGAACTCATCATCGTCGATAATGCGTCAACTGACGGCACGAAGGAATATGTAAGAGAGCTGGAAGATGTGATTTTCATTGATAATGAAGAGAATCAAGGTTTTGCAAAAGGATGTAATCAAGGGGCAAAAAAAGCTTCAGGAGATAGCATTCTCTTTTTAAATAATGATACGATCGTGACGGAAAATTGGCTTTCTCCATTAAAAGAGGCGTTATTCGCATCAGAACAGATTGGGATGGTGGGGCCAGTCTCCAATTATGTGAGCGGCCCTCAGATGGTCCAGCCATCATATACAGATGTGAAGGAGCTCCCAGCCTTTGCTAAGGAGTATACGTCTAAGAGAAAAGGGCAGAGAACTTATGTGCACCGGCTTGTGGGGTTTTGCTTGCTCGTGAAAAGAAAGATGATCGAGGATGTGGGGTTATTTGATGAGCGGTTCGTATATGGATCATTTGAGGATGACGATCTATGCTTACGTTCATTACTGAAAGGGTATCAGCTGCAAATTGTGCATGATTCCTTTGTGCATCATCATGGTCATGCTACCTTCAATGCCAATCAAGAAACGAACATCTCTACACTGTTTACTGAGAACAGACTTCGATTTTTAGATAAGTGGGGCATAGATCTAAATTTGATCACCCCTCATCCTTATTTTGCGGAATTACTCCCTGAGGACGCTACACACGTGCTGGATGTTGGGTGCGGCGCAGGGGCAACCGGGCTTGAACTAATGAATCGTCAGTCTGTTGACATGTACGGCGTAGAGGCGGATTCATTAAAAGCAGCGGTCGCAAAGGCGTATTATGAAGAAGTCATCGAGGCACATGCGGATAAATACCCATGGTCAGAGAAAGAGGCCTTTTTTGATGCGGTCATTTTTTCAGATGTTTTAGAGCATGTTTCAGATCCTTGGCACATCATTGAGCAAGCGCACGCATCTTTAAAGCCAGGCGGTGTCATCATCTGCTGCCTGCCTAACATGATGCATGCAGAGGTGCTTCTTCCTTTGATGGCAGGGGACTTTACGTATCAAGATGTAGGAATTTTAGACCGAACCCATATGCGGTTCTTCACACCAAACACGATGCGTGCGCTTTTCCCAGACCAATTGTTTGAACGCGTGATCGAACAGCGAATCAATGTACAGATTAATCAAAACGTCCAATTGTTTTTTGACGAAGTAGCAAGGATAGGGGCGTCACTTGGATTTCAAACAAAAGCGTTATCTGACCAAGTGACTTTGTATCAGCTTCTCATTGTCGTACGTAAAAAAGGCGGCCTCCCATTGGGATAACCGCCTTTTGGCATTACCATTTGAAGCTTTTTGTTGCGCCTTCTGCCCCAAAGTTCAAGATGCTGACTTTTACATCGTAATCGATGGCTGCTTCTTGGAATAGTCTATCCCACTCGGTACCATGCTGATCCCAATAGTCAGGATATTTTATACGGAACTGTTGGTTAAAAAATATAGGATCAACGCCCACTTCTTTTTGCACATGATGAACCGCTTTTTGAATATGTTCTTTAATTTTATGTGCAAAGATACGCTCAAATCGTTTGATGTACTGCTCATCGAATGAGTTTTCAGGAGGATTTTGATCCTCAGACAATTTTCCATTTGTTTGTACGCTAATTTTAAAGGATACCTTTCCATCTTTCAGATAGGGCTCAACCTTCGTTTTAGCTTTTTTTATTTCATACGTTATCGGATAACCTTTGTAGGTGGCAGGTACGACGCCGCCAGTGATACGGCCCATTACCCAGTTTAAAGATTGGACATCTTTTGCTGGGATAAAACCAATCAGCTTTCGGGTTTTCCCATTTATGATTCCTGCCCCATCATAAATAATTTCACTGTCGATCACATCTACACTTTGCACAAGGAAGCTAACACCCATCTGAAAGTAATCAGACGCCCGGCCAATACGTGTTGGCGGTGCGATCTTTCCGTTAAAGCTTTGGTTTTTGGATGTTTCAAAGATATGCTCAACCGGTACCTTCTGTTGAGACTTTAACTTTTGATTGACCACTTTTGACGCATCATCTCGTGACACGAGGAGATAGCTGCTGCGCCGAACCTCATCATCTCGAATAAAATGATTAAGTGTTCCTTGAATATCGTGATGCTCCGCTTGATTTCTGCCAAACAAGAAGATTTTCAGGTGATCACTATAGATCGGCGGGTCCTTCAAAGCGACATTACTGACAGCCTCAAGCACATTCTTTCCCTTCGAGACAACATTCACATAGCCAGGAGAATCGGCTTCTTGTGTTCCGCTTATTTTTGGTACAAGGTTTTGGTAGGTTAGCTTAACTCCATTCTCATCTTGTTCATCAATGCCAACACCGCGTACAAACGATAGTTTTTCAATATCCTTTAAGTCCCAGCAGCCAGCTGATAGAAAAAAAAGACAGCAGGAAAAAAAGAATAACAGTATACGCCTGGCTTTCATGTAGAACGACCTCCCCATTTTTTGCGTATCATCAGCAGGATAGCTGTAATAAAAGGAATGGCTAATACCGCGAACAATGCGTAGCCGAGTAAAGTAGAGTAGTAAAAGACTTCATTGATATTTTTAGGGAAAAGTGAGAGTGCTGATGTAATTAAAAATAGCAGCCATAGCAGTCTTGTTATATTGGTTGTTTTAAAAACGGTGAAGCAGCCTTTAATCGCAAACTGGAAAAAGCCCAGCATACAAATGAACTGCTGGCACGTCCAAATTGTCAGTAAGAATATATCAAATCGTTCGATAAACACCCCTTCAAGTTCAAGCGCTTGAATGAGGGAAACCGTCGGCCAAGTGAGAGATTTTGTTTCTCCTACTGTCATGGAGCCGATTACAATAAAAAGTGTGAGTGAGTAAACGAGGGTTGTAATGCCAACTCCAATGGCAGCAGCCCATTTCGCCTTCGACCACTTGTCTTTATAAATGAGTGGCACGACAAACAAAATCACTTCAAACCCTGTAAATTGAATAAAGGTTTGAGAGAACAGGTTACTAAAATCTTTAAAACCATGCGCCATCACAGGGCGCAAATAATCAAAATCAAATATTTTTAAACAAAACAGCATGAGCGCTATGTAAATGACCATTGTGATCGGATAAATATAGGTCACCATTTTGACGACTGGAAGGATACCGCTTTTTAAATGATAGATCGCCACAAGTAAAAATATCATCACAATCACGGTCATGGGAGTCGATTGTAGTAGGAAAAACTGAACCACTTCCCCAAGGACACGTGCTTCAAAGCCGACAATGCCAAGTAAATAGGCGATCAGCATTAAATTAAAGATCGTGCCAAAGAATGCCCCTGCTCCTTTTGTATTTGACTCAAAGATGGTGTCTGGTGCATTCTTTTCGGCAATCCACCCCAACAAAAAAGCAACGAAAGCAAAGATGACTCCCTGTATTAATACAATGATCCAGCCATCAGGGAATCCTGAATTGGCAGAACTGCGTGGAATGGTTAAAATTCCAGCGCCTATCATTGTAGAGCTGCACAGAATGGTGACTTGTAACAATGATAGCTTTTCAGGTCTGTACATCGTTTAATCTCCTTGTCTTTTGAGATTTTTTATTTTTGCTGTTTTTGGTCTAGATTTAAATAGCCCGATTGGTAAACGAACGTACGTATCCTTTAAATCTGAAAACGGTGAAGACAACACTGGTGTGAAATAGTCAAAACCAAAAGTCTTTAACTGCATCAAGTGACAAAGCACAAATAAATAACACATGATTAAACCGTATAATCCAAACAATGCTGAACTAAAAATGGCCATAAACCGCAAAATACGCAGTGGGAAACTAAAATCATATGACGGTGCCGTGAAGTCAGCCAGTGCGGTCAGCGACACAATAATCACCATTAAGGCACTGACGATATTGGCTTGGACAGCTGCCTGACCAATAATAACGCCGCCAATGAGTCCAATTGTCTGTCCAATGGCTCTTGGAAGCCGTAGTCCAGCTTCCCGCAGAAGCTCTATTGTAAAAGACATGAGAATGGCTTCGACAACAGGAGGGAAGGGAACATTCTGCCGGCTACCTGCGATGGTGAGTGCCATTCTTGTCGGTAATAAACCGGGATGATAAGAGACGAGAGCAATATAAAGCCCGGGTAAAAAAATCGTGAGCAGAACGGCAATATAACGAAGTAAACGCAAAAGAGTCGCGCTTGTCCACCTCTGATAATAATCCTCCGGTGATTGCATTAAAGCTGTAAGTGTCATAGGTAAAATGAGGGCAAAAGGAGTCCCATCGAGCAAAATCGAGACTTTGCCTTCAAGCACAGATGCAATCACCCGGTCAGGACGTTCTGTGTTTTGAATCTGTGGAAAAATGGAGATGTGACTGTCCTCAATCAACTGTTCAATATAGCCGGTTTCGGGGATGTCATCCATTTTGATTTCGGCCATGCGTGATAGAACATCTTCTACTAGTTTAGGATCAGCAATATCACGAACATATACAAGAGCAGCGGATTTTTTATTGCGAGTACCTATACTTACTTTTTGAATCACAAGATTAGGGTCGTTTGCCCGTTCACGGAGTAAAGCCGTGTTTTTTTCAAGATTCTCAATAAATCCGATCCGCGGTCCTCTTACAAGAACTTCAGATTGCGGCTCTTCTACTTCCCTAAATTGAAAAAGATTTGTATGGAGTGCAAGTGCTTGAGCCGCTCCATCTACAAATAAAATAGCCTTGCCGCTATATAACTGCTCGATGGCAAGGTTCATATCATCCAGCACATCACTTTGAATGCCAAAGAACGTTTTTGAAAGGGAGGAAAGAGTAGCAGAACCTACCTCAGTGATGTCCAGTTCCTTTTGCATTGGTGAAATGATTTGCTTAGAAAGCAACTCAAATTCTGTGAGTCCTTCAACGTACACGAGACATGCAGAAATAGTGGAAGGACCAAATGAAAAAGAGTGGAACACGATATCATCACTTCTTCCGGCAAAGCTTTTGACACGCTTAATGACGGACGCTATATCTTGTTCAATACGACTTTTCATAATACCTCACCCTCATCACATGTTTTTTATAGAGTGACTCGGAAGGTGGAGAATTATGCAAATAGAAAAAAGAGAATCCCCGAATAGGAATTCTCTCGTATATTTATCTCGCAAGCCAGCCCCCATCAACTGCTAAAATGTGGCCGTTCATATAATCAGAAGCTGGTGAGCTAAGGAAAACAGCAGCACCGGCTAGATCCTCAGGCTTTCCCCAGCGTCCGGCGGGGATTCGTTTGAGAATCTCTTCATTTCGATTTTCATCGTCCCGAATGGCTTGTGTGTTATTGGTCGCAATATACCCAGGAGCAATCGCATTCACTTGAATATGCTGGCTCGCCCATTCGTTTGCAAAAGCCTTCGTCAGCCCTGCGACTGCATGCTTGCTTGCTGTATAAGCAGGGACAAAAACGCCGCCTTGAAACGATAGAAGGGAGGCGATATTGACGATTTTCCCTTGCCCGTTTTTCAGCATCTGCTGTCCAACCTTTTGCGTGAGGAAAAAGAGACTGTTGATATTCACATCCATGACTGTATGCCAATCTTCCTCTGAATAGTGAACCGCCTGCTCTCTTTTGATGGTTCCAGCATTATTGATTAAAATATCAATCGTATGCTTCTTTAATATGGCGTCGACATCCTGCTTTGCAGTTTGAGGATCGGAAAAGTCAACCTGAATCGCATGAAATGTTCGGCCTGCCTGTTCGACAAGCGCCTTTGTTTCTTCAAGCGGTGTATGATGATATGTGCCGATGATATCTGCACCTGATTTGGCAAGCGCCACGGCAATGCCTTGCCCAATGCCAGTTCCAGGGCCTGTCACAAGGGCTGTTTTTCCTTCAAGGGAAAAGAGGGACGCTGCATATGATGTTGTCATCACCCTCGTTACCTCAGCTGATCCATTGGGACAAAGTCCATATCTTTGAACGTATAGTTTTCGCCCGCCATTGCCCAAATAAATGAATAATTTGCTGTACCTGAGCCTGAATGAATGGACCAGGCAGGTGAAATGACAGCTTCCTCATTTGCCACAACAAGATGTCTTGTTTCAGATGGCTCCCCCATAAAATGAAAGACTCGTGCATCCTCTTCAATATCAAGATATAAGTAGACTTCCATCCGGCGGTCGTGAATATGAGCGGGCATCGTGTTCCACGTGTTATTGGTTTCAAGCTGAGTGATTCCCATCATGAGCTGACAGCTTTGGATGCCGTCTGCATGGATGACTTGATACAGGTTTCGTACATTGGAGGCAGCTGCTTCCCCTAAGTGGTTTGGTGTTAATTCAGCGATGGCTGCTTTTTGCGTAGGGTACGCTCTATGAGCCGTGGCTGAAACTAGATAGAACTTGGCCTCGTCGCCTGATGAACTAGCAAACTGTACATCTTCGTGACCAAGACCAATATATAAGAAATCTTTATGCTCCAGCACAAAGGCCTCACCATCAACAGTGACCGTTCCTTGTCCGCCGACATTCACAATCCCGATTTCTCGTCTTTCAAGAAAATACTCCGTACGTAAAAAGTCCCCAGCATCTAGTGTGATCGGCTCTGCTGCCGGCATGGCTCCGCCGATCACCACGCGGTCCTCATGTGAGTAATAGAGCTTTAATTCACCACTGACAAATAGCGTAGGAATATGAAAATGACGACGAAGTTCCTCTGTTGTAAAACGTTTGACCTGCTCAGGATGTACAGCATAACGATTTTCCATTTGGATAAGCCTCCCTCATCTGAAACAAATATTGATATTTATTTGGTATCGGTTTCAAGGAAAATTCTAGAGGAAAAAGAGGGCGCAGTCAACCGTTAATTTGAAATCGCTTTCTTTTTCTCTAATTAGACAAATTTTTGCCATCATCAAGCAAAAAAATCTTCTGAAATGCATTCAATTATGATATGCTCTTTTTAAGTTTATTTGAAATCGGTTTCGAACCAAATGAGAAGATCAATTGTGGGAGTTTTTTGAATGAAAGAGAAAAAGCAAACGAAAGTCACAATTAATGAAGTAGCGGCTTATGCTGAGGTCTCGAAATCAACTGTCTCCAGATATATCAATGGCAGAACAAATGAAATTTCTTCTGAAAAGGTAAAAAAAATCAAGAAGGCCATTGAGGAACTCCATTATCGTCCGAGTCAGCTTGCTCAAGGACTAAAAGTCAGAAAAAGTAAGGTCATTGGGTTTATTGTAGCCGACATTACGAATCCATTCTCTGTGGCAACACTTCGCGGGGTCGAAGAGATTTGTGATGAATATGGATACAGCATCATGGTATGCAACACAGATAATCGTCCAGAAAAAGAACGGGAAATGCTCCTTAAGCTGAATGCACATTATATTGAAGGGCTCATCATCAATACGACAGGACAGAACAATGACATTCTGGAGGATTTTAAGAAAAACGGTGTGCCGATTGTTCTTGTGGACCGGAAATTGCCTGAACTAAAAGTCGACACAGTGACCACGAACAACCGTGATATCACAATCCGCCTACTCCAACAAATGTATGAGAAAGGCTATGATCACATCGCATTCTTTACTGAGCCCGTCGATGGAATCAGTCCTCGTGAAGAACGAAAGGAAGCATATGAACAGACAGCTTTGAGTAAACATAAGAAGCCGGTCATTGCAGAAATTGATTTAAAGCAAAAGGAACAAATGCGCGAAGAGATTGTCCGTTTTTTACAATCAAACGAACAGAAAAAAGCGATTTTAGCAGGCAATGGATTACTCATGCTGAAGCTGATTAGTGAACTTGTAGAGCTTGGGATGAAGATTCCTGATGAGATAGGTATTGCAGGATTTGATGATACAGAATGGTATAAGCTGATTGGCCCTGGAATCACGACGGTTGCCCAGCCATCTCATGAAATGGGAAAAGCAGCCATGCAAAAAATCAAGACACGGCTGGAAGGGGATGAAAGTGCACCCCAAACGATTCAGCTTGATGGTGAAATCGTTGTAAGGAAATCTTTATAAATGATAGGCAGAGAAGAGTATACATACGTGCATGCTCTCTCTTTTTCAACTGATTTGAAACCGGTACCGAGAAAGGGGAGAAATGAGTGAAAGCATTGGATGCGGTCACATTTGGGGAATCCATGGCGATGTTTTATGCAAAGGAAATTGGGGAGCTTCATCAAGTGCATACATTCCAAAAGGCGCTTGCTGGTGCAGAAAGTAACGTGGCTGTCGGTTTGGCGAGGCTGGGCTTTCATGTGGGCTGGATGAGCAAAGTCGGAGCAGATTCACTTGGCACATTTATTTTAGAAGAGCTTCAAAAAGAAGGGGTCGATACAAGTGCAGTGCTCCGTTCAAATGATGGGTCTCAAACGGGGATCTTGCTTAAATCAAAAGTGATCGATGGAGACCCTGACGTCACGTATTATCGGAAAGGCTCTGCTGCGAGCACAATGAGTCCAAGCGACTTTCCCGCCACCTATTTCAAACAGGCAGGCCACCTTCATATGACTGGTATTCCGCCTGCTCTATCCAGTGAAATGAGAGCGTTTTCTTTTCGTGCCCTTCAAGAAATGAAAGCAGCGGGCAAAACCATTTCATTTGATCCAAATCTTCGACTTCAGCTATGGGAAGAAGAGGAAGATATGATTCAGACGGTGAATCATATCGCTTCGCAAGTGGATTGGCTTTTTCCAGGGCTTGCAGAAGGACAAAGACTCACGGATTGTCACGAGCCAGAAGAGATTGCAGATGTTTATTTGCAAAAAGGCGTCAAGCTAGTGGTCATTAAGCTAGGGGCAGAAGGTGCCTTTTATAAAAGTGCAGCCGGACAAGGAGTTGTGAATGGATTTTATGTGCAGGATGTCGTAGATACAGTCGGAGCTGGTGATGGATTTGCAGTGGGGGTTATCAGCGGCTTGCTTGACGGCTTATCAGATGAAAAATCCGTGACAAGAGGCAATGCGGTTGGGGCACTTGCAGTGATGTCTCCTGGCGATAAGGATGGACTGCCTACCCGAGAGGAGCTTCAAGCTTTTATGAAAGAAGCCAAGCGATATCAAAGGCGGGATTACATGAAAGGGGATGAGAGATATGGGAAAGTCAGCAAGTTTGAACGTTAAAAAGCAGCTCGCGTCTTGTAAATTGATCGCAGTGGTGAGAGCGGGTAGTGAAACAGAAGGCATTGAAATGATTGAGCGTTTAAAGAAAAAAGGGGTCCGTGCCATTGAAGTGACGTATACCACGCCAAATGCTGAACGCATTATCGCATCCTTTCAACAGGAGCAAGACCTCGTTGTAGGAGCGGGAACGATTACGACACTGGAGCAGGCACAATCAGCTGTTGAGGCAGGCTCACAGTTTATCGTCAGTCCAGGATATCTTCCTATGATTGGAGAACATCTCTCATTTTACGACACACTCTATGTACCAGGGGTTCTCACCCCGAGTGAAATCATGCAGGCGAAAGCAAATGGCTACGGCTTGCTCAAGCTTTTCCCAAGCGGCTCCTTCGGTTTATCCTATATGAAAAACCTGCAAGGTCCATTTCCAGAGATTGAATTTATTCCTACGGGCGGCATTCATCCAGCTGATGTTCCGAAGTGGCTTCAAGCAGGCGCGGTGGCTGTCGGTGTCGGAAGTCAGCTTGAAAACAGTACAGCAGAGGAATTACAAGCCGTTCTTTCCTCATAAATACTTGTAAAACGAACAAACAATTGGCTCATAGATGCCAGTTGTTTGTTCGTTTATCTGACATAACAGCAGATAACCATTCAACTCTTCACGTACAATAATCTGGAAGGAGTGATGGAAATGTATATTCTACAAGATGAACTTACGGATGGACGAATTGATCAGCTGATTACTGCACATCTAGAAGAAATGAAGAAGCATTCGCCGCCAGAAAGCATTCATGCCCTTCCATTAACTGATTTAAAAAAGCAGGATGTCACCGTGTGGAGTGTGCGAGATGGAGAGGAGCTTCTTGGCTGCGGAGCGTTAAAGGAGCTGTCAAGTGAACATGGGGAAATCAAATCGATGAGAACCGCAGCCCTCCATATGCGAAAAGGTGTAGCGAGGTATATGCTGAATCATCTTCTCCAAGAGGCAAAACGGCGTGGCTATTCACGAGTCAGCTTAGAGACAGGGGCAATGGCTTTCTTTGAACCAGCAAGAAAATTATATGAGAGCGCTGGATTTCAGTATTGTCCGCCTTTTGATACATATCAAGAAGATCCAAACAGTTTATTTATGACAAAGGAATTATAGAGGTCGAGAGAGTATGCTTATAAGCAGCTCTTTTTTTTATGCGGAAATAGTGAAAAGGAGGAGGATAAGGTGAAATTATCTAAGTGGATCGGAATAGGCGCATTTCTCACATTTTGTGTGGTCTCTGTCATCTTTTTAACGTTATTAGGTCAAGATTTACTTAAAGTTGAAAGCGCTTCCGATAAAGAGGCGCCAACGTATCAATATCATTTTGTTCTTGTACCGGAGGAACTTGATAACGAATATTGGCAGCTTGTACAAAAGGGAGCTGCTGATGCGGCAGACGTTCATCACGTGTATCTAGAATATTTAGGCCCAAAGCAAGCGGATGTAGACGATCATCTGAAAACCATTGATATGGCGATCGCTGGGCATGTTGATGGCATTATGACGCAGGGACTTGATGCGAAAAAATACAAACCGCTTTTTCAGAAGGCGAGGGAAAAAGGAATTGATGTCGTCACCGTCGATACAGATGCAGAAGGGAGCAAGCGTCAAGTGTATGTAGGAACGGACAATTACTATTCAGGCTTTATCGCAGGGCAAGCACTCATAGCAGATACGAAAGGTGAACAGTATGTAGGAATTGTCACAGGCAGGCTGGATGCCATTCATCAAAAGCTGCGCGTCAAGGGCTTTCGAGATGCCGTCTCTGCTGAAAAACGCATTCATATTGCTGGAATAGAAGAATCAGCCATTACGAAGTCAGGGGCCTCAGGTGCAGCTTATAAACTATTAAACGATCATGCGAAGCTCACCGCATTTTATGGCACAAGTGCATTAGATGGTGCAGGCATCATTCAAGCAATCGCACAGTACCAATCATCCACTGATTTTTATGTGCTTGCATTTGACACATTGCCTGATACGATTCAGGCGCTTGATGATGGAACGATTGATGCCGTGGTCGTGCAGCATCCTTATGAAATGGGCTATCAAGCGGTTGAATCGCTTGTTCGTTTGCAAAAAGGTGAAAAAGAAGAACCTCTTCAGTACACGGGAACGAGTGTGATCCGGCGCGGGGATCTGCCCCTTCAGCAAACAGACAGAAAGCAGGGGATGCAGCCATGAGAAAGATTCGAAGTAAGCTGTTATTGGCATTTTTAACCCTTGTGCTTCTTGGCAACGTAGCTGCTTTTTTTGTCTACTGGAGCAGTTCAAAAATCACATCAGAATATAGCAGGAGCTTCCGTTCTTTTCTGCTGCTCAATGATATATCGACAGAAGCGAAAACGATGTATGAAAAAGTCAATGCCTATGCCATTGAAAAGGATCGGAAGTTTGCCAAAGAATACATTACGTCAAAACAGAAAATGAAATCCTACGATCAAGCGCTGCGAAAGGATGCCGGGCTTCATGCTGCGATTCCTTCTATTGAAAAATATCAATATATGATATGGACGCTCATCAATGAAAGTGATGCAACCATGACACATGTAAAAGAAGGGAAAATCGAAGAATATGCTGCAAGTGTGAAGGAAGTGAGAACCGTCTCCTCCTATATACAAGAGCAGACGATGACCCTGCTTGATGATGAATTATCTGAATATCAAGTACTCTATCAATCTCTTCAAAAAAGACATCAAACCTATGCGCTCTTTACCTTGTGTCTGTTTACGTTATCAATCGGGGTCGCATTATGGATGGCTTATATGATTGCTGGCGGGATATCAAGACCCATCGTTCATCTGTCCCGAAGCGTAAAAGAAGTATCAGAAGGAAATTTTGATGGATCGAATTTGCATGTCACCTCAAAGGATGAAATTTCTGTTTTAAATGAAGCCTTTCAGCGAATGCGGCAAGAGATGAAAATGATGATTGAAGAGATCAAACAAAAGGCAGCATTGGATCAAAAAATCAAAGACATGAAGCTAAAAACGCTGCAAAACCAAATGAACCCGCATTTTTTATTTAACACATTAAACATCGTTTCGCGGATGGCTTACTTAGAATCAGCGGAAGCGACATCGAGGTTGATTCAATCTGTTTCCACGCTGATGCGGTATTCGCTGTCTGCTCTGAGTACATCCGTTACATTGGAACAAGAAGTGAAAGTGGTGAAAGAGTATTTTCATATACAAGAAACGAGGTTTGCCGATCGTATTACATGCAAAACGTCCATTGATGAATCATGTTTATCTGTACATATCCCAAGTCTCACCTTACAGCCGCTTGTCGAAAATGCCTTCATTCATGGCGTCGAACCAAAGGAGGAAGAGGGACTTGTCGAGCTCTCAATCTATCAAGAAGGCGGCTATGTGATGATTCGGATTCGGGACAATGGGATGGGCATCAATGAATTGGAGAAAAGAAGATTGCTGTCAGAAAAAGAAGAGGAAGATCCGAACATACTGAGTAAAGGCCACTCGACAGGAATTGGTCTTCGAAATGTGATGTCAAGACTGCGTTTGTTTTACGGGGTACAGGATGCCCTTCAAATTGATTCAAAGCCAAACGAAGGCACCACCATACAATTGGCTATTCCGATGAAGGAGGGATCGGCATGCTGAACGTGCTGATTGTCGATGATGAAAAAATAGAACGACTAGCGATGCGGAAGTTCTTAACCGAATGGGTTCCAGAGTGTCATATAGCAGGAGAAGCGGAAAATGGAAAGAAGGCGGTTGAATTCGTGCGATCTGAGCCCATTCATCTTGTGCTCATGGATATCCAGATGCCTGGCATAGATGGACTGACGGCGATCAAACAGATCAAAGCAAGCAGTCCTCATACAAAATTCATTATGCTGACAGCCTACGATACATTCGATTACGCCAAGCAAGCGATGCAAGAAGGGGTGAAACAATACCTGGTCAAACCAGCTGATAAAGACGAAACCATCGCAGCCATTCGATTTGTAGCAGCAGAAATAAAGCAGGAGGCGTCTCAGCGGCAGGCGGCAGCGGCCGATCAGCAGTCAAAGTGGCTTGAAGCCCATATCATGAACGGTCAATCCTATACCTCCATGGAGTTTCAACAACTATTTTCAGAATATGAAGCAGGTCTTATCATCGCGGTGCAGCGGACGGGAGGGAATCAACTGTTGGACGATTTACTGAAATCTGCACAATTTCATACGGTGCCTATTCAGATGGGGGGTGAACTGTTTACATGCTTCATTTATAGTCAGCAAGGACCAGGTCAGCTTAAGGCAGAGGTGCTGCAAGCTATTCGAGCTGCCATGACAAATGGTCAGCCTTCACCTGTCGTTGGCATAGGGCACCCAGTCTCAAACCCGCTTCATCTTCAGAAAAGTGCAGCAGAGGCGAAGCTTTCCTATTATCAGCGAAAAAAGAGTGGCGGCGTTGTTCGTTATGGCTTTTACCAAACAGACATAAAGCCCGGTCCATTGATTCATCTGCCAGACCTTGCGGATAGCATGATGCAGGCGCTCGAGGAAGGGAGAAGAGAGGATGCGCTGGCTTTATTTGATGCTTTCCAATTAGAGGGGGCGACGATTTCACAAGTAAAGGAACTGCTGATTCTCTTCAAATCACGTCTCCGTACAGATCTATCAATATTGACAATCAGCACCGCAGCTGAATGCCGTCAGTGCTGTGAACACCTATTTGACGTGTACGAAGCGAGAACCCAGACCATCAATGACATTGAGCGGGCAAAACGTTACATCAAAACGCATTATTGTGAACAGATCACACTTGAACAAACGGCCGCTTATGTTGATTTAAGTCCAACCTATTTCACAAAACGATTTAAAGACGAGACGGGTCTGACATTTAAAGAGTATGTGACAACCTGCCGGCTGGATAAAATCAAAAAGCTCCTCAAGGACAGCTCGCTTAGCTTAAAAGAAATTACCTATCAAGCAGGATATACAGATCCTAATTACGTCAGCCGTGTGTTTAAGAAGATGGTCGGCTGTTCACCGAAGGAATATCGAAAACAGGCCGTAAAAAAATGAAGAATTTCATAAAAAAGTGCAGAAGTTTGCCTGAAAAAAAGCAAGGATCTGCCATTATACTTGTTTTGATAACGCTTACAAAATAGGGATGGGGGATCAATCATGAAGGTCAAATTAGGCTTTACACTGCTTGCACTCTGTATGCTGATCGTTACTGCCTGCAGTTCATCGACGAACTCAGAGGCAAAAAAAGAAGGCGGAACGGAAAAGCTCGAAATTTTCTCTTGGTGGACAGGAGCGGGTGAGGAAGACGGGCTGAAGGCACTCATCCAGTTGTTTGAAGAGAAGAATAAAGATATTCCAATTGAAAATGCAGCTGTCGCAGGTGGTGCTGGTACGAATGCAAAGGCTGTTCTGACTAGCCGTATGCAGGGGAATGATCCGCCTGCAACGTTTCAAGTGCATGGCGGGGCGGAGCTGAATGAGAGCTGGGTCGCGGCAGGCAAAATGGAGCCGCTGAATGATTTATATGAAAAAGAAGGCTGGAAAGACAAATTTCCAAAATCACTGATTGATCTTGTCAGCAAAGATGGAAAAATCTATTCCGTGCCAGTGAACATTCACAGGGGCAATGTGCTTTGGTATAACAAAAAGGTATTTGATGATGCAGGCTTAGAGCCGCCAACAACATTTGATGAATTTTTCAAAACAGCAGATGCATTAAAGAAAAAAGGGATCACACCACTTGCACTTGGAGATAAGGAGCCTTGGGCAGCGACTCATTTGTTTGAAAGTGTGTTGCTGGGTGTATTAGGGGCAGATGGTTATCAAAAACTTTGGGATGGCGACATGAAAATGGATGACCCGAAAGTGAAGGAAGCGGCAGACATCTTTGGACGGATGCTCGAATACGTCAATGATGATCACAGCTCACGTAACTGGCAGGATGCCTCACAGCTCGTGGCAAAAGGGGAAGCAGCAATGAATGTCATGGGTGACTGGGCGAAGGGGTACTTTGTGAATGATCTTGATTTGAAGGTGAATCAAGACTTTGGATTCACGGCGACTCCTGGAACGGAAGGAAGCTTTATGGTGATCACCGATACATTCGGACTGCCAAAGGGTGTGAAACAGCCAGAAAACGTGAAGAAATTCTTATCTGTTTTAGGATCTGTGGAAGGACAGGATGCATTTAATCCGCTAAAAGGATCGATTCCAGCACGTGTGGATGCAGACGTATCAAAATATGATGAATACGGAAAATCGGCGATGAAGGCATTTAAAGAGTCAAAGCTGGCGCCGTCTCTTGCTCATGGCTCAGCTGCTGAAGAAGGGTTTGTGACAAAAGCGAATCAAGCCGTCAATATCTTCGTGACACAAAAAGACAGCAGCCAGTTTGTTTCATCTTTAAAAGATGCAATGAAATAAAGACGAAAGAGGCGGCGGCTAGGCACCGCCTCTTTTTTAAAAGGAGTGTAGCTTCATGCGCATGGACACATCGCCGATGACAAAAACATCTATGCCCAAGGTCAAACGTATGCGGAAAAAATGGAATGGAGACCAGCTGCTGGCGCTGCTCTTTTTAGCCCCTTCAGCGATTTTATTATTCATCTTTGTTTACGGCTTTATTGGCTGGACAGGATATGTGTCATTATCAAACTGGACCACGCTTGTTCCTGATTTCTCATTCGCAGGTCTTCGCAATTATGCCATGCTGTTTCAAGATTTCCGCTTTCAGTCAGATCTTCGAAACACGGTCTTTTTTACTCTATTTTTTATTGGGGCTGTCATTGTCTCTGGTCTTGCACTTGCAATTTTACTAGATCAGAAGATCAAGGGGGAATCTCTTTTTCGGAATTTATTCTTCTTTCCGATGGCCCTTTCCTTCGTTGTCACAGGGGTTGTTTGGCAATGGATTTTAAACCCGTCAACAGGGGTGAATTTATTTTTGAAAACGCTCGGTATCCAGCCTAAATGGTACACGGATACGAATATTTTAGCCGGATTTGTTTGGGGAAAAATTGAGTTTGGTGTACCTGCGGCCATGATTGCCGTCGTGATTGCAGCTGTTTGGCAAATGACAGGCTTCTCTCTGGCGATGTATTTGGCGGGTCTCCGAGGAATTCCAGAGGAAGTAAGAGAGGCTGCTAGAATGGATGGTGCAACGGAGTGGCAGATTTACTGGAAAATCATTTTTCCTCTTTTAAAACCGATTACTGCAAGTGTTGTCATCATCATGGCTCATATTTCATTAAAGATTTTCGATTTGATTTACTCGATGACAGGACCGGGTGCGAACTTTGTCACGGATGTCCCGGGCGTGTATATGTTTGAAATGACCTTTAGAGGAAACCATTATGCAGGCGGTGCCGCCATTGCGATTGTCATGCTGATCTCTGTTGCGGTCTTTATCGTGCCATACCTCCTGTCGAGCCGGAAGGGGGCTTCATCATGACAGCCAGACAGTTTGTCCGTCCAGTTCTTTATGCTTTATTGATTTTGTGCAGTCTATTTTTTTTGATGCCAGTTTATGTCATGCTCGTCACTAGCTTGAAGCCATTAGGTGAAGTCACCCTTGAGCGAATGTGGTCGCTGCCATCTACCATCGATTTTTCAAGCTATCAAATCGCGTTTGAAAAGCTGGCACCCAATTTAATGAATTCTCTTTATCTAGTCATTCCTGCTACTTTATTGTCAGCTGTATTAGGTGCAATGAATGGCTATGTCCTATCAAAATGGCGTTTCAAAGGATCAGAAGTCGTCTTTACGCTGATGCTATTTGGGATGTTTATTCCATATCAAAGTATTCTAATTCCACTTATTCAATTTTTGCGTGAAGTCGGATTGTATAATTCAATTCCAGGGCTTGTGCTTGTCCATGTCGTGTATGGACTTCCGATCACAACACTCATGTTCCGAAATTTCTATGTGAGCATCCCAGATGAAATGATTGAATCGGCGAAAATGGATGGCGCAGGTTTTATCGGGATTTTCAGACATATGATTCTTCCGCTTTCGATCACAGGATTTGTTGTGGTCGCCATTTGGCAGTTCACAAATGTGTGGAATGAATTCTTATTTGCAGTCACGATGACCACTGCGGAGCATCAGCCGGTGATGGTTGCCTTGCAAAATCTATCAGGCAGTCAAATTGTGCAATGGAACGTCCAAATGGCAGGAGCGATATTGGCTGCGCTGCCGACACTACTCGTCTATATTCTTCTTGGAAAATACTTTGTCAAAGGGCTTCTTGCAGGCTCTGTCAAAGGGTAAAACAATTTTTGTGTTATCGTTTTCATTCGGTGTACTGAAAGGATTGACTTCTCTTTAGATAGCGTCATAATAAAAGTTGAGACTTACTAGTTTTCATCAAGCTAGGCAAGGATTATCAAAGGGTAGCAAAGGGAGGAGTCATCCTGAATGAAGCAGTCACCAATTTTTTTACTGCCTGAATTGAAGGAGAGAATATGGGGAGGTACAGCCTTAAGGGATCAATTTGGCTATGATATTCCTTCTGATCAAACGGGAGAATGCTGGGCAATTTCTGCTCATCCAAACGGACCAAGTGTCGTGCAAGACGGTCCATATAAAGGGAAAACGCTGATCGAACTTTGGGACAATCATAGAGAATTGTTCGGGGGGATAGAAGGCGATCGCTTCCCGCTTTTAACCAAAATTTTAGATGCAAACCAAGACTTGTCCGTACAAGTTCATCCAGATGATGATTATGCGGAAAGACATGAAAATGGCGAGCTTGGAAAAACAGAGTGCTGGTATATCATTGACTGCAAAGAAGGAGCGGAAATGATCTATGGGCACAATGCAAGAACAAGAACTGAGCTTGTCACCATGATGAATAGCGGAGATTGGGAAGGTCTTTTGCGGCGGGTGAAGATTAAGCCTGGTGATTTTTATTATGTGCCAAGCGGTACCATTCATGCGCTTTGCGAAGGAACACTTGTCCTTGAAACGCAGCAAAGCTCAGATACAACCTATCGCGTATATGATTATGAACGAAAAGACCAGGATGGCAACGAACGTGAACTTCATTTTGCGCAAGCCATTGATGTCACAACGGTTCCTCATGTAGACGGTTATGCAGATGAATCAGTTGAAACACGCCAGGGAGTTACCATACGTACATTTGTCGAAGCAGAATATTTCTCTGTGTATAAATGGGAAATTGATCAAAAAGTAGAGCTTGCGCAGGATTATCCGTTTTTGCTATGCAGTGTGATTAAAGGAGAAGGGTCTTTAGAGCATGACGGAAACACATATCCACTGCCAAAGGGCGCTCATTTTATTCTGCCGGCTGAAACAGGAAGCTTCTCAATAGAAGGATCTTGTGAACTGATTGTGTCGCATATATAAGGCAAAGAGGACTTCGAGGGGGTCCTCTATTTTTCTATTGCATAAATGACTTGAAAGAGTACTTGTTTTTGTCGATAAAGAGATTAGTAGACTATTATGCAAAGTTAAGAGAGGGACAGGGAACGTGAAAAAAACCATCAAGATTATGTTACTCGCAGCTGCCTTTGGTATGACATTACACACGGGTAAAGAAGCACAAGCAGCCTCCTATGTCGACCAATCCATTTATACGATGAACACCACAAAGGTATTTACAACAGAAGCAGAAGTGAAAAAAGCAGTGGAAACACTGAAGAAGGACAAAAAGTGGACAGCCACTTACCAAACCTCAGGAAATACGTCGAGCTATCAGCTCACTGCCTCAGGATATGAGTCACAAGCAGCAGCGAGTGCAAGTGCAGCTGCATTAAAAAAAGAGGTGGGCATGAGCGGTACGGTGTCTCCAGTAGGTGACCGCCTTCCTTTACAAAAGATCGTATCTGACCCAGTCAATGATGAAAGTCAGGCGAAAAAGCTCTCACTTGAGCTAACAAAAACATCTGGGCTCAATAGCTCCTATGAAGTCATCAATCAAAGCAGACCTTCCTATCAGGTCATATCAGGAACCATTGATTCTGAAACGAAAGTGAAAAATATTCAAACCGAGTTACAAAAGCAGGCAGGCGTCACCAGTACATACCAAACAGAAAACAAAGCTGGAACTGTATATCAGCTGATTTCAAGCGGTATTGTTGGACAAAGTAAGGCAAATACCATTCTGCAAGGTTTTCAAAAGGCATCCGGTTTAAAACCAGTGCTTCAAACGGTGACAGCGGGTAAGCCGTATTACATCGTCACATCGGCTGCACAAGCGAGCCAGTCGAAGGCACAGACACTCCTTACTCAGCTGCAAAAAGAAGCAAAGATCAGCGGGAAGATTCAAAAGACAGGAGCCTTAAAAAATGTCTACAGCTTGGAATCAGGCTATTTCAAAGACAACAAACAAGCAGCTTCAGCTGCGGCTCAAATTAAGAAGCAAGCCGGTGCTGCAGGTACTGTGCAGCGAGTGGGAAAAACAAAAAATTATATCGTAAAGCTCAATCAATTGAACGATACAGCTTACGCAAAAACGATAGCTTTTTTCAAGAAAAAGAAATGGCGCTACACGTCCAAAAAGATTTCTTCTACACAGCCATATCATGTAGTGACGGGGAACCTTTTAGGAGATGATCAAGCGAAAAAAGCAGCAGCTTTCTTCCAAAAGAAAAAAGTATCTGCGACAACGAAAAAAACAGGCAAGGTATCAGACAGCACATATCGACTCGTCGTCAATCAAGCAGTAGACCAAGCGAAAGTGAATAAAGGTGCCGCATACTTAAAAACGCAGAAGGTGACAAGCAGCATCAAGACAAGTAAGGGACAGGCTGTCAGCAAAACATATAGTCTTAAGACAACACCTGTATATGAACAAACTAAAGTGAAGCAGGCTCAAGAGATCATCAAGAAAAATGGCATTGCCAGCAGTACAAAAACGCTGACACAAGCGGTCAAGCAATACCGTATCACGACAGAGCCGACAGTGAATCAGACAAAACTGAATCAAGCACTCAGCTATTTGACGAAACAAAAAATGAAGGCTGCTGCACAAAAAACAGCCGCAGTCGATTATGCTCAATATCAGATCAAAACAGGTGCCATCTCAACAGCGGCACTGCGTGACCAAGGCATGGCATTTTTCAAAAAACGGAATGAAACCGCTGCGTATACAACAACAACGAAACCAACTTACAAAATCAACATTACGCAGCAATTTACAGGATTACCAACTGTAAATGCAGCCATTGCATTTGTGAAAAGCCAATATGGCTGGACAGCCACAGCCGTAAAAATTAAAAATGGCCCAATGGTCATGCAAACGAATTATAACCTCACTGTCAATGAGATGGTAAACAAACAAATGAAGGTGTCACCACAGACAGATGGTGCGGCCTATGTTTATGCAGCATATGTAGACCAAGCAACATCGACAGTGAATACGGATGGCTTAAATGTCCGTTCTACACCTGATTCGAGCTCTGCAAGCAACATTGTGGCACAGCTGAATAAAGGAGCAAAAGTGAAACAGCTTGGAAAAGAAGGAAACTGGATCAGGATCAACCTCGGCTGGAGAAATGCAAGTGCAGCAGAGGTGCAAAAATATGTAGATCCAGCCAATATTGCAGAAGGTACGCAATCTTATTTTCAATTTCTGAAACTCTCTGAAGCTGCGAATCTCAATCCGGCAGAGGTTAATACAAAGATTTTAGCAGGCAAAGGGATTCTTGCGGGTAAAGGACAAGCCTTTATTACAGCAGCAAAAACGTATCATATCAACGAAATTTATCTTATTTCTCATGCGTTGCTTGAAACGGGTAACGGAAGTTCCATTTTAGCGAATGGTACAATGTTTAATGGAAAGAAAGTATATAACATGTATGGCATTGGCGCATATGACAGCAATCCGAATTATCTCGGTGCAAAGTATGCGTATGAACAGCAATGGTTCACACCAGAGGCAGCGATTATTGGCGGGGCAAAATTCATTGGCAACAGCTACATCAATAATGCGACATACAAACAAGATACGATTTATAAAATGCGCTGGTCTGCTACAGCAACTCATCAATATGCAACAGATATTGGCTGGGCTTCTAAGCAAGTCACTCGTATGTATAGTTTGTATAACCTGCTTGATGACTATACGCTCTATTACGATATCCCAGTGTATAACAAATAAAAAAACGTCCGTGCTTCCTATTGAGAAGCCGGACGTTTTTTTTGTAAGAGCAGCTGCTGTTCAATGAATGAAAGGAGCTGCTGACTTGATTGTCCCTTTGAATATTGGTTCCATTCCTCAGCAAAGGTTTTGATTTGTTCTTTATTGGTTGATACGTTTAGGTGTAAAAGCTCCTGCAAAAGCATGTTTTGAGTAACGCAAGCCTTTCCAGGAATGATGTCTTCATACCGATCAACTAAGCCGCGTTTCTCCCGGTAAGTGTCTAAGTCATAAGTGAAGAACAAGACAGGCTTTTCGAGCAGTGCATACTCAAACACAATCGACGAATAATCTGTCACTAGGACATCACAAGCACAAAGCAATGGATAGAGCGGCTGATCGGACACATCAAATATCCATTCACCGTCTGTTTGTGCTTTTGCTAAATGTTTGACTGCAGGATGAAGCTTGACGAGCAGAATATAATCGCCATTCAGCTCAGTTTGCAATTGCTCTTTTGAAAAAGGCAGGACAAGGCTGTCCATTGCAAAGTCTCGATAGGTCGGTGTATAGAGCAGGATCTTTTTCCCTTTTGGGATATCATTCAGCTTTAATGAAGGCCGATGCTGTTCATAGTACAGATCCGTCAGTGGTACACCAGTTTGTAAAAAGCGTTCATCATTGGCCCCGAACGAAGTCTTGAAAATCTCACGCATGTGATCTGAGCCTGTCACGATGTAATCAAAAGAAGCATAGACGCGTTTGAAGCGTTTGATGTCACGGGGACTTCGTTCAGAATTTGAAGCATCTTCAAGCCCGAACTTTTTCAAAGCGCCATTGGCATGCCATACTTGAATACAGGTGGTAGAAGGCCGTTTTCTAAGCACACTGGTCATGAGAAAGTAATTATCCGTCACGACAACCTTGCTTTTAAACATCGTATACATACATTGAATGAGATGGAGAGGATTTTTTTCATGAAAATAGCGAAATGACAGATGAGGCCCGTCCTTTTCTATCGCAGAAGCATGCTTCGTATAGAGGACAGTAAGCTTCATTGTCATGTTCGCCTGTTGTTGATAAGTATGAATGAGAGCAGCCGCATTCTCTTGGAATGAAACAAGCAGCGTCACCTGGTTTTCACGCGGTTTCACGCCGCTCATCAGCCAACCAATGAAAGAAATAAAAGCTGCGTAACATGAAATCATCATTGAGCGTATATTCAACATTTGTCAGTCTCTCACAGCTGCTTCGTCTGATCCTTTACTTGCTCAGGATAGTAACGTTTTTTTCCTTTGCTTTCCTTCAATACGGCAAAAGCGTACTTAGGAATATTCAGCATTCGTTTCCATCTCCATGGATTCACAATCAATCTATACAGCCATTCTGTATTTGTCTTAATCATCCAGCGTGGTGCACGCTTCACCGTTCCGCTAAATACATCAAAGCTTCCGCCTAAACCGATGCAAACAGCCTGCGGGAATAAATGGCGGTATTCGTAAATAAAGTTCTCTTGGTTTGGATAACCTAATGCAACGAACACCATATCAGGTTTCGAGCGCGCGATTTGCTTTGCTACGAAACGTTTATCGGCTTGATAGCCGTCACAGCTTCCGGCAAGGATCACATTTGGATATTCCGTATCAATTCGCTGTTTCACAGCCTCAAGCACTTCTTTTTTCGCACCATATAAAAAGATTCTTTTAGACTGCTTGTTTGCTAGATCAAGCATAGACATGAAGACATCAAAGCCGGCAATTCTTGACTTAAGCGGACTTTGGGTCATGCGAGACATCAATACGACGCCTACACCATCCGGCAGTACATAATCCGCAGATGAGACGACTTGATGGTACGCATGATCTTTCATGACGGCATAGCCTATCTCTGGATTAACAGTCGCAATCATGGCGCCTCTTCTCTGAGAAATATGATGCTGATTCATATAGCTGATAAATTCATCTAAGTCGCCGTTTACATAAGAAAGGTTAGAGACCACTTCTGTTTGCATTGTTTAGACCTCCTTTTTATCTTGTTATCTATGAACGTTCATTGTAAATTCATTCTTCACCTACTCATCATTTTATCACAGATGCTCCATGAATTATTAACAATAACTTTACAAACCTTTAAATTTCGTGACATTTTCATCAATTCATATGGATGATACTCTGTAAAACATTGATTCCTCGGACTTTCCCTCCTGCACCCAATAAATTGGAAATAGTTTGTCTTTACATCCACTTAACGTTTGGTGGGCGCTGTGATATAATGAGGTTCCGAAGAGCGAATCGAATATCACAGAATTACGGATAAATTACTGCACGAATGCAGTCGAATAAGGATTGAAGAAAGGAGTTTATGTTTGCAATGAAGAAAGTTATTACTTACGGTACATTTGATTTATTACACTGGGGGCACATTAAGCTGCTAGAGCGTGCAAAGCAGCTCGGAGATTACTTAGTGGTGGCCATCTCTACAGACGAGTTTAATTTACAAAAATCAAAAAAAGCTTATCATAGCTACGAGCATAGAAAGCTGATTCTTGAAACCATTCGTTATGTAGACGAAGTCATTCCAGAAAACAGCTGGGATCAAAAAGTCCGTGACGTGCAAGAGCACGATATCGATGTGTTTGTCATGGGAGATGACTGGGAAGGTAAATTCGATTTCTTAAAAGAACATTGCGAAGTCGTATACTTGAAGAGAACAGAAGGCATCTCGACAACACAAATTAAGGAAGAAATTGCGGGACTTTAATAGATCGAAAAAAAGTACTTCTTATCTTTTGGTGAGAAGTACTTTTTCATGTAAAATACAATGAGCAAGTCATCATTATTTTTAAGGAGAGCTTCCTTTGTTTCAAAATTGGATGAAGAAAAAAGTTGAAGATACATTGGATCAATCTGAACAACATGAAACACTGGCATCAGTGGACATGCCTGATATGGACTACTACTTTATTATGGGTGATGTGCCAAAACAGGATGAGGGCTTAACGAAGTCTTTAAAGACAAGAATAGAACCATTAGCTGATCAACATAAACGTACTGCAATTTTAACTTTGAATTATGATGTAAATATGAAGGAACGTATTCACCGCATGGAAGAAATTTTTTCTCCTGAGGTTGAGATCTTGAATGTGTATGAACACTATATTCTACCGGAAAGCGGAAGTAAAAGACGTTATTCGGAATTTATTGTCGGTGAATCATCGCATTCGATCAATGAAGCCGTAATTCCAGCAGAAGAATCCAAGATTCAGGTGACGAGATATGAACGGTCTTCTTCTCCCATTTGTTATATTGAACAATATAATGAAGAGCGGCAATTGGTGAAAAGGGAAGAATATAATTGGCAGGGCGTTTTATGCAGAGTACAAAGTTTTGTTCCCCATACAGGTGCACTATACTTGGAGGAATTGATCAATGACGATGGCAGTATTTATATGGAGTTCATCTACCATGGAGATGTAAAAAAGAATCCAGTTCGGCATATTAATTGGTATAAAAAAACAGGAATTCAAACATTTACAAAGAAGACGGATATTAAACAATTATGGCTATCCAGTATTCAATCCCAAAATGACCGTTTGAAATTGATGATTACAGAGGACCGGGATCAAGACCGCCACCTGTTTAAAATCGATCAGCCTGAAACAACATATTACGCTGCATTTGTGCATCATGCACATTATGAAGAAGATCTGCATCAAATCAATTCTCAATATGGAGAATTATTTAAACAAATAAGAAAACAGCAAGTGGATGCTGTCTTTTTTGGGGATACTGAGCATAAAGAAGATGTCGAGAAAGTCTTGGGAGAACAAGCTTATTTTTATCTTGTTCCTTCTGACGAAGAGACTGTTTGGAATACGGCCATTCATCATATGCTCGAAAATCGTAAGCATAAAGATGAACTGAGAGGAATCGTGGACCGTATGAAATGGGTCCTGCGTGATTTAAGCTCTGAGCATCATGTTCTTCACCTTCAACTCGATGTAAAAGATGAAATGAGTCATGCGGATCATGTGCAAATTGATTTTGCAGGATATGATCGAGTGAATGGAGCTGAAATCATCTCTCAAACAATCGATGAAAACCATCTAGTCAGCTTCCCAATCGGCCATTTTCAAACAAAGAAAAACATTGAAATCAATCAAACGAAATTTGTGGATTTTTACATTCGTTTTAAAACAGTAGAACTTCAAGAGGTTTTGCAGCGTCTAGAAATAGAAGGTGAGCTGCTTACGAATAAACCATCGTCCATCGATGGATGGTCATATCAAACGAAGCAAGGAAACTATTCTTGGAAAGTGAAATAGCCATATAACGGTAAGATTTCTGAACAGAGGAGATTAGCGATTAATGATTGAAGAGGGAATTCATAAGAAGAAGAGTGTTGTTGAAGGGTTAAAAAATCACCATGAGAAATTAGAAATGCTGATTCGCATCGATGATGACATGCCATTAACAGATAGGGAATTTTATTTGTTTATGAGGGAAAGAGTATCAAAACAAGAGCTTTTCCTTCCGCTTGTTCATCAAGAAGAGAATCTATTCAAATTGATATTGAGTGAATCATCGCTGCCGCTTTCGTTAGAGCAAGGCCAGACATATAACTTGTATGTCACGGACTATTTAAGCACAAACCAAGAAGAGGATGAGGACGAGCTTGAGGACTCAGCTTATGATTCTGATTCCGAAGAAGAGGAAGAAGAAGTAAAAGAAGCAGATATCAATACAGATAATGAATCTGAAGAGAAAACGTCAAACTATAAACGCCGTTTAAAAATGGAAGTAGAAAAGCCTGAGCTGACTTTTTTAGAAAATAAAGACGCCATGCTGTATATCATTCCATACCGCACAGACAAAGGGAATGCTTCTTTGAAAATCAAGCGTGAGCTAAAGGTTGTGAAATTCAATCAAATCGAGCTCAACAAAGGATGTAAGTTATCTTTATCCGGGTATGCAGGTGTTCTAAGTGCAGAACATCAATATGAGATCAAAGAAGCAAAACTTCTATTGAAGAAAAATGGTGAAGAACCAATTGAACATCGTTTTCCGGTCAATATCACCCATATAAAAGATGAAGTGATCGAATACCGCGATGATCAACAGGTACCACAGCTTTATCAATTTTTAGCAGAAGTTCCTTTAGAGGAATTGACCTATTCCTTGAACAGACGCCTTGTATATCGCTTCTATCTTGAATTTATCTGCGATGTGAACGGAGTAGAGGAAACATTAACAACCACTTCTTTAGTGCTTGGAGACCGCTCGAACAAACTCAAAGGACTTGTTCAAATCCATAAGCGTAACGATGTACCGATTCGATATGAAGTGTACCGAAAGAAAAAAAGACAAACGCTTGGCATCCGTATTAATGACTACACCATGAAAACACGTGCCAAGTATTACGTCAAAAGCAAGTGGAAGAAATTCAAAAAGAAGATCGGTAAAATCAAAAAAGTCCGTAACCGCCTTGTGACAAGAACGTTTAAAACGACCTTTAAACTGGCGAGTAAGCTGTCTGTGAAAAAGAAAACCGTTGTTTTTGAAAGCTTTAACGGAAAACAATTCAGTTGTAATCCACGTGGTATTTATGAGTATATGAAAGAAAATCACCCTGAATATACGCTGATCTGGAGCGTTAAAAAGGGTCATGAAGCACCGTTTAAGGAAAAAGGCATCTATTATATCAATCGTCTGTCATTGAAATGGATTTTTGCGATGGCAAGAGCCGAGTATTGGGTCGTAAACAGCCGTCTTCCGCTGTGGGTTCCAAAGCCAGATCACACAACATACTTGCAGACTTGGCATGGTACGCCGTTAAAACGACTGGCAATGGACATGGACGAGGTGCATATGCCTGGAACAAACACGAAGAAATACAAAAAGAATTTCACGAAAGAAGCATCGAATTGGGATTATCTCATCTCTCCTAATGCCTACTCGACTGAAATCTTTACACGTGCGTTCCAATTTCAAAAGACGATGATTGAGTCAGGATATCCGAGAAATGACTTCCTTCACAATCAAAACAATGAAGAAACGATGAGAGCACTGAAACAAAAAATGAACCTGCCGCTCGATAAAAAATTGATCTTATACGCACCGACATGGAGAGACGATCAATTTTATAAAAAAGGGCAGTACAAATTTGATTTAGACCTTGATCTGCATGAGCTCAGAGCTGCAATCGGAGATGAATATATCATCATTCTGCGTATGCACTATTTAGTTGCTGAAAACTTTGATTTAGGCCCATATGAAGGCTTTGCCTATGACTTCTCTCATTACGAAGACATTAGAGATCTTTATATGATTTCTGATCTGCTCATCACAGATTACTCATCTGTGTTCTTTGATTATGCAAACCTCAAGCGTCCAATGCTGTTCTATGTGCCAGACATTGAAACCTATCGAGACAAGCTCAGAGGCTTCTACTTCGACTTTGAACAAGAAGCACCTGGACCGCTTGTGAAAGAGACAGCAAGTGTCATTGACTGGATCAGAGAAACAGAACAGCCATCCTTTACATTACCAGAGGCATTCTCGCCGTTTTATGAGAAATTCTGCTACTTAGAGACTGGAGAATCTTCGAAGCGGGTCGTTGAAGTAGTGTTTGATAAAAAACATAATGCTTAAAATTCGTGTATTATTGTATGAACAAGATTATGATTAAGAAGACAAACACCTTTAAGTTGATTTTCACTTAAAGGTGTTTTTTTATCCTGACTAGTAAACAAAAAAGCCAGTCGACTGTCTCGGACTGGCATCTTCAAAAAATAAATATTCTCAATATCGTTATTTAGTAGCTATTAATTAGAAAAGTTTTTTTTGTGTATGTTTCTTTTTAGATGTCTCTTAATTGTCTTAAGAGCTTTGAGTGTTTTTCGAGATTTACCTTTTAACTCTTTTACTTTTTTAACACTGATTGTGAAAAGATAGTTTCGGACTAGTGTTTGAATGGTCGCTATTTTTATATTTTGAAGAGTTTCTTTAGAAATTCTTGTTAAGGAAGCAATGATTGAAAAATCATCATCTTTTAAAGAAGATATTTCATTAAAAATTCTTTCGCAGTTTTTGTTATCAGTATACGTTAGAATTAAATCTCTTCTTTCTTCGACAAATAATTTCTCTCGGAAACCATTATGAATTGTATGAATAATTTCATTAACTAAGCTTGCTTGATCTTCTACAATTTCACCTAGGAAAGTTTCTTCCTTACTTCTTAAAATACCCTTATTGAAAAATTCTTCAAAATCAAAATGATAATATATAACTGGTTTTTTCATAAAACTTACATCAAATGACACACTAGAATAATCGGTAATAAGGAGAGAGGCTCTCATTAATAATTCTTGAACGTTTACTTCACCCAATTCCAAAATAGACACTACATCACTCTTATATTTGTTGAAATAAGAGATATATGGCTGCATTCGATAATGAGGATAAAATAATAGTTTCACTCTATGTTTTTTTAATTCTTGAAGCAGTTTTTTATCTTTTAGAATCGAAATATACTTCTCATAGTAATCTGATTTTAAGAAAGTTTCTTCTGTATTGAGCCATTCTCTCCATGTTGGCATGATTAAAATCTCTCTATCGCCATTATGATCTGTTGTCTTAGAATTAGCTAAATGATCAAATCTTGATAAGCCAGTCACCTTAACCTCTGATTCTTTGTAACCAAAATGATCCATCATCATTTTCTTTTCATAAACCGAGCTGACACAAACTATATGAAAAGGATATTGATAGAAAAATCGATGATATTCGGCTGATTTTCTTCCCATTACACCGTGTTGTAGAAAGATTCTTTTTGCTTTCTTCGTATGTTGATATTGTGGTATTTTAAATGGAAGGAAATATTCTAGATCATGAGAACCGATAAAGTGTGTAGCTTGTAGTGTTTTTTCAATATGTTCAGCTGAGCCAATGATCAGTACGTTTCCAAGATGTTCGATATTTCGAATATCTTTACTTCCTTCTTCAATAGCATAATAAACTTCTTTATCAGGATGCTTTTCTCTGCAATATTTGAAAAAGTGATAACCTGTATCTTGAGCGGTATCTGGTCTTTCTCCTATAATCCAAACTTCTTCTCTGTTTTCACTAATTTGATCCTCAGAAATAGAAGATTTAAAGGGAAGTACTTCTAGTTTTAGATTTCCCTTAGGAGTTGTTGACGAAAAGTTAAAAATCTTATTGTTATCATTACCTTTATATTTGATAATAGAAAGATACTTGTCTTTCTTATAAGTATACTTAACAAACCCTAGACGCCTATTAAATGAAAACTTTTCTGTATCGAATCTTATAAAGAAATCCCAAACTCCTTTTTCTTCAGGGAGTGTGGATGTATCAAATAACACTTTGAACCCACAGTACGTATAGTCTTTCTTGTCCCGTTTATAATGATAAGCAAATGTTAAGTCTCTTTTATTTTGTACGGGAATGGTTATTTCTTTTAAAGATGCGCGTTCTTTTAAGACTAATGAGCGCTTAACAGAATCTGAATGAGGCATTTCTAAGCCTCTTAAGATAGCAGCGCCTTCAATTTTTAAGTAGTGACCACGTATTTTTTTGACTTGATAGAGATTTCTTACGGTTCTAGCTTTCCTAACTGTAAAACTCAAGTTTTGACTGGCGGTTCGATGTAGTCCTACTTCAAAAGGTACTTTCTCAAATATATTAAGAACGTTATTTTCATCAAAAGTCAAAGAGGTATTTGTGACTTTGGCGAAAATAGTTTTCTGACTTTTTTTGTTTGTTAATAAAAAGAGCCAGTCAGATTGTTTCTGACTTCCATCTTGTAAGGCTTCAATGATACGTTTAAAAGGTATCTTTAAAATAAAATCTTCATCATTTATACGTTTTATTTTAGTTAACACAGTACTCTCTGTGTCTTTGTTATTTATCATGTGAATTTCAGAGACATGATGATCTATTAATGCTAATTGTTCACTTGCTATAGATATTTGGGCAGTCATCGTTTGATTTTGAATATAGCTCTCTTTAAAAGAAACAAGTAGACTTTCTTGTTTGACATCTAATATCAATCCACTATTTTTCTTTTTAAATTGACACTGAAAGAGATGATCAGTAGTTTTAAATGAATTTGTAGGAACCAATTTTTTTCTGTCTTTTATAAAAGATCCTAGTAGCTTACCCTCTATTTCTTCATAAAAATGCATTTGCCAGATACCCTCATATAAATTATGAAGGCCAAGTGAACTTAAATCTATGTGTGCAGACCAAATTCCATTTTCTGAAATTGAATTAACAGGAAATAATATCTTATCCTTTGAAGGTACTCTATGAAGTGAAATAAAGAATTTTCTTTGATCTAATGGAGCATCAATGTCTAAAATGTTTGAAACACCATTTATTGTGAGAGTATAATTTTCAAGCATGAAATCAATCATATTGGTTTTGTATAAATTTGTTCTTTTTCTAGCGTTTAAAATTTCGAACGTTATTTTTGTTTGTAAGTTTTCATTGCTTGTTCTTTTAATTAGTACAGCCAATTCTCTATGCAGAATCTTTCTTTGCCATTTGTGATGAACGGCATATTGTAGCGGAGTGAGTATTCCAACTTGATCTGCTACGAAAATACTGAAAGAGGAACCTTTTAGAGGGAGAATGTCTTTAGCACGTATTTCTGCTACGTAAAAACCATCTTTATTCTGCTGTAGAGGAAAATCAAATGATTGATTATCACGAATGAAATTTATTGTTTTTAGGTCTTTTTTATCATATGAATGTATGAACAAAGATAAGATAGAGTTACTAGTTAAAATACTTTCTAAAGAAACCATAGTCTCTCTCCTTAAAATCTAGTTAATAATCTATTTTTAATTAGTAAAAATAATACTGAATAACTATAATATGGATATCCAAATAATATGCTCTGATTATATAGTCAAGATAGTTTAACATACATTATTCTGAAATGTAAATATCATCCCAAATTTGCTTATAACCTATGATCAAGCAAATAATTCCTATACTTATGAAGGATAGCATCTTTGTTTTGTCTTTAAAGTGAAAAAATAAACAACATCTGTTACAATTATGAGCGGTGCTTTTAATTTTGGTACTCAAAACTTTTGTTAAGGAAGATAACAATGAACGCAATGTTGACGATACTAAAGGAGCAAATCAGCTCATTTCCGCTGATTATGCGACTTGCTGTTTATGAAACAAAATCAAAATATCAGATGAATTATTTAGGTGTTTTATGGCAGTTTTTAAATCCATTGATTCAAATGCTGGCTTACTGGTTTGTTTTTGGTATGGGCATTCGCGGAGGACAGCCAATTGTCATTGGCGGTGTGGAGATTCCATTTATCATCTGGATGCTTGCCGGATTAATCCCGTGGTTTTTCATTAGTCCGACCATTCTTGATGGATCAAACAGTGTGTTTAAACGCATTAATATGGTATCGAAGATGAATTTTCCGATTAGTGCGCTGCCGTCTGTGGTGATTATGTCCAACTTGTTCAGCTACTTTGTTATGATGGGTGTCTATCTGATTGTGCTGATTTCCTATGGCATCTACCCTGACGCGCATTGGCTGCAATATATATACTATTTTATTTGTATGATCGCGTTTATGTTTTCGTTTAGTTTGTTTAATTCCACGATTAGCGTACTCGTGAGAGACTATCAATTTCTTTTACAATCCGTGACAAGATTACTTTTCTTTTTGCTGCCGATTTTTTGGAATATCTCAGAAAAGCTCACTGGAGACAAAGCGTGGATTGGGGATATATTAAGACTGAATCCTCTTTTCTACATTATTGATGGTTTTAGAAATAGTTTGTTAAAGGGAGAATGGTTTTTCCATGATGTCAAATACACACTTTATTTTTGGCTGATCACGCTTCTTCTTTTAACAGTCGGTTCATTGCTTCATATGAAATTTAGGGATAAATTTGTCGATTTTCTTTAAAAAGTAAGGAGATTATACGATGAAACTAAAGGTTTCGTTTCGAAACGTATCCAAGCAATACGTCCTATATAAAAAACAGTCGGATAAGATTAAAGGACTGTTTTTACCTAATAAAAATGAAAAAGGTTTCTTTGCTGTTCGTGATGTGTCCTTTGATGTATATGAGGGCGAGACCATTGGTTTTGTGGGGATTAACGGATCTGGGAAATCGACAATGTCGAACCTTCTAGCGAAAATCATTCCACCGACAAGTGGTGAAATTGAGATGGACGGCCAGCCTTCGTTAATTGCCATTGCAGCAGGGCTAAACAACCAGTTAAGCGGAAAAGACAACATTCGTTTAAAGTGCTTAATGATGGGATTAACGAATAAAGAGATAGATGAGCTTTATGAAAAAATCGTAGAGTTTGCGGATATTGGAGACTTTATTGACCAGCCTGTAAAGAGCTATTCAAGCGGAATGAAATCCCGTCTTGGTTTTGCCATTTCAGCGCATATCGATCCAGATATCTTGATTATTGATGAAGCACTGTCTGTTGGAGACCAAACCTTCTATCAAAAATGTGTGGACCGCATTACAGAATTCAAGGAACAAGGAAAGACGATCTTTTTTGTCAGTCACTCCATTAGCCAAATCCAAAAAATCTGTGATCGGGTGGCTTGGATGCATTATGGTGAGCTTCGTATGTTTGATGATACGAAAAAGGTCGTAAAGGAATATAAGGAATTTGTTGATTGGTTTAACAAGCTTTCCAAGAAAGAGAAACAAAAATACCAAATGGAACATAAGGAAGGCAGAAAAGGCGTACAAAAGACAGAAAAGGTGTCTCGTTATCAAGAGAACGGAAAACGGCGCTCATTGTTCGGACCCGCATTTCAAGTGACAGTTTTAGCGGCCTTAACGATATTGCTTGCCTTATCGATGTTTTCGGATCGCCCGCTTCGTACACTGGCGACATTTGGTGCAATCCCATCAGATAAGATAGAAGCGCCTCATTCGAAGAACCAAGAGACGAAGGGGGCACCCGATATGAAAAAGGTGGATCAACAGATGATTATCACGGCTGATCCACTCAAGGTTTACAAAGACCGAGCCATGAAAAAAAAGGCTGATGTCACTTTGCCATTTGGACAAGAAGTACAGGCTGTGGCTGAAAATAAACAAACCGTTCAAATTAAAACAGCGTCAGAAACGTATTTTGTTAAACCTGATGCGCTTCAAAATGCAGAGGATTTAAAGTCATTATCCATTGGACCAGGACAGTTTAATTCCTATGTATCGCCTGCATCAGCAGGTTCATATGAGTATTTACTTTCTTTCCTTGGAAAAGAAGAGTCTGTTCTAAAGCAAAGAATGCAGACGCTGAGCTCGATCAAAAGTGATCAAGGGGATACGATTGAGCGTTTGACCACAGAGAAAACTGACTATGTCATTCAAAATGGTCAGGCAAACACCATTGTGTTTCGAGAGGTGATGTCCATCTCTCCTTCCACACTTGGGCTGACAGAACAGAATGTCTGGATGAATGAGAAACAAACGAAATTCGCAGTGAAGGGCGAAAACAATCTGTTTGTCATTGATAATGAACAGCATACACTGACTATTTCCGTGATTAATTAAAAAAGCTGCCGATGCCGGCAGCTTTTTTAGTTCACTTCTTCTTTTTCGAGAAGCTGTTTCATAAATGGAATGAGTTTCTTTTTCAATTCTTCATCCTGAAGAGCAAACTCAAGCGTTGTTTCAATGAAGCCTTGCTTCTCACCGACATCGTATCGTTTCCCTTCGAAATCATAGGCGAAGACGCGCTGGATGTCATTCAGTTTTTGAATGGCATCTGTCAGTTGAATTTCGCCACCTGCACCAATTTCTTGCTGATCGAGGTACATAAAGATCTCTGGCGTGAAAATGTAGCGACCTAAGATGGCTAGGTTCGATGGTGCTGTTCCTTGCGGCGGCTTTTCAACAAAGTTTTTGACTTGATAGCGGCGTCCTTCTTGTGTAAGAGGATCAATGATCCCGTAGCGATGAGTATCGCTGTCTGCTACTTGCTGAACCCCAATGACAGATGAAAGAGTTTTTTCATATTCATCCATCAGCTGGCGAAGCCCAGGTGTTTCGGCTTGAACAATGTCATCACCTAATAAAACAGCAAAAGGCTCATCACCGATAAAGTTGCGTGCGCACCAAACCGCGTGTCCGAGTCCTTTAGGCTCTTTTTGACGTATGTAATGAATGTCAGCAATGTTAGAGGATTTTCTCACTTTTTCTAAAAGCTCGCTCTTTCCTTTTTCCTCAAGGTTGCGCTCTAACTCTGGTGCAAAATCAAAATGATCCTCAATGGCTCTTTTCCCTTTTCCAGTGACGATAATAATGTCTTCGATTCCAGATTCAACAGCTTCTTCAATAATATATTGAATGGTTGGCTTATCAACGATTGGAAGCATTTCTTTAGGCATTGCTTTTGTTGCAGGGAGGAAACGTGTCCCAAGACCTGCAGCTGGTATAATGGCTTTACGTACTTTTTTCAATGAACTTTGCACCTTCCTTACATATAGAAAAAATGATTTGGCTCTATTTTTCATCTTTCATAAAGTGTAACTTACAAATGATAGAAATGACAAATGATTTACGATAAATGCATGATCTGATTCAATGTTTATTGTAAAGAGTTTGTGTAAATTTTTATGTTGAAAAGAGTAAAGGTGATGTAAAAATTGAAAATAGAATGATTAGGATTCGTTCCTAATCTTTTGTATAATACACTTATGATAAATGAGAAGGAAAGAGGCATCGACTATTGAAAACATTACATGTAATGACTGTATTCGGGACGAGGCCTGAAGCGATTAAAATGGCACCCCTTGTCCTTGAGCTGAAAAAACATCCGCAAATCAAATCCTCAGTCACTGTGACTGCACAGCATCGGCAAATGCTTGATCAAGTGTTGAAAGCCTTTAACATTCAACCAGATCATGATTTAAATATTATGAAAGAACGCCAGACATTATCTGAAATCACATCAAATGCACTATTGAAACTAGATCAATTATTCCAAGAGGAAAAACCTGATATTGTCCTTGTTCATGGAGACACAACAACAACCTTTGCAGGAAGCTTGGCCGCATTCTACCACCAAATTTCTGTCGGTCATGTTGAAGCGGGTTTAAGAACACACAATAAATATTCACCGTTCCCTGAGGAATTGAACCGTCAAATGACTGGCACAATTGCTGATATTCATTTTGCCCCTACGGCTGAAGCGAAGCAGAATCTTCTAGTTGAAAATAAAAAAGAAGAGACGATTTGTGTGACGGGGAATACAGCGATTGATGCATTGCAAACAACGGTTACAGAGCAGTATCAACACCCTATTTTAGAGAAAATAGGCACAGATAAAATGATTTTGTTAACGGCTCATCGCAGAGAAAATCTTGGCCAGCCGATGAAAAACATGTTTAGAGCGATTAGACGTATTGTCGAAGAGTTTGAAGATGTTCAGGTTGTATATCCTGTACATTTAAACCCTGCTGTTCGTGATGCGGCTCAGACAGAATTCAGTGATCTTAATCGTGTGCACTTAATTGAGCCGCTTGAAGTCGTTGATTTCCATAACTTCGCTGCTGCCTCACACTTTATATTAACGGATTCTGGCGGTGTACAAGAGGAGGCGCCTTCTCTAGGGAAGCCAGTACTAGTTCTGCGCGATACAACAGAACGCCCTGAAGGTGTGAAAGCTGGTACGCTTAAGCTCGCGGGTACAGATGAAGAGACCATCTACAATATGGCAAAACAGCTGCTAGTCGATCAGAAAGAGTACGACAACATGTCGAAGGCGTCTAATCCATATGGTGATGGACAAGCGTCAAAACGAATTGTTGAAGAGCTTCTTCATCGTTTTGGATTAAGCGAAGAAAGACCAGTTCCATTTCAATCATAAAAAAAGAAGACTACATTTCTGTAGTCTTCTTTTTTACTGCTCCAAACTTTCCTTCAATTCCTTCTTCACTTTAGCCAGACTGCTGTCATCAAGCTGGTAGTAATAAATGTTATTGATACGTGCGCCTGATCCTTTCAACTCGTGCTGCTCCACATGCTGTCTTGCATCACGATAATCATTCATCATCGTCCACATATCGTCAAATGACATGTTTGTCTTCATATTATTTTCCACGACTTTGAACATATCGCCGAATTTCGTTATAGATGAAATGTTGGCACCTTTTGCAATGATGCCCTCAATGACTTGGCGCTGTCTTTGCTGACGTCCGAAGTCACCCTTTGGATCTTGCTTTCTCATTCTCGTATAGGCAAGGGCTTGATCCCCGTTCAGGTTAATCTCTCCTGTACCAAATGAATGGCCGTCATAGCTAAATGCAAACGTGCTGTTCACCGTAATTCCGCCAAGTGTATCGACAATATCCTTAAAGCTTTCCATATTGACTTTAACGAAGTAATCAACAGGTACATCAAGCAGTTCCTCTACAGTATCTGCTGCCATTTGTGTACCGCCGAATGCATAGGAATGGTTGATTTTATCCATTGTGCCTTTTCCGACAATTTTCGTATACGTATCACGCGGGATGCTCACCATCTCGGTCGTTTTCGTTTTCGGATTTACTGTCATGTATATTAATGTGTCTGCACGGCCTCGGTCATTTTTTCGTTCATCGACTCCCATAACTAAAATAGAAATCGGGTCTTTCTTATTTAAATCGACATCTTTGTCACGCTTATCTGACTTCTTTAAATTCTCCTGAATGCCTGCGACGGTCGATGCTGCTGTGTTCCAAAGATGATATGCGTATCCGCCAGTTGCTAATACGAATAAGCCAATAATCGATAAAACAATCCAAAGAACCTTTTTCTTCTTTCTTTTTCTTTCAGCTCTCATAATGTCCCTCACCTTTTCTATGATTCTTCCATGATTATAGGTTTACGAATCTTGATAAACAAGTTATTTTTTTACTCTGAACCTAGATATAGACGTTGTAACAAAAAAAAGGTTTCAAAAAACCTTAAATTTACCTTAAAATAATAAGTTATAAGACGATACAAAGACATGAGGTGAAAAAAATGAAGAAAATCGTCGTTTTACCGTTCTTAATACTGCTACTAGGTATCGTGCTCACAGCATGTGGAACGGCTGAGCAGTCCACAGGAGAAAACAAGACAAGCAGTTCAACTCCTCAGGTACTGGAAGAGAAAGCTGAATTTATTGGAATGGCTGATGCACATACAGTCGAAGTGAAAAAAGTGAATACGACCCTAAGCTATGAATTTACGGATAATTTTAAAGATGTGTTAAATGAATTTAAACCAGGAGACACAGTAGAAATCTCTTACTTTATTAATGACAGTGGTCAAAAGGAAATCCAGAAGATTGAAAAACAGAATTAAAAAAGATGGGCGGGATGAACAAAATTGAAGAAAACAGGCGTTACACTAATCGTTCTCATGATACTGACTCTACTAGTTGCACCCTTTCAGTCTGCCATGGCAAGCTCGGCAATTTCAGTGAAATTGTCTAATTATATCGGAAACAAAACAAGCATGGATATCTCAACAACTGGGGAATACAAGCTATCAGGATCAAATGTTGCTGTGACGAAAAGATATGACGGCAAAAATAGATACGAAGTAGCCAACAGCATCGCATCTGCTGGCTGGAAAAATCCATCAACTGTCGTCATTGTCAGTCGTGATGCATTTGATCATGCGATTTCTGTATCACCGTTAGCATACAAATTGGGCGCACCTATTTTGTATACGAATATTGAAAGGCTTACGAAAACAACAGAAAACCAGCTGAAGAAAATGAAGCCGGATAACATTCTGATTGTCGGAAATACGAAAAGCATTTCAACAGCTGCTGAGAAATCTATTAAAAAGTATGGCAAAGTCAGACGTATTAGTGGAAAAGACAAGTTTGAAATCTCCCAAAAAATCGCTAAAGAAATGGGTAACTATAAGCAAGCTGTCGTTGTCGGCGGGAACTCATTTATGAATGGGATTGCCATTGCATCCTATGCATCGAGAAAGGGATACCCTATCCTGTTAACGAAAAAAGATTCCATTCCGTCTTATAGAATGCCAAGTAAAGTGATCATCATCGGCAGTACGAAAAGTACTGGACAAAAAGTTGAAAATCAAATCAAAAAAACCTCACAGGTGACAAGAATCAGCGGTGCCAATCGCTATGAATTATCTGTGAATATTATAAAGAAATTAAATATTAATGCAGATAAAGTTTATTTGGCGAAAGCCTCTAGCTATATTTATGCTATGCCGCTGTCGCAATTGGCTGCAAAATCTAACAGTACCGTTGTGTATGTGAAACCCGATTCTGTCACAGCGTCTTTAAAAGCACTGTTGAAGGAAAAAGGTACATATGCTTATCATCTTGCGGGCAGCACAAGTGCGATTAAAGATAGCTTGAAAAATTCATTAGCCAAACAAGTTTATCTGAAAAAAAATCAAAACTACCAATTGAATATTTCTAACGGAAAAATTTCATTAAAAGGCATAAAAACGTATAACACAGTAAGAGTTGTTCCTGAGAAATATTCAACAAAAAATGTCCTTCAAATTGCAGGAAAGCCGTATTTAGGCAGCGTAAACTTTGCAATTGAATCAGGGTATATCAGGCCGACTCTCGAAAATATTCCATTTGAAGACTATCTAAAAGGCGTAGTGCCAAATGAAATGCCTGCAAGCTGGCATGTTGAAGCGTTAAAAGCACAGGCGGTTGCCGCTAGAACGTATTCGGTGAAAAGTATTGGAAAAGTCGTCCCTGATACAACAGCCTTCCAAGTCTATGGAGGATATAACTGGTACACAAATTCGACAAAAGCTGTCGATGCCACAAAAGGAAAGGTTCTGAAATACAACAATCAGCTCATTTCAGCAACCTATTACTCTAGCAATGGCGGTTATACAGAGGCAAGTGAAGAAGTATGGGGAAATGCACTGCCATACTTAGTGGCCAAAAAGGACACAAAAGATCCAGTCAATCCATGGACACTGAAACTCTCTAAAAAACAACTCGGCACGACATTGACTGCTAGTACGGCAGCATCTCAATGGTCTAAAGCAAAAGAGACAAATGCAGCTGACCTTGCTGGCCTGAAATCATGGCTGCTTAAAAACAAAGAAACTGCTGCATCTGATATGAAAATCGCATCAATCTCAAGCCTGACGTTCTCAGGGAAAACAAAAGGCCAGCGTGCGAAGACGGTATCGATCAAACTGACATACCATCTGAAAAACAAAACAGGCACATATTCGGTGAACAAAAGCACAACGGCAAGTATGAAGATGACCGAGTTTCGATCAGTCATGGGCGCAACAAAAGTGAAAAGCACGTTTGCGTCAGTCAAAAATAACACAAATGATTTCACGATTTCAGGAAAAGGGTATGGCCACGGCATTGGTATGAGCCAATACGGAGCCAAAGCGAGAGCTGAATCTGGAAACTCATACTCTTCCATACTCTCGTTCTACTATCCAGGTACAAAACTAACAAACTATTAAAGGGTAAAAGGAGGACATAGAAGATGCGCTCATTGATGAAAACAGCCATCCTCAGCCTCATCGCTATTTTCGTTATCGTTCCAACAGCTTTGGCAGACAATTCAGTATCAAGAATTGATGGCGGGAGCAGATATGCCGTAGCGGCAAACGTAGCGAAAAAAGGATGGGGAACTGCAAGTACAGTCATTTTAGTAGGGAAAACTGCGTATGCAGATGCAACAGCAGGAATTCCACTTGCACACCAAAAAAATGGACCAGTTCTTTACACAAACAGTAAAAGCCTTTCGGGTGATACAAAAAAAGCCTTGACTTCATTAAAAACAAAAACTGTGATCGTTTTAGGCAGCACATCAAGTGTGTCAAACAACGTGGTCAATCAAGTGAAGAAAATGGGCATCTCCACACAGCGTATTTCAGGAAAAAACCGATATGAGCTATCTGCGAATATCGCGAAAAAAATGAAAAAGCCAGCAGGCGTCGTTGTCGTTGAAGGTTCTTTCTATGCACATGGTATTGCGATTGCGCCTGTAGCTGCACAAAAAGGATTCCCAATTCTATACACAGATAAAAAGGGACTTCGTTCTGAAATCGCTTCTGTTGCAAAAGCAAGCAATGTGAAACAAACCATTGTAGTCGGCGGAGAGAATTACGTCACAAAAGCAGCTTATAATAAATTGAAATCTCCAACGCGAATCAAAGGCTCGACTCGTTATGATGTTGCGGCGAATATTGTGAAAAAGTACAATATGAGCGTCAATAATACCTATGTAGGAAGAGGATTTGGCTATGCCACTTCATCTTCTGCAGCAGGAATTGCAGCAAAGCAAAACAAAGCATTGCTTCTAACGAATGAAAAGACGCTTCCAAAAGTAACAAGAGCAACAGTGAGCAGCAAGAAAATCACCAAATTTACTGTCGTAGGCAGTACAAATACTGTGACACCAACTGTTGTAAACCAGCTGAAAAACCCGGCTGTTGGGAAAAAAGTATTCATTGATCCAGGTCATGGCGCGCATGATTCAGGAGCTGTAGGTTACGGATTATATGAAAAGAATTTGAATTTAGATGTAGCAAAGCGTTTAAATACGAAATTAAACAACGCTGGTGCACTTGTGACCATGTCAAGAACATCAGACACATTTGACAGTCTTCAAACACGAGTGAGCAAAGGTGCCAATGCGAAAGCAGATATCTTCATTAGTGTCCATGCGAACTCAAATGATAACAGCAGTGCAAATGGAACAGAAACATACTATGACAAAACATATGCGGCTGCAAACAGCCTGAAGCTGGCGCAAAACATCCAGCCTAAAATGGTCAGTGCACTAGGTACAAGAGACCGTGGTGTGAAAACAGCTGGCTTCTACGTCATTAAATATTCTAAGATGCCGAGCGTTCTTTTAGAAACTGGTTTTGTTTCCAGCCCAGTTGATTCAAACATCTTGAAATCTGCTACGTATAAAGATCGATTAGCGTCAGGCATTTCAAGCGGTGTGTCAGGTTATTTTAGATAAGAAAACACAAACCTGGGGGGTGCCTCAGATCCTCTTAGGCTGCTCGAGAACGTACTCGGCAGCCTTTTTTCAAAAGTCCATGAAGCATCCTGGGTGAAGGGTTCAAACCAAGGAGGTTGACTTCATGCGTTTTGATATCAAATGTATTTTACTGATTGCTATTTCACTATGTTTATATACACCATCCGTTTTTGCTCAGCACACTGTATCGAGGATAGAAGGAAGCAATCGGTATGAGGTGGCGGTAAATGCCGCGAAAAGGGGCTGGCAGGAAGCGCCTGCAGTTGTTCTTGTGGGCGGTGATGCTTATGCAGATGCCCTAAGTGCTGTGCCTTATGCCTATCAGCAAGGGGCCCCAGTCCTGTTAACGAATGCGGGCAGTCTTTCAGGTGCTGTAAAGACAGGGTTGCAGCAGCTGAAAACGAAGCGGGTAACGATTCTTGGCGGGACTGCAAGTATTTCTGAAAAAGTCGTGAAGCAGTTAAAAGCGATGAATCTATCCGTTTCCCGTATTCAAGGAAAGAACCGCTATGAATTGGCAGCAAATGTGGCTAAGCACATGAAGAGTGCTAGTGCAGCTGTCGTCGTGAATGGTTCTGCTTATGCTGATGCTGTCGCGATTGCTCCATACGCTGCCAAACAAGGCTATCCTATTTTATTAACAGATGCCAAAGGACTGCGCGCGGAAACAGCCAATCTATTAAAAAACAAAGCGGTCAAGCGGACCATTGTGATCGGCGGAGAAGCAAGTGTTAATAAAACCGCTTTTCAAAAGCTTCCATCACCAGTCAGAATAAGCGGTGCCGATCGGTATGAGGTGGCTGCCCACATTGCTAAAACGTATCCAATGAAGACAAGTCAAACATTTATAAGTCATGGGTATGCTTATGCAGATGCAGCAGCTGCGGCAAGTATAGCAGCGAAGCAGGAACAAACCCTTCTTCTCACAGACGCTCAAACGGTGCCGAATGCCATCAGAAAAGTCATTGGAACAAAACAAATGTCAGCATTTTCTGTGGTAGGCGGAACATCAACCATTCAATCAAATGTCATCACACAGCTGAAAAATGCGGTGTTAGGCAAAACGATTTTTATTGATGCAGGTCATGGTGCGCAGGATGCTGGAGCGGTAGGGAATGGACTGCTTGAAAAGAACATCAATTTAGGAGTAGCATTAAAGCTGCAGTCCAGGCTTAATCAAGCGGGTGCCCTTACTGTCATGTCGAGAACATCTGATACATTTGACTCCTTGCAGACACGTGTCAGTAAAGGAGCGCAGGCAAACGCTGATGTATTCATCAGTATTCACGCCAACGCAAGTGATAACAGCCGTGCGAATGGAACAGAGACGTATTATGATACGACATATGCGGCAGCTCATAGTGTCAAGCTGGCACAACAGGTTCAACCCCGAATGGTCAGTGCCCTTGGTACAAGAGACCGCGGAGTGAAAACAGCAGGTTTCTATGTCATCAAGTATTCCAGAATGCCGAGCATCTTGCTAGAAACCGGCTTTGTGACAAGCCCAATTGATGCGAGTATTTTAAAATCAACCGCTACAAAGGATCGGTTGGCTTCTGGAATTGCGACTGGTGTGTCCAACTACTTTGCCGTAAAATGAATCGTTAATGGTGTGTCAAGTTAAAAATACATTTCATTTTTGGTTATGTTTGTTATAATTGAAACATAGAAGGTGAATGGTTTACGCATAAATCTTCAAAAGACAGCAAACCGACAAATCATGAAGAGGTGACGAACTTGAAAAAATTAATCACAATGCCGTTTCTAGTATTGCTTCTAGGAGTATTGCTCACAGCGTGCGGCACAACAAATCAATCAAGCGATAACAAAAAGGATGACAGCAAAAAAGAAACAACTGAAGCAGCCGATCAAAACAAAGATAAGGCTGCAGACAAAAAATCAGAAGATCAATCATCAAATGAAAAAGCAGATGATCAAAGTAAAGAAACAGCTGCTCAAACAGAAGAACCAGCAGGTCAATCTGATGAAGAAGCAAAAGACAGCTCAAGCAAAGAAATCACAAAAGAAGAACCTGCTAAAGACCAATCAAAATCTGACTCAAAAGGTGACTCTAAAACAAAGAAAGAATCAACAACTAGTAAGAAAAATGAAGTCACCAAAGAAGGCACATATGTCGGTTTGGCTGATGGACATACAATTGCTGTCAACATTGATGGAAAAGAAGTAGCTATTCAATTCGGAAATACCTTTTCTAAACAAGTGAATAGCTTAAAAGAAGAATCAAAAGTGAAAGTAACCTATACAAAAGATGCAAACGGAACACTTCGATTGAAAACAATCGAATCTGTAAAAGCAAAATAAAGAAAAGACTCGGAGACCCGCAGAATTGCGGGTCTTTTTTACGTTGAAAAGGGCATAACTTGATATAAGTGCACATTCTTAACACAGTTTTACAAGACTTAACAGCGCATTTACATTTGCTTAATGTTGCTCTGCTAAACTGACTTTCATAGAACATCTCTTTACACAACAACTACTTTGAATGGTGAGGTGCAGGTCAGTGAGTGCAGAGAAAGCGATGAATCTTTACAGAGAATATGAAGTGAGACGAAATCACTCTTTTGCCTTAACAGAACATATGGTTCGTTATTTATTTGCAAAACGTTTCATAGATTTAATGTTCTCGTTCATCGGATTGATGTTGAGTACGCCAATCATTTTGCTGTTTGCTCTTTTGATTAAGCTGGAAACACCAGGGCCAGCCTTTTATATGCAAGAAAGGGTAGGGAAAGACGGTGTTTACTTTAAATTATGGAAGCTCAGATCGATGAGAACTGACGCAGAAAGCGGAGGAGCGAAATGGGCTCAAAAAAATGACCCGCGTATCACCAAAGTGGGGGCATTCATCCGTAAAACAAGAATTGATGAACTTCCACAATTTATCAACGTGTTAAAAGGAGAAATGAGTATCGTAGGCCCTCGTCCAGAAAGACCGATGTTTACCGCAGAATTTAATCGGACGATTCCAGGCTTCACAAAAAGATTGGCAGTAAAGCCGGGGCTGACAGGTCTTGCTCAAGTAAATGGCGGATATGAAATGAGTCCAAGTGAAAAATTAACACATGACTTACAGTATATTCAAAACTTGACATTTTCTCTCGACACGAAGATTATGGTAAAAACGTTAAAAGTCATCATGACTGGTGACGGAGCCAGATAAGTAAAGTAGGGAAGAGAATGGCAAGTATGAAAAAACGCATGCTAGGCGGGGCAAAATGGACAAGCTTGTCCGCATTGATCATCACCATCATCCAAATTGCACAGTTCGCCTTTTTAGGGAACGTGATGTCACTCAAAGAGTTTGGACTCGTTGGTATGATCACAACTGTCACAATATTTACGCAGATTTTACTTGATCTAGGAATTGGGGCAGCGATCATTCAAAAGGAACAAACGACAGAACGTCAATTATCTACATTATATTGGATCAACTTGCTCACAGGGATTATCTTGTTTTGTCTGCTCATCCTGCTAAGCCCAATGATAGCCGCTTTTTATAACCGGCCAGAGCTAGAGGGTCTGCTCAAGCTATTATCGATCATGTTTCTGATCGCACCGATTGGCCAGCAGTACCAGTATATGATGCAAAAAGACTTAGCCTTTAAAACTTTAAGCACCATTGAAGCCATTGCGACCATCATATCGCTGCTCGTTTTACTTGTTTTCGCCTTCTTCATGAATCCGATTGTCGCCTATGTCATCTCTCAAGTGGTGCTGCAATCAGGAAAAGGTCTCATGTATGCAGCGGCTTATTGGAAGAAGTGGCGTCCAGCACCTGTTTTTGCATTAGGAGAAGTGAAGGAATTTTTCTCATTCGGTGCATTCCAGCTCGCATCCAGATTGGTTAACCGAGCAGGATCGAACATCGACATGATTTTAATCGGACGGTTTCTTGGAGCGGAAGCGTTAGGTATTTACAGCTTGGCGTATCAAATTGTGACGATTCCCGTGCTGAAGATTAATCCGATTGTGACGAGAGTGGCTTTCCCAGTTTTCGCAAAAAGTCAGCGTGATCACTCCATGCTGCGTGAGGGCTTCCTAAGTATGACGAATATGCTCGCATTGGTTAGTTTTCCATTATTAATCGGCCTTGCTGCCGTATCAGACAGTTTTATAGAAGTCGTGTTTGGAGAGAAATGGCTAGTAGCGGTTCCGGTTTTAAATATATTGTGCATTGTCGGCCTGCTGCGTGTGCTAATGAATCCAAACGGTTCCATACTTCTTGCAAAAGGGAGAGCGGACTTAGCCTTTTATTGGGATACGGGGATGCTCATCGTGTATGGCTGCGCATTATATGCAGGTGTCATGACAGGCAGTCTGCTCACAGTAGCTTGGATTTACTCAGGTGTCAGCCTGCTCAACTTTATTGTCGGCAGATGGCTCATGGCATATGTCATTCAGCTTGATATGAAGGTGTATTTAAAATCACTTGGAAAGCCTGCTGTCATGACGCTGCTTATGGCGGTCTGTGCGATAGCTTTACATCAAGGGATGAAGCTGACGTCAGCAGATATTTCACTTCAATTACTACTGACTGTTTGTGTCAGTGCTGCATTGTATGGCTTGCTGCTCATCAAAATGTATCCGCAGGCTGCAGGCAAATTATTGAGAAGAGGTCGTTCGTCATGAAGGTACTATGGCTGACAAGTGTATATCCTAGTGAAAAACACCCGAGTGAGGGCGTATTTCATGAAACGCAAGTGCAGGAGCTGCTCAAACAAGGAATAAAAGTGACTGTCATTTGTCCTAATCCAGTGAATCCGCCGGTTTTACGGATGCTCAAGGCATCCTATCGGCAGAAAAAAGAGCTGCCTGAACAGGAAGTGAGGAATGGAGTGACGGTTTACAGACCGCCTTATCGAGCGCTCCCTGGACAGCTGAAATGGGCACAGCCGAGTAAACGAATAGCGGCTTCCGTTCTCGAAGCAATGCAGCGTCATCAGCTGTCACCAGATTTTATTCATGCGCACTTTGCCATGCCGTCTGGCGGAGCGGCGGCTGTCATTCAGAAAGAAACGCAAATCCCTTATCTCTTGACCTTACACGGCAGTGATGTGAACGTATATCCGAGCTATAGCAAAGGGGCACAGGTAGCCTTTGAAACGGCGGTGAAGCAGGCATCTGTTGTTCTGACAGTGAGTGAGGAGCTGGCTAAAAAGACAAATGATATGACGAAGGTAGAAGCAAAATGTCTTCCGCTTGGTATTCCGCTCCAATCATTTTCCAGAACGGAAGAAGATCAAAAAGGCATCAGAAAGCACTTAGGTTTACCGATTCAAGATAAGCTCGTTGTTTTCGTCGGGCGTTTAGTGAAAGAGAAGGGCTTGCTGGAATTAGCTGATGCTGTCAGCAGCATGGATGGTGTGAAAGCAGTCTTTGTCGGAAAAGGCCCCCTTGCAAAGGAGCTCACGGAACGGAGGGGAGCATCTATTATACTTCCAGGGCAGGTGCCGAATGAGCAGGTAAGAGACTACTTAATGGCAGCTGATCTGTTTGCACTCCCTTCCTACAGTGAAGGAATGCCAACCGTCGTTCTAGAAGCGCTCGCTTTAAAAGTACCTGTCATTGCAACACGGGTTGGTGGTCTCCCATCCTTATTTTCTACCTATCAACACCTGCTCGTTGAACCGCGTTCGACGCGTCAGCTGAAAGAGGCGATTCACGCCTGCCTTTATGAAAACAGATGGAATGAAGAAGTGAAGAACGATCTTCATGAAATGGTTCATACAAAATATTCATCAGAACATAATGCGAAGCATCTCGTTCAGCAATATGAGAAGGTGCTCAATCAATCAACATCCATCGTTTAAACAAGATGAAATGTGCAAAGAATGATAGATAGATAAACAGCTTGGAACGGACAATATGCTTTTACTGAGAGGATGAAAAATGTTGAAGAAAATTGCTGTGATTGGAACAGGGTATGTCGGGTTAGTATCGGGTACTTGTTTTGCTGATATCGGAAATCGTGTCATCTGCTGTGACATTGATGAATCAAAAATCAACAGCTTAAAAAGTGGTGTCGTTCCCATTTATGAACCAGGTTTAAAGGAATTGATTCAAAAGAATACAGAAGAAGGAAGACTGTTTTTTACAACGAATATTCCTGCCGCTATTAGGGAATCAGAGATTATCTATATTGCCGTAGGGACACCGATGACACCACAAGGGGAAGCGGATTTAACGTATGTGAAAGCCGTCGCTCAAACGATCGGTGAACACCTGAATGGCTATAAAATCATCGTCAATAAAAGCACAGTGCCCGTTGGAACAGGCCGCCTCGTTCAAGCCATTGTGGAAAAGGCATCGCGCAGCAAATATCCCTTTGACGTCGTATCCAATCCAGAGTTTCTCCGAGAAGGCTCTGCAATTCAAGACACGATGAATATGGAGCGGGCGGTCATTGGTTCAACAAGCACTCATGCTTCCACCATCATCAAAAGGCTGCATGATCCGTTTCAAACAGAAGTTGTGGAGACCAACTTAGAAAGTGCTGAAATGATTAAGTATGCTGCAAATGCCATGCTTGCCACAAAAATTTCTTTCATTAATGACATTGCAAATATTTGCGAGCGGGTAGGCGCTGACGTTGAAAAAGTCAGTGAAGGAGTTGGATTAGACAGCCGCATCGGGCATAAATTTTTAAAAGCAGGCATTGGATTTGGGGGTTCTTGTTTCCCGAAAGACACGATGGCTCTTCTCAAAATTGCCGAAACATCCGGGTATCGGTTCAAGCTGATCGAATCTGTCATTGAAACGAACAACAACCAAAGAGCCCACCTTGTCAGCAAACTGATGAGTGTGTTCGGTGATATTAAAGGAAAAACCATTTCTGTCTTAGGCCTTGCATTCAAACCGAATACGAATGATATGCGTTCCGCACCTGCATTAGATATTATCCCAATGCTGAGAGAGCTAGGTGCTTTTGTGAAAGCCTATGATCCAATTGCTTATGTAGAAGCTGAACGGGAGCTTGGCCCGCAGGCGGTTTTCAGCAACGACCTGTATGAAACAGTAAAAGATACCGATGCCTGTCTCATCCTAACAGAATGGGACGACGTACAGAAGATGGATAAAGACCAGATCAAGCAGCTGCTTCGTTCGCCAATTGTAATTGATGGAAGGAATTTGTTTGATCCAGCAGAAATGAAAGAGAGAGGATTTATTTACCAGTCTATCGGCCGCCCAAGTGTATGGGAAGCAGAATTGGTATCGAAGGCACAATAACAGGGGGAGCTTGGATGAAGAAAGTATTGGTTACTGGGGGAAGCGGATTTATTGGATCACATACGGTAGAGGCTTTACTAGAAAAAGGCTATGAGCCCATCGTTCTTGATAACTTTTCAACTGGATCTCGAGAAAATATTGCCCATCTTTCCGTGCGATGCATAGAGGCAGATGTCACAAAGCCAGCGACGATTGATTTGATCAAACAAATCGCACCGGATTACATCATTCATCTTGCAGCACAAGTGAGTGTAGCCATTTCCGTTAAGGATTTCGTTTATGACGAAGAGGTCAATATCAAAGGATCTCTGCACGTCATGAAAGCTGCGGCTGAAGCAGGAGTGGAAAAAGTCATCTTTGCCTCTTCAGCAGCTGTCTATGGAGACCCGGTATATCTGCCAGTAGACACCGCACACCGGCTGAAGCCTGGTTCACCTTATGGCTTAGCAAAACTGACAGTAGAGCGGTATTTAGAAATGGCAAAATCACTCTATGATGTAGACTATTGTATTCTCAGGTACAGCAATGTATATGGTCCGCGCCAAGACGCACTTGGCGAAGGCGGTGTTGTCTCTATTTTCTCTGATAAGTTTGCAAAGGATGAGGCCCCTTTTATCTTTGGAGATGGGGAACAAACAAGAGACTTTATCTATGTGGGTGATCTAGCAGCAGCAAATGTTGCGGCTTTAACAGCCCAATCAAACGTTTGTTTAAATATTTCGTGTGGTGATTCCATCACTGTGAATGAACTGTTTCAAACGATGAAACGGGTAACGAGTTCACAGCTTGAACCGATTTACAAGCCGCAGCGTGCAGGAGATATCGTGCATAGTACTTTAGCAAATGAGGAAACGAAACAAGTCTTAGCTTGGGAGCCTGTTGTGAGTTTACAGGAAGGTTTGGCTCGTACCATTTCCTACTATAAACAGGAAGTCAAGGCTTAATCCCTCAAATCGGATGGGTTGCTTAGGAGGAAAATGGGTATGAGCGTGAAACAAACAGCATGGCAAATCTTGATTGGATGTATATTATTTGCAGCAGGGCTAGGACTTGTACAAATGGCGTCTGCGCAGCCCATCGGGTTAAAAAAGATCGTCGCCATTCCGGTCCTGCTTTTGGTCCTGACGGCTTTTATTGTGTTAATGAAGCTATACATGAACGGTGAGCAAGTGTTCATGTCAGCCATTTATCTTTTAATTGCATTGACCTTTCTCAACAACGCTTTCTTTTCTATTAGTGCCGGGTTCTTTAGTCTTTTTCTCTACCGTATCATGCTCATTGCTGCCTTTGCTTTATTCATATGGCGGATGAGAGATAAGGGGACATACATATCGCAGTGGCAGCAGATTCGTGTAAAAGGGATTCTTGGCTTTTTTGCTGCATGGTTTCTTTACGGGCTCATCTCACTGCTGTGGGCTCATTCGGTGACAGACGGTCTCAAATATATGTCCCTGCTTGCTATGGGGATGGGATTTGTCTTTCTTGTTGTCATGTACATCCAGCGAATGGATCAAGTGGTCACCTTTTATAGCATTTGGCTCGTCATGACTGTATTTGTCATGGGGATAGGGTTTTATAATCACTTTACTTTGAACCATTTACCGAATACTTCATTGTATCTTGGGCCGGCGTATAAACAGCATTATCCTACAGCTGTCTTTTTTAATCAAAATGACTTTGCGACGTTTTTATCGATTAGCTTTTTCTTATATTTAGCGTGTATGCGGCAAATGAAAAATGGTTATATCAAAGCATTTGGATTATTTGGCGCCATTGCAGCACTGTATCTCATTTTGTTAACAGAATCCCGCGCGAGCCTGCTTGGCATATTTGCGGGAGTCGCCATCTATGTGTGGCTGCTCATGCCGCGCTTTCTCAAAAAGTGGTCACTCATCGCAGCCGGCGGACTTGGTGTCATCTGTATCGCTGTTTTTTCAGCCAAGATTTATTCAGTCTTTTATGACTTGTTTCTCGCTTCTCAGGTCGCGCATTCTTTTAGTGAACCACTCCCATCCAACATTGCGAGAGCGAATTTGATCAAAAATGCATGGCATTTCTTTACGGATTCATACGGATTTGGTGTCGGAGCGGGGAATGTGTCTTACTACTTAGCCCACTTTTCGATCTTTGATACAGATCAAGTCGTTGAAGTGCACAATTGGCTGCTGGAAGTGATGACGAACTTTGGATTTGCAGTCATGCTGGGCTATATATCCGTCTACGCTTATCTCATGTTCACGCTGTATAAACAATACCAATGGGCTGACACAAGATCAGCAAAAATGATCATTGAAGGTTTGTTCGCTGCCATGCTGAGCTTTCTCGTTTCAAGTATCAGTCCTAGTTCTGTCTCGAATTTATATTTCCACTGGGTCTTTTTAGGACTCGTGATCGCAGCGGTGAATATGTTGAAAAACAAACAGCGGTTTAAGACTTGGTAAACCGTGTGTGATGCTGCACTGGTATGGCTACACTAGTGAAAAAGCAAATACGTCAATGTTGGGAGAATGAACATGTCTGGTTTCATATCTAGAATAGGGAAGCGAATCAAAAAGTATATCGTATGGCTCGTGCTGCTGCCTGTCGTATTAGGCGCTTTTGGATTCTTTTTTGCCAAAGGAACAACGCAGCAGTCTAGTTACACAGCTGCTGTTACTCTCACGCTTGGCAAATATGATGACGGAGTGTATAACAATATAGCTGAAGTGACATCTCTATTAAAAAGCGATGCATTTCTGAATGAAGCACTCAGTGACGTCAAAGAAGAAGAAAGGCAGGATGTGAAAAGTCGCCTCGTCCTCACCAATCAATCAGATACACAATTACAGCTGTCCTTCACAGATGCTGATAAGGATCATGCTTTAGCTGTCGTAAAGCAGGTGTCGGATACATTTCTGAAGCAAGACAAAGCATTATTTACAAAAAGGCAGCAGGTGATTGAAAGTAGATTATCTGCTCTAGAAGACGAATCTGTCAGTAACGATTCCAAAGTAGATAAAGAACGATTCTTATATGAATTGGAGTCTACAAAGCTTGGAATGAAGCAGGCGAAGATTGTTGACCCTGCTCAAGTTCTTGATGAAGGCAATAAAGGCATGTCAGCGAAAAAGCGTGCACTGCTTGGACTTGTCATTGGCTTTAGTATCTCGCTCATGTTTGTGGTCTTACCCGAAGTGTTCAAAGAATCTTAATGATGAACTGGAGATGAGTCTTAGGTGAACAATCAACCGTTAGTATCAATCATTACACCGGCCTATAATGCGGAACGTTATTTAACGGATACAGTTCATTCCGTCCTTGCCCAAACCTATTCCAATTGGGAACTGATCATCGCAGATGATTGTTCAACAGATGGAACAAGGAAGCTGCTTGGGGACTTAAGTGAAGCAGACGACAGAATCAACGTCATTTATTTAGAGCAAAATGGGGGAGCCGCCATCGCTAGAAATACAGCCATCAAGCAGGCAAAAGGCCGCTTTATTGCTTTTTTAGACAGCGATGATAAGTGGAAAGAGACGAAGCTCGAAAAGCAGGTAGACTTCATGCTGACAAACGATTATGCCTTTACATTCACGGCATATGACATCATTGCAGAAAATGGAGAACCACTAGAAAAAACCGTCACTGCACCCGTAAGATTAACTTATGATGAAGCTTTGAAAAATACCATTATCGGCTGTTTAACGGTGATGCTTGATGTACAGAAGATCGGACATATAGAAATGCCAAACATCCGCACAAGACAGGATTTAGCTACGTGGCTGTCCATATTAAAAAGAGGATTTACAGCCTATGGTATGAGTGAACCACTCAGTGAATACCGCATCGTTGGAAACTCGATCTCTAGTAACAAGTGGAAAGCAGCGAAAAAAACGTGGTTCGTCTACAGAGAAATTGAGCAGCTTCATTTTGTCAAAGCATCTTGGTGTTTTATGCACTATGCGACAAATGCTGTGAAGAAGCGCTTATAAACAGAAGGGAAAAAGGTGATAAAGGTGAAAGCAGACTCGATCATACATGTTATCGTAGCGACGGGAGAATGGGGACAGGACGGCTTGAGGTACAGACGGCATCGACTGGCGGAATTTCTAGCATCTGATCCAGAAACGAAAGAGGTCATCTGGGTATGCCCATCTGCATCCCATCATAAAGCTCCCTTTCAGCCCATAACCGATCGAATGAAGCAATTGACCATTCCTGATGTGCTTAAGAGCAAATTTTTTCGCTTTGGCCGATATCAAGACATGTTCTATATTCATAAATTGTCCCCACTTCTTGAGCATTTGCGGCAGGAGGAAAAGAAGGGAATCGCTGTTTGCTTATGGTATACGTTTCCGGGCTTTCCGCTCTTATCTTCTTTATTTGAATGGAAACATATTGTCTATGATTGCAGTGACCTGTGGGGAGAGCCGATAAGCGGCAAAAATAATTTGTTTTCTTATATGAGGCAGCGTGTCATTGTGAAAGCAGAAAATCGAATTATCAAATACGCACACAGCATTACATGCTCTTCTCAATACTTACACGATCAAATTAAAAAACGTCTCATGGGTGAACCGAAAGATGTCTTTACAGTGGAAAATGGCGTTGAGTACGATGTGTTTGCCAAAAGCAATCTTCCATGTAAGGAGGATGTGTTGGGAGGAAGAGAAGGAACTGTTCTTGGCTTTATTGGAGGCATCAAGCCGAAGCTCGATTTTGACATGATAGCAGAAGCTGCTCGCATGCAGCCTGATTGGACATTTTTATTTGTCGGTCCGGATGGAACAAATGGCGATCCATCTTTTCAGCATGCACTTAAACTGCCAAATGTGATCTGGACAGGTGCTGTTGCACCAGAAGAAGTGCCTGCGTATATGAAGCTGATTGATGTAGGCATGATGCCATACAAACAATCTCCTTACAATCAAGCCGTGTTCCCACTCAAGCTATATGAATTTTTAGCCGCAGGAATACCGGTTGTTGGTTTAAATCTTCCGTCAACGGAAAGGCTAAAAGAGAATGATGTGTATGAATATTTAGAGGGCGAAGATCCTGCACTCTTCGTAGAAGCCTGCCAAAAAGTGATCAGCAAAAAAGACGACATGGACTATAGACATCTAAGACAAAGCCGGGCGAAGAAAAAAGATTGGCACGCGCTGTTCACAAATATGGTGGAACTAACGAATATTAAAGAAAACGCATAATTCATCAGGGATTGTGCGTTTTTATTTGTTTCTTCTTCACAGGGGGAGCTTGTGATCATCCTCTATTCAATTGTATAATGGAAAGAGCGGCCAATATACAAAATACAGATTTCAATTTAGAAGGAGACTGACCTATGGATTACGAACGCGCCTTATTAGCGTTTTTTGTCTCTCTGGCTACAGTTTTAATTGTGACACCAATCGTCAAAAAGTTTGCAATTAAGATTGGTGCAGTGGACCAGCCGAATAAACGAAAAGTTCATGATAAAGTAATGCCTCGAATGGGCGGTTTGGCAATTTTTATTGGGGTAGCGGCTGGAGCATTAGCAGGCGGGCTGTTTCTACATAATAAAATTACAGCAATTTCAGTTGGTGCCGTACTTATCGTCATTCTAGGTATATTTGATGATAAATATAATTTAAGTGCAAAATTCAAATTTCTCGTACAAGTTCTTGTTGCTTGTCTGATTGTAAGCACAGGCTTAAAAATGGACTTTTTTTCTGTTCCTTTCTTAACAGATCGAATTGAGTTAGGCTGGATGGCATATCCCCTAACCGTGTTATGGATTGTCGGAATCACAAATGCCATTAATTTAATTGACGGCCTTGATGGACTGGCTGCCGGTATTTCTGTCATCGGTTTATCAACCATTGCCGTGATGGCATTTTCAGCTGATAAAATTTTGATTCTTTCTTTATCCCTTGTTGTCATTGGTAGTACCATCGGCTTTCTTTTTTACAACTTTCATCCGGCGAAGATTTTTATGGGTGACACCGGCTCGCTTTTTTTAGGTTATATGATTTCGGTACTGTCACTATTAGGGCTGTACAAAAGTGTCACTTTGTTTAGTGTAGTTGTCCCAGTGATCATCTTAGGTGTCCCTATTTTCGATACCACCTTTGCCATCATTAGACGAATATTAAACAAACAGCCGATCTCAGCACCTGACAAATCTCATATTCATCATAGACTGATGGCTTTTGGCTTGTCCCATCGTATGGCTGTCATCGTGATTTATATGATTGGCTTAGTCTTTAGCTTAAGTGCGATTTTGCTGACAAGCGCCACCATTTGGTTATCACTGATTATTATCTTTTTACTGGTCATGTTCATGCAAGTGATTGCAGAAGTCACAGGCTTGGTGAATGAAGAGTTTAAACCATTTACGAAATTTTATAAACGAATGGTCAAAAGGCAGTAAAAAACAGCCCGTTCCTAGGAACTGGGCTGTTTTTATTATTGTCCAGGTGTGCTGGTCGATGAGTTAGTTGTATCACTTGACCCTGTTTCACCAGAGGACGGATTGGTTTGTGAATCTGTTTCAGTTGGAGATTCAGTAGGAAGCTTTAAATGGGTCCGTAATTCATATTGGACGTTAGCTAGATTGGTTGGATCTGGCTCAAAGTAATACGTCCGATTCGGACCTAAGTAAAGGTCTTTTCCTTTAATAGAAAGTGTTTCTGTGTCGTCTCCTTTAAATCCGCTGTAGATTTGCTGAAGCGCAAGACCTTCTGTGATACGGAAATTGGTCGTAATGTGATCACTGACTTCTTTAGCAATGTTATCGACGTTCGCAATGTTATTTGGCTTCGCCATTTGATCAATCATTGCACGTAAAATTTGTTTCTGACGATCGTTACGTCCGAAATCACCGCGTGGATCTTGTTTTCTCATCCGTGCGTAAGCAAGTGCTTCTTCCCCGTTTAAATGCATATTGCCTTTTTTGAAGTAAATCTTTTTCGATTTTTTAACATCACTTTTTTCATTGAAGTCAAATGGAACATCGATATCAATTCCGCCGACTTCATCGATGACATCCTTGAACCCGTCAAAATCAACGGTTGCATACTTATCAATCGGAATATGCAAGAATTGTTCGACAGTTTCAATCGTTTCGTCTTTACCACCTTTAGCAAATGCTGCATTGATCTTTTCTTTACTTCCTGTCGTATCACTTGCAAGCTGTACGCGTGTGTCACGAGGGATACTAACCATTTTCATCGTTTTGTCTTGAGGGTTAATCGTTGCGACAATGAGTGAATCTGAACGGCCATGATCACCCTTCGTGGCATAATCCTCAATTCCGACAAATAATACAGAGAAAGGTTTTTTCTTAATATCAATGACAGCATCACGAAGATTCGATTTCTCTCCGCGATCTAGTTCATCATATGTTTTGTCAGCAGCTTGAAGAGTATTGACGATTTTATATACTGCAAATCCGCCCATGCAGATGATAAGAAGTAAAAATAAGACCAGAATACGTTTGATAATTCTCTTCTTCTTACTCTTTTTCTTTCGTACACGCACTTTTACTCGTTGTGCCATTCATCTGTCTCCTTTATCGGACCAATGTCCTTTTCTAAATAAATCAATTCGCCTTCTTTTGTAACACTCTTTCCATTTGTCAGCTCAGTCATCCACTCAATGAACTGCTCTGTTTGTGTTTCTTCGACATATGTCTCAAAAATAACATCTTCTGCATAATGGATTTCTTTTAGCTGAAAAGATGAGGCTCTAAGCTCATTCTCTACCTTTCCAAGCCATGTATAATCTATTGTTGTGTGCATTGTACGCATTAAACAGCGCTCTACCATTCCAACATGGTTGATAGCTTCTGATACAGATTTTCCGTAGGCACGAATCAATCCACCGGCACCTAGCTTGATACCGCCGAAATAACGAGTGACCACAACAACTGTATCTTTCAGCTTCCGTTTTTTTAGCACTTCAAGCATTGGGACACCTGCTGTACCGCTTGGTTCACCATCATCATTCGCTTTTTGAATCAGGTCATGTTCACCAATGAGATAGGCTGAACAATTATGTGTGGCATTCCAATGTTGTTTTTTAATGGATTGTATAAATGCTTGTGCTTCTTCTTCTGAGACAGCACGCTGTATATGACAAATAAAACGTGATTTTTCAATGACGATCTCATGCTCGCCACGACTTTTTACTGTAAGATAGCGATTCAGCAAAAGACATACCCTCCTGACAAGCAAATTGTAAGACTAGTGAAAATTTGCATTGGTTTTAGAATTTTACAGCGTATTTTGTTATGATGATAGGAGTGGAAAAAGGGTCGTCATAAAAACTTCATGATTTATACGCATTCTTTCATTATAATTCGACATAAAATGCAGATCAATGACATTTATAATAAAAAAAGATGACATCACTGTTACGGGAGGGAAAAGCCATGACAACACCCAAAATGGATCCGAAATTATTGGATTCAATCATCATGAAAATGCTAAGTACAGTTGATGGCAGCAAGGACGAAGTATTTAGAATAGGCGAACAGTCCCGTCAACAATATGAAAGCCTAGTAGAAGAGCTCAAGCAAATCAAGCAGCAAGTAAACGAAGTAATTGATTTTGGGGACAAGCTGGAAGTCCATACAAGACATGCTAGAAATCGCTTATCTGAGGTCAGCAGAAATTTCAACAAATTCAGCGAAGAGGAAATTCGTGAGGCCTACGAAAAAGCACATAACTTGCAGGTGGAACTCACCATGATTCAGCAGCGTGAGAAGCAGCTGAGAGAAAGAAGAGACGATCTTGAAAGACGATTATTAAGCTTACAAGACGTCATAGAACGCTCTGAAACGCTTGTGAGTCAGATTACAGTTGTTCTCAACTATCTCAACCAGGATTTACGTCAGGTCGGCGTTTTACTTGAAGATGCTCAGGCAAAACAAGATTTTGGGCTCAGAATTATTGAAGCCCAAGAAGAAGAACGCAAAAGAGTGTCTCGGGAAATTCATGACGGCCCTGCTCAAATGCTGGCAAACGTGATGATGCGTTCCGAATTAATTGAACGTATTTTTAGAGACCGCGGTACAGAAGAAGGCTTTAAAGAAATTAGAAGTCTCAGACAAAATGTGCGAAATGCACTGTACGAAGTGAGAAGAATCATTTATGATTTAAGACCGATGGCTTTAGATGATTTGGGTCTGATTCCAACACTGAGAAAATACTTAAACACAATTGAAGAATATGATGGGAAAACCAAAATTACGTTCCAATGCCTAGGTGATACAGAAAGCGAAAGAATTGCTTCTCAATTTGAAGTAGCACTGTTTAGACTAGCCCAAGAAGCTGTCACAAATTCATTAAAGCATTCAGAAGCTGAAGAAATTTCTGTCAAAGTAGAAGTAACGAAAGACTTTGTGACCTTAATTATTAAAGACGATGGAAAAGGCTTTGATATGAAAGATGTGAAAACAAACAAAAACAAATCCTTCGGTTTACTTGGTATGAAAGAACGCGTAGACTTACTGGAAGGTAAAATGACCATAGACTCAAAAATAGGTCTAGGGACATTCATCATGATTCGCGTGCCGCTAACATTGCAAAATAAAATTGTAAAATAGAGTCAAAAGACATATTGACCATAAAGTTCAGGTGTAGAACAATAAACATGGGGAGGCGTAGCTTGTGACTAAAGTAAATATTGTAATTATTGATGACCACCAATTATTCCGTGAAGGTGTCAAACGGATTTTAGATTTTGAACCTACTTTTGAAGTAGTTGCAGAAGGAGACGACGGTGACGAAGCTGCACGTATCGTAGAACACTATCATCCGGATGTTGTCATTATGGACATTAATATGCCGAATGTAAATGGTGTTGAGGCTACAAAGCAGCTTGTTGAGCTTTATCCCGAATCAAAAGTCATTATTCTATCTATTCATGACGATGAAAACTATGTAACACATGCATTGAAAACAGGAGCGAGAGGCTACCTGTTAAAAGAAATGGATGCAGACACACTTATCGAAGCAGTGAAAGTTGTAGCTGACGGAGGCTCTTATTTACATCCGAAAGTCACTCATAATTTAGTAAATGAATTCCGACGCCTAGCAACTAGTGGCGTTTCAGCACATCCACAGCACGAGGTATATCCTGAAATTCGCAGACCACTTCATATCTTAACTAGACGTGAATGTGAAGTTCTTCAAATGTTAGCTGACGGAAAGAGCAACAGAGGAATCGGTGAATCGCTCTTTATTAGTGAGAAAACAGTCAAAAACCACGTGAGTAACATTTTGCAAAAAATGAATGTAAACGACCGTACACAAGCTGTTGTTGTAGCTATTAAAAACGGCTGGGTAGAAATGAGATAATGTTCCGGACAAGTACTCCTTTTTCGCCTGTTTTTTGTTCTCTCACATTTAGCTGGAGAGATATGATAGACAGGGTAAGGAGTCTTTTTCGGATATAGCGGGCTTGCCTATTGATTAGGCAGGCTTTTTTGATTACTATTATAAATCTAATGAAAAAATGATCATTCTTTTAAAATAAAAAAGAGTAACTTAACGAATAAGGAAGGTATTTAAGAATGAAAATAGCCGTTGTAACAGACAGTACTGCTTATCTACCACAAGAGCTGCGTGATAAACATAATATTCATATGATCCCCCTCAACGTCATCTTTGGCAGTGAATCATACCGTGAAGAAATAGAAATGGACTGGAAGACATATTATGAAGAAATCAAAAAACACAAAGATCTTCCAACAACCTCTCAGCCTGCTTTCGGTGAATTAATAGCCTTATATGAAAAACTAAGTGAAACATACGACGCCGTGATTAGTATTCACCTTTCAAGTGGAATTAGTGGAACGTATAATAGTGCTGCCTCAGCGAATGATCTAGTTGACGGGATTGATATTTACCCGTTTGATACAGAAACAAGCTGTATGGCACAAGGTTTTTATGTGTTAGAAGCTGCTGAAAAAATCCAAGAAGGTGCTTCTTTAGAAGAAGTGTTAGCACATTTAAATTACCTGAAAGAAAGTCAGCGGGCGTATTTTATGGTAGACGATTTAACTCATTTGCAAAGAGGCGGCAGATTAAATGGTGCACAGGCTTTTATTGGAAGCCTCTTAAAGGTAAAGCCTATTCTGCATTTTGACAACAAGCTAATTGTCCCTTTTGAGAAGATTCGCACACGTAAAAAAGCCATTTCACGTATTTTTGAATTATTTGATGAAGATGCATCACGTGGTGTTCCGATGAGAGCAACCCTGATACACGGTAATAGAGAAGAAGAAGCAGAAGAATTAATTGCGCACTTATCAGAAAAATATCCTCATGTTGAATTTTATAAAAGCTACTTTGGTGCAGTGATCGGCACCCATTTAGGTGAAGGCTCTTTAGCTCTTGGCTGGGTAATTAGATAATTCCTAAAAAACCTCTTTTCGTATAGAAAAGGGGTTTTATTTTTCTATTTTAACTGTTGGACGAAAGGTCATGTCTTTGCGCATAATAGGCAAACATCAATTGAAAGGTGTTTGGTGAAGTTGAATATGGACAAAGCAATGGAACTAATGCGGCAGCTGCATTCACGCCATCTGCTCACCGCCGAAACAAGGTGCCCACAGTCCAATTTGGATTGGTTGGAGGAGAAGGGCTTAGTCAATCGAACACCTGCCATTGAGAGGAAAGCAAATGGTTTTACATGCTGCCGGTGCGGTGTATCACACAAGCGGTACTTTGCTCACTCTCCATGTGAAGTGTGTCAAAAGGATTGTATATACTGTAGATCATGCATCATGATGGGAAAAGCAACTGAATGTGGGTTTCTTTATGAATGGACAGGTCCACAAATGGTAGAAACATATCGAGCTGAATTAACATGGCAGGGAGAGCTGACTAAAGGGCAAAAAAGAGCGTCAGAAGGAATGATTGAAGCTATCAAAAACAAATTTGATCTACTTGTTTGGGCGGTTTGCGGAGCAGGGAAAACGGAGGTGCTTTTTCACGGAATCGAATATGCGTTAAATCAAGGAATGAGAGTCTGTATTGCGACACCTAGAACAGATGTTGTGCTTGAACTCGAACCACGACTTAGAAAAGCATTTCAAGGGATGACAATAGCCGTACTTTATGGAGGCAGTTCTCAAAGGTTTCAGATTGCACCGCTTGTGATCGCCACAACCCATCAGCTGATGAGGTACAAAAATGCATTTGATGTCCTCATTGTAGATGAAGTCGATGCCTTCCCTTATTCAATGGATGAGCGTCTCCAATTTGCTGTTCTAAAGGCGATGAGTAGGAACGGAGGGGTTAGGATTTATTTAAGTGCGACACCCTCTAAAAAAATGACGAGAGAGGTTTCTAGTGGAAAACTGGAAGCGATAAAAATTCCTCTGCGTTTTCATAAACAACCATTACCCGTACCGACCTTTCATTGGATTGGACATTGGAAAAAGAAATTAAAAAAGAATCAGCTGCCCCGTAAAGTGATGAATTGGATGCAGAGACATATTGTAAATAAAAGAAGAGTATTACTTTTTGTTCCTTCAATTGCTACCATGAAGAAGGTAACGAAGATTCTTCGAGAACACTCCTTAAACGTGGAGGGAGTATCTGCTGATGATCCAGATAGGAAACAAAAGGTTCAGTACTTTAGAGATTACGAATACGATGTACTAGTTACAACCACTATTCTAGAAAGAGGCGTAACCATTCCAAATGTTCAAGTCGGGGTTTTAGGTTCGGAATCTACTATTTTTACAGAGAGTGCACTTGTTCAGATTTCTGGAAGAGTAGGCAGACACCCGGATTATTGTACAGGAGACGTTTTCCTTTTTCATTTTGGTTTAACGAGAAGTATGAAACAAGCAAAGAAGCATATCGTAAAAATGAATGATACGGCTGCAAATGAGTTTTCTGAAAAACAGTGTGGGTTCAACTAAATCATGGTACATTATATTCACAATACACAAATGGCAGGAGAGACAAAATATGCTACTCAATGCAAAAGAAATACTACTCAAGGAAATTCTCTATCAATATCTCAACCAATTAAACATGATTTGTCATTGTGAAAAGTGTATGGAAGATGTATTAGCAATTTCACTGAATCAAGTGAAACCACAATATATAACAGATATCGATAAAATATCTTACAGTAAATCTGAAATGGTGGATAAACAGAAGAATACTGCTATGCTGGTAATTCTGACAGAAGCAGCTTCCAAGGTCTCCGCATTTCCAAGATGTGAAAATCGTCTGCTGCTGAACAAGGAAACCAATTGATTTGCCAAATTTGTGAGGGACATTTTGTGCCTGCTTTTACATGGAAATCATTCCTACTATTAAATGATGATCGTCTTTGTGTAGCATGTAAGAATGACTTAGTTAAGATTGAGCGTCCTATTTGTCCAACGTGTGGAAGGGCGCAGTCAAATGACCAAATATGCCAGGACTGTGATAGATGGAATGAACGCCCTGATTCTACTAAAGTCCTTTTGAAAAATAGGTCAGTTTATACTTACAACGAGTTGATGAAAGATGTCCTTGCCCGCTTTAAATTTCGGGGTGATACGGCTTTAGTTGAGCTGTTTAAACGAGATGTACAAGCAGCATTTAAACATTCCTTCAGCAAAAAAGAACAATTGCTGATTCCGATCCCTTTAAGTCATGAAAGACTAAAAGAAAGAGGATTTAATCAGTCCGTCATCATCGCTTCCTTGATAGGTAAGCCAATATTGCAGCCACTAGTGAAAATACATCAAAGTAAGCAGTCCAAAAAAAAGAAAAATGAACGCCTAGATCAAAAAGGATTGTTTCAAATAAAGCATACAGATGTGATTGTTCAAAGGGATATTATATTAGTTGATGATATCTATACAACGGGAGCAACCATTTATGATGCAGCAAGAATTTTAAAAGATGCAGGTGCCAAAAGTGTTTCTTCTTTTACGTTGATACGTAGTTAAAAATCATGATAATTAACCGATAATAAGAAAAGAAAATAACGTAAGGGGTTTTGGTTATGAATCAATTGGCAAACTGTCCACAATGTAATCAGCTATTTTTAAAAACCACCATCCAAACGGTTTGTAACAAATGCTATGAAGAAGAAGAACGTTCTTTTGATATCGTATATAAATTCTTGAGGAAGCAAAGTAATAGACAATCAACCATCGCTGAAATAGTAGATGCAACTGAAGTTGATGAAGAATTAATCTTGAAATTTATTCGTTTGAAAAGACTGCAAATTAGTCAATTTCCGAATATTAATTATCCTTGTGAAAGATGTGGCAAAGCGATCAGGAAAAACAAGCTATGCAGCCAATGTGAACAGGATATTCATTCGCAAATCAGCCAAATGAACCAAGAAGAGGAGCGTAAAAGGGAGATTGAATCTAGGAAAAAAGACACCTATTATGCCATTAATCCTAAAAACGACTGATTCCCTAAACTAAGTTGCAGTTTGGTCGATAAAATGGATAGAATCAAGACAGACTGTAACGGAAAGCGAGAGGAATCCCGTGAAAATTAATCGATATGGAACACAACCAGTAAATCCTTACAAGAAAACATATGAGAAACAAACGTTGCAATCGAATCAAGCAAAATCAACTGATAAAGTCGAAATTTCTAAAAAGGCAATCGAAATGCAAAAGGTGCCGAATATTATGAGAGAACGTCAAGATAAAATTGACCAAATTAAAAAAAGCATTGAAGCCGGAACATATCAAGTAGATACAAAAGGCATTGCAGATAAAATGCTGAATTTTTATAAACAACAATAACAAAAGGGAGCAGCGTGAATGTCAGTTAAAATAATTATTGAAGAACTGCATCGTCTCTATGGATTGCATGAACAGCTATTAAAGTTGTCTAAGGATAAAACAGAAATGCTGAAAAGCAATGAGATTGATGCTCTTTCAGAGGTTCTGAATTTAGAGCAAAAGTATATTCAGGCCATTTCTCAATTAGAAGAAAAGCGGATTGAAGCGACCGTTCAATTTTTACAAAGTGATCAATCACCAACCATCACTGCATGTATCGAAAAGGCTGAAGGTACAGATCAAGAAGAGCTTATTTCATTATATGAGAAACTAAATAACATCATGGTGGAACTAAAAGATGTAAATGAACTGAACAAGCAGCTTATTCAGCAGTCACTTCAATTTATTTCACTGACATTCGATCTCGTTAACCCTAATAAAGAAAATATGAATTACGGACAAAATGGTCTTGAGAGTTCAAAGCCTAAACAGCAAAGGGCTTTGTTTGATTCAAAGGCGTAAACAAGGAGGATACCAATGGGTTCTACATTCATGGGACTAGAAACGGCAAAAAGAGGAATCACAGCTCAGCGTGCAGGGCTTTATGTCACATCAAACAACGTCTCCAATGCCAATACGGAGGGCTACTCAAGACAAAGAGTGACCTTTAAAGCAGAAAATCCTTATCCAGTCCTTTCTGTTTATGATGGAAAGACGTATGGTCAAATGGGGACAGGTGTACAAGTTGGAACGGTCGAAAGAATTCGAGACAGCTTTTTAGATCTACAATACAGAGATCATAATAATAACTTATCTTACTACTCAACGAAGTCAGATGCCCTTTCACAGATGGAAGGGGTTATGAATGATTTGACGGATGAAGGCTTGAACAGAGCTTTTGATAATCTATGGAAATCATTACAGGTCTTATCAGAAACAAAAAATGCTGATACAGCTTCTGCACGTACAGTTGTTAAAACAAGTGCACAGGCTCTAGTTGACCAATTCCGTCTGCTCAATTCTTCTTTAACAACGGTACAAAAGAATTTGAAAACGGAACTCGATTCAACAGCCAAAGATGTAAACACTCTTCTATCTCAAATAGATGAAGTGAACAAACAGATTGCAGCGGTTGAGCCAAATGGATATCTTCCAAATGATCTTTATGATACACGTGATACTTTGGTCGATCAATTATCCTCACTTGTTGATATTAAGGTCAGCTACAATCCACCTGGTGGTAATGCACTTAAAATTGCTGAAGGAACTGTCAACATCGACATTATCGGTGCAAATGGACAATCTGCTGGAAACATTTTGAATGGTATTACAAATGAAAAGTCTGAACTGCAAATCTCTTACGATAATACAACGGGACTTGTTAACTCACTTCAATTCGGAACAACAACTATTGCAGCGGATCAATTACAAGTAAACGGTAAAGTAAAAGCACTTGTTGAGGCTTATGGCTACATGTCAAACGGTGCTGAAAAAGGCATGTATCCAGATATGCTTGCAGAGCTGGATGAAGTAGCACAAGTATTCATGGATACATTTAACGATGTACATAAGCAGGGGTACACGTTAACTGGTGCAAGTGGACAAGACTTTTTTGATATCGAGAATAACAATGAGTTGAATAAAGGTTTGGCAGCTCGTATTAAAGTGAGCGATGTCATTTTAGCATCAACAGATAATATTGCAGCATCTCTCAATCAAACACAAGGTGACGGTTCGAATGCTACGAAATTAGCTAATATACAAGACTTAAAGTTACCAATCGGTGGAAATACAACGACCATTCAGGATTATTACCAAAATGTCATTGCTGAGATGGGGGTACAAGGGAAAAAGAACATGACGCTTGAAAGCAGTTCAGCTGCTCTTGTCAATTCAGCCAATGAACGTAGAATGTCGACTAGCGCTGTCTCCATCGATGAAGAAATGACGAATATGATCCAATTCCAGCATGCATATAATGCGGCTGCGAGAATTATGACATTACAAGATGAAGTACTGGATAAAGTAATAAACGGCATGGGTGTCGTAGGAAGGTAGGGATAACGGATGCGAGTCACACAAGGTATGATTTCTCAAAACTCACTTCGAAATATTAGTAAAAGTTATGAAAAACTTTCTAAAATTAATGAGCAGGCACAAACAGGAAGACGTTTCACGAATACGTCTGATGATCCTGTTGCAGCAGTAAAAAGCCTTCAATATAGTACTGCCTTGTTTCGAAATGAACAATATAAAAATAACTTAAATGAAGCACAAAACTGGATTGATACATCTGAAACAAGTGTCACTGAAATCATTGATATTATGTCAAATATACGAGATAAAGTGCTTGATGCGGCAAACGGAACAAAGCAGCCCGAAGATTTAGCGGCTATCGGAGTGGAAATTGGTCAGATGAAGAATCAAATCATCGATGCAATGAACACTCAAATGCTAGGTAAGTTCGTATTTAATGGGACGAATACAAATGTTAAACCAGTTGTTGAGAATGCAGACGGAACGTATACATTTAACTTCGAAAATTATACAGATGCGAATGCTGTTCAAGCAAATATTTCTGATGGGATTACTTTAAATGTAAACTCAAATCCAATCTCAGCGTTTGGTGGACAGGCCAATGGTCAAAATGTCATTGAAATGCTGACTGATTTAGAAAATTCATTGAAAAATGGAACATTCGCGAATTCTGATGATGCATTAGGAAGTATTGATCAGTTTAAAGAAGTGATGAGTGCTGAGCGATCTGACCTAGGAGCGCGTTCGAATCGTGTTGACTTAGTAGGAAGTCGTTTGACTTCACAATACCAAGTATTGAAAAATGCTAAATCAGATAATGAAGATGTTGAAAGTGAAAAGGCCATTCTTGATCTTCTTCAACAAGAGACGGTGAATAGAGCTGCTTTAGCGACAACAGCTAAAGTCATTCAGCCATCCCTTGTTGATTTCTTAAGATAATAAAAAGCATCCGATGGGTGCTTTTTTGCATCATGGAGGTGAACATATGCAAATCCCTAGATTGTTAATGCAGCAAACCTATGCAAAACTTCAAATGTCGACAACTCCTTCTCGCCAAGAAGTAGAGCAGCCACGAGCTGATCTTGAGATTCAGCAGCCACGAGCTGTCATGAATATCAAAAGGACACCGTCGAAATTAACCATTGATCAAACCGAGGCATTTGCCGATATGGACATCAAGTCGATTTTTAGACGTTCTGAGGAATGGGCAGCTGAGGGGAAGCGTGCTGTTGGAGAAGGAATGGGTCGAAGAGCGGAAGAAGGAAGTGAACTGATCAAGATCGAGAATGGCGGGAATGCGATTGCTGAGTTTGCCAAGATCAACGGCAGTCCTCCAGCAAAACAATTCACCATTGGTGTAATACCTTCATTCTTTAGTGTGAAAATCCACTATCAGCCTTCTGAGCTTCAAATTGATGTGGAGCCGCAAAAAGCTGTCATAGAGGCAACACCTCATAAACCAATCGTTAACTACCAGCCAGGTAAAGTCAATATTGATATGTTACAATACCCGGAATTAAAAATAGAAGTTGACGAAACGGGCCAAAATGGTGATAAGGTATAGTTAAGAAAAACGAAAAAGGTCGTGAATTATGATCATTCAAACAAAATACCATGGTGAAGTGACAATCAAAGAGGAGCAAATTATTAACTTCTCTAACGGGATACCAGGATTTCTGGATCAAAAACAGTTTGTCATTTTGCCTTTATCAGAAGAATCTCCGTTTTTAGTTCTTCAATCATTGAAAAACGCAGCATTAGGCTTTATCGTCAGCAGTCCGTTTTTATTCTTCAATCAATACGAATTTGATTTAGACGAAACGGTTGTAGACATTCTGGAAGTAGAAGATGCCAATGATGTGGAAGTAATGGTTATTTTAACAATGGAATCATCTATTGAAAAAACAACAGCTAATTTAAGAGCGCCTATTATTGTGAACCGGAAAAACATGAAAGCCAAGCAGGTGATTTTGCATGATTCAGCCTATCATACAAAACATTTGTTAGAGGTGGCATCCTCATGTTAGTGCTGTCTCGTAAATTAAACCAGTCAATTCAAATAGGCGATGATATTGAAGTCAAGATTATTTCAATCGAGGGCGATCAAGTGAAAGTCGGGATTGAGGCTCCTAAGCACATCGATATTCACAGGAAAGAAGTGTACCTGTCTATTCAAGAAGAGAACAATCGTGCTGCGAGCTTATCCTTAGATCTCCTCTCTCAATTATCCTCACAAAAAAAGTGAGGATTTTTTTATTGCATTAAGCTGTCCTTCTCCGTGTGAACGTGTTCCGATACAGATGTTCATGATCTATAGGAAACTTTAACAAATCGGTCCATCTATATTTAATTTGCAAATTCAAAGCCGATATAAAAGATAGATTAAAGCACAGGAGCTGAATAACTATGTCTGTTGGTAAGTTGACATCGCTAGAGCCAATTATCGATGCATTTCAAACCCGTGTTTCTAATAACCAGAATGAAAATGTAAACTCTGACTCACAAGCAAATGGCAAGGCTGTTTCAAAAGAAGAAATTGAAAAAACGCTTCAAGGCGCAAACAAGCTGATTGAGCCTACTCAATTTCATCTTCAATTTGAATTACATGAAAAACTCAATGAATATTATGTCAAAGTCGTAGATAACCAAACAGAAGAAGTTATTAGAGAAATTCCTTCCAAGGAATGGCTTGATTTCTATGCGGCAATGACAGAAATTGTCGGTTTATTTGTAGATAAAAGAATGTAAATGAAGGGAGAACATAAACAATGGTCAATCGTATTACTGGATTTTCAAATGTGTTCGATATTGATGAAATCGTATCAAAGCTGATGAAAACGGAGCAGGCACCACTTGATAAAATGACACGCCAGAAACAAACACTTGAATGGCAAAGAGACAGCTATCGCGAGGTTAACTCGAAAATCAAAGAATTAGATGATTTGATCAACAGTTTAAACTTAACGCGTCCAAGTACATATGGCGCAAAAAAGGTAACAAGCTCTAATGAATCTGCTGTCACAGCAACTGGGTCAACAAATGCGACCTCTGGCTCTATTCATGTCACTCAACTAGCGACAGCTTCTGTCTTCAAATCCTCTGGTACATCTGGATTTACACCAGCAAATGGCACGTTTACGTTTGAAGTGACGACGCCAGATTCAACAAAACCGAAAATGGTGACGATCAATACCTCTGATTCCGATACAATCGATGACATCGTGAAAAAGCTGAACAGCGCGCAATTAGGTGTGACGGCTTACAAAGGCCAAATCTCTGATGGCACTAACTACGTGGATACCATTGCTCTTACTTCTCGGACAACTGGTGAGGGTGTCAGTATTAAAGCAGCTGATGGCAATTCAGCTTCATTTTTAACGCAATTAGGCTTCCAAGTAGATGGAGATAACAAATTAGTTGCGACCACTCAAGGACAGAAAGCGCAATACGAGATTAATGGTCTGAAAATGGAAAATAACAACAATACATTCACACAGGCTGATATTACGTACGAACTTAAAGGAACAACGGATCAGCCTGTCAGCTTAAACGTTTCGACAGATGTGGATGCAATCTATGACAAAATTAAACAATTTGTTGATAAATACAATGAGCTCGTTGAGCAGATTAATGGTAAAGTCAATGAAAAGAAAAACAGAGACTATCAACCATTAACGGCTGAAGAGAAAAAAGGGATGTCTGAAAAAGAAATAGAGCTATGGGAAACGACTGCGAAGTCTGGCTTGCTGAGAAGTGATTCCATTTTACGATCTGGTGCCTCTAAAATAAGAAGTGATTTGTATGCTAATATTACGACAAGTGATGCGAATAAAATCCAACTCACACAAATCGGTATTGAGACATCATCCAAGTATAAAGATGGCGGAAAGCTGGAATTTAGTAAAGATATAAATGGAGTAGAGAAATTAAGAAAAGCCATTGAAGAAGACCCGGAGAAAGTCAGACAAATGTTCATCTCGGGTAGTTTAAATGTGGATTCAAAAGATAAAGACAAAGCACAGCAGCAATATCAAGAACAAGGAATCATCTATCGTATCAAAAATTCGTTATCAAACTTTTCGAAGAGCATTCAAAAAAAGGCTGGCAGCACAACAATGGAATTAAAGGAATACGGACTTGGTAAGGACCTTGATTCTTTGACAAAACGAATGAGTACATTCCAAGATCGTTTAAAAATGGTTGAAGCCCGTTACTACAAAAAGTTTAACGCCATGGATAGTGCAATTCAAAAGCTAAACAACCAATCTGGCTACCTTTCTCAACTGCTTGGACAATAATTGGAGGTTTATAACATATGGCAATACAGAACCCTTATGCCGCCTATCAGAAAAATTCTATTGAGACCGCAACACCTGCCGAGTTGACGCTTATGCTTTATGAAGGCTGCTTAAAGTTCATTAGAATAGCGAAGCATGCCATTCAAAAAGAGGATGCAGAAACGAGAAACTTGAACCTGAAAAAGGCTCAAAACATCATTCAAGAATTAAATGTCACCTTAAATCGTTCCTATGACGTATCAAAGAGTATGGCAAGTATGTATGATTACATTTATCGCAGACTGATAGAAGCTAATCTTCAAAATGACGAAGAGATATTGAATGAAGTAGAACAGTACGTAACTGATTTCCGTGATGCGTGGAAGGAAGTCATTCAAACCGATCGAAAAGGCCGTCACCACTCTATCGGGGGCTCTCTATGAGTATTGTGGACCAGCTGCATGATCAAACATTAAAAATGGCAGCCGAAATAGCGGAAAATCCGCAAAGTGAGACACTGGTTGAAGACTTTGATGCCTTTTTAATTGAAAGAGACGAATTAATGAGAGATATACAGCATGAATTGACGGATCAAGAAAAAGAGAAAATCCGAGAAATCATACAAACAGATCAACAGATGACGAAGCAATTAACGGTTATCCAAAATGGGATAAAAGCAGATATTCAAGCCATTCAAAAAAAGAAAACAAAACAGCTGAATTATCAAAATCCATACCAGCCCCTAACAAGTGACGGCGTATACTACGATAAACGGAAATAAATAGGTGAGACCTGTGGCGTATCGTTCAAATGACTATATTTTATTAACCACATATTATGAACTTCTATACACGATAGAAGAGAGTCTAAAATATTTAGATGAAATTGAGAAGGATTTTGACAAAACAGAAGGGGATCGGATCTTTAATGATCTGATCCATGCCTTCTTTCATTTAGACACAACACACCCCCTTCTGCTTTCGATTATTGAAAATGAACACTTTGCCAAAACGATTCGTTCGTTTGATCAAATATTTTTAAGTTTTGATATACTAGCTTTCTATACATTCCCTTCAAATCACTTCCAATCATTCCTGAAATCATATTTTATACCTGAATATAGAAAGTGGATGGATGAAATACATGCCTGTATGAGGCCGTATGTCATTCATTAATTTTTGTCCAATTCAGACCATTCGGAGGAAATTATGAGACTAAAAAATCAATTTTTATTTGGGCTTATTGTCATATGTGTATTGTTTGTCAGTATGTTAGGATTCTCAAGCTTTCTCTATTACAAAACAGATCAATCCTATAAAGCGTTATTAAGCAAGGAAGTGAAGCTTTATCAGACCTCGCTGGAATTAGAGGCTCTTCTGCAAAAGCAGGAAGCACAGATCAAAACATATGTCGTCGTCCAAGATGCTGAAAATTTGCAGAAAATTGAGCAAACATATGAAGATATTAATAAGAAAACAACAGAAGCTTCAAAATTAAGTACGGTCAAGCAAGCAAAAAATCTATTAGATCAAATCTCAGAAAAAAATTATCTCTACTACACCTCAACGAATCGATTATTTAATTCATTAAATATGCAAAATCAAAAAGAATTCAACACCCGCCTCACTCAAGAATTACAACCTATCGAACAAGAAATACATACCTTTACAAAAGAATTCGCTCAAAACCAGCTAAAACAACGTGATCAAAAAATCGATCAGCTCAATCAAGATAGTAATCAATTATTGCTTACACTCATTTTGGTCAGTGCAGCAATTATTGTTGGCCTTCTGGTGATCGGTGTCAGATTCGTTCATCGCATGACAAAACCAATTGTTTCTGTCACAAATGCCGCAAGAAGGATGGCAGATGGTGACCTGACCCTTGAAGAGATTGAAGTGACCTCTAAAAATGAGATTGGTCAGCTCGGCACAGCCTTTAATCAAATGACGGCTCATTTGCGTCAGCTTATTTTGCAGGTGCAAAGCGGATCAAGACAGCTTGCTGATTCTGCTGCTCAATTTGAGGAAACCATCAGTCAAACGATATCGGCTAGTGAGCAGACATCTAGCTCGATCGAACAGGTCAGTGAAGCTTCACGTGAACAATCAGATGCGGTCGGAAAAGTCGCCTCTGCCATTCAAGAAGTATCGACTGGCATGCAAAATGCAGCTGTACACACGTCCGATGTTTCGGGTCACTCAATTTCAGTGACTGAAAAGGCTGAAGAGGGTACCGCCCTTATTCAACAATTTGTGAAACAAATGAGTTCTATTAAAGAATCTGTGAATGAACACCATTCCACAATGACCAATGTACAAGCGCAGTTTACAGGCATTCAAGGTCTGTTAGGTCATATCCATGCCATTGCTGACCAGACGAATTTACTTGCTTTAAACGCAGCCATAGAAGCAGCAAGAGCTGGAGAACATGGAAGAGGTTTTGCAGTTGTAGCAGATGAAGTGAGGAAGCTGGCAGAAGAATCTAGTCAGCTGACAGATCAAATTAGTCAATTACTCGAGAACGTGGACAAAGATACAGAAAGGTCATCGCAATCGATGACGAAGGTTGAGCGGGATGTAGCAGAGGGTGTAAAAGTATCACAATTATCTGAACAGAGCTTCCATGAAATCCTGGAATCTATTCGTGATATTTCAATGAAAGCCGAAGAGCTGTCAGCCACTGCAGAACAGATTTCTGCTAGTACAGAGGAAATTTCTCAAACGGTTGGTGTCATTGAAGAAGGTGCGAAACGAAACTCAGAAGAGACGGAGTATATGTCTGCTGCTGTTGAAGAATCATTAGCGGCCAATGAAGAGATGAAAGCCGCTGCGGAGGATTTAAAATCCTTGTCTCAATCGCTGAAAACATCGATTTCATCTTTTACCATTTAATGTGCGCTGGTCTTTTTCAAGAATCAGCCGAATATATATTCATCACCTATCAAGCAACAGTTGAAGCACCGCAAAATTCGACAAATTTCAATAAATATTCACATTTTTTTTACGTTTGAGCAGGAGAAAAGGAGGGAAAAGTAGAAATAGGTTTACATATCCTTAATTTTAAAGGAGGCGTTCTTTACATGAATTACAATGTCAGAGGAGAAAACATCGACGTAACACCTGCACTAAGAGATCATGTCGAGAAAAAAATTGGAAAGCTGGAGCGTTATTTTGAGACAGATGTTGATGCTTCAGTCAACGTGAACTTGAAGTTTTACAACGATCAAGAATCTAAAGTTGAGGTTACCATTCCAATGACTGATCTAGCACTTCGAGCTGAGGTGCATAATGAGGATATGTACAATGCAGTAGACCTAGCAGCCAGTAAATTAGAACGTCAAATTAGAAAGCACAAAACAAAAGTAAACCGTAAATTCCGCGAGCAAGGTGCCAAAAAGCACTTGTTTGCTGGAGGAAATGGTACGGCTGAAGTAGCGGTTCAAGATGACGAAGAGATTGATGAAACAGAAATCGTCAGACAAAAACGTTTCAACTTAAAGCCGATGGATAGCGAAGAGGCCATTCTCCAAATGAACATGTTAGGTCATAGTTTCTTCGTTTTCACAAATGCTGAGACAAATTTGACCAATGTGGTTTATCGCCGAAATGACGGTAAATATGGACTCATTGAGCCAAACGCTTAAATATCAGTTGATGCTGATCCAAAAACAACCTAAATAAAGTAAACCCGTTCCCTTCATAAGGGGCGGGTTTTTTGTGCGAAATTATGGCAAATTCTTTGGAAATGAAAGAAGGTATGGTATGATAAATGCAGGTAAATATGGACCTGTCAAACTTTTGGACATGCCGAAAAATTGCATGAAATAGAGGAGCGTTATTATATGCTTGGAATCTTAAACAAAGTGTTTGATCCTACGAAACGTACGATCAGCCGATATGAAAAAAAGGCAAATGAAATCGAAGCTCTCGCTCAAGATTTTGAAAAATTATCTGACGAGGCTTTACGAAATAAAACGATTGAATTTAAAGAAAAACTTGAAAAAGGACAATCCGTGGATGACCTGTTGGTTGAAGCATTTGCTACGGTTCGCGAGGCTTCCCGCCGCGTAACAGGAATGTTCCCATTTAAGGTGCAGCTCATGGGGGGGATCGCACTTCACGAAGGCAACATCGCTGAAATGAAAACAGGTGAAGGGAAAACATTGACATCAACAATGCCTGTTTATTTAAATGCTCTTTCTGGAAAAGGCGTCCACATCGTGACAGTCAACGAATATTTGGCAAGCCGTGATGCGCAGGAAATGGGCAAAATTTTTGAATTTCTTGGTTTAACGGTCGGCTTAAACTTAAACAGCTTAGACAAAGATGAAAAAAGAGAAGCGTACGCCGCTGATATCACGTATTCAACAAACAATGAACTCGGCTTTGACTATTTACGAGATAACATGGTGCTTTACAAAGAGCAGATGGTTCAGAGACCACTTCATTATGCTGTGATCGATGAGGTTGACTCCATTTTAATTGATGAAGCGAGAACACCTCTTATTATTTCTGGACAAGCTGCGAAATCAACAAAGCTTTACGTACAAGCCAATGCATTTGTCCGTACATTAAAAATCGAAGATGATTTTACGTATGATATTAAAACAAAAAGTGTGCAGCTGACTGAAAGCGGAATGACGAAGGCGGAAAAAGCTTTCGGCATCGAGAACCTGTTTGATGTCAAACATGTCGCGCTCAACCATCACATCGCTCAGGCGCTGAAAGCACATGTTGCGATGCAAAAAGACGTGGATTATGTGGTAGAAGAAGGCCAAGTAGTCATCGTTGACTCCTTCACAGGACGTTTAATGAAAGGACGCCGTTATAGTGAAGGTCTGCATCAAGCCATCGAAGCAAAAGAAGGTCTTGAAGTGCAGAACGAAAGCATGACACTAGCAACAATTACGTTCCAAAACTACTTCCGTATGTATGAAAAGTTATCTGGTATGACTGGTACAGCAAAAACGGAAGAAGAAGAATTCCGTAACATTTACAACATGCAGGTTGTGTCAATCCCGACCAATCAACCAGTAGTTCGTGATGACAGACCTGATTTAATTTACCGCACAATGGATGGTAAATTTAAAGCAGTGGCTGAAGATGTTGCGCAGCGCTATATGACAGGACAGCCAGTTCTTGTCGGAACAGTAGCAGTTGAGACATCTGAGCTTATTTCTAAGCTGCTTAAAAATAAAGGCATTCCTCATCAAGTGTTAAACGCGAAAAACCATGAGCGTGAAGCACAAATTATTGAAGAGGCTGGTCAAAAAGGTGCTGTGACCATTGCGACAAACATGGCAGGACGTGGTACTGACATCAAGCTTGGAGAAGGTGTAAAAGAACTTGGAGGTCTGGCTGTTATCGGGACAGAGCGTCATGAATCCCGCCGGATTGATAACCAGCTTCGCGGACGTTCTGGACGTCAAGGAGACCCAGGGATTACCCAATTCTATCTATCCATGGAAGATGAATTGATGCGCCGATTTGGTGCAGAGCGAACGATGGCGATGCTTGACCGATTTGGTATGGATGACTCTACACCAATCCAAAGTAAAATGGTGTCTAAAGCCGTTGAATCATCTCAAAAACGTGTAGAGGGGAACAACTTTGATTCCCGTAAGCAGCTTCTGCAATATGACGATGTGCTTCGTCAACAGCGTGAAGTGATCTACAAACAGCGTTTTGAAGTCATCGATTCCGACAACTTAAAATCAATTGTCATCAATATGATCCAATCTTCAATTGAGCGTGCTGTGGGATCTTATACGCCAAAAGAAGAGCTGCCTGAAGAATGGAAACTAGATGGTCTTGTTGAATTAATCAACACGAACTATTTAGACGAAGGTGCCATCACAGTCAAAGATATCTTCGGTAAAGAAGCAGATGAAATCACAACTTTCATCATGGATCGTATTAAAGAAAAATACGATGCAAAAGAAGAAACATTTGGCGAAGAACAAATGCGTGAATTTGAAAAAGTCATCGTTCTTCGTGCGGTGGATTCGAAGTGGATGGACCATATCGATGCAATGGATCAGCTGCGTCAAGGTATTCATTTACGTGCGTATGCACAAACGAATCCGCTACGTGAATACCAAATGGAAGGATTTGCGATGTTTGAGCATATGGTTGCTTCAATTGAAGATGATGTGGCCAAGTATGTCTTGAAATCAGAAATCCAAAACAACCTAGAACGAGAAGAAGTGGTTCAAGGTCAAACAACGGCTCATCAGCCACAAGAGGGCGATGAGGAGAAGACAGTGAAGAAAAAGCCGGTACGTAAAGTCGTCGACATTGGACGAAACTCTCCATGTCACTGCGGAAGCGGCAAGAAATATAAAAATTGTCATGGGAAGACAGAATAAGTAATGGAAAGAGGTGAAAACCTCTTTCTATTCATGTCAGCCCCCATACATCTATGAGGTGAAGGATATGGAATTAGTAGAAATTAGACAAGAGCTTGAAAATATGGCTAGCAGGCTAGCTGATTTTAGGGGGTCTCTTTGACTTAGAAACAAAAGAAGCCAAAATCGCAGAGCTTGAAGCGACGATGTCAGAGGCTGATTTTTGGAATGATCAGCAAAAGGCTCAAGGCGTTATCAATGAAGCCAATGCACTGAAGGATTCTGTGAATTCCTATCATGAGCTCAGTGAATCGCATGAAGAGCTGCAAATGACGCATGACTTATTAAAGGAAGATTATGACGAAGAGCTTCATGCAGAGCTTGAAAAAGAGCTGAAGAACTTAACGAAGCAATTTAACGAATTTGAGCTGCAGCTTCTCTTAAGCGAACCTTATGATAAAAACAATGCCATTCTTGAGCTTCACCCAGGTGCAGGCGGTACCGAATCACAGGATTGGGGTTCTATGCTTCTAAGAATGTACACTCGCTGGGCAGAGCGCAGAGGCTTTAAGGTCGAAACGCTTGATTACCTTCCAGGTGATGAGGCAGGAATTAAGTCTGTGACTTTACTCATCAAAGGGCATAACGCGTACGGTTATTTAAAAGCAGAAAAAGGTGTCCATCGTTTGGTCCGTATTTCTCCTTTTGATTCATCTGGTCGTAGACATACATCCTTCGTTTCCTGTGATGTTATGCCGGAATTCAATGAAGAAATTGATATTGATATTCGGACAGAGGATATCAAGGTAGATACGTATCGTGCAAGCGGTGCAGGCGGACAGCACGTCAATACGACGGACTCTGCCGTTCGTATTACACACATTCCAACCAATGTCGTCGTGACGTGTCAAACAGAAAGATCACAAATCAAAAACAGAGAACGTGCGATGAAAATGCTGAAATCGAAACTTTATCAAAAACGGATCGAAGAACAGCAGGCAGAATTGGATGAAATCAGAGGAGAGCAGAAAGAAATTGGCTGGGGAAGCCAAATTCGCTCTTATGTATTCCACCCTTATTCTCTTGTGAAAGACCATCGAACCAATACGGAGATGGGAAATGTTCAAGCGGTGATGGATGGAGATTTAGATTCATTTATCGATGCTTACCTACGTTCGAAATTATCATAAAAACTCGGCTTCTTGCCGGGTTTTTTTAATTGTGAGAAAATATAATGAATATAAAGGAATACATACGACATACTGATTCTATATCCTTTGTATGATGAAATTAGCAAATAAAGGGGGAAATATTTTGGGATTAACACCATTGAAAGAAACGTGGGATTTAGATGCCTTTTTTAAAGGAGGCAGTTCTTCACCAGAATTTAAGACATACCTGCAAAACATTCAGCAGCTATTAGATGAATTACGACAAAAGGTGGATGCCTTTTCAAAAGAAGATACACACATTGAAAGCAAATTAACGTCTGTCCTTGACACGTATGAAACTACATATAAAAAATTGTCTCAAGCAGGTTCATTTGTATCCTGTCTTCAAGCTCAAAATACGAAGGATTTGAAGGCGGGCAGCCTTCGAGGTACGATTGCCAAGCTGGAAGCTGATTTAGGAACCATTCTTGCACTGTTTGATCAAGCGCTTGCTGCTATCCCTGCAAACAAGTGGGAAGAACTGATGAATTCAGCAGCCTTTTTAGATGTCCGCTACATATTAAATGAGCGAAGAGACCGTGTGAAGGATCAATTACCTGTTGAACAAGAAACACTGATCCAAAAGCTGGCTGTAGATGGGTACCATGCATGGGATGAACTTTATTCCAGCTTAGTGAATAAAATTACCATTCCGTTTGAACAGCATGGTGAAACGCAGATGATCTCTGTAGGCCAAGCGGAAAATGCTATGGATGATTCAGATCGTGAAGTCAGAAAGGCCGTTTACCACAACCTAGAGCATGCATGGACGCAGGATGAACATTTATTTGCTAGTACGCTCAATCACCTTGCTGGTTTTCGTTTGCAAGTGTATGAAGCAAGAGGCTGGGATCACATTTTAAAAGAGCCGCTTGAAATTTGCCGTATGAAACAAGAAACCCTAGATGCGATGTGGTCTGTGATTGATGAACATAAGCAGCCATTCATTGATTATTTACACCGAAAAGCTGAGATGCTTGGAGTGGATAAGCTGAGCTGGTTTGATGTTGGGGCTCCTATCGGCAGTGAGACCAAAATCTATCCTTATCAAGAAGCAGCTGCTTTTATTGTGAAACATTTCGCTGGATTTGGAGAAGAGCTCGCTGCTTTTACTGAAAAAGCCTTTAACGAACGCTGGGTAGAAGCTGAGGACCGTCCAAACAAACGGGTAGGCGGCTTTTGTACAAATTTCCCTGATAGCGGAGAATCACGTATTTTTATGACCTTCTCAGGAAGTCCATCCAATGTGGCGACACTAGCGCATGAGCTTGGTCATTCGTTCCATCAGGAAGTGATGCAGGATGTTCGCATTCTGAATCGTAAATACGCAATGAATGTAGCTGAAACAGCGTCCACCTTCGCAGAAATGATTGTAGCTGATGCTTCATTAAAAGAAGCGGCAAATGAAGAGGAGCGTCTCAGCTTGTTAGAGGATAAGCTGCAGCGCAGTGTAGCATTCTTCATGAACATTCAATCTCGTTTCTTATTTGAACAGCGATTTTATGAAGAGCGTAAACAAGGAGAAGTGCCGGCTGACCGATTGAATGAATTGATGGTCGAAGCGCAGAAGGAAGCGTTTGGTGACTCATTAGATGAATACCATCCTCATTTCTGGGCGTCTAAGTTGCATTTCCATATCACGAATGTTCCATTTTATAATTTCCCATACACCTTTGGATACATGTTCTCCTTAGGAATTTATGCAAAAGCATTGCAGGCTGGTACATCATTTGAAGAGAAATATATTGCATTATTAAAAGATACTGCTTCAATGACAGTAGAAGATTTAGCCAAAAAGCATCTAGGCGTTGATCTTACCCAAAAAGCATTTTGGGAAGAAGCCATTCGTTTGGCTGTAGCAGATGCTGAAGAATTTTTAGAAGTGACGAAAAAATAAAAATGAAAAGCTCCCGTTATGGGAGCTTTTTTGCTGGCTTCAGCCAATCAAGCATTGCCTGAATGAGATCATTTTGCTGCGATAGGGCTGGAATGTCCGCCGGTTGATCCCCTTTTTGTTTGCCATACATGCCAAATTGCGCATGATTCCCGCCTTTTATTTCATGATAAACGGTTTGAGACGGCAGATTTGCTTTCGATTTCTTGATTTTCTCTTGTGTTGCCAGCCCATCCTTTTCACCTGAAATAGAAAGGATTTTCAATGAAGATTGTTTCAGGTCATCTGATGCTGGATAAGATGCTAGGAAAAAGAGTCCTTCGAGCTTGCTCTGATTTTTTTCTGCAAACATAGCGGCAGCTGCCCCGCCAAGTGAATGTCCGCCAATATACCAGTGTTTGATCGTTTGATGATCTGTGATGATGTCCTGTGCTTTGTTTGGATTGAAGATCGCAAAGGAAAATGGCATGTCAGGGATAAAGACAGAGTAGCCTTTTTTCATGAGCGTATCCCCAATATAGGCATACGCAAGTGGTTCCACCTTTGCCCCAGGATAGAGAATGATGCCAGTATCACTTTTTGGTACTTTAAATGTATAAACATTGTTTTTATGTTCCACTTGCTCCATGTTCAACTGTTTTTTTAATGCTTCTGTTGGTCCATATGTAAAGCGGCTCCATGTATAGAAAGCACCAAAAACTAAGATGATCAGTGCAAGTAATGTCATACCTGTTATCTTCAGTATTTTTTTCATCGCATGCCCTTCTTTCTCATGTACATATTAAATATACCATCATTTAATCCTATGCCAACCGGCAAGTACGCTGATCCGTCTGTGTGATAAAGTATTAATCCATTAGCACTGCATTTGGCTGTTATTTACAATCGTTTTAAGAGGGCTTAAAATAGGTGTGCATTCAGAAGTAACGGAGGAAGAAAGACATGAAGCAGGGACATTCACAATTTTGGATCGAAGTGAAAAATTATTTGTTCATTTTAATCGGATCTGCCATTGTGGCGATTGGATTTAATACGTTATTATTGCCGAATCAGATTGCAGCAGGCGGTGTGAGCGGAATTAGTACCATTATGCAGTCATTCGGCTTTGAAGCAGCGTATGTGCAATGGGGGCTCAATATTCCGCTGTTTATCGCTGGCTTTTATTTATTAGGCGGTACATTTGGAGTGAAAACACTCGTTGGCTCGATTTTTTTACCTTTCATGGTGTTTGTCACAAGACATATTGCACCTGTCACACATGAAGCGCTGCTGGCAGCTATTTTTGGCGGTGTGGTCATTGGGATCGGTATAGGGCTCGTGTTCCTTGGGAATGGGTCAACAGGTGGAACGGCACTCGCTGCCAAAATCATCAATAAGTACACAGGACTGACGCTAGGCACATGCTTAGCGATGATGGATGGCTTAATTGTTCTGGCTGCGATGACGGTCTTTGGAATCGAAGAGGGGCTGTACGCAGTCATTGGTGTGTTTATTTCGAGTAAAACGATTGATGTGGTACAGGCTGGCTTCAGTCATTCGAAAATGGCGATGATCATTACAGGGCATGAAGATGAGGTCAGACAGGCGGTTTTTGATCAAATTGACCGCGGTGTGACAAAGATCTCAGCAGTCGGAGGATATACCGATCATGACCGCCCAATTTTGATGTGTGTCGTTGGGCAGTCACAATTCACAAAGTTGAAACAAGTGGTGAAAGCAATCGATGCATCAGCATTTGTCATTGTAATGGATGCAAAAGAGGTGCTTGGTGAGGGTTTTAAAAGGGCATAAACAAGGATATAATAGCGTTGACCAAATGATTGTAAGGGAGGGAAATAGATGAAAAAAAGCGGATTAACGATGCTATTTGCAGCAATGCTTCTTGTTCTCGCGGCATGTGGAGGAAATTCAAGCAGCGAAAAAGAAGGAAGCAAAAGTGCTTCATCTGTGAGCAGTGGTGAGGAGATCTATCAGCAAAACTGTATTGGCTGTCATGGGAAAGACCTATCTGGCGGAGGCGGACCAAGCCTGAAAGAAGTAGGGAAAAAATATAATGAAAGCCAAATCGCAGATATTGCGCAAAACGGTAAAGGCTCTATGCCAAGCGGAATGGTAGATGAGAAGCAAGCAAAAGAAGTAGCAAAATGGCTTGCAGAGAAAAAATAAAACCTTTGTCTAATCGACAAGGTTTTTTTGTTTCTTTATATGTAGAAAAAGACTTTTGAATAGTATGAAAACGTATTATATTAAATTTCATTTAAAAAATAAGGGTATAAAGGCACGTTTCTCAGTTTTGGTTGTTCTATTTACCTTTTATTTATAAGTTTTGAAATATAAATGTAATACCATTGCGTCGATTCATGACGTATAATTGGAGTTGTTGAAAATGAGACAATTCAATTTTTTCATCTTTTTGGATGAAAAGGACATAAATTGCTAGTAAGTATCGAAGGGTATGTGCGTAACCATACATAACGTTTTTTGACGAGAAGTGTCAAAACATCATGATAAGCTGTTAGTCAGCGAATAAGAAAAGATTAGGTGATTACATGATTCAAATGAAGGAAGTCTACAAGATCTATCCTAATGGCGTAAAGGCGATCAATGGAATCAATGTCTCTATCCATCCAGGAGAGTTTGTGTATGTTGTTGGTCCCAGTGGTGCTGGTAAATCCACTTTCATCAAAATGATGTATCGTGAAGAGAAGCCAACCAAAGGGCAAATCTTAATTAATAACAAAGATTTAGGTTCAATGAAGGAAAAAGAAATTCCTTACGTAAGAAGAGAAATTGGCGTAGTATTCCAAGATTTCAAGCTACTTCCAACTCTTACTGTGTTTGAGAACGTTGCATTTGCTCTTGAAGTGATTGGTGAACAGCCTCATATCATTAAGAAAAAAGTGCTTGATGTTCTCGATCTGGTCCAGCTAAAGCACAGAGCGCGCCAATTTCCTGACCAGCTGTCCGGCGGTGAACAGCAGCGTGTATCTATCGCTCGGTCGATCGTCAATAGCCCTGAGGTCGTCATTGCAGATGAGCCGACAGGAAACCTTGATCCAGACACTTCATGGGAAATCATGAAGACGCTCGAAGAGATTAATAACCGCGGAACAACAGTGGTTATGGCGACACACAACAAAGAAATTGTAAACACCATGAAGAAACGCGTCATCGCAATCGAAGATGGAATGATTGTGCGTGACGAAGCAAGAGGGGAGTACGGAATTTATGATTAAAACTCTCTCGCGGCATTTACGTGAGAGCTTCCGTTCACTAGGAAGAAACACGTGGATGACTTTTGCATCAATTAGTGCGGTTACTGTCACATTGATTTTAGTTGGGGTTTTCCTTGTGATTATGCTCAACTTGAATAACATGGCATCGAACGCTGAAAAAGAAGTAGAAGTAAAAGTATTAATCGAATTAACGGCGAATCAAAAGCAGCAGGATGAATTAAAAGCAGAAATTGAAAAGATTCCTGAAATCAGTAATGTGAAGTACTCATCTAAGGATGACGAACTGAAAGCTCTGATTAAAAGCTTTGGAGAAAATGGACAATCCATGGGACTTGTTGATCAAGAAAATCCATTAAACGATGCGTTCATTGTGAAAACAACAGATCCTCACGATACACCAAAAGTAGCGAAGAAATTAGAAAACCTAAAGGGTACATATAAAGTAACCTATGGGAAAGAAGAGGTCAGCCGACTCTTTAATGTAGTCGGAGTAGCGCGTAATGTCGGCATTGTGCTCATTATTGGACTGTTATTTACAGCTATGTTCTTAATCTCCAATACGATCAAAATTACGATCTTTGCTAGACGTAAAGAAATTGAGATTATGAAGCTGGTAGGTGCAACGAACTGGTTTATCCGCTGGCCATTCTTCATTGAAGGATTATTGCTTGGTGTATTTGGTTCCATTATACCTATTGCTCTATTGCTCGGCACGTATCAATATGCAGTGGGCTGGGTCGCACCGAGAGTACAAGGCTCATTTATTTCAATGCTTCCATACAACCCGTTTGTCTATCAAGTATCACTGATCCTGCTAGTGATCGGTGCAATCATTGGGGTATGGGGAAGCTTAACGTCTATCCGTAAATTCTTAAAAGTATAAATATATTTTGATGGCAGCATTCGAGGTTTCTATAGAAGATGTGACCGGTTGATCCGATTCATCCGGTCGGCTCTTCATGTCGACAGTTGTCATGGGAGGGGAATATCGTTTTGAAAAGAAAGCTGATGATGGCTGGAATGGCAGCGTTTATTGGAACAACGTGGCTATACATTCCAGGGAACGAGAATCGTGCATTCGCATACGAAGACCTAGATCAAAAACGTCAACAAATCGAAGAGAAAACATCGAAGACTGAATCAAACTTGAAGAAGAAAAAGTCAGAGCTGGCAAAGCTTGAAAAGAAAGAATCAAAGCTCAAGAAAGAAATTGAACAAATTGACCAAAAGGTAAGTACTGCAACTGAAAAAGTCGCTGAAAAAGAGAAAGAAGTTAAAAAAACGAAGCAAGAGATCAAGAAGCTAAAAAAAGACATTCAAGTTATCAATGAGCGAATTGAAAAAAGAAAAGCCATTTTCAAAGACCGAATTCGTTCTATGCAAAAAAGCGGCGGTACGATCAACTATTTAGATGTGCTGCTAGGTGCTCGCAGCTTTAGTGATTTTGTCGGTCGTGTTGGGGCTGTCACAACGATTGTCGAAGCCGACAAAGACATGATTACAGAACATGAAAATGATTTAAAGCTGGTGGAGCAAAAAGAAGCAGAGCTAAATAATCAGCTAAGTGGACTTGAAACATCTCTGAAAGAGCTAGAGGCACTGAAAAAAGATTTATCTAAGAAGCATAAAGAAAAAGAACATATTTTAGGTGATGTGACAGATAAAAAAAATTATGCACATGATGAACTAGGCAAGCTTGAGAATGAACAAGAAATTCTTGCGAACCAAAAAGCGGCTGTGAAGTCTGAGGAAGCACACCGTCAAAAGGAAGAAGCGGCGAAAGCAAAACAAGCAGCTGAAAAAAATGAACCTGCACCTCGTAGCGGCGGCTCAGATCAAGTATCTGATACACCAGCAAGCAGCTCAGGCTTTATTAAACCAGCTGCAGGGCGTTTCTCATCTGGCTTTGGCGGACGTTCTGGCGGAAACCACTTCGGATTAGATATTGCAGCAAAAGGCACAGTTCCTGTCTATGCAGCAGCATCTGGAACCGTTACAAACTCAAGCTACTCATCGAGCTACGGAAATGTTGTGTTCATTACGCACAATATCAATGGACAGACATATCAAACTGTATACGCTCACCTGTCTACAAGAAGTGTGTCAACAGGACAGAGAGTTGAACAAGGACAATTCCTTGGCTATATGGGAAATACCGGCCAATCACATGGTCAGCATCTTCATTTTGAAATTCATAAAGGATTATGGAATGGCGCGAAATCAAATGCAGTCAATCCAGCGCAATATATCCGCTAATCAAAAAGCCGATAACATGTCGTTATCGGCTTTTTTGGTCTAGATAGAATTAAAATAATAGCAGTAATCCGGCAATAATAGGTGTTAACAGAACAGCTGATTTCAATAAGAGCTTCGGTGCAAGGCGTGTGAATTTCGCGCCGATAAATGCGCCTAAGACGGTTCCAATTAATATTTGGATCAGCAAGATAAAATCAACATAGCCCTCTGAAATATATCCAATTCCACCGCCGATGGAAATCGGAATAATGACAAGCATTGTCGTGCCAACGGCTTGCCTTATCGACAGCTTCAGTAAAATCAAAAGTCCTACTTGAATAAATGGTGCAGACCCGATACCAAACATGCCTGACAGCATTCCAGACACAAGGCCTAAAATAATGCCTCTTGTCATCAGCTGACGTGAAGAAAGCGGCTGCTGCTCAGCCTCTTCATTAAGAACAAATAGTTTGATCATCATAAAAACAGCGGATAAAAAAAGCATCCCTGCTGTTAAATAGTGCAGACTCTCTTCTGGAATAAAAGGAGCGACCTTAGCCCCAGCAAAAGAAGCAATACAAGCCAGAGCCCCGACAATCAAACCAGATTTCAGCTGAATGTTTCCTTCCCGGTAGTGGCTGTATGCACCTGATAGTGTCGTAAATGCCATAGCGGCTAATGACGTCCCGAGTGCTGTATGGATAGGGATATCAAAAATTAATGTAAGCAATGCGATGACAAATCCGGCCCCGCCTGCTCCTACAAAACCTAATAAAATTCCTAATAAAAGCATCGTCAAGATAATATACATAGCGAAGACTCCTTCTCAATCATAACAAAATAAAAATTACACCTAATAAAATGATTCGTCAAGCCTTCACGGGAGAATGTCTTTACATGAAATCCCTTCTTCTGGCATATAATAACTCAGGTCATCAGGAAGAGTTGAAGAAGGAGGCCAAATATGAAAAAACAAATCGCATCTATTATGGCAAGTGTCGTTCTCTTAATAAGTGCAGGTGTGATGACGCATAAAGAGGGAACTCATGCGGAGTCACCGCAAGCAGCTGCTGCAATGGCTGGACAAGCTCAATCAAGTGATAAGGCGAAAGAGAATGGGATGGAAAAGATCGAGAAAGCCTATGACCTTATTTCGAATGAATATGTAGAGGAAGTGGATCGTCAAAAGCTGCTTGAAGGCGCGATCCAAGGAATGCTTTCAACGTTAAACGATCCATATTCAGTATACATGGACAAGCAAACCGCAAAGCAATTTTCTGATTCGCTTGATTCTTCCTTTGAGGGAATTGGGGCAGAAGTGGGGATGGATGAAGGAAAGATCATTATCGTCTCCGCCTTTAAAAAATCCCCTGCGGCAAAAGCGGGTCTAAAGCCGAAAGATGAAGTCATCAGCATTGACGGTGAGCCGATGAAAGAAAAAAGCTTAAACGATGCTGTACTGAAAATAAGAGGAAAAAAAGGAACGTCTGTCGCCTTAACAATCAAACGAAACGGGATTGAAAAAGAGCTAACGTTCCATATCAAACGAGAAGAAATCCCGCTTGAAACAGTGACTTCTTCTGTAAAAGAGGTCAATGGTCATAAAACAGGCTATATTGCGATCTCCAGCTTCTCTGAAGATACGGCGAAGGATTTCACGTCAAGCCTGAAACAACTCGAGAAAAAGGGCATAGAAGGCCTTGTACTGGATGTGAGAGGAAACCCTGGCGGCTATCTGCAAAGTGTGGAAGATATTTTGAAGCATTTTATTACGAAGGATCAGCCCTATATTCAAATCGCAGAACGGAATGGCGACCGGAAACGATATTTTTCAAAGCTGAAAGAACAAAAGCCTTACCCAGTCAATGTCTTAATTGATAAAGGAAGTGCTTCCGCTTCGGAAATACTTGCTGGAGCCATGAAAGAAGCTGGAAAATATGAAGTCGTCGGTGATGTCTCCTTTGGAAAAGGAACTGTGCAGCAGGCGGTTCCGATGGGAGATGGAAGTAATATTAAATTAACGCTTTATAAATGGCTCACGCCAAAAGGCAATTGGATTCACAAAAAAGGCGTTGTACCGACAATTGCGATTCATCAGCCTGATTACTTTACCGTAGGTCCGCTTCAGCTAAAAGAACCGCTTCAGCTTGATATGAACAATGAGGAAGTGAGACAAGCCCAGACACTGTTAAAGGGATTGTCGTTTGACCCTGGCAGGGTAGATGGATACTTTGATGAAGAAACGAAAAAGGCCGTACTTGCCTTCCAAAGCACATACAATCTTGATAAATCAGGTGTCATTGATTTGAAAACAGCGGAAATGATGAACAAAATGGTGGATGAAGTGAAATCATACGAAAAAAATGACCTTCAATTGCAGACTGCACTAAAAGCACTATATCTTAAAAAATAAAGAGGCGAATAATTGCCTCTTTTTTTTGGTTCATAAGTGTCACGAACATGTAATAATTTATTTATAAAAATAAATTATATCGAGAAATATATTCATTTATTTTACAAAAAACATAACATTCCTTCAATTTTACCCGATAACATATGTATATAAGAGACTTTCTGTTGATTTAAACATGTCATGAAAATGAAACTTTTGAAAGTTGTATGTTACATAAATAATTCTTACAATAAAAAGTAGCACTCATTTTAAATATTTTATTTTTTGCGGATATTCAGCTTGAGCATTAAGCTGTACCGAGGTTTGCGCTTTTCTTAAAAGAACTAGTAAATGGGGGTACACAATTGAAAAGGGCAAGTATTGTGAGAGAGAAAAAATATTACGAGTTGGTAGAGGAACTTAAGAGTCGTTCGAAAGATGTGACGTTTTCCGCTACAAAGGCATTAAGTCTGCTCATGCTGTTAAGCAGGTACTTGGTCAATTACACAACGGTAGAATCAGTCGATGAAATCGATGAAGACTGTGCTGAGATATACTTCAATTATTTAATGGATAATCATAAGAGACTTGGTATAAACTTAACCGACATCAAGAGGTCGATGCAGCTGCTCGGCGGCATACTAGATGTAGATGTCAATCACTACTTAAAAGATTTTTCACTGTCGAATGTCACACTTTGGATGAATCAGGAGAAATAAACCTGATGTCAAGCATCGATTTATTTGATAGAATAAGAGAAAATGCTTGACTTGGGCGGTGAACGATAATGAGCTCGGAGTGGATGGGAGCCGGATTAAAAGCGGTCGGTCTGTTTTTAATCCATCCTCTTTTTTATTTCATGATATTAATCAGCCTATTGCATGGCTACATCCGCGTAAAGCGGGAGAGAAAAGCGTTTCAAACAAGAATAGAAGATGTATACGATGAACTTAAATTTACATATTCAAAGGGATGGATTCTAGGGATATGCCTATCCGTCATTTCAGTAGGCTTAGGGATTGCCCTCCCTCCTGGATTCATCGTGCTGATTGCAGCGATGACCATCGTTTTCTCTTTATTCTTTAAGGCGAGTGCGCTTTCGTCTGCATACACACTCGGTTTCAGTTTTATTGCGGCACTTGGACTGATGCATTTCCAAGTGAGTCATTCTTGGCTGCCGCAGCTCTCAATGATGAATGCATCAGCCGTTGTCATTCTGCTAGGACTTTTATTAATGACCGAGGGGATTCTAGCCTATCGAACGGCGCATTTACGTACATCGCCTGCTATGGTGATGAGTGCGAGAGGACTTTTAATTGGTCAGCAGCGGGCAAACCGTCTGTGGCTTTTACCGCTTGTTTTGCTGATGCCGGCAGGTGAATTCACTTCTTCTCTGCCATGGTGGCCGGTACTTCAAGTGCATGATCAAAGCTTTTCATTTATTTTGATTCCATATATCATCGGATTCGGTCAGAGAATTCAAGGCTCACTGCCAATTGTTAGTATTCAAATTACGGCACGTCGTATTCTCATGCTCGGACTCGCTGTCGCCTTATTAGGTGCTGCAAGTATTTGGTTTGAACCGATTGCTTGGGGAGCTGTATTGATTGCGGTGATAGGAAGAGCCTTTCTCTCATGGAAGCAGAGGGTCAATGACAATGCGGCCCCGTTCTACTTCTCTAAGCGTAATCAAGGGCTGATGGTCTTGGGGATTATTCCAAATACACCAGCGGCTGATTTAAAGCTTGAGATCGGAGAAGTCATTACAAAAGTGAATGGAATTGAGGTCAAAACCGTTTCGGAATTTTATGAAGCCCTTCAAACCAATCGTGCATTGACAAAGCTCGAGATCATTGGCTTAAATGGTCAGACAAGATTTGAGAAACGTGCTTCTTACGAAGGGGAGCATCATCAGCTTGGCATCCTGTTTGTGAAGGATGATCCACAGCAAGAGCCAACGGCAATTTCATCTTAAAAAAAAGCTGCTAGAGATGGCAGCTTTTTTCTTTTGGGCGCGCTTCTTTCCCATAGGATTCGCCCCATTCACGCATGGCGAAGATGATAGGCTTTAATGTATTTCCGAGAGAAGTGAGTGAATATTCGACACGAGGGGGGACCTCCTCATAGACTTCTCTATGAACAACGCCGTCTTGTTCAAGCTCACGCAATTGCAGTGTGAGGACACGCTGAGAAATTCTTGGCAGCAGCCGGCGCAATTCATTGTAGCGTTTTGGTCCGCAGGTCAAATGATAAAGGATCACTCCTTTCCATTTCCCTCCGATGACACTTGTCGTCACTGAAACGGGACAGCCATGATTGACAATACTGACTGGATTGGATGGTGCACTCATCTTAAGACTCCTTTCTAAGGCAAATTTGGTGATATACGAACAAGATGGTAACTAACGAACAAAAATGTGCGTACTTGAATCGCTCGAAGCTTTTCTTATACCATATAGATATCACATCACACATTCGGGCTGTTTGTTTTCTTATCATAACAATTTCTATATGGGAATGGAAAGAAATTGGATTGACGAAACACACACCCTAATTGGTTAATAGAAAGGATGAATACAATGCGAAACAAAGAACAATTAAAAAAAGAAATCATTGAGGCGTATGAGTTCCGCCATGCAACAAAAGAGTTTGATCCAGCGAAAAAAATATCAGAGGATGATTTTGCGTTTATTTTAGAAACAGGAAGACTTTCCCCAAGCTCTGTAGGGTTTGAGCCTTGGAAGTTCCTCGTTGTTCAAAATGAAGCATTGAGAGAAAAATTAAAAGAATATACATGGGGAGCGCAAAAGCAGCTTCCGACTGCCAGCCATTTTGTGATCATCTTGGCAAGAACAGACGCCCGTTATGATTCAGCATATGCAGAATACATCAACAAGCAAATCAAAGGAATGACAGACGAAACGTTCGAGATGGTGAAGGGACGCTACCAAGAATTCCAAGAGAATGATCTTCATTTGTTAGAAAATGAACGTACGCTCTTTGATTGGGCTTCAAAACAAACGTATATTGCCCTTGGAAACATGATGACAGCCGCTGCACAAATTGGCATTGATTCATGCCCAGTCGAGGGATTCAGCTACGATGAGATTCATCGCATTTTAGATGAAGAAGGGCTTCTTGAAGATGGTCAGTATGATATTTCTGTCATGGCAGCCTTTGGTTATCGTGTGATCGAGCCGAAGCGTGGCAAAACGCGCCGTCCGATGGATGAAGTAGCTGTTTGGATTCGTTAAAAGAGAATGTCTGAAAAAGGATGTTGACAATTGCGTGGTTAGTCAGTATATTTAAAAAATAAAATCTTTGATGAATATACAAATTGACTATAAACGCTTTGACTTGAGAATAGTAGATGAACATCCGTTTTTTAAGAGAGCTGCGGGTTGGTGCAACGCAGTAAAACGAATCATTGAACTCGCTCAAAGAGCGGTAAGACTGAATGAATAGTAAGTCTTTACGTGTGACCTCCGTTAATGGGTTTTAAGTTGGATTCAGCAATGGCTGAATCAATTAGAGTGGTAACGCGGTTGCAAGGTCAGTCGTCTCTTCAATGAGATGACTGGCCTTTTTATATGCTTTTATCTTATATTTGTCTGAAGATTCAAATTTAAAGGAGCTATAGAAAATGGAAAAGGAACATGTGCAGTTAAAACGAACAATGACGTCAAGGCATATTATGATGCTCGCACTTGGCGGTGCAATTGGTGCTGGTCTGTTTAAAGGAAGCAGCTCTGCTATTGATATCGCAGGTCCTGCTGTCATTTTGGCATATATGATTGGTGGTCTTATTTTATTATTTATTATGCAAGGACTTGCCGAAATGACGGTTGCACGACCTGGCGCAAGAACGTTTCGTGATTTAATTGAACCTGTGTTAGGTAAATATCCAGCTTATTTCTTAGATTGGATATATTGGAAAATGTGGGTGCTGAACATTGCAGCAGAAGCGATCGTATCTGCGATCTTTATTCAGTACTGGTTCCCACAGGTGCCGATTTGGATACTTGTGTTAATCATTTCGCTTGTTGTGACATTGATCAATGTTTGTTCTGTTAAAATGTTTGCTGAGACGGAGTACTGGTTAGCTTCTATTAAAATTGCTGTCATTATTTTATTTATTATCATTGGGTTAACCATGCTTTTTGTCTCATTTGGTCAGCATGCAGCACCGGGATTATCCAACTTAACCGGCCACGGAGGATTTTTCCCGAATGGAACGGGCGGCTTAATTGCGGCCATGCTTGTTGTGGTGTATTCATATGGAGGGACGGAAATGATTGGGGTCACATTAGCAGAAACAAAAAACCCTGAAAAAGTCATCCCAAAGGCCATTCAAAGTACATTTGTACGAATCATCGGTTTCTATGTACTGCCGTTTTTCATCATCGTCAGCTTGATTCCTTGGAATCAAGTAAACAATGAGCAAGTGAGTCCATTCGTCACCGTGTTTGCAACAATTGGCGTGCCATACGCAAGTGATATCATGAACGGTATCATTTTACTAGCGATCTTGTCTTCTATGAACTCTGGACTGTACGCATCCTCAAGGGTACTTTATACGCAAGCGATGGATGGACGTGTATGGAAGGGCTTCTCAAAGCTATCAAAACAGCAGGTGCCTGTTAGAGCAATCCTAGTGTGTACATCTACATTGTATGCCGCTGTATTGATTTCTCTTTTTGTAGGAAGTCAAACCTTTAATTATTTAATGGGATCTTTAAGCTATACGGTCTTATTCATCTGGTTTATTATTGCTGTCGGGCATTTAAAATCTCGAAGTGTAGCAGAACCAGGAGGATATCGCGTGAAGCTGTATCCTTTTACAACATGGTTTTCTGTGATTGCGATCATTGCCATTTTCATCGGCGTTGTGTCAACAACTCCAATTGTCCAAACAATGGTCACAATGGGCATTTATCTGATTATTACTCTTTCTTTCTTCATTAACAGAAAGCGGTTTGAAACACCTGCTTAATACAAAAAGCGTGCGGGACCTTTAAAGAGGTCTCACACGCTTTTTTAATGCTGTTTGTATTGCTTGAAATGAACAGGGGGTTGAACAGGATGTGGCTTTGACTGAAGCCCGTAACTCTCTCTTACGATGTAAAGAGGTCGATCTTTTGCCTCGTCGTAGATTCGGCCGATGTATTCCCCGATCATTCCCAGCATAAAGAGGATAATGCCGCTAAAGAACAGCTGTATGACAATTAATGAACTCCATCCTGTAATGGTGCTGTTTGTAAAAAGCTTTAAGTAAAGTACAAGAAACATTGAAATGAATCCGATAGCGGAAAGGGCAATTCCTGCTATACTCGCTAGCTTCAAAGGTTTATAGGAAAAGGAAGTGATTCCATCCATCGAGAGCTTAAGCATCTTTTTGAGCGGGTATTTTGTTTCTCCTGCTAGACGTTCATCTCGAACGTACTCTACTGCAATTTGTTTAAAACCTACCCAGCTGACTAGGCCGCGAACAAATGGATTTTTTTCTCGTATTTTTCTCATTTCATGGCACACTCTACGATCCATTAACCTGAAGTCACCGGTGTCGATTGGGATATCTACTTCGGTGATCTGACGTAAAACGCGATAGAAAAGGGAAGCGGTTTGCTTTTTGAAAAAAGTTTCGCCTTTTCGTTTGGTGCGCACGGCGTATACGACTTCATAGCCTTCTTTCCATTTTGCGATCATCTCTAATATCAATTCAGGCGGATCTTGTAGGTCTGCATCTATCACGATGACAGCTTCTCCCTTTGCATAATCCATCCCAGCTGTAATTGCAATTTGGTGTCCGAAGTTACGTGAGAAATCAATGAGTCTTACCTTCGGATCGTTTTGGGAATACCCTTTAATTAGTTCAGCTGTTCGATCCATACTACCGTCATTGACGAAGAGAAGCTCGTATGCTTCTCCCGTCGAATCCATGACTGTTTTCAGTCGCTGATAGGAATCATGGATCACAAGCTCTTCATTATAGACTGGGACTACAATAGAATATCGTATGTTCTTTTCCATCAGTCATCGTTCCTCCCTTTTAATAGATGAATTAATCAACGGATAGTTCATAAAGAGTGCCGCTCTCCATTCCGCCCATTGGTCCATTTGACTGATCATTTTGTTCTGATTGTTGGCTGTCTGTTTGCTGGTTTGTTTTGGATGTAGAGCTGTTCTGCCATTTAGAAGCAGATACTTCTTTTCCATTTTTTTGAATCCAAGTTAGAATGTCAGAGCTGCCGCCTCTCATACCAGAAAGATAGAAGTATTTGATTTTGCCGTCTTTGACGAGCTCTTTAAATTCGCTAAGCGTGAGAATGTTATCAGATCCACTAAATCCACCTAATGCCATAACAGCTTTTCCTGTTTTAATAATGTAAGGTGAAGCAGTGGTTGCATCTGTTGTTCCGAATAGGAATTCTTCTCCCGTATTGTTTTTCTCAAGATAGCTGATCAACTTTTCATTGACTTGTGAACTCATGCTGCCACTTGAAGTGGCAAGCTGAGGACCAGCCTCTGGAAGCATACTGTTTCCTCCATAAAGAAGAGGTGTGCTTGACCAGTATAGTGGTGCAATCAGCATGCCAAGGATGGCGATGAGAGACACGAATTGTTTTCGTTTTTCTTTTCCTTTTATGAAAAGCAGAGAAAGGATTGTTCCAACACCAATGATACCGACTGAAATGCTTAGTCCAAGACCGATCGTGCTTGTAAAAGTGGATAGGATAAAGATTTCAAATGCTGTTGTAACGAATATCGCAATTGGAAGCAGCCATTTTTTAAACCCAGTTCCTGTTTGAAATAAGTGTGTCATCGAAACCCATCCGGCTCCTACTAATACAGCAATTGGAGGTGCCAGCATGATCAAATAATAATGATGGAAAAATCCTGCTACACTGAAAAATGCAGCAACAGGAATAAGCCAAGCTAACCAAAATAGTGTTTCTTTTTGTTTTGTATTGAGACGTCTTCTTTCAAAGGCAGTCGAGAAGAAGATACCAATCGCACCGAAGATTGCAAATGGAAGCAGCCAGCTGATTTGATCGGATAGTTCAGATTGGAATAAACGTAGCGGTCCCTTGGTTCCTGTACCAAACATGCCGGACCCATTTCCCATTTTTCCGCCCACGCCATTTGGCGGTCCATCACCATTACCGCCAAATGGCATATCAGGTGGTGTTGTGCCGTTTACACTGTTTGGGGGTCCTTGCATTGAAGGCTGTTCCTGACTGGATGATTGGTTTGAATTGTCTGAGTTGTTTTGATTTCCACTAGATGGCGGCTGAGGCATGGTGGATGAATCATTGTCATTTTGCTGATCACCCTGCTGTGGAGGTGGCTGTCCCTCACCCTGATTTGTGCCGCCTCCCCCGCCAGACTGTTGACCAGTCAGCCGCTGGAGACCGTTGTAACCAAAGGCTAATTCTAATGCAGAATTCGATTGACTTGAACCGATATAAGGTCGATTGTCTTTGGCAGTGAGATCAATCGCTATTGACCATGAAGCAGATACACCTAAAAGGACAATCATTGAAACGATCAGCGAGAGTAATTTTTGCTTCCATGTCGTTCGGTAGGCAATGATGTAAAAAAGAATGAGTGCTGGTACGATCATATAGGCTTGTAGCATTTTTGTATTAAAGCCGACGCCAATCATCGCAAACGAAACAATCGCCCAAAGAACCTTTTGCTGTTTTACAGCCTTGAACATCATTCCTGTTGCTAGTAAAAGTATAAAGACAAGTAAGCTGTCAATATTATTTGTTCGAGATACAGCAACCGCAATAGGTGTACACGCCATGATAAGTGCCGCTAATCTTGCCGCTGCTTGACCAAAAGTTGGTTTGACAAGACGATAGATCAGATAAACAGATCCAATGCCTGCTAAAGCTTGAGGCAAGATGACGCTCCATCCATGGAGACCAAAAATTTTGGCACTCATCGTTTGCAGCCAGAAGGTGAGCGGGGGTTTATCCACCGTGACATATCCTGCTGGATCAAATGAAGCAAAGAAGAAATTATGCCAGCTTTGCATCATACTTGTGACAGCCGCAGTATAATACGCATTCACCGTATCATCTTCCCAAATGTTATAAATGTTTAAGATGGCAGATAAGATCAATATGAAAAATAAATAAATATCAAATTTCTGAAAACGTCTGATCAAAAGCATGTCACTCCTTTTTCTTCACTTGAAAAAAGTGTAACAAGCAAATATGAATAAAATGTTAATAAAAAAAGGCCATTTTTTTATTTTTTAGAAATAAAAACAGCTCTTAATGAAAAGAGCTGTTCAAGTTGTAGAAAGTTCTATGGATACTGAATTTATCAGATAAAATAGTGATTCCAATGAGAGTAAAATATGTGAGTAGCTATAGAGTAGGTGAGCTCTCATTGAATGGAGCATTGGGAAGTTGAATGATGGCTGTTGTACCAAAGCCAGGCTCAGATTGAATGTTGAATGTCCCATGGTGTTTTTTGATGATTTGATAGACAATGGCTAATCCAAGGCCAGAGCCGCCATCTTTTCTTGTTCGTGCTTTATTTACACGATAAAATCGCTCAGAAACATGTGGAAGATCTTCTTTTGGAATACCATTGCCTTCGTCAGTCACTCTCAATTGAGCAACACTTTGGTGAGCTTGTAATTCAATCGATATTGATTTCCCAGATGGCGTGTAATGAATGGCATTGTCCAGTAAATTACGTATCACTTGTTGGAGACGGTCGCTATCACCATAAACAATACAATCCTCTTCAAGCATTCGTTTGAAAGTAATGCTTTTATTGCCTGCGACGAATGCCATTTGATCAAGAACATCGTGGATCAGCTGTGCAAAGACAATTGGCTCCATCGTTAGTGGATAAGAGTCTCCTTCTAACTGTGCAAGATCTAAAAGATCGTGCACAAGACGGCTTAAACGTGTGGCCTCATCTTGGATGATTTGCATCCCTTTCTTTTGATCAATGATCCCTTCTTCAATTCCTTCTGCATAGCCTTTCATATAACTTAAAGGCGTTCTAAGTTCGTGAGAGACATTCGCAAGAAATTCTCTGCGGTGTTGTTCAACTTTTTCGAGAGTTGAAGACAGTTTATTAAAGGAGCGGCTAAGCTGGTTTAACTCATCTCCTTTTTTTGTTACGGCCATTCGTTTTGAGAAATCACCAGATTCCATTTCCATTGCAATTTCTTTCATTTTATTAATTGTCTGCACAATGTGATTGGAGCTCTTATAACCGATCAAGAATATCAGGAGCAAAATCAATAAGATGGATATACCAAGCGTCAATCTAATTTGGACAAAGGGCTCATATACATCTGATAATGGCATAGAGAGGAAAATAGTTCCCGATAGATCATCATTGCTTGAGAAAACAGGAATGGCGATGCCAAGAATATCTTGGTGAAACTTCGGGTGTTCTCTAATTAACACGACGGTTTCACCTTGAAGGAGCTTTTGGCGTTCCTTGAACGTAATGAGATTGTCATTTGTGTCCGTATCAAAAGGAAGTCCACTTGAAAGTTCCATTGGATCATCTGTAAAAATAACGTTCGCCTGACTTGAGTCATTTGCCCATTTCATTCTGTCGGTAAAATACTTGTCTTTCCCGTGTGTGTGATAGATTTCTGCCAGCTTCTTACCTTGCAAACTTAAGGAATCGATCTGTTTATCAATATATAAATGCTGGTATAAGTAAAAGGTAAGGGCAAGCGCTGAGGCTGCAACGATTCCGATTACTGCAAGGATTAAGAAGAGTACTTTCTTTTTAATCGATAATGGCTTCATTCTTCCTCCTCAAACTTATAGCCGACACCCCAAACGGTTTTAATATATCGTTCTGCTTCCTTTAATTTCAGTCGCAGCGTTTTGATATGTGTATCGACTGTTCTTAAAGAGCCGCTCGTTGAATGTGATTCCCACAATTTTTGATAAAGGTGTTCTCTTGAAAACACTTGTCCTTGGTTGAGCAAAAGAAACATGAGTAAATCAAATTCTCTTCTTGTTAAATTAACGGGCTGTTGATGGAGGTAAACTTGTCTGCCATCTTGATCAATCTCCATGTCACCAATTTGTATTCGGCTGCGCTTTAGCGAAAGACCTCTAATTCGTCTCAGGGTTGTTTCAATTCTTGCTGCAAGCTCACGCAGACTGAAAGGTTTCATGATGTAGTCATCTGCTCCAATTTCAAGGCCTCTAATTCGGTCCTCCTCATAACTCCTCGCTGTTAAAAATAAAATTGGAATTTGAGATGTTTGTCGAATACGCTGACAGACTTCAAATCCATCCATGTCAGGCATCATGATATCTAATACAACAAGGTCAATAGATTCCTTTTCAAGCTGATACAAGGCATCTTTTCCATTATTCGCAGTAGTAATGTGAAAGCCATGTCTCTTTAAAAAAGACCCGATTAACTCAAGCATATCAAGCTCATCATCTACGATTAAAATACGCATTTGTTCCTTCATTTCTTTTCCTCCAACACGATAGCATAAGGTCCTGATGGGACATTCAGTTGATTTTTCATGATAAGTGAGTGTTTATCAATGATGGATACTGAGTTGTCATCCAAGTTACTCACATAAATTGATGTCGTATCAGCGGTGATATAATTTGGATTTTGACCAGTTTCAACAGAAGCAAGCTGCTTATTTGTTTTGGTATCTACTTTGTATAGCGTATGATCTCCATGACATAGTACATATAAAGTAGAAGAATTTTTCTCTGAAAAAAATGCAACAGGCATAACGCCTAGTTTTATTTCTCGCTGTTTTTTTCCTGTTTTAGGGTCATAAGCAAAAATACTCTTATTTAAGGTGCCTTGTTTACCATGGCCGCCGATCCAAATGGACTGTCCATCAAAATGAATTCCAGAAGGCCGTTCAAGTACAGAAAACGTACGTATATTTTCCCCCTTTTTTATATCTATGACGGAGACAGTATGACTTTCGACATTTAAAACAAATAAAATACCTGATGAAGAAAGAGTCATAGAAGAAGGTAATTTTTCGGTTTTCACAGTCGATTTTATTTTTTTACGCTCCGTATCAATAAAATAAACGACATTTTTCTGTGAGTTGGCAGCAATTAATGTATGAGAAGCTTTATCATATGTAAGGGAAGTCAGTCCTTTATCCACGTCCATATAATCTGTTGCTGTCCCGTTTTTTAAATTAATTTCGATAAGGGATTCTTCCTCTTTACTTGTAGCGATGATGACGTCTTTATTGATTTGAATAAGATCAGTGAGTGGGTGTTTCAAATCCACAGAAGAGAGCATTTTATTTTTTTGTATATCAACTATTGAAAAGGAGGCTTTTTTTAATTGCGAGATGACAGCGATGGTTTGAGAGCTGCCTGGCGGCGTAAATTGCTGTTCTTTTCCACAGCCTGTCAGGAATAAAAGTAGAGCTGATAAACAGATTAAAACATATTTCACACGTTCCATTATTCCGCTCCTTTGCGTTCTCTATTTTCAAAATCATACCACAAAAATTGTGAAAAAAAATTGAAGTTATCTATGCTGAAAAGAATGAAAAAAAGCTTTTAGGTGAGTGAGGGAGACCATTTGCACCTGAAGTTCTTTTTTTGTCTGGAATTATGCCATTTTCTCTTCTTTAAAAGATGATTTTCAGGATTTGATAGCTGCACTCGCTATAGTTTACAGTGATACAAATAACTCCCCGCTCTAAATAGACATAGAGCAAGGGAGTCATTAGGCGGAATGTTCAGATGATGGAGAGGTTGATTTGGTTTTTACACGTTGAGATAAAAAGAAACCAAGAATGCCTGCACCCATTAATACAATAAATAAAGATTGAAAACCACTCATGATCCCAATCAATGTAGACGAAATGATACTGCCAAAATATCGAAAGGTAGAGAAAATACCAGATGCTGAACCAGATAAGCTTTGATCAACAGATGTTAAAGAAGCCATCTGCATACTGGTCATCCCAATCCCTGATGAAATTCCACCTGCGACAAGTGTTACGATAAGCAGAGGTAAGGTAGGGTACTGACTGAGTGTGATTAACATGATGCCTGATAAAGTGAGACAGAGAAATGAAAAGCCAATCATTTTTTTCGCGCCTTTTTTCGGATGGAGTCTTGCCCCTAACAAGCCGCTAATAGACATGCAAAGAGAAAATACTGATAGAATAATACCGCTTTGTGTATGAGAAAGTTCAAGTTGTTGTTCCATAAACAGCGGCATAATTAGAAGGATGGCATACATCACAAAATTACTTAACATGATCGACAGGTTTGCATTTGTAAATGAACTGTTTTTAAAAAGCGACAAATCAATGATCGGATTCTTTACTTTCCGTACGTGTTTAAAGAATAAAGGAATCACGATCAACGCTAGAATTCCATAGATCAAGTATTCATTGAGCAATTGGCTTTTTGTGCATAGAATGAGTGTGGCAATCCCGATGGTTAAGTACAATGAACCAATGATGTCGACATTTATTTGTAAGCGTGTATGGTTTATTTTTGGAATGAGTAATACGCCTGTAACAAGTGTAAGGAACAAGAATGGGATATTTACAAAGAATATAGAGTGCCAATCAAAACTCTGAATAAGAATCGAACCAATAAAAGGTCCAAGTGCGGCACCAATACCGGCTCCAAACCCAAAGTATCCCATTGTTTTAGACAGTTTTTCGGGGGATACTGTTGCACGAATCAATGCAATGCTATTCGGTGTTAAAATAGCACCACCAGCTGCTTGAATGGAACGAAAAATGATGAGAAAAGCTAGATTAGGTGCTAAAGCACATCCAATCGAGCCAATTAAAAAGAGCGTGACCCCAATTAAATACATTCGCCGGTGTCCGTATATATCTCCTAACTTACCAGCAATAGGCTGAGTGACTGCCATGACAATAAGATAAATTGTGACAACCCAAGTGATGTTTGAAAGGGATTGATCATAATACGTTGATATGGATGATAGAGCAACTGCGATCATCGTTGAGTTGACTGGAACTAGTATAGCCCCAAGCAACAAAGAATAGATGACCAAACTCTCTTTTTTTAACCTCAATGTGTATACCACCTTTTGTAAAAAAGAAGAATTTCACCCTTTAAGCGGGGGAAATTCCTCTCATGAAAATGTGTGTGCATGTCTCAATAAAATCTTCTTTTTGTGTGAGCACGAGTTGGAAATCTTGCTCTAGCTGCTGAATGAAAAATCCGTAATACGTACTAATGAAGATGTCTGCATAAATGTCTTCTTTTCCTTTTAATACATGATGCTTGGCACCCATCTTTTTGAAATATTGTATCAGCATTTCTCTCAGTTCTTGAGGATATATCTTTTCATGATTCGTTAAATCCTTAAACATATCCGGTTCTCGCATGCTGATATAAATAAATTCTTTTTTGGAAGCTAAATTTTCAAGGAAATAGGTACCGAGAAACTTTAAATCGGTGTATAAATCGCCTTTAAATTCTGCTTCTAGGGTTTTTGTCGGTAATGATTTCATCTTCATAATGGCAGCAATGACGCCACGTTTGTTTTTAAAGTTGCGGAAAATAGTTGCTTCACTCACATTCGCTTTTGTCGCTATTTCTTTGGTTGTTGTTTTTTGATAGCCCTTTTCAGTTAATAAATCCATTGTTGCGCGAATGATTCGTTGATTTGTAGATTTTAACAAGCATACTCACCTCAGATTATGAATGTGTTTGCAACAAAGTAAGTATACCGATAAAATCTATGACCGCCAATATGATAAGTTTATGAACGTGAATGCTGCTTTAATATCTGAACGCGTCCATTGCTGCCATCTACTGTCACAAGGTCACCGGATTGGAGTGTTTCAGTCGCTCTTCTAGTCCCTAAGACAGCTGGCATCATATACTCTCTAGCAATAATAGCTGAATGAGATAAAATGCCTCCAGCATCTGTGATGACTGCTTTTGCATCTCTAAATAAGCTCGTCCATAAGGGTGTAGTCGATTTGCAAACTAAAATATCATCCTTTTGAAATTGTGAGAATTCTTCAGCGCATGTAATGACTTTTACTCTTCCAGAAACAATACCGCTGGATGCGCCAATTCCATGGATCACATTGTTTGTGTTGTTTTCGTTTTCTCTTAACGAACCAAGCATTCTTTCCACTTGCTGCAATTCAGCTTCAGTTGGTGTGCCTGTGTAAGCTGGGAGTTGAATGTCTTCATTTTCTTTCATTTCTATTTTTCTTTGCTGGACAACCGATTCGAATGAGGTAGACGTTGTGAGCGCTTTGTGTACCTCTTCATCATAGAGATTCCATATATCATCTTGATGAGGAATGGCTCCTTTTTGTGTAAGAAGTTCACCAATTTTTAATAGATATACCCGGGCTTTAGCATCTAACATGGCATCAATGTAGAAATGGTGGTCATCTCGGATATTCGCTGCTTGAAGGGCAAATTGATACAGCATCTCAAATTTTGTTTTAAACGACTCATCCTTCACTTGACTCATAAAATGTTTATACGTCTCTTGTCTTTTGATCACTGCTTTTGCAAATTCTTCATCAAAATCACATTGGGACTGAATGTTATTTCTAATGATATCTAATATATACTCAGGGTTCTCTATCCATGTTTCTTCCGTAAAGTCATGACTTTTAACAGATCGCCAGCCGTAAACCTGGAGAAATTCCTCTAATTTGGAAATGAAGTGTTTTCCTTTTTTCGAGTGATTGAGTGCATACAAAAGCTCTGAGTTCTTTTCATGCTGAATAAATGTTTGATGAAGTTCTGGATCTTGAAGGACTTCCTTTGCTATATCCGATAGCATCTTATCTATTTCAAGAGATTTGTTCATTACGCCTATCATCATTTCGTGCAGCAAGACGACTTGTGTTTGATCACCGGTATACGTCACAAGCATGTCTTCGATTATGGATGATAGAATGACTTGTGGCATGATGATATCAAAATGATCATCATATGCTTGTATATAAAAATCCTTTAATTCTTCAAAGCCAATAATGGCTTTTTCAATGGTCATAGGTTCATTTATTTGGCGATCGAGTTTTTCGTAAAATGGAAAGAAATTTTTTTCTAGAATCTCATACATCCGTTCACTTAAATGCGGAAATAACTCAAATATACTTTCATCAAAAACAGGTGCAGCTCCATCTTCCGTTTGTGGTAGATCCGGTGCTGAGTATAGGTGGCCTCTGTAAAGCTTTATATCTTTGATGTTCATATCAGGTACTCGATACTTTTCTCCGTTTTTCTTCATCCCGCTTTTTAAGGCTGGTATGATCAGGCTTGAGAAAAGAGGGCTCGTTGGACCAGGCATATGATCATCCATTGAAATCCAGAAATCATGCAGCTCTTCTGGCTGCATTTGAAAAGAAGCACCCGCTGTTTCATTTACTGCTTTTGGGAGAGCTGTGGTAATCGGTCTTGCTTGAAGTAAATAAAACGCCCCATCTGCAATTCCAAATTCGATATCGACTCCATGTCCGTAAAGCGCTTCTACTTGTTTCGTGATTTGTGTGATTTCCTTCAATTGATCATCATTTAGGCAAAACTGGCCAGCCATTTTCTCCGCTACTGGCTGTTCGATGACACCCTCTTGAAAAGGAACAATTTGCAGCTCTTTCGCTCCAAGTGTTTTTTCAATCAAAAAATTCTCTTTATCTACAATATATGTGTCTGGTGTCACAAGACCGGAGACAATTGCTTCTCCCAATCCGTAGCTTGCGGTCAGCATCATTTCATTTGTTTTCCCCGATACTGGATTCTCACTAAAGATGACACCGGAGACGTCAGAATGGACCAATCCTTGAACGACAACAGCCATAAGCGGCATGTCTTCTTCGTTTTCAGCCATCTCTTCTTTATATTGTGCGACTCTCGTTGCAAAATAAGAAGACCAGCATTCTTTGACCGCCTGTAAAAATTCTTCATTTGTTTTGATATTTAAATAGGTCTCATACTGTCCTGCAAATGAGGCGCCTTCGAGATCTTCAGCAACAGCAGAGGAGCGGACTGCAACTGAGGGATAAGTCTTCAGCAATGATTGAAAAGACGAAAGCAGCTCTGTTTCCATTTGTGAAGGAAACGGTGCTTCTTTGATTTGTTGTTCAAGTTTTTGTTCTGATAGCTGCAGATTGTGATATGAAAGAAAGCTTGCAAAACTTTTGGTTTTGATAATAAATCCATCTGGGACTGGCAGGCCGTGATTGTTTAATTTGATTAAATTTAGGCCTTTTGCCCCTGCGAGTGATGCGGATTCTTCAGCCGCATGAAATAAAACTGAATACATGGGAATGCCCCCTTATCCAAATAGCCAATGTTTGTATGTCTCTCTATATTTTTAAAATGATAGTGCGCACTATCATTTTAATCATAGAATTTATTGGATGTTATTGTCAAAGACGTAAAGACCTATCTTTATAAAGGGGACGATCTCACTAATTTCCTTCTATTTCTATAACAAAAGTCTCCGAACATGAAGAAAAAAGGAGAAATTGAAAACTGTGAATTGTTCATTATGCCAATCTTTACTATAATCAAGGAAGTAGACCATGAAGAGGGAGGGTTTTTGTGATTACAAAAGCCATATTTGCACTAGTTTTTCCTTTCCTGCTCGTTATTTTATTTTCAAAGGTTACTTATAATCATTACGTGGGCATTGCGTTAACAGCAGCGCTTTTATTTGCTTCGTACATGAAAGGCTATACAGAAACCTACTTTATTGTGGGATTAGATATTATTTCTTTAGTAGCTGGGGCTTTGTTTATGGCTAAAAAAGAAATCGAAAAGAGAGAAAAAGCTGAAAAGCATCAATGATGACATCGTCATCAAGAGCATGATGGCCGAAAGCTGACATGTTTTAAACAAGAGCTGTGCTTACGATTTCTAGTAAGCACAGCTTTCTTTTTCTGTTCATCGAATATCTCACCCCAGAATGTTCCATACTGAAAGGAAGGCTTTCTTAAGAGGGTTATTTGCCATGGGAGAGAGGGTATGACTGTATTGGAAATAAAAATCAAGTAAGAGCCGAACTTTAGTTCGTATTTTTGTGTTCTTTTATGATAATATATTCATTAAATAGATTTCGTAACGAAACGGAGGCTTTGATGTGAGTGACCGCTTTGAATTAGTTTCTAACTATCAGCCCCAAGGAGATCAGCCAAAGGCGATTGAAAAGCTTGTTGAGGGGATCCATCAGGGGAAACAGCATCAAACGCTGTTAGGTGCAACAGGTACGGGAAAGACCTTTACTGTCTCCAACCTGATCAAAGAAGTGAACAAACCGACACTTGTCATTGCGCATAATAAGACACTTGCCGGTCAGTTATACAGCGAATTCAAGGAATTTTTCCCGAATAATGCTGTTGAATATTTTGTGAGTTACTATGATTATTATCAGCCAGAGGCATATGTACCTCAGACCGATACATTTATTGAGAAGGATGCCAGCATCAATGATGAGATTGATAAGCTAAGACACTCGGCTACGTCCTCGTTATTTGAGAGAAGAGATGTCATCATTATTGCCAGTGTGTCCTGTATTTATGGCTTAGGTTCGCCAGAGGAATACAGAGAGCTTGTGCTGTCTTTGCGCACTGAAATGGAGATTGAACGCAATCAGCTCCTTCGTAAGCTGGTCGATATTCAGTATTCTCGTAATGATATAGATTTTCAGCGTGGAACCTTCCGAGTCAGAGGAGACGTCGTTGAGATTTTTCCTGCTTCACGAGATGAGCATTGTATCAGAGTGGAGTTTTTCGGTGATGAAATTGAACGTATTCGTGAAGTGGATGCGCTGACTGGAGAAATACTTGGTGATCGTGATCATGTGGCTATTTTCCCAGCATCTCACTTCGTCACAAGAGAAGAAAAAATGGAAAAGGCAATTATTAATATTGAACAAGAGCTTGAAGAACAGCTCGAAAAGCTTCGTGAAAATGGAAAATTGCTTGAAGCGCAGCGCCTTGAGCAGCGGACAAGATATGACCTTGAGATGATGAGAGAGATGGGCTTTTGTTCAGGAATCGAGAACTATTCAAGACATCTGACCTTGCGTCCTCCTGGTTCAACACCGTACACACTGCTTGATTATTTCCCAGATGATTTTATGATTGTTGTCGATGAGTCGCATGTGACGATTCCGCAAATCCGCGCCATGTACAACGGGGACCAAGCGAGAAAGCAAGTGTTGGTTGATCACGGATTCCGCCTGCCATCAGCACTTGATAATAGACCGCTCACCTTTGATGAGTTTGAAAAGCATATCAATCATATTGTGCATGTATCAGCAACGCCTGGTCCATACGAGCTTGAGAAAACGCCAGAGGTTGTGGAACAAATTATCCGCCCAACAGGATTACTTGATCCAATTATTGAAGTCCGTCCGATTGAAGGACAAATTGATGATTTAATTGGAGAAATTCATGCGCGAATTGAGAAAAATGAGCGTGTGCTCGTGACCACATTGACGAAGAAAATGTCTGAGGATCTTACTGATTACTTAAAAGAAATCGGAATCAAGGTGAATTACCTGCATTCAGAAATTAAGACCCTTGAGCGGATTGAGATTATCCGTGATTTGCGTCTCGGTAAATATGATGTGCTTGTTGGAATCAACCTTCTTCGTGAAGGACTGGATATTCCAGAGGTGTCGCTCGTGGCCATTTTAGATGCGGATAAAGAAGGCTTTTTGCGCTCTGAAAGATCCCTCATCCAGACGATTGGCCGTGCAGCGAGAAATGCAGAAGGCCGGGTCATTATGTACGCAGACAATATGACGAAATCGATGGACATTGCGATTCAAGAAACGAAGCGAAGACGAGAACAGCAAGAAGCATATAACGAGAAATTTGGGATTACCCCGCAAACGATCCATAAGAAAATTCGAGATGTTATTAAGGCAACAAAGATACATGAGGATTCGGAAGAATACGAAACAAAAGCAGCACCAAAGCTTTCGAAAATGAGCAAAAAAGAAAGAGAAAAAGTGATCGAAAAAGTCGAGATGGAAATGAAAGATGCAGCAAAAGCGCTTGATTTTGAAAAAGCAGCAGAATTAAGAGATCTATTGCTAGAGCTAAAAGCGGAAGGATGATTGCCTGATGGCTATGGAACGAATAGAGGTGAAAGGTGCTAGAGCCCACAACCTTAAAAATATTGATGTGAATATCCCGCGTGACCAGCTAGTGGTCATTACGGGGTTATCTGGTTCAGGAAAATCGTCGCTTGCCTTTGATACCATTTATGCAGAAGGTCAGCGCAGGTACGTTGAATCTCTTTCAGCGTACGCACGCCAATTTCTTGGGCAAATGGATAAACCGGATGTAGATGCCATTGAAGGTCTTTCTCCGGCGATTAGTATTGATCAGAAAACGACGAGCCGAAACCCTAGATCAACAGTTGGTACTGTCACTGAAATTTATGATTATTTGCGTCTCTTGTATGCTCGAGTCGGAAAACCGATTTGTCCTATACATGGGATTGAAATTACGTCACAAACGATTGAGCAGATGACAGATCGTATTTTAGAGTATCCTGAAAGAACGAAATTACAAGTGCTTGCCCCAGTTGTATCCGGCCGTAAAGGAACACATGTGAAAGTACTTGATCAAATTCGGAAGCAGGGCTATGTGCGAGTGAGAGTCGATGGAGAGATGGAAGACCTTTCAGAAGATATCGAGCTTGAAAAGAACAAGAAGCATTCCATTGAAGTGGTGATTGATCGTATCGTGGTGAAGGAAGGCGTGGCTGCTCGTCTGTCTGACTCACTTGAAACCGCGCTGCGGCTGGGCGAAGGCCGAGTGATGATTGATGTGATTGGACAAGAAGAGCTGTTATTCAGCGAACATCATGCTTGTCCGCATTGCGGGTTCTCTATTGGTGAGCTTGAGCCGAGAATGTTCTCATTTAATAGTCCTTTTGGTGCCTGCCCGAGCTGTGATGGGCTCGGTTCCAAACTAGAAGTCGACCCTGAGCTTGTCATTCCTAATAAGGATCTGACTTTACGTCAACATGCCATTGCACCATGGGAGCCGCAAAGCTCGCAATACTATCCTCAGCTTCTTGAGGCCGTATGTACACATTATGGCATCGACATGGACATCCCTGTGAAAGATATCCCATCGCATTTATTCGATAAAATTTTATATGGAAGCGGATCTGAACGGATTTATTTTAAATATGAAAATGATTTTGGTCAGGTACGTGAAAATGAAATTGAGTTTGAAGGCGTTCTTCGGAATATTGAACGGCGTTATAAGGAAACCAGCTCTGATTATATTCGTGAGCAAATGGAAAAATATATGGCGAATCAGCCATGTCCGACATGTAAAGGAAATCGTCTGAAAAAAGAAACGCTGGCGGTTCTCATCAATGGCAAGCATATCGGAGAAATCACCGATTTGTCTGTCTCTGATGCCCTTGATTTCTATGAAAAAATCGAGTTGTCTGAGAAAGATTTGCAGATTGCCCAGCTCATTTTGCGTGAAATCAAAGAGCGCTTGTCTTTCTTAAATAATGTGGGATTAGATTATCTGAATTTGAGCCGGTCGGCCGGGACACTATCAGGCGGAGAGGCGCAGCGGATTCGCCTGGCGACTCAAATCGGGTCAAGGTTGACAGGTGTTCTTTATATATTAGATGAACCATCCATTGGTCTGCATCAGCGCGATAATGACCGGTTGATCGGGACGTTGAAAAACATGCGTGACATCGGGAACACACTAATTGTCGTCGAGCATGATGAAGATACCATGCTAGCCGCTGATTATTTAATAGATATTGGACCTGGAGCAGGAGTTCATGGGGGAGAAGTGATTTCAGCTGGAACGCCAGAAGAAGTCATGAAGGACCCGAAATCATTAACAGGACAATATTTATCTGGTGAGAAATTTATCCCGCTGCCAATTGAGAGAAGAAAGCCTGACGGCCGCTATATTGAGATAAAAGGTGCAAAAGAAAACAACCTAAAAAACGTGAATGCGAAGTTTCCTCTGGGCGTCTTTACAGCTGTGACCGGAGTATCCGGCTCAGGGAAAAGTACGCTTGTGAATGAAATTCTATTAAAATCACTTTCGCAAAAATTGCACAGAGCGAAGGCGAAGCCAGGGCAGCACAAAGAAATCAAAGGAATGGATCATTTAGATAAGGTCATTGATATTGATCAATCTCCAATTGGCCGTACACCTAGATCGAACCCTGCTACGTATACAGGTGTCTTTGATGATGTGCGGGATGTGTTTGCACAAACTAACGAAGCAAAGGTACGAGGCTATAAAAAAGGCAGATTCAGTTTTAACGTCAAAGGCGGGCGCTGTGAGGCGTGCCGCGGAGATGGCATCATTAAAATTGAAATGCACTTTTTGCCAGATGTGTATGTGCCTTGTGAAGTGTGTCACGGGAAACGGTATAACCGCGAAACTCTTGAGGTCACATATAAAGGGAAAAATATTGCTGATGTGCTTGAAATGACTGTGGAGGACGCACTCCAATTTTTCGAGAATATCCCGAAAATTAAGCGGAAGCTTCAAACGATTTATGATGTGGGGCTTGGATACATTACACTTGGACAGCCTGCAACGACATTGTCGGGAGGAGAGGCGCAGCGCGTGAAATTGGCATCTGAGCTTCACCGCCGTTCAAACGGAAGGTCTCTTTATATTTTGGACGAGCCGACAACAGGTCTGCATGTGGATGATATTGCCCGTTTATTAAAAGTGCTTCAGCGTTTGGTTGAGAACGGGGATACGGTACTGGTCATTGAGCACAACCTTGATATTATCAAGGCTGCTGATTACCTCGTTGATCTCGGACCAGAAGGCGGTGCAGGCGGCGGAACAATCATTGCCTCTGGCACTCCTGAGCACATTGCAAAAGAAGAAGCATCTTACACAGGTCAATACTTGAAGCCTATTTTAGAGCGTGACCGTAAGCGCATGAAACAGCTGGTTAAAGAAACGGAAAGTGTGACTTCTTCATAAAGAAAACCCCTCGATAAGAGGGGTTTTTCTTTTATTGCACATCTTCCTTCGGCATTAAATTACTGAGGTGCGTTAAATCCTTTAAAATATGGGTGCTGCTGCTGTCGAGCAGTACCTTTAAATAACGGATATCACCATACTTTGGATGAGACGGATGAATGGTCTCAAGCTCCTTGATCATATCGCTGTTCATGCTTTTCTGTTTCTGTATAAGGTCTAAAAGCGCTTGAGCCGTGTGGTTTGAATTATGATGATCTGTCAAAATAATTACCCCCTATAATGATAATCACCATCTTTTCAACATATTTTAAAGGGTAATCTGTGAAGAATCTACTCTTAGGTGCAAAAAGAAATAATTTGTGTCTAAGGTCATATGTAAATCGGATGATTTTGAAACTTTTTATACGCAATAAACGTATGAGTTAGAAAGGGATTTTCGTTATGAAGGAGCGAATATATATGAATAGAGATCAGTCGATTATTGCTTCTATTTGTTATTTTAGTGTATTATTTATGCCGTTTATCGTACCGATCGTGGCGTTTTTTGTAGTAGACCAAAAGGAAACGAAACGGCACGCATTGCGGGCATTATGGTCACATCTTTTGCCGGTCGCAGCATGCATTCTGTTGATTTTTGGGTCTATCCCATTTTTATTGACGACACAGGCAGGCGACTCGCTTATTCCAGTCATGACGGTGTTCATCTTGTCTTTTTTAGTAGTCATTGGCTTTTTGATCTCTGTCATTTGGAATATCATTCAAGGTATTAAAGTACTTCAATCCATCAAATCTTAGGAGGGCTTTGTATGAATGAAAAAGAACGAATTTTAAAATTAGTAGAAGACGGAGTATTATCAGCAAAAGAAGCAATTACGCTGCTAGAAAAATTAGAAGAAGGTCAGTCCGTCTCATTAGAAAAGTCTACGGCTGATCACACCTTTCATGAAGAAAAGGCTGGAGCAGAGAGTAAAGGAAACGGCACTGAAAATCTTGGGGCAAAGCTGTTTGGCTGGTTAGATTCTGCGGTGAAAAAGGTAAAAGACGTGGATCTTGATTTGAACTTTGGACAGTCCGTTGATGTTGAGCACATTTTTCAGTTCAAAGACGCATCGCTCTCTCATTTAGATATTCAATTAGCGAACGGCAGCCTCAATGTGATGCCTTGGGACGATCGAGATATTCGAGCAGAGTGTCATGCGAAAATCTACCGTGCAGAGGATGGGGAGCAGGCAAGACAGCAATTTCTCAATCAATTGGACTGCGGGCTTGAAGGAGATAAATTTTTTATTCGAACCGAAAAGAAGACGATGAAAGTCAATGTTACATTGTACGTACCGCGTATCCAATACGATAAGGTCAAGGTCAAGCTGTTTAATGGGCCGATTCGCGGGGAAAAGCTAAAGACAAAAGAACTTGCCGCGAAAACGACAAACGGTGTTGTTTCTTTTGCTTCGTTACAAGCAGAAAAAGTCGGAATTGAAACAGCAAACGGACAAATCAAACTGGCAGATCACGAGTGTGGTATGATTGAAGTAGAAACCATCAATGGGCTCATAGACCTGCGCGGGAAAAGTGAATCAATTGATGCCCAAAGCTTTAATGGAAATATTGCTGTTCAGCTGTCAGATGAAAAGTGCCGTTCCATCTATGCGAAAACGACAACAGGCAGTGTGGACGTTCAGATCCCGCGTGCATGTGCAGTGACCGCTGAGCTGAAAAGCAATCTCGGGTCTATCTCTCACGATTTACTTGATGCAGAGATGATTAAAGAAAAAAATGAAACATTACAAAAAGAGAAAATGATCAAAGCCAATCAACAAGCGGCGCACAGTATATCCATTTTTGCAGAAACAAAAACAGGCTCAATACAAGTAAAGCACCAATCAGACAAGGAGTGATTCTACATGAAGAAACTTTATCGTTCAGCAACAGATAAAAAAATAGCGGGTGTTGTTGGTGGACTTGCGGAATATTTAAGTGTGGATGCATCCCTGCTTCGCATTTTAACCGTCATCATCGGATTTTTGACAGCATTTATGCCGATCTTCCTGATCTACTTCATCTGGTATTTTGTTGTTCCGGAAGAAGGCACTAAATAAATGCTTAGATGGATCGTCAGTATTTTAGTAAATGCATTACTTTTAATCGTCATTGCTGGATATTTTGATTCGGGTATTCTGCCTGGACTCGGGAGCGTGTATATTGAAGGTTTTGGCGCAGCCATTGTGGCAAGTATCATTTTGTCCTTGCTCAACATTTTAGTGAAGCCGTTTTTGATCATTTTAACGCTTCCAGTGACCGTCCTTTCACTAGGATTGTTCTTATTTGTCATCAATGCCATTACACTCATGATGACATCGAGCTTTATGGGAGATAGCTTTAACATTGATGGATTCGGAACGGCCATTTGGATGGCTGTCATTTTGTCCATTTTCCATCTGTTGATACAAAAAGGAATTGTAGAGCCGTTAGCGAAAAAAAGCTAACGGTTTTTTTGTGCAATTTTGCATCGTTTCTTCATTCCATCTGACATAAAAACCACCTTCAGGAGACACAATATCCGAAGGGAGGCGGTGCAAGATGGTGAATGTGAGCAGACAAATCATGCTTTTCTGTTTTTTTATCATTCTTTTTTGTTTCAGTCAGCCTGCTTCAGCAGGGCCTTTTCTTCAAAAAGAAGTGAATGTACCGGACAAGCCTTTTTCTCCTTTTATCTTTGACCAATTTCATGTGGACGTCCGCCCGGTTCTAGGAAAAAGTCATGATCTACAGTTTCGTGCGTCCATTAGTGACCAAGAACAGATTTTGTCTGCGAACTTGTATTATAAACAAAGTGATGAACTGGGGTACCGCTTGATTCCAATGGAACGGCTGCCAGGGATGAAGCCAGAATTTACAGCGAAAATTCCACCAGATCAATTATGGAATCCAACCGTTCGTTACTATACAGAGTTCCTTACGCAAAAATCAGTAATCAAAACGGCAGAGAAATCGGTTCATTTAAATGGATTTGAAGAAGATATTTCACATATTCCGGACTTATTCATCACAGAAATTGTCGTCAATTCAAAAAATCGAAAAGGCAAAGATGCTTTCGAGTTTATCGAAGTGTATAACACGACACATGCGCCTATCTCTCTTAAACATTATCAGCTCCGCTACCGCAATCCTGCACAGGGCATTGAAATGGATGATGTATATTCCTTTCACGCAAATCCAGTCACCATTTCACCTGGAAAACCTTATGTATTCTGGCTGAGAAAAAAAGGGCAGGAGCATTTAACTGCAGCGGACTTTAATGCCATGTACAAAAGCCAATTAAAAGAGGGCGAGCATCTATCCATTATCGAGAGCAAAGGGCTGTCCAACTCTAAATCACGTCTTGTTTCGATCACAACAAATATAGGTGAAGAGATTTCTTCTGCCGCATTTCGTTTGAAGCCATCATGGTTTAGCGAGCATAAATCCTTGCTGTTTAAGTATCCGATGGATGGTACGACACAGATGAAGCTAATTTCGAAAATTGAGGAAGAACCCACGCCAGGTAAAGTGCTAAAAGCACAAATTCCATCCGAGAAAAAGGAAATTTCTCAAGATATCCATAAACCTGTGATTGAAGATATGACGATAAGGAAACCGGTGAAACCAACTGAAAGCGTAGAGATTAAAGCAGGTGTCCAAGATGATCAGGCCGTGAAAACCGTCAAGCTGCGCTATCGAACGAATCGAAAAGATGCGTTCAAGGAAATACTGCTGCAAAAAGACCATAATGACCGGTTATTTCATCATATTATTTATTCACCTGAGTTGATTGGGAAGGACCAATTGGAATATCAGCTTAAAGCGTCAGACGGCGAAAATGAAGCGAAGACGTTGAAAAGAACGATTGATGTGGAGCAGGTCAGCAAAGCCCACGGTCTCCGATTCAATGTAGAAGAGGGAGATACGGTTTCAGGGTTATTTTCATTAAAGGCAACGTCTGATCAGAAAAAAAGCATCGAATTACGGATAGATGGAAACCGGAATCAGCAAGTATCCTCTGCCCTTGAAGCAGATCCATATATCGCATTTGATGTCAAAGGAACAAATTTATATTTTAAAAATGGTGTATCTATAGGTAAGCGTTTACTTTCTATTTTTGATGATTCGACAAAAGTGTATCGTACCTATACAATGCCAATACCAGAAGAAGAGATAAAAAAGGTAGGTCTCCAAACGATTTCATTCCACGCTGGCACAAAGTCTTCTCCGATAGACCGGCTGCCTGGAGAGAATCATGATGATTTTGAATTGAAAAACGTCAGGATGATCTTATCGAATGGAACACAAATTCAGCCAATCAATGCGAAGCCGCAAAAAGAATGGAGGATGGGAGACAGCGGGAACGCAAAAAAGGTTAGAACATTTCAATTTGAGATTCCAAAAGAGGCTTATGTTTCAACCTATATGAAGTGGAACACAAGAAGGCTGAAAGAGGGGACGCACTTAATTGAGGCCAAAACCTCAGAAGAGCATGTTTCAGTACATGTGAAAGTTGATAACACTGGGCCGAGAATTAAGACCAACGTACAAGCAAAGGATCAATATAAAGGCGCCTTTACATTAAAAGCAAAGGTAACAGATCGTTGGAGTGATATAGAGGAGTTGAAGGCATATGTAGATGGTAAACCAGTTTCTTTGCCATATCAGACGTCCTCTAGTGAATTAAAGCCTGGGAAGCACACGTTTACGATCAAAGCAAAAGACGCTGCTGGGAACATGTCGACGTTGAAAAAAGAGTTCAAGACGGTACATGAGCATCCAGAAACACCAGAACGGGTGGCAGATAAGACGAAAATGAAATCATCAAAACAAATTGTGCTAACCAAGGATCCAACGAATGATAAGTTAGATTACTCTTTTTATCGTGCCTATCAATATACATCGCTTCATCCTTCAATGAAGATTTTTAAGTATGCAGCAGAGACAGAGCCGCCAAAGAGTTTTCTTCAAAAAGGAGAAATGATTTTTTCTGATCAAGAAAGGAACCGCATTGCATTTGTTGATGGGAAAGCAGTTGAAACGAAGGATTTACAGCGTTTTCCTTATCATCGTTTTCAAATTAAGGTTCATCATGATGTACGTGAAAAGGATGTCGTCGAAGCTGTATGGAAAGGGAGTTCATTGTCAGGGAGAAAGGTGACAATGTATGCATGGAATCACCAGCAGGAAAAGTGGGATAAAATCACTCATCACTTTGCCAAGGATCAAAAGGAGTTTTACCTGAAAGGGCTGCTGTCAGTGAGACAGTACATGAAGAATCAAACGTTTGATTTGCTAGTACAGGATGAAATCAGCAAATCACAAAAGCCATATAAGATGGTATGGATGTCTGACACCCAATATTATGCAAAGAGCTATCCACATATCTTTAAACAAATGGTCGAATGGATCAGAGATCAGAGGGAAAAATTAAACATTCAGTATGTGTTCCATACAGGCGATATTGTGGATGATTCAAAGGATAAGCAATGGCACCGTGCTGATACATTTATGCGTATATTAGATGAGAATCAAATTCCATATGGTGTTTTAGCAGGAAATCATGATGTTAGGCACAAGGACGGTTTATATGCGGAATACGGGAAATATTTCGGGGAAAAACGCTTTGCTGATAAGCCTTACTATGGTGAATCCTATCGAAACAATAAGGGTCATTATGATCTTATCTCTGCCGGCGGCAATGATTATATGATGGTGTACATGGGCTGGGGGATTAAGCAAGATGAAATTGATTGGCTAAACCGTGTTATTTCTGAGCATCCAGATCGTATTGTCATTTTAAATTTCCATGAGTATTTGTTAGTGAGCGGCAATCGAAGCCCGATTGGCGATCTCATCTTCCATCAAGTGGTGAAACGCCATCCTAATATTGTGGCAGTATTTAGCGGTCACTACCATGGAGCAAGCAGGAAAGTGGATGAGCTTGATGATGATCATGATGGAAAAGTAGACAGGAAAGTATATCAAATACTCGCCGATTATCAGTCAGGACCTGAAGGTGGTCAAGGGTTTATGAGGGTGATAACAGCCGATCAACAAAAAAATCAGCTTCATTTTACGACATATTCACCTTACTTGAATAAAGAGCATTTTTACGATCCTAAAACGTATGGAGATCAGGATGAATTTTCAATCGATGTAGATTTGACACCGAAAATGAAATCTGTCAAAACCAATTATTTTGAACTCAATGTGTATACGAATGTTCTTCTAGGAGAAGCGCGCGGCGTAAAAAGCGGCAAAAAAGCAAGCTTTGAGTGGAAAGGCTTAAAGCCAAATGAAGATTATTATTGGTACACTGTAGCAAAAGATCGTTTTCAAGGAAAAGCCATTTCACCAATATGGAAAATTCATACAAAAGATGATGGCGAAACAAAATTTCTTAGGAAATAAAAAAACAGTGCTCCGTGTCAGGGGCACTGTTTATCTTTCCATTGTATGAATAAGCTTGTAACGATCTCCTCTATAAACGGAAACAACATACTCAAATGGAATGTCTTGTTGAAAAAAAGTCGTTCTTGTTATGGACAGCACAGGGTCTCCTGCTAGAATAGACAGCAAGTGTGCTTCTTCCTTTGAGGCAACATTGGCTTCAAGCTCCTGTTTGGCATGAGCAATAACATGGCCAGTGTGAGTTTCTATATATTCATATAAAGAGCCAGTTAAATGTTCCTTTGTTAAATCTCCTGCAAATCTTTCAGGTATATAGCTCGTTTCAATCGCCATCGGTTCATCATTTGCAAGGCGTATCCGTTTTAGTTCAAATACAGCGTCACTATTAGACAGCTGTAAGACTGGCAGCAAGTGCTCTGGACATGAGGTTTTTTTGAAGTCAATCAGCTGGCTTGATGCTTTGAGCCCTCGCTGGTGCATATCCTCTGAAAAGCTTGTTAAGCCTTGAAGCGGCTGTTCAAATTTTTTCCGGCTAACAAAGGTGCCTTTTCCTTTTTGTCGATACAAATATCCTTCGTTCACAAGATTAGATAAGGCTTGTCTGACAGTCATTCGACTAATACCAAAGCGTTCGGCATATTCTCTTTCCGAAGGAATGAGTGTATCAGGTGCTAATGTTCCATCCTCAATCTGTTTTTTCAGGTTCTCCATAATCTGATGGTACATCGGAATAGGTGACTGCTTATCAATAAACATGTGAAAATCCTCTCGTTTTTAGCGTAGTGATCCAGCTTCTCGATCAATCAAAACCGTCACATCTTCATGAAGTTTCAGTGCAGATGCTGGGAAGTCTGGATGAATCTCTGCCTGTTCTAAGTATTGTATCACTTTCGCTTTTGATTTTCCCGAAGCAAGAAGGAGAATCTTTTTACTTGAAAGAATGCTCGCAATTCCCATTGTGATCGCATGTGTAGGTACCTCATCAATAGAAGAAAAGTATCTTGCGTTAGCCTGTCTCGTGTTTTCATCTAATTGCACGACATGAGTCTTTGAGTTGAAAGGGGTACCGGGTTCGTTAAAACCGATATGTCCATTTTGACCGATTCCAAGGAGCTGAAGATCGATGCCGCCTACATCCTCAATGAGCTGGTCATATCTTAAGCATTCCTTTTCTAAATGAGCTGCATTGCCATTAGGAAGAAAATACTGGCCCTGAGGGAGATCAATATGGTCAAATAAATGACGTTTCATGTAGGTCATATAACTATTTTCGTGTCCTGGATCAAGTCCTGCATATTCATCTAAATTGATTGTTGTTGTTTGCATGAAAGACAATTGATGCGCTTGATGAAGTTGAATTAACTCTTTGTAAGTTTCAATAGGTGTACCGCCCGTTGCTAGGCCAAGTACGGCATCGGGTTTAGCAGCTATTGCATGTGCAATAATGTCGGCTGCTTCTTTTCCTAATTGGTCCTTGCTTTCAAATTCGATGATGTTCATTAGTGGTTGACCTCCTTTTTTTCAAAGACGATTTGTCCACGGCAGATCGTCATCATCAGTTCACCAGATTCATCCCAAATCACCAAATCTGCTAGTTTTCCAACTTCGATGGAACCGAGCTGTTGATCAAGTCCCAGCTGGGCGGCTGCATTGGTTGAGGTCATCTTCGCAATCTCTGTCCACTCACAATTTGTGAGCTGTTTCATCCGTTTGACGCCATCTTTCATTTGCAAAATCGATCCTGCAAGTGTACCATCTTCCAGCAATGCTTTTTCGCCGCTGACTGTGACCGTCTGACCGCCAAATTCGTACGATCCATTACCGAGCCCTTTTGCACGCATCGAGTCTGTGATCATGATTAAACGATCACTTCCTTTTGCCAAATACGCAAGCTTAATGGAAAGAGGATGGGAGTGAATCCCATCTGTGATTAGCTCGGTAAAAAGGTTCTCATTCGTAAGAGCAGCACCTACAGCGTTCGGTTCACGATGCTGAAACGAACTCAGAGCATTATAAAGGTGCGTTACATGGCGTGCACCATGCTTAGCTGCTAAATTTATCATGTCATGATGGGCATTCGTATGTCCAATAGAAGGAATCATGTTCTTTTCCTGTAACAGGGAAAGAAAAGCAAAATCTGTGTCTTCCTCAGGCGCAAACGTGACAATTCGAATGAGTTGATCAGAAGCATCCAGCCATTTTTTAAAAAGCGGAATATCGGGCTGTTTAATCCATTGAACAGGCTGTGCCCCTGCCTTATCTTTAGAAATAAATGGACCTTCTAGATGGATTCCTAGACATTGCGCCTGACTTCCTGCTTGTTCTTCATTACTTTGTTTCCACTGAGCGACATTTTTAAGTGCCTGCTCAATCTCATGATGGTTTTGTGTGATGGTTGTCGCTAAAAAACTTGTCGTTCCTTCTGATGGAAGGTTGTCAGCGAGTGTATTCATCGCTTCTTCTGTCGCATCCATCATGTCTGCACCATATCCGCCATGGATGTGAATATCAATCATTCCAGGGAGTAAATAAAAGTTTTCCCGGGAAATATATACTTTTTCATAATTTCCTGTCGGCGGTAATGTTGAAATATAGTCAATCTTGCCATCGCGTAAACCGACAAAACCGTTTTCAATGATCTTTGTCTTTGTCACAATATGAATATTGGAGAGCAATAAAGAACCGCTCATGTTTGAGCCCCCTTATTCGTTATCTTTCATTTAAGTTTACTCTTTTTAAGTATAGTTGTCTATACCAGTTAGGTCGGTGAAACAGGATCAGGATAAAATACTGTTTTGGGTTCATCATTGAAAGTGATAAAATAGAGCTGTATTTCTGAATCGCCTGTGATAAAAGGAGGAAGAAGCGTGCCGAAAGTTCGTACGAAGGACATAATGGAACAATTTCATCTTGAACTGGTAAGTGGGGAAGAAGGGATTAATCGTCCCATTACAATTAGTGATCTTTCCAGACCAGGTATTGAAATGGCTGGTTATTTTACATATTACCCAAAAGAAAGAGTTCAACTTTTAGGGAAAACAGAGCTTTCTTTTTTTGAACAGCTCCCAGAACGCGAACGAAAGCAGAGAATGATGTCTCTTTGTACAGATATTACCCCTGCCATTATTTTGTCAAGAGATCGTGATGTACCGAAGGAATTAATCGAAGCATCAAATGAAAATGGCGTGCCCGTTTTACGATCTAGCCTAAAAACGACAAGACTTTCGAGTCGATTGACCAACTTTTTAGAAAGTAAGCTGGCACCAACGACTGCCATTCATGGCGTGCTCGTAGATGTATATGGTGTAGGTGTATTATTAATTGGGAAAAGCGGAGTAGGAAAAAGTGAAACAGCCTTAGAATTAGTGAAGAGGGGACATCGCCTGGTTGCAGACGATTGCGTGGAAATCCGTCAAGAGGATCAGGATACGTTAGTCGGAAGTGCACCAGAGCTGATTGAACATCTTTTAGAAATCCGCGGGTTAGGCATTATTAATGTGATGACCTTATTTGGAGCAGGCGCTGTCAGAAGCTATAAGAGAATTACGATTGTGATGAACCTTGAGCTTTGGGAACAAGGCAAACAGTATGATCGTTTAGGACTTGAAGAAGAGAAAATGCGTATCATCGATACAGATGTGCCGAAGCTGACAATCCCTGTGCGGCCAGGTCGAAACTTAGCGGTCATCATTGAGGTGGCTGCGATGAACTTCAGGCTGAAACGTATGGGACATAATGCAGCGGAACAATTTACAAGTAAACTTGCCGATGTCATTGAAGACAATGGTCAGGATGAATAGGAGTTGACTATATGAACGAAGCAATTCAGCCAATTGATCCGATCGCTTTTCAGCTCGGACCTATTTCGGTACATTGGTATGGTGTGATTATTGGGGTCGGGGCCTTGCTTGGACTCTGGCTCGCATTGAGAGAATGTGAAAAAAGAGGAATCAATAAAGATCTGTTTATTGATTTAATCTTATTTGCTATTCCAATAGCGATTATTTGTGCGCGAATTTATTATGTATCCTTCGAATGGGATTACTATCAGCAGCATCCAAACGAAATCATCAAGATTTGGAATGGTGGAATTGCGATTCACGGCGGGCTAATCGGTGCCGTGCTGACAGCCATCATTTTTACAAAAGTGAGAAAGATATCCTTTTGGAAAATAGCGGATGTAGCAGCACCTAGTATTTTACTAGGGCAAGCAATTGGACGCTGGGGGAACTTTATTAACCAAGAAGCGCATGGTGAGGCGGTTTCAAGAACCTTTTTAGAAAATTTGCATCTGCCTGAGTTTATCATTAATCAAATGTATATTGATGGTACCTATTATCACCCGACGTTCTTATACGAATCATTATGGAATCTTGTTGGTGTTGTCATATTGATTTTATTACGCAGAACATCGCTGCGCAGAGGCGAAATCTTCTTGTCTTATTTAATTTGGTATTCAATCGGCCGTTTCTTCATAGAAGGGATGAGAACAGACAGCTTAATGCTGACAGAGCACCTTCGAATCGCACAGATGATTTCGATTGCGATATTCGCAGTGGCTGTTCTACTAATTTTCTTTAGAAGAATGAAAGGATACGCCTCGATTCCGTATAAAGAAAACAACTCATCGAATTAAGCAGGGGGGATCAGAAGAGATGAGAGAGACATGGAAAAACGGCTTGAAAGCAGGGCTATCGACAACCTGGACACTTGGCAAAGTCATCTTTCCAGTGACCATTCTCGTCAGTATCTTGCAGCATACGCCTGTCATGGATTGGATCATCCAATTCATTCGACCGTTTATGGGACTGTTTGGTCTTTCGGGAGAAGCAGCGATTCCGCTTGTATTAGGAAATATGCTGAACTTGTATGCGGGGATTGCAGCCATTTTGACATTAGAGCTTCCTGTGAAGGAAGTGTTTATTTTGGCAGTCATGCTGTCCTTTTGCCATAACCTGATCATCGAATCGACAGTGGCAGCAAAGGTTGGACTGAGAGTGTCTGTGATTTTGTTGGTCAGAATTAGTCTTGCTGTTATTTCTGCAATTGTCATTCATCTCGTTTGGCAGGGAGGCGAGGAGCCGGCGCAATATGGACTTTTGAGTGCAGCTCAGGCGGCTGATGTGCCTTCTAGCTGGTACATGATCGTCCTGCTTGCTTTACAAAAAGCTGTACTCGGTGTGCTCCAGCTCGCCTGTATCGTCATCCCGCTCATGATTATTATTCAATTCATGAGAGATTTAGGGTGGCTTCATACGCTCTCTAAGTGGCTGTCACCTTTTACTAGAATGCTTGGAATGAAGGAAAATACGTCTATGACGATGGTGGCTGGATTAACGATTGGTCTGGCGTACGGAGCTGGCGTGATGATGAAGGCAGTGGAAGAGGATGGTGTGAGCAAAAAGGACTTAACCCTTGCTTTTATTTTCCTCGTTGCCTGCCATGCAGTGGTCGAAGATACGCTGATTTTTCTTCCACTGGGTATTCCAGTATGGCCGCTTCTTGTTATCCGCCTGATTTCTGCAATTTTATTGACAGCTGCCATTAGCTATATTTGGCGGAAGCGGGAACTTGCAGCTGTTAGAAAGGAAGCCATATGAACGAATCGACGATCAACACAGTGCTATTTGATTTAGATGGCACATTAATCAATACAAATGAATTAATTATTGCTTCATTTCAGCATACACTGGATCATTATTACCCTGGTCAGTACAGTCGTGAGGATATTCTTCATTTCATTGGTCCGTCTTTGTTTGATACATTCTCTGCGATGGACCCTGATTTGACGGATGATATGATCCAGATGTACCGCACGTTTAATCATGAGCAGCATGATCTGCTTGTGACTGAATATGAGACCGTTTTAGACACATTGAAAGTCCTGCAGGATCGAGGATTTAAGCTCGGTATTGTCACAACGAAGATACGGGATACGGTTTTAATGGGATTGAAGCTGACCGGTTTAGAGCCGTTCTTTGAGGTCATTGTGACGCTCGATGATGTGCAAAATGAGAAGCCGCATCCAGAGCCTGTTCAGCTGGCATTATCAAAGCTTGGCAGTGATCCGCATGAAGCGGTGATGGTCGGTGATAATTATCACGACATTTTGTCTGGTCAAGCGGCAGGGACAAAAACGGCAGGTGTGGCTTGGTCTATTAAGGGAGAAGAGGCCCTTTTAAAGCATCGCCCTGACTTCATGCTGAAGAAAATGAGTGATCTCCTGGCTATTGTTGGAGCTGATTAAGTTGAGAAAAACAGATCGATATCCTGTAAAAGGGGTCAATTCGCTGCGGCAAGTCTATCGGACAGTTCCCTTTTTCAAAGTGGTGAAAAATTTCATTTTTATTCAAATGGCAAGGTACACGCCGTTTATGGGAATGAAAAATTGGATATACCGGACCTTTCTTCGTATGAAGGTCGGAGAGGATACGGCGTTTGCCTTAATGGTGATGGTGGATCTGATGTTTCCTGAGAAAATCACCGTCGGTCGAAATAGTGTAATCGGTTATAACACGACCATCTTATCCCATGAGTATTTGATTAAAGAGTACAGACTTGGGGAAGTCTATATTGGTGATGAAGTCTTAATTGGAGCTAATTCCACTATTTTACCTGGTGTGACCATTGGGGATGGAGCGATCGTATCGGCTGGTACACTTGTTCATAAGGATGTGCCAGCAGGCTCATTTGTTGGAGGAAATCCAATGCGCATGATTTATACGAAGGAAGAAATGGAAGCGCGTCAATCTACGTCTGCTGAGTAGCTCGGCAGACTTTTTTGTTGACAATGTGACATGGTGTAACTATAATGATTACAACAGAGGTGAGAAAACATGAAAATCAGCAGCAGATTTACTGTCGCTGTCCATATTCTGGCCTTGCTATCACTTGAAAAAGGATCTTTACAGACATCGGAGGATATCGCAGGAAGTGTGAATACCAACCCAGTGGTCATCCGCCGTATTATGAGTAAATTAAAAAAAGCAGGCCTAATCTCAACGAGTCTTGGCAAAGGTGGTTCTCAGCTGAACCGCAGTGAAGACGACATCACATTGCTCGATGTGTATAAAGCGGTTGAAGTCGTAGATGAGGGTGAATTGTTTCAAATTCATGAAAGCCCAAATCCTGACTGTCCGATCGGTGCAAATATTCAAGCGGTGCTTGAATTAATTTTATGCCGGGCTCAAAGTGCGATGGAGCAAGTACTTGCTGAGATCAAATTAAGTGAACTAACGCATGTGTTAATCAAAAAAATTGGATGATCTATTCAATTTTTTTTACCTCTATTGTAACCGTATTAGTTACATCTTTCTTTATCAACATAAAACCATATTGCAGGAGGAGTTAACGTGAAAATTGGAATTATTGGCGCAACAGGTAAAGCAGGACAAGAGATTGTGAAAGAGGCTCAATCAAGAGGACATGAAGTTACGGCAATCGTCCGTGATGCACAAAAGGTGACTGATTCATCACTAGCTGTACTTGAGAAGGATGTGTTTCACTTGCAAGCAGAAGACATCAAAGGCTTTGATGTGATTGTGAATGCATTTGGCGCACCTGCTGGAAGGGAGCATCTTCACGTAGAAGCTGGGAAAAAGCTGATCGATATTTTAAAAGAGGCACCTGAGACTCGTTTAATTGTTGTGGGCGGAGCAGGAAGTCTATTTGTAGATGAGGCGAAAACAACAAGACTTGTGGACACACCAGAATTTCCTAAAGAATATGTTGCTACGGCTTCACAGCAAGGAGAAAACCTAAAAGATCTTCAACAGTCAGAGGGATTAAAATGGACATTCCTCAGCCCTGCTGCATTCTTTAATCCAGCTGGCAAACGTACGGGTTCTTATGTGAAAGGGAAAGACAATCTAATTGTCAATTCTAAAGGTGACAGCTATGTAAGCTATGCTGACTACGCCATTGCACTGGTTGATGAAGTGGAGCAGGCAGCCCATGTTGGAGAACGTTTTACCGTTGTATCTGAAGCTGAATAAGCGGTTTCATGGCAGCCTGTAAATGATAAATGGGGTTTCTAACGTATGAATGAGGAATTGTCTTTCATCTATGTATGGGATGCGTATTGTGGCTGGTGTTATGGATTTTCAAACAGTATCCGAACTTTGCATGAAAATCATCCGGATATATCACTAACACTTGTGTCGGGTGGTTTATTTGTAGGGGATAGGAGTCTTCCGATAAAGGATTATCCACACATTCCAGAAGCAAATCAGCGTATTAGTCAGCTGACTGGTGTCGAGTTTGGTGAACGTTATCAGAAGGTTCTAGCAAACGGAACGCTCCTTTTAGACTCTGAGGCTGCGGCCATTGGTTTTTCTGCATTAAGATCCATCGCACCTGAGCGTTCATTGTACTTGGCTTCATCGATGCAAAAGGCTTTTTATCAAGACGGAAAAAGTCTGAGTGATGAAGAAACGTATCGGGAGATCGCTTTGGCGCATGATCTTGATCCTGACGCCGTCATTGAACGTATGAAAACAAAAGAAGCGATCAATGATGCATATGCTGACTTTGCGAAGGTTCATCAACTTCATGTGAATGGCTATCCTACACTTTTATTAAAAAGAGGGGATGAATACTTCAGCCTGGGCGGAGGTGCGATGACGGCTGAAAAGCTTGAAGGCCGCCTGAAGGAATTTCTAGAAAAATAAATCATTTAAAAACAACCTCTATGCGGATAGAGGTTGTTTTTTTACGCTTTAATGATAATCGCCTGACTGCCCATCTGTTCCCAAGAATCTTCAAATTGATCACGGTCGACCTTTTGATTCTTTTCTCCATATGGGTTATTCAAGTAGACATGCTCCTTGTCATAGCCTGTGATGACTACGCTATGCACATTAAAGCTTACATCTATTTTGCCATTTGGTGTATTCCAAGTTTCGATGTTATCGGTTTTGTCGAAGGTGGATGTCGTAATCACCCAGACAGGATAGCCCTTTTCAAGTGACTGATAGATGGCCTTTTTAACAGGCTTTCCGGTTAAGTCGACCACTTGATCGCCCGCGTATTTTTTCGCAAGCTGATAAATCGGTTCGTGGTAAACCCCAAGGCCCGGGCCATTCTCCATATCGCCTACAAACCCGTCATGAGGGTCACCTTTTAAGCCATTTTCATAATTGAGCGGAACACGTTTGATTTCATTTGCCAATGCGTTTTTCGTTACGTGCTCATAGCCGCTGTAATGAAGCAGCATCGCTAAGCTCGTGACTTCGCATCCATTATAAAGCTTTGGTGCATCCATTTGATTGTAGAGAATGACGTCCATGGCTTTTTTGCTTCCTTTTAGTGAATGATGTGTGGTTTCTGCTTTTTTTGTTGAACGAGTTTCTTCAGCCGCGAGTGCCGTATCGTTTTCTTTTTCTTTTGCTGCTTCTTGCGGCGAAGCTGTTTTCTTGACTTGGTCGATTTGTGAAACGTATATAAAGCCGAAATAAACAAGACATGCGCACAACAAAGTTAAGATTAATGTCTGGATGAACTTCACTGTTAATCTCCTGTGTTATTCAATATTTTTAAGTATTATAGCACGTTCCTTCACCGAACATGCAGAAAAGGCACAGGTGTCACTTGAATGTAATAATTCCAGAATATGCTGATGAAAATAGAGAGAAATAAAAATGATTGATTTAATCACTTTATTTTGTTAGCATATTATCATATTAGCGAACTAAAGGATTCGGAATTTTTTGTTTTAATGTGTTGGAGGTGCGGAAGAAACATGTTTATGTTTGAGAAACCATATGGTATGCGGGATTCATTACCTGGATTGTATGAGACGAAGAAAAAAGTGAGACATTCTTTAATAGAGGTCATGAATGGTTGGGGTTTCCGTTTGATGGAAACACCAACGCTTGAATTTTACGATACAGTCGGTGTGCAATCGGCGATTACTGATACACAGCTTTTTAAGCTTCTTGATCAAAACGGGCAAACTCTTGTACTGAGACCTGATATGACAGGTCCGATTGCAAGGGTGGCGGCTTCTAAGCTTCATGAACAGGCGTATCCGCTTCGTGTCGGGTATGCAGCCAATGTGTTTCGTGCGCAGGAAAGAGAAGGCGGAAGGCCGTCAGAATTTGAGCAGGTCGGAATTGAACTGATTGGAGATGGTTCAATTAGTGCAGATGCTGAAGTCATCGCACTTGCCGTATTTGCCTTAAAAAATGCCGGGCTAAGGTCCTTCAAAATCGCGATCGGGCATGTCGCTTTAGCAGAAACGTTATTTGTCGATGTACTCGGAAATACAGAGCGTGCAAACGTCCTTCGCCGCTTCTTATATGAAAAGAATTATGTGGGGTACCGTCAGCATGTGAAACAATTACCGCTTTCCTCCATCGATAAAATGAGGCTGTTACAGCTTTTAGAGTTAAGAGGCGGCCAAGAGGTTATAGAGCGGGCAGAGGAAATCGTTGTTTCACAAGAAGGAAAAGAGGTGCTCGCACAGCTAAAGTCGCTATGGGAGACACTTGAAGATTACGGCTGTACAGAATATATCCGTTTAGATTTAAGCATGGTGAGTCATATGAGCTATTATACGGGTATTTTGTTTGAAGTATTTGCTGATCATGTTGGATCGGTCATCGGAAGTGGCGGTAGATATGATCAATTACTTGCTCATTTTAATGCACCCGCACCAGCTACAGGGTTCGGGCTTCGACTAGATCGTCTTCTTGAAGCGCTCGATGCAAAAGAGATCAATGAGCCGCAGGAGGCTGTGATTTTTAGCAAAGAACAAAGACTTGAAGCTTTTGCTTTTGCAGAAAAGGAGCGTTCAAAAGGGAAAAAGGTCGTCCTGCAAGACTTAGCGGGGATTGAAAATATTGACGCGATGACCAAGACATTTGAACAGGTGACTTATTTTATCGGCGCTAGAAAGGAAGAGCGAAATGAGTAAAGTGTTGACGATGGCGATGCCAAAAGGCCGGATATTTGAAGAAGCAGCCGGGCTGTTAAGACAGGCGGGATACCAGCTGCCAGAGGAATTCGAGGATTCAAGAAAATTAATCATAGATGTACCAGAAGAAAACCTACGCTTTATTTTAGCCAAGCCAATGGATGTGACCACCTATGTAGAGCACGGTGTGGCGGATGTTGGCATTGCAGGGAAGGATGTCATGCTCGAAGAAGCTCGTGATGTGTATGAAGTGCTCGATTTAAACATCAGTAAATGTCATTTAGCTGTTGCTGGTTTGCCAGGAGCGAGCTGGGGTGGTGTCGCACCGCGTGTGGCAACAAAGTACCCAAATGTTGCATCGTCCTATTTTAGAGAGCAAGGGGAGCAGGTGGAGATCATTAAGCTGAATGGTTCCATTGAATTAGCACCGCTCATTGGGCTTGCCGATCGCATTGTAGACATCGTCTCTACAGGTCAAACACTAAAGGAAAATGGACTTGTGGAAACGGAGCATATTTGTGATATCACGTCACGTTTTATTGTCAATCCTGTGAGCTACAGGATGAAGGATACGGTGATCGATGAAATGGCACAGCGTCTTGCACGAATTATTGAAGGAGAAGGGGAGGAATCATCATGAACATCACCTGCATACAAGAAGGTGAGACAGATACTCTCTCACTCAAACGGTCTTTAGATACAGGAACAGAAGAGCAGCGTCAGGCTGTTCAGCGCATTATACAAGAAGTGAGAACAAATGGTGATGAAGCTGTACGGTCTTTTACAAAGCAATTTGACGGTGTGTTGATTGAAGATCCGCTTGTTACAGAGGATGAAATGGCAAAAGCCTCTGACCGCTTGGACAAAGAGGTGATTCAGATTATCCAAACGGCCATCAAGCATATTCGAACATACCATGAGCGCCAGCTGACCTCTTCTTGGTTTTATCACCAAAAGGACGGCTCAATGCTTGGTCAAAAGGTAACACCGCTTGATGCGGTAGGTGTGTATGTCCCGGGCGGAACAGCGGCGTATCCATCATCCGTCTTAATGAATGTGATCCCTGCGCTAGTCGCTGGTGTTGAACGTATCGTTCTTGTGACACCCCCTGGTAAAGATGGACGTCTCTCTGACGCTGTCCTGGCTGCGGCGAAAGAGCTTGGTATTTCTGAGATGTATAAAATGGGCGGAGCACAGGCGGTTGCGGCACTTGCCTATGGAACGGAAAGCATCAAGCCTGTTGATAAAATCACAGGTCCAGGGAACATTTATGTAGCGTTGGCAAAGCGGGAAGTATTTGGTCAGGTAGATATTGATATGATTGCAGGTCCAAGTGAAATTGCAGTTCTAGCAGACGAAACAGCAGTCGCGCATGAGGTAGCGGCGGATTTACTTTCGCAGGCAGAGCATGATGCGCTGGCATCTAGTATTTTGGTGACACCGTCTAAGACACTTGCTGAAAGCGTGCAGGCTGAAGTCAGAAAGCAGCTTGATACTTTGCCGAGGAAATCAATCGCAGTACAATCCATTCAAGATCATGGCCGTATTTACGTGACGGAATCAATCGATCGTGCAGTAGACGTCGTCAACCAATTAGCGCCTGAGCACTTAGAGGTGCTGACAGCATATCCAGAATCACTTCTTGGTCAAATCAAGCATGCGGGCGCGATTTTCTTAGGACGCTATAGTCCAGAGCCGGTGGGCGATTATTTTGCAGGACCGAATCATGTGCTGCCAACAAACGGAACAGCTCGATTCTCCAGCCCGCTTGGTGTGACTGATTTTCAAAAGAAAACGAGCATTATTTCATATAGTCAAGAGGCCTTTGAAACACACCGGGAAAGCATTGCCGCTTTTGCCAGATTAGAAGGGCTTGAAGCACATGCAAGGTCGATTGAAGCGAGAAAGCGGGAGGAATCGTAATGAGACAGGCGAAAACAGCGAGAAAAACAAATGAAACGAACATTTCATTAGCACTAGAAATTGATGGAGAAGGAAAAGCGGATATTCAAACAGACGTCCCTTTTATGACGCACATGCTTGATTTATTTACGAAGCATGGACACTTTAATTTGACTGTCGATGCGAAAGGAGATACGGATGTTGATGATCACCACACAACAGAAGATATCGGCATTGTGCTTGGGCAAATGTTTAAGGAAGCATTAGGCGATAAAAAGGGAATTAAGCGGTATGGTTCAAGCTTTGTTCCGATGGACGAAACTCTTGCCCAGGTCGTGGTCGATTTAAGCAATCGTCCTCATTTGGAAATGAGAGCGGCCTTTCCAAGTCAAAAGGTAGGTACCTTTGATACAGAGCTAGTACATGAATTTCTGTGGAAATTTGCACTTGAAGCCCGGATCAACCTTCATGTCATTGTTCACTACGGAACCAATACACACCATATGATTGAAGCCATTTTTAAAGCGATGGCACGTGCCTTAGATGAAGCAACAACCATTGATCCACGTGTGAAAGGAATTCCTTCGACAAAGGGGATGCTCTAATGATCGGAGTCATTGATTACGGAATGGGGAATTTGTTCAGCGTATCAAAAGCACTGGAACGAGCAGGTGCCCGTTATATCGTTTCCTCTGATGTGGAGGAGCTGAAAAGAGCAGATGCTTATATTTTGCCCGGGGTCGGTTCGTTTCGTGATGCAATGCAGCTGTTAAAAGAGACTGGACTTGAGGCGTTTATCCATCAAGTTGTGCAGGAAGGAAAGCTGTTATTTGGCATTTGCCTTGGCATGCAGCTGTTATTTGAAGAAAGCGAAGAGGCAGGCCGCACAAAAGGATTGGGGCTGTTAAAAGGGCGTGTCGTTCTTTTAAAAGATCGTGATCAGGACGGGCAAAGGCTGAAGGTGCCTCATATGGGGTGGAATGAGCTCACATTTCATCAGCCCTCCCCATTGTTTGACGGTGTACCAGAAGGATTTGCATACTTTGTTCACTCTTATTATGTGAGTGATATGAATCCAGATGAGCAATTAGCAAGCGCGGACTATGGTGTTCAAGTACCAGCAATCGTTGGCAAGGGAAATGTGCTTGGTGCACAGTTTCACCCTGAAAAAAGCAGTACAACGGGAATGGCGCTGCTCAAACAATTTATTCAATTAGCAAACGAACAGAGGGTGAGCAAATGAGTGAGTTTACATTATATCCAGCGATTGATATGAGAAATGGCAAATGTGTACGTCTTGTACAAGGTGATTATGATCAAGAAACCATTTATGGAGATTCACCGCTCGACATGGCCGCGCAATTTGTAAAGGATGGAGCAACGTGGATTCATCTTGTGGATCTAGATGGTGCAAAAGCAGGGAAACGTGTCAATCATGAGCATGTGCTGGCGATTGCATCATCTTTAGATGTGAAGGTACAAATCGGCGGCGGTATTCGAACGGAAGAAGACGTTGCCTTTTATTTAAAGAGCGGCGTAGATAGAGTGATTCTCGGCAGCTCAGCTGTTTCGAACCCAGCCTTTGTGAAAAAAATGCTGGCGCAATATGGAGAGAAAATCGCGATTGGGATTGATGCACGAAATGGCTTTGTATCGACTGAAGGATGGCTTGAAACGTCTAAAGTGAAGGCAGAGGAACTCGGCAGGGAATTGGCAAAGGAAGGCGCAGAGGTCTTTATTTTCACCGATATTCAAATGGATGGCATGCTGACTGGTCCCAATGTGGAAAGCACGGTTCGCTTAGCAGAAGCAACCGGCAAACAAGTGATTGCTTCAGGCGGTGTCAGCGCGGTAGCTGATCTTCAAAAGCTGTCAGCGCAAAAAGAGACTGGTGTGTCTGGTGCGATCATTGGAAAAGCACTTTACACGAAGCAGTTTACTTTAGCGGAAGCATTTGAAGGGCTTGACCGCATATGATGACAAAACGAATCATCCCATGTCTTGATGTGAAGGAAGGGCGTGTTGTCAAAGGAGTGCAATTCCTAGGCTTAAAGGATGCTGGTGATCCGGTAGAATTAGCGCAGATATATGATGAGGCAGGGGCGGATGAACTCGTCTTTCTTGATATTTCTGCTTCGCATGAAGGCCGGAAAACGATGGTGGATGTGGTCAAACAAGTCGCGTCCACTCTTGCCATACCATTTACGGTGGGAGGCGGGATTAACCATCTTGATGATATGAAGCGTATATTAAGAGCGGGTGCAGACAAAGTATCTGTCAACACAGCAGCTGTGTTAAGGCCGGAACTGATTTCAGAAGGTGCTGACTTTTTTGGCTCCCAGTGTATCGTTGTCGCAATTGATGCAAAATACAATGAAGAGAAAAAAGCATACATGGTCTATACACACGGAGGACGCCGTCAAACAGATTTAGAGGTTAGCGACTGGGCGAAGGAAGCTGTGCAAAGAGGTGCAGGAGAGATTTTACTGACAAGTATGGATGCCGATGGTGAAAAGACAGGCTTTGATCATCGATTGACAAAGCTTGTATCACAGGCAGTCACTGTGCCAGTGATCGCTTCTGGCGGTGCTGGCAATGCTCAGCATATGCTGGAGGCCTTTACAAAAGGAGAAGCTGATGCAGCATTAGCAGCCTCCATTTTCCATTATAAAGAAACGTCCATTCATGAGGTAAAGACATATTTGAGAGAACACGGGGTGAAGGTCAGATGAAACAGGCAAATGAATTAACTTTTAATGAAGCAGGCCTGATTCCTGCGATTGTACAGGATGCTCAAAGTAAGGAAGTACTGACACTGGCATATATGAATCAAGAATCCTATGAAAAAACGCTGGAGACAGGTGAAACATGGTTTTATAGCCGGTCGAGAAACGAGCTTTGGCACAAAGGCGCCACTTCTGGACATACCCAGCAAGTGATGTCTATTCGATATGACTGTGACAAGGACGCTTTGCTTGTCCTTGTCGCGCCAAGCGGCCCAGCCTGTCATACTGGCAGCTATAGCTGTTTTTCGGAAGAAGGCGTAAAGCGTCAAGGCGAAGAGCAGGATCGTTTTGCGATATTAAATGAACTTGAACAGGTCATTGCAAAGCGTCAGGCGGAAATGCCCGAAGGTGCTTATACTACCTATCTATTTGAAAAAGGGGTCGATAAAATCCTGAAAAAGGTAGGGGAAGAAGCGTCTGAGGTGATCATTGCAGCGAAAAACCGGGATCAAGAAGAATTGAAATGGGAAACAGCGGACCTCCTCTATCATCTTCTTGTATTATTACGTGAACAGCAATTGCCGCTTGATGATGTATTAAAGGTATTAAAAAAGCGTCATCAAGGTGAATGAAAAGCCGGGGGATATCCCAGGCTTTTTATTTTTAAATGAAAAACAAATCCTTCCTTTCCTTTTGTTCTATGTGACGACTGGTGAAGTATGTTATACTACACACGGTACACTGTTCGAAATGGAGGGTATCGGTGAGTAAATACACTTCTCAAAATAATCACACACAAGTCGTCCAGCTATTTCAAGATGGGCATTACTTTTTTCATAAAGGTCTTAAAGCATATAGAGAAAGAAATCTGTCTAGGGCAAGTAAGCTGATACAGCGGGCCATCGTACTTGAGCCTGAAAATGTAGAGATGCTGTCACAGCTTGCCATTATTTATACTGAAATGGGTCATTACCAGCAATCAAATGAACTGCTTGATTTCATCCTCGAACACATCGATGAAAACATGTCTGAGTGTCACTACTTTAAAGCCAATAATTATGCCAACCTCGGACTATTTCAAGAGGCATATAAATCAGCTACTGCTTATGCCGCGCTGGAAGAGAACGGGGAATTTGCGGATGAAAATGAGGACCTTCTTGACTTGCTCGATATGAGCGACGAAGAAGACGAAGATTTTCCTTATGATCAGGATGACCTGATTGTGAAGCAGGATCAAGCAAACCATTTGCTAGAAAGCGGCAGACTCGATGAAGCCATTGAGATGCTGGAACAGATGATTGTTGAGTATCCAGAATTTTGGTCAGCGTATAATAATCTCGCTTTGGCCTATTTTTATTCTGGTCGAATCCATCAGGCGAAAGAAATGTTGAACCGGGTCCTTCATGAAAATCCCGGTAATCTGCATGCCCTTTGCAATCAGCTAGTCTTCTACCATTATGAAAAAGAAGAAGAGAAGGTCAACAAGTTAGCGAAGCAATTAACGCACGTGTATCCAATACTAAGTGAACAGCGTTATAAGCTTGGTGCAACATTTGCCCTTGTGGGAGAATTTGAATGGGCCTTTAAATGGCTTTATTCTTTGTACAAAACAGGTTTTCAAGGAGATAGTACATTTTTATACTGGCTTGCAAGCGCAGCCTATCATACAGGCCACAAGACGCTCGCCCAAACGGTTTGGGATAAGATGGTCGAAGAAGACATCGACGCAGATGAAATCAAGCCGTGGCAGGATAAACCTGAGGTGACTGAGCCAATGGTCTCGATTGAGGAACGGCTGACTGCGTATTATGTCAGTAAACAAAAAGGGGAACGTGACGTTCTGCAGTCTGTCCTTGATGCACGCGCCGCGAAAACCGCTTTTGAACAGCAATTCATAGAACTGCTTTTGTATGAAGATGAAATGAAAGAAAAGTCTTTTTCAGAAGATGCAGTTTTTGCAAAACAGGCGGCATCCAGTTTGGAGGAAGCCGTTCAGCCTGACAGCCATATGCCTTATTTTTGGTTATTCCATATTATTCAGCAGGCACGTGCTTCTGGTATTGATAAGAAAAATGCGCCTGCCTGGGCAGCAGCATCTTATTATCTATGGATGAATGAACAAGAAGAATCAGCTGTCAGCAAAAAAGACATTGCGTCTGCTTTTCAAATCAGTGTTCAAACACTGTCAAAATACGAACGAGAGATCTGTACGTTAATCGATTAAATAGGTAAATAGATTCAGAACGTCCCAGCATGGCCGAAAAGGTCATGCTTTTTTCTTGGATAAAAAGGTGGGATTTGCAAGGAATTGGCGAAGTATGACAATCACGACATGTTTTTGAAACATAAATGTAATAAAAATATTAGCTCATTTTGTCGATGTCTCATGTATAATGAAAATCGTGGATTAAAACAAAGATAGATATTTAAATATTTTACTATACATAATGAAACACCTAGTGATAGAAACAATCTGGTCAACATCTGACTGAACAATCAGGAAGAAAGACATAGAGAGCACAGATTGGTCGCAGAGAATTTGCTGCTTTCTAATGTCGCTTGGGAAATTGTCAAAGGAGGAACTATTCGTGAAAAAGTTTATTACTTTCGGTTTAGCTTCGGTGATCGGAGCGAGCGGTTTATTTATTCCATTTACACATGAAGCAAACGCACAGAACTTTGAACAAAAGAAACAAGAATTAGACAGCAAACAATCTGAGGTAAACAAGAATCTTCAAAAGAAAAAAGAAGAGCTTTCAAAGCTTGAAGCAAAACAAGAGGCACTTGCACAAAAGCTTAAAGATATTGATGAGAAAGCTTTAAAAACAAGTGATCAAATCGAAGAAAAACAAAAAGAAAATGAAAAAACAAAAAAAGAAATCAAAGCACTGAAAAAAGAAATTGCTGATACAGAAAAACGTATTGAAGAAAGAAACGAGTTCTTGAAAAAGCGTGTACGTGCCCTTCAAGAGAGCGGCGGTTCTACAAAATACATAGATGTATTACTGGGAGCAAAAAGCTTTAGCGATTTCATCAGCCGTGCAGGAGCAGTTTCTACACTGATCAACGCAGACAGTGAAATCATTAAAGAGCAGGAAAAAGACAAAGCAGAGCTTCAAAAGTCTGAAAACGAATTAAACACAAAGCTTGAAAATGTGCAAAGCACACTTGCAAAGCTTGAAACACTTCAATCAGACTTGAATAAACAGCTTGATGAAAAAGACAAGCTATTCAAGCAAGTGAAAAAGCAAAAAGGAAGTGCTTTTTCTGAAATCAGCGAGTTAAACAGTGAGGCTAACAGCATTGCATCTGAAAAGGACGCAACAATCGCTGCACAAAAACAAGCTGAAAAAGAAGCAAGAGAAGCAGCACAAAAAGCAAAAGAAGAAAAAGCGCAAAGACAACAGCAGCAGCGTCAAGCTAGTGTTCAAGCGGAAGACAACAGCTCAAATAACGATAGCAGCCCATCTTCAAGTAACAGTGGGTCATCTAATAACAACAATAACAGCAACAGCAGTTCACCAAGCAAGAAGCCATCTACTGGCGGTGGATCACCTGTCAGCAGTAACGTAGGCGGAATCGAAGGTGCGATCAGCACAGGTTCTACTATTGTTGGACAATCTCCATATAAATGGGGCGGCGGCAGATCACAAGCCGATATTGACGCTCGTCGTTTTGACTGTTCTTCATTCGTTCGCTGGGCATTTGCATCAGCAGGCATCAACCTTGGACCAGTTGGCGGTACAACAACAGATACGCTTGTAGGTAAAGGAAGAGCTGTAAGTGCATCTGACATGAAACGCGGAGACCTTGTGTTCTTTGATACGTATAAAGTAAATGGACACGTTGGTATTTACTTAGGAAATGGTACATTCTTGAACGATAACAGCTCTCGCGGTGTTTCAGTTGACTCAATGAGCAACGTATACTGGAAAAAAGCATTCAATGGCGTTGTAAGAAGAGTCGTTGAATAAATCATTACTTTTTATATAACCGTAAACAGGCTTCCTTAAACAGCAGTTTAAGGAAGCTTTTTCTTTTTTTGAAGATATGAGCAAATGATTCGCTTATTCCCCGCAGATTTAATAGGATATGGGTAAGGAATAAAAGCTAAGAGTGGAAATGATGCTCTCTGTCATGAATGGAAGCATCACCCAAGGGCATTCTAATAAGAAATGCGAGCAGCAATTGAAGAGGGAGTGACAGTTGTGTCAGAAGAAAAAATCTACGATACGATCATCATTGGAGCGGGTCCTGCCGGAATGACAGCCGCTGTTTATACATCACGGGGAAATCTTTCAACATTAATGATTGAAAGAGGAATTCCTGGCGGACAAATGGCGAATACGGAAGATGTCGAGAACTATCCTGGCTTTGAAAGTATTTTAGGGCCGGAACTTTCAAATAAAATGTTTGAGCATGCGAAGAAATTCGGCGCAGAATATGCATATGGCGATATCAAAGAAATCGTGAACGGTGAAGAGTACAAAATCGTCAAAGCCGGCTCAAAAGAATACAAAGGACGCTCTGTCATTATCGCGGCAGGGGCTGAATACAAAAAAATCGGTGCACCAGGTGAAAAAGAACTTGGCGGCCGCGGCGTATCATATTGTGCAGTATGTGACGGAGCATTCTTTAAAAACAAAGAGCTTGTCGTCATTGGCGGAGGAGATTCTGCTGTAGAAGAGGGTGTGTATCTCACACGCTTCGCTTCTAAAGTAACGATTATCCATAGACGCGATAAGCTTCGTGCACAAAGCATTTTACAAGCACGTGCCTTTGATAATGAAAAAATTGACTTCATGTGGAACAAAACCGTGAAACAGATCAATGAAGAAAACGGGAAAGTCGGCAGTGTGACATTGGTTGATACGGTGACTGGTGAAGAAGAAGAGTTTAAAACAGACGGTGCCTTTATCTATATCGGAATGCTGCCACTGTCTAAACCGTTTGAAAATCTCGGCATTACAAATAAAGAAGGCTACATCGAGACAAACGAAAGAATGGAAACGAGAGTGGAAGGTATTTTCGCAGCTGGTGACATTCGGGAAAAAACACTTCGTCAAATTGTCACAGCAACAGGTGACGGTAGTATTGCAGCACAAAGCGCACAGCATTATGTAGAAGAGCTTACTGAAAAACTCAAAGCAACGAAATAATTGGCTGTCGTAAATCCTTAATATAGCGTCATGGGCTTTTAACTGGAATGTAACACGGGTGAAATAATTTTCCGTTATGATAAAACTAGTAATTGACCCCCTTTTATAAGGAATACATGTTTGGCACGGATGTGAATCCGTGTCCTTTTTTTTTGCCTAAAATCAGAAATTCACGAGATGTTCACAAATGACGCATGGAGAGCCGTTAGATGCTGTAAAATAAAGAGTAGAGAAATGGCTCGTTACATCATTCAAACGAAAACCGGTCTGTTTTCGGGGAAGAACGGGCATGTTCATTGTGGGAGTCAGGTTGAACCTGTATAATAAGTTAAAGACATAAAAGAGTAGGTGACAGCTGATGCAACGAGTAACCAATTGTGTGCTGCATCACGAAGATCAAGTTCTCTTGCTGCAAAAGCCAAGACGGGGCTGGTGGGTAGCACCGGGCGGCAAAATGGAAAGCGGAGAATCGGTCAAGGATTCAGTCGTTCGAGAATATAGAGAAGAAACAGGTATTTATATTTTAAATCCGCAGCTGAAAGGTGTTTTTACCTTTATCATAAAAGAAGGCGATCAAATCGTTCAAGAATGGATGATGTTCACCTTTATGGCAGATTCATTTACCGGAAAAAACGTAACAGAGTCAGAGGAAGGCATTTTAAAATGGCATGACGTAAAGGATGTGCCTCATTTGCCGATGGCTCCAGGAGATTCCCATATTCTTGATTTCATGCTCAAAGGAAAAGGACTTCTGCACGGCACTTTTACGTATACACCCGATTTTGAGCTGATTGCTTATCGGTTAGATCCTCAGGGAGAATAATACATGAACCGTTTTCATAAAGAAGGAGAGGAAGCAGGCATGAATACACAAAAACAAGAAGATATTCAGCTTGTGATTATTACAGGAATGTCAGGTGCGGGGAAAACCGTAGCCATTCAAAGCTTTGAAGATTTAGGCTACTTTTGTGTTGATAACCTGCCGCCATCACTTTTACCGAAATTCCTAGAACTCATGAAGGAATCGAATTCCAAGATGAGCAAGGTCGCTCTTGTGATGGATTTGCGCGGTCGCGAATTTTTTGACAGCTTAATTGCGGCATTAGATGAAATGAGTGATCTTGACTGGATCACGCCAAGAATTCTATTTTTAGATGCAAATGATAAGGTACTTGTCTCAAGATACAAAGAAACGAGACGTTCGCATCCCCTTGCGACAACAGGTTTGCCGCTTGAAGGAATTGCAATGGAGCGTGAGCTGTTAGAGGAGTTAAAAGGCCGGTCTCAAATGATTTTTGATACATCGGATTTAAAACCAAAACAGCTGCGAGAAAAAATCGTCACGCACTTTGCCACGAACCAAGGTCAGGTGTTTACAGTAAACGTGATGTCCTTTGGCTTTAAATACGGTCTGCCGATTGATGCTGATCTTGTCTTTGACGTGAGATTCCTGCCGAATCCTTACTATATTGAGAGCATGCGTCCACAGACTGGAAACGATGAAGAAGTGCGCTCTTATGTGATGAAATGGACTGAAACGCAAAAATTCACAGAGAAATTAATCGATCTTCTCAGCTTTATGCTTCCGTCGTATAAGAGGGAAGGAAAAAGCCAGCTTGTGATTGCCATCGGCTGTACAGGCGGGCAGCATCGATCCGTGACACTAGCCAACTATTTATCGGAGTATTTTAAAAACGATTACTATACACATGTCACTCACCGGGACATTGAAAAGAGAAGCAGAAAATAGATGACAACACTACCAAAGGTGGTCATTCTTGGCGGAGGCACTGGCTTATCTGTTTTGCTCAGAGGGCTAAAAACGAAGCCAGTGGACATTACCGCTATAGTAACGGTTGCTGACGACGGAGGCAGCTCAGGCAGACTGCGGCATGATTTGAATATTCCCCCTCCAGGTGATATTCGAAATGTCCTTGCGGCTCTCTCTGATGTTGAACCGCTTGTAGAAGATTTATTTCAGCACCGTTTTAACAAAGGGAATGACTTAACAGGCCACTCACTCGGCAACCTCATTCTTGCGGCCATGACAAATATAACCGGTGATTTTTTTCATGCCGTCACTGAAATGAGCAAGGTTTTAAATGTGAGAGGAAAAGTATTGCCAGCAGCAAATTCAAGTGTTGTCCTTCATGCGGAATTAGAAAATGGGCAAATGGTGACAGGAGAATCGAAAATTCCCACCTATGGTGAGCGAATTAAACGAGTGTTCCTCACACCCGATACGATTGAACCGCTGCCAGAATCTATTCAAGTCATTCGTGAGGCGGATTTGATCGTCATTGGGCCTGGCAGTCTGTATACGAGTATTTTGCCAAACTTGCTTGTCCCGCATATTGGAGAAGAAGTGATTCGCTCAAAGGCGAAAAAAGTGTATATTTGTAATGTCATGACGCAGCCGGGGGAAACGCTTTCCTACAGTGCAGCTGATCATGTTCAGGCATTAAATGATCATATGGATCGTCCATTTATTGATACAATTTTTGTGAACAATAAAGAAATTCCAGAAGAAATCAAAGCAAAATATGCAGAAGAACAGGCACAGCCTGTCAAATTCGACACAGATGCACTGAAAGCAATGGGATTAGAAGTGATTCCTGGAGAAATCATTACATATGACCAGCATGTCATTCGTCATGACACGCTGAAAGTAGCCTCGCTGCTTGTCGATCTGCTGCATCAGAAAAAATAGGAATGGGGGTGGCAAGGATGTCATTTGCATCCGAAACAAAAAAAGAGCTGACTAATCTGGACGTGAAGGACTGCTGCACAAAAGCAGAGCTTTCTGCCCTCATCCGTATGAACGGTTCATTATCTTTCTCTAATCGAAAATTGATTTTAGATATACAGACAGAGAACGCAGCCATTGCAAGACGGATTTATACGCTGCTCAAGAAAAAATACGATGTGACAGTCGAACTGCTCGTACGTAAAAAAATGAGATTGAAAAAAAATAACGTGTATATTGTCAGACTGGTAGAACGAGCGAAAACCATTTTAGAGGACTTGAAAATATTAGGTGAGCAATTTGTATTTGAGCGCAATATTTCAGAAGAGCTTGTGAAGAAAAGATGCTGCAAGCGCTCCTATATGAGAGGTGCTTTTTTAGCAGGCGGTTCTGTGAATAACCCAGAAACGTCCTCCTATCACCTTGAGATTTTTTCACTATATAAAGAACATAATGATGCCCTTTGTGAGCTGATGAATCAATTTCATCTCAATAGTAAAACACTTGAGCGCAAAAAAGGGTACATTACGTACATGAAGGAAGCAGAAAAAATCACGGAATTTTTAAGTGTTGTGGGCGCTCATAACTCACTGCTTCGCTTTGAAGATGTGCGAATCGTCCGAGACATGAGAAACTCCGTCAACCGGCTCGTCAATTGTGAAACAGCAAACTTGAATAAAACGATTGGTGCTTCACTGCGTCAGGTCGAGAACATTCAATTTATTGATGAAAAAATTGGACTTGATGCCCTGCCGGATAAGCTTCGTGAAATTGCCAAACTGCGAGTCGACTATCAAGAGGTCACGCTGAAGGAACTTGGAGAAATGGTGGAAAGCGGCAAGATTAGCAAGTCAGGGATTAACCACCGTTTAAGAAAGCTAGATCAAATCGCAGAACAATTACGAAACGGACAAGCTGTTACACTCAAATAGGAGAATGAAAAAGGGAGGCAGATCATATGGTGGAAAAAACGGTCACCATCCAGCTGAAAACAGGCTTGCAGGCACGTCCAGCTGCTTTGTTCGTACAAGAAGCCAATCGCTTTGGTGCTGATATTTTTCTTGAGAAAGATGGAAAAAAAGTCAATGCGAAAAGCATTATGGGTCTCATGAGTCTTGCGATCAGCTCTGGGGTTACTGTCACACTGATTGCAGATGGTGCAGATGAACAAGAAGCCATTGAGGCGTTAACAGATTTTATCAATCAAGAAAACTGAGTCTCTTCAAAGGCTCAGTTTTTTTAGGAGGGAATGTCATGATTCAATCAGCTTTTTTACAGAAGATCGGTTATGAAGGCAAGTCCATCACCTTTAATGACTTGCCTGTATTATTAAAAAAAATGGCCTATACCTTTCCATTCGAAAATAGATCTGTTTTGAACAAACAATCCTACGCTTTGAATCAAGAAGGATTGAAGCAGCATCTTCTGGAAGAAAACAGAGGAGGTCTTTGTTACGATCTCAATCCTCTCTTATACTATGTATTAAAAGAGGCTGGGCTCTCTGTACAGCTTCTTCAAGGGACAGTGTATATCAAAGAAGCGGACACGTGGGCCATTGATGGCACGCATGTAGCCATCATGTTGAAGCATCATAACGAACGCTTTCTCATTGATGCGGGATTTGGTGTGAATTTACCTCTTCAGCCTGTGCCTTTTACAGAAGATTGGGTGGAAGGAGCGTCTATTCGGTTTCGCGTCAAAGCAGAGAAAACCGAGAAGGGGACATATCTGCTCCAATTAGATAAGGGAGATGGTGCTGAAACAGGCTATGCTTTCACATTGAACGAGGTGGACGAGGCTGCATTGGTCCAATTGAGACACGAGATTTATGAAAATGAATCCTCTACTTTTAACAAAAGACCACTTGCGTCAAAGCTCACGCCAACAGGACGTGTGGTCGTTACTGAGGATCATGTCACCACACATGAACATGAAGAAGTGTCGAAAAAGCCGCTTCCGGTTCCTTTTGAGGATTACGTGAAAAAGCTTATACCGTAAACCCATACTAAAAGACAGCCCCTGATGAAACAGGGCTGTCTTTTTTATTGATTATCGAATACGTGTGAAAGTCGCATAATGGTCTGTTGTTTTGTAAATGAGCCAGTCGCTTGAATACACAAGACGGTCAGCATTGCGGAAGCCTGAAACGTAGTTGATGTCTGCCTCACGCCATGTGCGGCCGCTTGCTGAAGGAAGACGTCCTTCTCGGTTTGAGAAAATATCTCCACCGATGCTTTTACCTGGCGCCACTTCTGCTAGATTTCCCTTAGATGCCACCCATCCGAGAGCACTTGCTTGTGATTTCGTAATGTAGTTATCAGGCAATCGTTTGTAGCGAATTAAATAATCTGCTACACCATCAAACGTATTAATGACGGCAAGGGTACGCACATCTGGCGTGAGCTGAATAGAAGCAGTTTCAGTTGTGGCTGTTGGTGTAAGAGGTGTTTCTGCATGAGCTTGCTGCGGGACAAATCCAGAAAACAGAATAGCAGCGATCAGAGCGAACATAGTAAAAACCGAACTCAATCTTTTCATCTTCATCCTCCTATTAAGGAAATCGGATGCCGTCCTCTTGATGCTTGTCTAGCTCATATTATAGCACCCGAACATGAAGGAAATGTAAAGAATCAGGATCTTTGCTAAAATGAGTCTTTTCTCCTGATGTCTCCTAAAGAAATAAATAAAAAGACGCAGTTCAGCTCCCTGCGTCTTATCCGATCAAGATAAAGTAAGCTCCTTCACAACATCAACAGGCGCCTTCCCATCTATTCCATGAATCACATTATGAATGGCTCGTTTCAGCATGAGATCCCTTGTTGTTTCAGTAGCGGAACCGATGTGAGGGGCTAGGGTGACATTGTTCATCTCTTTGAAAGGATGATCCTCTTGAAGCGGTTCCTGCTCATACACATCAAGACCAGCGCCTTTGATCCATCCCTCCTGAAGTGCTTGAATGAGGCTTTTTTCATCCACTGTTTTCCCGCGGGAAATGTTTACAAATAAAGCCGTTTGCTTCATTAACTTCAATTCTCGTTCCCCAATCATATGATACGTTTCCTCGGTCAGCGGTGTAATCAACACGATGATATCAGCTTGTTTTAAAAGATCATCAAGTGCGCAGTATACAGCGCCATACGTCGATTCAGCCTTTTCATTCCGGCTTCGGTTATGATAAAGGACGTTCATATCAAAACCATGTGCTGCCCGTTTGGCCACTTGTTCGCCAATACGCCCCATGCCAATGATACCGAGCGTTTGGTGATGTACATCGATACCAAAGATCTCTTCTTCCTGTACGAATTTCGTCCATTTTCCTTCACGGATAAAACGATCCAGCTCGGCGATTCTTCGCGCAGAGGAGAGTATGAGCGAAAAGGCAAGGTCAGCCACGGTATGATCGAGCGTATAAGGAGTGTGCGTACCAATCACGCCTCTTTGTCTCATCACTTCTATATCAAAATTGTCATAACCGACAGAGTTATTACTGACTACCTTGAGTTTTGGTGCGTGATCTAACAGCTCTTGATCGATTTTCGTTCCAGACGTTAAAAGACCATCAGCGTGCTGCAGCTTCTCAAACAAAATGTCTCTTGGAATAGGGTCTTTGGATTGCCAAACCTCGTATGTACAATGTTCCTTTAGCATTTCCTCAAAAGAAGCAGGTAAGGGTTTGGCGACAAAAATGTGTGGTATCACAGTCAATTCGCTCCTTTCACATGGTCATCTTACTCCTTTTATTATAAAGCAACCATTTCGGCAGAACACGTTTGAATGTTAGCAGCTCAATATTTAATATACTAAAATAACGGTAAAGAAAGACATTTGCTTAGTGAAAAAGTAGATTCATATGCCATCTGATGCATTTTTTTATCTATATAAAAATAAGTAGATGGTAGATGAGACATGTGAAATTGCAAGATTTTACGAGAGATTATCTGACAAACTGGAAAATAGATCGAGACTTTTTGATAGAAAATTTATTATATTTGAAATGTATTAAACGGGAAGGTCATTTTCTACTAAACCATTTTATTGTCTTTTAGTGTGATGAGAATAATAGATTGAAAACAAACCCGCGTATCCGTTGGGATGCAGCGTAAAATAGAGAAAATGATGATATTTCTTCTCATCGTTTTCTCATTTTTTTCTTTTTTTTCTATCATTTTTCTTCTCTATTCTTGAGAACACGAGAAAGAAAAGGGGGACAGGCACGAGCTTACGTTACTAAAAAAAGATGGGAGATGGCAAAATGGGATCAAAATTAGAAGAGATTCTTCAGCACAATTCAGAGTTTGTGAATGAGAGACATTATGAGCCTTACAAAGCGGGGAAATTTCCGGAGAAAAAACTGGTCATTTTAACGTGCATGGATACCCGTCTATTGGAATTATTGCCGCAATCTATGGGACTGCGCAATGGGGATGCAAAAATCATTAAGAATGCAGGCGCCATCGTGACACATCCGTTCGGCAGTGTGATGCGGAGTATCCTGCTAGCAATCTATGAGCTAAAGGCAGAGGAAGTATGCATTGTAGGGCATCATGAATGCGGAATGGCAGGTCTTGCGGCGGACCCTTTACTTGAAAAGGCGAAAGCACGCGGAATCGAAGAGAAATGCTTAAGCATTGTGAAAAACTCAGGTGTCGATTTAAAGGGCTGGCTGACAGGCTTTGATTCAGTTGAAGAGAGCGTGGCTCAAAGTGTGAAATTAGTGAAAGAGCATCCACTGATGCCAAGTGATGTGGCTGTTCATGGACTGGTGATTCATCCAGCAACAGGAAAGCTGGATGTCGTTGTGAAAGATAAACTGATTGACCCGCAGTATACCTAAATCATCTACACATACTTAAAGGAGGCCAACACATACCATGCGTTTTTATGGAAGATTTGAAGGGTACAATTCATCAAAGTTTAGACGCGATTTAATCGCTGGGCTTGTCGTGGGGGTTGTGGCAATTCCTTTAGGCATGGCATTTGCCATTGCATCTGGTGTCGGACCAGAATATGGATTATACACAGTCATCGTTGCCGGCATTTTGATTTCATTGTTTGGTGGTTCAAAGTATCAGATCGGCGGGCCGACTGGGGCGTTTGTTCCAATTTTATTCGGGATCGTCAGCCAGTACGGAATTGAAAACTTGCTCATTGCCGGTTTTATGGCAGGCTGTATGCTTGTATTATTCGGAATATTCAAACTAGGAAAGCTCATGAAATTTATTCCTCGTCCGGTTATCATCGGTTTTACTGCTGGCATTGCTGTCATTATTTTTTCAGGACAGATTGCCAACTTCCTCGGATTAAAGGGTGTTGAAAAACATGAAAGCTTTTTCCTCAATATGAGAGAAATCGTGGTCCATCTCGGTACCACAAACAGTCTCGCCATCATCACAGCCGTCACCGGGCTCATTGTGATTTTGGCGGCACAAAAATACATTCCCAAAATACCTGGTGCTCTATTAGGTCTATTGGCTTCTACGTTTCTCGCCGTTCTTTTTTTTCAAGGACAAGTTGAAACGATTGGCTCTGCATATGGTGAAATCCCTCGTCAGCTGCCAACCTTCGCTTTTCCTGAATTGACGATTGAAAAAATGATATACCTCCTGCCTCCAGCAATTGTCATTGCACTGTTAGGCGGCGTGGAATCGATTTTGTCCGCAATGGTTGCTGATAATATGAAAGGCTCTAAGCATGACAGCAATAAAGAACTTGTTGGGCAAGGGATTGCCAATATGGCGGCACCGCTTTTCGGAGGAATTCCAGCGACGGGCGCTATTGCCCGCACGGCAACGAACATAAAAAATGGCGGAGCAAGTCCGATTTCTGGTGTTGTGCATGGCGTTGTCGTCTTGCTAATCTTAATGGTATTTGCGCCATATGCGTCAATGATTCCACTTGCTGCAATGGCACCAATTTTAATGTTTGTTGCTTGGAATATGAGTGAGAGAAAAGAATTTATCAATATTGTGAAAGTGAAAAATGCCGATTCGCTTGTACTTGTCGTGACCTTCCTGCTCACAGTGATCGGTGATTTGATTATTGGCGTCACCGCTGGTCTCATTTTAGCGTTTATCGCCTTTATCAAAAAAATGAGCCAGACGACCAATATCCATACAAATGTCGCTGTTCCTCAAATGGAAACAGCAGCTGCTTTAGAAAAACAGACAGACGAGAAAGGGATCAGTATGTATTCCATTGAAGGGCCGCTCTTTTTCGGAACAACAGATTCATTGGAAAATTCGATTTTGGACCATGTTCAAACAAAACCGAAAACGCTCATTCTGCTTATGAATAAAGTCAATTATATGGACACATCGGCAGAAGCAGTTTTAATGAATATCTCCAATCGGTTAAAGCATCATAATGGAAAGCTGATGATCGTTGGGCTGCAATCACAGCCTAAGGAGCTTTTGCATCGAACAGGTCTTTTCCATCATATCGGAAAGCAGCATTTCTTTGAACGAACAGATGACATCTCACCACAGCATCTTTAAGGCTTAGAAAAACACGTGACAGCTTGGTCACGTGTTTTTTACTGACTCTTTTTCTCCAGAAAAACGCTTTGTGAGTTTTTGTTGATGAGCGCTGAAGACCTCTTCTACTGTGACGTCATAGAGATCCGCTAAAATGAGGAGGTTTGCTAAGACATCTCCCATTTCTTCAATGAGTTCTTTCTTCAGCTCAGATGATTCCTGTCTCTGCTCATCAGGCCGGTCTCGTCCAATTTCTATTGTTCTAACAGCACGAGCGAGTTCTCCCGTTTCTTCCATTAAGAAGCCTAACCGGATAAACGGTCCATATTCTGTCCAATTTCTCATTTGATAAAAATCCTTGATCCACTTCTCCATTTCAGTTGTTTGCATTCTCTCTATACAGCTCCTTATATGGTGTTCACTCTTATGATTTTACACTATATATAGAAGAAACGGCTGTTTCTTTACAAATCATTATAGTAGAATGAGTGAGTGAAGAAATCATAGAGAGAGATGGAGCTGTTTTGATGAAAACGATTTGTGTGTTTGCTGGTTCAAATCCAGGTGTAAACGATGTCTACAAACAAAAGGCTGTAGAGCTGGGGGCTTATATGGCGAAGCAGGGCATTCGTCTTGTTTACGGCGGATCGCGTATTGGGTTAATGGGCGCGATTGCCGATGAGGTCATGAGACATGGCGGGCAAGTGATCGGTGTCATGCCTAAGGGGCTTTTTAGAGGAGAAGTCGTGCATCAAGAGCTGACAGAGTTAATTGAGGTAACAGGCATGCATGAACGAAAAGCGAAAATGAGCGAGCTGGCCGATGGATTTATTGCGATGCCAGGTGGCTTTGGTACATATGAAGAATTATTTGAGGTGCTGTGCTGGGCACAAATCGGTATCCATCAAAAGCCGATTGGATTGTATCAAGTGAATGACTATTTCAACCCGCTTATGGACATGGTGAAGTTTAGTGTACAGGAAGGCTTTTCAAATGAATCACACCTTCAATTGTTACATGCTTCGAGCGAACCGGAGGAATTAATCACGCAGATGGCTTCTTATCAAACACCGTCTCTTCAGCAGAAATGGACGGAGCTGTCTTAAAGTATGTTTAAATGACAAAAAACCGTCTGTTCAAGGAACAGACGGTTTGTGTTGTGATCATTATTTTTGGTCTTCTGTATTACGGGTCAAGACTTTGTCAATGAGTCCGTATTGAAGTGCTTCTTCCGCTGTTTTGAAGTTGTCACGATCTGTATCGCGCTCAATGACTTCAATTGGCTGACCAGTACGTTCAGCAAGTACTTGGTTCAGTTTATCGCGTAAAGAAAGGATTCGTTTTGCCGCAATTTCAATTTCTGTTGCTTGACCTTGGGCTCCGCCTAGTGGTTGGTGAATCATGACTTCACTGTTTGGAAGAGCATAACGCTTACCTTTTTCACCAGCAGCAAGCAGGAACGCACCCATAGATGCAGCCATACCAATACAAATAGTTGATACCTTTGGTTTAATAAATTGCATCGTATCGTAAATGGCCATACCAGCTGTGATTGAACCGCCAGGGCTGTTAATGTAGATAGAAATATCTTTTTCTGGATCTTCAGCTTCTAAGAAAAGTAGCTGTGACACGATGGAGTTGGCAACATTGTCATCGATCGCAGAACCAAGCATGATAATACGGTCTTTTAAAAGACGAGAATAAATGTCGTAAGCTCTTTCCCCACGATTTGTTTGCTCAATGACTGTAGGTATTAAATTCATAATGTTCCTCCTTCACCTTTTAGGTAAGTATGTAATTCAATGATACATTTTTGGTCAATAAAGGTCAAACAAAACGCTGACCTAAATTCAAATACCCCTATCCATTTTCCCCAAAATCATTCCACTTCAAACCATCATATTAGTTTATGTATCCAAAGTAAGAAAATACATCATCATGATGAATGATTAATCATTGCTTTCTTGCAGCATTTCCCTTATAATTTGATATGCTGACGTTCAAAAAACATATCGTGCGCTCGTAGCTCAGTTGGATAGAGCGGTGGTTTCCGGTACCACGTCTGCCGGGGGTTCGAATCCCTCCGAGCGCGTACTTGACCTTGTTTACGATGATAAAGGTCATTCATGAACCCCTCTTCATTTAGAAGAGGGGTTTTTGTATGTTCAATCGGATTGATCGTTCTCTTCTAATAAAGCTAGGGTAAGCAAGTGAAAAAATGATCTTGTTGCAACACAGCAACATCTATCCGAGGATAATAAAATAACCCCCACTCTTAACATAAGAATGGGGGTTATTGCTATAAAGGGGTTACCTGCCTTTTTGGCCTTTCCTGTAAATAGCCGCAGGTATAATTGTAAGAAGAACAATGATAAATCCAATCACGGATACAGTATTTTTTATTGTATTGTCATTCACAGTGAAGTTTGTCACGATCATTGCCGCCAGACAAAGAATGATGATTAAATAACTGTATTTCTCCAAGACTTTCACAAAATATCCCTCCAATATGAATCTATAAATAATATACTAATTATTCAAAAATGAATAATAAAGGGTTATGTTGGATGTTCGTATGAGAAGTGCATTATATGCTTTGTAACAATCTTATCATGTTCATGTCTCTCCATGAAATACTGGACATAAGACTCATTTCTCCCCTTTTCAGGCGTATTTGTTGAGCTGGCTTGCTGTATATGATTAACATGGAAGGGAATTGACAATGAGGAGGGATTTCTTGTGGCGAAGATTTTATTGATTACGTTTCCAGCTGAAGGACATGTGAACCCTATGTTAGGAATGATTAAAGCTTGGGCGGATCGAGGTGATGAAGTGCATGCGGTCACAACTGTACATTATGAGGAACGAATCAAACGCTTAGGCGCTCACGTACATATACATCCAGATTATATTCGGACATTACATGTGGAAGAAGGAGATTTAGATTCCATGCAGCCGTTCTTTCATGCCATGCTGCAGACATCATATGATATTTTAGAGGTAGTGGAAACACTTTCCGATAAGCATTCATTTGATTTGGTCTACTTCGATATGTTTGGGGCAGGGGAGCTTGTTCGAGATTACTTGCGCATTCCGAGCATTGGGTCCAACCCATCTTTTGTGCTGCAAGAGGCGCATTTTGATACACCGTTATACAGAAAGGATGAGAAAGCCGAGCATCTGTTAGAAAAAATACAAGAGCGTTTTGGCGTTCAGCCAACGCGTTTGATGCAATTTATGAAAAACCGTGGAGAACTGAATATCGTCTATACAAGTGAATATTTCCAGCCGTCTGTTGATTCATTAAACGATTCGTTTGTCTTCATTGGACCGAGCTTTCTAAAAAGAGCCGACCAGCATGATTTCCCGCTGGAAGCACTTGAGCAAGAAAAAGTCGTTTTTATTTCCATGGGTACCGTTCTTGGGGATACAGAAGCATTTTTTAATATGTGTATAGATGCCTTCGCAGACTTTGACGGAAAAGTAATCATCGCAACAGGTGAAAAAGTAGATCGTTCTCTCTTAAAAGAGGCGCCTGCTCATTTTCTGATCGAGCCTTATGTGCCGCAACTTGAGGTGCTCGAACTGACAGAAGTGTTTGTAACGCACGGCGGAATGAACAGTGTCAATGAAGGTATTCATTACCACGTTCCGATGGTCGTCATTCCGGTCGACAAAGATCAGCCGATGGTAGCACAAAGACTGACCGAATTATCTGCTGCCTGTGCACTTGATAAAGATCATCTGACAGCAGAGCAGCTAAGAGAGACCGTTGAGACGGTTTTAGGCAGTGATACGTACCGGGCGGGGATTGAGAAAATTGAAGAAAGCTTCCAAGCAGCAGGTGGAACAGAAAAAGCATTAAGGGTGATCGACCAATTCATGCAGGCGAAACAGACTCAATCATGAGTCTGTTTTTTTATGAAAAGACGTTGTATTTCCCATTTCTGTATGCTAATATTCAATTCGTAATCATTTCGATTAATAATCGTAATGATTACGATAATGTTGAATTGGAGGAAGTACATATGAGTGATCAATCTGTTTACATAAAGAAGAAATATGAGAAAAAGCATCCCTATGTGACATACACCTTGATGCTGTTTTCAGTGATGGCTTGTTTTTTATTGGCCTCATGCTCTGGAAACAAAGCATCTTCCAGCATGAATGATAGAGAAGAAGATGAGCTCGTGTATGCAAGTACAAAAGATATCAGGGACATTAATCCCCATCTATACGGCGGAGAGATGGCTGCTCAAAATATGGTGTTTGAATCGCTTGTCGTCAATACAGAGAAGGGCGTTCAGCCTGCCTTAGCGAAAAGCTGGGACATTTCAAAAGATGGAAAAACCTACACCTTTCATCTTCGAAAAGGTGTGACTTTTTCAGATGGTGAGCCTTTTAATGCAAAGGCAGTGAAATTGAACATTGATGCTGTCGTCAAAAATATTGAAAAGAACGCTTGGCTTAATCTCGTATCCGAAATCAAATCCACAAAGGCGTTAGATGACGATACATTTGTTCTCACGTTGAAAGAGCCTTATTATCCTACGTTAGAAGAGCTGGGCTTAACACGCCCTTTCCGTTTTATTTCTCCAAAAAGCTTCATTGATGGAACGACTGCAAAAGGAGTCAAAAGCTATGCAGGTACAGGTCCTTATGTTCTAAAGGAACATAAGAAAAATCAATATGCTGTTTTTGAAATGAATGACCACTATTGGGGGAAAAAGCCGAAAATTTTAACCGTGAAATGGAAAGTCATGCCGGATCACCAGACCATCTTACTTGCGCTCCAAAAAGGAGAGGTAGATCTTTTATTTGGAGCAGATGGTGACATGATCGATGGAGACTCATTCCAGGCTTTAAAAGAAGCAGGTCAATATGGTGTAACCGTGAGCCCTCCTGTTGGTTCAAGATCGATTGTCATTAATTCAAACCAGCCAATCACAAAAGATCCGAAAGTAAGAGAAGCGTTTCAATACGCCATTCAAAAGGATATGATCACAGAAGGCATTTTAAATGGAACGGAAAAGGTGGCACACACATTGCTTGCCCCTTCTGTCCCTTACGCAAATATTCCATTGAAAAAGAAAACTTATCAAAAGAAGAAAGCAGAGGCAATATTGGATGAGGCAGGCTGGAAGATGAAAGAAGATGGCTATCGCTATCAAAATGGCAAACTGCTGAGTGTGGCTATTTACTATAATTCCGATAATGCGGGTGAAAGAACGATCAGTGAATCGATCCAACAAGATTTCAAGCAGGTAGGAATCAAGCTGGATATTAGAGGAGAAGAAAAACAGGCATTTTTAGATCGCCAAAAAACAGGGAAGTTCGATCTGATGTACTCGCTGTCTTGGGGACTTCCTTATGATCCACAAACTTATGTCTCTTCATTCCGTGTAGCTTCTCATGCTGATTATCAAGCCCAATTAGGACTGAAAAAGAAAAAGTGGCTGGATGAGACGATTACTGAAGTATTAGTAGAACCAGATGAGCAAAAGCGGAAACAAATGTATCAAGAAATATTGACGTATATCCATGATGAAAATGTCTACATCCCAATCTCTTATTCTGTGACAAAGGCTGTTTATAATAAGCGCCTGAAAGGCGTAGGTTTTCATGTGTCACAGTATGAAATCCCATTTGACCGTATGTATTTTGCGTCATAAAACGGAGGTAGAGACATGACTCGCTATCTCTTAAAACGAATATTGATGCTTTTCCCGCTGATGATTTTCATCACCTTCTTTGCTTTTGTACTGCTGACGATGAGGGCAAGTGATCCAGCTGAGGTCGCTTTGCGAGTGAATCAAGTCACTCCAACAGAAGAAATGATTGAATCGATGCGTCAGGAGTTAGGCTTAGACGAGCCGTTTTTCATCCGCTATGCCACATGGCTTAAAGATGGATTAACAGGTGATTTTGGTAAGAGCTATGTCACACAGGATCCGGTTTTTGATCTTATCATGGAGGCGCTGCCAGCTACATTGCAGCTTGCAGGAGCAGCGCTCTTTTTTATCATAGTGCTCAGTTTGTTGTTCGGGGTGATTTGTGCATATGCTGCTCATTCCTGGGTGGACCGGATATTGAGAGCCTTTGTATTTATCGCCGCTTCAATGCCTAGTTTTTGGCTGGGGATTTTGTTGATTTGGCTTTTTTCAGTCAAATTCAATTGGGTCAATACGAGTGGAATGGAAGGGTTCAAATCGATTCTTCTTCCAGCTGTCACATTATCATTTGGCTACTTATCGACCTATGTGAGACTGATACGCAATCAAATTCTAAAATTTCAGCATGAGCCCTTTGTTTTTTATGCAAGAGCACGTGGTTTAAAGGAACGAACCGTTCAACTGAAGGTCATGAGGCATGCCCTGCAATTAGCGGTGACAGCACTTGGCATGTCTATTCCAAAGCTCATTGCGGGAACTGTTATTATTGAGAACCTTTTTGCTTGGCCAGGGGTTGGCCGGTTGTGTGTAACAGCTATTTTCCATGCTGATTTCCCCATTATTCAAGCCTATTTGTTTGTGATGGGGTTCCTGTTTGTTATGTGCAACCTCATTGCTGATGTGATGCAAATGACCATGAATCCGCAGTTGCGAAAGGAGGTCTGACAACGATGATAGGGTGGCATCAATTAAGAAAAGACCGTATGGCGATTCTTTCAATCTGGCTGTTAGTACTTGTCGCATTAGCTGGACTGTTTGCGCCAGTGTTAGCACCACATGACCCAACAAATACGAACATTCTTCAAAAATATGCCGGTATCAGTCTTACTTATCCACTCGGAACGGATCATCTAGGGAGATGTGTATTGTCTCGGCTTTTATATGGAATTCGGACAACAATGCTTGCGGCCATGCTGACGATGTGTATCACGATGCTCATTGGCAGCGCACTTGGACTCATGGCAGGCTTCTTTCGAGGAAAGGTGGATGGAGTTTTGATGAGGCTGTGTGATGTCATGCTGTCCTTTCCGGCAGAGGTGATGATTCTTGCAGTTGTGGGAATACTCGGACCTGGACTATTCAATATTATTTTGGCGAATGTCCTAGCGAAATGGGCCTGGTATACAAGAATGATTCGTTCGTCTGTCCTTCAATATGCGAATGAACCTTCTGTTCAGTTTGCAAAGGTATCTGGCGGCACACCCTTTTACATATTGAGGAGACATCTATTTCCTCGCATCTCAGGAGAAATTGCTGTTTTTGCGACACTTGATGCGGGCTGGGTAATCTTAAATATATCAGCACTGTCTTTTCTTGGGTTAGGTGTGAGTGCACCTACACCAGAATGGGGCATGATGCTCAACGAGGCGAAGAATGTTATGGTGACACATCCAGCCCATATGCTTGCCCCTGGACTTGCCATCTTGTTTGTGGTCATGGCGTTGAACTTTTTAGGAGACAGCCTTCAGCATGCCGTGAATCCTGCCATGCATCATACCAGAAAGAAAGGGGTGAGGCCATTTGCCTTTAATCGACGTAAAAAATCTGTCCATACATGATCCACAGCAGCAAAGGAATATAGTGACGAATATCACATTTTCTTTACACCAACAACGCTGTTTAGCCGTCATTGGAGAAAGTGGCAGTGGAAAATCAACTGTCGCAAAAGCGTTAATTGACCTTGTCTCACCTTCGCTAGAAGTGAAAGGAACGATCATTTTTGACGGCAAAACATTGACAAATCAAGAAGCGCATCAATGGCGGGGGAAACGAATAGGTTTCATCTCACAGGATGCCATGAATGCATTCAACCCTATTGAAACGATTGGTCATCAAATGATGGAAACATTTCAGCAGCACTTGGGCTTACGCGGAAAAGAAGGGAAAGCCCATGCTATGGCTGGGCTTGCACGTGTCCATTTAAAAAATCCATATGATTTGATGAAAAAATATCCGTATGAACTGTCTGGAGGGATGCTTCAGCGTGTGATGATTGGCATCACGATGATGCTTTCTCCTGACGTGATCATTGCAGATGAGCCAACTGCATCGCTTGATGCCTTCAATCGGCGTGAAGTCATCAGACAATTACACAGGCTAAAGGAAGAAACCGGTGTTACCTTGATCGTTATATCGCATGATTTAGGCGTCGTTCAGGCAATCGCCGATGAGTTGATGGTCATGCACCAAGGAGTAATGCTTGAGCATGGGTCAGCCAAGGAAGTGTTCACATCACCCGAGCATCCCCAAACAAAGCATTTACTTGAGACGAGGCTTCGATTATCTGCCCCTACTGAAGCACTGCGGCAGCAGAAGAGAGTGGAGGCGTTCCCATGTTGATCACAGCTTTCGATCTAGTCAAACACGGTGAGAAGAAAGGGCTTTTTTCAAAACAAAAGAAACCAAAAGACCGCATATCAAATGTTTCGTTTCAAATCGAAAAAGGACAATGTGCCGGATTAGTCGGTGAGAGCGGCAGTGGCAAAAGTACATTGGCACGTATACTGCTCGGTTTAGAAAAATTAGATAGAGGCGATGTGCAGATTGAGGGCATGTCAGCTGACAAGTGGCGAAGGATGAACCGGGGGAAAATGAGTGTTGTCTTTCAGGATTATCTATCTTCTGTTCATCCTTCCTTTACGGTGAAAGAGATCATAGCAGAACCGATGCGTTTGTTAAAGCAGAATCAGAATCTGGATCAGAAGGTTTTGTCATTACTTGAGCAAGTCAGACTGCCTTCGTCTGTGCTGAATCAATATGCTCATCAGCTAAGCGGTGGTCAGCTCCAGCGAGTGTGCATCGCACGAGCCATATCGACGCATCCAGCCATTCTTATACTAGATGAAGTCTTGAGCTCACTGGATGTCTCTGTTCAAGTACAAATATTGGAGCTGCTTGAGACATTAAAACAAGAGCTAGACATGACCATGCTTCTCATTACTCATGATGTAGAAGCAGCGGTGTATCTATGTGACAGCCTTCTATTTTTACATGAAGGAAGCCTAGTGGAAGAATGCAAAAAGGACGAACTGTTTGAAGTGTCCCATCCATTTACACTCCAGTTAATCGATTCACTTATGCCATTTCAGCTTGACAAAAAATAACCAATCTTTTATCGTATACGTAACAAACGACGGAAGGGTGACCCAATGCAATGAAGTACTAATCCTATGACTTGTAAGCAAAATGAACGAACGAAGGCAGTGAGCAAACGATCGGTTTGCCATGTTTGTTGCGTTTTCATTTTTTAGCTTCGGAATAGGATGGTACAGCTTGGGAATCAAAAAATGAAGTGATTGATACGTGGGATGTGTGTGTTCAAATATGAACGGCACACCATACTGGATCAATCTGCTTATTTTTGTACACCATTTTGCCTCCTATTCTGAGAATGGGAGGCTTTTTCATGTCTCCTGATACGAAAGGAGAGGATTGGATGTTATTAAAAGCCAATCAGTTAAAGGTATTTCGGAAAGATCGCTTGTTATTTGATATTGAGGAACTAGTCATCCATCAAGGTGATCGCATTGGTCTTGTAGGGACAAATGGCAGCGGCAAAACGACTTTATTGCATGTGCTGGCGGGGCAGGAAACACCAGACAGCGGCACGGTGGCCGCCACTGCGACTTGTACACTGCTTCCTCAATTGAAACAAGGAGATGGCAGACAGAGTGGCGGTGAAATGACCCAGACTTATATTGAAAGAGCATTAAGTCGGCCGTCTGCCCTTTTATTAGCAGATGAACCGACCACTCATTTGGATACGGAGCATATTGAGTGGCTGGAAGAAAAGCTGCGTCATTATCAAGGTGCTCTTATTGTTGTTTCACATGATCGTGCTTTCTTAGATGCAATATGTACGGAGATTTGGGAGCTGGATCATGGGAAGTTTCATCATTACAAAGGCAACTACACACATTTTGCACAGCAAAAAGAGCTGGCACATCGTCAGCAGGTGGAAGCGTACGAAGCTTATACACAAAAGAAAAAACAGTTAGAGCATGCGCTGGAAAAGAAAAAGAAAAAGGCGGACAAAGCAACAAAGCCCTCCCAAAAGGTGAAATCCTCAGGGCCTAAAATTGCAAAGCCATACTATGCAAATAAGCAAAAAAAGCTGCAAAAAACAGCCAAATCCATTGAAACCAGGATGGAGAAATTAGAAAAGGTTGAGAAGGTAAAGGACATTCAGCCGATCCAAATGACTCAGCATACGATGAAGGAAGTAGCAAGCCGTACCATTTTGCGAGTGGAAAATGTAGATGGCAAGGCGGGCGATAAAGTGCTTTGGAAGAAGGCGAATGTGGAAGTGAGGGGCGGAGACAAGGTTGCCATTATCGGAAAGAACGGGAGCGGAAAAACGACATTTCTCCGAATGTTAGTGAATGGACATTCCGGAGTTACTTGCTCAGAGGCTGTCAAGCTAGCGTACTTCCGTCAGGATCTTTCAGGACTGAAGGTAGACGAATCGATTTTACAAAATGCGCTGAAAGAGGCGGTTCAAGAAGAGTCAGTGGTTCGAACGGTTTTAGCGAGACTAGGATTTAGAGGGGATGATGTGCATAAGCCTGTTGGCGTATTAAGCGGGGGAGAACGGGTGAAAACGATGCTTGCGTCCTTACTCGTCAGTGATGCCAATGTTCTCATGCTGGATGAACCGACGAACTTTTTAGATCTAGCCGCAGTTGAAGCACTTGAGGGTCTCTTGAAGGATTATCCAGGTACCGTTGTGTTTGTTTCCCACGATCGCAGGCTGATTGAGGAGGTTGCCACTCGTATTTTCCATATTCATGAGGAACGTATTGAAGGATTTGACGGCACATATGAAGCATATAAACAAAAGGAAGAAAAACCAGCTGTGACAAATAGAGAAGAGGAGCTTCTATTAATTGATATGCAGCTGTCTGAAGTGCTCAGCCGTTTAAGTATTGAGCCGTCGCAAGAGCTTGAAAAGACATTTCAAGCATTATTGAAGCAAAAAAAGTCTTTGGAGTCCTAAAAGAAAACCCCTGTTTACTCTACAGGGGTTTGTTCATGTCGTTCTTTTTTTAATTGTTCAAGTTCACTCACTGTGACGAGCTGGTAGCCTTGTTTGGTGAGTTCACGGATGATCTTTACTGCTGCTTGAGCTGAGCTTTCATAAATATCGTGCATTAACACTGTTCTGCCATCTGCTGCATGTGAGAGAACGCGGTTTGTGATCTGCTGGCTGTTGCGGATTTTCCAATCCTCAGGATCAACATCCCACAAAGTGACTTTCATCCCAATCGCCTGATTGATGTCTTGATTTGTACCGCCATATGGCGGTCTAAAGTGCGTAGGTGTATATCCGCTTGCTTTCTCAATCAGCTGCTGAGTGTCCTTCACTTGTTTCACGGCTTCTTCTAAAGGCAGTCTTGTTAATAAAGGGTGATTGTAGGAATGGTTTCCGATCTCATTCCCGCCTTTTAGAATGTCGGCAAGCATTCCAGGATAATATTGCACCCTGCTGCCTAAGACGAAAAAGGTGGCATGTCCTTTATTTGCCTTCAGCGCATCTAAAATTTTTGAGGTTGTCGCTGGATTCGGTCCATCATCAAATGTGAGTGCGATGGCTTTTTTATTCGGGTCAAGCTTTGATTTTTGCGGAAGCTTGATGGCTTTTCTTTTTGGGTTCGGTTCTTTCATTTCATTTTTATTTTTGATTTTATCCATATATTCTGGCTTTAATATGTCTTTCAGCAATGTCTTTTTGATTGCGAGTGTTTGCGGACCGAGATCCTCCGCGGCTACTTGAGATGCTGGGAAATAAAATTCTACATATTTGTCTTTCAAGGCAAATTGACTGAAGTTTTGAGCATCAGGGGCTGTTCCTTTCTGAAGGAGAGGCTGATCCTTAGATAAGGTTTTATCCTTTCGAAGCTCCGTATATGTAATATAGGATAATTTCTTTAAATAATTGGTTTTAGGTAGAAATAAATCTTTTGTGTCAAGAAAGGTTTTTTTCTGAAAATCATAGTTAATCGTGAGATGATTGGTGGTTCCATTTTGCTGGCCAGTATACGTATAGGTCGTAAAGCGAATGGCAGCAGACTGCTTCGCATAATGTATCATTTCATAATCAATATTCAGTTCATAGCGTTTATGTTCATCGATATCCTTTGCTTCACTGAATGTTTTTTTGAAATGCTCTAATGCTGAATTGGCATAGCTTTGAATCTTGTCATCTAGCTCTTTTTGATGAAAAAGAGGATAGTTGACTGCATATCTCATAAATTTCCCGTCATTTACGAGAGTGACAATTTCCACGTTTTTATAGTTCGTATCTTGCTTTACATTTTTCTTCTCTGTACCGCTTGCTTGTTGATTTTGAAAGAAAGCAACTGCTCCAATGACGACTGCAAGCGCAAATAGGACGATACTCCATTTTCCCTTTACTGACACAACTTTCAAATCTCCTCTCATGACGGGTCATTCTTTATTAGTTTGACATCTGTTTGTAATATTTTTATAATATTTGACTCACTTTTGTAATTTTAGTGGATATTCATGCAAAATGTCAACTATTTTCCTATTAAAATATGAGAAAACATGATTGGCCGTTCTGAGCGGCAAAAAGAAATCTCCTTTCTCTGCTCCGCACATACCTTCATTTAATTAAAAAATAGCGTGTACATTGATTTTTTAGAGGCTGGCGGCTATAATTTTGTTGATTATGATTCTCATTTTCAAACTGACTTTTAATGAAGAAAAGGATGACACCGATTTTGCAGGATAAGCGAAAACCTCAACAAAAACGATCATCACATATTCTGTTCTTTTTGATATTTTTTGTCGCCGTTATTGGATTAGCAGCTGCCATGTTTTTTGCTGTGTCATACGGTGCAAAAACATTGTCTCTGCAAACGGTTTGGACAGCTGTATTTGACTACCAGTCAAATGTCACAGAGCAGCAGATCATCCATGAATTAAGACTTCCTCGTGTTTTAGGGGCAGCTCTAGTGGGAGCGGCGTTTGCTGTAGCGGGTGCTCTTATGCAGGGCATCACAAGAAATCCTCTGGCAGATGCGGGGATTTTAGGTATTAATGGCGGTGCGATGTTTGTGGTCGCTCTCTGTTTTGCTTTTTTCCCAGGAATGCCTTATTCGGCACTGATGTTTTTTTCCTTTATTGGTGCTGTGCTCAGTACGCTGCTGATCTTTGCGATTGGGGCGGCTGGCGGCGTATTGACACCGCTGCGTCTCACTGTAGCAGGAGCGGTTGTAGCCGCATTGCTTCATGCGCTCAGCTCTGGGATTGCGATTTATTTTGATCTGAGTCAGGATTTGGCTTTTTGGTATGCAGGCGGGGTAGCTGGTGTGAAATGGCCGCAGCTGACGATTCTCGCCCCGGTTATTCTGATTGTGATCGTATGGGCAATGCTATTAGGCCGGTCACTTTCCTTACTATCGCTCGGTGAAGATACAGCGGCGAATTTAGGGGTGAAAACCCGGCAAGTGCGAATACTAGGCATGACCGCTGCTGTGTTATTAGCAGGGGTTTCTGTATCAGCAGTCGGGTCGATTGGGTTTGTCGGTCTTGTCATCCCGCATATTGCACGAAAGCTTGTTGGTGTAGACTATCGTTTTGTTATTCCGATGTCAGCGATATTAGGCGCAGTGCTGCTTGTCTTTGCAGACCTTGCCAGCCGTACAGTCAATCCGCCAAGAGAGCTTGCCATTGGCGTGATGGTGGCACTTGTTGGTGTTCCTTTCTTCTTATACATTGCCAGAAAAGAAGGGAGGAACCTGTCATGAGAGAGAAACAGCGTGCTCTTGCCGTGACAGTCGTTTTGCTTTGCCTGAGTGCGGCTGTTGTGCTGTATAGTTTAAATACCGGTACGCTGAAACTAAGCCCTGTCATGGTCGTCAAGACACTATTTGGCTTTGGAGATTTCCAAAGTGAAACGGTGCTGTTTGACTATCGTCTGCCTCGAATCGTGGTGACGATGTTAGCTGGTATTGGTCTTGGCATTGCTGGCGGCATTTTGCAAAGCTTATCCCGTAACCCGCTGGCCGATCCTGGGATAATTGGACTGAATGCAGGGGCAGCATTTGGCTTAATTGTGTTTGTGACATATTTTCACGCACTTGAAGGCAATCCGTCTCTTCTTATTCCGCTCTTTACGTTTGGCGGCGGACTGCTTGCGGCAGCGGTCATCGTACTTCTTGCATATGACCGGCATGAAGGCCTTGTTCCTATCCGTCTGATTTTAGTTGGCATTGCGGTTGCTGCGGGTTTTAGTGCACTCACCTTATATTTGTCATTGAAGCTTGATGAAGATACATACACGTTTGCTTCAAGATGGCTTGTGGGCAATGTATGGGGGAGAGACTGGATTCATGTGCTGGCGCTTCTGCCTTGGATTGTATGCCTTGTGCCGCTCACGCTGATGCAGTCAAACACGCTCAATGCATTGACATTAGGAGATGCTGTCGCCTCAAGTGTAGGTGTTCGTGTTCAGCGTAAACGTCTTCTCCTCTTGACCTTAGCGGTAGGCCTCGCGAGTGCCAGTGTTTCGATGACAGGCGGTATTGGCTTTATAGGCCTCGTGGCCCCGCATTTGGCCAGGCGGCTTGTCGGGTCATTGCATCAGTATTTTTTACCAGTTAGTGCGCTGCTTGGCTTGTTGATTTTGGTCAGTGCCGATACAATCGGACGTTCTATCTTTGCTCCAAATGCGATACCGGCGGGTGTGGTCGTGGCCTTTATCGGTGCCCCGTATTTTCTCTATTTATTAACTAAAACGAAATAAACATGAAAGAGGAACTCATCATGAAAAAACTACTAGTGTTTGGATTAACGCTCTGTTTCTTGCTGCTTGCCGCTTGCGGACAACAGGAAACAAAGAATACAACAAATGAAAAGACGAATGGAACACCAAAGATTGCTTCCTTGTCCATTCATTTAACAAATGACTTGTTAGCACTCGGTATCAAACCGGCGGGCTCTGTTGTAGGAGGAGACTTAAAAGATTTCCTTCCACATGCGAAAAAGCAGCTGAGTCAGACGAAGAAGCTCGGCATTGCAGCTGATCCAGATATGGAATCACTGCTTGCGTTACAACCAGATGTTATTTATGTTGATGAAGAATTAGCCGGACAAGACTTATCGAAATATAAGAAGATCGCCAAAACAGAAGTGTTTAATTTAAATGATGGCACATGGCGGGATCATTTGAAAAAAATCGCCAAACACGTCAATAAAGAAAAAGAAGCGGATCAATATATTAAGAATTACAATCAAGAAGCAAAAGAAGTCAAATCGCTCATCAAGAAAAAGATTGGAAACGGAAAAGTCATGGCGATCCGTGTGACGGCAAAGGAGCTTCGCGTATTTAGCATGAAGCGCCCAATGGGTCCTATTTTATATCAGGATTTAGGCCTGACTCCTGTCGATGGTGTGAAAAAGCTGGACAGCAAGCGCCCATTTGAAGTGATTTCTCAAGAGGTTCTTCCTGATTATGATGCTGATGCTATCTTTGTCGTTGTCAACCGTGATGATAAAGCGCAGCAGGCATTCAAGCAATTAGAAAAGACTCCGATATGGAAGGGTCTAAAAGCAGTGAAGAAAAACCAAGTCTATCCGATTGCCGATCAGCCTTGGCTCGATTACTCAGCTCTAGGCAATAAAATGGCATTGGATGAAGCAAAAGAGATGTTTTCTAAATAAATAGCAAATGAAATCAGGCATCATTCCGCATATAGGAATGATGTCTCTTTTTTTGATTCGTTCTTCTATTCATTTGGCTGCTGCATACATATGAGAGAGAACGAGCAATACCGTCCGTAAGAAGAGGAAAGGGAGGGGTTACAGTTGGAGGTTCAAAAAATTAGTGCAGGTACAATTGCAAGGCTTGTGCTGCTTTTACTGGCGCTTGTTAACAGTGCGCTAACTGCTGCGGGAAAAAGCCCAATTCCTATTGATGAAGAAGGCGTTCAGCAATTCATCACACTTGCCTTTCTGGGGATTACATCACTATGGGCCTATTGGAAAAACAATGATATAACGAAAAAAGCACGAACAAAAAAAGAAGAATAAGAGAAAAAAGAGCCTTTCATGAATCAAAGGCTCTTTTTCATCGAAGCGCAAACGCCTCTCCCCGCAATCATTCTTCCTGAAAGGCTTACGCCCGGCGTTCTCCCATGTTGTTGAGGAAAGCTTTTACTTCCTCAATGCTTAAGCCAATTGCCTTCGCTTCACTCATTAGACGCTTCCACTCTGCTATATTTGAATCAGTCAGCTTTCTATGGGTGACATGTAACGACTTTTCTTCCTGCTCCTTTCGGTACGTTTGGAGCAGCTGATAGAGCTCTTCTTTAGGCATGCCGGCTTGGACGGCATTGACGATATGCTCCCGCCATTCGTGTTCACCACCCTCAGCGTAATGAAACATCATCGTCTCTGCATCAAACAGCTCTTGTAAATCAATCTCTAGTGAAGAGGATACCTTTTTTAAGAACTGGACAGATGGATTTCTGTGGACACCACGCTCAATTTTGCTTAAATATGACTTAGAGACATGGGCATCTTCAGCCAGCTGCTGAATCGAGTATCCTTTTCTCTTTCGGTAAATGCGTATCACCTTGCCTATCATTCGATCAATGATCTCCCTTCTCCCCGGCGAATAGTTCTGCGACCTTTTCGTTCATTATAAGAAATAAATTGTTCTTTATAAAATTCAAAAACGTAAGAATCAGGAAGTAAACAAAAGAAAACGAACGATTTCGTTCTTTAAAAAGAACTATAAGACCTATTATGACATTTTTCTTTGCGGGTATTATCTTTTATAATCCAATCATTAACAAAAAGAAACCATATATAACCTTTTTGTGATGAAATCGGGAGGTATCTATGAATGAGAATATAGGTTTTAAGCAGCTGTTTTCTGTCATTAAAGAGAAAATGGCCCTTCTGATCCTGATTGTCCTGATCGTAACGGGCATTTCGGCCTATTATCAGTTCTATGTCTCGACTCCTGTATATCAGGCAACCACTCAAATTCTTGTTCATAAACGCAGCAATGACGCACAAGCAGATTTAAACGATATTCAGATGAACCTTCAATATACACGTACCTTTCAAGTTTTATTAAAAAGCCCAATCGTCATTGAAAAAGTAAAAGAAACACTCCATCTCACAGAATCAGCAGAAGGACTAAAACACAAAATTGCCACAAGTACAGAAAATGAGTCTGAGGTCATCAATATTTCTGTACAAGATGAGGATCGCGCGAAGGCAGTCGCCATTGCCAATACGGCAACAGAGGTGCTGCAAGAAGAAATCAAAAAAACAATGAATATGGATCGCATTAATGTTTTGTCTGAAGCCAAGTTGTCTAACACGATTCTGATGAATTCGAGGAAATTCGTTCATATCGTTCTGGCATTAGGCGCCTCTTTATTAGGGGGAATGACACTCATTTTCTTAATGAATTTACTCGATGATACTGTAAAACGAACACATCAAATAAGAGAAGAGATCGGATTGCCGTCGCTAGGCAGTGTCTATCAGATGCAGGCAGACAGGAGGGCCAAAAAAGACAAGCAGTCCGTCATAACGGGAGGACAGAACATTGATCTTTAAGAGGAAGAAAAGAGAAAAGAGAGATTTATCCTGTATTTCTGTATTAAATCCTCACTCTGTCATTGCGGAACAATTCCGTACAATCCGAACAAACATCGAATTCACATCGATCCAAACAAGGCTGAAATCGATATTAGTGACCTCCTCCTTGCCGAAGGAAGGGAAATCATTTACGGCTGCAAACTTAGCAGCTGTTTTTGCACAGCAGAACAAGCGGGTGCTGCTCATGGACGCTGATTTGCGAAAGCCGGCCGTTCATGAATATTTTGACCTGAGTCATCACACCGGTTTGACGAATGTGCTATTAAATAATTGCAGCTTGGAAGAAGCCATTTTACCTACACCGATTGAGCATTTAGAGCTGCTTCCGAGCGGAACCATTCCGCCGAATCCAGCTGAGCTGCTCTCCTCTTCTGTGATGAAGCAGCTATTTTATGAGATTGAACAGCAATATGACATGGTGATTGTTGATTCCACGCCGCTTCTGCCAGTTGCAGATGCAAAGATCTTGGCGAACCGGACGGATGGGAGCATTCTCGTTGTCTTAAGCGGCAAAACAAAGATTGCTGCTGTGAAGAAATCAAAAGAAGTATTAGAGGGAACAACAAGTAAACTGCTTGGAGCTATGCTAAATGGCAAGAAAGAGAAAAAGGGCAGGCTGTACATGTATTAAAAAGATTGATAGGTGATGTCTCCTAATCTTTAACAATGGAGGCACTCGATCCTGCTGTGGGCACAACCGGTGCCTTAGATGCTCGTCATCAGTAGTGGGATGTGAGGACGGGTTTGATGCCCATGTTACGTAAGAATAGTGATGCTTTAAAAAGGGGGAGGAGCGTTGACTTACGCCCAAAGATTATCAATCATCGTAGCACTAGATTCATATCTCATCTTAGTTGCCGTCTTTTTTGGTTTTCAATTTGTCCAAGAGGCGGCTTTAACCGTTTATACATTTGAAATGCTCGCCATTTCTTCACTCAGTCTGCTCATTGGGCACCATCTATTTGCCTGCATATTTCATGTGTACAAGCAAGTATGGGCTTATACAGGAGTAAGAGAGTTATTTTCTTTAATGAAGACCTTTGTGTGTTCTTTTTTATTTTCGATGACGATGCTGTACCTTTTCGTGCAGACATGGCCATTTCGGTTTTTATTCATCGTGTGGCTTTTTCATATCTTATTCATCGGTGCCTCTCGGATGGCTTCCAGGCTATTTCATGACGGAGCAAAGCGGCTTCAGGCAGAAAAGGAGCGGGCATTAATCATTGGCGCCGGATCAGCGGGGACCATGCTCGTTCGTCAGCTACAGCAATCGAGTGATGTACATATTGAGCCAGTCGCCTTCATCGATGATGACAAGACGAAACATAGGCTTGAAATTATGGGTCTGCCTGTCATAGGAGGAAAAGAACAAATTCAAACAGCTGTCGTGATGATGGATATTCAGAAGATCATCATTGCCATTCCATCTAAAAGCAGCCACACCTTAAAAGGGCTGTATAAGGAATGTGTAGCGACTGGAGTCAAAACACAGATCATGCCGGAAATGGAGCAGATTTTAAAAGGAACCCATGCGCTGAATCAATTACGGGATGTACAGCCAGAGGATTTACTAGGGAGAGAACCGATTCAATTAGATACGAGCCGTCTATCTGCTCATTTAAAAGGAAAAACGATCATGGTCACAGGGGCAGGCGGATCAATTGGGTCAGAAATCTGCCGTCAAATTTGTGTGTTTGCTCCTCAAGCGATTGTACTTGTGGGACATGGAGAATTTAGCATTCATTCTATTTTACTAGAGCTGAAAGAATTATATGGAGACAGCATCAGACTCTATCCACAAATTGCGGATATTCAAGATAAACAGAAAATGAGTGAAATCGTTGGTCAGTTTCAACCGGATATGATTTATCATGCTGCGGCACATAAGCATGTTCCGCTCATGGAAATCAGTCCGAAAGAAGCTGTGAAAAACAATATTATCGGCACAAAAAATGTCGCGGAAGCCGCACACGAGCACCGCATTGAAACATTCGTCCTCATCTCATCTGACAAAGCAGTCAACCCTGCCAATGTGATGGGAGCCACTAAGCGGTTTGCTGAAATGCTGATTATGCAAATGGGGGCAAGCAGCGAAACAAAATTTGTCGCCGTTCGATTTGGAAATGTACTTGGAAGCAGAGGGAGCGTCATCCCTATTTTTAAGAAACAAATCGAGCAAGGCGGGCCGGTGACAGTCACGCACCCAGCCATGACAAGATATTTTATGACCATCCCAGAAGCATCAAGGCTTGTGATTCAGGCAGGTGCACTGGCAGAAGGAAGACAGATTTTTGTTTTAGATATGGGGGAGCCAGTGAAAATCGTAGACCTCGCAGAAAACCTCATTCACCTCTCAGGCTACACCACAGACCAGATTCCGATCACTTTCACAGGCATTCGTCCTGGGGAGAAAATGTACGAAGAACTACTGAACCAGCATGAAAAAGCACAGGAACAAATCTTCCCGAAAATTCATATCGGCCATGCGCTGGATGGTGACCCATATGTGCTGAACCGCTTTATACATGAATTTGACATGATGAGTGAAGAGCAAATGAGACAAGCATTATTTGCTGCCATTGAGTCGCATGATATGTTGTCCGAACAGATGAAACGAGAGGAGGAGCCGCTTGCCAATGAAGAAAAAAGTCTTGTTTTGCGCAACGGTTGATTATCACTTTAAGGCCTTTCATCTTCCATATTTCCGGTGGTTTCAGGAAAAAGGATGGGAAGTGCATACAGCGGCAAATGGCCAGCTGGAGCTGCCCCATGTGAATCAAGCTCACTCGATTCCGATTCAGCGCTCTCCTTTTCATGTCCGCAACCGGCTTGCGTATGTAGAACTGAAGAAGCTGTTAGCGAAAGAGCACTATGATTTCATCCATTGCCACACACCAATGGGAAGTGTCATTGGCAGGCTTGCAGCCAAAGGCGCGCGCAAAAAAGGAACGAAGATTCTTTACACGGCACATGGCTTTCACTTTTGGCAGGGGGCGCCGCTTCAAAACTGGCTGCTCTATTATCCAATTGAGAGATTTCTTGCCCGCTATACAGACGCACTGATCACCATTAATGGGGAGGATTTTAAAAGAGCAGACCGTCTATCAAAAGAGCGGACATCTGTTTATTATGTGCCCGGTATGGGTGTGGATATGAAACGGTTCGCACCAGTTGATGAAAAAGAGAAACAGCGTCTCCGCGCAGCCTACGGCTTTTCTGCGGAAGATTTTATCGTGCTGTGTGCTGGCGAATTAAATACGAATAAAAATCAAGGGATGCTCATCAAAGCATGTGCACAGCTGTCTAGGAAAATACCAAATATAAAGATCGTGTTTGCTGGGGAAGGGACAATGAGGCCAAACTACGAAAAGCTTACCCGCCAGCTCCAGCTTGAAAAGCATGTTCACTTTGCTGGGTTTTGCAAACAAATGGAGGAATGGATGCATATGAGCGATGTGTGTGTTTCCACCAGCTTGAGAGAAGGGCTCGGCATGAACCTGCTTGAAGCGATGTCGGCAGAAAAACCCGTCATTGCAACGGAGAATAGAGGGCATTGTGAGCTTGTCAAACATGGCGTCAATGGTTTTTTAGTTAAACCGCAGGATGTGAATGGTTTAGCTGATTATTTGCAGCAGCTCTATGACAAAAAGGATCAGCTGCCCCTCATGGGAAAAGCGGGACGTTCTATCGCTCATGCATTTGCACAGGAGCAGACGGTCAGTGCAATGGAAGAAATTTATACAATTTATATGGATCAAGCAGAGAAGGTGATACAGCATGCGTAAACCAAAGGTGTCAATTATCATGGGCGTCTACAATTGCCAAGAGACAGTAGAAGAAAGTATTGAATCCATTCTTCATCAAACATATGAAAACTGGGAGCTCATCATATGTGATGACGCATCAACAGATGGCACTTATGAGAAAGTGCTGTCTTATACAAAACGACACCCTGAAAGAATTCGCCTGATCCGTAATAAACAAAATCAAAGGCTCGCTGCCAGTCTCAATCGCTGTCTGGCTGAAGCGAGGGGAGAGTTGATTGCAAGGCAGGATGGCGATGATCTATCGGTGCCTGTTCGTTTAGAAAAACAGGTTCATTTCCTCGATACATATCCTGAATACGATGTGGTCGGTACGGCGATGACGGTTTTTGATGAAACGGGAACAAGGGGTGTGCGGGCACTTGTTTCAGAGCCTGATCGGAAGGTGATGGCAAGAGGGACTCCTTTTTGTCATGGGACCATTATGATGAGGGCTTCTGCTTACAAAGCTTTAAATGGATATCGCTCTGTGAAAACAACGAGGCGGATGGAAGATATCGATCTTTGGATCCGCTTTTTTGCTGCTGGGAGGAAAGGCTTTAATTTACAAGAGCCGTTATATTTTGTGAGAGAGGATGAAGCGGCCTTTCAACGGCGAAAGTTTCGATATTCGATGGATAATGCCTGGCTCGTTTTGAAAGCATGCTGGCTATTAAAGCTATCGCCGCTTGACTATTTATTTGCTCTAAAGCCGGTGGTCCGTGCCTGCTTGTCACCGAAGGTCATGAAGCTTTATCATCGCCGGAAGCTGGCGTCGTCTATGCTGAAGAGGAGGGCTGTTCGGGATGAGTAAGCCAAAGCGCGTGCTTCATATTGTGGGCGGGATGAACCGCGGCGGTGCTGAAACGATGATTATGAACATCTATCGTGCACTCAACAGGAATGTCCTTCAATTTGATTTCATTACCCACCGGCAGGACGTCTGTGATTATGATGAGGAAATTCGCGAGCTTGGGGGACGCATCTTTTATGTCCCGAGTATTGGGGCGTCCTCTCCGGTTGCTTTTGTGAAAACATTGACAAAGACAATTAGGCAAACAGGACCCTATCAGGCAGTGCATGCACATACGGATTTTCAGACAGGCTTCTCCGCACTTGCTGCAAAAATAGCGGGTGTGAAGGTTCGCATTTGCCATTCCCATAATACAGCGTGGAAGCAGTCGCCAAACTGGCTGGATCATATGATGCTCAAAGGGTTTCGTCAGCTGATCTTTGCATTCTCTACACAGCTTGTTGCATGCGGCGAGGATGCCGGAGTCTTTTTATTTGGACAGAAAAAAATGCAGAATGGGCAAGTTGAGGTGCTACCAAATGGGATTGATTTATCCCTTTTTTTTCAGCCTGATCCAGACGAAAAGGCAGAGATGAAAAAGCAGTTCCATCTTCACGGAAAAAACATGGTCATCGGTCATATTGGGCGGTTCCATGAGCAAAAAAATCATGTTTTTTTTATGGAGCTGGCACAGACCTTAAAGAAGCAAGGCGTTTCATTTCAGCTTGTCCTCGTAGGGGATGGACCGCTGAAGCAAGTAGTCGAATCGTATGCGGAGAAGGCTGGCTTGATGGAGGACATTGTCTTTACAGGCGTCGTATCAGACGTTCCGCAGTATATGAAAGCATTTGACGTTTTTGTGATGCCTTCTTTGTTTGAAGGTCTTCCGCTTGTATTAGTGGAAGCACAGGCGTCTGGGCTGCCTTGTGTGATTTCAGATCATATTACAGAGGAAGTAGATTTAGGCTGCGGGCTTGTGAAAAGGATGTCGCTGGGAGATTCCGCGCATGAATGGATGAAGGCGGTGCTTGAAGCATATCATGCAGAACCTCCTCTTCAAGAGACCATTACCTCACAGCTTGAACAAAGAGGATTTGATGTGAAACAGAATATTACACGTGTGATGAATCTATATGGACTGTAAGGAAGGAATGGCAGATGGCGGTTTATTTGGTGAACATGATCATGGTCTATTTATGGTCGAGCTTTGCCGCATTTTACGGCAGACGTGATGATACCATTCAAAGCGGATGGCGGCCTAACAAGCTTCTTGTGTTTTTTCCGTTTTTGTTTCTTTGTATTGTCTCTGGGATTCGGTACAAAGTAGGAACCGATTTTGTCACATATGGACAGATGTATGAGTTCTCCATCAACTATGAAAGGCCTTGGCATATATTCGGATTCGGTGTGGATAAAGCCGCAACGGATCCGGGGTTTACGTTTATTTTATGGATGCTTAATCAACTGTCTCATGATCCGCAAATCATGTATATCTCAGTCGGAGCCATTACTTATTTTTTTATTATCAAGACACTTATTCAATATGGCCGTCCATTTGAGCTGAGTATGTTGCTTTTTCTTGGGACCTTTCATTATTATGCGTCATTTAATGGCATGCGTCAGTATATGGTGGCAGCGATTCTTTTTTATGCCATCCGGTTGGTGATCAATGGTCAGTGGAAATTGTATTTTCCGCTCGTCCTTGTATGTTCATTGTTTCATTCATCGGCTCTCATCATGATTCCTGTTTATTTTATTGTGAGGACAAAGGCTTGGTCTTGGATGATGCTGTTCTTATGCCTGATTTTCTTAGGCTTAACCGCGCTTTATGACCGTTTTGTCTCAGTGTTTGTCGTGATGCTGCAAGGAAGTTCATATGGTCATTACGAGGAATGGCTCACAACGAATACGAATGGAATGAATGTGACAAAAATCGGTGTCTTGATTTTGCCGCTTCTGCTCGCTTTCTTTTATCGGAAACGACTTCGTGAGCTGACACCTGAGAGTGATTACATTGTGAATTTTTGTTTGCTTGGTTTCTTGTTTGGCATCCTTGCAACGAAGGATATCATTTATGCAAGATTTCATATTTATTTTGGTTTGTATCAGCTCATTTTACTGCCATATTTCACACGTATTTTTGATCAGCGGTCTAATGTGTTTATGTATGTAGGGATTGCTGTTTGCTATATTCTGTACAGCATCATGCTGATGCCGTTCGATTCTTCGGTTTTGCCGTATAGAACGATTTTTACAAAGTAGATTTGAAGAAAGGTGGGGCATGCTTTAATGCCAGCTATCAGTCTATTGGTCGCAGTTTACAATACGAGTCAATATGTGGAGCAATGTCTTCAATCAATTGCGGATCAAAGCTTTTCTGATATAGAAGTCATTCTTATCAATGATGGATCGACCGACCGCAGCGGAGAATGTCTTGAAGCATTTGCTGAGCGTGATGAGCGTTTCCGGGTGATCCATCAATCCAATCAAGGGTTAGGCGCTGTGAGAAACAGGGGCATCGAGGAAGCGAAAGGGACGTATCTCGCCTTTGTGGATTCAGATGATATTCTCGCTCCTCATTACTGTGAAGCTATGTACGAAAAAGCCGAAATGACCGGGGCAGATCTTGTTGTGAGTGAGTATTGGATTCAATTTGAACAGTCAAAGAGAACGATACCAACGACGCTGTTAGACAAGCGGTCAGCCGAAAAAACGGATTTAATCAAAGCATTATTACACGGAGACTTGACTGGATTCTCATGGAATAAGCTGTATCGGCGTACCTTTATGGAAAAACACCACATTCGATTTCCGCTGCGGGGTGAGCTTGAAAACATTGAAGATCAATATGTGACGCTGCGCTGTTTTTCTTTATCACGCAGCATCGATTTTGTTCATGAGCCCCTTTATTACTATAGGGTTCATCTGTCATCTATTGTACAGCGATATCAGAAGCAGTATTTCCATCATGGACTGACCTTTTATCATGCACAGCACTCGTTTTTAAAAGAGTATGATGACGTCTCTCTGTATGAGAAAGCATTAGACTTTTTTATCGTCAATCATACGCTTCATTGTATGCTCAACGAATGGAAGAGCCAAAATGATCTCTCTATTCAGGAAAAGCTTGGTCACATGCGGGAAATGGTGACACACGATGCTTTCCAGCATGCTGTCAAACAAGTGGAACCATCGAAGCTCACAGCTCGAAAGCGTATGATTTTATTTCTTGCTAAGTGTCGATTGATTTATCCGCTTTCTGCTGCGGCATCAAGCTATCAAAAATGGATCGAATATCAGACAAGGAAATAGGGGTGATGGGATTGACATTGCAGCAATTGAAGGCAAACGCCGCAGAGTGGCTGCTCTTAAAGGTCAAATATCCGCTTGAGTATAGACTGAGCCGCCAAAGGCTGCCAGAGCTGAGTCATCAGAAGAAAATCATTCTCACGCTGCTGCCGGGACATGATAATTTAGGGGATCATGCGATTGCCTATGCGAGTTATTGTTTTTTAAAGAAACACTTTCCAGCCTATGACATCATAGAAGTGGACATGAAAGAGATCTATCGCCTCGCCCGTCCGCTAAAGCGCAGCCGGCATCCAGATGACATCGTCTGTATCATCGGTGGGGGCAATATTGGGGATTTATACCGGTACGAAGAATGGACGAGACAATTTATCATCAAGACCTTCAAGTCCTATCCCATGATTCAACTGCCTGCCACTGTTCATTTTACAGAAACAAAGAAAGGGAAAAGGGAGGAACGACGCGCCATACACACGTATAAGCAGCACCCAAGACTGCTCCTCATGGCAAGAGATCAAACAACCTATGAATGGATGAAGCAGCATTTTCCTGATCAAGATGTGTGGAAACAGCCTGATATGGTGCTGTCATTAGACGAATCATCAAAGGATGAAACACGTGAAGGGGTTCTGCTTTGTCTGCGTGAGGATCAAGAAGCATATCTCACAAAGGAGGAGCGCCAGCAGCTGCAGCAGTATATTCAAGAGACATATGATCAAGTCGGTTTGATCACAACGACAATTGGCAGACGGGTCGATCGAACAACTCGCTTGGAGGAGTTAACGGCTTTATGGACGGAGTTAAAACAAGCACAGGTCGTCGTGACAGATCGTCTGCATGGCATGATCTTTTGTGCGATCACTCATACACCGTGTGTTGTCCTTAGGTCGTTTGATCATAAGGTGATGGAGGGATTTGAGTGGGTGGCTCACCTTCCGTTTATGACCCTTTTAAAAGAACCAAATGAGACCGCTGTGAAAGAGGCCGTTCATCAGCTGATGAAAACAAGTGGTCAAAAGGGAGAGGAAGCTGGATGAGGGCTCTTAAACGCTGCGTGAAAGCACAATGAATCGAGCGTTTCTTTATAATGCCAGTGCGAACTTAATCACATTTGTCCTGATGATGCTCATGTCTGTTTGTTTAACACCTTATATTGTTCATACGCTTGGAGTGGAAGCATTCGGCTTAATCCATCTGACGCAAAATATGATCAACTATTTATCGGTCATTACCGCTTCGTTAAGTGCGGTTGTTGTGCGTTTTTTTTCTGTGGCGGCTCATAAAGGAGAGATGGAGAAGGCGCAGCGCTATCTCGCTTCCTATTTCGTCAGTTCGTTTTTACTATCTATCAGTCTCTTTTTGCTTTGTCTTTTCATATCTCATCAGCTGGTTGAGTGGCTTCATGTGCCCGTTCATCTCGCAAAAGACACACAGACCGCCTTTATTTTAGGGGGTCTTTTATTTATGCTCAATTTCGTCATGTCTGGCATTGGGGCTGCACCGTTTTATGCGAATAAGCTCTATGTATCAAGTGTTGGACAGGCAATTCAAATGTTTCTGAGAGCACTGATGATTGTCATCCTGTTTACATGGACGACACCAGCCATTTGGCATATTCCACTTGCGGCCGTCATTGGAAGCTTAGCGGCTATGGGAATCGGTATCTATTATTTTAAGAAACTCATCCCTTGGTTTTCGTTTAAGTGGCGGCATGTCTCATTATCGTCTAGTCTCACTCTTGTTCGATCAGGGGTCTGGCATTCATTTGAGCAAATGGGGATTTTGTTGTTTTTACAAATTGATTTATTGATGACCAACTTGCTCATTGGAGCTGAAGCGACAGGCAAATATGCGGCGATTTTACAGTTTCCATTATTATTACGCACACTGGCAGGGACACTGGCCGTTGTGTTTGCACCAACAATCACGAAATTTTATTCGAATCAGGACAAAGAGGGGCTCATTCAATATGCTGCAAACGCTATTAAGTGGAGCGGCTTATTTGTTGCGTTCCCAGCCGCGCTTTTAGGAGGTCTCGCTGGTCCGCTCATGCTTCTATGGCTTGGCCCTGCTTTTGAGGAGCTGAAATGGCTTCTCATGATTCATGCGGCTTATTTATGTTTGACCTTGATGTTTTTACCGCTCACATATGTGCCAACCGTGTTTAATCGTTTTAAAGTTCCTGCGGTTGTCACCCTTATATTAGGTGTGTCTAATGTGCTTTTTGCCTATGGATTGACTCATATGCTGCAGCTCGGTTTATATGGCATTGCATCCGCGGGGGCAATGGTTTTATTGATCAAAAATATTGTGTTTCTGCCATTTTATACGGCTAGCATCACGAATCAGAAACGCACCATCTTTTACAAGCATACGCTGGTTCCGCTTGCAGGAGCGCTATTTATTTGGGGCGTCTGCGCAGGAATTCAAGCGGTATATAACGTGACTTCATGGTGGGAGCTGTTTTGTATTGGCGGGCTTTGTTTCATTCTCTATATAGGCTACTTGTATCTGTTTGCAGGAACGAAACGAGAGCGGATGCAGCTGATGCGTAAGGTAAAACATGCGGTCTCCCGCTAATATGAAAAGGAGATGCAATGATGAAAAGAATGATCGATGTGATGGTGGCATTGACGCTGCTCATCGCAGGCAGTCTTCTTTTTCTTCTCATCTATGGACTGATTAGATGGAAAATTGGAACGCCTGTGGTGTTTCGGCAGAAGCGGCCTGGTCTGTATGGCAGGCCTTTTATGCTCTATAAATTTCGGACAATGACCGATGAACGCGACGAACATGGGGAGCTGCTGCCAGATCATCTGCGTTTAACAAAAACCGGCGCCTTGATTCGAAAGCTTAGTCTTGATGAATTGCCGCAGCTTGTCAATGTACTCAAAGGAGAGCTCAGTCTCGTCGGGCCAAGACCGCTTTTGATGGAGTATTTGCCTATGTATACAGAGGAACAAGCAAGGCGTCATCTTGTAAAGCCCGGCATAACAGGATGGGCACAGGTGAACGGCCGAAACACGCTTTCCTGGGAGGAGAAATTCACCTATGACCTTTGGTATGTCGAGCATCAATCGTTTTGGCTCGATATGAAAATTCTATGGATGACCTTGCTGAAAGTCATGAAAACAGAGGGGGTGCAGCAGCCGGATCATGCCACAGCTGAAAAATTCAAAGGAACCGATATGTAAGAAGCAAACCATTGGTTTAATTGGGGCTGGAGGACATAGCAAAGTCATCCAAGATCTCATTTCTGCACATTCCGATTACTCATTATGTGCGGTGTTAGATGATCAATTTGAAGAGGAGGTCACTCAAAGCGGGATTTTGTATGGACCGATATACATGAGTGAGCAGCTGAGAAAGACCATGCCACATATGAAATGGCTGATTGCGATCGGACAAAATGAGATCAGACAGCTCATGAAGGAACGCCTCTCATTTGAAAACACAGCGTACGCCACACTCATTCATCCAGAGGCGGTCATAAGTCCGTCAGCTGTCATTGGAAGGGGGACTGTCGTGATGGCAAGGGCAGTGGTACAAGCAGATGCAGCCATCGGTGAGCATGCGATTATGAATACAGGATCTATCGTGGAGCATGACTGCATACTCGAATCGTTTGTGCACCTGTCACCAGGCGCGGTTCTGACTGGCGGTGTTTCCGTGCGGGAGGGTGCACATATTGGGGCAGGTGCCGTGGTGATACCGGGTACAACGATTGGAAGCTGGACGGTCATTGGCGCTGGAGCAGCAGTGACAAGAGATATACATGATCAGAAGGTTGCGGTAGGAATTCCTGCAATGGAAATCAAAGATCGGAAAGAAGGTGGAAAGTGATGAAAGAAAAGAAGCGAATTTACTTATCTCCTCCGCATATGAGCGGAAAAGAGTATCTCAAAATAGAGGAAGCCTTCAAGAGCAACTGGATTGCGCCGCTTGGACCGCTTGTGAATGAATTTGAGCAGACAGTAGCGGACTATGCAGGAGTGAAGACAGGCGCGGCTTTATCCTCAGGAACAGCGGCGATTCACCTTGCTTTAAAGCTGATAGGTGTACAAAAAGAAGACATTGTCTTTTGTTCCACCCTCACGTTTGTTGCAACGGCAAATCCGATTTTATATGAACAAGCGTCGCCCGTTTTTATTGATTCTGAAAGGGAGACGTGGAATATGTGTCCGCTCTCTTTAGAGAAAGCCTTTGTTGAGTCAAAACGTCTTGGTAAAAAACCTCGCGCGGTCATTGTCGTCCATCTATATGGGCAAAGTGCAAAAATGGACGAGATCATGGCTCTGTGTGAAGCATATGATGTACCCGTCATTGAGGATGCGGCTGAATCGTTAGGTTCGCTGTATAAAGGAAGGAAAAGCGGCTCAATGGGCAGGTTCGGTATCTATTCTTTTAATGGAAATAAAATCATTACAACATCAGGGGGCGGAATGCTTGTGAGTGATGATGAAGCAGCGATTGAACGATGCCGCTTTCTTGCGTCACAGGCAAGAGAACAAGCCATGCACTATGAGCATCAAGAGATGGGATACAACTATCGCATGAGCAACCTCTTAGCAGGTGTCGGGATTGCTCAAATGGAAGTGCTGGACGAACGTGTTGATCAAAAGCGCCGCATTTTCCAGCGTTATCAGGACGCTTTATCAGAAGCGGAGGGTCTTCATTTGATGCCAGAATATCAAGAAACGAAATCCAACCGCTGGCTGACGGCATTGACCATTGAACGTGATACAAAATTGTCTCCAGCAGATATCATTCTTGCTTTAGAAAAAGAACAAATCGAAGCAAGGCATGTATGGAAGCCGCTACACCAGCAGCCGCTCTTTCGTCATTGCCCTTTTTATACTGCGGAAAAAGGGACGCCTGTATCCGAGCTGTTATTTGAGAGGGGGCTTTGTCTCCCGTCTGGAACGAGCATGACAGATGCAGAACAGGAGCGTATCATCCATATACTTCATGACATGCTGCGAGAAAAAACATTTACCTCTTCACAGGCTGCTCATTCGTAAGCAGCCTGCCTCTCTTTCTATCAAATTTCTCAATTTATGGATTAATTAGGAACGATCGTTGTCATTTCGTTTCAAATATGATATTGACAAGGGCTCTCTTCCTCCTTAAAATGAAAATGATTATCAGCATCAATTAGGAGGAACAACTTATGACTATTTGGAATAATTTTCCGAAAATTAAAATAAATACTGTGTTACCCTTCCTGCTTATTCTCTTTTTATTAGTAGGATGCTCTCAAACAAGCAATGGAGCGGATGGAAATAAGGATCACCCTGACATGATCACAATGGCGTGGCCAAGAGATGTTGGTGAAATGAATCCACACGTATACAACCCATCACAATTGTTTGCACAATCAATGATTTATGAGCCGTTGGTGAGCTATCAAAAGAATGGAAAGCTGAAACCAGAATTAGCGAAATCATGGGATGTTTCAAAGGATGGCAAGGTGTATACGTTCCATTTAAGAGACGGAGTAACATTCTCAGATGGCTCTGAATTTAATGCGGATATTGTTAAAAAGAACTTTGATACGATTTTAAAAAATAAAGATTTACATAGCTGGTTAGGTGTCATTAAGAAAATCAAAAAGACAGAAGCCGTTGATCAAAAGACATTTAAAATCACATTAACAGCACCATATTATCCAACTGTGCAAGAATTAGCCGTTGTTCGTCCAGTTCGTTTCTTAGGTGAAGCAGGCTTCCCTAAAAACGGAGATACGTCAAAAGGAATTGAAAAACCAGTCGGGACAGGCCCTTGGGTTTTAAAAACATATAAAAAAGATGACTATGCCATTTTCGAACGAAACGATCATTATTGGGGAGAAAAACCAAAGGTAAAAGAAATCAAGGTAAAGGTCATCCCAGATGCGGAAACGAGAGTCATGGCATTTGAAAAAGGAGATGTGGATCTACTTTACGGAGAAGGAACCATTAGCCTTGATTCTTACAAACAGCTAGAGGCAAGCGGCAAGTATGAAACGAAAATGTCAGAGCCTGTTGCAACGAGACAGCTTGTCATGAACACAAAAGTGGATCAGCTGTCAGATGAGAAAGTGCGTCACGCCCTTCAATATGCGTTCAATAAAAAATCAATGGTAGAAGGGGTCACCTCTGGTTTAGAGGATGAAGCAGATCACATCCTGCCGACAAACATGCCGTATACGTCAAACATTCAAGTGAAGTCTTTCAAATATGATGTGGACAAAGCCAAAGCATTGCTGGATGAAGCGGGCTGGACACTTCCAAAAGGAAAATCCGTTCGAGAAAAAGATGGGAAAAAGCTTGAGTTCAGCATGATGTATGACTCGGCAGAATCGATTCAAAAAGCAATGGCTGAGACGCTGCAAGCAGAATGGGCAGCCGTTGGTGTTGGTGTCAAACTTGAGGGTGTGGATTTGGCTACACAGGTTCAGCGGTTTAAAGCCAATAAGTTTGATATGAACTTCTTTAGTAATTACGGAGCGCCGTATGATCCGCATACATTTATGAACGTTCTCTCATCAGATGGTTTTGGATTCAAAGAAGCCATCTCAGCCTACTCAAATAAGGAAAAGCTGATCAAAGAAATGACGGAAATTCCATCAACAACAAATGAAAAGAAACGTAAAGCACTGTATTCGTCCGTCTTATCCTCTTTACAGGATCAAGGGGCAATTGTGCCAATCTCTTATTTTAAAAAGACAGCCGTTTATCAAAAAGCTGTGAAGGACTTTGAATTCCCTGCGAATCGTGATGAACATCCTTTCACAGGCATTAAGCTGAAGTAACAGAAGGAAGGTAAGGAAATGGGCCGCTATATCGTCAAACGAGTGCTATCAATTATTCCTGTATTTTTATTAGCCACACTGCTCACAACTGGTATGATTCACCTTTCGCCAGTTGACCCGGCTGAGGCATATTTAGCAGCGGCTCATATCCAGCCTACGGATGAAATATTAGCGCAAAAACGAAGTGAATTCGGCTTAGATGAGCCATTTTATATGCAGTATCTTCGTACCATTGAAAAAGTCATTCACCTTGATTTCGGCCGGTCGTATATGTCGAATCAGCCTGTCGTTGATGACGTGATTTATCGAATACCGGCGACGATTCAATTGGCACTTACCAGTCTACTGATCGCTATTTGTGTCAGCATTCCACTCGGCTTTTTCAGCGGCATGAGGAAAAATGGTGCCGTTGATCATGTGAGCCGGCTTATTTCTTTCTTAGGAGCATCTATCCCGACGTTTGTCTTGGGGTATTTGCTCATCTTCTTTTTTTCAGTGAAGCTTGACCTCTTACCAGTTGAAGGGATTGGCACATGGGAGCATCTCATTCTGCCGTCCATCACACTGGCAGTCCCTTTAATTGCTACGTATACAAGGCTGTTACGGTCAAGTGTGAGTGAGGCGCTTCAAGAGCCTTTCGTTCAATATGCGAGAATCAGAGGATTGAAGGAACAATCGATCATGTTCAAGCATGTGTTCAGAATTGCGATATCGCCGATGCTGACCGGACTTGGGGTGAACCTCGGCAAGCTGTTAACCGGAACCATTATTGTAGAGGCCGTTTTCTCATGGCCAGGGTTTGGCCGCTTTTTTATTGAATCGATCTTTAACCGGGATCTGCCAGTCATTCAATTTTATGTCCTCATGTCAGCCTGTATTTTTATCTTGAGCAGCTTGATCGTTGACTTATTCCAGCTGATTATTGACCCCCGTATTTCTAGAAAGGAAGGCCGCCAGCAATGACGACAAAAGTAAAACATCTCTTCTCTCATCAAAAGATGATCTCGATCTGCGCCCTGCTGCTCGGTCTCCTGCTGATTGTGACAATATGTGCACCATGGATCGCTCCACATGATCCGGCAGCTGTCAATCTAGCGATGAAGCTAAAGGGGTCTTCGTGGGAGTATCCTCTTGGAACAGATCAATTAGGGCGGTGCAATTTATCTCGTATTTTATATGGTGCACGTGTTTCGCTCGGCTGTGCGTTATTAATCTTTCTTTCTTCGTTATTCATTGGTTTAATTGTCGGCCTGTTTTCAGGATACAAAGGCGGCTGGATTGATCATGTTTTGATGAGAATCTGTGACGGTGTCATGGCATTTCCAAACCTAGTGCTGATCCTTGGATTAGTCGGCATCTTCGGTCCGGGACTTTCTCAAGTCGTACTAGCCTTGATGCTTGTGCAATGGGTGTATTATGCCCGCGTCTTCCGAGGGATGGTGCTCAGTTTAAAAGAACAGAACTTTATTGCAGCTGCAAAAATCAGTGGGACCTCGCACTGGAATATCATGAGAAAGCATATGATTCCCAATGTCCTGCCGCCATTAGCAGTTATTGGAACACTCGAAATGGGCTGGGCGATTATGGACATTTCTGCGATGTCTTTCCTCGGATTAGGGGTTCAGCCTCCTATGCCTGAATGGGGAGCAATGATTCATGAAGGGAAGTCGTATATTCAAACGTATCCTCAGTTGATGCTGTACCCAGGTCTTGTGATCATGACTGTGGTGATTCTGTTTAATTTACTAGGAGAAGCCCTTTCAGAGAAATATGGCATCAAACGCCGTGTGTAAAGGAATGATCAATGTGCAAGAGTCCATTTTACAAATAGAGAACCTGCATGTGCATACGAAAACACCTCAAGGGACAACCCCTCTTATTCAAGAAGTATCGTTTGAAGTAGGGCGCGGTCAAATCCTTGGATTAATTGGTGAGAGCGGCTGCGGGAAAACAGTGACAAGTATGTCGATCTTACGTATGCTTGATCGAAAAACAACTGAAGTCACTGGCAGTATCACATTACAGGGACGAGAATTGATCGGTATAAGTGAAAAGGATATGCGGTCCATTCGCGGCAAAGACATCTCGTATATTATGCAAAATCCCATGAACAGTTTTACGCCGGTATGGACAATCGGACATCAGCTGGTTGAAACCATCCGCCGGCATACTTCTGTCAGTAAAAGGCAGGCGCAAGCACAGGCAATGGATGCGTTAGCGAAAATGAACCTGCCTCAGCCAGACCAGCTGTTCAACAAGTATCCCTTTGAATTAAGCGGAGGGATGCTGCAGCGTATCATGATCGCCATGGCTGCCTGTATGCACCCGCCTCTCATCATTGCAGATGAGCCGACAACTGCTTTAGATGTACACAATCAGAAACGGGTGCTTCAGCATCTGAACCAAATTCGTCATGACTATGGAACGGCCATTTTACTCATTACCCACGATCTTGGTGTCATTGCTGAAATGGCAGATCAAGTTGTCGTCATGAAACAAGGAGAAATTGTTGAAAAGGCAGGAGTTCTTGAACTTTTTGAACAACCAAAGCATGATTATACAAAAAAACTATTAGCAGCTCGTCCATCCATCCCAGCTGTTTGCCCGATTTGAGGTGAGAAGGCCCTTGCATTTATTAGAAGTAAAAGCAGTCAGTCATGCATACAACAGCCGGTCGTTTCTAATGAGAAAAAAAGGCGCAGCCCCCGTCCTGAAAAGCGTCAATTTGAATATTGAAGAAGGCACCTGTCTTGGGCTGCTGGGACAAAGCGGCGCAGGGAAAAGTACACTTGGCCGTATCATACTTGGTTTAGAGAAACCAAGAGCTGGACAGGTACTTTTTGAAGGTCAGGATGTCTATCGTGCAGATCAGAAAACATGTAAGCATTTTCGCCGGCATGTGCAAGCAGTGTTTCAGGATTCCTATTCCGCGGTAAATCCAAGATGGACAGTTGAACAAATTTTATCTGAACCGCTTGAAAACTATGAAACCATGAGCCGAAAGGAACGTAAAAATGTATTGATTCACTGGCTGGAAAGAGTCGGGCTCGCTGAAAAGGATTTGTCTAAATATCCGCACCAATTCAGCGGCGGCCAGCTGCAAAGGATCAACATCGCTAGAGCTTTATTGCTCCAGCCAAAGCTCATTGTACTTGATGAATCTGTCAGCAGCTTAGACATGGTTACACAGGCTGTCATTTTAGATTTATTAGTAGAATTAAAGAAGGAGCTGGGTGTGGCTTACTTATTTATTACACATGATATGACAGCAGCCTATCACTTAAGTGATCAATTGGCGATTCTTGATCAAGGAGAGCTTGTGGCCCAATTTCAATCAAAAGAAGAATTCTTTTCATCAGAAGAGGAAGCGGTGCGAAAAATGAGAGATGCAATGCTCGCAGACCATCCTTTGTCACGAACGATTGGCAGACCGGTTCGGTAAAGGTTTATTAACAACGCCTCTTTGAGAAGAGGCTCAGCGTGTAGACAAACCCTCGCATTCTTTGTCAGTTCTGCGCTCCGGTGCTCACGAATGTCAAATTCGCTCCGCTCCGGTGCTCGTCCTTCCTAGACTGCAAAGGTTTTCTATCACGCTGAAAGGAAGACAAAGGGCTAAAATAAAGATCATTTTAGCCCTTTGCAGGCAATTTGCGCCTCTTTGAGAAGAGGCTATTTTTCATGAAAGGCAGGTGGCATCGTGAACCATCGAGCGTATTTAGCTTTGGCCATTCCTTTAACAATTTCAACGATGACCACTCCATTACTTGGAGCTGTTGATACAGCGGTTGTCGGTCAGCTCGCAAATCCCGCTTATATTGGAGGCGTTGCGGTCGGCAGTCTCATTTTCAGTACATTATATTGGCTGTTTGGTTTTTTACGGGTAAGTACATCTGCTTTTGCCGCCCAGGCAAACGGAGCGCAGAATGAGGAGCAGGGCATTCTTGCTTTTCTAAGACCTTTTTTCGTCGCCATCATCGTCGGACTTTGTTTTATTGCCCTGCAATGGCCGATTATTCAATCTGCTTTTCTAGTGATCTCTCCTGATGCTGATGTCCGTCAATTTGCCGCAGACTATTTTCATATTCGCATTTGGGGAGCGCCATTTACTTTAATGAATTATGTCATATTGGGCTGGCTCATGGGGATGGCAAAAATGAAAGAAGCCCTTTCTTTACAAATCTTGATCAATGTCATGAATATGGCTCTTGCATTTCTGCTAGTTCATGTGTTTTCGTTTGCGGTCAAAGGAGTTGCGGCAGCGACTTTGATATCTGAACTAACCGCTTTTGTGTTAGGGGCATGGATCATCATGAAGCATTCGTCAAACGGATTCCAGATGCCTTCCATTAAGAAAATCATGGATACACAGGCAGTGCAGAAAATGTTTCATGTGAATAAAGATTTGTTTATCCGCACGATCTGTTTGCTAGTGGTCATCAACATGTTTACAGCAAAAGGTGCTTCTTTTGGTACAGAGCTGCTGGCAGCCAATGCCATCTTATTTCAAATTCACTACATCATGGCTTATTTGTTCGATGGTTTTGCCAATGCGTCCAGCATCCTTGTTGGGCGGTCAGTTGGTGCAAATGACCGTTCTCTTTATGAAAAAACTTTAACCCTTTCAAGGCAGTGGGCACTTGTTATGGCATGTGTCATTGCGGCGGTTTATTTTCTATTAAAAGAACCGATATTGAGCTTGTTTACAAGTCTCCCTCAGCTGCTTGACGTGACATTACGCTATGCAGACTGGCTTGTTCTTTATCCGTTTGCGGCTTGTTTCGGTTTGGTCATTTACGGCGTATTTACAGGTGCGACAGAAATTGTCCCTGTTAGAAATTCGATGCTGTTTGCAATGATTTTGTTTATCGTAGTTCAAACCGCGGTCACGCCCATTTGGCACAATCATGGTCTATGGTTTGCCTTTATCATCTATACTGTAGGGCGGTCAGGTTTTTTGATGATGTATAAATCGCGGCTGGATCAGAAGCTTTCCGCATATGATAAACACCCTTTGCCATCTTGACAAAGGGTGTTCTTTTCGTTCATTCGCTTTCTTTTTTCACCTTTTGATAGGCTTCATCAAGATGCTGAATTCGTCTCAATACAACCGCATTTTTGGTCAGCTGGTCTTGAACAAGCGTCGACACTACTGAGCGGTAATAGGCATTCATCGCATGAACTTTGTCTTCATTTTGGTTCATGGCGATGTGCTGTTTCAAGTTGTCGACAAAGTATGGGACGGAAAAAAGTTCAGACATAGAAATCACTCCTATTTCGTATATACGGTCCGTCAATCTTCATGTAAAATGATGAGAGGGAGGGGAGACAATGAGCCTTAAACTGCAACAAGAACAGGTATTAAAGCAGGTGCTCACACAAGAACTCAGGCAGGCCATTACGCTGCTGCAGCTGAATTGCGCAGAGCTCGGCGAGTATCTTGACCAGTTAGCGCTTGAGAACCCTCTGATTGAGCGGAAAGACACGGACAGCTATCAACCAGTTTATCATAAAAAATCACAAGAACGAATGACAGAGCCGTATCGAACGCATCAAAAAGAAAGCCTGCAAATGTTTTTAAAAAAACAGGCGATTGATTTGAATTTAAGTGAAAAGAATCAAAGAATCTTTCGTTTTATGATTGAGTCCATTGATTCCAATGGCTACCTAAATGAACCGATTGACGCTATGGCAGCTGTCTTAGAAGTGCCACCTGAAGAAGTAGAAGCCGTCCTTCATCAGCTGCAATCGCTAGAGCCTGCCGGGATTGGCGCAAGATCATTACAGGAATGCATCCTTCTTCAGCTGAGAAGAAAAAAGGATCGCTGGTATGAAGCCGAGCGGATCATCGAAGAGCATTTCTTTCTTTTTGCCAGAAAGGCTTGGAAGGAAATTGCGGCGAAAACAGGTGTTTCAATGAAAACACTCCAAGCCGTACAAGATGAAGTGTCTCAGCTTGAACCAAGACCAGGCCTTCATTTCTCATTTGATGAAGAGCATGTGTATATCGAGCCTGATGTGACGATTACTGTGGTGCAGGATCACATTACATTTGAGCTGAATCAGCGCGCTTTTCCAGACGTTGAAATGAATGAAGGCTACTTCGCCATGATTCAAGAACAAAAGAGGCACGAAGCATACACGTATTTAAAGGAAAAAGAGCAGCAGTACAATTGGCTTGCCCAAGCGCTGAAGCAAAGAAAGCAAACGATGACTCATGTCGTTCGTGAGATTATCTCACATCAGACGGATTTTTTCCTAACAGGGAAACATAAAATGAAACCGCTTACCATGAAACGGATCGCAGATATACTGCAAGTCCATGAGTCCACAGTGAGCCGTACTGTAAAAGGGAAAATGGTGCAAACCCCTTATGGTCTCATGGAAATGAAACAATTTTTCCAAGCAAAATTAGAAGGGCATTCGCTAGAAGAGGCGTCCAGCTACACAGTCAAAACGCACATTGCAGAGCTCATTCAAACGGAAAATAAGAAAAAACCGTATTCAGATCAGCAAATCATGACGCTGCTTCAGCAAACCTTTGGCATCCGCGTGTCGCGCAGAACCATTGCAAAATATCGCGAACAAATGAATCTTCCAGCCTCAACGCTGAGGAAGCGCTACGATTAAAAAGAAGTACTTGCCAGAACATGGCACGTGCTTCTTTTTTGTTGGAAGCAAGGCAGCCGAAGATTTCTTGAAAATTAAAGAGGGGAGACGTGTGATCGGAAATTTTGGGGTAAAGTATAAGATAGGGCATGAGCCGATAGGGATAGACAACAGTGATGAGGTGAGACCAATTGAAATATAAACAAATCAAAACAAAAAAAATATATGAAGAAATTGCGGATGCATTAATTGAATCCATTCGTACAGGTGAGCTTCTTCCAGGGGAAAAATTAGATTCGGTTCAAGCGCTTTCAGAAAGCTTTCAAGTCAGCCGTTCCGCTGTAAGAGAGGCACTGTCTGCTCTTAAAGCGATCGGATTAATAGATATGAAGCAAGGGGAAGGCACGTATGTGAAGCAGTTCGATCCTGAGCAGCTCACATTTAGTCTGTCTCCTGCATTTTTGATGAAGCAGCATGATATCACGCAGCTCCTTGAATTAAGAACCATTATTGAGACGGGTGCTGTCAAAAAGGCAGCGCTTTTGCGAACGGACGATGACCTTCATCAGCTGCATGAGGCACTCGAACAAATGAAACTCGCAGAAGCGAATAAAGAAATTGGTGAAGAGGCAGACCTCTCCTTCCATCTCGCTTTAGCCAAAGCCTCAAAGAATGATTTATTAAAGGCGTTAATGAATCAGGTCTCCACCTTGCTGGTAGAAACAATGCGGGAAACGAGAAAAGTCGTCTTGTTTTCAAGGAAAGCCTCCATTCGGCAGCTTTACAAAGAACATGAACACATTTACAAAGCTGTTATGGCAAGACAGCCAGAAGAAGCAGAAAGAGCGATGCTCACGCATTTAAAAAATGTAGAAAAACTGCTGAGTGATGTGAGTCAAGAACCGGCAGGACAGTCAGAACCACAGTAAGCTGTGCCGAATGAGGGCACAGCTCTATTATGAACGAGAAATATGCAGTTTCTTCATGCGATATTGCAGACTTTGCCTGCTCATGCCCAATATCTTTGCAGTCTGTGAAATATTATCGTCCATTTTTTCTAAGTAATGGACGATGTATTGTTTTTCGAATCGTTCCATTTGGGTTTGAAAATCAGTCGTATGTTCTGGGCTTGTATAAATAAACGTGTCAGCTGCTGCGGTATGCTGCAAAGGATTCGTCTGTAATTGCGCTGCAGGACGACCTTCCCCGTGCTTAAATCTAAAATGATATGGAAGGTGATGCATGCTTAAGTAATCCTCATCCATCATCATATTCATCCCCGCTTCAATCACATGCTCCAGTTCCCGTACATTCCCCGGCCAATCATACGCTTGAAAAAGGGCTAGTACCTCTTCGTCAGCCGCCTTCACCTCCATTTGAAACAGCTCATTATATTTTTGAATAAAATGACTGACAAACGTAGGAATATCTTCTTTTCGCTCAGAAAGCGGCGGAATAAATAAGGTGACAATACCTAGCCGATAAAATAAATCCTTGCGCATGCGTCCGCCTGCGATAGCATCCACAGGGTCCTCATTCATATTGGCAATGACTCTTACATCAACAGCGATTTCTTTTGTGCTGCCTAACCTTCTCACCCGCTTCTCCTGTAATACGCGCAGCAGTTTTGCTTGAAGACCAGGATTTAATGAGTTGATCTCATCAAGCAGAAGTGTACCACCCTGCGCCTGTTCAAATAAACCGGGCTGATCAGTTGCGCCGGTAAAAGCCCCTTTTTGTGTACCAAAGAGCAGACTTTCAATGAGATTATCAGGCAGTGCCGCGCAATTCTGGGTAATAAATGGTTCAGATGACCGGCTGCTGCCGTTATGAATGCTTTGAGCAAATAATTCTTTTCCTGTCCCTGTTTCTCCTACAATGAGCACATAGGAAGAGGTACGTGTCGCTCGTTTTGCATGCTCAATCACCTCTAAAAACGCAGGGCTTTGTCCAATAATGGAATCAAAGGTAAAGCGTGTGCTTCCTTTTTTCTTCATATTGTGGTGAATCAGCCGTTCCAGCTTGGTCACATCATTCGAAATTTCAACCGCTCCTTGGATGAGACCATCTCGAACGAGCGGGTATGTATGATTAATCGTTGTGATTTCTTTTCCATTGTAATTATGATACGTCTGCTTTGCATGAACGGTTTGTTTCCCAGTTCGCAGCGCTTGGACAAGCGTACTGTGCATTTCGTCTTGGAAGACGAAGAGGTCTAATACATTTTTATGGAGAACATCAGAGCGTTTCAAAGACTCAATTTCCATCATTTTTTTATTATAAACAACAGTATTGCCATTCTCGTCAATTGCATGAACCCCGACATCTATTAAATCGAGCATTTGCTTATACAGATCAATCTCATTTTCCAGCTTTGCAGTATACGAATCTTCTTTCATTGCGCCACCTCCAGACGTTACCTCTATTTTACATGAAAAATTTTGCGGTTTCCTCTAAAAAATTTTGCTGGTGCAAAAATATTTTGCACAAATAACCTGTACAATCATCGCCATGATGCAGGCAGAAAGTTGGCACGATCCTTGCATATCATATGTGTGTAGATGAACCTAATTTGAAAAAGGCTAGCTTATAGAAGGAGGAATAGACGATGACACAGACAAATGAATTGATTCAACAAACGGAACAATACGGTGCGGCAAACTATCATCCGCTGCCAATTGTGATTTCAGAGGCTGAAGGAGTTTGGGTGACAGACCCTGAAGGTAATCGATATATGGATATGCTGAGTGCGTATTCCGCAGTGAACCAAGGCCATCGCCATCCCCGCATTATTGAGGCGCTCAAAAAACAGGCAGACCGTGTGACACTGACCTCAAGAGCTTTTCACAATGATCAGCTTGGCCCTTGGTATGAAAAAATTTGTCAACTGACGAATAAAGAGATGGCACTCCCGATGAATACTGGAGCTGAGGCGGTAGAAACAGCTATAAAAGCAGCACGACGCTGGGGCTATGACGTCAAGGGAATCGAAGACAATCGCGCAGAAATCATTGCGTGCGTCGGAAATTTCCATGGCAGAACGATGACGGCAGTTTCCCTTTCTTCTGAAGCAGAATATCAAAGAGGTTTCGGTCCAATGCTTCCAGGCATCAAACTGATTCCTTACGGAGATATTGAAGCGTTACGTGAAGCCATTACACCACAAACAGCGGCTTTTCTGGTCGAGCCTATTCAAGGAGAAGCGGGAATTGTCATGCCGCCAGAGGGCTTCTTGAAGGAAGCGAAAGCGCTTTGTGAAAAGGAACATGTGCTGTTCATTGCAGATGAAATTCAGGTCGGATTAGCGCGAACAGGCAAGATGTTTGCATGTGACTGGGAAGATATTGAACCAGATATGCTGATTCTTGGGAAAGCTTTAGGCGGCGGTGTATTCCCAATCTCGTGTGTGGTAGCAAACCGCGATATATTAGGTGTGTTTAACCCTGGATCTCACGGCTCTACCTTCGGCGGCAATCCTCTTGCGTGTGCGGTGTCGCTGGCTGCACTAGATGTCTTAATCGACGAAAAACTTGCAGCGCGTTCTATGGAGCTTGGCGAATACTTAAAAGACAAACTCACGCGCATTCAAAGTCCTGTTATCAAGGAAGTGCGCGGCCGCGGATTATTTATCGGCATGGAGCTGACAGAGGCTGCGAGACCTTATTGCGAGAAGCTGAAACAAGCAGGACTGTTATGTAAGGAAACCCATGAGACCGTCATCCGCTTTGCACCGCCGCTCACGATATCTAAAGAAGATTTAGACTGGGCGATTGGTCATATTGAAGCATTATTTCAAGCATAAATGTCAAAGGGGGAGAAGCCTTCACTTTCTCCCTTTCTCTTTCAACGAACAGCGAATTTTGTCAAAGGATGATGAATAGAAGAGTGAAAGTGGGGAAACGGATTTGAAGCAAGAACAGCATAATGAACTAGAACGTTCCATGAAAAGCAGGCATCTCTTTATGATTGCCTTAGGCGGCGTCATTGGTACTGGTCTTTTCCTTGGGTCAGGACTCATTATCCATCAGGCTGGACCCGGGGGAGCCATTCTATCCTTTATTATTGGGGGATTGTTAATGTATTTGGTGATGCTCTGTCTTGGAGAATTAGCAGTGGCGATGCCGACAGCGGGTTCCTTTCAAGAGTATGCAACCAAATATATAGGCCCGTCCACAGGCTTTATGATCGGCTGGCTTTATTGGTTTAGCTGGGCATGTACAATTGGACTGGAGTTTACGTCAGCAGGCATTTTGCTCCAAAGGTGGTTCCCAGATATCCCTGTTTGGCTGTGGTGTCTTGCATTTAGTGTGATTTTATTTGCCGTGAATGCCATCTCAGCTCGCAGCTTCGCTGAAACCGAGTTTTGGTTTTCAGCCATTAAGGTCGCTGCCATCCTATTATTTATTATCATTGGAATTGGCGCAATTTTCGGAATGATTCATCTGAAAGATGGAGAACCAGCCCCTCTATTTCGTCATTTGACGGATCATGGCGGACTATTTCCTAACGGCGTTTTTGCTATTTTATTAACCATGGTCACGGTCAATTTCTCCTTTCAAGGAACAGAACTTGTAGGGATTGCAGCAGGAGAGAGTGAAAGCCCTGAAAAAACATTGCCGCGATCTATACGAAATATTATTTGGAGAACGATGGTCTTCTTCGTTTTATCCATTGCAGTTCTGGCCGCTCTTCTTCCGTGGCAGACAGCAGGCACTGTCGACAGCCCGTTTGTCGTCGTGCTGGACAAGGTCGGCATACCATATGCTGCAGATATCATGAATTTTATCATCATCACAGCCGTCTTATCTGTAGCAAACTCTGGATTATATGCATCATCACGTATGCTCTGGGCGCTTTCGAAAGATGGGAAAGGTCCCGACTTTACGAAAAAACTGTCCAAGCGTAAAATTCCGATCAATGCATTATTGGTGACAATGGGTGTATCTGCACTATCCCTGCTTACAAGTGTTGTAGCACCAAAAACGGTGTATGTATGGCTCATTTCAATTTCTGGTATGGTCCTTGTTGTAGTGTGGATGTCTATTTGCTTGTCTCAGTATTACTTTAGAAAACAATTCATAAAGGCGGGCGGAGATGTAAAGGATCTCGTCTTCCGAACACCGCTCTATCCATTTGTTCCATTAGCAGGCTTTATCGCATTTGGCATCGTCCTCATCAGCTTATTTTTTATCGAGGATCAGCGAATCGGCCTTTATTGCGGAATCCCGTTCATGGCTGCCTGCTACATTATTTATTATCTCAAAATCAAACCGAAGGAAGAGGTAAAACAGTTTGGAACCATCACAAAAACATAAGCAGGTCCTGAAAAAAATGTGCATGCTGATATCACCAGCATGCACATTTTCAATCGTATATTCATTCTATATAAAGGAAATAAATATTTTGAAAAGAAATATCATCGCAAGAACCTTGATGACAAGCAGGTTATCGGTGAAAATGTGTCTATTTTTTGTCTAAATGTGTTTCTAAGAGTTGAAAATGCAAGATTATCCTGTTAAAATAATTAAAGAAAGCAGGGATTGATTTTTTTTGGCTGTGGCGGGACGTTTTTTGTCACAGTGGGACGTTTTTAGTCCAACGTGAAAAGAAAGGGTCGTTAGCCATGAATCGTTTATTGGAAGCTCAAAAAAAATTATTGCCAGATCTTCTCATCGTTATGCAAAAACGCTACGACATTTTGCAGTACATCAGATTAGCTGAACCAATTGGCCGCAGAAGTCTTGCGACGAGTCTTGGTCTCAGTGAGCGTATCTTACGTGCTGAAGTTCAGTTTTTAAAAGAACAAAATCTGCTGGATGTCAAAACGAGCGGCATGATGCTGACGAGTGAGGGTCACGCTTTGCTTGAAATGCTTGAAGGAATGATGAAGGACGTTTTAGGTTTAACTTTTTTGGAAAATACATTAAAGAGAAAGTTAGGCCTGGAAGAAGTCATGATCGTTTCTGGTGACAGTGACGAATCCCCGTGGGTGAAGCAAGAAATGGGAAGAGCTGCTGTCCAATGTATGAAAAAAAGGTTTACTGGAAATAATATCGTCGCCGTCACTGGCGGAACGACGATGGAAGCCGTTGCCGAAATGATGACCCCTGATGCCAAAAACCGCGATATGATGTTTGTCCCTGCGAGAGGCGGTCTTGGGGAGAATGTAAAAAATCAGGCAAACACCATTTGTGCCCACATGGCTGAAAAAGCTTCCGGTACTTACAAACTGCTGTTTGTTCCAGGACAGCTGTCAGAAGGTGCATACTCTTCCATTATTGAAGAGCCGTCCGTCAAAGAAGTGCTTCAAACGATTAAATCGTCCACGATGCTCATTCATGGTATTGGTGAAGCAAAAACAATGGCGATGAGACGAAATACACCAGCTGAAGATTTAAAAAAGATTGATGAGCATGACGCAGTGACAGAAGCCTTTGGCTATTACTTTAATCGTGATGGTGAGGTCGTACACAAAGTGCACTCCGTCGGCATGCAGCTAGATGATCTAGAAAGCATTCCACATATCATTGCTGTTGCAGGTGGATCATCAAAGGCGGGGGCGATTGAAGCTTATTTCAAAAAACCACGCCGAACGGTTCTCGTCACAGACGAAGGAGCCGCAAAAGAGTTATTAAGGGAGTCAATTGATCCCTCAATATAAAACATTGTGACCTATAAAAGGAGGAAACATCATGGCAGTAAAAGTCGGTATTAACGGATTTGGACGTATTGGACGTAACGTATTTCGTGCAGCATTAAATAATCCTGAAGTTGAGGTAGTAGCGGTTAACGATCTAACAGATGCTAACATGCTTGCACACCTTTTACAATATGACTCTGTTCACGGAAAACTAGATGCAGAGGTTTCTGTAGACGGTACAAACTTAGTAGTGAACGGTAAAACAATCGAAGTATCAGCTGAGCGTGACCCTGCGAAATTAAGCTGGGGTAAACAAGGCGTAGAAATCGTTGTTGAATCTACTGGATTCTTCACAAAACGTGCAGACGCTGCGAAACACTTAGAAGCTGGCGCTAAAAAAGTCATCATCTCTGCTCCTGCTAACGAAGAAGATATCACAATCGTTATGGGTGTAAACGAAGACAAATACGATGCAGCTAGCCACGATGTCATTTCTAATGCATCATGTACTACAAACTGCTTAGCACCATTTGCAAAAGTACTTAACGATAAATTTGGTATCAAACGCGGTATGATGACAACTGTTCACTCATACACAAATGACCAGCAAATTCTTGACCTTCCGCACAAAGACTACCGTCGTGCTCGTGCAGCTGCGGAAAACATCATCCCAACTTCTACAGGTGCTGCGAAAGCTGTTTCACTTGTATTGCCTGAACTTAAAGGTAAATTAAACGGTGGCGCTATGCGTGTTCCAACACCTAACGTTTCTTTAGTTGACCTTGTTGCTGAATTAAACCAAGATGTAACAGCTGAAGACGTAAATGCAGCACTTAAAGAAGCAGCTGAAGGAGAACTTAAAGGAATCCTTGGCTACAGTGAAGAGCCATTAGTATCTGGTGACTACAATGGTAATGCAAACTCTTCAACAATCGATGCTCTTTCTACAATGGTGATGGAAGGCAGCATGGTGAAAGTGATCTCTTGGTACGATAACGAGAGTGGATATTCTCACCGCGTTGTTGACCTTGCAGCTTACATTGCAAAACAAGGTCTTTAATTTCTCACACTGAAGGAACTCACTTGGTTCTTTCCTAGAGACACGATATAATGAAGACGGACAAGGGAAGGGGAAGCATCCCTTTCCCTTTTTCTCTGTTTTTATCCGTTCTGCACGATTTCTCGTTTTGATGAGGGCAAAATGGGAAAAGGATAAAGAGAGTCTTGTCCAATGCGTAAGGAAACCAGAATAAAGGAGGATCTCCTGACGAGCATGAATAAGAAATCAGTAAAAGACATTGACGTAAAAGGTAAAGTTGTGTTCTGCCGCGTAGATTTTAACGTTCCAATGAAGGACGGAGAAGTGACGGATGATACTCGTATCCGCGCAGCATTACCAACGATTGAGTATTTAACAGGACAAGGCGCAAAGGTACTGCTAGCTAGTCATTTGGGTCGTCCGAAGGGTCAAGTTACTGAAGAACTGCGTCTGACACCTGTGGCAAAACGTCTGCAAGAGCTTCTTGGAAAAGAAGTGAAAAAAGCAGATGAAGCTTACGGCGACAACGTGAAAAAGCAAATCTCTGACTTAAAAGAAGGAGATGTGCTAGTGCTTGAAAACGTTCGTTTCTATCCTGGTGAAGAAAAGAACGATCCTGAATTATCAAAAGCATTTGCTGATTTAGCCGATGTGTATGTCAATGATGCGTTCGGTGCTGCACACCGTGCACATGCATCGACAGCAGGAATTGCAGCTTATCTTCCGGCTGTTTCGGGCTTCCTCATGCAAAAAGAGCTTGAGGTGTTAGGAAAAGCCATTTCAAATCCTGATCGCCCATTTACAGCGATTATCGGCGGCGCAAAAGTAAAGGATAAAATCGGTGTGATTGAAAGTCTTCTTGATAAAGTAGACAACCTCATCATCGGCGGCGGACTTGCTTACACATTTGTGAAAGCACTTGGTCACGAGGTAGGGAAATCTCTATTAGAAGAAGACAAAGTCGATTTAGCGAAATCCTTTATGGACCGTGCAAAAGAAAAAGGCGTGAACTTCCTGATTCCAACAGATGTTCTGGTAGCCGACGACTTTTCAAATGATGCGAATACAAGCATTGTGCCAATCTCTGAAATTCCAAGTGATCTAGAAGCACTTGATATTGGAACAGAGACAAGAGAAAAGTATGCTGACGTGATTAAAAACAGCAAACTTGTTGTCTGGAACGGACCAATGGGTGTATTTGAAATCGATGCATTCGCTAAAGGAACAAAAGCAATCGCAGAAGCACTGGCAGAAGCAAAAGATACATATTCTGTCATTGGCGGTGGAGATTCAGCAGCAGCTGTTGAGAAATTTGGTCTTGCCGATCAGATGAGCCATATTTCTACAGGCGGCGGCGCTTCACTTGAATTTATGGAAGGCAAAGAACTTCCTGGTGTTACTGCATTAAACGATAAATAAGACCAAAACTGCTATAAGGAAGTGTCAATCATGAGAAAACCAATTATAGCTGGGAACTGGAAAATGAACAAAACACTTGGCGAAGCAGTCAGCTTCGTTGAAGAAGTTAAGTCATCTATTCCATCTCCTGACAAAGTGGAATCCATTGTCTGTGCGCCAGCTCTTTTCCTTGAAAAGCTAAACAGCCTATCAAACGGAACAGACCTTAAAATTGGTGCACAAAACATGCACTTTGAAGAAAATGGTGCATTCACTGGTGAAATCAGCCCTGCTGCTCTAAAAGATCTAGGCATCGGCTATTCAGTGATTGGGCATTCAGAGCGCCGTGAATTCTTTGCAGAAACAGACGAAACAGTGAACAAAAAAGCACATGCTGCATTCAAGCATGGCATCGTTCCAATTATTTGTGTAGGTGAAACGCTTGAAGAGCGTGAAGCTGGCAAAACAAATGAACTTGTCGCTGATCAAGTGAAGAAAGCACTAGCTGGTTTAACGAAGCAGCAAGTGGCTGAATCTGTGATTGCCTATGAGCCAATCTGGGCTATCGGTACAGGAAAATCTTCTACAGCGAAAGATGCAAACGATGTTTGCGCACACATCCGCCAAACCGTTGCAAGCGAATTTGGTCAAGAAGCGGCAGACAGCCTTCGCATTCAATATGGCGGAAGCGTGAAGCCTGCAAATATTAAAGAATATATGGCAGAATCCGATATTGACGGTGCTTTGGTAGGCGGCGCAAGCTTAGAACCTCAGTCTTTCGTTCAATTATTGGAGGAAGGTCAATATGAGTAAGAAACCAGCAGCATTAATCATCTTAGACGGGTTCGGCTTAAGAGGCGAAACAGTCGGTAACGCTGTCGCACAAGCAAAAAAACCGAACTTTGACCGCTACTGGAACGAATTTCCGCATCAAACCTTAACGGCTTCAGGTGAGGCAGTAGGTCTCCCAGAAGGTCAAATGGGGAACTCTGAAGTGGGGCATTTGAACATCGGTGCAGGACGCATTGTGTATCAAAGCTTAACAAGAGTGAATGTTGCCATTCGTGATGGGGAATTTGAGAAAAACGAAACGTTCCTAGAGGCAATGACTTATGCAAAAGAGAATGACAAGGCGCTTCATTTATTTGGTCTCTTGTCAGACGGCGGTGTGCACAGTCACATCCAGCATCTTTTTGCCCTGCTGAAGCTGGCGAAAAAAGAAGGCTTAACAAAAGTATACATTCATGGCTTCTTGGACGGACGTGACGTTGGTCAGAAGACAGCCAAAGTGTACTTAAAACAGCTGGAAGAACAAATCAAAGAAATCGGTGTCGGTGAAGTGGCAACACTTTCTGGACGCTATTACTCAATGGACCGTGACAAACGCTGGGATCGTGTGGAGAAAGCGTACCGCGCGATGGCGTATGGTGAAGGCCCAAGTTATCAAAACATCTATGATGTCGTTGATGACTCCTATGAAAATGGAATCTACGATGAATTCGTTATTCCATCTGTCATTACGAGAGAAAATGGTGAGCCGGTTGCCAAAGTAAACGACGGCGACTCTGTGATTTTCTATAACTTCCGTCCAGACCGTGCCATCCAAATCTCGAACACTTTCACAAATGCAGATTTCCGCTCGTTTGACCGCGGAGAAGCTCATCCGAAGAATTTACACTTCGTTTGCTTCACACACTTCAGTGAAACGGTTGACGGCTATGTGGCCTTCAAACCAGTGAATTTGGATAACACAGTAGGAGAAGTGCTTGCTCAAAACGGATTGAAACAGCTGCGGATTGCTGAAACAGAGAAATATCCTCACGTGACGTTCTTTATGAGCGGTGGCCGTGAAGAAGAATTTCCTGGTGAAGACCGCATCTTAATCAATTCACCAGATGTGGCAACCTATGATCTCAAGCCGGAAATGAGCGCTTATGAGGTAAAGGATGCACTTGTTGCAGACATCAATGCTGACAAGCATGATGCGATCATTCTGAACTTTGCTAACCCGGATATGGTTGGTCATTCAGGTATGCTCGAGCCAACAATCAAAGCTATTGAAGCAGTAGATGAGTGCTTAGGAGCTGTAGTCGACGCAATCCTGGCAAAAGGCGGACATGCCATCATCACGGCAGACCACGGTAACGCAGACGTGCTAATTACCGAAGAAGGAAAGCCACATACTGCACATACAACGAATCCTGTGCCAGTCATCGTGACGAAAAAAGGTGCGACGCTTAGAGAAGGCGGCATTTTAGCCGATCTATCTCCAACGCTTTTAGACTTACTCGGTCTTGAAAAACCAAAAGAGATGACAGGAACATCATTGATTCAAAAATAACAAATTGATTCAAAAGGAGAGAAATTAAAAATGCCATACATTGTTGACGTATATGCACGCGAAGTATTAGACTCTCGCGGTAACCCAACAGTTGAAGTAGAAGTTTACACAGAATCTGGCGGCTTTGGCCGTGCGCTTGTTCCAAGTGGTGCTTCTACTGGTGAATATGAAGCAGTAGAACTACGTGACGGAGACAAAGACCGTTACCTTGGAAAAGGTGTTCTGACAGCTGTAAACAACGTAAACGAAATCATTGCACCAGAGCTTTTAGGCTTTGATGTAACAGAACAAGTAGCGATCGACAAAATGTTAATCGAACTTGACGGAACAGAAAACAAAGGGAAATTAGGTGCAAACGCAATCCTTGGCGTATCTATCGCTGTAGCACGTGCGGCTGCTGATTTCTTACAAATTCCACTTTATCAATACCTTGGTGGATTCAACTCCAAAACGCTTCCAGTACCGATGATGAACATCGTCAACGGTGGAGAGCATGCGGATAACAACGTAGACATTCAAGAATTCATGATTATGCCTGTAGGTGCTCCAAACTTCCGTGAAGCACTTCGCATGGGCGCTCAAATCTTCCATAGCCTGAAATCTGTTTTAAGCGCAAAAGGCTTAAACACAGCTGTAGGTGACGAAGGTGGATTCGCTCCAAACCTTGGTTCTAACGAAGAAGCACTTCAAACAATCGTTGAAGCGATCGAAAAAGCTGGCTTCAAACCAGGTGAAGAAGTGAAACTTGCAATGGATGCTGCATCTTCTGAGTTCTACAACAAAGAAGACGGTAAATATCATTTATCAGGCGAAGGTGTTGTGAAAACATCTGCTGAAATGGTTGACTGGTATGAAGATATGGTATCGAAATACCCAATCATCTCTATCGAAGACGGCCTTGATGAAAACGACTGGGAAGGTCACAAACTATTAACTGAACGCCTTGGCAGCAAGGTTCAGTTAGTAGGAGACGACTTGTTCGTTACAAATACGAAGAAGCTTTCTGAAGGAATCAAAAACGGCGTTGGTAACTCAATCCTGATCAAAGTAAACCAAATCGGTACATTAACTGAAACATTTGATGCAATCGAAATGGCAAAACGCGCAGGATACACAGCAGTCATCTCTCACCGTTCTGGTGAAACAGAAGACAGCACAATTGCAGATATCGCAGTTGCAACAAACGCTGGACAAATCAAAACAGGTGCTCCGTCTCGTACGGACCGTGTGGCGAAATACAACCAATTACTTCGCATCGAAGATCAATTGGCTGAAACAGCACAATATCATGGCATTGCAACATTCTATAACTTGAATAAATAATGTCAGCTATGCGCTGCGTTCCACTCTTTCATGAGAGCGGGACGCAGCGTTTTTTTGTTGAGCGAAATCCGCTAGCTAATTCATTTGACTTATCCTATTTCTGTAAAACCTCCTCCTTCAGTTAGAGAAGAAGTCAAACCCCCCTCCATTTATAAGCACTAAATCATGAAAATTCGTCTAAAAATATGATCTGAAATGAACTTATGCTTTCTGTAAGGGGGTGGTATCATTTTACATATATTAGGGGGTGATGAGATGCTGAATCCTTTTAGCCTTCGTTTTCCAGTAGGTGTGTATATGTATGTCCTTCACCTATTGGCGGCATATGATGAAAGGAAGCAACGAATTCTAACTTCTAAGAATGTACAGAAAAACGCATTTTGGATTTATGTCCTTGCCGCTATATTGGGCATTATTTCACTTGGAGCATTGATTTGGGCATGCAAGACCTTTGGACAGGGCTCGAAATTCTTAGGAGAGTTCAAATTACTAGGCATGTACGTTAAAATCCAGTGCGGTTTTTAAGCAGGGATGAGAACAGATGCAAGGTCATCTGTTCTATCTGAATCAAACGGAGGGATATGATGCTGACATTACAATTAAAAGAAAAAACATATAGCCGCACATTCTCTCTCCGCAATATTCAAATGAATGTAGAGAAAGGGCAGATGCTGCTGCTTTTGGGGCATAATGGTGCGGGAAAGACAACGATGATCCAATCTATGTTTGGGCTGACGCCATTTATAGGGTGCGTCACTTTACATGGTAAACAGCTGAACCTTCAATCCTCAGAACATATCTCCTTGTTGAAAAAACATGTTTCCTATATTCCTGACGACCATTCGTTGTTCGATTATTTATCGCCGAGGGAATACTTTCAATTACTTCAGCTGCCAAATGAGCAAGATGTCACACGGGAAGAGACGTTCATTGATCTGTTTGAGCTGGGTTCGTATATGGATCAGCCTATCGCTCAGCTGTCTCATGGCAATCAAAAGAAAACGCAGATTATTTCACAGCTCCTCAGGTCATGTGATTATTATGTGTTCGATGAGCCAACAAACGGACTTGATCCAGATATGATGATCATCTTAAAAAAGGTGCTCATGAAGCTGAGAGAGCAAGGCGCTGGCATTCTCATTTCAACCCATCATTTGAGTTTTGGTGATACGCTTTATGACCATCTCATGATCTTGAGAAATGGTGACGTCAAGCTGGATATGTCCCGCCAAGAAACGAATCAGACATTTCCTCATCAGGCACTTGAAGAGATTTATAAAGAAGTGAATCGAGATTACTATATGCAGGTGGAGAGGTTACTCAATGATCTGGACACGACACGTTCTTCATAAAATAGAATGGGGGATGCTGACAACGAAAGTTAAGCAGCTCGCAAAAAAGTACCCTATAGAGCTTCTCGCAGCAGCGGCTTTTTTCTTGCTCATGTATGCGATATACGTCGTTATCAGCCTGCGCTTTTTCATGCAGGCAGGAGAAAGCGAGCCGGCTGCTCTATACCTCCAACTGATGAAAATGACGCTTTTACTTTTAGGCGCAGGCATTGTGTTATCCCGAAATAAATTAAAGCGTCAGGAATATCAATTCTACTTTTTGAATAGTGCGATACAAAGTGTGCCATTTGTCCTTTGTGTATATTTCTTTCCGATGCTCTTTTGTTTCCTCGTGGTTGGACTACTTTTTTTACCGATTGTATTAGGCCTTTTGATCAGCGGTGTTACGCCATCTCTGTATTGGATAACGGTTGTATGCATGACTTGCTGGGTATTGTCGCTGCTTGCACTTGCTTCTTGGATGGGGATGCGGATTGCTGTGAGCTATTTCGTATCAAAAACAAAAGAGCATTTGCTGCTGCAAACGATCGGCTTTGCGGTGCTGAATCTATTGGTATTTCTCCTTTTGCAAAAAGCAATGGAGATGATCCGCGTATGGCCATTCATCTATCTCATATTTCTCGTGATCCTCCTAAGCGCTGGCTGGCTATGGCTGAAGGGGTTAGCGGCTTCTTATGTCCATCGGATGTTTTTGCAGCTGAAAAGAGAGGTGAAGTCGTTTTCTTATAAGAAAATCAGAACGCAATCTTCCTTTCTGACGCAACTGCGGCAGGAATTGGTCTATTTCAGCCGTTCAGCTATTTTTAAAGAACAGGGCATTTTGTTTCTATTTCTCGTTTGTTTGACGGCGGGGCTGCCTTTTGTTTTTACACCGGTAGAAACTGGATGGCTGTATGCATTTATTGTGCAGTATGCGTTAAAGGAAATATTGATCATGCTTCCGCTGATGATTGGCAGAGAATATCATATGAATCAAAGGGCTATTTTTATGTTAAATACATCAAAGGGCGCTTATTTATTGTCGAGAATTTTATTTTATTACGCTATTAATTTGTTGACATATTTTGTGTTTATTGGGCTTGCATCTATAGTGATAGGCATTGAAAGTGAAGGCCATGTCCTTGCAAGTTTGTCCATTTTGTTGATCACTGCCATGGCGTCCTGTACCGGATTTATCGTGAAGATCAGTGAGTTTAATAAACTGTTTGTCATCGTGATGATGATTGCTGTATTCAGCTTCATCGATATGCTTTTAGTGAAATGGCTTTCAACCGATGTGTATCTTATCGCCACTGCCTATCTGTTAGGTTCACTTGCATTTTTTAGCTGTATATATGCGGTCATGTTAAAGAGGCCTGTCTTGCGATGATAGAGCTTGTGTGTAGTTTCCTAGCGGTTGTGCTGATACATGAACTCGGTCATATGCTGATGATCTTGCTGTGTAACAAAATCGAAAAAAGGCCGCTCTTTGATTTTTTTGTAACGATTGATTGGAAGCATGTGGCGGTCGTCCATGAGAAATTTGTCCGGCCGAGCTTCAATATGATGGTGGCACTTGCAGGCCCGCTCTTTCCGGTGCTTTGTTCGATTGTTCTTTTTATGATATGGAAGCATCCGGTCAGTCATCAGCTGCTGCTTTTTTCTTTACTGAATACGGTGATGCTGCATCCAGCTTGTCCAGACGGGAAAAATATCACAGCCAGTTTAAAAGAGATGAAGGAGAGAAAGAGATGATTAAAGTATTTCATTCGTTTTCCAGCGGTTTAACACTTGCGATGCTGTATGTATTTGCTGTGTTTATGACCCCTGTTTTTTTACTGCTGCTAGAGGTCAATCATGTTGAATCAAGTCCAACAATGTTTGGCATGCCATTTTATATCATGAAAATTGAAGAGTATCAATTCAGTTCAGAGGCGACGCTCTTTGGATGTGTGGTCTGCTTTTTAGCTGGCGCCGTGCTCTATTTTTTTATTCAATATGTGAAGCATGTGGTGAAAAAGCGTAGAACATAAAAAAAGCAGACGGAACAAAACATCAGTCTGCTTGCAAAGTGAGTGAGAGCCGTACCATATCCATACACTGAATGCCATTTTCAAAAATCGGTTCATCATAATGCTTAAGAAAGAAATCGTGGTCAATAGATGTCATACGGAAGCCACATTTCTGATAAAGTGCGAGCTGCTGGATACTCGAGTTACCTGTGCCGATTTCAATCGTGTGAAAGCTGGCGGCTTTCGCTTCAGCAATGGCATGGCGGATCAGCTGCTTTCCAATTCCTTTTCCTTGCCATGATTCCTTCACGGCGACATTGATGATTTCGACTGTCTGCTGAGACAGAGATAAAAGCACATAGATACCAATCACGTCCTGTTCATGATACGCGGCATAACAAGAGCCGGATTGCACATAGTTAAGAACCTTTTCCTTTGAAGGATCAGCTAAGAGTAAAAGATCCATAGGGGCAGATTGATCACCTGACAATGACAATGGCCGAATTTGTATCATGTTTTTCATCCTTTCTATTCTTTAATATATCCTTGTTTCACACCCCAATCATATTGATCCTGTACCCATTGTGAGGGCGGATTGTGGGTGACATTTGGGTCTTTTTTGACAGTTGTTTTCCTTGGAGTCTGTGAAGTCTGCTTATTCGCTTGAGCAGTGGCTTTCGCTGCTGTCAGCTCTTTTTGAAGCTGGGCGATTTTTGCCTCAAGCGCTTTACGCTGTTTGACTTCTTTTTGATAGGCTTTCTTTTCTTTTTTGAGCTTTTTCGTGATGATAGACAGTTTCTTTTTTTGATCTTCGTTTTTATGCTTCATATCTGCTTGATTTGATTTTAACTTCGAAAGCTGCTCAGTGTTCGTTTTGCTTTCTTGCTGATGTTTTTCCTCTGATGCTTTGATGGACTGCTGCTGCCAAACAATCCAGCCGGCTGCTCCTAAAACCACAGCACATAAAAGGATGATGGTGATCGTTTTCTTCATGTGTCATTCCCCTTTCTTTAAACCTTTATTATCATCGGTTAAATATATACAGGTTTTAACATCACAAGGGAATATTCACATCATATTGGCAGACACTAAGAAAAAAGGAGGGTGTCTGTTGATTTCCTTTATGATTCATGTCGTGGTCTCATTATTTGCTGTATCAAACCCCATTGGAAACGTGCCTCTTTTTATCACCTTAACTGAAGGGTATACAGAGAAAGAACGCTCCCAAACAGCCAAAAAAGCCATTGTGGTCTCTTTCATTATTTTGGTTGCCTTTTTATTGGCAGGGAGGCTCATTTTCAAATTGTTTGGGATCGATATTCATGCACTCCGTATCGCCGGAGGTATTTTCATTTTTGGTATCGCTTACAATTTACTGAATGCAAAGGAGTCACATGTCCAAAATCCTCATTCTGAGGAAAAGGCAGAAAGCAAAGAAAAGGCGGATGTCTCCGTTACGCCGCTGGCAATTCCGATCATCGCTGGTCCCGGTACAATCGCTACAGTGATGAGCTTAACCCCGGGAAGTCAAGGGATGCTTCACATGTTTGCAATTTTAATCGGCATTGTCATCGTTCTGGCAATGACCTTTTATGCCTTTCATTATTCAAGTTTCATTATGCGGAAAATGGGGAAAACAGAGATGAATGTCGTGACGCGGTTAATGGGATTAATTCTTGCTGTAGTGGCAGTTGAAATGATTGGCGCGGGCTTAAAAGGGATGTTTCCGATGTTTATGTCATAAGTGTATATAAAAAAGCTGTTTTTTCTACATTGATGTAAAATAAAACAGCTTTTTTTAAGGTTTCGGCACATGCTTAAACACTTCTTCACTTTCAAAGAATTCAATTAAGCGGCTAATCCAATCATAGTAATCAAGACTTTCCTTAATTTCTGAAAGAAGGAGATTGATTTTATCCTCTGTCTCTTCTGGCAGGTCGTCCTGTTCCAGCAATTCCAGCAATTCCTTGCACGTTTTCTTATGTGCTTTGCGGTTTTTGCTGACAACTCGGGACCAATTGGCTGCAAACAAGGAAATAAACGTTTGGTATTGATCTTGCTCAACGTCATATAGATCTTTACGTATTCCTTTTTCATAAACCTTTTCCGCAATATTCAAATCGAGCATTTCTCGAACGACTTGACTCATTCTCGTTTTGCTCATGCCTGTCGCCTCTGATAGCTCTCCAAGCGTCATTGGTTTACGGTTCATGTGAATGATACCAAGCACTCTACCTACTGTAGAAGAAAGACCAAAGGCATTCATGTTCTCGGCAGCTTTTTCAATATAATGATCCTGTGCTTTTTGAATGGCGCCTAACGCTAGCTTGTCCACTCCCCGCTTCATCCCTTCACGACTGACAATTTGTAACACAATATATCATATACCTGTTTGTTGATGAAAACAATAAATATTGAGTATTTGCTCGTAATTTGGAGGAAAAAGGAGATATCTCTATCTATCAGACCGTTAACTGAAAATTTTAAATAAATGTTATGCAATACAAACACATCGTAAACTTTTTATTTTATAAAGTTTGCACTATAATAAATAAGGTGTAAATTTTCTGAAAATATTGATCCGACTAATGGAGGTGTCTCATTTGCTGAAACTAGAGAATGTATCTAAGACGTATAAAGGCGGAAAAAAGGCTGTCAAAAATATTGATTTAGAAATAGCAAAAGGAGAATTTATTTGTTTTATTGGACCGAGTGGCTGTGGCAAGACAACAACCATGAAGATGATCAACCGACTCATCGAACCTTCCTCAGGAAACATCTTCATCGAGGGAGAAAACATTATGAAAAAAGATCCAGTTCAATTAAGAAGAGAAATTGGCTATGTGATTCAGCAAATTGGACTGTTCCCCCATATGACCATCGCACAAAACATTTCACTTGTTCCAAAGCTGTTAAAATGGCCGGAAGAAAAACGAAAAGAACGGGCACGTGAACTGCTGAAGCTTGTCGACATGGGACCGGAATATTTAGAGCGCTACCCTCATGAACTCAGCGGAGGACAGCAGCAGCGCATTGGTGTTCTTCGCGCACTAGCAGCGGAACCCCCTCTGATCCTCATGGATGAACCATTCGGAGCACTTGATCCAATCACACGAGATTCATTGCAGGAAGAATTTAAGAAACTGCAAAAAACGTTAAATAAAACCATCGTATTCGTCACACATGACATGGACGAAGCCATTAAACTAGCTGATCGAATTGTGATTTTAAAAGATGGAGAGATTGTCCAAGTAGGTACGCCTGACGATATTCTGCGGAACCCTGCCAATGAATTCGTAGAAGAATTCATCGGCAAAGAACGACTGCTTCAATCGAACCCGAACATGGAACGTGTAGAACAAATGATGAACACGTCACCAGTCACCATTACAGTTGAAAAAACATTAACAGATGCCATCTACATCATGAGAGAAAAGCGGGTCGATTCCTTGCTTGTAGTAGATGAACATCATGTGCTAAAAGGCTATATCGACATTGAAACAATCGATGCGAACCGCAGAAAAGCAGCTTTCGTTGGTGATATTTTAAATACAGAGTTCTATACCGTACAAGAAGGCGCACTTCTAAGAGACACTGTCCGGAAAATCTTAATACGCGGCATTAAATATGTACCGGTTGTGGATGCAGAAGGGCACTTAAAAGGCATTGTGACACGTGCAAGTCTTGTAGATGTTGTGTACGACTCCATTTGGGGAGACGATACGCCAGCGGCTGTCACTGAAATGAATTGAGGGAGGTGTACACATGGATCAAATCATCGACTTTCTAGAGAAAAATGGTGGGGAACTCCTTACAAAAATGTGGGAGCATTTATATATTTCCTTAATTGCTGTTGTGCTCGGTATTCTTGTTGCCGTTCCTTTAGGTGTGGTTCTCACACGAATGAAACGAGGCGCAGGTTTTATCATCGGTATCGTGAATATCTTTCAAACACTCCCTAGTTTAGCGATTCTTGCCTTTTTTATTCCTATTTTGGGGGTTGGGAAAATACCTGCGATCGTTGCTCTCTTTTTCTATTCGGTTTTACCTATTTTAAGAAATACGTATGCCGGGGTCCAGGGTGTGAACAAAAACTTGATTGAATCCGGTAAAGGAATCGGGATGACAACATGGGAACAAATTCGTCTTGTTGAACTCCCGCTTGCTGTACCGGTCATTATGGCAGGTGTCAGAACGTCAACGATTTATTTGATTGGCTGGACAACACTAGCAGCCTTTATCGGTGGAGGCGGTCTAGGTGACTACATTTTGATTGGACTTCAGCTGTATCAGCCGGAATTTATTATTGCGGGTGCGATCCCAGTCACGATTTTAGCAGTCATCATCGACCTATCATTAATGAAGCTGGAGAAAAAAGTAACACCAGAAGGCTTAAAAGGATTGAAGGAAGTTTCATAAGGAGTTGGCTTATGTGAAGAATCGAAAAACAAAATGGATCAGTGCACTGCTTGCCGGATGCTTGCTATTGATAAGCGGCTGTTCACTTCCTGGACTAGCCGGCTCCTCAGGGGGCACGCTGCGAATTGGAGCACAAAACTTTACCGAATCAGAAATTATGGCCTATATGGTTGGCGATATGATCGAACATTACACAGATAAAAAGACGACCATTGTGAAAAATCTAGGTTCCAACACTGTACAGCAGAAAGCAATGGAAAACGGAGACGTCGACATCTCTGCCACAAGATATTCAGGCACGGATTTAACAAGTACGCTTGGAATGGATGCAGAAAAAGATCCGGAGCGTGCGATGGAGATCGTCCAAAAAGAATTTAAGAAACGCTATGATTACAAATGGTTTGATTCTTATGGATTTGATAATACGTATGCCTTTGCCGTGACGCAGAAGATGGCGAAGGAAAACAAGCTAGAAACGGTCTCTGATTTGAAAAAGAATGCGAACAATTACCGATTTGGTGTCGATAACGTTTGGCTTAAAAAGAAAGGCGACGGCTATAACGGGTTTGTGAAAACATACGGAATTAAATTTGGCAGCACATATCCGATGCAAATTGGTTTAGTCTATGATGCATTAAAAAATGAAAAAATGGATATTGTGCTTGCCTATTCAACAGATGGACGAATCAAAGCCTATAACCTCAAAATTTTAAAAGATGATAAACGGTTCTTCCCGCCATATGATGCATCACCAGTAGTCCCGGAGAAAGTCTTAAAAGAAAATCCAGGGCTTGATAAGGTGATCAACAGGCTGATCGGAAAAATCGATACAGAACAAATGCAAGAGCTGAACTATCAAGTCGACGGGGAGCTTCAAGAACCAGCAACCGTTGCGAAGAATTTCCTAAAAAAACACAATTACTTTGAGTAAGATGGGGAGGTGTCACGGCTGATGGACACACTGCAGCAATTATGGACGTATTATCAGCAGAATGGGTCATATGTGTTAGAAGAATTTTATCGGCATTTTCTCATGTCGGCGTATGGGGTGTTGTTTGCGGCGATTGTCGGGATTCCAGTAGGCATCTTTGTGGCGCATTACCGCAAGCTGAGCAATTGGGTCTTCGCCATTACCAACGTCATTCAAACGATACCGGCATTAGCGATGCTTTCCGTATTGATGCTTGTATTAGGTCTTGGCGCAAATACAGTCATTCTATCACTCTTTTTATATTCGCTTCTGCCGATCATCCGAAACACGTATACAGGCATTGTCAGCATTGAACATGCCTATTTAGAATCAGGTAAAGCGATGGGCATGACGAAATGGCAAGTGCTGAGAATGGTTGAATTACCGCTTGCTTTATCAGTCATTATGGCAGGTTTAAGAACCGCACTGGTCATCGCCATCGGTATTACAGCGATTGGAACATTTGTGGGCGCGGGAGGTCTTGGTGATATCATCATCAGAGGATCAAACGCCACAAACGGAACAGCCATCATTTTAGCAGGTGCGATCCCAACGGCACTCATGGCTATCATTGCTGACCTTGTCATGGGCTGGCTCGAACGCTATTTAAGCCCGACAAACAAGAAAAAAGAAAGAAAAGCGTTAGCTGAAAAAAACATCACATCTGCTTAAGCGGTTGAAAAGACAAAACCTCCCTTACATCTGTAAGGGAGGTTGTTTTATGATGATCAGGCAGTTCACATGCTTGTTTTTTATGATTCAAGCGTGATCCATTCAGAGGACCACTTCGCAATTTCTTCAAAAACGGGTGCAAGTGAACGCCCCATATCTGTTAAAGAATACTCTATGCGCACGGGTGTTTCAGCAAAAACCTCCCGTTTTACAATACCTGCTGCCTCCAGCTCTTTTAATCTCTCAGATAATACTCTACCGCTTAAATTTGTCAGGGCTGCCTCAATTTCACTAAAACGCTGCTGACCTGAGAGAAGCTGAAAAACAATCAGTGCCACCCAACGTTTGCTCAATAACTCAACTGCTTTTTCAAACCGCGGGCACATGTCAGATTGATTCATCTTCCTTCACTCCAATCTGAACCCATTATACCGTAAATCTGTCATAAATCGGCGTAAAAAGCTTGTCAATGATGAAAACATTTATGAGGATGATCGGCTGTTTAACATAAATAACAAATAGCGGTTGAGGTCCTCTATTTCTTTTTTCGAAAGGGTCGACCATATGTCACCATCAAATATTTCGAGATCATCAAGTTCATATTTCGCTGCAGCTTCCTTTATTTTGGATAAAGCCAAATCCTCTTCCTTGATCTGATGGACAGGAGAGACTTCCTCAATATAGCCCGCAGCCTGCATCATGTCTTCATAAGGTACCTTTAACGCACCAGCTAGCTTTTTAATCGTAGGAGGTTTCGGAACGCCGCGTTTCCCGTTTTCAATACGAGAAATACCGGCAGCGCTGACCTCAGAATACATCGCTAATTGGTTTACTGACAGCTTCTTTTCTTCACGTAATGCTCTTAAATATGCACCAAAGTTCATCAAGGCAAAACCTCACATGGTTATAGATTCGATATGTCTATTTTACTTGATTTGTTGACTATTGGCAATAAGGATACCATGAAAATATTGACATTAGTTAATGGTGGATGTACATTAGGTTTATGCCCCGCTATTTGTTCGCCTTTTTTTGGTTGATGAGCGTGAGAAAGTATTCATTCAGCTGGCTGATGTCTTGTGCGGAGAGCCTTTCCCATTTGTCCCCGTCAAAAATGGGAAGATGTTCTACATCCTTTTGAAGCGCCGTTTGATAGATTTTTAACATGGACTCATATTTCGGTTTCATTTCATGAACTTGTTCCTGTTCAATATGACCGGCAAGCAGCATTAAATCCTCATAAGGCACCTTCAAGGCGTGTGCTAATTTTTTGATGGTTAAAGGCTTTGGCACACCGCGCTTTCCATTTTCAATACGAGAAATACCAGCAGCGCTTACACCTGAATACATGGCAAGTTGATTGACCGACATTTTTCTATTTTCTCTTAAAATGCGTAATTGTTCACCAAAGTGATTCATGACATCGAACCTCACATTTCAGTATATGACTTATTTTAGTATGATCATTGACCAAAGGAAATAGCAGAGGGGTAAAAGTGTTGACATAAGTTAATGAACTTCTTGATGTGAGAGCCTTACATGTTGTACATATTGATTCCATAGGAGGTTGTAATGATGGTCGAAAAGATTCAGATCAGGCGGGCTTTTGTCATGCAGTATATGATCGAGAACGATATGTCGTTAAATCAGCTCGCTGATGAAATTGGCATCTCTCCTGCCACACTTAGCAGGGTATTAAATGGTCATCGGAAACCAGGACAGCTTGTCATTGGCAAAATGATTCATTACTTTGATAAAAAATTTGAAGATCTATTTTACTATGAAAATGTTGACAAAAGTCAATAATTGATATCATCACCAAGGAGGAAATGTCATTGAAAAGGACTGGGATGGTCAGACACATTGATTCTCTCGGCAGAATTGTTCTGCCCTCAGAAATGCGCAAGGTACTCAATATTAAAGAAGAGCAGCTGTTAGAAATTTTCATTGAAGATCAAACCATTATGCTGAAAAAATATGATGCAGATAAGAGCTGCCTGCTAACGGGACAAGTGACGAAGTACAACAAAAGCTATGGAAATGGAAGCGTGATGCTGAGTCCTGAAGGAGCTGAACGTTTGTTAGAAGAATTAAAACAGCTATTGAAGGAAGAAGCAACTCATTAAAAATGAGTTTTTAACCGAAAAATTGCATAAAAAAATGCTGCAGCCAGCACTTTGGAACGAAATTGTATCAAAATAACGAATCAAGTCGACAATATATAGGAAATCTTTATTTTGATGTTTCGTGACATGCACCTTGTTTTCATGTAAAATAAAGTTATGTGTACCAGTTTGTCTGGAGGTGTTTTCATGCACGCATTTGTTATCACATTACTCGTAATTGTCAGTATCGCACTTATCATCGTTGTATTACTACAATCAAGTAAAAGTGCTGGACTGTCAGGCGCTATTTCAGGTGGAGCCGAGCAGCTTTTCGGTAAACAAAAAGCGAGAGGCCTTGACTTGATTCTTCACCGATTAACGGTTATTTTGTCAGTGCTTTTCTTCATCTTAACACTTGCATTGGCATATTTAGGCGTGTAAAGCGCGAGTAACAGAAGGTCTGATCTTTTTTCAGACCTTTTTTTATTATCAGCACTCTTTTGTGTTTGTTTCATACATACAAGTGGAAAATATAAACCATATCAGAAGGAAAGGAAGTCACATCATCATGAAAGTTGTTACACCAAAACCATTTACGTTTAAAGGTGGAGAAAAGGCGGTGCTTCTTCTTCACGGTTTTACTGGGAATACAGCCGATGTTCGAATGCTTGGCCGTTATTTGAACGAAAGAGGATATACATGTCATGCACCTCAATATAAAGGTCACGGTGTGCCGCCAGAAGAGCTTGTCCATACAGGCCCGGCTGACTGGTGGAAAGATGTAGAAGAAGGCTATCAATTCTTAAAAGATGAGGGCTATGAGGAGATTGCGGTTTGCGGACTATCCCTCGGAGGAGTTTTTTCATTGAAATTAGGTTACACTGTACCTGTAAAGGGAATTGTACCTATGTGTGCACCTATGTACATAAAAAGTGAAGAAGTCATGTACCAGGGTGTACTAGATTATGCCCGTAACTATAAGAAATTTGAGGGTAAGTCAGAGGACCAAATTGAACAAGAAATGGAAGCGTTCAAGAAAACACCAATGGATACTCTCAAGAGCCTGCAAGAACTGATTGCAGATGTCAGAAACAATGTCGACATGATCTATTCACCTACTTTTGTTGTGCAGGCACGTCATGATCATATGATTAATACAGACAGTGCAAATATCATTTATAACGAAGTAGAGACAGATGATAAGCATTTGAAATGGTATGAAGAATCAGGGCATGTCATCACGCTTGATAAAGAGCGGGAGAAGGTTCATCAGGATGTCCATGCATTCTTAGAATCACTTGATTGGTCAATTTAAATATATAGGGGGTTAGAGTGTGCAAAAAGAAGAATTTATGGATGAATTACTCGCTTTTATGAAAGAAGAAGCGTATAAACCGTTAACCGTTCAAGAGCTGGAAGTCATGATGGAGATTACCAATCCTGATGATTATAAAGAGCTCGTCAAAGCACTTGTGACGCTGGAAGATCAAGGACTCATCGTTCGCACGCGCAGCGACCGTTACGGTGTACCAGAAAAAATGAATTTAGTAAAAGGAAAGCTGTCTGCTCATGCAAAAGGATTTGCATTTGTAACGCCAGAAGAATTTGGACAGGATGATATTTTCATCCCCCCAAATGAGTTAGGCACAGCGATGAATGGCGATACAGTCATGGTTCGTGTCAGCCACAAATCAAACGGCACGAAAAAAGAAGGAACTGTCATCCGCATTCTGGAGCGTAATACTCAGACGGTTGTCGGTACCTATACTGAAACGAAAAGCTTTGGCTTTGTCATTCCTGATGATAAAAAAATCACAAACGATATCTTCATTCCGAAATCCGCTAAAAACGGAGCGGTCGAAGGTCATAAAGTCGTTGTGACGCTCACAAGCTACCCTGAAGGAAGAATGAGTGCAGAGGGTGAAGTGACTGAAATTCTCGGTCATAAAAATGACCCTGGCATTGATATTTTATCGATCATTCATAAGCACGGTCTGCCAGGTGAGTTCCCAGAAGAAGCACTTCAGCAGGCAGCGGACACACCGGAAACGATTGATGAAAAGGACCTTGAAGGCAGACGTGATCTGCGCAATGAAACGATCGTGACGATTGATGGTGCAGATGCGAAGGACTTAGATGATGCCGTAACTGTGCAAAAGCTAGATGATGGCAAATATAAGCTCGGCGTGCACATTGCAGACGTTTCTCATTATGTCACAGAGAATTCGCCGATTGATCAGGAAGCTTATGAACGTGGAACGAGTGTGTATCTCGTCGACCGCGTCATTCCGATGATTCCGCATCGTTTGTCTAACGGTATTTGTTCATTGAATCCCAAGGTCGATCGTCTCACCCTGTCTTGTGAAATGGTCATTGATCGAAACGGAAAAGTCGTCAAACACGAGATTTTCCAAAGTGTGATCAAAACGACAGAGAGAATGACCTATTCCGATGTGAATAAGATTTTAGTCGACCAAGACGAAGAGCTTCTAAACAAATATGAGCCGCTTGTTCCGATGTTTCAAGAGATGGAGAAGCTTGCAGAGATTCTACGTGACAAACGAATGGAGCGCGGAGCTGTAGACTTTGATTTCAAGGAAGCAAAAGTACTTGTAGATGATGAAGGCGCAGCGAAAGACGTTGTCATTCGTGAGCGTTCCGTTGCAGAGAAATTAATTGAAGAATTCATGCTTGTTGCAAACGAAACAGTTGCAGAGCATTTCCACTGGATGAATGTTCCGTTCATTTACCGAATTCACGAAGAACCAAATCCTGAGAAACTTCAGCGCTTTTTAGAGTTCGTGACGACGTTTGGTTACATTGTAAAAGGAACGTCAACGAATATTCACCCGCGCGCACTTCAAAGTGTCCTCGATGCTGTCAGGGATCAACCAGAAGAAGTCGTCATTCAAACTGTGATGCTTCGCTCTATGAAACAGGCGAAGTATGATCCAGAAAGCATTGGCCATTTTGGATTATCAACGGAATTCTATACACACTTCACATCACCGATCCGACGTTACCCGGATTTAATCGTGCATAGACTGATTAGAACCTATTTGATTCAGAAAAAGACAGATGAAGCGACCCTAGAAAAGTGGGGCCAGCTGCTGCCTGAAATCGCAGATCATGCGTCGACAATGGAGCGCCGCTCAGTCGATGCAGAGCGTGAAACAGATGATCTGAAGAAGGCAGAGTTTATGCTAGATAAAATCGGTGAAGAGTTTGATGGCATGATTAGTTCCGTGACGAACTTCGGACTATTCGTTGAACTGCCAAATACGATAGAAGGTCTTGTCCATGTCAGCTACATGACTGACGACTATTATCGCTTTGATGAGCAGCACTTTGCCATGATCGGTGAACGGACAGGAAATGTCTACCGAATCGGTGATGAAATCACTGTCAAAGTCGTGAATGTCAATAAAGATGAGCACTCAATTGATTTTGAAATCGTCGGTATGAAGGGCACTCGCCGTAAATCACCAAAAGATTTCAAGTTCAAAAAACGAACAGATCCACCAGCGAAAAAAGGGCGTGGAGGTCAAAAAGCCTCTGGGGAAAAAGGCAAAGAGGATAAAAGCGGAAGTGACTGGTTCACAAGTCGTAAAAAGAAGAAAAAGAAAAAACGCGTATTTGAAAACGCACCGAAACAAAAACGCAAAAAGAAAAAGTAACGTGCCAAAAAGCAAATAGGGCATCACGCTCTATTTGCTTTTTGACCACATGGCGTCAGCATTGTCGAAAGCTGGATTGTTTGATAAAATAATCCGTACGATTTGGACCGTGTTTGTGTCAAAAGGAGGGTGTACGCCAATGCCAAAGGGAGAGGGAAAGGTTGTTTCCCAAAACAAAAAAGCAAATCATGATTACTTTATAGAAGAAACCTACGAAGCCGGCCTAGTATTACAAGGAACTGAAATCAAATCGATTCGTGCAGGAAAAGTGAATTTAAAAGATTCCTTTGCCAAAATCGAGCGAGGAGAAGTGTTCCTTCATAACATGCATGTAAGCCCATACGAGCAGGGGAACCGTTATAACCATGATCCGCTAAGAACGAGAAAGCTGCTTCTTCATCGCAAGCAAATCAGCAAATTGATTGGTGCGACGAAGGAAGAAGGCTACTCTCTTGTGCCTCTGAAACTCTATTTGAAAAATGGCTTTGCTAAAGTGCTGATCGGAATCGGAAAAGGGAAGAAGAAATACGATAAGCGTGAAGATCTGAAGAAAAAAGATGCAAAACGTGAAATCGAACGTGCCTTCCGCGATCGTCAAAAGCAATTCTAGCCTGATGCAGATGGCTTGCTGAGAGCGGAAGCATTATGCTACAATATGTTATGCAGTAAACAATCATCGCTGTTTTGACAGAAACCACCAGTTGTTTCGAGCAGTGAGATTGTTATAATAGTTATATACGGAAGCAGTGAAGCTGAACTTCCATCCCGTATATCCCTTTTACAAGGGGACGTTACGGATTCGACAGGGATGGTTCGAGCTTAGGCTGCGAGCCGAGAGGCGATCTCGTTAACACGCACTTAAATGTAACTGGCAAAACTAAAAGTTTTAACCAAAACTTAGCACTAGCTGCCTAATAAGCGCAGCGAGCTCTTCCTGACATCGCCTATGTGTCTGTGAGGAGCCCAATGAAGTAGGCTACGCTTACGTTTCCGTCTGAGGACGTAAGAAGAGAACCATCAGACTAGCTCTCCAAGCGCCCGTCAGCAGGCATGAGGATGAGTGAACACGTAAATATGTTGACTACGCTCGTAGACGCTTAAGTAATCGATGTCTCTGGACGTGGGTTCGACTCCCACCGTCTCCATCAAAACTTTTAGAATGCAGCGCATCAAGGGTTTGAAAGTCCTTGATGCGGGTCTGGCAACATTTTAAAAAACTTCTTCTTTCATAAAAGCTACAACTTCCTTTTGTGTGGAAGGGTATATATGGCTATAATTGTTTAGTGTTTCTGAGAACTCCTCCATTTTTTTGGAGGGGTTTTTTGTTTTAATTCAGTTACTTCAAGTACACCTATCTATCATCCGTATTTTTGGAATATCAAAAAAACAAGTAGAGAAAGGAGGAATACATCTATCTTGTGATGCTTCTTATTACTTATTTTTACATAAATGTTGGAAGGTAAAAGGAAATTTGAGATAATGAATTGAAATTACCTTGGATATACATGAAAAATAGATGTGTAGAATGTTTGATTTTTCTGTGATTTGGGAGGTGAACTATAATGAATGGAATAGATATATTAGAGGACGCTTCAAGACTTGGTCAATTAATTCTTTTCTTCTCTGGATACGCTCTTTATTGGAAACTAGTCAAAACAAAAAAAGAGCGACCTCTCACAAAGTACGAAAATTTCCTTAAATTTTTTGTAATGTTAGGTATGGTCATTTATTTTCTCTCGTTTTTATGTTTAAACTTGTGGGCGTAATATGTTGATGTATGTCTGATTATGTCTAATGGGTTTAACCTTCTCTTAAAACCCTTTATTTTACATAAATGTATGATAAGGTAATTTTGAGTTAAAAAAAGGAAAGTTAATATGAAAAGATTGGTTTTTTTAATGTTAGCATTAGTTCTGGCTGTGACTGCCTTTGCTCCAGCTGCTGCTGCAAAGACACAAAGCACAAAGGGATTAGAAGGTTTGACAGAAGAGCAAATTGAGAAGTCTTTAAAAGAAATTGAATACATTTTCACAAAGATTATCATTTCTGATAAAGAAAAAGGCTACACCATTAATAAAGAAGAGCTTGCAAAATCACCTTATACAGATGCAGAAAAAAATGGAATGATCGCTTTCGCAAAATTAATGAATCAAGAAGCGACCACGAAAAGTAACACGGTAACTCGCTGTGTCGAGGATGCAGTTGGCATCGCTAAAGGTACTTTAAAGCATCTGCAAAAAGCAATAGATAAGGGAGATTGGATGACAGTGGCAGTATACTTAGGCGGTATGGGCCTTGCAATTAAGCCGAGCGTGTTATTCGTATTCATGCTATTTTGTGGTGCGCCAGTAGCCAAAATTGCTCCTGCTCAATATGAATAAGAGTAATATGTAAAATTGGCCGTCCACCTGGGCGGCCTTTTTACATTACTTAAGCCACCATTCCTTCTTCTCTTTATCCCCATTCTAATTCATTTCTTGACACAAGATTTTTAACTCCTTTAGGATCGTCGGCTCATCTTTACCAGCTTTTCGTTTAAGTTCATCCATCGAAGGATTCTTGAGTATTAGAAGAAATGGACCATGCAAAAACAGAAAGTTAGTAAAATTGAAGATGAGAAAGCTAAAGATACACCAAAGGACAAATCAAAACCTTGATTTAGAAAAATAATGCTGGAACTTTTTAAGGGATGATTAACTGAACTTGTTTCACAACAGAAAAAGAGATGCCTGATCTAGCATCTCTTTTCTTATGTACGGTCTCTCAAAGAAGTCACCAACCGAACAAACAAAGGAAAAACGACAACCGCCGCAATCATCATCAAAAATCCATCCGGCACAAGTTCCACAAACGTTGTCTGAATCACATAAACCGCAATCAGCAGCAAGTAACTGATCAAAAATAACAATCCAGAACTTCTCTTTTTAAACGGTTTTTCCAAAAGAATCAGCATAAACAGCCCCGTCATAATCATCCAAAAAGTCATATTCCTTTCGAGTCTCCTCTCCATTCATCCCCACATTGTACAGATATTTTTCTGGGTGCAACATACTTCTTCCTCAAATTAAGCAAAAAGTAGTGAAAATATAAGAGATCGAGAATAGATAACGCCCGAAATTTTACAAAAAACCTCCAACCAATTCAAAATCACATCTTCCCATTTGAGACGTCCTCATATATAGTAAGATTAGACTAGTTCTAAATAACTGAAATTGGGGCGTTTACATGGATTCGATTGTTTTACATTTTATTGTGATCATGAGTGTTTCTGGCATTCTGTCCGTGATATTATCAATCATTGCTCATGCAAACCGCCATCGGTATATTGGCTGTCAATTGTTTATGTACATGTCTGGAGCAACTGCGATTTATATCTTTGGGCATACGTTTGAATTATTGGCTCGTACCCCTGGAGAAATCATGTTCTGGGTTTGTTTTCAATACATAGGTCTACCGTTTATCGCACCGCTCAGTCTGCTGATTGTGCTGCAATTTACGGGATTCCACCAATATTTCACAAAGCGCCGCGTGCTTCTCATCTTATTGATTCCAACTCTCACAACCATTATGGTGTTCACCAACTCTTTACATTCACTATTTTATCGAGGCATCACGATGAATCCAGTAGATGGGTTTTTATTGGCTGATTTTACGATTGGCTATTGGTATATCATCCATGGCGTTTATACGTTTGGCTGTTCGATGCTTGCTATTTTTATGCTGCTTTGGTTTTTACGTGTCACAAAAAAAGAATATTTAAAGCAGATTCTGATACTGTTAGTGGGAATGTTATTACCAATTATGACTTCTTTTATTTATTTATTAGGCGTTACACCCCTACATATTGATCCGGTTCCTGTGGTAATGTTTATCACCAACGCACTCTATTTATGGGCAATTATGTCGTTCCAGCTGTTTAAGCTGTCTCCCATTGCAATGGAGCGTGTGTTTGAGCATATGTCTGAAGGGGTTCTGATTTTAGATCGATATCGGACACTCATTGACTACAATCCCGCTGCTGCATCGATTATTCCAGCACTTGCGAATAAAAAGGGAATTGGCTATAAAGTCGACGATATTTTCTCAGCAATCATCAAAGATTCAGCGTTCATTCAATGGCTGCGCTCTCCGCAGGATCATTCGCAATATGATTTAATGTGGAAAAAGGAAAAAGACCAGTCCTGCTATTATCATTTGACCGCTTCGTCTCTATTTAATAGAAGAGGAGAGATCGAGGGCAGGCAAATTGTGATCAGTGATGTAACAGAGCAGCGTTTGCTGCAGGAAGAGCTGGAGCGTCGTGCGTATATCGATGGTTTGACAAATATTTTCAATCGTTCCTCTTTCATTGAACGAACGCAGATGATCTTGGAAGAGGATGTACAGGATACGGCTATTATGCTGTTTGATATTGATTTCTTTAAACAAATCAATGACACACACGGACATCATATTGGAGATGAAGCGCTGCGTCATGTTGTCTCTATTTGTCAGGAGCACTTACAAATGGATGATTTATTTGGACGATATGGGGGAGAAGAGTTTGCCATTTGTCTGCCTCATCAGTCATTTAAAGAGGCATGTCATATCGCTGAACAAATCAGACATTCGTTTGAAGCGAGTTTCTTTACGAATGAAGAGGAAAAAGTTCGAGTGACAGCGAGCTTTGGAATTGCTCATACAGCCAATGATCCTTGTGTATTAGAAACACTTCTATTTGAAGCGGATCAGGCCTTGTATATGTCAAAACGCCTAGGACGGAACCGGATTTATGCATCAACTGGTAAGGGCCATGTGCTGTATCATGAGCAGGATCTTCTGAATTGACTGTTGTCCCGACATTCGATATGATAACTATAACATTTGAACGGTTTCCTAAAGGGGAGTAGCTTTTACGGTCTGGTCGTCATTACAGAAACATTCGTTGTTTCTCGGCCATTCCGGCATGAACAATGTTAGCCAGACCTTTGCCCATCACATATGAGGCAAAGGTCTGGCTATTTTTAAGGTCTTTTTGCATCTGTGTGATAGGGAAGCGGAACAAATGATGCTTTTAATCCTACAGATGAAAGGATGATCGATCTTGAAAAAATATGTGATGTCTTTCCTATTTTCCGGAACGCTTGTATTAAGCGGGTGCTCCGGCTTGCTTGATCAGGTCAACGATACAACGACATATGTCACTGAGGCAAATGACTATGTGACAGACATTCAGCAATTTACAGAGGACTTTCCAAAACTCGCTGAAGAAGCTGTGCAAAATGCCGCCAAAAAAGCAGAATTAACGCAGCAGCTTGAATCATTGAAGGCAGATATTCAAGATTTTAATGAAGTCACAGCGCCAAAAATGGCAGAAGACCTGCATGCACAAATCATTGAAAAAAATAAAGTGCTGTCAGAGGAAATCCAAACGTATTTACAACAATTGAAAGCAGGCGATATCGATGCTGCCTCCATACTGGAGGATCAGCAGGAATTGATGAAACAACTTCAGCAATCCGTCAATCTTTTGCAGGATATCGAACAATTAACAAATTAGGACAAACATAGCTTTATATGCGGTTCTTAGCATATCTTTGCCTTTTCCGGTGGAGATATGCTTTAATTTAGGTAAAGACAAGTCATAATGGAAAAAAGGTGATCACATGACAGAACATGAAGAAAGACATATGGCCTCGCCTAGAGCCGAGAAGGAAAAAGACCAATTGATCAATCGTTTGAAACGAGTGGAAGGACAAGTTCGCGGGATTCAGCAAATGATTGAAAACGATCGTTACTGTATAGATGTTGTGAATCAAATCTCCGCAGTCAATGCTGCTTTGAAAAAAGTCAGTCTTCATTTGATGGAAAAGCATACACATCATTGCGTAGCAGATGCTATCAAGAGCGGCAATGGGGATGAAGCTATTGAAGAGTTAATGACGGTCTTTACGAAACTGACAAAATCGTAGCATATATGTTTACATTGATACCCTACTAGGGTATAGTAAATTGTAGAAAATGATTGATGGAGGCGATGACAAGTGGAACAAGCAACACTTCAAGTGCAGGGCATGTCTTGTGGACATTGCGTGAAAGCAGTCGAAGGAAATGTAGGAGAATTAGCAGGTGTGGAATCTGTGAAAGTCCATTTAGACAAAGGACAGGTGGAGGTTTCATTTCACCCGGATCAAGTCACATTACACCGTATCTCTGATGTGATTGAAGAACAGGGGTATGATGTCGTATAAATGAACATACGTGCTGTATTACAGCACGTCTCAGCGTGTAGACAAATCCTCGCATTCGCGCGCAGGTCTGTGCGCTGGTGCTCACGAATGTCAAATTCGCTCCGCGCCAGTGCTCGCCCTTCCTAGACTGCAAAGGTTTTCTATCACGATGATAAAGAAGGCAGATAAAGAGTTAAAATAAAGATCATTTTAACAATCTGATATGTGCTGCATGACAGCACGTATTTTTTTAAAAATATAATACCCCCATGGAGTATATGGAGAGGTGAGATCAATGAAAAAGAAAATTGACTTTCAAATTACGGGGATGACCTGTGCTGCCTGTGCAGGCCGCATCGAAAAGGGATTGAACAGGCTGGAAGGTGTGGAAGATGCTAGTGTGAATTTGGCGCTTGAAACTTCCCATATTGTCTACGAAACGGAGCAGCTAACACCAGATGATTTGAAGCGAAAAGTTCAATCTCTTGGCTATGATGTGGCGATGGAGCAAGCAGAATTTGATATAGAGGGAATGACGTGTGCGGCTTGTGCAAACCGAATCGAGAAAAAAATTAACCGAATGGACGGTGTCGAACAAGGGTCTGTAAACTTTGCGCTTGAGACACTTCAGGTCACATATCATCCGGGCCAAACGTCTACAAATGATATAAAAGATGCAGTGCAGTCTATAGGATATTCTTTAATTGAACCAGACGTAGATCAAGCAGAGGAAGGAAAAAAAGATCACCGCCAAGCAGCAATAGAGAAGCAGACGGCACGCTTTTTATTCTCAATGATTTTATCACTGCCGCTTCTTTGGGCAATGGTTAGCCATTTTTCTTTCACATCCTTTATATGGCTGCCTGAAGCGTTCATGAATCCATGGGTTCAGCTGGCGTTAGCAGCGCCTGTGCAGTTTATTGTCGGCTGGCCATTTTATGTAGGTGCGTATAAGGCTTTAAGAAATAAAAGTGCCAATATGGATGTTCTTGTCGCACTTGGGACATCTGCCGCGTTTTTCTATAGTTTATACGAAAGCATCCAGTCAGCGATTCGAGGCACACATGAGGCAGCCCTCTATTATGAAACAAGTGCTGTCCTCATTACGTTGATCGTGCTCGGAAAATTAATGGAAGCAAGAGCAAAAGGAAGATCATCAGAAGCGATTCAAAAACTGATGGGCTTACAAGCGAAAGAAGCGGTTATCGAGCGAGATGGCAAACAGATGACTGTGCCTATTTCTGACGTGAAAGTGAATGATCTTGTGTTTGTCAAACCGGGTGAAAAAGTGCCGGTAGATGGAGAGATCATAGAGGGGACAACCGCAATAGATGAGTCCATGATTACAGGAGAAAGCCTGCCAGTTGATAAAACCGCAGGAGATATGGTCATCGGAGCAACGATCAATAAAAATGGATTTATGAAAATAAAAGCGACAAAAGTCGGAAAAGAGACGGCACTTTCCCAGATTATCCGAGTCGTAGAACAAGCGCAGGGCTCAAAAGCACCGATTCAAAGAATGGCAGATCAAATATCAGGGATATTTGTTCCCATCGTTGTAGGAATTGCTGTGCTCACATTCCTCATATGGTTTTTCTTTGTTGACCCTGGAAATGTGACGTCAGCACTTGAAACCTTTATAGCCGTCATTGTTATCGCATGTCCATGTGCGCTCGGACTTGCTACACCTACCTCTATTATGGCTGGCAGCGGCCGTGCGGCTGAATCAGGCATTCTGTTTAAAGGCGGAGAGCATTTAGAAGTGACTCAATCACTCGACACGGTGGTGTTAGATAAAACAGGTACTGTGACAAAAGGAGAGCCTAGTCTGACAGATGTGCTGGCATATGCCAATTGGACAGAAGATACGCTGCTGCAGCTAGCAGGATCGGCAGAACAGCAGTCGGAACACCCGCTTGCCCGAGCGATCACAGACGGTATGAAGGAACAAGGTCTTGAAGCGGTCGAAGTTGAAGCCTTTCAAGCAGATCCAGGTCATGGAATTGAAGCAAAGGCAGCAGGACACAAGCTTTTGATTGGAACGCGTAAGCTATTACAGAAACATCATATCCTATATGATCAAGTCGAATCATCTGTCACAACGCTGGAGGAGCAAGGAAAAACGGCTATGCTTGTCGCGATTGACGGCGAAGTCGCTGGCATTGTCGCGGTCGCAGATACGATCAAATCATCTTCTCCTCAAGCCATCGCTCGTCTGAAAGAGCAGGGGATTCACATTGTGATGATGACAGGTGATAATAAACTAACAGCAGAGGCGATTGCGAAACAGGCAGGCATTGATCATGTCATTGCTGAAGTGCTGCCTGAAGAAAAAGCCGCTCACATTGCAGCGCTTCAGAAACAAGGAAAGAAAGTCGCCATGGTCGGAGACGGTATCAATGATGCCCCAGCTCTTGCAACAGCGAATATTGGGATGGCTGTGGGAACAGGGACAGACGTTGCCATGGAAGCAGCAGATATTACGCTCATGACGGGAGATCTCCATGCGATTGCAGATGCGCTGGAATTTAGTCAAAAAACAATGAGAAACATTAAGCAAAATCTATTTTGGGCGCTTGCCTATAACTGTATTGGGATACCGATCGCTGCATTTGGTTTCCTTGCGCCATGGCTTGCAGGAGCGGCAATGGCCTTTAGCTCCGTGTCCGTAGTGCTAAATGCGCTCAGATTGCAGCGATTGAAGCCAGTCAGAGAGGGAGTGGCAGAATGAAGCTGAATGTCAAATGGATTTGGACCATTAGTGCATTGTTCTATGTTGCTCTTGTACTCATTGGATATGCGATTTATGATGAATTTTTTCCAAATCAACATACACCAAGTGAACAGATGCAAAATCATTAAGACTTCGCCAAAAGCGAAGTCTTTTTTTAACAATATTGTGGAAAAACCCACCTTTTTAAAGATTTTTCATAAAAAATTCACTTCTTTTTGTTCCTTTTTGTCGTTTTTTGTAGGTTCGTCGTTAAGATGCGATTAAGCAACAAAGAAAGCGTTATCAAAAAAAGGGGGTTCACGTATGAAAAAGTTAGGGTTAGCTTCTCAAATACTCATTGCACTTGTTCTGGGTGTTGTCGTGGGAGCGCTGTTTTATCAAAATGAAACCGTTATTAATGTGTTAACGCCGATTGGCGATATATTCATCCATTTAATTAAAATGATCGTTCTTCCAATTGTTATTGCTGCATTGATTGTAGCAGTTGCAGGTGTAGGGGATATGAAAACGATCGGAAGACTCGGCGGAAAAACCATTCTTTACTTCGAGATTGTGACTACGATTGCTTTAGCAGTTGGACTGCTTGCAGCAAACGTCTTCCATCCTGGTACAGGAATTGATATGAGCAACATGGAGAAAGGCGATATTTCTAAATATGAAGAGACATCTAAGGCTTCTTCTGAAAAAGCGACTTTCTCTGAAACGTTGGTACATCTTGTACCGACAAACGTTTTCCAATCTATTGCTGAAGGTGATCTATTACCAACCATCTTCTTTACAGTCTTATTCGGATTAGGAATTGCCGCAGTTGGAGACAAAGGAAAACCAGTATTAGGATTCTTTGAGGGCATACTCGAAGCCATGTTCTGGGTGACAAATAAAGTGATGAAGTTTGCACCATTTGGTGTATTCGCGCTCATCAGTGTGACGGTGATCAAATTCGGGGTCGGAGCGCTTCTCCCGCTAGGTAAACTGGTACTTGTCGTTTACGGTACAATGGCATTCTTCGTCATTGTTGTACTTGGCATTATTGCTAAAATGGCTGGAACAAGCGTCTTTACACTATTCAAAGTATTAAAAGAAGAAATCATTCTTGCATTCTCAACAGCAAGTTCAGAAGCTGTACTGCCTAGATTAATGGACAAAATGGAGAAGTTCGGCTGCCCGAAAGCGATCACGTCGTTCGTTATTCCAACAGGCTACACCTTTAACCTAGATGGAAGTGCTATCTATCAATCCATTGCTGCGATATTTGTTGCACAAATGTACGGCATGCCGCTTTCCATCTATGAGCAAATTACGTTACTATTAATTTTAATGCTGACATCTAAAGGAATGGCTGGTGTACCAGGTGCATCAATCGTGGTTGTCATCACAACTCTTGGTGCTATGGGACTGCCGCTTGAAGGACTTGCCTTCATCGTTGGGATCGACCGACTTCTTGACATGGTTCGTACAACAGTGAACGTATTTGGTAACTCACTTGCAGCCATTGTCATGTCTAAGTGGGAAAAAGTATTTGATCAAGAGAAATCGAAGAAGTATATTGAGGAATTAAAACAACAAACAAAAGCAGCGTAAAAAGGAGATCTTTTCAAATGACGAAGCTACAGGACAAGCAAGTTCGAATCGAACGTGACTTTCTAGGTGAAAAGGAAGTAGACACTCAAGCATATTATGGAATTCAAACATTACGTGCAGTGGAGAACTTTCCAATTACAGGCTACCGTATTCATGAGGAACTCATCAAAGCATTAGGGATTGTCAAAAAGGCAGCCGCACTTGCAAATATGGATACACAGCGACTATATTCTGGCCTTGGAGAAAAAATTGTTGAAGCCGCAGATGAGGTCATCGAAGGAAAATGGAACAATCAATTTATTGTCGATCCAATTCAAGGCGGGGCTGGCACTTCAATGAATATGAATGCCAATGAAGTCATTGCAAACAGAGCGCTTGAACTACTAGGAAAGGAAAAAGGCGCTTATACTGAGCTAAGTCCAAACACGCATGTGAACATGTCGCAGTCAACAAACGACGTTTTCCCAACAGCGATTCATATTTCAACATTGAATATGATTGAAAAACTACTTTATACGATGGAAAACATGCATCAAGTCATGACCGAAAAAGCGCAGGAATTCGATCATGTCATCAAAATGGGACGTACGCATCTTCAGGACGCTGTTCCAATCAGACTTGGACAAGAGTTTAGTGCGTATGCAAAAGTTCTTGCTCGTGATATTAAACGTATCAAGCAGTCTAGACAGCATTTATATGAAGTCAATATGGGTGCAACAGCAGTCGGAACTGGATTGAATGCAGATCCTAAATATATTCGCCAAGTGGTTAGCTATCTATCTGACATTAGCGGATTACCGTTAGTTGGTGCTGAAGACTTAGTCGATGCAACGCAAAATACAGATGCTTATACAGAAGTATCTGCTGCGCTTAAAGTATGTATGATGAACATGTCCAAAATGGCGAACGATATTCGTCTGATGGCTTCAGGTCCAAGAGCAGGCTTTGGTGAGCTGCACTTGCCGCCGAGACAGCCTGGTTCATCCATCATGCCAGGGAAAGTCAACCCAGTTATGCCTGAGGTCATGAACCAAGTGGCATTCCAAGTCATTGGGAACGATCACACAATCTGTCTTGCATCAGAGGCTGGCCAGCTTGAACTGAACGTTATGGAACCAGTGTTGGTGTTCAACCTGCTTCAATCTCTCAGCATGATGAAAAATGTATTCGAGTCCTTCGTGGACAACTGCTTGCGTGACCTAAAAGCAGATGAATCTAGATTAAAAGAATATGTAGAAAAGAGTGCCGGTGTCATGACGGCGGTGAACCCGCATATTGGTTATGAAGCGGCTGCACGAATTGCAAGAGAAGCCATCCTTACAGGCGCATCTGTACGTGAGCTTTGTCTGCAAAATGATGTGTTAACAGAGGAAGAGCTTGATGTCATCTTAAATCCTTTTGAAATGACAAAACCAGGTATTGCTGGCGCATCACTTTTAGAAAAGGATCGTTTAGAAGATTAAGCGGCATCATGAGAAGCGCACACCGGCAAAGTTCCGGTGTGCGCTTTTTCATGGAGGTTTGTTTTTCTTTAGCTCACATAGTATACTATCGTCAATTATTAGGGATGTGACTGCGTTTGAATCTACTGAAAAAATGGCTGAATACAGAGCCTTATTTAATTGTGCTGCTCATTGTACTGACGCCGATTGGCGGAGAGTTTAAATTTTATCCATTTGAGGACAGCTTTCGGGTCAGCTTTGGAACCGTTGTCTTTTTCTTTATCCTGCTTCAAATGAAAAGATTCCCTGCATGGGCAAGCGGCATCATCGCTGGGATATCTGTTTTTGCGTTTCGCGTGCTGCTTGATACAGCCGTGACAGGGCATCTTCCTCTGGAAGAGGCGGTTTCTTTAAGATTTCCTTCTCTGTTTTATTATGTCGTCTATGGTACACTCTTTTATTTATTGAAGGTCAGACGTTTCCGCGACCAGCCTTGGCTGATTGGAGCAACAGGCATCATCATGGAGCTGTGCGCAAGCATTGTTGAGATCATTGCACTTCGAGGCACCATGGATGAAATTTTAACGGTGCGGACGCTGTTTCAATTATTTGTTTTGGCGATTTTCAGAAGCTTTTTCGTGTTAGCTTGTTATACAATGATTCGCTTATATGAAGAGCAGGCGAGAGAGCGTCAGATGAAAAAGGAAAAGGAACATCTGCTGATGCTTCTGTCTAACCTTTACACGGAATCTACATATTTTCATAAAACACTCGCACATGCTGAGCACATTACGGCCACATCCTATCAATTGTATCAATCCCTTCACCACGCAAAGGATGCGGAATCATTGGATTTAAAAAAGCTCGGTAAAACCGCTTTGCAGATTGCAGGAGAGGTACATGAAATCAAAAAGGATAACCAGCGGATTTTTTCTGCCTTATCAAAGCTGATTCATGAGGAAAATTTCCAGGCTTATGAGAGTCCTTCTCATATTGCTGGGCTTGTCATTCGCATTCATGAAAATTATGCTGAATCTCTTAAAAAAAACATCGTCTTTCATTATGATGAAGATGGGCAGCACCCCGCCTATCACGTGTATACCATTCTATCTTTGTTAAATAACATCGTATCCAACGCTGTTGAAGCCATTCCTGTAGATGGAGAGGTGTCGCTCTCTATTTCACAGAAAGAGAACCAGGTGATTTTTCAAATCAGCGACAACGGGCCTGGCATTAAAGAACGTAATCATCATGTTATTTTTAAGCCAGGTTTCACTTTAAAATACGACCAGGTTGGGAATCCATCAAGCGGTATCGGGCTTGCGTATGTAAAGGATACAGCGGAGAAGCTTGGCGGAAGTGTTGAGATGAAGAGTATCCCAAATAAACAAACGATTTTCACATTAACGATACCAGTAGATCAAGTCAGTAGAAAAGAGGGGATTGGGAGATGAGATTTTTTATTGTTGATGATGATGAAGCCGTTCGTTCTTCACTGGCTCAGCTCATTGAAGATGAAGAGCTTGGCATTGTGGCTGGGGAAGCAGAGGATGGCGCAGAGTTAACAGCCAGCTACTTAAATGATTTGCACATTGATATTTTATGTATTGATCTATTGATGCCAGAAAGAGACGGGCTTGAAACGATTCGAGCAATCAAGGATGAGTTTCACGGGAAATATTTAATGCTGTCACAGGTTGAAACAAAGGAATTAATCGGACAGGCGTATACGCTTGGCGTTGAGTATTATGTGACAAAGCCGATCAATCGGGTAGAGGTCTTAAGCGTCCTCCATCTCATGATTGAACGTCTTCATTTAGAGCATTCAATTGAAAATATTCAGCACTCACTTAAATCGGTCATGCAATTTCAGCAGCGCGGTCAGACGAAAACGAAGCAGCGGGGGAAAAGTCTTGCAGAGGCAGGGCAGTTTTTGCTGGCGGAGCTTGGTATTGTTGGTGAGAAGGGGTCTAAAGATTTATTAGATATGATTCTGTTTACAGACCAGTATTTAGCGCTGCATGCTGATCATCATGATTCCTTTCCTTCTTTAAAGATCATTTTCACTGGGATTACGGAGGATAAATTAAGTGAGCCCTACACATCGGCAGACATCGCAAGAGAAGCAAAGGCAGCCGAGCAGCGGGTAAGGCGTGCGATCAACCAATCATTGAAACACATCGCATCACTTGGACTAACCGATTTTTCCCATCCAACGTTTGAAAATTACGCATCAAAATTTTTCGATTTCACCATCGTGCGAAAGAAAATGAGTGAATTGACGAAAGAGATGAGCGGAAGAGAAGAACACACCCGTATCAATGTGAAGAAATTTGTGCAGGTGCTTTACTACGAAGCAAAACGTATTTTTATGGAAGATTAAAAAAGACATGCTCTCCAATTAGGGAGACATGTCTTTTTTTGTGATGGATTGCAGGTGCATTTGCAGCACGGAGCGTATGAGCTGAGGCGGTATACGTTCGGGCTGCACGATTCCATTCAATGCAAGCCCATTGATGACCGCATAAAGCCGCTCAGTTTCTAATAAAAGATCGATATCATCTAGCAGCAGCCCATCCTCTTTCAATTTCATTAAACAATATTGGGCCGTTTGAAAAAGCTCGTCATACATCTTTGCATTGAGCGGCTGTAAATCTGGTTCAGTCAGTGCCTTGACTGTAAAAGCCTGCCACACCTCCATTTCAAATTTTCGTTCTTCATCAAGTGGAAGAACTTGCTCCAATAAATTGATGACATTTTCCTCCGTTGAACCGTTTAATGGAAGCCCTGTAATCCGCTCCTTGACTCTTTCCTGAATTAAATTCATGGAGAATAGAAACAACTCTTGTTGTGTGGAAAAATAATGACGCATAGAGCCGGCTGAAATTCCAGCTTCTACTGCTATTTTTCGTACAGAAGCGCTTTCCAATCCCTCTTGTTTAATCACTCTCATTGCAGCTTGAGCGACCTTTTGTTTTTGTTTATGGTGATCGACGATTTTTGGCATACATTGATTTTAGCATAGCAGTTGTTTTTTTAACACACCTGTGTTATTTTTTATTTAATACAATCGTATTAAAAAGGATGTGGGGGAATTGGTCGGGTTATTGATTGTGGCATGTGAAATTGGTTTTTGGCTGTTTATTCTAATGGGTCTAACGCTTCGTTATGTGTTTAAACAGAAAAAGTGGGGTGCTTTCTTTCTTGTCTGTACGCCGGTGTTAGATCTCATCCTTCTTGCGGCTACTTTTATAGATTTAAGACAGGGTGCTGTGGCGACTGTCATCCACGGGCTTGCGGCTGTTTATATTGGTGTGAGTCTTGCCTTCGGACATCAAATGGTGAAATGGGCAGATGCTAGGTTTGCCTATCGATTTGCAGGAGGCCCAAAGCCAAAGGGAAAACCAAAGTACGGTAAAGAGCGTTCTATGTATGAAATGGTCGGCTGGGCTCGGCATGTCATTTCTTATGTCATCGGAGCGGGGCTGTTATATGGTTTGACCTATCTCATCCAAGCACCAGAGCGGACGGAAGCCCTGATGCAGCTTGTCAATACATGGGGAATGATCCTAGCCATTGATTTTGTCATTAGCATCAGCTACGTCATTTGGCCGAAAAAACACCCAGAAAATATAGCAGGCTGACAAATAAGACAGGCGGATTCACTCCACCTGTCTTTCCTTATGATGACAACCCTTTGTAAATGGTGTCAATATTCCATTTCATCATCTTATAGTAGCTGTCTCCATCTTCACCTTTTTTTCCAATAGAGTCAGTGAAGACTTTCCCTTTGATTGGAACCCCGGTTTCCTCAGAGAGGCTTTCAAGGCTTCGTTTATCAACGCTTGTTTCAAGAAAGAGAGCAGGAACTTGATGATCTTTGACAAAATGAATGATGCGCTTCATTTGTCCTGGTGTTCCTTCACTTTCTGTGTTGATCTCCCAAATGTAGCCGGCTTTCAGTCCATACGCCTCTGCAAAATACTTGAATGCTCCTTCACTTGTGACTAGGAGCTTTTTGTCTTTTGGCAGCTGATCAAACTTGTCTTTTGCTTCATCATGAAGAGCTTGAAGCTTTTTGATATAGGCTTCTGCATTTTTTTTGTAATCCTCTTTATGCTCAGGGTCCGCTTGAATGAGCGCATCTCGGGCATTTTGGGCATAAAGGATCCCATTTTCAACATTCAGCCATGCGTGGGGGTCCTGCTGGCTTTCGAGCCCTTTTGAAGACAAATGCTTCACTTTGACGCCTTTACTCAGCTCGGCTACAGGTGCATCATCCCCGTCCTTGCCGCTCGACTCGAGCAGTTTTTGAAACCAGCCGTTTCCTGTTTCAAGGTTCAAGCCATTATATAGAACAAGGTCTGCATCCGTCGTATATTGAACATCCTTTGGCAGTGGGTCAAATTCGTGTGGGTCTGTACCAATGGGAACAATGCTGTGAATAGAGACATGCTGCCCGCCTACTTCCTTCACAATGTCATAAAGAATGGAGTAGGTCGTTACAACTTTTATTGTGCCGTCATCTTTACCGGAATTACTTTGCTGGGTCGAACAGCCTGCGATGATCATAAGGGCAATGAATACTGCGGTCAAACGGATTGCGAATACCTTCTTCATATATGTCCTCCTTTTACATAGACGCTTCCTTTTTTAAGTGTGTTCGTTTTCGTTTAGATTTTAATGATCTCCATAGAATGCCTTGCTTTGGTGAAAAGATAAAGGCACTGCCGAATAAAATGGTGGCGACCAGCACGATGGAAGCACCAGACGATAAATTATACGTAAAGCTAAGCCCTAGCCCGATGACAGCAGAAACAGCACCGAAAAAAGCAGATAAATAAATCATGATCCAGAGCCGGTCTGTCAAGAGATAAGCGGTGGCTGCCGGCGTGATCAGCATGGCAACGACAAGAATAATCCCAACGGTTTGCAGTGATGCAACGGTTACAAGGGTCAATAAGGTCATGAGAAAATAATGAATCATACGATTCGGCAAACCGTAAACTGAAGAAATCACCGGATCAAATGAACTAATGAGCAGTTCCTTGTAGAAAACGATAACGGCTAGCAAAATAAAAATGCCGATGCCAAGTGTAATCCACATATCAGATGATCGAACAGCTAGTACGTTTCCAAATAGAATATGATATAGGTCACTTGAACTTTTCAAAAATGTGATCAAAATAATCCCGATTGAGAAAAAGGCTGTAAAGACAATGCCGATGGCTGAATCATTTTTTATGCGGCTGTTTTGACTCACGTAACCGATCCCAATCGCTGTTAATACGCCAGTTAAAACGGCACCGAAGAAAAAGTTAATTCCAAGCATATAAGAGATGGCGACACCTGGCAGTACGGCGTGTGAAATGGCGTCTCCCATCAGGGCCATGCCGCGTAAAATGATAAAGCAGCCGATAACGCCGCAAATGATGCCTACCATCACGGATGTAAATAGTGCTTTTTGTAAAAAAGCATATTCAAAGAGTCCGGTTAAAAATTCCATTACACGTCTCCTCCTGCTGATTTTAAGAATGGCAGCTGTGTTTCATATGCTTCCAGCATGATCTCTGGGCGAAGGATGTCGTGTACAGGCCCTGCTTTGATGAGTTTTTTATTTAACAGAACAAGATGGCTGAAATAATCATCCGCCTTACTCAAATCGTGATGGACAACCAAAATGGTTTTCCCTTCATCTCGTAATTCCTTCAAAATGCGCATCATCGTTTCTTCACTTGCCATATCAATCCCGACAAACGGTTCATCCAAACAGAAGAGCTGTGCGTTTTGAGCAAGAGCCCTTGCAAGGAAGACACGCTGCTGCTGCCCGCCGGATAACTCACCGATTTGTCTTTTGGCAAAGTCCTGCATTCCAACTTTTTCTAAACAGTGATACGCATATGCCCGGTCTTCTTTTTTTGGACGTTTCATTAGTCCGAGCTTCGGATATGTTCCAAGTAGTACGGTATCCAGTACATGAATGGGAAACGTCCAATCTAAATCATTTCTCTGCGGTACATAGGCGATCTGTTTTCTCACTTGTTTAAAGGGCTGTTCAAAAAAACGAATATCCCCTTGGTCTTTTTCAATTAAATCCAAACATGCCTTGAGTAACGTCGATTTACCAGCACCATTTGGACCGATGATTCCTGTCATTGTCCCTTCCTGTATGGAAAGAGAGACGTTCTCTAATGCATCCTGTCCGTGATATGAGACATGAAGACGGTCGATTGTTAAAGCATTTGACATCTCTTGCGGCCCCTTTCAATCATGATTGCACTTCCTAAAGATATATGCATAAAATAAATAATTTTGACTAAAGGATGAAATGATTCTCTAATGCTAATTTGTTTCCTTAGGGAAACTTTTATTTTATTCTAAGCGTCTGTCCTTCTTTTGTAAAGAGAAAAACTGAAAATGATCGTTTTTATGTTATGCGGGGAGCAGGGGACATGAGGCTTGATTTATTGAAAATCTGTATGACAGAATCGGACACAAAAAAACAATGATTTCTTCATAAATGATTGACAGAAGACAAGAACTCCTCATATAATAAAGGTAATCCAATATATGAATATATGCTCATATATAAAGTTTTTGATTTTTAATAGGTTTCATTGATCCAGGGAACGTTACTTATCATATAGAAAAAAGGTGAGAACATGAAAAAAATGAAGGATGAATACGTATTAAACGGTCTTGATTGTGGAAACTGTGCACGTAAAATTGAAACAGGTGTCAGCAAAATGGATGGCGTTGAAGCTTGTTCCGTTAATTTTGCGACAGGGACATTGACTGTCACACATGCAGATAAGCAAGAAACGATGTCAAAGCGTATTGAAAAAACGGTTCAATCCATCGAACCTCATGTGAGTGTATCACCAAAAGAAGAAGGCCATCATCACGATCATGATCATGGGACAAAGAATTTAAAAGCGATTGTGCTGAAATTAATTGGCGGTGCAGTCATTGGAACAGCAGCTTATTTTATACCAGAAGATGGCTTACTAAAATTCATTACGTTTTTCGCAGCCTATTTACTAGTCGGCGGTGATGTGGTTTTTAAAGCGCTGAAAAATATCGTGCGAGGCCAAGTATTTGATGAGAACTTCTTAATGACCATTGCAACAGCTGGCGCTTTTGTGATTCAGCAATATCCAGAGGCACTGGCAGTGATGCTGTTTTACCAAATTGGAGAGCTGTTCCAAGGGGCAGCAGTGAATCGTTCAAGACGATCCATTAGTGAATTAATGAATATTCGCCCTGAATATGCGAATCTCAAAGTAGGAAATGAAACGAAAAAAGTGAAGCCGGAAGAAGTAAAAGTCGGTGACCGTATCGTCGTGAAACCGGGCGAAAAAATTCCACTTGATGGCCTTGTCATTGAAGGCTTTTCACTCGTGGATACCTCCGCATTAACAGGGGAGTCTGTGCCGCGGGATGTAGAAGCAGGTAAGGAAGTTCTTGCAGGATTTGTGAATCAAAACGGGATTCTTGAAATTGAAGTACAAAAAGGGCTAAGCGAATCGGCAGTGACGAAAATTTTAGATTTGGTTGAGAATGCGAGTAGCCGAAAAGCGCAGACAGAAAACTTTATCACAAAGTTTGCAAAATACTACACACCGGCTGTTGTTGTATTGGCATTACTGCTTGCCTTTGTGCCGCCGCTTCTCATTCCATCAGCACAATTGTCTGACTGGGTTTACCGGGCACTCGTTTTCCTTGTTATTTCATGTCCGTGTGCGCTTGTCGTGTCCATCCCATTAGGATTCTTCGGGGGAATTGGGGCAGCTTCTAAACGAGGCATCCTTGTAAAAGGTAGTAACTATTTAGAAGCACTGAACTCTGTGAGCTATGCTGTATTTGATAAGACGGGCACACTCACAAAAGGAAACTTTACGGTGACCAATATCGTGACAACTAGCGAAAAGTGGTCAGAAGAGGAGCTGCTTTCTTTTGCAGCTTTAGCAGAAGCTCATTCTTCACATCCGATCGCTGAATCAATTAAAGCGGCATATGGTTCGCCGCTTGATGAAAGCCAGATTGAAGCATATGAGGATATTGCAGGACATGGAATTAAAGCGACCATCAGTGGTTCACAAGTCTTAGCGGGAAATCATCGCTTGATGGAACGAGAAGGCATTTCGTATGAAAAAGAAAAACGAAGCGGAACGGTTGTGTACATGGCGATTAACGGTGAGTTTGCCGGATCGATCTTGATTGCAGATGAATTAAAGGATGATGCAATTGAAGCCGTATCTGCTCTAAAAGCGTCTGGCATTCAAACTGTCATGCTGACTGGTGATGCCAAGCAAGTCGGAACAGCGGTCGCCCAGCAAATTGGCATTGATGAAGTTCATGCAGAATTATTGCCGCAGGATAAAGTAACAAAATTAGAAGAAATTGATCAGAAAAAAGCGCCTCAAGAAAAATTATTATTTGTTGGGGATGGCATTAATGATACACCGGTATTAGCAAGAGCAGACATAGGTATTGCGATGGGCGGGCTTGGTTCAGATGCAGCGGTAGAAGCGGCTGATATCGTCATTATGACAGACCAGCCATCAAAAGTTGCAGAAGCCATCGCTGTCGCTAAACGAACAAGAAGAATTGTATGGCAGAACATTGCATTTGCTCTTGGAGTTAAAGGGGTTTTCCTATTACTCGGTGCATTTGGTATTGCAACCATGTGGGAAGCCGTCTTCTCGGATGTCGGTGTGACCGTACTCGCTGTTTTAAATGCCATGAGGGTGATGAAATAAAATTGTAAGGAAAAATTCATGAATACCATCTTTCATAATGAATCCCCTCTTGTTAAAATAGAAGAAGTTGGATAATGGCATTATTCTAAGCTATTATCCTTTTTCTTTTGAAGGAATGAAAAAGATAAGGTAGGTGCTTTTGTGAGTAAAAAAAATAATCAATCTTCATCCATTAAATTTGCTGTCATTTTAACCATTATCGCAGCTCTTCTCATCGGATTATTCGTCGTCATTGGGAACAACAACAGCAAAGAAGCACAAACGGTTGACAGTAAGCCTTCTATTAAAGGACAGCCTGTCATGGGAGATAAAAACGCAGCCGTGCAAATTGTCGAGTTTGGGGATTATAAATGTCCTTCATGTAAATCATTTGAAACAGACATTTTCCCAAAACTGAAAGCGGACTACATAGATAAAGGCGATGTATCATTTTCGTTTATTAACTTACCACTTCCTGTTCATGGAGATGGCGCTGTGCTTGCAGCACTAGCTTCTGAAGAAGTGTGGAAAGAAGATCCGAAAAACTTTTGGGCATTTCATGAAGCTGTCTATCAAGCACAGCCAGATAGTGAAGCAGAATGGGTTACGCCTGCTAAGCTGACGGAGCTAGCGAAGAAGACAACAAAAATAGATACGGACAAGCTTAAAGATAACCTATCGAAGAAAACATATCAGCCGCAGCTGAACACAGACGATCAGCTTGTGAACCAATATAAAGTGAATGCAACACCAACTCTTTTCATTAACAATAAACAAGTCCAAAACTTTTATGACTATGATGAAATCAAAGAATTAATTGATCAAGAGCTCAAAGGGAAAAAATCATGAAGAATAAGCTTGTTTACTTATACAGTGCTTGGATCGTCTCTATCGTTGCGACGATGAGCAGCCTGTATTTAAGTGAAGTAAAGAAGTTTATCCCATGCGATATGTGCTGGTTTCAGCGCATTTTCATGTACCCGCTCGTGCTTCTACTTGGAATTGCGACATTCAGAGGCGATGTGAAAGTGAAATATTACGTTCTGCCTTTGGCTGTGATTGGCGCTTGTTTTTCTATCTATCATTATATGGAACAAAAGATACCTGGCTTTGCATCGATTCGCCCTTGCCTGAGCGGTATTCCTTGTTCCGTTGATTATTTGAACTGGTTTGGTTTTATTACCATTCCATTACTAGCCCTTATTGCATTTATTCTCATCATCATAAGTATGCTGCTGTTAAATGCAAAAGAAGATTGAATAATATAGCCTGCTCAAAGCGGGCTATTTTTTATTTTTGCAAAAAGATAAAATTTAAAGAAAATTTGTATTGCTTTTCACCTGTGTCAGATATACATTAAGGGAGTAGTGTTAGATGATCAGATAAAGGTAAGGAGATAAGCGGAAAATGGCATGGGAAGTCTTAAGTATCATTGGCATTGTCGCATTCGCCATCAGTGGAGCGATTGTGGCAATGGAGGAAGAGTACGATATTCTTGGTGTGTACATTTTAGGGATTGTGACAGCATTTGGCGGTGGGGCGATTCGGAATCTATTAATTGGTCTGCCGGTGTCTGCTTTATGGTCACAGGGCAAAATGTTTACGATTGCCCTTGTATCCATTACGATTGTGTTTCTTTTTCCAAAGCTTTTGCTCAAACACTGGAGCACATGGGGAAATTTCTCGGATGCGATCGGTTTAGCAGCGTTTGCGATTCAAGGCGCATTATTTGCTGTGCAAAGAGAACTCCCGCTCAGTGCAGTCATTGTGGCAGCCATTTTGACTGGAAGCGGCGGCGGAATTGTGCGTGATTTATTAGCAGGACGAAAGCCGCTTGTGCTAAAAGCAGAGATTTACGCCGTATGGGCAGCTCTTGGAGGCTTATTCGTCGGACTCGGCTTAGCGCAAGGAGAGCTTGCTTTATATTTGCTGTTTGTCATCCTCGTAGTATGCAGGGTTTGTTCCTACTTATTCAAATGGCGTCTTCCCGCCAGGTCTTATTTTTTAAATAAAGGGTAAAACGAAAAAAGGGCGATTCCGCTCTTTTTTTTGTGTTTAATAAGAGCTGAATATCAGCAGATGATGGAGTTTTCGTGTAAAATAAAAGCAGGGTATTTTGTTCATCATTTGAACAATACATATGATGAAAATTTTGTCAGCTGGCTGAATATCTAGATTCAGCCTTTTTTTGCCTAGATGGATTGTTATGTGTTGGTTTCACTTTTTGCGGAATACTAAAGAAGCACTTCTGATCGGACGGATGGATGAAATGAACACATCTTTGCATGTAAGCAAAACTTGACGAAAAATATACATAGGAGGGACATGTACTAGTGGAGATTTTTTTGGCAGTGCTCGTACTACTGGCACTCATTGCAGCATCTAATATTATCAATCGTTTTGTCCCCTTTATTCCCGTTCCGTTAATTCAAGTGGGTTTAGGAATATTGGTGGCAGCTTTTCCTTCAGGTTTACATATTTCTTTAAATCCTGAACTCTTCTTCGTTCTATTTATTGCGCCGCTGTTATTTAATGACGGGAAGCGTACCCCAAGGGACGAGCTATGGAAATTAAGAGCACCGATTCTCCTTTTAGCGCTTGGTTTAGTGTTTGCGACCGTCGTTGTAGCGGGATATACCATTCATTGGATGATTCCAAGCATACCGCTTCCAGCAGCATTTGCGCTTGCAGCGATTTTATCACCGACAGATGTGGTGGCAGTAAGTGCTTTATCCAGCCGTGTGAATATGCCAAAGGGCATCATGAGACTGCTGGAAGGCGAAGGGCTGATGAACGATGCCTCAGGACTTGTCGCCTTTAAATTTGCCATTGCCGCAACGGTGACGGGAGCCTTTTCAATTGCTCAGGCATCCTTTAGTTTTGTACTGATTGCAGCAGGCGGCTTATTGACTGGATTTATTCTATCCTTTTTTATCATTCGTTTTCGCTATTTTCTCCGCCGTTTAGGAATGGACGATGTCACAATGCATATCATCCTGCAAATCCTTACACCATTTGTGATCTATTTAGCAGCGGAAGAAATCGGTGTATCCGGAATTTTAGCCGTTGTGGCTGGCGGTGTGACACATGCCATTGAGCAAGACCGAATGGAAGCGAATTTAGCCAAACTGCAAATTGCTTCATCAAACACATGGAATATTATTTTATTTATTTTAAACGGACTTGTTTTCGTCTTACTTGGATTGCAGATTCCGGATGTTTCTACAGTCATTTTCCAAGATGAATCCTTTAACAACATGCAGGTGATTAGCTACATCTTAATTATTACGCTCTGTCTCATGGTGCTGCGGTTCTTATGGGTATGGCTGTTCTGGGCAGGAAAATGGAGTGCAACGAAAAAGCAAAATGTGAAAAAGCCGAAGTTTCGCGCCTCGATGCTCATGACATTCTCTGGTGTCCGCGGGGCTGTGACATTAGCCGGTGCCTTCTCTATCCCATTTACGCTCGCGGACGGATCACCATTTCCAGAGCGGCACTTGATTATTTTCCTCGCAGCAGGCGTGATCTTATGTACACTCATTTTAGCCAGTGTGTTACTGCCTCTTTTATCTGAGAAAAAAGATAAACAAGTCGATGTGGACTTGGATACAAAGATTCAGCATGCAAAACGAAAACTGCTGAGAAGTGCTATTAAAACGTTAAAAGAAGGGATGAATGAGGACAACAGGGAAGTATCCCTTGCACTTATCAATGATTACCGCATGAAGCTGAGAAATATCCAGCGTGAACCATACCAATTCGGGATGAGAAAACAAGAGCGAAAAATCAGATTGCATGGTATCAAAGCAGAGCAGATGAAACTTCAACAATTAATTGAGGAAGAGAAAATTGACAAGGAAGAAGCTTATGAGCTGCAAGAGAGATTTCATGAGCTGGAAATGCTGTATTCAAACTCATTCAAAATTCGTTTTTCAAAGGTGAAGTTTCTCCGCTTGCTTCAATGGCTGCAATTATGGCGGCCGAATCAGCACATTTCAAACGGTATTTTAGAAAAAGAGGACTCGTACAAACAAATCCGTAAGAAAACGGCTGAAGCTGCGGTAGACTCGATCAAACAGCATATGACAGATGAAAACCAGCAAACGTGTCACCAAGTTATTGGTTTTTACAACCAAGTGATTTACCGCTGTGAACACGGTCCAAGCTTCTTCCAGCAAAAAGACCGTTCATTTGACCGGAAGAAAAAAGAGCTTAACTTCCAAGCTGTACAGACGATTCGAAATGAAATACAAACCTTATATGAAGATGGTGAGATCAATCGTGATATTGCCCATCATTTAAGGGAATATATTAATGACATGGAAGCAGTTCTGCTCACCAATACGTGATGTTGTCATCTTCTCCCCCGTGTTTTATGATGAAGAAAGAGAACGAGCAGGGGGGAGATCAATGATGACCTATTATGGAGCAATTGAAGCTGGGGGTACAAAATTTTGTTGTGCAATCGGTAATGAGCATGGAGACATCTTAGAGGAAATGACGATTCCGACAGAGCACCCGGATCAAACAATAGAAAAGCTCATTCCATTTTTCGAGGAGCATGACATTGCAGCATTAGGGGTTGGCTCCTTTGGACCCATTTGTGTTCAAAAGGACAATCCTTCATACGGTTATATCATGAACACACCGAAAGTGGAGTGGAAGCATTACCCGTTCATTCCTGAGCTTGAGAAGCAATTAGGTGTCCCCGTATCCTTTACAACCGATGTCAATGCCGCAGCACTAGGTGAATTAACAAAAGGGGCAGCCAAAGGGCTAAGCAGCTGTTTGTATATCACGGTCGGTACGGGCATTGGTGCGGGAGCTGTTGTGAAAAATGAGCTTCTACACGGTCATTCACATCCTGAGATGGGGCATATCCTTGTCAGGCAGCATGAATCTGACCCATTTGCAGGTGTCTGCCCGTCACATGGAAATTGTTTAGAAGGACTGGCAGCTGGACCAGCGATTGAGAAAAGGTGGAGGAAACCTGCCAAAGAGCTGACGCAGAACGAAGCGGTTTGGGCACTTGAAGCCGATTATTTAGCGCAGGCGCTTATGCAATACTCGCTCATTTTAAGCCCAGAGCGCATCATCATGGGCGGAGGTGTCATGAAGCAAAAGCAGCTATTCCCACTCATTCGGGAGAAACTAGCTGCTTATGTAAATGATTATGTAGACCTGCCGCCGCTTGATACATACATTGTCTCCCCTAGACTTGAGGAGAAGGCTGGCATGACTGGTGCGCTGCTCTTAGCCATCGAAGCGAAGAGAAACGCCTGATAATAGAGTTTTGAAGCACAACATGAGATAATGAAAGAGATGGAATCTATAAAAAAGGTGGTTGTTAAAATGGTCAAAAGCTTGAATGATACCGTAACACTGAATAACGGAGTGGAAATGCCTTGGTTTGGTTTAGGTGTATTCAAAGTGGAGGACGGCAATCAAGTGGTAGATGCCGTAAAAGCAGCCATACGGAACGGATATCGCAGCATTGATACGGCAGCTGTTTATAAAAATGAGACAGGCGTAGGAAAAGCAATTAAAGAATCTGGCGTGAAACGAGAAGACTTATTTATTACGTCTAAAGTATGGAACACAGATCAAGGCTATGATAAAGCACTTGAGGCGTTTGACGCAAGCTTAAACCGATTAGGTCTTGATTATTTAGACCTCTATTTGATTCATTGGCCTGGACCAAATGCAGATACATTTAAAGACACTTGGCGCGCACTTGAGAAGCTTTATAAAGACGGGAAAGTCAGAGCCATTGGAGTCAGCAACTTCTATATTCAGCATTTAGAAGAGCTGTTAAAAGATGCTGAGGTTGTTCCAGCTGTGAACCAAGTGGAGTTTCACCCGAAACTGACACTTGTTGAACTGCGTCAATATGCAAAGGAAAAAGGGATTCAAATTGAGGCATGGTCTCCGCTGATGCAAGGGAAGCTATTAGATCATGACGTTTTGAAAGACATTGCTGCACGCTACAACAAATCTGTTGCTCAAGTCATCTTGCGCTGGGATCTGCAAAGCGGTGTCGTGACAATTCCTAAATCAATCAATGAAGAACGCATTAAACAAAATGCAGACATCTTTGACTTCGAGCTTTCTAAAGAAGACATGGAAAAAATCGATGCATTAAACAATAACGAGCGCGTCGGCTCGAATCCAGAGACGATGACGGTTGGGTTTGAATAAATAAAAAAATCCTCTTTCTCATGTGAGAAAGGGGATTTTTTATGTACTGCTTCGGCGCACAGCCAATAGCATGATAAAAGATAGGATCACAATACAAATCGTCCAAGCCCAAGCAAGCTCCATTCGTCCAGAATCAATCGCCACATAGATAGCGGTTGGGAGTGTTTGCGTTTTTCCTGGGATGTTGCCGGCAAACATTAAGGTCGCCCCAAATTCTCCAAGGGCTCTGGCAAAGCTGAGGATGCTGCCTGATAAGAGGGAAGGCAGGGCAAGTGGTACTGTAATATAGGCAAAGACTTGGAATGAATGTGCACCATCTACTTTTGCAGCCCCTTCAATGTCTGACTCAATCGTAGAAAATCCAGCCTTTGCTGATTGATACATAAGCGGGAATGCAACAACCGTCGATGCAATAACTGCAGCCCACCATGTGAAAATGACTGGCTGGTGAAAGATCCATTCAATCGCGCCCCCGATCAAGCTATGCCTTCCGAATATGACGAGCAATAAAAACCCTACAACCGTTGGCGGGAGGACAAGCGGCATCATCAAGAGCGTTTCTACGATCATTTTCCCTTTAAATGATGTTCGCGCCATCCAATAGCCAATCAATGTACCAAAAACAGTTGCCAGCAGCCCGCTTACAACGGCAACTTGCACGGACAGCCAAATGGGAGATACGAATTCTTCAGTCAGCATGGGCATTATGTCACTTGAAAGCCGTACTTCTTAAAAATTGATTTGGCTGTTTCTGATTGAAGAAATTGAAAAAAGGACTTGGCTTCCTCTACATGTTCTGTCCCTTTGACGATTCCTACTGGGTAAATGATCGGGGAGTGCATGTCCTGATTGGCTTCAGCTGCAATCTTTACTTTTTTGGTAACGAGGGCGTCTGTCTTATACACAACACCTGCTTCCACATTTCCTGTTTCTACGTAGCTTAAAACCTGCCGCACATCCTTGCCGTACACAGCATTCTTTTTCACTTGATCCCAGATGTTCAGCTTTATGAAAATCTCTTTGCCGTATGTACCAGCAGGGACGGATTCAGGTGTGCCAAGAGCAATCTTCCCTTTTATGTGCTGGGCGTCTTGAAAGCTTTTAATAGAGGAAGAGTGATTTTTTGGCACAATGAGTACAAGCTCATTTTGGATGGCATCCTTGATAAAATGTTGATCGATGTCTCCAGATTGTACAAGCTCATCAAAGGGTGCTTCAGCTGCTGAGAAAAAGAGATCTACTTTTGCCCCTTGCGCAATTTGCTGCTTCAATGCGCCGGATGACCCGAAGTTATTTGTTAATGTCACATTCGGATGCTCATCATTAAAGGCAGATTCAATTTCTTTTAGTGCATCCTGAAGACTTGCCGCAGCTGAAATCACAAGCTCTGTTTTTTTGCTTGTATCCGATGACTTCATCTCTGTTTGACACCCACTCAGGAGCAAGCAGATGGCGATGAAGGCGAAGAACGCATACTTCATGTTCACACCTCTTATTATTCAATATCATATGTATCCTTTATTATAAGCAAACTTATTTGACCATTCATAGGCTTTCAGTAAAAAGAGAAAAGAAAAAGCCGCCAGATGGCGACTTTTTAATGCTGATAAAAACGCAGCAAATTCCCATTGATCACTTTGTCTGATAAGGAAAGTTCTTTATTGGCTTTTTCGATATAAGGCTGACACACCTCATCCTGTTCAACAGGTTCTTTTGTTTTTTGATCATAGCAGGTGTTCTTTGTATAGAGATAATCATCTGTAATAAAGTTCCCGTTTCTCAAAACAGCAAAAGGCGTCCGTTCGTTTGAAAATAAGTCATTGCCAAATTGAATGGCATCCTTCGTTTCAATACCGAGTAAGTGCAGGAGTGTCGGTTTCACGTCGATTTGCCCAGCTGTTTCAGAAATTGTCTGCGGTGCTTGATCTGTGACCCCCGGAATGTAAATTAAAAAGGGCACCCGCTGCAATTTCACAGCATCAAACGGTGTAATCTCGTCTTTTTTGAGCAGCTCTGCCATTGCCTGATGATGTGCTTCGGAGATACCATAGTGATCCCCCATGAGGACAAACATTGTATTGTCATACAATCCTTCTTCTTTCATACGTTCAAAAAAATTCTTAATGGCTTCATCCTGATAGCGAACGGTCGTCACATAGCGGTTTAAAATGGCGCTGGACGAATCATATTCATCAATCAATTGATCCCTTGGATCGATTTCAAATGGAAAGTGATTGGTCAAGGTAATAAACGTGCTGTAATAAGGCGCCTTCAACTTTTTTAAATAATCAATGGATTGGTCAAAGAAGTCGATATCTTTTAAGCCCCAACCAGTTGAATTCTGTTCATTGACCTGATACGAATCGACATCATAAAAACGGTCAATCCCAAGTGATTCATACATCACATCTCGATTCCAAAACGTTTTATTATTCGCATGAAATTGGACGGATTGATAGTTCTCTTTTTTCAACTGCTTGTATAACGTGTCATATTCGTTGTCACTCGCTGTGAAAAAGACAGCGCCGCTGCTAGATGGGTAGAGGGAATTTGCGACAATAAACTCTGAATCTGACGTCTTTCCTTGCTCAGTCTGCTGATAAAATTCATCAAAATAAAAACTCTTTTTAGCGAGTTGATTTAAAAAGGGAGTGATGTATTGTCCATTCACCTTTTGATCAACGACAAATTGCTGTGTTGATTCGAGTGAAATGAACACAACGTTCTTGCCTTTAGCAAGTCCAAAGTACTCTTCGTTTGGTGCACTGTAATCAGCTTTTGTGTAGTTTGCTACGGTAGAAAGCGTATCTTCGTCTGCGAAGGCTTTTTGTCCAATACGCGCTGTTTGGGCAGCGCCGTCATACAGGTGGAACTGGAACAGCCCAAGGTTTCGTACAATCACTTCTCGATCATAAGAGCTTGTCAGAAAGCGAGGGTGATCCATCATGGCTGAACTGACATGAAACAATAGAAAGCTGCAGCACACAGCATAATATATTTTGATCGTCTTGAAGGAGGCTTTTGGCGCTAAAGGTTTGCGTTTTAACAGCCACGCCAGCACCACGAAGTCAATGAGCATCAGCAAAAACAGCGGGTGAAATAATTCTGTCATACTGCTGCCCATATCTCCCATGTTTTTCGCTTGAAATAATACAGGAATCGTAATGAAATCAATATAAAATCCATAAAAGATCGTATTTGAAATGAGTATCGCGGTCAAAATCAAATTTGCGGTCAATAAAAAAACCTTTTGCTTCGTTCCATTTAAAAAAAGAGCAATCCCAAACAAAGGGAGCAAAAAGCTAAGTGGATTGATCAAAAGCAGCCATTCATGAAACAGATTGGCCGTTCGTATGTGAAATCCGAATTGATAAATGATATATGTTTTCATCCACATGAAGAGGATGGAGTACACTAAAAACCAGTGATTTTTGAAGAACGCTTTCATTTATGTAGCTCCTCACCATTCTGTATTCAGCTGCAAGGCAAAAACACTTATCTTAAACCTACTAAAAAAATGAGGAATGATCAATTCATATCCTGTGTTTTTCGGAAAACTCTTTTTGATTCATTAGAATGGGATAGATATGCCGCAGATGACAGCGATGTAATAGCAGGTAACGACGGTGAGAGCAGCTAGTACGACTTGTTCTCCTGTGCTGCCTGTTTTGACATAGAAGGGAAGACGCACTTTAATGGAAGCTGGAAATAAAAATTTAATCCCGTTCACTGTCCCTGCATCCAAGATGAGATGGCTTGCCATCCCGACTAGTAAACCGATACTTAGGCTGTCATTTGGAATGTATGTTGTTGCTAGAAAATAAATGATCAGCAAAAATAATAAACTGTGTGTAAATGTGCGATGACCGAACACACTGCTGATCATTGTCGAGAGCAGCGGGAATCTTCTGCCGATTTTACTTTTTGTATGGCAAAGATCAGGGATCAGAGCACCTGCTGATCCAGCAGCAGCCATCGTCACTGGGTCGAATCCATAATAGTAGGCAACGGCTGTGGAGGCGGCTATTCCGCCCATGATGTGTGTTTTTCCTGTCATGATGCGTACTCCTGTTCTATCTTTAGTTCAAGTACTCACTATATCAAGGGTGGATTCATTCAGCAAGGCTTATTTCTAAAGAAAAAGAGACCAAAAAGGTTGGCTGAATGGAAAAACATTCTATAATAAGGAGGAAGTCATGTTGATACTAACGATAAGGATGCGATTCGGATGGGTAATGCAGACATTTTAAAAGAAATTGTTCTTGTACATTATGAAGTCAGCCGTAAATTAAACCGCAAGTTACTTGAGTTAGAGAAAGACATCACGCCCCCACAGATATATGCTCTTTCTATTTTGATACAAGGCAAAGTATCATATGCCGAAGAGCTGAAGCAAAGACTCTCTTTAAACCCTGGTGCAGCCTCTATTGCACTCAATAAATTATGTGAGCAGGGTTATATTCAAAGAGAACGGGACAAGGACGATTCATCACTTGTCCGTTTAGAAGTCACGGAAAAAGGGGTGGCTATTTATGAAAAGCATACACGTCTTTTCGGAAAGGTGATTCAGCATATGATGTCAGACTTCACAAAGGATGATTTAAAATCCTTTCTGACGTACTTGCAAAAAATGAGACAGACCTTTCATGATGATTGAGCCTCTTCCCTTGTATAATGCTGATCGCTGTAGCACAAATTAAACAGGCAACCGCATTATATGAAAAGGGAGGAAACAGCGATGTCATTTTTCCAAAAGGATAAAAAAGCGAAAAGTGAGAAAGACCATCAGCAGGTAGATCAGCTGTTAGAGGAAGCAAGTAAAGAGCTAGCAGGCGATCCGCTTCAAGAAGCTGTACAAAAGAAGAAAAACAACCAACAATAAGCAGGTAAAGGGCAGAGAAAGGATTCTCTGCCTTTTTTCTATGTTTTTCCCTTTGACAGATGTGAGAATGTTTGATAACCTTCGTGTAGTAAAAATGAATAGAAATCCTCACGCTATGTCTCAGTGAGGTAGAGGTTGCGCGGATGATGAGTCACTCATAGGAGAGATGGAATCGTAGATCATGAGAAAAAAGGCATCAGCGCCGAAGTGTAGAGAGAGCTCCAACTTTCTTTATGCTGGGTCTGCATTGAATAAATGCAGGACTGCCACGTCTTTGAAGCGTGGAGGGCTATCCGGAGATCAAGGTGTATGTTTTGAAAAGCATGGACTTTTGTTCAGGCTTTTTTTTATGTTCTGAGTCACAAAAATAAGGGTATGCTGTTAAAAAGTAATCCATTATGAACATAAAGAATGCAAGTCATTGCTTCACAAATATATCAATGAAGATACTGCCGGGTCTGGTCCAAAGTGAATAAAACGGAGGTACGGAAATGGAACAGACAAAAAAATGGGGTTTTTGGTTATTGACGGCTTTTGTCGTCGGAAATATGGTAGGTTCAGGCATCTTTATGCTGCCAAGTACGCTTGCCCAGCACGCAAGTCCTTTAGGTGTGACGATGGCATGGCTTGTCACAGGCGGCGGTGTGCTGATGATTGCGCTTGTATTTGGGCATTTGTCCATTCATAAGCCGCAGCTGACGGCTGGACCACAAAGTTATGCAAGGGCGCTTTTTAAAGATCCGAAAAAAGGGAAAGCGGCTGGATTTACAATGGTTTGGGGATATTGGGTGGCAAGCTGGATTAGTAATGTCGCAATTATTACAAGTCTTGCTGGTTATTTAACGACTTTTTTCCCTATTCTCACAGTGAAGACTGAAGTTTTTACCTTTGGAAAAGAAGCGGTCACGCTTGGTCAGCTCATGACGTTTATCGTATGTACCCTTCTTCTATGGGGAACACATACCATTTTAATTACAAGCTTAAGTGCTGCAAGTAAATTGAATTTTATTACGACCTTTTCAAAGGTGCTTGGATTCGTCCTTTTTATTGTTGCGGGATTATTTGCATTTCAAACGGCATTATTTGAACATTACTACTTCCCGGTTGAAACAGGCAGCGAAGGAGTGCTCGGACTTGGAGGCCAAATTCATCATGCGGCCATTTCCACACTATGGGCATTTATTGGAATTGAATCAGCTGTCATTTTATCAGGAAGAGCATCCTCACAGCGTGATGTGAAACGTGCGACGATTACAGGTCTTTTAATCGCACTTTCGATCTACATGATTATCACGTTGATTACGATGGGCGTTCTGCCGCACGATCAATTGCAAGGCTCTGACAAACCGTTCGTGGACGTGCTTCAGCTTATTATTGGGCCAGCTGGCGGAATTGTCATGGCACTGCTGGCGATTATTTGTTTATTTGGTTCGATGCTTGGCTGGATTTTACTCGGTTCAGAAGTACCGTATCAAGCAGCCAAGGCTGGTGATTTTCCAGCAGTATTTGCAAAAACAAACAAAAAAGGAAGCCCTGCTTTCGCTTTGACTGTTACAAATATTATGTCACAGTTGTTTATCTTCTCTGTAATGTCACGTACGATTAATGAAGCTTTTACCTTTTTAACTACATCAGCGACACTTGCGTATCTTATTCCGTATATTGTGTCTTCAATCTACAGCTTTAAGGTCATTATGCAAGGTGACACGTATGAGCTTCAAAAAGGAAATCGAACGAGAGACGGCATCATTGCACTTGTTGCGATGGGGTATTCAGCTTGGGTCATTATTTCAGGTACAGCCGACTTGAAAACCTTTGGTCTTGGAATCGGTCTATTCTTAGTAGGTATTTTGCTTTATCCATTCATGGCAAAAGGATTTGCCAAAGAAACGGTATAAGAAAGACGTTTCTCCATTTCTGGAAAAACGTTCAGCGTGTAGACAAACCCTCGCATTCGGTGTCAGGTCTGCGCTCCGGTACTCGTCCTTCCTAGGGCTGCAAAGGTTTTCTATCACGCTGAAAGAAGACAAAGGAATATCCCTTTGTCAATAATCTGGACGTTTCTCCATTTCTGGAGAAACGTTTTTTTATGAGGCAGATGTCAATCGGTCCACAATAAACTCTAGCTGACCTTCTAGTGACACTGGGTCATTAAAGAAGAAACCAACTGGATCTATTTCGAATACATGTTTATTTTTGACGGCAGGAAGTGATGTCCAAATGCTGCTTTGATACACTTGGTCACCTTTACTTTTTGAGCCGCTCCATGGACCTGTGAAAATATAGTCGCCTGCGAATTCTGGCAGCTTCTCAAGAGAAATATTCGCATAGCCGACACCGCTGTCGATCGCTTCTTTTTTGACCGCCTTCGGTGCTTTTAATTTCAGTTCGTCATAAATGATTTCGCCCCCGCGGGCAAAGGTGTTTCCGAAGATATAAATGCCTTTATCAAATGGTGATACGATCGAGACTGTTTTGCTGCCGACAGCTTTGTTTACCTTTGGTTTCACCTCAGCAATTTTGGTATCCCATTTTGTGATCCATTCTGTTGCTTTTTTCGGTGTACCAGTCATTTTACCGAATTCTTTTAGTTGGTCTTTGAAAGAGTATTGGTTGTATTTTACCGCTACAGTTGGGGCGATTTTTTTGTATTGATCAAATTTCTCATCTTCTCCCCAAGCAATAATCATATCTGGCTTCAAAGCGGCTACCTTTTCGACAGATGGGGTCCTTCCAAGATTTTCGACTCCATCTGTTTTTCCTTTATAAAAAGGGTTTTTAAAGATGGGAGCAGTTGTAGCAATCGGCGTCTTGCCGAGTGTGACGAGGTCCCCGTAGTAGCTTTCTGCAAGAAGCACAATGCGTTTTGGATTTTTCGAAAGCTCCACTTCACCTTTGACATCCTGATATGTCATCATGTCATTTTTTTTCGCTGCAGATTGTTTATTTGAAGTGCTGCCGCAAGCGGCTGTAAAAAGCATAAGGATCGATAAAGAAATCAAAAAAAATCCAGTTCGTTTTTTCACAAAGATTCTCTCCTATTCATTTTTCATTGATAATGATTCTCAATTTCATTTTTATCGTAACATGATAGGAACCAAAATGCATCGGCTAATTTAGACCTAAAGAAAAATGGTGAAATTCTCACAATTTTTTTGTGAAAATAAAGAAATTTATCAGAACAATGATTTCAAAAAGAAAAGAAAGTGATATACTAGACTTCGAGATTGATAATCATTATCACTAATAGAGAATAAACATGAACGGAAAGGAAGAGACTGGTTTTGGGCTCACAATCGAATAAACAGCTGCCAACCAGCGACGATACGATCGATATTGTCACGAAACCTTTTGGAACAGCAGCTGTTATCATCATAGGAATGATCGCTTTAGCATTTGGTCTGTTTTTATCAGTATCATTAGGAGCAGCAAACATTCATCTACAGACTGTATGGGAGGCCGTTTTTCATTTTGATCCACAACAAACTTCACATCAAATCATTCGGGAATTGAGGCTGCCGCGCACAGTTGGAGCCGCGCTCGTCGGTGCCTTTTTAGCCGTATCAGGTGCCATTATGCAAGGAATGACAAGAAATGCGCTGGCGTCACCTGAGATTATGGGTGTGACAAATGGCTCCGCATTTGCGATTGCCATTGCATTAGCATTTTTCCCTGGCCAATCTTCTATCACATTAATTCTTTGGTCATTTGTTGGAGCCGCACTCGGTGCCTCTATTGTATTTGGTGTCGGTACTATGTCAAAAGGGGGACTGACCCCGGTAAAGCTGGCACTAGCTGGTACGGCGGTTGGAGCACTTTTGAGCTCCATCTCCTCAGCCATTGCCATCCGTTTTGATGTCGCTCAAGATATGAGCTTTTGGTATGCTGGCGGGGTGGCAGGTGTGAATTGGAGCAACATTCGTATCATCATTCCAGTTGCCATTGCAGGACTAATCATTGCAATGATCCTTGCCCGTTCGATCACGGTTTTGAGCTTAGGTGAAGAATTGGCGAAAGGACTTGGACAGTATACAAAAACGGTCAAGGTGCTTGGCGTATTAGTTGTTATTCTTTTAACGGGTGCTGCCGTGTCGGTAGCAGGCTCTATTGGTTTTATCGGGCTTGTGATCCCTCATGTCACTCGATTCTTAGTTGGAGTGGACTATCGTTGGATTATCCCATGCTCCGCTATTTTAGGGGCCACTTTGTTAATTTATGCAGACATTGCTGCGAGGCTGGTCAACGCTCCGTTTGAAACGCCAGTCGGTGCCATTACGGCGATTATAGGCGTTCCTTTCTTCTTATATTTAGCTAGACGTGAAAGGAGCGGAATCTAAATGGAAATGGTGCAGCAAGCAAAGAAAAAGAAATATCAACGAACGATGCTCATGATCTTTTTCGCGATCGTAGCTGTGTTCCTTATTAGTTTAAATACCGGAGAAATTCGGATCTCTCCGATGGATACATTGAAAACACTTTTTGGATTCGGAAGTGAGATGGATGAGCTCGTATTATTCGAATTCCGACTTCCAAGAATGGTCATCGCTTTACTTGTCGGTGCTTCTATCGCTGTATCAGGAGCGATTTGGCAAGGTGTTTCTCAAAATGGTTTAGCTGACCCAGGTATTCTCGGTGTCAATGCCGGCGCTGGCTTTGCCGTTGTGCTATTTATCTTTGCATTTCAAGGCACGATGGCGAATTTAGGCGATTTTACGATTTTTGTACTGCCGCTTTTCGCGTTCGTAGGTGCAGGTTTTGCTGCATTTCTCATCTATGTGTTAGCGTGGAAAAAAGGCATCACACCCGTTCGATTGATTTTAACTGGTATTGGTGTGAATGCTGCGTTTTCAGCAGCGATTGTGGTCATCCAATTGAAAATGAGCCCAAATGATTTTAACCAAGCCATCGTGTGGTTATCTGGAAGTATTTATGGCTCGAGCTGGACGTATGTTCTGTCTGTTTTGCCATGGATGGTGATTTTCCTTATATTCGCGATTGTCAGATCACGCTATTTAAATATCATGAATTTGGGTGATCAGCTATCCTATGGATTGGGCATTTCAGTTCATAAAGAAAGAAGTTTGTTCATGCTGATTGCCGTTGCATTAGCAGGTGCGAGTGTTGCTGTTGCAGGAAGTATCTCTTTCCTAGGATTAGCCGCACCGCACTTGGCTAGAAAGCTTGTTGGGCCAAAGCACCAAGGAATGATACCGGCCTCCGCGTTGATTGGCGCGCTGTTATTATTACTGGCAGATACACTTGGCCGCGTCATACTTGCACCATCAGAAGTGCCAGTTGGCCTTGTCGTTTCTGCTTTAGGCGCACCTTACTTCATTTACTTATTGATGAAATCGAACTAATGAGGAAGGAGAGACAACATATGAAATCGCTCGAAACAGAAAAGCTTTGTATCGGTTATCAAGACCGTTTGATTGTAGAAGATTTGAATGTCAGTATCCCAAAAGGCAAGGTGACAACACTGATTGGACCGAATGGCTGCGGGAAATCAACCATTTTAAAAACGATGTCTCGTATTATGAAGGCCAATCGAGGAGCTGTTTATTTAAATGGCCAGGCTATCCATGATACGCCGACAAAAGAAATTTCAAAACAAATGGCGATCTTACCGCAAACGCCTGAAGCACCTAGTGGACTGACAGTGTATGAGCTTGTGTCATATGGACGTTTCCCGCATCAAAATGGGTTTGGCCGCTTATCAAATGAAGATAAACGAATCATCAGATGGGCACTTGAGGAAACGGGAATGATCGCTTTTCATGATCGGCCAATTGAAGCACTTTCCGGCGGGCAGCGTCAGCGTGTATGGATTGCGATGGCACTTGCCCAGGAAACAGAGCTGCTCCTATTGGATGAACCTACGACGTATTTGGATCTTGCACATCAGCTCGAGATTCTTCAGCTGTTAGAACGCTTAAATAGAGAGCAGGGCCGAACTGTGTTGATGGTCATCCATGATTTAAATCATGCGGCGCGTTTTTCACATTACATGATTGCCCTCAATCAAGGGAAAGTCATAAAAGACGGTACGCCTCATGAGGTCATGACCAAAGAGGTACTCAGTCAGGTATTCCATATTGATGCAGAAATTGTGCTTGATCCTAGAACGAACAAGCCGATTTGTTTAACATATGATTTAATGAATCATGAACGAAAGCTAGAAGCTGTAAATGGATAATAGATGTAAAGGAACTCGGTGCTGCTGCCGGGTTTTTTTGCGTGTTTGAAACTTCCTAGTGCTGCTATTTTCTCTAGTGCATATTTTTTCGCTTTTATGCAGAAAAGAGGTACTTTTTTACTTTAGACAATGGTAATATACGGTTAGAGATCATAGCTAGAAAGGAAAGAGATGCGTGGAAACAGCAAAAATATTGATTGCAGATGACGAAGAAGCAATTGTAAAAATGGTTGAACGCGTACTAAAAAAAGAAGGATTCAAGCATATATATAAAGCCTACCATGCAGATGAAGCATTAGATGTTGTCAAAAACGAGGACATCCACCTTTTACTTCTAGATGTGATGATGCCTGGTAAGTCTGGCTTTGATGTTCTTCCTGAAATGAGAAAATATACGAAAGCACCCATTTTCTATTTAACTGCAAGAACGTCTGATGTCGATAAACTGACGGGCTTTGCGCAGGGGGCAGACGATTACATCACAAAGCCATTTAACCCGCTTGAGCTAGTGGCTAGAATTAAGGCTCACCTAAACCGAACATATATCTCCTTACAGGAGGAGCAAGAAGACACTCAAAGCCAATATCATTATGCCCATTTCTCCTATCATCCTCATGCAGCCGAATTGAAAGTAAGAGGAGAGGTGACGGCATGCTCAGCTCAGCTTCTTTCTTTGCTGAAGTACTTTTGTGATCATCCGAATGTGGTTCTTTCAAAAGATCAAATCTATGAGAAAGTATGGGGCGTCCCATCATATGGTGATAACAACACTGTCATGGTTCATATTCGAAAGCTGAGAGAAAAGATCGAATTAGATCCGAGTCAGCCCGAATATATTGTGACGATCCGTGGTATGGGATATAAATTTATACCACACCCTGCAAAGGTCCTTCAATAATTTATGAATTTACGATCAAAACTTTTCTTTCACTTTGTCGGACAAATGTTTATTGTGATTGCCATTCTGATGATGGGGAATACGTTCTCTGAGAACTTATATTTAACAAAACACTACGAGAACATGGCCGAAACTGGTTTAACTAAAGCTGATGGAGATACACTCATGAGCTGGCTTTATTTTAACGAGGATGGAAAAATGGAAGCCGACGATCAGCTCAAGCAAGCAGTGAAAAAACGAGACGGCTGGCTGCAAGTGATTGATTCGAAAAAGAAAAACGTTTATAGCTATCACCGCCCTAAATCCATTCCAACATCCTATCAAAAGGATGAAATGATCAAGATCTTTGAAAAAAGAGAATTTAAAGATTACAAGATGTACTTCTGGCCAATTGAGATTGATCAAGAAAGCTTTATTGTGTTATATGGGTTCAAAACGAACAGTACAAAGGTAGCCAATTATCTGAAGCAACACGAGAAAAATTTGGCTGCATTATCTCAATATTCGGTTGAAACGAAAGAATTCTTGAAGAGAATGAACGGATCGGTTCATCTGTTCAATGAAGAAGGAAAATATTTAAAAGGCATTCGGACCAACACAAGTTTGAAGCATAACGTTACAGATATTGAATTGCTTAAGTATCAATCGAAGCCTTGGGAGTTTAGAAGTGACCTCACTTATATGAAGGTGAATAAAAACCTCTATATTATCGTTTCGGTTCCAAATAAAGTATACAGCCCAGACGAGCTTTACGATAAGGAGACAGACGCTTTAAATCAATATACAACCATCTTAATTGCAGGTCTTGCGCTCACTATTATCATTGTCATGACATTATGGTATTCGTATCGCTATGGGCTGCCAATTTATCACATTATTCGCTGGCTGATTTTCTTATCAAAAAATAAATTGCAGGAACCAACAAATAGAAAGGGAATTCCAGTCAGTAAAAATAAAAAAGGCCGTATTAAGCGGGAATACCGTTTATTTGAGGATATCCTAAAAACAATGGATCAGCTCACACATACGTTAAAAGAGAATGAAGCAAACCGAAGAAAAATTCAAACCACAAGAGAAGAATGGATTGCAGGATTGTCTCATGATTTGAAAACGCCTTTAAGTACGATTTACGGCTATGGACTCATGCTTGAGTCCGATCAATATCAATGGTCCAAGGAAGAAGTCATGGAAATGGGACAGGTGATTCGTGAGAAATCAGAATACATGTCGACATTGATTGAGGATTTAAACCTCACGTACCGATTGAAGAATGGTGCCCTGCCTATTAATCGGAAACCGGTTGAACTCAGTGAATTTTTAGCTTCCATTATGGACGAGTTCTCAAGAAGCTCCTCATCTGAGGATTATCCATCCTCCTTTGAAGATCAAACAGATGGTGTCATATTTGAGATCGATAAAGCCTGGTTCAGACGAGTGATTGAGAACCTGCTGGCGAATGCAGTGAAGCATAACGAAAAAGGCACTCATATTACAGCTGTTTTATCTGAAACAGATGAAGAAGTTCGGATCGAAATGAAAGACAATGGCCGCGGAATGGCACAGGAAACGGTGGATCACCTATTTAACCGCTACTACAGAGGGACAAATACAAATGATCCAACGAACGGAACTGGTCTCGGGCTTGCCATAGCAAAAGAGCTAGTCTTGCTGCATGACGGTGATATTCAAGTTGAAAGTGAACTAGGCACTGGAACAACTATTGCGATTATCCTAAAAAAATCATCACCTGTAAAATAGCCAAAAAACGATTTTCTTTTCTAAAGGAGATCGTTTTTTCCTGTTTTAGGATTGAAATCAATTTTGTAAACGATTACAATAAAATTGTTAACGTGAACAAATCATTTTTATTTATAAGAGAGATGGGGGAGTTTGATGAAAGCCTTTTTAGATGATCAGTTTTTACTCAACAGCCAAACGGCTGAAAAGCTATACCATGAGTTTGCTAAGGACCTTCCAATTATAGATTACCATTGTCATTTAAGCCCCAAAGAAATCTATGAAAATAAAACCTTCCATAATATCACCGAAGCATGGCTTTACGGAGATCATTACAAATGGCGTGCCATGAGAGCAAACGGAATACCAGAATCACACGTCACAGGGGATGCCTCAGACTATGAGAAATTTCTGGCGTGGACGAAGACTGTTCCCATGACCCTTGGAAACCCGCTCTATCACTGGACTCATTTAGAATTGAAACGATATTTTGGAGTTGAGGAACTTTTAAACGAAAAAAACGCACACATCATCTGGCAAAAAGTAAATGAAAAGCTGCAAGGAGAGGGTTTTGGTGCAAGAGACTTCATTGTGAAATCGAACGTTGAAACAGTCGTGACTACAGATGATCCAGTCGATTCGCTTTGCTATCATCAAAAACTGCGGGAAGAAGGATTCACTGTGCAAGTGCTGCCCGGATTTCGGCCTGATAAGGCTCTTGATATAACGAATCACCTATTTACAGCGTATGTTCATGAACTGGCAGAGGTTTCATCTACTCCAATCCAATCCTATCAAGACTTTTTAACAGCACTCCGTGCAAGAATTGATTTTTTCCATGAACAGGGCTGCCTGATCTCAGATCATGCCATTAACGAAATGACGTTTGAAGAAACGACGGAAGAAGAAGTGGAAGCCATCTTTCGTAAAAGAATGTCTGGGCATTCATTGACGGAAAAAGAGAAGATCAAATTTAAAACTCAAACATTCATTAAGCTAGGTCAGGCTTACTATGAGCGGGGCTGGGCGATGCAGCTTCATATCAATGCGCTTAGGAACAACAATACGAAAATGTTTGAGCGGCTTGGGCCAGATACAGGGTATGATGCGATGAATGATGAAGACATTGCCAAGCCGCTTTGCCGAATATTGGATCGTTTAGAACAAGAACAGGCACTGCCAAAAACCATTCTATATTCCTTGAATCCTAGGGATAATGTTGTGATTTCCACATTGGCTGGAAGCTTTCAAGACGGGACGGCACCTGGGAAGATCCAGCATGGTACAGCTTGGTGGTTTAATGATACGAAACAAGGGATGACAGAGCAGATGATGGCTCTATCCAGTATTGGTCTGATCAGCCGTTTCATTGGGATGCTGACAGATTCACGAAGCTTTTTGTCGTATACAAGGCATGAATATTTTCGAAGACTGCTTTGCGATATCATCGGAGATTGGGTAGAAAAAGGGGAAGCTCCATATGATCTTGATCTGTTAGAGGGAATCGTGAAAGGAATCAGCTATGAAAATGCCAGACAGTATTTCCAATTTGACCGGGCGAAGCAGCTCCAGCATCCGAATAAAATTACATGAAGAAAATGAAAGCGGTTTTATGATAAGATGGTAAAAAATCATAAAAGGCGGAATAGCATGACAGTCACAATTAAAGACATAGCAAAATTGGCAAACGTCTCTCATACCACGGTATCAAGGGCTTTGAATAACAGTCCTTTTATTAAAGAGAAGACAAAACAAAAGATTTTGTCGATTGCAAAACAGCTGAATTATTCACCGAATGTCCATGCGAGAGGCCTTGTATCACAAAAATCATTTACAATCGGTCTGTTTTTTACGAGTTTAACAGAGGGCACATCTTCAAGCTTCTTTGTGGATGCGTTAAAAGGTGTCAATAGCGTCATGACAGAGTATTATAATCTCTTTGTAAGAGGAATTGACGACTTTCACGATTACACAACCATTCATAAACAACGCTATGATGGCATTTTGCTCATGAGTCAAAGCGAGCACGATGAAGCGTTTATCCATCATGTGAAGAAACAGGGCATTCCCATCATTGTGCTGAATCGCCGTGTAGAAAGTCATGAAGTCATGAATATATTAGCAGATGATAGTCAAGGAGCTTACCAGGCTGCACACCATTTCATTCAGCAAGGTCATGAACAAATCGCCATCATTGAAGGGAAAGAAGGCTTTAAATCAACTCAAGAAAGAAAAGCTGGTTTCCTGCAAGCGTTAATTGATCACCAAATACCTATGAAGAAAGAATATATGATGAAAGGCGATTATCACATGAAAAGCGGCTATGAATCAATGGAATCGCTGCTGGCCCTTGATAAACCGCCAACAGCGCTCTTTTGCTCAAATGATGACATGGCGATCGGTGCAATGAATGCTTTATTTGCAAAAGGAAAAACGTGTCCAAATGATATTTCTATTATTGGTTTTGATGATATTGCATTTTCATCCTATACCACACCTGCATTGACAACGGTGAAAAAGCCGATTGAAAAAATGTGTGCACTTGGAGCAGAAGCTATCCTTTCAGTAATAAACGGTGAAGAGCAGGAAGAAGATCATATGGAAAAAGTGTATGTTCACACAGAGCTGATGATCAGAGATTCAGTTAAAAAGGTGCAGTAATCAGCACCTTTTTAGAAAAATGTTCACGTGTGCATATTGCTTGGAGAGGGGAATCCATTTGAAACGATTATCAAAAGCCATATACCCGGCACCTGAGTATCCGGAAACGATTTTGCAGATTGGCGAAGGAAATTTTATGCGAGGATTTATCAATTGGCACATCCAGAAGCTGAACGACTGCACAGATTTTAAAGGAAGAGCGGTTGTTGTCCCTCCTCGAAAAGGATCAGTGGCAGCTTTAAATGAACAAGATGGCTTGTACACATTATGTATTCAGGGATATCATGCCGAGCAAGAAATGAATGAACGTATGGTCATCCAATCGATTAGCAGAGGAATTAGTACGTATACGGATTACGAGGAGTTTTTACACGTAGCGGAAAACCTCGATCTCCGCTTTGTCTTCTCAAACACGACGGAGGCAGGACTTGTGCTCAAAAAGGAGGACCGTTTGGAGGATCGGCCGCAAGCCAGTTTTCCAGGAAAGCTGACAGCGTTCTTGTATCACCGGTTTAAAGCATTTGCTGGAGATGAGCAGAAAGGACTGATCATTCTGCCTTGTGAATTGGTTGAACAAAATGGTGATCGATTGAAGGAATATGTGATCAGTATGGCAGCTGAGTGGGAACTGCCGCCTGCGTTTATGACATGGATAATAGAGGCCAACACGTTTTGTAATACGCTTGTGGACCGGATTGTCCCTGGATTCTCTAAGGAAGCGGCTGAAATCGTAGAAAAGGAAGAAGGGTATATTGACGAATTGCTTGTCACGGCAGAATATTATCATCTTTTTGTCATTGAAGCACCTGCCTTCGTACAAAAGGAGCTCCCCTTTCAAGAAGCAGGGTTAAATGTTCTTTTTGTAGAGGATATTGCGCCTTATCGTATGAGTAAGGTACGAATTTTAAATGGTGCACATACAGCGATGGCGCCGATTGCTTACTCATGCGGTATAGAAACTGTAAAAGAAGCTGTGGATGATGAGCATGTTGGTCCGTTCATCCGGCGTATGCTGGAGGAGGAAGTACTGCCAGGACTTGAAATTCCTAAAGATGAGCTTCTTCTTTATACACAATCCGTTTGGGATCGTTTTTGCAATCCATTTGTAAAGCATCAATTGCTGGATATTGCACTGAATGGGGTATCCAAATTCCGAACCCGTAATCTTCCGTCATTGTTTGATTATGTCGAGCAAAAGAAACAGCTGCCAATGAAACTTGTGTTTTCACTTAGCAGTCTCATTTATTTCTACAGAGCACATGCAGGAAGGGTAAAGGATGATGAAACTGTGCTCACGCTCATGAAGGAAGCATGGGAAAATCGTTCCAATGAAATGGTTGCAGCGAGGATCCTTTCATGCAAATCATTATGGGGCAGAGATTTAACGGATGTAAATGGATTGAGTCAAGCTGTAGCTGATCAGCTTACCCTCATACAGAAGCACGGGATGAGAGCGGCTGTTCACCGAATGATGCTTCATCAATATGAAAATCAGGGGGAGAAGGCATGAAAGACTTTATTGTAATCCACCCTTCAGATAATGTCGGTATTGCTTTAAAAGGATTGCAGCAAGGGGAAGAGCTACAGCATCAAGGACATACGATTATCTTAAAAGAGACCGTTGGCAAAGGTCATAAGTTTGCATTGGCTGATATCAAGCAAAGAGAGAATATTATCAAATATGGCTATCCCATTGGTCATGCAGTGACTGCCATTTCTGCTGGAGAATGGGTGCATACGCATAATATTAAAACCAATCTATCTGGCAAGCTAGAATACGAATACCAGCCTTCATTATCAGAAAACCCCTATGAAAAAACGAATCTTACATTTAAAGGATATAAACGAAAAAATGGCGAAAGCGGAATCCGCAATGAGCTTTGGATTGTTCCCACCGTTGGATGCGTGAATGGCATCGCCGATCAAATGATCCAAATATTCACTGCTGAAATGGGTGGAAACATCCATCCTTTTGAAACAGCCCTCGTATTAAAGCACAATTATGGATGCTCACAGCTTGGGGACGATCATGAAAATACCAAAACCATTTTACAAAATGCGGTGAAGCATCCTAACGCTGGAGGAGTACTTGTTCTTGGGCTTGGGTGTGAAAACAATGACATTGAGGATTTTCAGTCCACATTAGGTGAATATGACCGTACGAGAGTGAAATTTTTAAGAAGCCAAGAAGTAGGAGATGAGATAGAAACGGGAGTCGCTTTACTCAAGGAAATTTATGATGCGGCGAAAGAAGATCATCGTGAAGACATTCCGTTATCTGAGCTGAAAATTGGTTTGAAGTGCGGAGGATCAGATGGATTTTCCGGTATTACTGCAAATCCGCTTTTAGGCAGACTATCCGATTTTATTGTCGCACAAGGCGGAACGACGGTGCTGACAGAAGTGCCCGAAATGTTTGGTGCTGAAACGATTTTAATGGAGAGAGCAGCATCAGAAACGACTTTCGACAATATTGTGCAAATGATCAATGACTTTAAACAATACTTCATGGATCATCGACAGCCAGTATATGAAAATCCTTCCCCGGGAAATAAAGCAGGTGGAATTTCGACATTAGAGGATAAGTCTCTTGGCTGTACACAAAAAGCAGGTACTTCTGATATTAAAGATGTATTGAAATATGGAGAGCTGCTGAAACAAAAGGGATTGAACTTATTAAGTGCACCTGGTAATGATTTGGTTGCTTCATCCGCTCTTGCTGCTTCCGGTTGTCAAATGGTCCTATTTACAACAGGCAGGGGGACACCATTTGGTACGTTTGTGCCGACAATGAAGATCTCGACAAACACAGCTTTATATGAAACAAAAAAGCACTGGATTGACTTTAATGCCGGAGAACTGCTTGAAGATGTACCGGAAGATGTTGTGTTAGAAAAATTCATTTCAACGGTTATTGATGTGGCGAGTGGGAAGCTGTTAAATCATGAGAAAAACAATTTTAGAGAGCTGGCTATTTTCAAAACAGGTGTCACACTTTAAGGCGACTGGGGGATGAGAAAGTGTCTAAAAAATGGGATTTGATGTATCTCACAGCAGGAACGGTACTAACGGGAGTCGGAATTGCTCGTTTAGCAAAGCGAGGGAAGAAAGATAAAAAAGCAAACGGAATTGATCAAGTGCTAAAGCAGATAAAAGCGCCGCAGTTCCCAGATCGTGAATTGAATGTGGTTCATTATGGAGCAGATGCTGAAGGGAAAGAGCTATCTACAAATGCCATTCAGTCTGCCATTGATGATGCACATCTGTTGAAAGGGGGAAGGGTGCTGATCCCAGAAGGGACGTTTGTGACAGGTGCTTTAGAATTGAAAAGCAATGTAGAACTTCATCTGCATGAGAAAGCCTATGTGACATTCAGTCAAGACCCAAAGGATTATCTGCCTCTTGTACTGACAAGATATGAAGGGGTTGAGCTTTATAATTATTCACCTCTCATTTATGCACACCATGCAGAAAATATCGCTATTACTGGGGCCGGAACACTTGATGGCAGAGGGGATGAGCATCATTGGTGGCCTTGGAAGTATGGGACAAATGGCCAGCCCTCTCAAGATCAGGATCGTCAGCTTTTGTTTGAAATGGCGGAAAAGAGAATACCGGTAGAAGAAAGGGAGTTTGGAGAAGGCCATTATTTAAGATCGAGCTTTATTCAGCCATACCAATGTCATCATGTTCTAATCGAGGGAGTGACAGTGAAGGATTCACCAATGTGGCAAATTCATCCTGTATTAAGTAGTAACGTCATCGTCCGCGGCGTTAAAATTATTGGGCATGGACCAAACACAGATGGTGTCAATCCGGAGTCTTGCCGGAATGTGCTCATTGAAGATTGTTATTTTGATAACGGAGATGATTGTATTGCCATCAAATCGGGCAGAAACGAGGATGGACGGCGACTGGGGGTTCCATCTGAAAACATCGTCATTCGTAGAAATGAGATGCGGGATGGACACGGCGGTGTGACGATCGGGAGCGAGATTTCTGGCGGGGTAAAGTATGTTTATGCAGAAAATAATGTAATGGATAGTCCGAACCTTGACCGGGCATTGCGTATTAAAACTAACTCTGTCAGAGGCGGTACGATTGAACATATTTATTTTAAAAACAATACAGTCAAAAGTCTAAAGCATGAAGTGATCTGTATCGACATGATGTATGAGGAAGGAGATGCTGGTCCGTATCGTCCTGTTGTACGTCATATTGAAGTAGAAGGACTCAAAAGCAGCGGCGGACGATATGGTGTGAAAATAGCCGCATACGCACATTCTCCTGTTACTCATTTTAAAATGAAAGATTGTGTCATAGATGATGTGGCGTACCCCTTATCTTTAGAGCATGCAGTTTCTCCTGCTTTTCAGAAAGTCGTCATCAATGGAAAACAAATCAATCAATAGAAGAGTGAAAAACAGTCTTTTTAGAGGCTGTTTTTTTGTTTTATGAACAGAAAAGACGCTTTTAGAAATCACATATACAACCTATCTGCACTGTAGTATAATATTCCCGAAATTAGAAAAGAATTGACGAAAGAGATTTCGTTAAGCAGTACATAAACCAGGGGGTTCACTCATGAAAAAGTTAACAGCTATTTGGCTATCGTTATTGCTTGTGATGGGTGTTTTAGCAGGATGTGCAGGCGCTGAGACAGATCACAAAGCAACAGGGTCACAAAATAAAGAAACGGCCACTGCGGCATTTCCAGTATCGATTAAAGATGCAGCTGGCAAAACGGTCGAAATCCAAGAACAGCCTAAACGAATTGTTTCGTTAATTCCAAGTAATACGGAAGTTGCCTATGCACTCGGTCTTGGAGATAAAATGGTTGGACGATCAGACTTTGACAATTATCCAAAGGAAGTCGAAAAGGTAGAGAAGATTGGCGGACTTGAATTTAATGTCGAGAAGGTCATTTCCTTAAAGCCAGATCTTGTATTAGCACATGCATCTCAAATGGGATCAAAAGAAGGATTTAAACAGCTTGAAGATGCAGGGATCCAAGTGCTGACTGTAAATGATGCGACCTCCTTTAAGGATGTGTACAAATCAATCAATATGATCGGTGAAGCAGCTGGCGTGAAAGAAGCATCAACAACACTTATAGACGAGATGAAAACAAAACTGAATGACATCAAGAAACAAGCAGAGGGGATTTCGAAAGACAAACAAAAAACAGTCTTTGTCGAAGTCTCAGGTGCTCCTGAAATCTATACAACTGGTAAAAATACATTTATGGATGAAATGCTTTCTGTTATTCATGCCAAAAATGCTGCTGGTGATCAAACTGGCTGGGTGCAAATGACAGAAGAATCGATCATCAAACGAAATCCTGATGTCATCGTGACAATTGATGGTTCCAGCTTAGCTGATTTGAAAAAAAGAGACGGCTGGAATGCAATGAAAGCAGTGAAAGAAAAACAAGTCTTTCAATTGAATACGGATCTCGCATCAAGACCGGGACCGCGATTGGTTGAAGGAGTCGAGGCTCTTGCGAAAAGCGTCTATCCTGACACGTTCAAATAAATTGATCATCGCATATACACTAAGTGTTTTACTTCTAGTGATGAGCATTGGAATGGGAATCTCCTTTGGAAGCTTAGGGATTCCCATTCCTTCTATTCTTCGCATATTTGTTCATGAACTAATCGGAGTACAGTTTGGAACCATTGATTCCATCGATCGCAATATTATGATGAACATTCGGCTGCCAAGAGTCATATTAGCGGCATTAGTCGGAGCAGCACTGGCGTTATCTGGTGCAGCTTTTCAAGGTTTATTAAAAAATCCTCTCGCTGACCCTTATACGCTGGGAGTGTCTCAAGGAGCATCAGTTGGAGCCGTAGCGACCCTGTTTTTCAGCTTGCAGCTCCCGCTTTTTGGCAGTTTCACACTGCCATTATTCAGTATGACAACAGCGCTTGTGACCCTCTGTCTCGTTCTCTTTTTTGCGCGTCTTGTTCATCGGGGGATGAGCATTTCTTCTTTAATTTTGACTGGAGTGATTTTCAGCTCTTTTTTGGGTGCGCTCATTTCATTGATGATTGCTTTAACAGGTGATGATCTAAAAGAGATCATTCATTGGCTGCTTGGCAGTGTGTCCATGAGGGGCTGGCGTTATATTGTGCTTTTTCTTCCTTTCTTTTTTATTGGGACCTTTGCGTTAATGTTGATGGGGCGAGATTTGAATGTCATGACGTATGGCGAGGAGAAGGCAAAGCTATTAGGTGTACATGTGAAAAGGAGCAAATATATTGTGCTGCTGGCGGGCTCGATCCTGACCGGAAGTGCAGTAGCGGTATCAGGGACGATCGGTTTTGTAGGACTTGTGATTCCGCATTTTATCCGCCTCTTAACTATCACGGATCATCGGCATCTGCTGCCTTTGTCTATGTTGAACGGTGCTTCCTTTCTTGTATTAGCAGATGTGTTATCCCGTACCATTATTGAGCCGACTGAATTACCGATTGGCATCATTACTGCGTTAATTGGTGCACCTGTATTTGGCATCATCCTCATTCGTCAATATAGAGGGGGGGCGCACGTATGATTCAAGTGAAGGAAATCAGAGGTGGATATGGGGAGAAAGAGATCATTCGTGGCATTAGCCTTGAAGTAAAGCAAGGAGAATTTCTCGGTATACTCGGCCCAAACGGGAGCGGTAAGACGACCCTGCTTAAAATGGTGGCAGGAATTTTAGCCCCTGAGAGCGGTGAAGTACGTCTCGGCGGTCAGCTTGTTCAATCCTATCAGCCAAAGGCGCTTGCGCAAAAGATGGCAGTTCTGCCGCAGAAAACGGAACAAGCTTTTTCATTTACGGTGGAAGAAACCATCCAATTCGGTCGTTATCCATATCAAAAAGGGTGGCTGCAATCTGTCACGCAAGAAGATGTGCAGGTCGTCAGCAAAGTAATGGAACAAACGGGTGTTGCACAGTTTAAGAATCAATCCATTCATGAGCTAAGCGGAGGAGAACAGCAGCGTGTGTATTTGGCACAGGCATTGGCGCAGCAGCCTGAATATTTATTGCTGGATGAACCAACCAGCTTTCTTGATTTAGCCTATCAAAAAGATTTGCTTGATTTAATTAAAGAAGAGACGGCTTCTTCTAGGTTAACGGTCATTGGTGTATTTCACGATGTGAACATCGCTAGTTTGTATTGTGATCGACTGCTACTCCTTCATGAAGGAAAGACTGACATGTTAGGACTGCCGCATCACGTCTTGACCACCGAACGAATCAACCGTGTGTATGAAACAAATGTGACACCGCTCCAGCATCCATTTAGGGCAAACCCTCAGCTGATGGTTGAGCCTTCAACCCCTTCTAAAGCATCAATTGTAAACATAGCGGATGGCTGGAGGACATATGGCTCAGAAGGAATGACGATTTCCATTAATCAGCCTCTTCGCATCCTTTCCTCACATAAGAAAAACGGCGGGTTCTTTTGGAAAAGGTCGATTGGAACGGGAACGGAGTCGCTTCATAAGCAGCTAGAATCAGCTGAAGATATGCTGTTTTTCGAGAAAGCTAACGGATTAGCGGAATATGCCGCCGAAGACGGCGAAGACGATATGATCCTTTACGGAATGCTTCAGCAGGAAGAGTTGACTATTTGGCTTATCCTGAAACGATCTTTATCAGACGGCGCAGCTGTTCAGCTCATGGGGCAGCTTATGCACATCATGAAGCAAAGAACAAGCATTCCAATCCATCACCTTTGTATTGCTGCACCCAATACGCAAGAAACGGAAGATGCTGACCTTTTACACGAAAGATTAGGAAAAAAGGTGCAAAGGCTTCTTCAAAGGTTGAATGCCATTCAAAAGTGAACCATTTGGTTCACTTTTCTGTTTCATTGAAGACATTCATTCAACATGTTTTAGTAAAACAACTGCTTCTTATTCAGCTCAGGTTATACTAAAAAGGACAAAGCAGTAAAAAAGGGGGAATACCATTGAAACTTTATACGAAAACCGGGGATCAGGGACAAACAGGCTTGATCGGAGGAAGAGCTGATAAAGATGATGTGAGAGTAGAGGCATATGGTACGTTAGATGAGGCGAATAGCTTTATTGGACTCGCGCATGCAAAATTACGGCAGCATGGCGAATTGTTTCAGGACCTTTTGTCAGAGCTGATCATTATACAGCATGAGCTGTTTGACTGCGGCGGTGATTTGGCAGCAGTGAAACCACCTAAAGAGGGCAAATTAACAGAAGCCTCTGTGACAGTCCTCGAGCAAAGAATGGATGTCTATGTAGAAGAAGCTGCGCCGCTCACTAAGTTTATTTTACCGGGCGGTCAGGAAGGCGCTGCTCTCTTACATGTGGCGCGGACAGTCGTTAGAAGAGCAGAGCGGCATATTGTGACGCTTGCGAAACAGGAGGAGATTCCAGCCGTTGCGCTCACATACATAAACCGTCTATCCGATTATTTATTTGCTGCCGCCCGAATCGTGAATCATCGGCTTGGTGAAGCTGATGTTGAATATGAACGAAGTGCCGACGTGTTTCGATCTAAATAAGGAAAAGCACTCTTCGAATGAGAAGAGTGCTAAACGTCTTCCTTCTGTAAGCACATAAGGAATTCCAAGTCTGCTTGTTCAATGAACACGTTATTTCGTATACAAATGCTTCATCAGCTCTTTGTTTTTTTGAATAAATATGTCATTGTGCGAAGAAACCATTCCACGAGCACTTGCATCAGGCATTACGTATTGCTTGGCTTGGTTTACTGCATTCGCAGCATCCTGGAAAGCCCCAGCAATCAAATGCAATTTTCCTTTATGATGCAAAATATCGCCTGCTGCATAAATGCCCCGGACTGACGTCTCACTCAGTGGAGTTCCTGAAATCCAGTAATCCTTCTGCTCTAGTTTAATGGAGCTATTCGCAAGTAACTCTTTGTCTCGTTCGTATCCATGATTGATTATGACTTCATCTATGGATAGCTCAAATAAGGCATCGTCCTGATTATTTTTGAGGACAACTGTTTCAATCCGCTCATGATTGTCTGCTGCGATGAGCTTTTCAATCGAGGTATGAAGCAGGCATTCGACAGAGCTGTTATTAAGTCGTGATATTTCGGCTTCATGTCCTTTTAAAGCATCTTTCCGGTAGGTTAAATACACTTGCTTGGCAATCGGCTCCAGCTCATTCGCCCAGTCAATGGCTGAATTACCACCTCCTGAAATCAACACGGTTTTATCTTTAAAGCGTGCAAGGGATTTGACCGTATAATGCAAATTTTGAACCTCAAATCGTTCTGCACCCTCGATATCCAATTTAATCGGCTTGAGAATACCTCCTCCAACAGCTAAAATGACGGTTTTGGAGTAATGTTTTTGATTGGACGCGGTGTGGAGAACAAAGTGACCTGTTTCGTCTTGAGAAATAGAGGTGACCTTTTCTTCAAGTACGACCTTTGGTTCAAAGGTCAGTCCTTGAGCAACAATTTGTTCGATTAGCTGAGAGCCTGAAACAGGCGTTAATCCTCCTATATCCCAGATCATCTTTTCTGGATAAACATGAACCTTTCCTCCAAGGAAAGGCTGGAATTCAATCAGTTTCGTTTTCATTTCACGCAACCCGCTATAAAAGGCGGAAAATAATCCAGCAGGTCCGCCGCCAATAATGGTTACATCATATACTTCCATATCCTGCATCGTACAATTCTCCCCACTTCTTTTTCTTCATTTATTTTTAAAAATGACCATAGTCATGATTTCATAGCTGATTCATGCAATCTCAATCATGCAGTCTCATTTATTTTCTAATTGCTGCTGCAAGGCTTCTAAAAACTGGATTCGGCTATAAGCAGGTCCTCCTTCAAGGAGTGGATGTACCACATTGATATAAACCTGATCCTTTTTAAAGGCCGTCATGTTTCGAATAACAGGATTCTTTTTCATGTCATCAAATGCATGCCTTGCCTCTTGATTTTCATCCGTAGAAAATTGTACAAATAGATAATCTGGATTCATTTCCCCGAGCTGCTCGACAGAGATTGCTTCTTGTGTCTTTGCCAAGCTAACCGGCTGAGGAACGGCGAGACCCAATTCGTTATACAAGACAGGATTGAAATACACATCTTCTGGATATACGAAGGCTTGTGCTCCCCGAATGCGAATGATGGCTACTTTTTTATCCTTGAGCTTTTCCTTTAACGAAGCTTTTGCGTCTTTGACATCTGTTTTGTATTGAGTGAGGATTTTCTCTGCTTTCGTTTGTTTTCCTGTTAATTCGGCCATTAGCTCTAAATTAGCCTCCCAATTTGTCGCGATATGGGAGATTGGAATGGTCGGCGCAATTTTCTCTAACTTGTTCAGTACGACTTGTTGAAATTTAGAGGAGCCTAAAATAACATCAGGCTTCAAACTTAATATTTTCTCAAAATTTGGCTGCTGTTTTTCACCGATTGATTCGGAATCGCTTGTGATAGAAGCAAATATTTTCGGAAACTTTCCTCCTACTGATATTGCCCCTGCCGGATGAACATCAAGTACAACGGCATCTTCCATCGCTTCCATTGCCCCAGTAATGACGATTTTTTCGGCTTTTTTCGGGATGGTATACTTTTTCCCAAGATACTCTATTGTTTTCGTAGCAGCATCACCTGAATTTTCAATTCCGGCATTTTTGCTTCCGGAGGCTGTAGTTGATTGCTTAGGCTTGTCTCCTCCGCCGCATGCCGCCATGATCAGCATCAATAAGGAAATGAAGCCGATGATCATTAATTTCTTATTCATCTTTTCAAAACTCCTCTCAAACTGTCTATTGTAGTCGTGCTTTATTTCATCCCCAGATGCTCACGTAAGGTGGATCCTATATATTCACTTCTAAATAAGCCATGTTGGACGAGTAAGGGGACCAATTCGTCAAAAAATAATTCTAGTGATTGTACTGAACCCGGAAGAGCAATGAAACCGTCTAAAGCGCCTGCTTCAAACCATCTGGTTATTTCTCTCTGTGCATCCTCAGCTGTTCCCAGGATGACCCAGTGTGCCGATCCAATGACCTCTGGTCTGGAGAGTAGTTCTCTTACGGTAGGCTGCGTTTGTACAATCAACCTGCGTAGCAAATCAGCATGAGTCTGACTGCGTACCTGCTCATCCAATCCTTGCAGCATATCGGCAGGAACGGGTTGATCTAAGGGAAGGTGACGAATATCGAGACCTAGAATCGATTGTATCGCTGCATAACCTTGTGCAGTGCTTAAATGGGAATGCGCCTCTCGATACATTTCATGCGCCTCGTCACGTGTTTTTCCTATAAAAAAGTACAAGCCAGGCAGCACACGGATCTCATCCGGCTGGCGGCCATGCTTGCATGCTCTTCTCCTCATGTCTTTCCGTAATTCAATGGCTGAGGCCAGATCAGGGGTTGCTGCAAACATCGCATCTGCAGTTGAAGCGGCAAAATCCCGCCCCGTTTCCGAAGCACCTGCCTGAAACAAAGGAATAGTTCCTGACGGATGAGCCGGCACATTAAGCGGCCCCTTAATTTGAAAGAAATGACCCTCATGTTGAATAGAAGAAATTCTCTCCTTGTCAGCAAACTGTCCTGTCGCTCGATTGATGAGCAGCGCCTCATTTGGATAGCTCTCCCAAAGCTTGCGTACAACATCCGTAAATTCCATCGCCTTCTTATATCTTTCTTCTGAGGTTGGCATGGGTGAATGACTAAAATTATCAGCCCCGTCGATCGAAGGGACAATATTCCACCCGGCACGCCCATTGCTGATCGAGTGCAAGGACTGGAGCTGTCTCGCCACTACATAGGGAGGATTGAACGTAGTCGAGGCAGTTGAAACAAGTCCGATTCGATCCGTCTCATGAGCAATCGAAGCAAGCAAAACCGTTGGATCAAGACCGCCAAAGCCAGGGGAGTGATCCAATGACTCTATGTGGAGTGTCAGTGCATCCGGCTTAAAAAGAAAGTCAAGCTTGGCCATCTCTGCTCTCTTTGCAAGCTCAACGTAAAAGTTGGTTGAAAATAAGTGTTCTACCATGCTGCTCGGATGCTGCCAGCCTTTTCCCTTCAACCAGGTCGCTGACAAGGACAATCCGATACAAAGCTGCCTTTTTTTGTTCACATCATCTGCCTCCCTGTCGTTGCTGATTATTAGTCAGTAATAATCGATATTGATAATCATTATCATTTAATAGTATAGCAAGGACCTCGTGAAATGCGAATACACAAATAGCGAATATCATATGCATTATTATCTAATCTGGACTGACAGAAGAGCGATGATCTTGATCGACTTCAATTTATGAGGCAGTTAGGCTGGTTATTTCATAGAGAGCTGTGGAATTCCTTTAAGGAATGAGGCTGGCGTCTATCGTTTTGAGAAGAAATACGACAGAGTTATTTAGCGATATATGCGCTAGGCGGCACTCCGAATTTCTTTTTAAATAGTCTGCTAAAATATAACGGATTAGGATAGCCGACAGTCATAGCAACGTCACGAATCGAAATATTACCTGCCTTTAGTATTTCAAGCGCTCTTTCCATACGATACTGGATGACATAGTCAATTGGGTGAAGTCCGGTATATTTATTGAAAAAATATGAGAAGCTTTTAGGGTTCATATCGAACAGTTCAGCGAGATCCTGAAGTGTTAATGGAATCATATATTGTCCTCTAATATAAGCGATGGCTTCCTCAATGACCCTTTCATGAGGAGAGCTCTCTTCCTGCTTACAGCCCATTAGTATTTGATATAGGATGCGTAAAAATAATTCTTTGACTCGAAGTTTCCCCATTCCGCCAGGTGTATGGACATTCTGATGGAGCATGGTGAGTATTTCAATGATTCTCGGATTTGCTCCCGTTTCCAGCTTGAAAACAGTGTCACAGTCAGATTCCTTATCACAATTCAAATGATAGAAAAGTGAATGATACTCGTATTCTGATTGACTGATCACCTGCAGGGCAAGCTGGCATCCTGGTGTTACATGGATGACGGACCCTGGCTGCAAATCGTAGCTCTTTCCATTAACATTCAGTCTAGCTTCCCCGCGAATACTGAAAAGAAAGCCAGCACTTACTGTCTTAAACTCCCTTAATGTACTATGGGGCTGGATGACTAAACGATAGATTTCTTGTATGTGAAAAGAATGACTAGCAAATAGATCAGCTAGTTGATCTTTATTTATCAATATACGACACCTGCCTCTTACTTGATTTAGATACAACTTATTCTGTGATTCTACCATACGTTTAACAACACTCTTCTTTTCGAAGAGTGTTTCAGCGTGTAGGCAAACCCTCGCATTCGTTGTCAGGTCTGCGTTCCGGTGCTCACGAATGTTCAATTCGCTCCGCTCCGGTACTCGTCCTTCCTAGGGCTGCAAAGGTTTTCTATCACGCTGAAGAAGACAAAGGGCTAAAATAAAGATCATTTTAGCCCTTTGTCAACAATCTGCAACACTCTTCTTTTCGAAGAGTGTTTTTTGTTTGATTCAACCGTTCAGTCTGAGCATTGTTACGACTCTAGTCGCAATCAAAGATCAATCTGTGACACGTTTTGCCGGCTTTCTTTTTTGACTATAGTTAAAGCAAGGAGCAAGAAAGGAGGCATGAAGATGAAAATAACAAGTAAAACCATTATCGGTTCAATTTTATTGTTTGTCGGTTTATCCATCTTCTTTGGTGGTTCATTAGGTGGACTGATTCCGGTTTTGATTGGGGCATGGCTCATCTATGTAGGTGTTAAAAAATATGAAAAAGGCAGTAAAACTTTAGGGATCATTCTAGCAGTCATTGGTGTACTGATCGTCGTGCAATTCCTGCCGTTTTTACTCGGCATCGCATTTGCAGGGGTACTTCTTTATTTTGGCTGGTCGATGATTAGCGGTGAATCTACCAAAAAAACATCAAGCAGAGCTTATATGGAGCCAAACACGGCACCTAATACGGAAGAACCGATTCACACGTCATTTGATCAAGAATGGGAAGACTTTTTAAAGAAAAAATAAAAGGAGGAACATCAAATGGTATTAAGAAGAGTAAGAGATATGTTTGTTGCAACTGTCAATGAAGGGTTAGATAAATTGGAGAATCCGCGTGTCATGCTGAATCAATACGTACGTGATATGGAGGATGATGTTGCGAAAGCGAAACATGCCATCATCAAACAGCAAACGATTCAGCAAGGCTTCCTGCGAAAAGCAGAAGAGACGGAAGCATTTGCTGAAAAGCGAAAGAAGCAGGCAGAGCTGGCATATCATGCGGGAGAAGAGGAGCTTGCACGAAAAGCGCTCACAGAAATGAAGTATTTTGAAGAAAAGCACAACGAATATCAGGAAGCGTACCAGCAATCTGTGAAACAACTAAAAGAACTGAAAGAGCAATTGCAGCACTTAGAAACGAAGCTGCGTGATATTAAAGACAAGAAGCAGGCATTGATTGCAAGAGCCAATGCCGCACAGGCAAAGCAGCATATGAATGATTCCATCAATAAAGTAGACAGTGAAAGTGCATATAAAGAGTTTCTTCGAATGGAGAACCGTATTGAAGAAATGGAAACAAAAGCAGGCAGCTATGCACAATTTGCGGATCAAGGGGCATATGCTCATTTAGACTATGCCGATGAGGTTGAAAAAGAATGGCAGAAGCTGAAGCTCGAGAAAAAGCCTGAACAGCAGCAAGCAAACGTATAGAGATCACATCGGAAGAAAAGCAGGCTTTTTCTTCCGATATTTGATTTCTTTCTGTTTCGCTTTTCCTTATAATGAAAAGGTCAGAAGATAAAGGGATGGTATGAATGAAGCGATTAATCGGTCTAATTTGTATACTTGTAGGTATCTTTTTAATGATTGGCATGCTTTTCAAAAATGAAGGTCTCTTTCATTTAAGTTTTTCCCGTGAAAAACCAGTGACAACAGCTTCAGCAAAGACAGAGGAGATTGATCAATTAGATATTTCTCTTTCTGGGTTTCGCGTGAAGGTAAAACCTGAAAATCGTTCCGATATTTCCGTGACTGCTGTCAATGGAAAAGGGAAAATGTATGCGGAGCAAACAGGTGGTACCTTCAAAATTCGTGCTGAAAATAAAAGCTTCTTGTTTTTCACTCAATTTGAAAAAGGAGAGCTTTTAGTTAAAATTCCAACAGATTATCATAAAAATGTGAAGATTACGGGTGGAAGCGGCGTCAGTGAGATGGACGGAGGAGGAAAGCTGTCCCTTCAAGATGTGATACTCAAATCAACGAGTGGAAACCTCACAGCCGAGAATTTCTCAGCAAAAAATGTAGAAATCAAAGCAACCTCTGGCAGGATGGCAGTGTCGCACATCGATGCGAAGGATAGTGATATTGGGGCAACTTCAGGGCGTGCCGATATTAGTGATGTCAAAGGCGAGCTGCAATTGGGCATGACAAGCGGCCGATTGACGGCAAGTTTTGATACAATTGAGTCACCTGTCTCCTTTCATATGACATCAGGGAGCGCGAAATTTAATTTGCCAGATGACGGAGATTTCAACGTTCAGGTGAAAAAAACAAGTGGAAGCGTCGATCACTCGTATGACTTTGATCAAGTGGATAGTGAAGGTCGAGGCTTTACAGGCACGCGGGGAAAAGGGACACATTTAGTCGATATTGAAATGACAAGTGGTAACCTCAAGCTGCGGTAATGAATGAAAAAAAGGAAGGAGGCGAGTCAACTGCGTTTTACAAGGAATCAAATTTTAGGCATTATTGTTGTGATTTTTGGTATTAATTTATTTCTCAAAATTATCGGGATCGGTGCAGATTTGTTTTGGCCTGTGTTTTTTGCGCTCGCAGGTTATTGGCTGCACTCACGATCCAAACGTTGGCTCGGTTCAGTTTCCTATATTTTTGCCGGCTTTCTCTTCTTAAAATTTCTGCTCAATATTACATTTAGTTTAACAGGTTACTTATTTGCGGCCTTTTTGATTTATGCCGGCTATCGCTTATTGAAAAATAAACCTGTTTTTGATGTCGATAAAAAGGAAACATCAGACGATGGGAAGCCTTCACTGAAAGTCAATCTTGAAAAAGAGGGCGATCAGAAGAAAACAAAAAGGCAGACAAAGCCGCGTAAAGAGCATGACTTTTTTATTGGTGAAGTCAGGCTCATGAAAAAGCCGTTTCAATTAAGTGATTTGACGATTTCAGGTTTTATTGGCGATGTTAAAATTGATTTATCAAAGGCGATCATCGCAGAAGAAGAGAGTACGATCGTGATTAGCGGGCTGATCGGAGATGTGGATATTTACGTACCGCAGGATATTGAAGTATGTGTGAGTGCTTCCGCCGCGATTGGTGATATGAAAATCATAGATGAAAAAAGAAGCGGATTCGGCAGTAAAGTGTATGTGATGACCAACGATTACGATGAGAGCAAACGAAAAGTGAAAATCTCCATCTCGCTACTGATCGGAGATGTGGATGTGAGATACTTATGAGGAAATTGCATTTAGGAATCCAGTGGCAATCTGTTCGTCTTGGAATCGGCATCTCGCTAGGTGTTGTGGCGATGACGACATTGCCGATGTTTTTTTATTATCAGCTTGATCCAATGATCCTGCTTTCTACCCGCTGGTTTGGCATACCGTTTTTTTGTATTTTACTCATCGTTAGTCTTGCGATTGGGATTTTTGCCGGGAGTGTATTTGGCTATCAGCATAAGAAGCGCCTCGATCAGCTTGTAGAGTCGATTTTGAAGTTTGAAAATGGAAACTTTGCATACAGACTGCCGTCTCTTGGCGATGATGAAATTGGCTTAGCCGCCGATCAATTAAATGAAATGGCGAAGCGGGTGGAAGGGCAAGTAGCCTCTTTGCAAAAGCTTTCAAATGAACGGGCTGAATGGCAGGTTCAAATGAAGAAATCGGTGGTCTCAGAAGAGCGCCAGCGGCTGGCAAGAGAGCTTCATGATGCGGTCAGCCAGCAGTTATTTGCGATTTCGATGATGACCTCAGCTATTCTTGAAGGCATGAAGGAAAAGGACGAAAAGATTTTAAAACAAATGCAGCTTGTCGAACGAATGTCTGGCGATGCACAAAATGAGATGCGTGCTCTTCTGCTTCATTTGAGACCGATCACTCTAGAAGGAAAAGACTTGAAAAAAGGCTTAATTGAGCTGCTAAATGAATTCCAAGCAAAGCAGCCGATTGATATTGATTGGGAAATCGAAGATGATGTTCCGTTATCTAAAGGAGTAGAGGACCACCTCTTCCGAATTGTGCAAGAAGCACTGTCGAATGTGTTTAGGCATGCAAAGGCGACAAAAGTGACAGTGCGTCTGCTCATCAGAAACCGGCAAGTGCAGCTAAAGATTATTGATAATGGTATTGGCTTTCAAACAGACCATGTGAAGACGGCCTCCTACGGACTGGAATCGATTCGAGAAAGAACAAGTGAGGTAGGCGGTGTCGCAGAGATTATGTCATTTGAGGGAAAAGGCACACAAATTGATGTGAAGGTTCCCATTTTTGATGAAGGAAAAGGAGAGAACGTTCGATGATTCGAGTGCTTTTAATAGACGATCACGAAATGGTGAGAATGGGGCTTGCGGCCTTTTTAGAGGCGCAGGCTGATATTGAAGTCATTGGTGAAGCGTCAGATGGACAAAAAGGTGTAGAGCTAGCCGTTGAATTAAGGCCAGATGTGATTTTAATGGATCTTGTCATGGAAGGGATGGATGGCATAGAAGCAACGAAAAGAATTTGTCAGGAAATTGAAGATGCCAAGATCATCGTTCTGACGAGCTTTATTGACGATGATAAAGTCTATCCTGTGATTGAGGCGGGTGCTTTAAGCTATTTATTAAAAACATCCAAGGCAGGAGAAATTGCTGATGCCATCAGATCGGCAAGTATCGGCGAACCAAGACTTGAATCGAAAGTGGCTGGAAAGGTCATGAATAAACTCCGTCATTCATCAAATGGGTCCATCCTTCATGATTCATTAACAGCAAGAGAAATGGAGATCTTGAAGCTGATTGCGGATGGGAAATCGAATAAGGTCATTGCCGAGGAATTATTTATTACAATTAAAACGGTGAAGACCCATATTACCAACATTCTTTCCAAACTTGATGTGGAAGATCGAACGCAAGCGGCTGTGTATGCGCACCGCCATAAGCTGATTCAATAAAAAAACAGCTTTCAAGTGAAAGCTGCTAGAACATGCGTAAAATTAGTCCTTCTGTCCTGTGATCGGACGTTCGGATAGTTGATGGAGCTCAGGAACTGGAAAAGCCTCCTGCTCCTTGGCCGATTTTTCTTCCAGGGTTTTCTTCATTTCGGATAAAAGCTTTACGCTCTCCTTTGCTGCTGCCGCTTTTTTTTCCTGCAAATCAATGATCTGTGAAAGTCCGACGAATAATCCGCCTCCCAACAGAAGGAGCGCAGGGGTTTGTCCATAATAAACCACGATCAAAAATGTGCTTGAAAAGCTGTCGGCTTCAATGAAGAAATCTTCTTTTGATTGCATGAATACAACGATTAACAGAAGTATCCCTAGAATCAAAAATAGAATGCCGGCCGAAAGTAAAGCTCGTTTCATGATTGACACCCTTTTTTTCTTACCATTTTAACATACTCTATAAAGATTGTGTTGCGCCCTTAGTCCCGAAGTCACGGATTTTCACATTTGCCTTGTAACGAATGTCCGATTCACTAAAAATCTCATCCCAATGCTTCGCTTCTTTTCGAAAGTCCTTTGGATACGCAATACTCGCTTTTTGAGAAAACCCACAAATATCTGCTTTGATCTCATGTTGTAATTCCCCAATGAAATCTTTTACGTTTTTCTCTAATCGACGCTCCACTACACCTTCAATCTCTTGAAGATACTTTTCATTAAATGCATTTTCCCGCTCATTCCAATCCTCTGATAATCTTCCATCAAGCTCCACTGACACATTAAACTGATATTTTCCGCTGGCTGTTTTATTCGTTTCAATGTTGTGTTTCAGTTTAAAAATCTCAAACGAATAGATGCTGTGATCATATTCAAATTCAATGACTCCGCCTTTTCCTTCTCCGGTCAACAGGTTGTATGACTGCACTGCTAACGGAGAGATGTTGGTGAGAAATCGTCTATTCTTTATAATAGAGGCTCCGTCTAGCATTAATTTCCCTTGATCTACACCAACTTTCGGAACAGCAAAAGATACGTTGTTTTGCATAGCAGAAGAAATATCTCCTAATGAAACGGGCTTGAGCATACGTATAGTCGATTTAGTATTCGTAGAAATATCATATAATGTAGAAGAAGCTGGCTGCCCATCGTCATTGATTTTCAGCAAGTCTCCAGGCTTCTCAGAGGTCATAAAGACGAGGCTTCCTCTCCGCGTTTCATTGTCACGAATGAATTGATTAATGACGAGGTCGAAATTATTCTCATTGATGAGCTCTTCAGAAAATAAATACACTCTCAGCTGCTGGGCGAAAATCCGATGACTTTTGAGAGTCGTTGTTCGGAATATTTGATGTACGGAATCACCACTAGTTTCAATAATTTTTGTTGGGTCTTTTACGCTGGATTCTTGTTCAATTTTTTGAGGAACAAGGACTTGCATAGATATTTTAAGCTTATGACCGTTATCTCCTTTATCTAAGCCATAACCAATCGCCATGTTGAGCTCCTCAATATTGGTACTATCCCAGCATCCACTTAATAGAACAAGGGCCAGTAATGCAAAGACCGTTTTCTTTTTCATGCTGCTTTCCGCCTCCTTTTCAAAAACACGATGATAAATAAGAGAAACGGGAGGATACCGAATAAAAGGAAAAATAAATGGTTCACATAAGTTAAATAATCACGTACTGTATCAACATCCTTTGGGAAAATGGCGGCAAAGTAGATGACAATTCCCATCAGCGTGAGCACGATCTTTTTGGGGAATTTTGTGAGTTTGGATATCCCCATTGCAGCAAAAAACGTATATCCTACGAAGCTCGTATAAAGCTGAACAAGCCAAACGATGAGCAAAAAGGATTCGATTCGCTCAATAAAGATTCCTTGTATATCAAACGATTGAAATAAGGCAATCGTCGGCCAAGTCAAAGTCGCCGTTTCTTTCACCGTGAACGCACCAACGACAAGAATATAGGTGAAAATATAGATGATCGCAGGAATCAAAAAGCCGACTGCGCCATAAGCAAAGGTGTGTTTTTGCGTGTTCATATAGGCAGGCATAAACAATATCATTTCAATGCCGACAAACGAAATGGCTGATGCGTTAAGGGATTTGAAGACAGGGGAGAAGCCCTCTCCTAAAACAGGCCGGAGGTTATCTAACTTAAACTCTTGAACACTGAGTCCGTAAGCAATAAATAAGATAATCAGGGTGACAATGAGAAAAAAAGGGCACAGTCTTGCAAAATCACCAATCCCGCCGACTACAAGATAAAGACCAACCAAAATAAAGCTGATTATGGTCACCGCTACAGGTGTGTTTTGAAGCAAAAAGAACTTCACCATTTCCGACATAGCCCGTACTTCATAGCTAGCAACGCCAAGAAAATAAATAATAATGAGCAGGTTAGTAAGAGCACCAATCCACTTTCCAAGCCCCTCATTTGTATAATCATAGTAAGAGGAGAAGGGGACTTTTTTCATCATAAGGACATTCACAAAAATAAACACAATGTAAATGGCACTCATGAGTAAGAGCGCAATCCAGCCGTCAGGTGTAGATGCAGCCTGAGCCATTGCTCGTGGCAGAATCATCATACTTGCACCTAATGTTGTATTGGCAATTATGGCACTTGCCTGATAGCTTGTGATCGACTCTTTATGATTGACCATATCGTTCTCCTTTCTTTTGATTTTTTAAAGGCAATCGAATGATGGAATTGTCTTTGTTTTTATAGCTGAACACAAAATCTGGTGAGAAATAAGGTGTACCAAAACTTTTTTGCCGTGTTAAATGAGTAAGGAGAACGAGCATGAACAGCACAATCCCATATAAACCAAAGGTAGCTGCTGTAAACATGGACACAAACCGGAGCACTCGGAACGACATCCCCATCCCATATTGAGGGACAGTGAATGATGCAAGGGCAATCACACTAACGATAATCACCATGATTGAGCTCACAATATGGGCCTGAACCGCCGCCTGTCCGATGACAACTCCGCCTACAAGTCCAATCGTTTGACCGAGCGGATTTGGCAGCCTTAAACCAGCTTCCCGCAGCAGTTCAATCGTAATCTCCATGATGAGTGCCTCCACAATAGGCGGAAAGGGGACATTTTCTCTAGTACTTGAGATCGAAATAGCCAGAGGTGTAGGTAAAAGCCCTTGATGGAAGGACACAAGCGCAATATAAATGGCTGATAAAAATAATGTCAGAAAGATAGAGGTAAACCGCAGCATCCGAATGAGAGAGGCAGCGATCCACCTTTCATAATAATCATCAGGTGATTGCATAATCGTCGCAAGAGAAGCAGGTACAATTAACACAAAAGGTGAATGATCGACAAAAATGGCGACACGTCCATTATTTAAAGCGGATGCCACTTTATCCGGCCGTTCTGTGTTTTGGATTTGCGGAAAAGGAGAGTACACATTGTCCTCAATCAGTTCCTCAAGAACCCCAGAGTCTTGTATATCATCAATGGTGACTTGCTTGAGTCGTTTTTTCACTTCTTTTAAAACAGACGATTGAGCGATACCATCTATGTACATGATGGTCACTTGGGTGTATTTCTTTTGTCCAATCTTCATGTCAACCGTTTTGAGATCGGGGTTTTTCAAGCGCTGTCTTACAAGAGCTAAGTTCGTATCTAAATCCTCAATAAAGCCAATTTTCGGTCCTCTCACAACTGTTTCAGAGGTAGCATCCCCTATACTGCGTTTCTGAGTTCCATGCGTTTCTAAAATATACGCATGCTGAAATCCGTTAATCAGTACCACGCAATGCCCATCAAATATCGCAGCGACCAATTCCTCAGAGGTCTTCACCGAACGGGTGGTCATCATCGATAAATTGGATTCCAGCTTCTCTTTTGTGAGAGACGTATGATCTTGGAGAAGCAGCTTTAAAAAGGTTTGAATCTCCATCGTTTCGTTCATTTCTTTTATGTATAAATAGTAAACAACCTGTCCGTGAGGCAGCGTTTTTTTCTCATGGACCAAATCGTCCATTTCCTTTAATTGTGGAAGGATGACGGAGAGATTATCGTATAAGTGCTCTTTTAATGGAGTTTGATTCATTAGGATCACCCGCCTCAAATCTTTTTCTTAGCATTACCTGCTTGAAAAAACAATATTCTGTGTTACATTATTTTGTGGTAAAAGAAAGAATGAGGGTTTTGGAGGAAACAAGATGGCACAGATTCGTTTAGCAGGAACAAAAGAGGAGATCGACCGTATTCTACAGTCGTTTGACAAGCATTATGAGGTGACATATACATCAAAGGATTACGGAAAAACGAACCCAAAATACAAATATTCGAAGGATGTTCGCGTTTATATTGAACTAAAATTAAAATAAAGATAAAATTTTAATTGAAAACGCTTAAAGGATTTTCGTTTTTTGTATAGAATAGAGTTGAGTGATGAGAAGCTATGGAGGGATACATAATGACGGAATTTAGAATCGAAAAAGATACAATGGGCGAAATCAAAGTGCCGAAGGACAAGTTCTGGGGTGCACAAACACAACGAAGCAAAGAAAATTTCAAAATCGGTTCTGAGAAAATGCCAAAGGAAGTTGTGAATGCGTTTGCAATTTTGAAACGTAGCACAGCAATTGCCAACGAACGTCTTGGCAACCTTGAAAGCGAAAAAGCAGAAGCAATTGCTGCTGTATGTGATGACATCATCAGCGGAAAATATGACGAGCATTTCCCGCTTGTTGTTTGGCAGACAGGCAGTGGAACACAAAGTAATATGAACATGAACGAAGTCGTTGCAAATAGAGCAACTGCTTATTTGAAAGATAAAAATAGTGAGTTCAGCATTCACCCGAATGATGACGTTAACCGCAGCCAAAGCTCAAACGATACATTCCCAACTGCTATGCACGTGGCAGCTGTTTTAGCTGTGTACAAAAAGTTGCTGCCTGCTATTGACCAGTTAAGAACAACTCTTGATGAGAAAGCAAAAGCGTATCAAGAGATTGTGAAAATCGGCCGTACGCACTTGCAGGATGCAACACCGCTGACAGTAGGCCAAGAAATTAGCGGCTGGGTATACATGCTGGACCGTTCAAAAGAAATGATTCTAGAATCAACTGAAAAAATGAGAGAACTGGCAATTGGCGGAACTGCTGTTGGTACAGGCATTAACGCACACCCTGAGTTCGGTCAATATGTTGCTGAGGAAATCAGCCAGCTGACAGGTCAAACATTCAATTCTTCACCAAACAAATTCCATGCGCTGACAAGCCATGATGAAATTACGTATGCACACGGTGCTTTAAAAGCACTTGCAGCTGATTTAATGAAAATTGCCAATGATGTGAGATGGCTTGCAAGTGGCCCACGCTGTGGAATCGGCGAATTGATCATTCCTGAAAATGAGCCGGGAAGCTCTATTATGCCAGGAAAAGTCAACCCAACCCAAAGTGAAGCTTTAACTATGATTGCAGCACAAATCATGGGGAATGATGCAACAATCGGTTTTGCCGCCAGCCAAGGAAACTTTGAGCTGAACGTCTTTAAGCCGGTCATCATTTATAACTTCCTGCAATCCGTTGAATTACTTGCTGACGGCATGAACTCATTCCATGACAAGTGTGCAGTAGGAATCGAACCAAACCTAGAAACAATTGAGAAAAACTTGAACAATTCATTGATGCTTGTGACGGCACTTAACCCGCACATCGGATATGAAAATGCAGCGAAAATTGCGAAGCTTGCTCACAAAGAAGGATTAACACTAAAAGAAGCAGCACTTCAATTAGAACTGCTAACAGAGGAGCAGTTCGAGCAATTTGTGAAACCAGAAGAAATGGTGACACCGAAAGCAAAATAAGAAACCAGGGGCGGCTGCCCCTGGTTTTTTTCATTAAAAGTGATGTGTTTACAAATGATCCTCTTTCAAAATACGCAAAAGTGACTCAGAGTTGGTTTGAAGCGGTGCGTATAATTTTAATTGGTACAGCATGCCTTTCACGATGACTTGTCTTGGTTTTTGTTTGTTTAATTCATTTTCTAGAATGCCAAGCGCTTCAAATAATTCAGGTTCGTTCATCACTTCATAGTGTGATTCAGCAATCTCTCTTAATTCCTTTAAAAGAGATTCTGTGAGCGGATCGAATGACCGTTCATAAATCGGGCCAAACCAATCGCTCGCTTGATCTACAGAAATGAGAGGAAGGTCATTTCGCTTCATCATACCGCCCATCAAATCATCGATACGATGAATCATGGTTGTGGCAAGTTCTTCTGCTTCCAGCTGAAAATCATATAAAATCGCCAGCTCGAAATAAACGTGGCTCATGCCCTCAATCGTCAAACATAAATCAGCCATATAAGGAATAGCAGCATCTCCATATACTTGTTTAATGTTATCAATGTGAAGCTGGACGGTCGCAAGCCTAATTTGTTTTGCGAGCTGCTGCGTTTCTTCATTCAGTGGAAGCGCCCTGTCGCTCAGCTGCATTTTAATAAAATCCTTTTGCTGCAAAATATTATCATAATAGACAGTGAGCTGTTTGCGGTAGGCTTCTTTTGGTGTGCCGCCCTCTGTTTGAACCTCATGAATCCGGGTAAATACCTTATCGTAATAGTAATGAAGGATCGAAATGAGCAATGCTTCCTTTGATTTAAAATAAAGGTAAAAAGCTCCCTTTGACATGTGGCATTCATCCGCAATTTCTTGAACAGACGTTGTGTTGTAGCCTTTGCTGGCAAATAATTTCATGCCAGCCTCAATGATCATTTTTTCTTTCTTTTTCAATATGAGTGTCATCCTTTCTTACCGAAAGACAAATGTCTTAGAAAACGTGCGTAAAGAGATGTGACTTATCGGTCATAAACGACGAAAGTTTTCAAAAATTAATCAGATTGTAACTTGTTTTTTACAGTGTAATTCTTTATATTATAAAGTAAGGTGACCAACTGGTCAAAATATGTGAAAGGATGATGTTCCATGAGAGAAATCGATGATATGATTAGACGCTTGCGAACAAAAGGGATTCAAGTAGAAAAAGTCAAAATGCCGAAAGAGACAACCATTGAAAAGAAATGGATGTATCAAGCCGGTAAAAAGATCAAAGCCACATACCGTGATTTCAATGGGTATTCATTCATCTAAAAAAGACTGCGGTCAAAAACCTACAGTCTCTTCTTTGGAACTATGATTGTATAACGTACACCTAGATCATCATTTTCAATAGATATGGACGCTTGATGCATTGAAAGGATTCTTTTGACAATGCTTAATCCAATACCGAATTCGCCCTTTTTTCCCTTACTAAAAGGTTCGTATAGGTTGGACAGCATATGTTCTTCAATTGGAGGACCGTCATTACGAATGACAATGCGGATTTGATCCTCTTCCTGTTTCATCTGAATATCAATCTTACTTTTTGCGTAGCGAAGTTGATTTTCTAGTACATTCTCAAATAATTTGCTCCATTGTTCTGGATCGCCTTCAAGAGCAGCCTCATCATCTAAGTCCACGTTCCACTGCAATTCATTTTTCGACCAGCGTATTCGGTCGACCACTTCCAGCATTGTATTACTGAGTAGGAAGGAAGAATGTGCGGGATGTTGTTTTGATAAATAATCAAGCTTAGTTAAGTACAGCAGATCCTTTATTTTCTTCTCAAGCTTTTCCGCTTCACCTTCAATGACTTCCACCGTTTGTTCAAGATCTCCCTTAGGAAAAATACCATCTTTAATGGACTGCGTGTAGCCGCGGATGACCATGACAGGTGTTTTTAAGTCATGTGAAATATTCTGCAAAAGTGTCCGTTCTGTTTCATCCTTTTGAATGAGTTTTTGTCTCATTTCTTCAATGGTATGACCAAGCTTGCCAATTTCATCTTGCCGGTCAACGATAACAGGATCGTCCCAGTCTTCTTGTGCAATCCGTTTGACGTGCTTTTCAAACGCAACGATTGGTCGGGATAAATAGCGGGCAAGCCAAATCGATGGAATCCAGCTTAATAAAATAACGGTGCCTAAGATAAAGATCAGCTGTTTAAACAGCGTAAAGGACAGGTCGTCTCGATAAGAATCTGGTGCATAGGACAGAAGAATATATGGTGTATTGCCTGATGATACCTTTTTGATGACAAAAAAGATATGCTGACCGTTCACCTCTTCAGAATACCGTTTCGTTGCGCTTTTTTGTTTTTTCACAAACGATTGGATTTTCTCAATAAAGGCATGTGGAAAAAACTGCGCCATTTGTTCTAATTCATCTGACGGAATCAAAATGTGCTGCACGGAGCGGTTTTCCGGTGTCGACTTTGGCGAGCCGTCTCGGTTTAATGGATATTCTGTCAGCACTTGCTGTTCATTTTCGATATTTTTATAAATTTCATTTGTGAAGAAGTCACGTAATGTATTAGAAAATAGAATGATCAGGACAATGGAAATAGTGAGCAAAATGCCAGAGATCACAACCCAAATTTGAAAAGCGAGCGGTTTGTTTTTCATCCTTTCAGCATCCTATAGCCAAATCCATAGATGGTCTCGACCTTTAAGTCGGGCATTTTTTTGCGCAGCCGTCTAACAAGGTCATCGACTACACGATCTGTCCCGAAGTAATCGTGTCCCCAAATTTTGACGAGGATATCTTCACGAGAAAAAGCATGTCCTTGGTGATGTGTAAATAAAAGCAGCAAGTCAAATTCCTTAGAAGTTAAGTTAATGAGCTGATCCTCTTCATACACCTCTCTTACATCCTCATGAATGACATAAGAAGAAACGGTTGTGACACTTTGCTGCTGCGGGGTATCACTGTTTTTATACACAAGCTCCAGCAGCTTTTGTACCCGAATGATCAGTTCACGCGGAAGAAACGGTTTCGCAATATAATCACTGCTTCCGAGTTCTAAGCCGAGGACACGGTCGATATCTGCATCACGTGCTGAAATGAAAATGACCGGTACGTCAGGTGATGCGGCTTTGATTTCTTTAATGAGGGTGTAGCCGTCTGTATCAGGCAGCATGATATCTAAAATCCATAGATGCGGCGGCTTGTTCATTGCCTCGCGTGCCGCTTCTCCGGTTAAAAAAGAGGAGACATTCCAATCTTCACTCTCTAAATATTTGGTTAACAGTTCATTTAAGTTTTGTTCATCTTCAACTAAATATATGGTGTACGACAAAGTCTTCCACATCCTCTCAACGTCATTATAACGGGATACGAAGGCGGCATGTCAACAATCACACGCTTTTTTCACAATTTCACATATTCTTCTCATCATTATCCCATAATGTTTGATTATGATAAGGTCAAGGGAAAAAAGGGCATAGACAAAAGGCGGATGAATAGGTGCTTTTCATCAATGTGCGCACCTTGCTTTTTTTCTATGAATAAGTATTATATAATTTGACATATTGCCATAAAGTATTTTTCAATGATCTTTCCATTAAGAGGACCTGAGTCCTATCTAGACATATGAATGAAACATGATGTAAAGGAGTGCAAGCGATGGATTTCCGAAGAGAAGATGAAGAGAATAAGATGAATCATCCAGAAAACGCGAATCAAGAAAATGAAATGAATCAGCAAAAAGATACCCATCAAGAGAATGAGAAACAAATAGACGCACCAGAAAAAGAGAAAGAACTCGTTTTTCACCAGCATGAAAACGAAGCATCTGCCGCGCAGGAGAGTGTGACAAATCATTCTCATCAAATGGTGGATGACCGTGCGTCGAAAAAGGAGAAAAAGCGGAAGGCGGCATGGCTCAGCCCGATTCTTGGAGGAATTATTGGCGGGGGTCTTGTACTTGGCATTACACCGCTTTTGCCGCAGTCACAGGATACAGCTGCCAACACGCAAACACAGACAGCATCAAGTGAGCCGGCAGCCTCAGATAATTTCTCGACAAAACAAATCACCAATGCCACAAATGTTGCTGATATGGTAGAAGATTTAGAGCCCACCATTGTAGGTGTCTCAAACTATCAATCTACACAAAATTCGTTTGGCTTGAGCGGTGATCAAACAGAAGCTGAAGCTGGAACAGGCTCTGGTGTCATCTTCAAAAAAGATGGCAAAAAAGCGTACATTATTACAAATAACCACGTTGTCGAAGGTGCCAATAAATTAAAGGTCACACTATATGATGGAAAAACAAAAGACGCAAAGCTTGTCGGCAGTGATGTCATGACAGATTTAGCCGTTGTTGAAATAAATGCAGACGGCATTGATAAAGTGGCGAGCTTTGGTGATTCTTCTAAGCTTCGTGCTGGAGATAAAGTCATTGCCATTGGGAATCCGCTCGGTGCACAGTTTTCAGGTACTGTGACAGAAGGAATCATTAGTGGTCTTGATCGTACTGTTGAAGCAAATACGTCATCTGGTACAGTGGAGATGAATGTACTGCAAACTGATGCAGCCATTAACCCAGGAAACAGCGGGGGGCCACTGATCAATACCGATGGTCAAGTCATTGGCATTAACAGCTTGAAAATCAGCGAAAGCGGTGTGGAATCACTCGGATTTGCGATCCCAAGTAACGATGTCAAACCGATTGTAGATGAGCTGTTGAAAAATGGAAAAGTTGAACGTCCATACCTTGGCGTACAAATGATTGACCTTGAGCAAGTGCCTGAGACGTATCAGGAAAATACGCTCGGCTTATTTGATAAACAAATCGGCAAAGGCATTTACGTAAAGGATGTTTCAAAAGGTTCACCTGCTCAAAAAGCAGGCTTGAAATCTGGGGATGTCATCATCAAGTTCAAAGGTAAAGATGTAGTGAACAGCTCTCAGTTGAAAGAAATTCTTTACAAAGAAACAAAAGTCGGCGATAAAACCACAATGACTGTCATCCGTGAAGGAAAGAACAAAAATCTAGATATTACCCTTGGACAGTCAGAGAGCGAATAAATGAAAAAAACAGGTGGAGGTCAACATATCCACCTGTTTTTTTGTGCTTATTTTTTTGAAGAGAGTGTACGCAGTATGAGGTGTTCCCACATGTTCCACGGCAGAAGCTGTTTGGCTGTGAACGAAAGTCGTACGCCTTTTCCAACAAGATATCTCAGCCGTTTCAGCCGCTTCTTCTCTGCTAACCGAACAACAAGCTCTGCCACTTCACAAGGATCTCCATAGTTTGATTTCTGGGTATCAATATGGGCCATCATCTTTTGGTAGAGTTTTGTGTATTTTGATCCTTCTGCTGGCTGAATCATTTGCTCATTCATGGAGGTATTCCAAATATTTGTTTGGAAAGAGCCCGGCTCAATTAAGGCTGCCTGGATACCCAACGAAGCTAGTTCAATCCGTAAGCTTTCTGTATAGCCTTCCAACGCAAACTTAGAGGATACATATGGAGAAAGTGCAGGCATTCCCATTAATCCGCTGATACTGCTCATATTGAAAATCTTTGCGCCGCTCGTCATAAACGGCAGCACCGCTTGGGTCATTTCCATCACACCGAAGACATTCACTTCAAATTGCTGGCGGTACGTGTCAACAGGAACCTCCTCCGCAAAACCAGCAAAGGCTGTTCCCGCATTGTTCACAAGCAGTGTAATAGGTGCATAGGCATGAAGTTTCTTCTGAAATGCTTGAATCGACTGCGTATCAGTCACATCTAATGCTTCAATATGTATCATGCCGGATAAAGAGGCATGCTCGATTTCTTCAGCGAGCTTTTTTGCATTGGCTTCCTGTCTGACGCCTGCAATCACTGTATAGCCCCGCTTGGCGAGACGCATCGTGATGAGCTTACCGAAGCCGCTATTGGCACCAGTTACAATGGCTGTTTTTTTCATCATCCGGTTCTCCTTTTTGTTTAAATTTATCATAGTGAGCTGTTTTATTGAATAACAAAAAGGAGCCTGGAGAAGAATAAAAAGCGATGCTGTGAAATAGGAGGAAACACATGATGTGTTGGAAGAAGGCGGGACGAATAGGAGTGCTGCTCTTTATGCTGTCCGGCTGTCAATCAATTGAACCGTTACAACAAACACATGAAGCAGAAGCAGAAAGTCTGTCAGCTGTTCAAATGAAGGAACTGCCATTTCAGCATATGCATCTGCATGTACAATATGGACAGAAAAACGAATTATACGAAGCGACCTACCGTCAGGCAAGAGGCAAAGAGGAGGCAATCATTCGTGATCATATGAATGGGGTCCGCTATGAAGGGGAAGAAGCCTTGCGCGAGATGAAGATGAAGCTGAATGATATGCCGATTCCTAGTGCAAAGATCAATGAAGCGTATGTAAATGAACTATTAGCTGCTTTTAATTTAGATGATGATTATCAGCGGATTCAGATCGATCTGAAGCTCGAGGATGGGACCAAACGTACATTCCAAAGGAAGAAATAAACGATACTTTCTCATTTTTTAATTGAAAATGATTTTCAAGATCACTTAAATCTGATACACTAAATTGAGATAAGTGATCTTTTACGTCTGTACATAGACGATATTTACTATAAAAATTTGGATGAGAAAAGGAGCGTTTGAGCGGAATGAGTGCCATTTCTACTGAAGGTTTAAGCTTAGGCTACGGAGAAACAATGATCATCGATGAACTAAATGTATCAATCCCTAAGGGTGAAATCACAGTATTTATTGGCAGTAATGGATGCGGTAAATCCACGCTACTTCGCTCTTTGGCCCGTCTCATGAAGCCAATGGGTGGTTCTGTCCTGCTTGAAGGTCATTCCATTGCAAAATTACCAACAAAAGAAGTAGCGAAACAGCTCGCTATTCTTCCACAAGGACCAGAAGCGCCAGAAGGATTAACCGTGCATCAGCTAGTGAAGCAAGGCAGATATCCTTATCAAAATTGGCTGAAGCAGTGGTCGAAGCAAGATGAAGAAGCAGTGAATCGCGCATTGAAGTCAACAAAGATGGAAGACCTTGCTGATCGGACCGTTGATTCATTATCAGGTGGACAAAGGCAGCGTGCATGGATTGCGATGACGCTGGCCCAAGAGACCGATATTATTTTGTTAGATGAGCCGACGACATATTTAGACATGACGCATCAAATCGAAATTTTGGATCTTCTGTTTGATTTAAATGAGAAAGAGCAGCGCACGATTGTGATGGTTCTTCATGATCTCAATCTCGCATGCAGATATGCTCATCATCTTGTGGCGATTAAAGACAAGTCAATCTATGCAGAAGGCAGACCAGAAACAGTGATTAATTGTGATCTCGTGAAAAATGTTTTTGATATGAATTGCCAAGTGACAACAGATCCTCTATTCGGAACACCATTATGTATTCCGCACGGTAGAGGACGCTGTATTGTGCAGCAAGCGCAAGCTGAAACATTTCTTGCTGCAAGATAAATCGTATGTCAAAAGCCTGACATCTGTATCTCACAGAGTCAGGCTTTTTTCTGAAAAAGGAGCGGAACGTCAATGGGAAAAGAATTAGATGAAAAGCTGGAAGGCTTGCTTGATAAATATACAGAGCTGCTGCTCGGTGAATCAACAGACGAGCTGAAACAAGATGTGAAACAATGGGTGATCTACTCTCATATTGCCAAAAGCATGCCGCCGCTAGCAAAGCATTTCAATGAAACGTATCCAGAAGCAAAAGAAGAAATCAAACACACGATTCAACGAATCAAACAGTTGAACGAAGCTCATCGCGCCAATAAAGACCGTTAAAAAACTGCCAGCAGCGTGTAGACAAACCCTCGCATTCTTTGTCAGTCCTGTGCGCTGGTGCTCACGAATGTTCAATTCGCTCCGCGCCAGTGCTCGTCCTTCCTAGACTGCAAAGGTTTTCTATCACGCTGAAAAGAAGACAAAGGGCTAAAATAAAAATCATTTTAGCCCTTTATCAACAATTGACTGCCAGCATCAGACTGGCAGTTTTTTTCTTATGACATTTGTGATGATCCGTACGGAGATTGATCTGTCAGTGTTTGCTGGAATTTCTGGTGTGCCTGCTGGAGCTTTTGCTGATCAGCCGCTTCAACAGAATACCAGCCATATCGGAACATGACATCATATAAATGTCTTTGTGTTTTCTGTGTTTCGAGCGCAATTCGCTGAATATCCTGGTAAAGAGATTCATGACTGAATTCATTGAGCGCTGTGTTGTATCCGTTTGTCATATATTTTTCAGTCGACAACAGATCTGTAACGAAATCACGATCGTTCATGTTTGTTGTTGTGGGAACCGGAGTTTGTGGATTCCCGATTTTTTGTTGGTTTTGCTGTTCCATGTTTTTTCCTCCTATTGCATAAAGCCAGTAGACTGGCCTTGCCCTGAGCTGCCTAAATGCTGAAGAATTTGTGTATAATGCTGATGATGCATTTGGCCAACTTGATTTAATTCTTGTTTCAATGTTTGGTCCTGGCAATGCTCGGCCATAAAATGAGCCTTTTTCATGGCGATCAAGTTCCAGTTGAGCATATCCTCTAAGTACAAGGAATCCTTCACTGAAATGACTTCTGGGGGCATATTCATTGGCTGATTGTTCAACTTGTGTTCCTCCTTACGATTTTGTTTCCTTACTGATTCTTTTTATATTGCTGATTTTGACTGGTTTTTTTCCCGCCTAGGTCTGCTTCCTGTGATGGACCTGCGTTTCCTTTTACACTTGCAGCACTTACGCCTGCTTTCGATGGGTTTTTCTTCAAACGAGACATGTGGACATCACCTCCATTCTTACAATTCCCTCTGATCTTTAATTCATACGCCGCAAAATAAGGCACATGAGAATGTGTAAATTTTTGAAATCCGCTATTGAACTGTTTCGGAAAATCTTTTAAGATAAAGAAAGAGGCATTGCTTTTTTTTGGACAAAAAATGAATGACTGTTCATTCAAAATATTTAGGGGGATATTTATGGGCAAACATATTCGCAAGGCGGCTGTCATTGGTTCAGGTGTCATGGGCTCAGGCATTGCTGCGCATCTAGCCAATATCGGGATACCAGTAACACTGCTAGATATTGTGCCAAATGAACTGACAAAAGAAGAAACGGCGAAAAAGCGAACGCTTGATCACCCTAGTGTTCGGAATCGATTAAGTCAAGAAGCGATGAAAAAATTGTTAAAGCAAAAGCCAGCACCTCTTACTTCAGCAAAAAACCTATCATACATCACACCGGGAAATCTCACAGACCACCTTTCCTTATTACACGATGCGGACTGGATCATTGAAGTCGTCACTGAAAAGCTCAGCATCAAACAACACGTATTTTCTCTCATCGACGAACACCGCAAAGAAGGAAGCATCGTTTCAAGCAATACATCTGGTATTTCGGTTGAAAAAATGGCAGAAGGCCGATCAGATGATTTTAAACGCCACTTTTTAGGCACACATTTTTTTAACCCAGCTCGTTATTTAAAGCTCTTAGAAATCATTCCTATTCAGGAAACAGATCCAGAAGTACTGTCATTTATGAAAACGTTTGGCGAGGATGTACTCGGCAAAGGTGTGGTTGAAGCAAAAGACACACCGAACTTTATTGCAAACCGCATTGGCACTTATGGGCTTCTTGTCACAGTGCGTGAAATGCTTGAGAACAAATACACCATCGGAGAAGTGGATTCTGTCACAGGACCCCTCATTGGAAGACCGAAAAGTGCGACCTTCCGTACACTTGATGTAGTGGGACTTGACACGTTTTCTCATGTGGCACGAAACGTATATGAACAGGTAGAAGGAAAGGAAAAAGAGATTTTCCAGCTGCCTGAGTTTATTGAAAGAATGCTCGAAAAAGGATGGATTGGCAGCAAGGCAGGACAAGGATTTTATCAAAAAAATGGGAAGGTCATTTTAGAGCTTGATCCAGTGACGCTCACATATGGAGAGCGCACAAAGCTAAAAGATCCAGGCATTGAGATGGCGAAACAGCAAAAGGGTGCAAAAGCAAAGTTGAAAGCGCTTATTTATCAGGATGGCCGTGCAGGGCAATTGCTTTGGAATATGACAGCGCCAGTACTTCTATATTCAGCTCGTCTAAAAGGTGAAATTGCGGATGATATTCAGTCTATCGATAACGCAATGAAATGGGGATTTGGCTGGCAGCATGGCCCATTTGAGCTGTGGGATGCAATAGGTGTCAAAAAAGCCGCCGAGCGCATGGAAGCAGAAGGCCACAGCATCCCATCATGGGTGCAAGACATGCTGTCAAAAGGACACGACACATTCTATCAAGAGAATGCTGATGGAGAGCGTGCGTTTTATCAGGAAGGGGCTTACGTACAGGAAAAAGGGAACGACAAACATATTTCTTTAGCTAGATTGAAAAAGAAACAGGACGTCATCTTCAAAAATTCTGGTGCGAGCCTGATTGATATTGGTGATGATGTCGCCTTGCTTGAATTTCACTCTAAAAGCAATGCCATTGGACTAGATGTCATTGATATGATCAATCGCGCTGTTGATGAGACGGAAAAGAATTACAAAGGGCTTGTCATCGGAAACCAAGGGAAGAACTTCTGTGTTGGCGCAAACCTTGCCTTGATTTTAATGGAAGCACAGGACGACAATTTTTTTGAAATTGACTTTGTGATCAGGCGCTTCCAGCAGGCGATGATGAAGGTGAAATATAGCGACCGCCCTGTTGTAGCCGCACCGTTTGGCATGACATTAGGAGGCGGAACGGAGGTTTGCCTTCCGGCGGCGGCTATCCAGGCGTCCAGCGAAACTTACATGGGACTTGTGGAAGCGGGAGTTGGACTGATTCCAGGAGGCGGCGGAAATAAAGAGTTATATCTTCGTCACCTGCAAGGATCAGCGAAGCCGTCGCAGACCGCTATACAGGATGCAACGCTGAAAACATTTGAAACAATTGCAATGGCAAAAGTATCAACTTCAGCTGAGGAAGCGCGGGATATGAACATGCTTCGCGTGAGCGACCGGATTAGTATGAACGGGGATCACCTGATCTATGATGCAAAACAACTGGTGCTCTCTCTTGATGAAGCCGGTTATCGTGCGCCGCTCAAGCAAAAGGTGCCGGTCATGGGAGAAACAGGCTATGCAGCGATGATTTTGGCTGCTGAAAATATGAGACTGTCTGGATACATTTCAGAGCATGACATGACCATCGTAAAAAAATTAGCTCATGTCATTTCCGGCGGGAAACTGCCATTTGGAACAGAGGTAGAGGAGCAATACTTATTAGAGCTTGAAAGAGAAGCCTTTTTAAGTCTTGTAGGAGAAGTGAAATCACAGGCACGTATGCAGCACATGCTCGTCAAAGGAAAACCTTTACGTAACTAAGGGGGAGTCAAAATGAGAGAAGCAGTCATTGTCGCTGGCGCAAGAACACCAGTAGGGAAGGCGAAAAAGGGATCGTTAAAACATGTCCGGCCTGATGATATGGGCGCATTATGTGTAAAAGAAACGTTAAAGCGTGCCGGTGAATACGACGGTCAAATAGATGATTTGATCATTGGCTGTGCAACGCCAGAAGCAGAGCAGGGGTTAAATGTAGCACGAAATATTGGAGCACTAGCGGGACTGCCTTATACGGTACCTGCCATCACCATAAACCGCTACTGCTCGTCTGGTCTTCAGTCTATCGCTTATGCGGGTGAACGTATTATGCTCGGGCAGGCAGAGACGATTTTAGCCGGAGGAGTCGAATCAATGTCGCAGGTGCCGATGATGGGGCATTCCATTCGGCCGAATGCTCTCTTGGCAGAGCAAGCACCTGAATACTACATGAGCATGGGGCACACGGCAGAGCAAGTGGCGCAAAAGTATCAGGTCACACGTCAAGATCAGGACGCCTTTGCGGTGAGGAGTCATCAAAAGGCAGCAAAGGCACTTCAAGAAGGGAAGTTTTCAGATGAAATTGTGCCCGTTGATGTAACAGAGCGACGGGTAGGAGAGCAATATCAATTAGAAGAGCATCAATTCACATTCTCACAGGATGAAGGTGTGAGAGCAGGTACAACGGAGGAGATTCTTTCCACTTTGCGTCCAGCCTTTTCGACAAAAGGTACGGTGACCGCAGGGAACTCGTCTCAAACAAGTGACGGGGCTGCGTGTGTGATGATGATGGACCGCGAGAAAGCATCCTCACTTTCTCTTCAGCCGCTCGCTAAATTCAGAGCATTTGCTGTTGGCGGTGTACCGCCCGAGGTGATGGGGATCGGTCCGGTTGAAGCCATTCCGCGTGCGCTGAAAATCGCTGGACTTGAGCTGAAGGATATTGGACTGTTTGAATTAAACGAAGCGTTTGCCTCTCAGGCAATTCAAGTCATTCGCCATTTAGGGATTGATGAAGAAAAAGTGAATGTCAACGGCGGGGCAATTGCGCTCGGACATCCGCTCGGCTGTACAGGAACAAAACTAACGCTGTCACTGATTCATGAAATGAAACGGCGAAACGAGCAATTTGGTATTGTCACAATGTGTATCGGCGGGGGCATGGGAGCAGCAGGAATTTTTGAATTGATCTAAAGGGGGAAATCAGGATGAAAGCATTGGAAGATGTAAAAAAGGGTGGAAGCTTTTTAATTGATGAGACGAATTATGAGCATATCTTTACACCGGAGGATTTCTCTGATGAACATCAAATGATTGGAAAGACAACAGAGGATTATATTTTACAAGATGTGGTTCCGCATATAGATCAAATTGAAAATCATGAGTTCGAGCATTCAGTCAGGCTTCTCAAAAAGGCTGGTGAGCTTGGACTTTTAGGAGCCGATGTACCTGAAGAATTCGGCGGGCTTGGATTGGATAAAATCAGTTCAGCCATCATTACTGAAAAATTCGCTAGAGCAGGAAGCTTCTCACTTTCCTATGGCGCTCATGTCGGTATTGGTTCTCTGCCAATCGTGCTCTTCGGAAATCAAGCGCAAAAGGAAACGTACCTGCCAGGACTCGCCTCTGGTGAAATCATTGCGGCATACGCACTCACTGAGCCAGGATCAGGCTCTGACGCCCTTGGAGCAAAAACAACGGCAGTTCTAAATGAAGCGGGTACCCATTATGTCCTCAATGGAGAAAAGCAGTGGATCACAAACTCCGCATTTGCTGATGTCTTTGTTGTATATGCGAAGATCGATGGTGAACACTTCTCTGCTTTTATTGTCGAAAAGGATTTTCCAGGTGTCAAAACGGGACCTGAAGAGAAAAAGATGGGTATTAAAGGATCATCGACAAGAACATTAATTCTTGAAGATGCCCAAGTGCCGAAGGAGAATTTGCTCGGTGAAGCCGGCAGAGGACATGTGATTGCCTTTAACATTTTAAATATTGGACGCTATAAGCTGGCAGTCGGCACAATCGGTGCATCAAAGCGCGTCATTCAATTGTCGGCAGAATATGCGAACCAGCGTAAGCAGTTCAAAACACCAATTTCTCAATTCAGCTTAATTGGTGAAAAAGCAGCCAATATGTCAGCAAAGCTCTATGCGATGGAAAGTGCTGTTTACCGTACGGTTGGATTATTTGAACAGCGGATGGGTCTATTAAGTGACGAAGAGCAAAAAGACGGCAAACAAATTGCTCAATCCATTGCGGAATATGCGATTGAATGCTCTCTCTGTAAAGTCCTTGGCTCTGAAACCTTAGATTATATTGTGGATGAAGGCGTGCAGATTCACGGCGGATATGGATTCATGCAAGAATACGAGGTCGAAAGAGCCTATCGCGACTCACGAATTAACCGGATCTTTGAAGGGACAAACGAAATCAACCGTTTGCTTGTACCAGGTACATTCTTGAAGAAAGCGATGAAGGGAGAGCTTCCGCTGCTTCAAAAAGCGCAAACCTTACAGGAAGAGCTGATGATGATGATGCCGGAAGAGCCAGGCGATCAGCCGCTCGATCAAGAAAAATATTTGCTCGCCCATGCGAAAAAGGTCGCTTTAATGGTGGCTGGTATGGCAGCCATGAAATACGGGAAATCCTTAGACAAAGAGCAAGAAATTCTTGTGAACATAGCCGATATCGTCAATGAAATTTTTGCTGCTGAATCAGCGATTCTGCGTACGGAAAAGGCAATCGCTGCATCAGGCGCAGAAAAGAACGCTCAAAAGCTGGCTTATACACAAATTTTCACGCAGGAGGCTTTCTTAAAGATTGAAGCCCATGCAAAAGAATCCTTGATTGCGATGGAGGAAGGAGATTCACTCCGCATGAGTCTGTCAGCCCTTCGTAAGCTGACAAGATTTACTCCGATCAATGTCATCGCTAAAAAGCGCGAAGTGGCGAAACGAATCTTTGAAGCAGAGAAATATATCGTATAAGGACGGCTTAAAAGGTGCGGAAATCACTCCGCACCTTTTTGTAAGCATACATTTAGGTTTTTAAAATATTTTGTGATAAAATGTTGTCACAATTTGCAGGAGGTGAAAATGGTGGCTTTAGATTTTTACGAATACCCATCTTGCGGTACATGCCGAAAAGCAAAAAAGTGGCTGGAAGCACACAATAAAGACATCAACAGCATACATATCGTCGAAGAGACGCCTGATAAAGAAACATTAAAAGCCCTTTACGAAAAAAGCGGTTTAGAGCTGAAGAAATTCTTTAATACAAGCGGACAAAAATACCGGGAGCTGCAGCTGAAAGATCAACTTCCTGCAATGTCAGAGGACGAGCAGCTAGAATTACTCGCGTCTAACGGAATGCTGATCAAGCGCCCGATTACAACAGACGGTAAACGAGTGACAGTTGGATTTAACGAAGATACATTTAAAAGCGTCTGGAAATGATGTAACTTTCATTCAGATTGTGGTATCTTCAATATAGATTGTAAGAAAAGACTGGAGGGGTATTGAATGAGCACACCAAAAGATTTACGTTATTCAGAAGAACATGAATGGGTCAAAGTAGAAGGAGATAAGGTGCGTATCGGTATTACGCATTTTGCTCAATCTGAGCTAGGCGATATCGTGTTCGTTGAGCTTCCTGAAGTAGGAGACAAAATCACAGCGGACGAGCCTTTCGGAAGTGTAGAATCAGTAAAAACAGTTTCTGAACTTTATGCACCGATCAATGGCACAATCGTCGAAGTGAACGATGAGCTAGATGACAGCCCAGAATTCGTCAACGACTCTCCATATGAAAAAGCATGGATGATCGTTGTAGAACCAGCTGATGCATCTGAAATCGAGAACTTAATGACTGCTGAGCAATATGAAGAAATGACAAAAGAAGACTAATTCATGTAAAATTGGACACTCTACCTTTATGGGGGGTGTCCAATTTGTCTTTTCAAAAAGAACAGGTGGATATAACAGAGCATGTCACTGGACGATTCAAAGAAAGCGGCATGGTGCTTTATCATCAAAATGAAGAGATTGGCACAATGATTAGTGAAAACCAATATGAGCTGAAATCGGGATATTCCTATGATCAAAATCGTTTTTATCGTCTAACGGATACATTGACCCACGGGACAGAAAAATATGTAGACTGTGACGATGAAAATGGCTGGTGCTAATCACAGAGGAGACTGCAGTGAACAAAAACTGCAGTCTTTTTGATGACGAGGCGCCCAATCTTTACAACCTGGATGAAAGATTGTAATCTAAGGAAGAAGTGAATCAACGTCAAAAGGGCCGGGTGATCGTGATGAATGTCGAGATAGAAAAGGTCATCATTGTAGAAGGTAAAACAGACAAACAAAAGCTGAAAGAAGTCATAAGTGAACCTGTTACCATCATTTGCACCAATGGCACGATCAGTACATCGAAGCTGGACCAGCTTGTGGACGATTTATTGGGGAAAGACGTTTACATATTAGCAGACAGTGACGATGCAGGCGACAAACTGCGGAAGCAATTTCGAAAAGAATTCCCTGAAGCACTTCATCTTTTTGTCGACAGAACGTACCGCGAAGTGGCCGCTTCACCGTCAGCCCACATTGCATCTATCCTATTAGCTGCAAACATTGATGTTCATTCGAAATATTTATGAGGGTGGACGTATATGAAAGAGATTGAAGAACACGAATTCAAAGAGATAGAGGACGATTTATTTCTTTTATACTTATATACACCGTTTTGCGGAACATGCCAGCTGGCAAAGAAAATGCTGGCAGTCGTAGACGCCATGCAGCCGGATGTGCCATTTTACGAAAACAATTTAAACTATTCACCAGGCTTTGCAAAAGCATTTGAGATCGAGAGTGTTCCTTGCTTTCTAATGTTTAAAAAAGGAGAATTGGTGCAAAAAGGTTATGCCTTTCACTCAGTTCCATATCTTCATGAAATGATTGAAACCGCTAAATAAAGCGGTTTTTTGTCATATTTCAAGAAATTCATTTGAAAATTTGTCGAGTTATTTATAAAGGACAAGAAGATGTTTGTAGAGAAATGTTATGTATAACCAAATGACAGGGAGGTTATACATGTGGAAAATGTGAAAGCCCATGGTAACACAGGGCAGCGTTTACTATTAAAACCGCTGCTCTCATCATCATCCTTGAAGATTACATTTGAGGCGGAAACTGACTCTTGTACATTGATTGTGGATGAACGTGGTGAAGTGAAGAAACTACCTGCAATTGAGTTATCGGATCTCATCTTTTATGGTGAGAGGAAAGAGATTCTACAATTATTAGATGGAGATATGTCCTTACAGCAGTTAATCAGCAGAGGACAAGTCAAAGTCAAAGGGTCATTCCGTGCGCTCCTTAGACTAGAGGCAGTGCTTTGGCTGACGAACGGTTTTTTTCGAAAAATGATAACGTAGTTGTTTACTTGGAAATTAGCGATTTACAGCGTTGACATATCTCAGATAGCATGATATTCTACGTTAGTAAAAACATGAACATCACATAAAACAACATATTTTCTCTTATTAAGAGAGGTGGAGGGACGTGCCCTATGAAACCCGGCAACCGTCAGCATAGCTGAAATTGGTGCCAATTCACTCAAAGCCGCAGCGCTTTGAAAGATGAGAGAAAGGCGTAATTGACATAAAAGGCCTTTCTGCTTGCGTTGCAGTTAGGTCTTTTTTACTGACCTGGCGTCAGGCTAGAGTCATGACAGCAGGAAGAATAAATAACGTATGTGATGGCAACCTATAGATTCAGCAAGAAAGCAGGTGATCAGACTGTGATTCATTTACAGAATGTATCAAAAACGTATCATTCAAAAAGCGGAAATGTTGATGCCGTAAAAGACGTCAACTTGGATATTGATAAAGGTGAAATATTCGGAATTATCGGGTATAGCGGTGCGGGAAAAAGCTCGCTTATTCGCCTATTAAACGGTCTGGAGCTGCCAACAGAAGGAATTGTTGAAGTGGCAGGCAACCGGATCAATGAAGTATCGAATGCGAAACTTCGGAAAGCAAGACAAGAAATCAGCATGATCTTCCAGCACTTTAACCTACTTTGGTCAAGAACGGTGAGACAAAATATTATGTTCCCGCTTGAGATCGCAGGGGTACCGACATCAAAACGGAGAGAACGTGCGAATGAACTGATTAAATTGGTCGGTTTAGAAGGAAAAGAAAATGCATATCCGTCTCAGCTTAGCGGCGGGCAAAAACAGCGTGTCGGCATTGCGAGAGCATTAGCGAATGATCCAAAGGTTCTTCTATGTGACGAAGCGACATCTGCGCTAGATCCGCAAACGACCGATTCTATCCTTGAGCTTTTGGCCGATATTAATAAACGACTAGGGCTCACGATTGTGCTCATTACACACGAAATGCACGTCATTCGCAAAATTTGTCATCGCGTCGCGGTCATGGAAAATGGACGTATTGTCGAAGAAGGCGAAGTATTGCGCGTCTTCCGACAGCCGAAGGAAGAAATGACGAAGCGATTTGTAAAACAGCTTGCGGAACCAGAGGAAGCGAAAGAAACAATCGAGCACGTCCTAGAGCGAGTAAAAGAAGGTCAGGTCGTACGGTTGTCCTTTATCGGTGATTCTGCCGAGCAGCCGCTGATCACAGAAATCATTCGATCCTTTCATGTAGATGTGAACATCCTTCAAGGAAAGATTTCTCAAACGCAGGAAGGCGCGTTTGGAACACTCTTTATCCACATTAATGGAGAAGAGACCGAGGTAGAAAAAGCCATCGCCTATATCCAAAGCAAACAGGTTGAAATCGAGGTGATGACACATGTTTGAGAAATGGTTTCCGAACGTTGATTTAGACGTCATCTGGAGTGCAACAGGTGAAACGGTGTATATGACACTGATTTCATTGGCATTTGCCTTTGCAATCGGGATTATCCTGGGACTCCTGCTCTTCCTTACAGGAAAAGGCGGTCTTTGGGAAAATAAACCGATTAATGCTGTCATCGGCGCTGTCGTCAACATTTTCAGATCGATTCCTTTTATCATTTTAATTATTCTTTTACTAGGGTTCACGAAATTCTTAATGCATACGATTCTAGGCCCAAATGCAGCACTCCCTGCCCTTGTCATAGGGTCAGCTCCATTCTATGCACGTCTTGTCGAAATTGCACTGCGTGAGGTAGACAAAGGAGTCATTGAAGCAGCACGATCAATGGGAGCGAAAACGTCAACAATCATTTTCAAAGTATTGCTGCCAGAATCATTGCCAGCACTTATTTCAGGTATTACCGTAACAGCAATTGCTCTGATTGGCTCTACTGCGATTGCAGGTGCAATTGGAGCAGGCGGACTTGGCGACCTCGCCTATGTGGAAGGGTACCAATCTGGTAATACAGATGTCACACTTGTAGCCACTGTGTTTATTCTGATCATCGTCTTTATTATTCAAATAATCGGTGATTTGATTACAAATAAAATTGATAAACGTTAAGGGAGGATTTATTCATGAAGAAATTGATTCTAAGTGCACTATTTCTAGCATTTGCAGGTATTTTAGCTGCGTGCGGTTCATCTAATAACGCAAGTGAAAGCAAAACCATTACGGTTGCCGCATCAAAAACGCCGCATGCCGAAATTCTTGAAGAAGCAAAACCACTTCTAAAAGAAAAAGGCTACGATTTAAAAGTGAAAGTGCTTAGCGATTATAAAATGTACAACAAAGCGTTAGCTGAAAAAGAAGTGGATGCGAACTTTTTCCAACATATCCCTTACTTAAACGAAGAAAATAAATCAAACAAAGATTATAACCTAGTGAGTGCTGGTGCGGTTCACCTTGAGCCTTTCGGTATCTACTCTAAGAAATACAAATCAGTAAAAGATATTCCAAACGGCGGCACAATCATCATGACAAACAATGTAGCTGAACAAGGCCGTATGCTTGCCCTGCTGCAAAATGCTGGTGTCATCAAGCTTGATCCGAAGGTTGATACAATCAACGCAACAGTAAAGAACATTAAAGAAAACCCAAAGAATCTAAAATTCAAAAAAATCGCGCCTGAATTAACTGCCAAAGCTTATGAAAACAGTGAAGGCGATGCTGTATTTATCAACGTCAACTATGCGATCCAAAATAAATTGAATCCGAAAAAAGATTCAATCGAACTTGAGCAAACAAAGAACAACCCATATGCAAACATCGTTGCGGTTCGCAAAGGTGACGAAAAATCAGATAAGATCAAGGCATTAATGGAAGTTCTTCACTCTGATAAAATCAAAGAATTCATCGACAAAAAATATGACGGTGCAGTCTTGCCTGTATCTGAATAACAACATTTCAACCTCGCTTCTTTCAAAGCGAGGTTTTTTGTGTATTTTTTCAAATCTCGCTCATAATAAAAACGTACAAATGACCTGAAGGGATGGAATCAAAATGAATGAACAGCATATGAGCGGATCCATGCAGCAATCACTGACTGATTATAAAACCGCAATGGGTGAATTCCAGAAGAAAATGCCGGTGTTTGGAAAGAAATTTAATGAATTTACAGAGCAGTGCTTCCAAAGCGATTCATTAACTCAAAAGGAAAAACAAATGATTGCCCTCGGCATCAGTATTCATGCGCAGGATGAATACTGCATGATTTATCATACAAAGGGAGCGCTCGATCAAGGGGCGACAGAAGAGAATTTACTGGAGGTTGTCAGCGTGGCAGCAGCTTTTGGCGGCGGGGCAGCACTAAGCCAAGGAATCACAGTCGTTCAGCAATGTATTGATGAATTTGGAGGACAGACGCATTAAAAGAAGGAAAACACGGTATTTTTCCATATCACGGAGTTGAGTACTTCTCATCCGAATGTGTGAGAAAATATGCCGTCATAGAGCGTCATATCCCTTTTGAGTGAAGCCGCATACGTTTGCTACAATAAAGCTACACTCAAGGAAGGGAATGGTTTATTATTTGTTCGGACCATAGTACACTGGGATTGGATTATACCGCCGAGATGGAAAAGGCCATGCATCAAGCTCATGGCATGAGCTATGCAGAGTACGAAAGAGACCATGACTTAAGGATGAAAGTGGAATATAAACGAGAGCAGTCCTATCGAGATGAGAAAAGACAGCTCGCAAAAATGAATATAAGAGGCTAATAATAGCTGAGGGGCGGGGAGAACAGTTTCCCGCCCTTTCTTTATGAAAACAGTCTTTTCGACATAAATCCTTTTATCTACCTGCTTTTTTTGTTAGAATTTTGAGAGCATCCTCTCACGCTTATCGTGAATGTGTTGTATTCAGTTTTAATTTGTTATAAAATTAGAATGAGAATAAATTGAGAATAATGATTATTTTGGAGGTATCGATATATGACTGCTTCGACATTAACAATTAAGGACTTGCACGTTGAGATTGAAGGGAAAGAAATCTTAAAGGGTGTAAACCTCGAGATAAAAGGTGGAGAATTCCACGCAGTAATGGGACCAAACGGAACAGGTAAATCTACTTTATCTGCTGCAATTATGGGTCACCCTAAATATGAAGTAACAAAAGGCAGCATCTTGCTTGATGGCGAAGATGTCCTTGAAATGGAAGTAGATGAGCGCGCTCAAGCTGGTCTTTTCCTTGCAATGCAATACCCATCTGAAATCAGTGGTGTCACAAATGCTGACTTCCTTCGTTCTGCTATTAACGCACGCAGAGAAGAAGGCGATGAAATCTCTCTTATGAAGTTCATCCGCAAAATGGACGAAAACATGGAGTTCCTTGAAATGGATCCAGATATGGCACAGCGCTACCTAAACGAAGGTTTCTCAGGCGGGGAGAAAAAACGCAACGAAATTCTTCAATTAATGATGATTGAACCAAAGATCGCCATCCTTGACGAAATCGATTCTGGTCTTGATATCGATGCCCTGAAAGTTGTTTCTAAAGGAATTAACAAAATGCGCGGCGAAAGCTTCGGCTGCTTAATGATCACTCACTATCAGCGTCTACTGAACTACATCACACCAGATCACGTTCATGTCATGATGCAAGGTCGTATCGTGAAATCTGGCGGACCAGAACTCGCGCAGCGTCTAGAAGCAGAAGGCTATGATTGGATTAAAAAAGAGTTAGGAATTGAAGACGAAACTGTTGGTCAAGAAGCGTAAGCGTTAGGAGGATTATTGATGACATTAGAAACGAAATTATCAGTAGATCAAGATTATGTCAAAAGCTTCTCCGAGAAGCATCAGGAACCGGCATGGATGAGCTCCCTTCGCTTACAGGCTCTTGAAAAAGCAGAAGACCTCCCAATGCCAAAGCCTGACAAAACGAATATTTCAAAATGGAATTTAACGAATTTCAAACAGCATACAGTCGAAAGTGCACCATTTGGATCATTAGAAGAGCTTCCAGAAGAAGTGAAATCTCTTATTGATTTAGAGGACACAGATAAGACAGTCTACATTCAGCGTGATCAAACGCCAGCCTATTTGTCTCTTTCAGCTGAAGCAAAAGACAAAGGTGTGATCTTCACTGATCTTCATACAGCGATCCGTGAGCATGGAGATTTAGTGAAACAATACTTCATGACAGATGCAGTGAAAATGGATGAGCATAAACTTACAGCTTTACATGCTGCTTTAGTCAATGGCGGAGCTTTCCTCTATGTTCCGAAAAACGTAGAGCTTGAAGCACCAATTCAAGCGGTTTATCTTCATGAAAATGACGAAACGACGTTGTTCAACCATGTCATCGTTGTAGCAGACGATCATAGTGCTGTGACATATGTAGAAAACTACATCAGTACAGCAAAACCAGAAGAAGCAATCTTCAATATCGTTTCTGAAGTATTCACAGGCGCAAACGCCCGCGTCACATACGGTGCTGTAGATAACCTTGCAGAAGGTGTCACAGTCTATGTGAATAGACGTGGTATGGCAAATGGCCGTGACAGTAAAATCGAATGGGCGCTTGGCTTGATGAATGATGGAGACGTCGTGTCTGAAAACATCACAAAGCTTATGGGCGATGGTACATTCGGTGATACGAAATCAGTTGTTGTCGGCCGAGGGAATCAAACAGAAAACTTCACAACAAGCATCATCCACTTCGGTAAAAATTCTGAAGGGTATATCTTGAAGCATGGTGTGATGAAGGATCAAGCATCCTCTATCTTTAACGGAATTGGTAAAATTGAGCATGGCGCAACAAAGTCAAATGCAGAGCAGGAATCACGTGTCCTCATGCTGAGTGAGAAAGCACGCGGTGACGCAAACCCAATTCTATTAATTGATGAAGATGATGTGACAGCAGGGCACGCCGCTTCTGTTGGACGTGTTGATCCAATTCAATTGTACTACCTCATGAGCCGCGGAATTTCCAAAGAAGATGCAGAAAGACTTGTGATTTACGGCTTCTTAAATCCAGTTGTGAAAGAACTGCCGATCGAAGGAGTTAAAAAGCAGCTGATTTCTGTAATTGAAAGGAAAGTAAAATAATGAATATCAAAGACGTTCGTGAGCAATTTCCAATCCTTCATCAGCAAGTGAACGGACATGATTTGGTGTATTTGGACAGTGCAGCGACTTCTCAAAAACCAAGAGTGGTCATTGATGCAATGAATGAGTATTACCGGTCTTACAACTCGAACGTCCACCGGGGTGTTCATACCCTTGGCACAAGAGCAACGGACGCATACGAGGGTGCGAGAGAGAAAGTTCGTGCATTCATCCGTGCTTCATCTGTCCAGGAAATTATTTTTACTAGAGGTACAACGACTGCACTAAACACAGTGGCGATCAGCTATGCTAGAGCCAACCTCAAAGAAGGCGATGAGATTGTCATTACGCATATGGAGCATCATGCGAATATCATCCCTTGGCAGCAAGCAGCGAAAGCAACTGGCGCCACATTGAAATACATTCCGTTACAGGAAGACGGCACGCTATCGCTTGAAGATGTGAAGCAAACGGTCACACATCAAACGAAAATCGTCGCTGTCACACATGTCTCAAACGTATTAGGAACCATCAACCCGATTAAAGAGATCGCAAAAATTGCCCACGATCATGGGGCAATCATTGTCGTCGACGGTGCGCAAAGCACTCCGCACATGCAAATTGATGTTCAGGATCTAGATTGTGACTTTTTCGCATTCTCTGGGCATAAAATGTGTGGACCGACTGGCATCGGTGTGCTTTACGGGAAGAAGGACCTTTTGAATAATATGGAGCCTGCTGAGTTTGGCGGTGAAATGATCGACTTTGTGGATCTGTATGATTCCACATGGAAAGAGCTGCCGTGGAAATTTGAAGCGGGAACACCGATTATTGCTGGAGCAGTTGGACTAGGAAAAGCAATTGACTTCTTAAATGACATCGGTATGGAGGAAGTCAGCCGTTACGAGCATCAGCTTGCCACTTACGCGCTTGAGCGCTTTAAGGAGCTTGACGGTGCGACTGTTTATGGACCGCAGCACCGAGCTGGGCTTGTGACGTTTAACTTAGACGACGTCCATCCGCATGATGCGTCAACTGTTCTAGATACGGAAGGTGTCGCCATTCGTGCTGGACACCACTGTGCACAGCCGCTCATGAAATGGCTTGGTGTATCAGCGACTGCAAGAGCAAGCTTCTACCTGTATAATACAGAAGAAGAGATTGATCTACTCATTGCAGCGCTCCGTAAGACAAAGGAGTATTTTACGAATGTCTTTTAATGTAAACTTAGACACACTGTACAGACAAGTGATTATGGATCATTATAAAAATCCGAGAAACAAAGGTGTGTTAAACGACAGCATTGTCGTCGATATGAACAACCCAACGTGTGGTGACCGCATTCGTCTCACGATGAAAATCGAAGACGAAAAAGTCACCGATGCGAAATTTGAAGGAGAAGGATGCTCGATTTCGATGGCATCTGCCTCAATGATGACGCAGGCGATTAAAGGGAAAGATATTGAAACTGCTTTGAAAATGTCTCGGATTTTCTCCGATATGATGCAAGGAAAAGAATACGACGATTCCATTGATCTTGGTGACATTGAAGCGCTGCAGGGAGTGGCAAAGTTCCCAGCCCGCATCAAATGTGCAACATTATCCTGGAAGGCGCTTGAAAAAGGCGCATCTGCCGAAGATAACGGCAAATCATAAGATTGGAGTGAAAATGGATGGCTAAAAAAATGCCAGATGTTGGTGAATATAAATACGGCTTTTCTGATAAAGACGTTTCCATTTTCCGTTCAGAGCGCGGACTGACAAAAGAGATCGTTGAAGAAATTTCTCGTATGAAAGAAGAGCCTCAGTGGATGCTTGACTTCCGTTTGAAATCTCTTGAGCACTTTTACAACATGCCGATGCCACAATGGGGCGGAGATTTAAATGCATTAAACTTTGATGAAATTACGTACTACGTAAAGCCATCTGAGCGCTCTGAGCGTTCTTGGGATGAAGTACCAGAAGAAATCAAACAAACCTTTGATAAGCTTGGTATCCCAGAAGCAGAGCAAAAGTATTTAGCTGGTGTATCTGCTCAGTATGAATCTGAAGTTGTGTATCACAACATGAAACAAGACCTTGAAGATCTAGGAATTGTGTTTAAAGATACAGACAGCGCATTAAAAGAGAATGAAGACATCTTCCGTGAGCACTGGGCAAAAGTCATTCCTCCGACTGACAACAAATTTGCTGCGCTTAACTCGGCTGTATGGTCTGGTGGTTCATTTATCTACGTACCAAAAGGCGTAAAAGTAGATACTCCACTTCAAGCATACTTCCGTATCAACTCTGAAAACATGGGTCAGTTCGAGCGTACACTGATCATCGTTGACGAAGGCGCACATGTGCATTACGTAGAAGGCTGTACAGCTCCAGTTTACACAACAAACTCACTTCACAGTGCGGTTGTTGAAATCATCGTCAAAAAAGGCGGCTACTGCCGTTATACAACGATTCAAAACTGGGCAAACAACGTCTTCAACCTTGTGACAAAACGAACAGTATGCGAAGAGAATGCAACAATGGAATGGATTGATGGAAACATCGGTTCTAAGCTGACAATGAAATACCCAGCAGTCATCCTAAAAGGTGAAGGCGCTCGTGGTATGACATTAAGTATTGCCCTTGCAGGTAAAGGTCAGCACCAAGATGCAGGTGCGAAAATGATTCACCTTGCACCAAACACATCTTCAACGATCGTATCGAAATCGATTTCGAAACAAGGCGGTAAAGTAACGTACCGCGGAATCGTTCACTTCGGACGCAAAGCAGAAGGTGCACGCTCAAACATCGAGTGTGACACACTCATCATGGATAACAAATCAACATCTGATACGATCCCTTACAATGAAATCTTAAACGACAACATTTCATTAGAGCACGAAGCAAAAGTATCGAAAGTATCAGAAGAGCAGCTATTCTACTTGATGAGCCGCGGAATTTCTGAAGAAGAAGCAACAGAAATGATCGTCATGGGCTTCATCGAGCCATTCACAAAAGAACTGCCAATGGAATACGCCGTTGAAATGAACCGTTTGATTAAGTTCGAGATGGAAGGTTCTATTGGTTAATAAAGAATATTGATGCACAACGCTTTTTGAAGGCATTTAATTTCGAGTGATACCACTTGTTAATTAAGCCTTCATGGCGTTGTGTTTTTTTATGTGAATGTGGAGAAGTATACAGTATTCATCCTCAACAAATGGCTCTTATTCACATTTATGATGAAACGACAGATGTATTTAGTTCGTGAAGTCAGATCCATCCCTCCAATATCATCATCATTAAAGCCATCATATTTTCCTGTGAATTAAACTTTTTTCTAAATGAACATAAATACTTGCTACATTCAAATTAGTACTGTATAGTTCTAATTATGACAAAGGCTAAATTAATGAATCAAAAACGTGTGCTTGAAGTAGCTGCAACATTATTTTTGGAAAAAGGGTTTGCTTATACAAGTATGGATGAATTGGTACGTGTAAGCAAAGTGTCAAAGTCTAATGTGTATTATCACTTTTCTAATAAGGAGGAATTATTAGCAGGGGTCGTTGATTATTGGATTGACATGTATCAATCTGCAATAGACGACGTAATTTCTCAGACCCAATTTTCAGTTGAAGATCGTATCCAAATGTTTTTAAAGCAATTATCACAAGGAGTTCAGTCGAGAGAGTATAAGGGCGGCTGTCCATTTATTACTCTTTATATTCAAAGTCCTGCACAGGCCACGCAAATAAAAGAAAAAATAGGTCTATTTTTTACAGGATTACAAAAGAAAGTTTCTCTATTGCTGAAACAAGGGGTAGAGAGCGGGGAATTCCGAAATACGATTCAGATTGATGAGGTGGCATCACTTTTTATTACAAATCTTGAAGGAGCGTTATTTATTTCAGAAACATTGAAGGATGCCACTGTCATCACAAAAACAGCAGATCATTTATTTAACTTGCTTCGATAATAGAAGCATTTTTTTTACATCAAATTAGTACTAAATAGTACTAAAAGGAGACTTCATATGAAAACAGTATTTTTAACAGGTGGAACAGGCTTTATTGGAAGGCAATTGGTCGAAGAATTAGCCAAAGAGGATGTGAACATTCTTCTTTTAGTGAGGTCGAAAAGTAAAGCAACACGTATTTTTCAAGAAAGAGGCATTTTAAAACAGGAAGTGATGCACTTTATTGAAGGTGATTTGACGAAAATGGATTTAGGTCTAAGTGCTAAAGATATGGAGATGGTGTTGAAAACGGATGTGCTGATTCACGCAGGAGGGCCCATGGATATTCAAGCGACAAGTAACGAGGCAGCTTCCGTCTTTTTAAATGGCGCCAAATATATTGGTGAATTAGCTAAAAATATTCATCAATTGAAGGGCTTGCAGCATTTTATTCATGTTGTCGGTTATATGAGTCCCTTTGATGATGAAAATAGCAGGATTGCCATTGATGTGTTTAAAGAAGGAAACAATTATTTGAAAATCAAAAATCCATATGAGAGAACAAAATTTTTAGCAGACCTTTATATCCGTCAACAGGCGTCAGCACTAGGTTATCCGCTGTCTGTCATTAATCCGCCAACTGTCGTCGGCAGTAGTAAAACAGGGAGTACAGAGCAGATAGCAGGATTAGGTTTGCTTGTGACGAGTATGCGAAGAGGGCTCATGCCGGTGATTCCTGGAGGTAAGGGATATAGGCTGCCACTGATTTCAAACGATGAGTTTGCAAAATTTATTGTGCAGGTTCTCAGGATCGAACAGCCGGCTATTCAAACATATACACTTGTTGAAGACAAAGAGAACGATCCGAACATTGCTGAATTATTAAGTGTGATGTCGGAAAGTATGAATATGAGGGCACCCAAAATCTCTGTCCCAATGCCGCTTATGAAAACAATAATGAAAAGTGGAGTAAGTAAAATAACAAACATTCCTTCTGATGGACTCAATTTTATGACTAAACGAACATTTTCAAATGCTTCAGTGAAAAACATAATGGGAGGGGATTGGTTTAAGAAGACGAGTGTCGTGAACTTTTTCCCTGCCGTAGTAGCTGATCTGGATTATCGCATGAAGGATCAACATGGTGAGCATTATCATGTATTTGAGCGAACATTATGCGATAACAACACCCTTTACCAATTACAAGGAGAAGGGAAACCGTTTATTTTATTACATGGTTTATTGAGTGATGGAGAGGATTTATTTCCTTTAGCGCAAGAGCTTCATGAAAAAACGGGTCAACCTGTATGGATCTTGGATCTTCCTGGCTTGGGACGATCTCCTTTTAAACGAGAGAAAAACCTTCTAGATATCTACTTGAATGTAGTGAAAAAGTTATTGGAGAAAGCGACAAATGGTGCACATCTCATTGGTCATTCATTCGGTGCATTTATCTTACTTGAAGCATTGGGACAAGGGTACATAGATAAGAAGTATTCAATCACTTTACTTCAGCCGCCTGTTGCTAAAGAAAATGCTAAATCGCTAAATGTTCCACAATGGATGAACAAATGGACATTAAAATTAGCAACTTCTAAAATGATAGAGCGTTATTTATTAAGTAACGGTTTGTTTGAAAGCACGGAGAGCATCCCTGAACATTATATTGAAAAAATCAGAAACAGTTTTACGTCTCCTAGAATTTTAAATACGACGGTTCAGCTTAACCAGTTACTATTGAAAAACGATCTCGGTGATTTCAATGAAGCAACAAAGCATAATCTTCACATGATTTGGGGGGAGTATGACAAAGGCTATTCTGTTCCATCGCATCTTGGTAAGGTTGATTTAGTTCCGTATGGCCATCATTTTCCTCTTAGCCATCCGCGTGAAACGGCATCATTGGTTATAAAAAATAGTCTTACTAGCAGTTGAGAATGTGGGATAAATAAAGTATGTCGTAATTGAAATGAAGTCGCAGTGCTTGGGGTCTCACCGATACACATCAAGTGAAAGATTTTATAGCACCCTAAAACGAAAAAGGTGATTTTTATCAAAAAAAGCACGATTTTTCGTTTTGGGTCTTTTTGATTCAATAGAAGTTAACTAGGTGCATAAAACTGATCTAAGGTGTTCGTCATATCATCAGATGCAGATTGTAAGATCGCATCTTGCTCTAAAATCGCTGTTCCTTGTGCTCGGACAATATAAAATTGTTGAAAGCCCATCAAGTTTTGAAATATTTCTTTTAGGTAATGATGTGAAAATTCCAGAGGTGTATAACGATCGTTATTTGTGAAAATTGAGCCACTTGCTTGAAGCAAAAGTACACGATAATCGTCAGTCATCAGACCAACTGAACCATCTTCTGTATATTTAAACGTTTCTCTCGCAATAAAGATATTATCTATATAATCTTTCATTCGTGAAGTCACATTGAAATTATGAACAGGTGACACGATCACAATTCGATGATGTGCTTTGAATTGAGCCAATAAAGCAGATGACGCAGCGGCGATTTTTTCTTCGGTAGCCGTTAATGTTTGTTCGGATGCTTGCTTATCCCAAATACCTAGCAGCTGTTCTTTTTCGATACGAGGAATTTCAGTTCCATATAAATGCAAAATGGTTGGTTCTTCATGAGGAAACCTTTCTTTAAACTGTTCTAAAAATAGTGTTTGCAGTTTGTTTGAATAACTTTCTCGATGAGTGAAATCTGGGTGCGCGTTAATAATTAATGTTTGCATGTACATGCTCCTTTTCTTTTGATAAGCTGAGTATAAACGATAAAGGTGACAAAAGAAGTCACCTTTTTAAGAGGGAAACAAATGAAAAAATCAGAACGATTAAACCAAGAACTTATTTTTTTAAGTGATAAACACTCTTTTCAGTTAAAGGATTTACAATGCGAATTTGGCATTTCTAAAAGGACGGCTTTAAGGGATATAGAAGAGTTAGAGTCAATGGGCTTAGCTTTTTACGTTGAAAATGGCAGACACGGAGGATATCGACTGGTGAATCAATCTCCATTGGTTCCTATATATTTCAATATAGAAGAAGTTCAAGCTATTTTTTTCGCTCTTAAAGCGCTAGACCTGGTGTCAGCAACACCATTTAAAAAATCCTACTCACAAATTCGCCAAAAGTTGTTTGCCACAATGTCTGAAGAGAGAAAGCAAATGATTACGGAGACTTTGGATGTGATTCATTACTATAATGTCGCACCAGTTAGTGAACAAAATCATTTGGAATTGATTTTAATGGCGATAATGGAAGATCAAATAGTGAAGATGACTTACACTCAATATGAAAATAAATGGATGAGGCTGCAATTTCTTGAGTTGTTTTATCGAAATGGCATTTGGTTTTCTCAAGCATATGATGTTCAAAATAAAAAGTGGGGCATCTATAGATGTGACTTTATGAAGGAAATGATGATTGAAGAAGAAATCAGAGATACATTTACGAAGGAAGAATTAAAAGAACTGCAACTCGCGTACGAAAAAACTTATCATGATATCTCATTTAAATGTCGATTAACGGAACAAGGAAAAGAAAAGTTTTTGAAGAATCATTACCCAAATATGAGATTGGAGATCATTGATCATATTCCTTATATTGTGGGTGGGTATAATCAAGAAGAATTATCGTATATGACACACTATTTGATGTCATTTGGGAAACATGTGAAAATTGAATACCCAGATGAATTGAAAGAAAGTTATTTGAATCAATTGCGAGAAGTGATTGACCAGTATTGAATCACAAAAAACTAATATACTACAGAAAAGGCGAACCACTAAAGTTCGCCTTTTCTCACTCTTTTTAACTACTATGATGTCAGTTACTTCGCCACATGCATTGTGCTTGTTTTCGATTTATCATCGACCTTCCCATACGTCAGCTGACGCCAAATAAACTCCATCGGACCATATTTAAACCGCTTTAACCATAGTGTACTGAAGAGCACTAGGAATACATAAACCCCCAGTCCAATCATAAACGTGCCAGCTGGCTGAAGATGATTGGCAAGTCCGGCTCCGTATTTTAGAAATAGCATTGTGCCAATGATGGAGTGAAGCAAATAACAGGTCAGTGACATGCGTCCGACTTTGGTAAAGACCATCAAAGCACCTCGCAGCTGAGGGACGTGAAGAAACAGCATCGCAAGTGTACTCATATAGAACATACTGCCTGTTAATCCGCCGTTTTGTTCAAGGGCAGAGGCTATATTCATCCAGAGCGTATTTTCAAAAGGATTGACCGCTGCTATGATCGTGCTGCTCTGTGTAATCAGAAATGCAATTGTGAAAATGATCCAAATGCGATTCCAAATCGCTTTTTTCGCCTCCATGTTTTTGAAAAACTTCATTTTCACAAAATACACACCAAGTAAAAACATGAAGAACATAGAATAGACGGTGGAAAAAGAACTGGAAGCCATTGTGACCATATCTGTCCACCGATCACTAATTGATGTTAAATAAGTCAGACTGTTGTGGCTGGTCAACTCGAAATCAGTAAAATCCAGCTTGCCTGATGATGTTGTGTCCATGGTATTGAACAGCATCGTGAAAATAGGTGTGAGCAATTGAATCACAAAGAGTGTGATGAGCCAGTATAGGATGGTTTTGGCTGTGCGTTTGTAAAAGAAAAGCAAAAAAAAGCCAGCGACTGCATAATAGGCCAAAATGTCACCAATCCAAACAAAGGTCAAATGCAGAAGGCCAAATCCTAAGAGAATGGTTAATCTGCGGGCAAACAGCTTGTTCGGACTGTCTACCTTCTGAGCAGCTCGGTCCATAAAAATCATAAAACCAACCCCGAATAGAAAGGAAAACAGTGTAATGAATTTCCCCGAGGCAAACCAATTCACCACATTGTGAAAGACATCATTTGACTGTATGTCAAATCCCTTGGCCGAATCCACGATCAAAAAGTAATTGACTAGAATAATCCCCATTAAGGCGAATCCTCGTACGATGTCCAAGAAATGAACCCTTTCTCGCAGACTCATCGGTTGTCCGTGTGCTACTTTGTTTGCATTCATATCCATGCTCCTTTTCTTGTTATGATAAATGTCATTCGGATCAATTCATTGATCCTTACAATGAATCAATATACGGCCCAATTCTTAACAATTTATGAAGATCCAATTTTTTGAAAATAAATGTGACAAATTGATGGCGTATGCTCAAATTCATAAACTGTTAAGGTTTATGCTGTATCTTTTCACATAGCTAGATGATATATAGTAAAGACATAAAAGAAAGAGCAACACATTACATGAGGTGAGAGACATGACCCATCGAATATTAGTCGTAGAAGATGATCAGGATATTGGTGACCTTCTGCAGGAATCCCTTTCACGTGCAGGATATGAGGTGCTAAGAGCGATGAATGGCGAGCAAGCATTGAAGCTTGTGGAGGATTCACTCGATTTGGTGATTTTAGATGTGATGATGCCAGGGCTTTCAGGCATCGAAACGTGCCAGCACATAAGAGCCTCATCAAACGTCCCAATTCTATTTCTGACAGCCAAGTCGAGCACATTCGATAAAACTGAAGGATTACTTGCCGGTGGGGATGATTATATGACAAAGCCCTTCTCAGAAGAGGAGCTTCATGCTAGAGTCATTGCACAATTACGCAGGTATACCGTCTATCAGGAAAAAAAGGAGCAGGAAGAGACCTTTCTTGTTGGGGGCAAGCTGAGGGTAAGTGAAGAATTTAATGAAGTATGGAAAGAAAACCAGCAAATTAAGCTGTCTGATCTAGAATATCGGATGTTAAAGCTGCTCATGAGCAGGCGAAACAAAATATTTTCTGCTCAAAATATTTATGAAAGCGTGTGGGGGCAGCCCTATTTCTATTGTTCCAATAATACGGTGATGGTGCATATTCGAAAGCTTCGTGCCAAAATTGAAGATGATCCTGCGCGCCCTGTATATATCAAAACTGAATGGGGAAGAGGATATCGATTTGGCACATCGTAAATATACACTGGCCAAAAAGCTGGCGCTGTTGATTTTAGCTGCTGCAATCGTAAGTGGTATTGTCTTTTTGACGCTGCAAAAGATCACCAATGATTTAATTGATGGATATTTGAGTTCGGACGAGTATTACGAGCAGGAGTCAGCCAAGTATATTCAAAAATTCAGCCGCTACGTGTCTGAGAATGAGCTGTATTCAACGGATCGAATAGCGTTTGGCGAGTGGGTGAAAAAAGAGAATTACATTAATTTGACTATCTTCAAGGATGAGGTGCTACAATATGACTCCATCTATTCGGCTGCCGATGAATCGGCGTACGGAAAAGAAAGAATGACCCAGTACGCTAAGCATCATTCGTATCCGGTTCAGTTTAGCGACGGTAAAGGCCGCGTCATGGTGGACGGATTCTATTCATCTCGCTACCACGATCTTGCCTTTACACTCGAGCTGCTCGGGGCAACGCTTATATTTCTCCTCATTGTTCTTCTCGGCATTCGCAAAAGTCTGCGCTACCTGCAAATGATTCATCAAGAGATTCATATTCTTGAAGGCGGAGAGCTGGACTATGAGATGACGGTAAAAGGGCATGATGAATTAGCGATGATTGCCAAAAGTATTGAGGATCTGCGAAAAGCCTTTTTGGACAAGCTTCAAGCCATTGATGAACTGCAAGAAGAGAGCCGCAGCTTGGTCACTGAAATGTCCCATGATATGAGAACACCGCTGACGTCGCTGATGATGAATCTGGAGTTTGCGAAAAAAGAGGAGACTGGAGCGGATAGCCGTAAAGATCAATATATAGCGAGTGCCTACGGGAAAGCACTGCAATTAAAAAATCTGTCTGACAATCTGTTTGCCTATTTTTTGCTGGATAAAGAACATGAATCTGAGCTTGAGACCGTTGCAGTCAAAGAGGTGGTTTACGATCTCCTGTCAGATCAGGTGGCCATCCTGCATCAAGAGAACTTTAAGGTTCATCTTTTAGGAGAGCTGCCTGACAGCTATATCAATGTGAATGTTGAGCTGCTTGGCCGAGTATTTGATAATGTGATGTCCAATATACGGAAATACGCAGATCCTAAAAAGGATATCAATCTCACGTTTTTATCCGATCAAGAAATCTTTGAGATCCATGTCAGCAATGTGATAAAAGAGACAAAGGTCACGCCGGAAAGCAATGGACTTGGTGAACGAAGCATCAAACGAATGATGACCCGCATGAACGGGCAGTTTGAAAGTATAGAAAGGAACGATGTTTACTACATCGTGCTGCGATTTTGGAATATCAAAATGTAAACAACAAATAAATATACTGGAATGGAGAGACAACTCAATGAAACGATTCAACAACTTCCAAAAGATACCTGATCTCTTACAAGGCCTTCTCAATATCTGTCTGTTCTTTTTGGCCATCGCTTTAAGCGTTCTCTTAATCAGTGAAACATGGTACATTGTTCAATTTGTTTATAAGACACTATTCAACAAAGGAGAAAGCTATTATGGAATGCTTGGGGAACTGCTGATCTTCTTTATGTACTTTGAGTTTATTGCCTTAATTATTAAATACTTTAAATCCAACTTTCATTTTCCGCTTCGCTATTTTATTTATATAGGGATCACAGCTGTCATCCGTTTGATTATTATTGATCATGAAGAGGCGGTATCGACGTTCTGGTGGGCGCTGGCCATACTTGCTATGACCTGTGCACTCTTTATCGCGAGCAAAAGAGATGCTGCTCAAGAGCATGAGGAAGTGAAATGAGGAAAGAAGGCGAACGGTGGACGTTCGTCTTTTTCGTTAGATAATTGATCATGGTCTATCTGTATTTGATCAGTCCGATATATGGAGTGAGCAAATCATGAATTCTTTCTCCTACACACCTTTGTCTGCAAATTCAAAGAGATAACAGACAAGCCAGGTTTTGTAGGATAATAATTCCTATAAAAAACACCAATAAATGAAATGCTGCTAAAGATCACAACATTCACTTATCGGTGTTTTTTACTTTATGGATTATATAGCACCCTCATAATAAGCATAGAGTCCAGAGCTTCCTTTAAAATACCATTTCATTCCGTATGCTGTGAAAGAGTTTGCAAAAATAGCTGTGTCGGAATACATACATAAGTAAGGCTTGTTTGAGTTGCGAAATTTCCGTAAGATATCTGCGGGACAGGGCGTCTCGAAATTGCTTGTACGAGCAACGCCATCTGAACTTTTTGCTGGTGAAGATGAAGTAGCATTTGCTGCTGGAACATACGAAGAAAGAAGTAACCCAAAAGAAAGAGCGACACCAGTCATTGTTTTTTTCCAATTCATTATGATCATTCCCCTTCCAAAATTTGTATTTGTTACAATTCCATTATAGGAAAATAGATGTCGGCAAAAAAGAGACGAAAGAATTATATTTTCCACAATATGTCATTTAGTGGTTAGGAGATTATCATCTGTTATTTTTATATTTTACATTGACACCATCTTTTTCTATGATAAAATCAAATTGTGATAATGAGAATCGTTATCAAACGAAATGACTACATATAGAATGGATAGGTGAGGTACATGTTCAAAAAATCTTTCTGGTCGCTATTAGTTGTGCTCTCCATCGTTTTACTTGCAGCTTGCGGCAGCAATAGCAGTGACGGTAAGTCAGATAGTAAAGAGAAAACAAGGACTGTTGAAAGCGCTATCGGTTCAACTGACAATATTAAGGATAAACCAAAGCGTATTGTGACACTGTACCAAGGAGCAACGGATGCAGCAGTCGCTATGGGCATTAAACCAGTGGGTGTTGTTGAATCATGGCTTGAAGCACCTACGTATAAATATTTAAGAGATGACTTAAAGGATGTTAAAATTGTTGGGCAGGAAACACAGCCAAACTTAGAAGAAATTGAAAAGCTCAAGCCTGATTTGATTATTGCATCGAAAATCCGCCACGAGCAAATTTTTGATCAGCTGAAAGAAATCGCTCCAACTGTTGCAACAGAAACAGTGTTCACTTTTAAAGACACAGTGAAATTAATGGGTGAAGCATTAAACAAGCAAGACAAATCAAAAGAATTGCTGACGAAGTGGGATAACCGTGTCGCTGATTTCAAAGAAAAAGCGAAAAAAGACATCAAAAACTGGCCAATGAGTGTGTCTGTGGTGAACTTCCGTGCAGACCATGCTAGAATCTATCAAACTGGTTTCGCAGGGTCGATTTTAACAGAGCTAGGCTTTGAAGGACCTAAGAATGTCAAAGATAAAAAGCAAGACATTATTACACTTACAGACAAAGAGAGCATTCCGCAAATGGATGCAGATGTGATCTATTACTTCATGGATGATCAAGATAAGGCGGTTGAGAAAGCATATAAAGAGTGGACGAGTCATCCTTTATGGAAGCAGCTTGACGCAGTGAAAGCGAAACAAGTGCATAAAGTAGATGAAATCACTTGGAACATGGGCGGCGGTATTATCGCTGCAAACATGATGCTTGATGATATTTACGATCGTCTAGGAATTGATAAATAAGTCATAACAGAGGAGAAAATGTGAACATACCATTTTCTCCTTTTTTCCATAACAGATTGAAAGCGGGAATCAGATGAGAAGTTTATTAAAAAAGGATTCAAGCAAGGCACTGCTTTTTGCTGGATTCATTGTGTTGATGTTGGTCTTTTTTATGCTCAGTATTTCCCTTGGGCAAACCTCAATTTCCCTCAAAGCCACCATCCATGCTTTTCTTCAATTTGATGAATCGGATCCAAACAGTGTCATTGTCATGACATCCAGATTATCAAGAGCTTTAATCGCAACGGTCGTTGGATCTAGTCTGGCGATTTCAGGTGCACTCATGCAGGCATTGACAAGAAATCCGCTTGCGGCGCCTGATTTATTAGGAATTAATGCAGGTGGACTATTTTTTATCGTGATATCGATTGTCTTCTTTTCAACAGAGTCGTTAACAAGCTATATGTGGACAGCCTTTCTAGGCGCAGCGATTGCAGGGATGCTCGTTTTTCTATTGGGTTCCATTGGAAGAGATGGATTGACCCCGGTCAAAATTGTCCTTGCAGGAGCGGCGATATCTGCCCTGTTTGCGTCTTTTACACAAGGTCTTTTAATCGTGAATGAACAGTCAATTCAAAGTATTTTGTTCTGGATGGCTGGTTCAGTGTCTGGAAGAAGCATTGATATGTTAATCCCTGTGTTACCTTATATTCTCGGTGCGACTATTGTGGCGCTGCTTCTAGGACGTTCTATTAATGTTCTTTTGTCGGGAGATGATATTGCCAAAGGACTTGGCCAGCGTACATTGCTGCTGAAAATCACGATGGGTGTACTCGTCGTCTTTTTAGCAGGTGGTTCGGTCGCTGTTGCCGGTTCAATTGGTTTTGTTGGTTTTCTTGTGCCGCATATTGTGAAAAAGCTTGTCGGGCCTGACCATCGCTGGGTACTGCCGTATTGTGCCGTTGTGGGGGCGTCGCTTTTACTTGCCGCGGATCTGGCGGCTCGTTTTCTGATCATGCCGCAGGAAGTGCCGATTGGTGTCATGACGGCGGTAGCAGGAGCGCCTCTATTTGTTTATCTCGTGCGCAAGGGGTTGAAGACAGGTGGCTAAAACATATACAGTGCGTTCTAAAGGCGGGCGCATTTCATTTCAATTTTCAAAGCGGACGTTTTTGATTTTACTTTTATTGACGGCCATTGCCTTTTGTTTATTTATTCTTAGTCTCAGTATGGGAAGCAGGTTCATTCAGCCGGTGGATGTGCTGCTTCATTTAATCGGTCAGGGGGAGGGAAATTCCTTTGTGTTAAATACGCTGAGGATTCCACGAACGCTGCTGGCTGTCTTAGTCGGAGCTGCGCTTGCAGTATCAGGGCTTATTTTGCAAGGATTGATCCGCAACCCGCTGGCATCACCTGACATCATTGGGATTACGAGTGGTGCTTCGTTTGGTGCGATTATGTTCATCGTCTTTTGGATGGGTACTGTGCCCATTGCTTATCAATCCTTATGGGCGATTGCCGGTGCTTTTGCGGTATCGTGCCTGATCTATTTGCTTTCATGGAAAAAAGGGGTCAAACCGATCACACTTGTTCTAATGGGGATTGGGATTTCTGCCATTATGAAGGCATGTGTGACATTTACTCTTGTTCTTAGTGATACGATGACAACGACAAAGTCATATATCTGGCTGACGGGCAGTTTATATGGTACTACGATGAAAGACGTCACTGCGATGCTTCCTTGGGTGATGATTATTTTACCGATTGTCATGGTGTTAGCAAGAACGATGAATGTAAAAGAACTTGGAGATGATCTGGCAACAGGTCTTGGGGTAAAAGTGCAGGCGAAACGATTATTCTTTCTCCTGATGAGTGTGACATTGGCTGGTGTTGCAGTCGCATTTGCAGGCGGCATTGAATTTGTTGGACTCATGGCGCCGCACGTTGCACGGATGATCATTGGACGTTCATTCATAGCGCTTGTCCCAGCATCTGCGCTTGTTGGAAGTATTCTCGTGATGCTGGCTGATCTTGTGGCTAGAACCGCATTTCTACCGTTAGACGTCCCAGCAGGTGTATTTACGGCAGCTATTGGTGCACCGTTCTTTATTTATTTGTTATATCAACAGCGCAATCGATAAACAGAAGATGGGGGTTTTGATATGAGGCCAGAGTGGGTTGAGAGAGAATTACTTGATTTTGGGGTACACATCACAAATGGACCAATGACATCTGATCGCACACTTGCTGCGCTTTTTTCAGAAGCAGCCGTCATACGTTTATTAGAAGCTGAAAAGGATGCGATGCATGCACCCAATCTTGCGGTAGCAGCTTCTATGTTTTCAAAGCGGTATGCCTATTTAGCCGTCAGTTCCTCTCTATATTTGATGACGCTGTATGACGGTGTCTATCAGTTTCCACCAGCAGCATGTGCATTTAGAAAGGATCGGAAAATTGAAGTGGATGAGGCGGCGTGTTCGTTTGTTCCACTAGAAGGAGATCGGCATGAGTGGAGAGAGAAGGTCGTACGTGCGCTGTTTACGGAGTGTGTCACGCCTCTTTTAGACGTGCTGAACCGCACATCAAAACTCTCTTATCGTATTTTATGGGAAAATGTAGCGGTTCGAATCAACTCTCTTTATCGAAGCATGATGCGGGAAGCGGAAGAACCTGCGGTGAAGCAGCGCGTGCGGGAGGATTATCTGTACCTGAAGCAGGCGGCTGGGGATGTATTTGGAGCTCAGCAAAATCCATTTCAGCACAGTTTAAACCTAGACGACAGCTTACTTGAAACATCCAACCGGAAAACCTGCTGTATGTATTATAAGCTTGGGAAAAAATCGGAGAGTCTCGATTATTGTCTTGTTTGTCCTCTTGAACAAAAGAAAGGCACTGCTTGCTCGTAGCAGTGCCCTTTTTTATTCCCAAATCTCACTTGCCCATTCAGGATGATCGATAAAAGGGTTGCGGTTGTGCTGATACGTTTGATATATGATCTCATTGCGGTTCCGTTCGATTTGATCGACTGGGTCCTGCTTGTGCCATTTGAGAAGCACAGACATTTTGCCGTGAAGAGGGGAGCTTCCATTATTCACTTTGTCGTTTAATTCTAAATCTGGAAAGCGGTCATCACCCTCGTAGCGAACCGCCATATAAAAGAGCATTCTCGCAACATCTCCTTTGACCCGGCTGTGAGGTTCGAATGAGTCGCTGTCGTAGAAATTGCCCGGCGCCCCTTTGTATTCATTACCGCCTGTATCAAAATCTAAATTTCCACGTGTGCTGTTCGTTTGCACATCTGTCGCACGAAGGTGGTGGAGATCTGTCCCAGGCCCCTGGCTTGTCCCAAAATTGCCATGAGACTTGGCCCAGACATGCTCTCTGTTCCACTGGCCGACATTTCCGCCATTCGCTTGCTTTGAGCGGGAGCCACCACTATAAAGCAGCAGCACATTGTTTGGGTTATTGGGATCTTCATCTGTTTTCTTTAATGCATCCCAAACCTGGCTGTAGGATAGCTGCGTATGATCATCAATGATATCGTGTAAAGCCTTTTTAAGAGCGGGTCCTGATTTGCCAGCAGCAGATTGGTAATAGGAATCGATTTGACTTGTGGCGGCAGTTTGCGTTTGTTGAGCTGATGTTTCGTTTTGAAGCTGTAACGGGGAAAAGGTGATCGTTTGACTTGGTTCATTCAGCGTGAAGGCTTGAGCATTTGCAGCTGGAGGCAGCGGGGCGGCGAATGTGCCGAATATCATGATTCCGGCGGCCACAGTTCCAAATAAAGTTCTTTTCATTCGATTTCCTCCTTGATAGGGAATGTATTCTCTTTATTTCTATCATATTGTTATGAAGAAATAAATGGATTTCTCGTAAATTTTATGTAATAAGTTCGTAGGAAAAGAGATTGCTATTTTAGGAGCATTCCTGTATAAGTGGGCTTATAAGGATGGACAGCAAGGGAGAGAGAGGATGGATAACGTGAAAGAACTGCAAACACCTTCAAGAACGATAATGACACCGGGGCCCGTAGAAGTAGACCCGAGAGTGCTCCGTGTGATGAGCACCCCTATTCTCGGTCAATTTGATCCAGCATTTACACACATAATGAACGAAACAATGACCTTATTGCGGTCACTTTTTCAAACAGAAAACAAATGGGCTTATCCAATTGACGGTACGTCCCGTTCAGGGCTTGAAGCTGTGCTCGCCAGTGTGATTGAGCCGGGAGATTCGATGCTTGTGCCCGTCTTTGGACGCTTCGGTCACCTGCTCATTGAAATAGGGCAGCGCTACGGTGCTGAGGTACATACTATGGAATGTGAATGGGGGACGGTTTTTGATCCTGCCGACATCATCCAAGAAATAAAGCAGGTCAAGCCTAAAATCGTTGCCATGGTTCATGGTGAAACATCCACCGGACGATTGCAGCCGCTCAAGCAAATCGGTGAAGCATGCCGAGCTCTTGATGCGCTGTTCATTGTAGACGCTGTGGCAACCATTGGCGGTGTCGATGTAAAAGTGGACGAATGGAAAATTGATGCGGCGATTGGCGGCACGCAGAAATGTTTATCTGTTCCATCAGGCATGTCACCTATTACATATAATGACCGAGTCGCAGCTGTCATTGAATCGAGAAAGAAAGTAGAAAAAGGGATAGCGACACAGGATGAATTACAAAAACAGATCGATATTTCTCCAATCAAAAGCAATTATTTTGATTTAAGCCAGCTTCAGGATTATTGGAGCCCAAGACGATTAAATCATCATACAGAAGCGACAACTATGCTCTATGCACTGCGAGAAGGGGTTCGTCTTGTGCTGGAAGAAGGGCTGTCTGAACGTTTTCAAAGACACGCGTATCATGAAAAAGCCTTGATGAAAGGTCTTGAAGCGATGGGGCTTGAATTGTTTGGTGATCCAGATTGTAAAATGCCGGTTGTGACCTGTGTTGTCATTCCAAGCGGTATTGACGGAGAAGCGGTCCGTGCCGACCTGCTTCATCATTTTGGAATTGAGATTGCAAGCTCCTTTGGACCGCTTGCTGGCCGTATATGGAGAATTGGGACAATGGGCTACAGCTGCCGAAAGGAAAATGTGCTGTTTGTGTTAGCGGGGCTGGAAGCGATTCTCATCAAACACGGTGCGTCTATCCATTGCGGAGCAGGGCTTCAGGCGGCTCTTTCTATCTATGAACAAGCTGAATAGATACATCATACTCGCCATTGGCGGGTATTTTTTATTTGGAAAAGAACACTATTTTTTGAAAAACTAGACTTATAGACGGAGATATCGCTATACTGAAGTAGTTCTCATCATTTTTTTATTTTGCAGAAAGAGGTTTTTTGTATGAAGAAGATGGGCAGATTATACATTTTGATGCTCAATATTTTTATTGCCATGCTTGGCTTTGGCCTCATTGTACCTGTTATGCCGAGTTACATCGAAGCCTTTGGCGCAACAGGAAAAACACTCGGTTTTCTTGTCGCTGCAACAGGTTTTACACAATTTGCGTTATCGCCGGTTGCCGGGGCACTGACCGATCGATTTGGACGAAGAAAATTGATCATTGCTGGGATTGCCGGCTTTACGATTGCTCAGTTTATTTTTGCTTTTGCTGATCAGCTTTGGATGCTGTTTGTGTCTCGCTTTTTAGGCGGTGCTGCCGGGGCTTTGCTCATGCCGGCCATGTTTGCATACATCGCTGATATCACAAGTGAAAAGGACCGAGGGAAAGGAATGGGTCTATTCAGTGCAGCGATGACACTAGGTTTTGTCATTGGGCCGGGCGTAGGCGGCTATTTGGTTGAGTACGGGATCGCTTTTCCATTTCTCATTGCCGGTTCCTTTGCCGCCCTTTCTACTTTGTTATCCATCCTATTCTTACCTGAAACATTAACAAAGGAAAAGCAGGAAGAGGCGCGGCTCAACAAGGACATTCATTTCAATCCTTTTGTACAAATGATCGAGGCCCTAAAGACATCGTACGGCTTTTTGTTTATATTGGCCTTTGTCCTCAATTTCGGGATCATTCACTTTGAATCGATTTTCGGCTTATATGTAGACCAAAAACACGGATTTTCACCGAAGGATATTGCCTTTGTGATTACGGTTGCGGGTCTTGCTGGGGTGCTTGTCCAAGGTGCGTTAGTGAATGCCTGTGTGAAACGATTTGGAGAGATGAGAGTCGTGCGTTATGCGCTGTTAGGTGCGGCTTTCATGCTGATCGCCTGCCGTTTTGCGCCGTCCTTTTGGTTGATCTTTACAGGTTCGATTTTATTTTTATCGGCTACGTCATTTGTCCGTCCAGCCCTCAATACATTGCTGTCCAAGATGGCAGGCAATCAGCAAGGGGTGGCAGGCGGTCTCAATACATCCTTTATGAGCCTTGCCAATATCGTCGGACCAAGTCTTGCGGGTATATTATTTGATGTGAATATTGAGTTTCCTTTTATGTTTGGAACACTGGTGCTTTGCGTCAGTTTCGCTGCATCCATCGTGTGGGGGAAAAAAGTGCAGCATGCTTATGCAGCGCAAGGAAGATTGTAGTTGATCTACAATCTTTTTTATTGAATGAAATGCATTTAGAAAAATTCCAATTAAAAATAGTAGATGTTTTATAGTTTATGTAAATGAATAGTATAGTTTATCAATATTTAAACCTTTTACTGAGAAAGAATCCATCTATTTAGGTCTTTGAGAGTATACATTTTGTGTAAAAATTGATTGATTGGTTTTTTCTGCAATGTTAACATCAATCTCGACAGCATGAGGTAACTGAGATAATCAAGAAAAAAGGGGATAGGAAATGAAGAAGTTTATGTTTTTCGTTATATTTTTTATCGTCACCATGTTTAGTACAGCGGTGCCATCAGCAGTTCATGCGGCAGAAATTGATCATGACAAGGTAGTTGGTTTTAGAGAAGTCAATCCAACAACTGTTACACAAAAAGCGGCGAAAAAATTTCAGCCTTATTTGAAAGTATGGCATGGATGTGTACCATTCCCAGCTGTAGATGCTGCTGGAAACACAAGCAGAGGGTTAAAAACGAGCGGTTCACATAATGGTGGATGCAGCAGTAATATCGGTCAAGTATATTCACGTTCAGATTGGTACAATGGCAGCTGGGCGATTATGTATGCTTGGTATTTCCCAAAAGATAATCCATCACCGGGCTTTGGTCATCGTCATGACTGGGAATCCATTGTCGTTTGGATTGACAACCCGGCTGTAGCGAGCCCGCGTGTTCAATCGATTGCTTACTCAGGTCATGGGCAATATAAGAAAGCAGCACCGAGTGCCGCAAGTATTTTAGGAACAAATCCTTTGGTTGGTTATGATAGCAACTGGCCATTGAACCACGAGCTGGATGTAAGCGGCAATGTGAGCGGTAAAGGGATGCAACCTTTAATTGGCTGGGATGATCTAACGCCGGCAGCAAGACATGCATTGAATACAACAGACTTTGGAAGTGCAAACGTACCTTTCAAAGATAGTAATTTTAAAAACAATTTAGCAAAAGCGTGGTATCGATAAGGGTTAACCATGATAAAAAATCGATCATCTAAAAAATGATCGGTCCAGCGTGTAGACAAACCCTCGCATTCTTTGTCAGGTCTAGGCTCCGATGCTCACGAATGTCAAATTCGCTCCGCAAAGGTAGCCGTCCTTCCTAGACTGCAAAGGTTTTCTATCACGCTGAAAAGAAGACAAAGTGCTAAAATCAAGATCATTTTAGCACTTTGTCAACAATCTGAACCGATCATCTAAAAAATGATCGGTTTTTTTATAAACAAAATCGCATCATCTCTCATTTTTCACGACAGGTGATTTTTCTTTATGAAGCGCACGAATCATCGCATCATCTACGTGTAAATGCTCTTTCACTAATTGAGGCGGGGTTAAAGCCATCCACTGATTCAACGAAATATCTGCAAACCGGTCACTTTTAAAAATTTCTAAAAACCAAAGGCTCGTTTGGCCGATATTTTGGATGTAATGCCCCATACCAAAAGGAACATATCCAACATCACCTGCTCTGTAATTAAAGGTGCGGGCAGTACCTCCTGCTCCAAAGACCGTCATTTTGGCCGTACCGGTTAAATAGTATTGCCACTCATCATTATTAGGGTGCCAGTGCATTTCTCTCATGCCGCCAGGTTTTACTTCGACAAGTGCAGCCGCAATCGTTTTTGAAATCGGGAAATTCTGTGAGTCGACAATGCGGACGGTTCCGCCTGAGGTCGTTAGCGGCTTTTGACGAAGAAGCTGGTGCGTAAATGGCGGCTTAATGCTCCCGTATGGATCAGATACCGTTTGGCTTTCTAAAGATGCCGGCGGTGAGCCTTGAAACATATAGCGCTGCTTATTCGGAATACGGTCAAACAATTTCTTAGGAACACCAAAATTGGCGGATAGAATCTCTTTTGGTGTATGGGCAAACCAGTCTGTGATCGTGAATGTATCAAATTCAGAAAAATCGCCATCATCAAATACAAGAAGGAACTCACATCCATCCTCAAGTCCTTGGATGGAGTGCGGGATACCAGGTGGAAAATACCACAAATCGCCTTCTTCTATATCAGCGATCATATTTCGCCCTTCTGCATCTACAGATGTGATGCGGGCTTTGCCTAAAATCATATACGCCCATTCCGCCTGTTTATGCCAATGAAGCTCACGAACACCTCCGCGTGTGAGCCGCATGTTGACACCTGCAATCGTTGTTGAAACAGGCAGCTCCCGCTTCGTAATTTCCCTCGACCAGCCGCCGTGATTCAAATGCATGTGTGTATCAGAAAATGAAAATTTTAAATTAGGAATTGTTCCGGCATCGGTTTTAGGGGGAACGAGCATATCTGGGTTCTCTATATCTCGAAGGACATCACGCGGGCCTAAGTCGGTGGCACCCGCGCCATCCTTTCGAATGGGCTGCGGGATGTGACGGAGCTCATCATCCATTTGTCATCCCTCCTTGAGACTCTTTTTTCTCTTCCAAACTATATGAAGCTTCGGAAGAAAAAATTCAATCAGGATGGGATGTGAGAAACCTTTGAATACGGAAGGCTAAGCGCAGCCGCAATGTTGCATCAGGATCTTTTAAGCTGATCCGAAGCAATTCTTCACACTTCTCAAGGCGATAAATGACCGTGTTGCGATGAATAGACAATCGTTTGGCTGTTTCTGAAATGTGGCAATGGGATTCTAAATAGACAGACAAGGTGTGAAGAAGACTTTGATCGACTTGTGATGGTTCAGATAACGGGTGTAGGTGCAGCTGGTGAAACGTGATCATATCCTTTCTTGGAATAAGCCTTAGTAAATCTTGTACATCCTTCGCCTGATAAAATTGAATATATTCAGTCCGCGATGAGAGATGTCCGGTTTGAAGAGCCTCTAATGCTTCATTGTAGCCCTCAGACAGATGGGGGATTAGGCAGGCTGTCAAGCTCACCCCAAAAGAAATGGTGTGATTCACTTGCAGTTTAACAAGCTTCTGCAATTGTTTTAAAAAAGAGATGAGACTGCCGCTAACCTCCGGCCAACTGCCAGTCTCCTCCATCAATACAACACCCATATCACCTTTGACAAACAGAAAGGCAGGAAATGGGCAGCTTAGGAGTGCACTTTCGAGCAGATCAATCACATGATCTAAAACCATTTGCTGCTTCATAAAACATGTGGTATCACTGCGCTGATCAAGTTGACAGATCATACATAGATAGCGGCATTCGGCCTTTAATCCAAACGCCTGAGCGAAATGTAAATGATCTTGCTGGGAAAACGACGCCCTCTCTATCCATCTGCGAAAACCCTCATTTCTAGCACGCTTGGCCGTTTGCAGGGCGGCATATTGTCTCATGCGCGCAATCGACATTTCGTTCACTGCATTTGCAATCATCCCATGCAATGCTTTATTCTGCGGGTGAATGAAAGAAAGGATGACCAGATAATCGCATGTTTGTTCGTTTAAATCGATCGGAAAGATGGAAAAGGTTTGTTTTGCATGTATCATCGAAAAAGAATGAGTTGTCCTACTTTGAAAAAAGGGGAGAATGTGCATCCATTCTGGGCTCGTCATCATGGGGTGCGAGGTATAGAGAATACGTCCATGCTGGTTAAATAAATAAACGGGCTTGTGAATATTTCTGGCCATTTTTTGTAATATGTCAAACTGGTTATCGGCTATGTTCATATCCACTCAATCTCCTTTATTGGTGAAGATGAATAAAAAAATGGACAATTGCTGTCAACATCTCTGATATGCATTTTATGTTATCAGCTAAAATCATTTTAGATAGAAAGTTGTTAATTAATATGACAAAAAAACAGAGCGTCAGGACAAAATCACGTGCCGCCAGTCATCTTCATTCAGAATTACGAGCAAATATGATATGTTGTAGACAGAAGAATTTCTTTCAGAAATATGGGTATCACAAGGAACAAAGGCTTTGATGTGAGGAAGCCGTTTATACATGAGAGTGGCAAGAGGTGAGAAACATGATTTATATCGGATTAACTGGCTGGGGAGATCATGACAGTCTTTATCCGCCGAAAATTGGCAGCGCGCAAAAGCTGTTTCACTACGCATCAACGTTTCCCATTGTGGAACTAGATGCCAGCTTTTATGCGGTTCAGCCTGAGCGTAATCATGAAAAGTGGATAAAGGATACTCCGGATGACTTTCAATTTGTTGTGAAAGCATACCAAGGGATGACTGGACATCAAAGGGGTGAGATTCCGTTTGCTTCGAAGGAGGATATGTTTGATGCATTTATTCTTTCGCTGACTCCACTCATCCGTGAAGGGAAACTGGCCATGGTGCTCTTTCAATTTCCACCTTGGTTTGATTGCAAAAAAGAGCACGTCCATTATTTAAGATGGTGTAAGGAGAAGATGGGTGATATTCCTTGTGCTCTCGAATTCCGAAACCGTACATGGTTTTCAGAGGAATTTTATGAGCAGACTTTGTCCTTTATGGAAAAGGAAGGATGGATTCATTCCGTCTGTGATGAACCGCAAGTAGGAGAGGGCTCCATTCCGCCAGTCATACAAGCTACACACCGTGATAAAACATTGGTCCGATTTCACGGAAGGAATAAACAGGGCTGGCTTCACCCGGCAGACCATGAGAATTGGCGTGAAGTGAGATACTTATATTTATATAATGAAGCTGAATTAAAAGAGTGGAAAAAGAATCTCGACATCCTGCATCAGCAATCGAAAGATGTCTATGTCGTGTTTAATAATAACTCCGGCGGAGATGCAGCAGCAAATGGACAGCAGATGATTGATTTGCTGGATATCACGTATTCAAGCCTGTCTCCGAAGCAGTTAGATTTATTTAGTTAAACGAAAGCTGCGGCTTTCAACCTGAATGAGACGGTTCAGTGACAACTTGAGGGAGAGATCAACATGCTGCAGAAGCTATGGTTATATCATACAAACGACTTGCACAGCCACTTTGAGAACTGGCCAAAAATTGCAGCTTTTATTGAAGAAAAGCGTCAAGTTCACGATCAGATGCTCTTGTTTGATATTGGCGACCATATGGATCGAGTGAACCTCGTATCCGAAGCTGATTATGGAAAGGTAAATGTCAAGCTCCTCAATCAGCTTGGCTATGATGGAGTTACGATCGGGAATAATGAAGGCATTACGCTGCCACATGATCAGCTCGATCACTTGTATGAGAATGCACAATTTCCAGTGGTCCTGTCTAATCTATTTGAGAAAGGAAAAAGGCCATCATGGGCAAAGCCCTATCATATGATCACAATGGAAAACGGACTGAAGCTCTGTCTCTTAGGTGTGACCATTGCGTATACACCTGTTTATGAAAAGCTGGGCTGGAACATTACTGATCCGTTTGACAGCATACGGGACATGCTGCAGGAAGTGAAGGGACAGGCAGATGTCATTGTGCTCTTATCCCATCTCGGTATTATCCATGATCGAGAGGTCGCCCGTGACTTCCCTGAAATCGACATCATCCTAGGCTCGCACACGCATCATCTGTTAGAACAAGGTGAAATGGACAATGGGGTGCTTCTTGCATGCGCTGAAAAGTATGGGCATTATATTGGCTGTGTCGAGCTGACAATCGATACAGCGCGCAAAGAGCTGATAGAGAAAAAAGCGACAGTGCAGTCAGTGGATCAGCTTATCAGTGAATCAGATGAAGCCATCACCACCTTACAGCAGGCGGAGAGAAGAGCAAAAGCACTGATGCAGGAAAAAGTAACAATAATTGAGACGAAGCTAGAAACGAAGTGGTTCGACGAATCTCCGCTACCGCAGCTCTTAACAGATGCCATTAAAGATTGGTGCGGAGCGGATATTGGCATGATGAATGCAGGTATGGTGCTTGATTCATTAGAGGCAGGGATCGTCACAAGAGAAGAAATCCACCGGATATGTCCGCATCCCATTAATCCCATTCGGGTGACGCTTACCGGTCAACAGCTCATCGAAACGGTTCAGCGGGGCTGTGAACAAAAAATGGAACAGCTGCGCATCAAAGGCTTCGGCTTTAGAGGTGAGCTGATGGGGAAAATGCTATATAGCGGCCTCAGCTATACATTAGAAGAAGGCGAGGCCAAACGGGTGAAGGATGTCTTTGTACATGGTCAATTGATCAAAAAAGACGCCTCCTATACTGTTGGCACAGTCGATATGTATACATTAGGCTCTCTTTTTCCTCATATCCGTGATCACGAACACATTGAATATTTTATGCCTGAATTTTTACGTGATGTTCTGACATGGCGCTTGAAGGAAGCAACATGAAATCCGCTTCAGCCTAACAACACGCGCTCTCTTTTCACATAGATTGTGATGAGAGGAGTGAAGGGATTTGGTGAATTTAACACCTATTACAATTGATGGCCATTCCTTTACAGCGGTCACCGTCAAGCTGCCGAAGACAAATTTCATGGCAGTAACAAATGAACATGGGTATATCATGTGCGGTGCACTGGATGTCGGGCTCTTGAATGAAAAGCTTGCAGATAGAGGCATTATCGCAGGGAGAGCAGTTGGAGTGAGAACTATTGATCAATTGCTTGATGCCCCATTAGAATCTGTGACATACGCCGCAGAAGCGCTAGGCATTTCAGCTGGAACCATTGGAAGAGACGCGTTATTGAAAATGGTGAAATAAAATGAACAGATGATTCCTATCCCCCCGCCTGTCTGCATACACTTGTAATGGAGAAGGGGGGATTTTTTATTGAGAATGAACCGCCGTTATCGCCCCTATAAAAAGGGCCCTTTGCCATTCCGATACGTCATGCTGCTTGCGATCTTATTCTTTGTGCTCTCAACCGTGATTAGTTTATTTTTTATCAACCGATCAATTAAACCAACCCTTATTCACATTGCTGAACTAGAAACAGAGCGCATCGCCAATCACCTCATACAATATTCAGTTCAAGACTTTGCAGACGATCAGGAGAATATGAAGGATATGGTGGTCATGAATACAAGTGAGAACGGAAAAGTGACGACCATCGATTTTAATGCGCAAGCAACATCGAAAGCAATGGCTGACCTGTCGCGTCATCTTCAGAAAAATTTAGAGGACATTGAAAAGGGGAACTTTCAAAAAGAGGCAAAAGAAGCGCTAAAGGATCAAACAGATGGACATGACGGCATTATATATAACATTCCGCTAGGGCAAGCATCCGGAAATGCACTCATCGCCAACCTCGGACCAAAAGTACCTGTACGCTTTAGTGTGATTGGTGATCCGCATACGGACGTTGAAAAAAACATTAAGCCTTATGGTATCAACAATGCCTTGATTGATATTAGTGTTCTGATCGAGGTCAAGGTAAGAGTCATTATCCCATTTGCTTCTGAAACAATCGTAGTTAAAAACTCTGTTCCTGTCTCCATACAAGCCGTTCAAGGAGACGTACCAGATTATTATAATGGCAGCGGAACAAACTCAGGGGCTCCATCAATTGTTCTTCCAGAGAAAAAGAAGAAAAAGGAATAACAGCCCAACAATGATTGGGCTGTTTTTTTACGATTTTCGTTTCCGTTCAGCTCTCTCCCACGCCCTCAAATGAGGGTATGGATCAAATGACCATTCGGTTCTGCCATTGTCTTTGTACATGCCATAGTGAAGATGCGGCGGAAACTTTCCTGCGGTGCCAGGAGGTCCGTAACCGGAGCTTCCGACAGATCCAATTACCTGGCCAGGTTCAACAATTTGACCGGTCTTGAGTCCTTTTGCAAAGCCGTTTAAGTGAGCGAAGTAATGATAATGATTATGAATATCTCGAATGCCTATCCGCCAGCCGCCAAAGCGGTTCCATCCTTTCATTTCAATTACACCATATGATGTCGCACGAACGGGAAGTCCATAATGGGCAAATAAATCGGTTCCCTCATGAATTCTTCTTCCTCCAAATCCTCTCGCATCTCCCCATGTACTTCGGTAGCTGTAGTCAGCTCCAACCGGAAGAGGAAAAGCATGCTTTCCAAGATCAAGATGGCCGTAGTGCTTATATAGCTTCATAAAGGATGAAATGATTCCAACGGTTTGGTCCCGTCCATAATAATCCCATAAGCCAATTTTTAATTGCTCAATGCTGCTGCCGTAGTGAAGCAAGTATTGAGCAAACGTGAATAATACATCCTCATCGTCATCGCTGTCCGCTTTGCCATCCCCATTCCCATCAAGACCAATTCCGTCAAACACTTTAATGCTTAAAGGAGAGGTATCTTGTTTATTTGGGTTTTCTGGTCCAATCCACATTTCCCGGGGAATGTAGATGCCAATGACGCCTTTTTGTTTCGGTAAATCTCTTCTACTTTTTCGAATATTGTGTTCATACTGATCAACTGCAGCAAGTACATACCATGGAACCTGTGTTATGATGGAGACTTTTTCATATAGGGCCATTCTCTGCTTCAATTCATCTGGCTGTTTGCCGGTCCCTTCTGCATGAACAGGTAAAGGGAGCATTGAAAGAGCAATCATGATGGCTAAAACCACTTTCACAAACGTCCATCTCCTTTCATCGAGCATCGTCTTCTACCGTTTAGTGTGGTTAGATCACTCTATTTCATAAGAAGAAAATGTTAGTAATTTTCTTCTGTTTTTTTAGGAGGCTTTTGGGTATTTTTGCAGCTCATTCCCTTGTTGTTCAATCTGTACTATGTTAAAGTGTCTAAAGAAAAGGCTTTAGGCCGAAGATTCAATTTTTTGCAGCTTCTTAGCTGCATCCATCGTATATAGCAGGAAGATTTTTGTAGATGCACCTTTAACGAATTCATATGGAGATGATGGAATTGGCAAAGAAGGAAGAGCACGTAAGAAAACCGGACTGGCTTAAAATTAAGCTGAATACGAATGAAAACTATACCGGTTTGAAGAAAATGATGCGGGAAAACAACCTGCATACCGTTTGTGAGGAAGCAAAATGTCCGAATATTCATGAATGCTGGGCAGTGAGAAGAACCGCTACATTTATGATCCTTGGATCTGTTTGTACGCGCGCATGCCGTTTCTGTGCGGTGAAAACTGGACTTCCAACTGAGCTTGACCTGCAAGAGCCAGAACGCGTGGCAGATTCAGTAGCCTTAATGAATTTAAAGCACGCTGTCATCACAGCGGTTGCAAGGGATGATCAAAAGGATGGCGGAGCAGGTGTGTTCGCTGAAACCGTTCGTGCGATTAGAAGAAAAAGCCCATTTACGACCATTGAAGTTCTCCCTTCCGACATGGGCGGTAATTATGATAACTTGAAGACGTTAATGGACACTCGTCCTGACATTTTAAATCACAACATTGAAACAGTTCGCAGATTAACGCCAAGAGTTCGTGCGCGTGCTACATATGATCGTTCATTAGAATTCTTGCGTCGTGCAAAAGAAATGCAGCCTGACATTCCAACAAAATCAAGCATTATGATTGGACTCGGTGAAACGAAGGAAGAAATCATTGAAGTCATGGATGATCTTCTTGCCAATAACGTGGATATTATGGCGATTGGTCAGTACCTACAGCCTTCGAAAAAGCATTTGAAAGTTCAAAAATACTACCATCCGGATGAGTTTGCAGAGCTGAAGGAAATTGCGATGTCAAAAGGCTTTAGCCACTGTGAAGCTGGACCGCTTGTGCGCTCTTCCTACCATGCAGATGAACAAGTAAACGAAGCGTCTAAAAAGCGTCAGGCGCAAGCATAACAAAGAAAACGCCAGAGCTCTCTGGCGTTTTTTCTCATATTAATTTTGGCCATAAGGGGCGTTTCTTCTCATCGTACGGTCGGAATTCGTCATCCCATTTGCATCTTCTTTCGTTGAAATATCTCCACCTTGAGGGGAATACTTCATTTGCTGAATTGTTTTGGTTAAAATCTGGTCAAAATCACGTGAATTGGTTTGAAGACGTGAAAAATTGGCAATGGATTGAAAGTGCTCTGGATTATCAGAGACGTATACATGATAATAACGAGGGAGAACAGAAACCGCCGTTTTCTTTACTTGATCGGCAGATTCATCACGGTTTTTGTTTCCTGTTCGATACACGATGAGTGCATCCTCATCTGTCACAAGTGTGGCTGCATCTTTGATGTTTGGCAGCTGCACCGTTAAACTTGTAATCACGTGGGCAAGATGCTCACGATTTAAAGCAGGGGTTCTTTCTTTCTGATCCGTTACTTGCTGGCGCTGATAACGAACATATCCTGCTCTGTTTGTGTCTGCTTCTGGCATGTTGGAATTATTTCCTTCATGACGATCCGACAGACGGATGGTTTTACTTGAAGAATCTTCATCCACTTGTCGGTTCATACCTGATTGAAAGCCGCACCCGCCTAAAAGCATGCTGAGGAGAATCGCGGCTGTCAGTTGTTTCTTCATAAATGTGACCTCCTTTTTCCTTTAGCTTCGGCTAAAACGGAAAAAACATGCTTTAGCAATTGATGGAGTTCTTCCAATGAATTATCATTAAAGATGGATCGTTTAAAAAGAGGTGAGAAGATGATCGTCATTCAGAATGCTACCTTTGATCTTGTAAGAGATATCAAAGACGGCTTTAATGAAGAAGCGTTTAAAGCAAGGTACTCAGATATTTTAAATAAGTATGATTATATTGTGGGGGACTGGGGCTATAATCAGCTCAGGCTGAAAGGGTTCTTTGATGACCAAAACCAAAAGGCCACATTTGATACTAAAATCAGCACACTCGATGAATACATTTATGAATACTGTAATTTTGGCTGTGCCTATTTTGTCTTAAAACGAATCAGAAAATAACGCAAAGGGGAGCGTCATAATGTATTTCGTAGACAGAAAAAAGATTGAAGAGACATTACGTTTTTTCGAGGAGCAATATGAGTTGATGCAGAGTCATCAAACATGGACAAGTCCTTTAGAAAAAAAAGCGCTGGAACGAATTGTTCATTTGCTCGTCGAATGTATTCTTGATACTGGAAATGACATGATTGATGGCTTTATTATGCGTGACCCAGGAAGCTATGATGACATCATGGATATCCTTGTTGATGAAAAGGTCGTACCAGAAGGAGAAGGCAGTCAGCTGAAAAAGCTTGTCTCATCCCGCAAAACACTTGTGCAGCAATATCAGGAAGTGGATCATCATGACTTATTGCAGGTGATCAGCGAAGTAGAGCAGGCGCTAAAGGTTTTTCCAAGCCGCATCCGAACCTACTTGGAGCAGGAGCTTGGCCCAGTATCAGCGTTTAAATAAACCATTGGAGTTGTGAGCATCATGAAATACAAAGGCTATTTAATTGATTTAGACGGTACAATGTATAAAGGAACAGAAAAGATCGAAGAAGCAGGTCGATTTGTTCAAAAGTTAAATGAGTTGAACATCCCTTACTTATTTGTCACGAATAACTCATCACGAACGCCAAAGCAGGTAGCGGAAAAACTCGTTTCATTTGATATCCCAGCAACAGAAGAACAAGTTTTTACAACAAGTATGGCGACGGCCAATTATATTGCTGAGCAAAAGAAAGATGCGTCAGTTTACGTGATCGGTGAAGAAGGAATCAAGCAGGCCATTGAAGAAAAAGGGCTGACGTTTGGTCAGGAAGACGCTGATTTCGTTGTTGTTGGAATTGATCGGGGCATTACATATGAAAAATTAGCAGTAGGTGCGATTGCTATTCGTCAAGGTGCACAATTTGTCTCAACAAATGGAGATATTGCCATCCCAACAGAAAGAGGGCTTTTGCCAGGGAACGGCTCGTTAACATCTGTACTGACCGTGACGACAACAGTTCAGCCGACATTTATCGGAAAGCCAGAATCAATTATTATGGAACAAGCGATGCGTGTGCTTGGGACAGATGTGTCTGAGACGCTCATGGTGGGTGATAACTATGATACGGATATTATGGCAGGAATGAATGCAGGCATGGACACATTACTCGTCCATACAGGTGTGACAACAAAAGAGCTGCTCCAGCAGTATGAAAAGCAGCCAACCTATGTCATTGATTCATTATCCGAGTGGATTGAACGATTATCATAAAAAAAGAGGACAAGCGTTACGCGCGCGTCCTCTTTTTCTTTATTCTGCATTTCTCGCACTATGTGCCAGCCTGCTTGATGCGGCAGCAGCAATAGCGCCGACGATGTCATCTAAAAAGGTGTGGCATTCGCCTGTGGATTTATCGTTGAGTTTCCCGAGAATTCCTGGTTTTTCTTTATCGATATATCCGTAATTCGTAAAGCCGATCGAACCATAAATATTGACGATAGCAAAGGATAAAATTTCATCAACGCCATACAGGCTTTCGTCCGTTTCAAGTATTGATTGAAGCGGCTCAGTCAGCTTCTTTTGCTCGGCGAGTACGTCTAGTTCGACGCCCGTTAAAATCGCATTTTGGACTTCACGTTTTGCGATGACACGCTCCACATTGTGGAGGCATTCTGTCATGTCTAAGCCAGGATGATATTTTTCCTGTAAAAAGTAGACAAGGTCTGCTATATCTTGAATGGTTACGCCTCGTTCTTGTAAACGGCGTCTTGCTGTTTTTTCTACTTCGTTCATCTCATGATGATGCGGCATGTATTCCTCACCCAATCCTCTTAATTTGTCCACAATGTGTAAAAAGCTTCGGATAGTAAATAGTATTCATAAATCCCTTAACCTGCGACTACGATATGATAAGAGATTGATCATAGGAACGCAGGTGAAAACATGAAAGAAACCATTTATCACACATTTGGTATTGATGTTCGTCAATTTATGCCATACGGCAGTTATCAGAGCTTTCAAACGGCGGAGGCTCTCTTCCTCATTGTTCCTGTGTCTCATTTGCGAGAAGAAGAACTCTCAGAGTTGTATCATATCAGTCAGTATTTACTGAATGCTGGAGACCCATACGTCGCTGTGTTTGAATTAACAAATGAAGAGAAACCTACCTTTACTCATGGGAAGGAGCAGTACGCTTTATTAAAAGCAGCGCCTCCGATCTCAAGCCGCTCGTTTCAGCATGCGTCAGAGCTGGCATCCTTTCATGTTAGAGGAAGAGGATTTCCATATGAAGTATCGGAAACAAAACGTGTCGGTGCCTGGAAGGAATTATGGGCAAAACGATTAGATCAGCTTGAAGGCTTTTGGATGCAGCAAATGCACCAAAAACCGCTGGAACGGTTTGAACAAAAATTCATTGAATCGTTTCCGTATTATCTTGGATTAACGGAGAATGCCATTCAATATTTAGTCGATACTGAGCTCGATGATGAACCGAAAGAAGGTGACTCAGGCACTGTCTGTCATCAGCGCTTTTCACGTATGACATGGCCGCATGAGCAGCCGCTTCGTTTACCTGTGGATTGGGTATTTGATCATCCAACCCGTGATATTGCCGAATACTTAAGAGAGACCTTTGTACAGCATAAGGAAGATTTAATTGAAGAAGGCTTTTCCTTTCTTCAGCAATACGAGCAGGTGACACCTCTTTCCTCCTTTTCAAAGCGTTTGTTATACAGCCGTCTGCTGTTCCCGCTTCATTATTTTGAAATTGTGGAAGGCTACTACATGTCTGGAGAAAATGAAAAAGCATATTATGAAGAGCGGTTAGATTACGTCTTAAATGATGCGAGCCGCTATGAATACTTTTTGAAGGTCTTTCAAGAAATGAGTGCCATGCGAAGCGGCGGGAGCCCCATTCCGGCTATTGGCTGGATTCAGCCTGCAGCTGATTTGAAGTTTCAGTGAACAGACGAAACGTCTCTTTTCTCTTGAGGCGTTTTTCGTTATGCTTAAAGAAATCGATTAAAGGAGTGTCCTTCTTGACGAAACCTTATGTCTATATCACAAGAAAGCTTGATGAAGCATCACTTACACCATTAAAAGAAGTCGCTCATGTTGAGATGTGGCCGAGCGAGGATGAGCCGTGTCCAAGAGAAGAGCTAGAAACACAAGCAGCTAAAGCGGATGCGCTTCTCACCATGCTGTCAGATCAAATAGATGAGCCCCTCTTATCAAAGGCTCCGAATATCAAGGTGGTCGCAAACCTTGCTGTTGGCTATGACAATATTGATGTTGAAGCAGCCAAAAAGCGCGGAATCACTGTATGTCATACACCAGACGTCTTAACAGAATCGACGGCTGATTTAGCCTTTGCCCTTCTGATGGCGTCAGCTAGACGCATTGTTGAGGCGAGTGATTGGATTAAGGATGGAAATTGGACAGGCTGGGGCCCGCTTCTTCTTGCTGGTGCTGATGTTCATCACAAAACGCTCGGGATTGTCGGCATGGGCAGCATTGGAAAAGCACTTGCCAAGCGGGCCAAAGGCTTTAATATGAATGTCCTTTATCATAATCGTTCAAGAAAACCCGAGGCAGAAGCGCAGCTTGGCGTGACCTATGCGGGTTTTGAGGAACTGCTCAAACAGTCTGATTTCATCGTCTGCCTGACGCCGTTAACTTCGGAAACGAAAGACATGTTTAATGAACAAGCATTTGATCTGATGAAGAACTCTGCTTATTTCATTAACGTATCAAGAGGACAGACGGTGGATGAGGATGCTTTATACGAGGCTGTCACAACAGGAAAAATTGCCGGCGCAGGTCTAGATGTATTTAGACAAGAGCCTGTCAGTCCATCTCATCCATTAACGACATTACGTAACGTCACAGTCCTCCCTCATATTGGAAGTGCTAGTGTCGAAACGAGAAAAACGATGATGCGTTTATGTGCTGAAAATATAGCGCTTGTCTTACAAGACGAGCCAGCCAAAACGCCGGTTCGTTCATAATATAAAGCTTCCCGGTGTTCGGGAGCTTTTCTGACAAAAATATTTTGAAAATATAGAATCTTGATGTAAATAGCTGTTAAGCGGTTTCATTCTGACAATCTCTTATTTTATTACCTTGTCAAAATGAGGATACCCCTTTATAATGTGTGTACATTGAATGTCTGTGTAAGGTTAACAAATGTCTTTTTAGAGAGGACATTTACGGAGAAAGGTGGAATTTCAGGTGAAGGCAATTCGAGTTGGGCTATTAGGATTAGGAACAGTGGGAAGTGGTGTCGTAAAAATTATCCAAGACCATCAGGATAAATTAATGCACCAAATCGGCTGTCCGGTATTAATACAAAAAGTGCTTGTGAGCAATCCCGATAAAAAAAGAGATGTGGATGTCGCAAGAGAGGTCTTCACAACTGAAGTATATGATGTGATTAGAGATCCAGAGGTCGACGTCATCATTGAAGTGATGGGCGGCATTGAAGAGACAAAACAATATTTAATAGATGCGTTGAATGAGAAGAAGCATGTCATTACGGCCAATAAAGATTTAATGGCGCTTTACGGTACGGAGCTTTTACATGTAGCGAAAGAAAATGGCTGTGATCTTTATTATGAAGCAAGTGTCGCCGGAGGAATTCCGATTTTGCGAACACTGGAGGAAGGGCTCGCCTCTGACCGAATCACCAAGATGATGGGGATTGTGAACGGTACAACGAATTTTATTTTAACGAAAATGAATGTCGATAAAAGCGCGTATGAGGATGTCTTAAAAGAAGCACAGGATCTTGGCTTTGCAGAAGCAGACCCGACAGCTGATGTAGAAGGACTGGATGCAGCAAGGAAAATGGCGATTCTTGCAAGGCTCGGCTTTTCCATGAATGTAGATTTAGACGACGTCAAGGTGAAAGGTATTTCTGAAATCTCTGATGAGGATATTAATTTCAGTAAGCGGTTTGGCTATACAATGAAGCTGATCGGAATTGCTCAGCGGGATGGAGAGAAAGTGGAGGTCAGCGTTCAGCCAACCTTACTTCCTGATCATCATCCATTATCATCCGTCAACAATGAATTTAATGCGGTGTATGTCTACGGAAGTGCTGTAGGAGAAACGATGTTTTACGGACCTGGAGCAGGAAGTCTGCCAACAGCAACAGCTGTTGTATCAGACTTAGTCGCAGTAATGAAAAACATGCGCCTTGGCGTGAACGGAAGCGGATTTATCGCACCGCAGTTTGAGAAGAAGATCAAATCGTCATCAGAAGTATTTGCTCAGCAGTTTTTAAGAATTCATGTCAGAGATCAAGTCGGGGCATTCTCCCGCATTACATCTATTTTTTCTGAAAGAGGCATCAGCTTTGAAAAAATCCTTCAGCTTCCTGTAAAAGGACATGATGAGCTGGCTGAAATTGTGATTATTACACATCAGACCTCAGAAGAAGATTTCTCAAATATTCTGCAAAAATTAAACGACCTCGATGTGGTGGTTCAAGTGAAGAGCACGTACCGAGTAGAAGGGAACGGTTTAAGCTGATGAAATGGAATGGACTCATTGAAGAATTTCAAGAATTCTTACCAGTAAACGAATCTACACCTAAACTAACATTAAATGAAGGGAATACACCGCTGATCCATCTCGCCAAGCTTTCAGAAAAGCTGGGGATCGAGCTTCATGTGAAAACAGAAGGCGTCAATCCAACAGGTTCTTTCAAGGATCGAGGAATGGTCATGGCCGTTGCAAAGGCAAAAGAAGAAGGCAATGATACAATCATGTGCGCTTCAACAGGGAATACCTCTGCAGCAGCAGCAGCTTATGCAGCCCGTGCTGATATGAAATGTATTGTCATCATTCCAGACGGGAAAATTGCCTTCGGTAAGCTTGCACAGGCTGTCATGTACGGAGCAGAGATCATTGCCATTGACGGCAACTTTGATGATGCATTGAAAATCGTCCGCAGTATCTGTGAAAAAGCGCCGATCGCCCTTGTGAACTCCGTCAATCCTTATCGAATTGAAGGACAAAAGACAGCAGCATTTGAAATCTGTGAGCAGCTAGGCTCTGCCCCGGACGTACTGGCGATTCCTGTTGGAAATGCCGGGAACATCACAGCCTACTGGAAAGGCTTCAAGGAATATCACGAGAACAAAGGAACTGGACTGCCTGTCATGCGTGGTTTTGAAGCAGAAGGTGCAGCGGCAATCGTTCGAAATGAAGTGATTGAGCAGCCAGAAACAGTGGCAACGGCTATCCGTATCGGAAATCCAGCGAGCTGGAAACAAGCTGTGGCAGCCGCAGATGAATCAAACGGAAAGATTGATGAAGTGACTGATGAGGAAATTCTTCATGCGTATCAATTGATTGCACGTGAAGAAGGTGTGTTTGCAGAGCCTGGCTCATGTGCGTCAATTGCCGGCGTGTTAAAGCAGGTGAAATCTGGTGAAATCAAGCCAGGCAGTAAAGTTGTTGCGGTACTAACAGGCAACGGACTGAAAGATCCAAATACGGCTATTGATATTTCGCAAATTAAGCCGGTCACACTCGATGCAGATGAAGATCAAATTCTTGAACACTTAGAAAAGGCCGCACGCGTATGAGTGAAGCCTCCATGCTTTTTTCAATCACAGTACCGGGAAGCACTGCCAATTTAGGACCAGGCTTTGATTCAGTTGGAATGGCACTCAGCCGCTATTTAAAGCTATCGGTCTATGACCATGATAGCTGGCTGTTTGAAGCAGAAACAGATGTCGTAGCTGGAATTCCATCAGGCACCGACAACCTAATTTATCAAACAGCCAAAAAGGTCGCAGATGACTTTGGAAAAACACTCCCGCCTGTTCATGTCAAAGTGTGGAGTGATATTCCATTGGCACGAGGGCTTGGCAGCAGCGCTGCTGCCATCGTGGCCGCCATTGAACTCGCCAATCAGCTTCTTGAATTAAACATGACAGATGATCAGAAGCTCTTTTATGCAAGTGAGATAGAAGGTCATCCAGATAATGCGGGTGCCTCTTTATTCGGTGGTTTACTAATTGGTCTTCATGAAGAAGACAAAACCCATGCCGTTAAAGTACAGCATGTGGATGTAGATGTTGTCGTGGTCATTCCTTTTTATGAAGTGCTCACAAAGGATGCCCGTGATGTCCTGCCAGAGGATTTTTCCTATAAGCATGCTGTCAGTGCGAGTGCTGTGAGCAACGTCCTTGTTGCCGCATTAATGACGCAAAACTGGCCGCTTGTTGGAGAAATGATGAATAAGGATTTATTTCATCAGCCTTACCGCACAATGCTCGTTCCAGAGCTGTCGAAGGTAGAGCATGTCGCTTCGCTCAAAGGAGCGTATGGAACAGCTTTGAGCGGTGCTGGGCCGACGATCCTCACCTTAGTGGAAAAAGGGAAGGGTGAAGCACTGAAAGAGCAGCTTGCCCAAAACTTCCCGCATTGCGAAGTCGATTTGCTGACGGTGCCAGTAGAAGGTGTTGTCGTGCAGCATCATCCTGTTAATCAAGTAAAGAACGTGCTGTAAAATCTGCACGTTCTTTTTTTATGCTTGTTTTTTATGGGAAGAAGCAGGGATTATTATTTAGAGGATCGAACTATTTTTTATCCATATAAGGGGGAGATACATTCATGAAGAAATTGATGACGGCAGAAGATTTAACGAAGATTGTTTCTGTTTCTCATCCGGTTTATTCACCAGATGGAAAAAAGGCAGTCTTTACAAAAGTCACTGTGAATGAGAAAAAGGACGATTACAACATCCACTTATGGGTACGAGATGAAGAGACAGAGGAGCTGGCACAATGGACATTTGAGGATGGAAAGCATCATCAGCCAGTTTGGTCAAAAGACGGCAGACAACTTGCTTTTATTTTGCAAAAACCAAAGGAAGCCCCTCAGCTCGCACTCATAAAGAGCGAAGGAGGCGGCGTGCGTACTTTAACAAAGATTCCATACGGAGTATCTCACCCTGTCTTTTCTCCCGACGGAGCATTCATTTATGCGGCTGTGTCATTGAAACAATCAGAATCTGTTCATGATGAAAAAAAGGAAGAGCAAGATGAATTTGCTCCAGCGGTATATGATGATTTGACCTATAAAGCAGATGGAAGAGGCTTTTTAGATGGGCGTGTCACACAGATCGTGAAAGTGGATATCCGTTCAGGAGAGGTAGAGCCTATCACGAGCGAGCAGGTTCATCATATGAATCATACGATTTCTCCATGCGGCAAATGGCTTGCCTTTATTCAATTAAATCCACAGATACCTTACATAAGTGACGTGTGTCTTCTGTCATTAGAAGATGGTCAGACAAAAAAGATCACACAAGCAAACGGTGCTTATTCCACCGTATCTTTTTCTCCAAATGGAGAGAGTCTTTTGTATATTGGACATGAGCGCGAATTTCAAAATGCCACCTTCCCATCAATATGGCTGTATGATCTGAAAGAAGACAAGGTGGTTCAGCTGTCAGAAATGCTCGATATGTATGTTGGAAACTGTATGGCAGGAGATAGCGTGATGGGAGAGGCCTATCAGGTTCCACAGTGGACAAAGGACAGCCAAGGATTTTATACGCTTGTTTCTGATCAAGGCAGTACAGGGATTTATTATTTCTCTATTGAAGGTTTAGCCTATCCAGTTCGACTAGAGTCGGAACATATCACCAATTTCAGCCTTCATCCAGATGAAACCAAACTACTGCTCAGCCGGCTTTCACCTGTCTCACCAAGTGAGCTGTATGAGATGACATTAGGGGAGACAGAACTAAAGCAAATCACATTTGAGCATCATGATTTTCTAAAGGAGCATATCGTATCGGAACCTGAACCATTTTCTTTTCAGTCAAAAGATGGTGACGAGGTGCATGGCTGGTTTATGAAGCCTTCCCAGATGGAAGAGGGAAAGAAATATCCGCTCATTCTAGAGGTTCATGGCGGACCGCATGCGATGTATGGTTATACGTATTTTCATGAATTTCAAATGCTCGCTTCAGAAGGCTATGCCATCGTGTATATCAATCCGCACGGAAGTCATGGATACGGACAGATGTTTACCGACCGTGTAAGAGGAAGCTATGGTGACGTTGATTATGACGATGTCATGCAGGCTGTTGATCATGTGCTCAAAGCCTATGATTTCCTTGATGAAACAAGGCTTGGCGTGACAGGCGGCAGCTATGGCGGTTTTATGACCAACTGGATTGTCGGTCAGACCGACCGCTTCCGTGCAGCTGTCACACAGCGCTCCATTTCAAACTGGATTAGCTTTTATGGCATCAGTGATATCGGTTATTTCTTTACAAGGTGGCAGATTGATGGGGATATTTATGATTCTGTCGATAAGCTATGGGATCGTTCTCCGCTAAAATATGTGAAGCAGATGAACACGCCGCTTCTCATCCTGCACAGCGATGAAGATTATCGCTGCCCAGTTGATCAAGCAGAACAGCTTTTTGTGGCATTGAAGGAGCTTGGGAAAGACACAAGATTGGTCAAATTCCCGAAGGCATCTCATGATTTATCCAGAAGCGGCCACCCGGGGCAGCGTATTCAAAGACTGACCTTTATTAAGGAATGGTTTAGAGAAAAGCTAGCCTAAAAAAACGACCCTAATCGGGCCACTTCAGCGTGCTGACAAACCCTTGCATTCGGTGTCAGTCCTGCGTGCTGGTGCTCACGAATAGAAAATTCGCTCCGCGCCAGTACTCGTCCTTCCTTGACTTCAAGGGTTTTCTTATCACGCTGAAAAGAAGACAAAGGGCTAAAGCCTTTGTCAATCATGAAAAAAACGACCCGATTAGGGTCGTTTTCATGTCATATGTGAATTAGAAAACCTGTTCAACTTCTACAACGCCAGGCACTTCTTCTAATAATGCGCGCTCAATACCGGCTTTCAATGTAATGGTTGAACTTGGGCAGCTGCCGCATGCACCAAGAAGACGTAATTTCACAATGCCATCTTCAATGTCTACAAGCTCACAGTCTCCACCATCACGTAATAGAAATGGACGAAGTTTGTCCAGTACTTCCTGTACTTGGTCTTTCATTTCGACTTCAGTCATTAGATATAATCGCTCCTTTCACAACATATCACCATTATATTCATCTGGACGATAAAAATCTATTGATTGGTTTCAAAGTTTCCTTCTCATTATAGCACAATCTCATCTTGAAACAAAAAGTGATTTTGACTTTTTTCATCCAGAAAATTCAGCTAAAATGAAGAAAGAATAGGGGGCTTGTCAAATGAACAAAACTGTCGATCTTTATGTATATGGAAGAGATGTACTGTGCGCTAGCTGCGTGAATCTGCCTTCTTCAAAAGATACATTTGAATGGTTAGATGCAGCATTAAAACGAAAATATCCGAATCAGCCATTTCGCATCACATATATTGATATAGAGCACCCGCCAGAAAACGAACAACAAAAGGAATTGTCTGAACGAATTCTTGATGATGAATTCTTTTATCCACTTGTCTTAGTAGAGGATCAAATCGTTGGAGAGGGCAATCCGAAATTAAAAGACATTTATCAAGAAATGGAGAGATACGGGTACAAGGAGAGCAGTGAATAAGCTGTTCTTTTTTTGAGGAAGAAACGAACAAACGTTCCTTTTTGTATTGAAAAAGAACGTTTGTTCGTTTATAATGAAATGAAAGGAGCGTGAGCATCATGAATTATTTACTGAAACAATCTCTTCATCAGCAAGTGCCGATTGAGATGATTTATATGAAGAAAAATGGAGAGTGCACGAAGAGAAAAATCATTGTACACCGTCAAACGGATCAGCTTATCCAAGCGTATTGTTTATCGAAGAAGACAATGAGAACCTTTCGTAAAGACTGCATTCTTGCCCTTGCTCCGATCAAATGGACCAACTCATCGGCACATGCCGTTTCATAGAAAAAAGCTCCCTCGTCACGAAGGAGCTTTGAGAAAAAATTCACATGATTTTAGCCATTGTGATGCTTGTACATCCAAAGGAGTCCAGATTTCAGGAGTCTTGGCACCCGGCCAACAAGTGGACGATCAGCGACTAAGCCAAAGCCGGCTTTTTTCCCTAAAGAACCTAAAACACCTTTTAGCTTAAACTGTGGATAAGCCTCAGGAAGCGGCTCATTTTTCCAGCGTTTTTGCAGAGATTGGACAATTTGTTCTGCCTGCGCCTCAGCAAGCTGTGCACTTGGGGCATGCGGTAGACTTGCGCAGTCACCTACGACATATACATGCTCATCCCCTGGAAGATTATGATGAGGAGTTAATACGACGCGGCCTTGTGCGTCTTTTTCAACATCCATCTCTCGTACCACTTTGCTTGGCTGTATTCCTGCTGTCCACACGATGACATCTGCTTCAATCGCGTCATCATGGTTGTAAACGACACCTTCTTCAACCTTTGTAATATTGGCACAGTTAATGATCTTTACGTCATTTTCTTCAAACCACTTTTGCACATACAAACTTAATCTTTTTGGGAAGCTTGATAGTATCAACTCTCCGCGGTCAAAAAGAATAATGTTTAAATCAGCACGGCTTTCTCTTAGTTCACTGGCCAGCTCTACCCCGCTAAGTCCAGCACCGACGATGCCAACCGTTGCACCTGCGCTCAAATTGTTTAATTTGTTATACGCATGTCTTGACTGATCAATGGTTTGAATGCTGTATGTATGTTCTTTCGCACCAGGGACATTATGATACTTGTCCTCACAGCCGAGTCCAATCACCGTATCATCATACGGAATCGGTTCACGGTCGCTGAATAAGATCTGTTTGTTTTCAATATCAATTTTTTCTACTTCCCCGTATTGAATATCCAGCTTCGGATGCTCTGGAAAAGATACTCGAATGTGATGATCAGAGATCGTTCCAGCAGCAAGTGCATAATATTCTGTTTTTAAACAGTGGTAAGGATTTCGATCAATTAATGTGATAGTGACATCATCAGGTAATTGATTTGGCAATAAGCGGTGGAGAACCCGCATATTCCCGTAACCTCCGCCGATCAAGACTAAATTTTTCATGACGATTCTCCTTTTCCCCGTAGACATTGAAAAACACTTATACTAAAAAACTTTAAGTTAAAATACCAAATAAAATTATATCGAATTTACTGTGAAACCACAATAATTGTTTCAAAATAACCTACATATTCATCAGTTAGTCCTAAATAGTAAAACATTTTATGAAGAATAGGCGTAACGATACAGATGAAGCTCATATTTTGACTAATTCAAGGAATTTCGGTAGGATGGTAAGGCAATGTGAGGTGAAGCACAGTGTTTCCACTGATCGAATTTTGTGTAAGTAATCTTGCACAAGGGTCTCAAGAGGCAAAAGAGAAGCTTGAAAAAGACCCAAACCTAGACGTAATGGAATACGGCTGTTTAAGCTATTGCGGCAAATGTATGGACTCCCCATTTGCACTTGTGAATGGAGAATTTGTTTCAGGAGAAAATGCAGAGCAGCTAGTCGAGCGTATTTATGCTTTTATAGAGGAAAACGACATGTTTTAAATGCACCACATGGGTCATGAGGTGCATTTTTTTCACATTTTCAGCTTCCATTTTTAAGGAGAATGAATAGAAAGCGCATCCAATATGTTATGCTAATAAAATATCATCAATATGAAGCATCACACGAGAGAAAAAGAGGCATATGCATAATAAAAGCCCTTTGCCATGGCAGCAAAGAGCTTTTATGTATGAAAAACGGGGGATGATAAGATTGTCTCCTGAATCGACTCCTTTTATACTATAAAGAAACAACATTTTTGGAGGAAGCTCATGACATCATTTCAATTCACGAAAATGCACGGATTAGGAAATAATTATATTTACGTTAATCAGATGAAGGAACAGCTTCCAGAAGAGCAGCTATCAGAAATAGCGATTCGCGTTTCTTCTGTTTATACAGGAATCGGTTCTGACGGGATGATCCTTATTTGCCCATCAGATGTTGCACCTGTGAAGATGCGCATTTTCAACAATGATGGTTCAGAGGGCAAAAACTGCGGTAACGGGCTGCGCTGCGTTGCAAAGTATGTGTATGAGCATCAAATTGTGACGGACACAACGTTCCAGATTGAGACATTGTCAGGACTTGTTGAAGCGACCGTTCACGCTCAGGATGGTCATGTTCAGCTAGTCACAGTAGATATGGGAAAACCGCGTTTTGAAAAAGAAGCGATGCCGATGCTTGGTGAACCGGCCAGCACAACAATTAATGAGCCGCTTGATTTTGGCACTGCGAATTTAAATGGAACAGCCGTTTCAATGGGAAATCCGCACATCGTTTTTTATTTAGAGGACATTGAAAAAGCACCTCTTCATATACTTGGGCCGATCATTGAAAAACACGATATGTTTCCAGAAGGCGTCAATGTAGAATTTGTTGAAGTTGTCAGTGAAACCGAACTGCATTTTCGTGTGTGGGAAAGAGGCTCAGGCATTACACAGGCCTGCGGAACAGGGGCTTGTGCTGCGGCTGTATCCACAATTGTGAATGGGCAGGCGAAAAAAGAAACAGACATGACCGTTCATTTAGCAGGCGGAGACCTCATCATTCGCTGGAAAGACAATGACCACGTACTTATGACAGGACCTGCGGAGACCATTTGTGACGGGACATTTTATCTCTAAACCATTTATTTGAGAAAAGGCATCATCACGTTTATAATTGAAAAAGAAACATCCAGTCAAAAGGAGGGATGATCATGAGTACACCAGTAACCATTACAGAAGCTGCTGCACTGCAGATTAAAGATATGATGAAAGAGCATGAAGAAGAAAATGCGTTCCTGCGCGTGGGCGTAAAAGGCGGCGGCTGCAGCGGTCTTTCGTACGGCATGGGCTTTGACCATGAAGTCTCAGAGAAAGACACGCAGTTCGAGCAGCACGGCATCAATGTCCTTGTCGACTCCGAAAGCCTTGATATCATGAACGGAACCATCATTGATTTCAAACAATCACTCATGGGCGGCGGTTTCACGATTGACAATCCAAACGCCATCGCATCATGCGGATGTGGTTCTTCTTTCAGAACAGCGACGAATACCGGTACGCCGGAAGAGTGTTAAGGGTTAAAACAATTCATTCTGTAAAACCATTTGTATAATGAAGACCTCCTCATATTAATCATTTTCTTGAGGAGGTTTTTTGTGTTGTTTTTAAAGATGCAAAAAAAGGACATGACTTCAATCACTCAGCACGTCCTCTTTATAAAGATATTTAATTAGAAAAAAGCTCGCAGTTTCTTAGTATTTCCTCTGTTCATCTTCCACATCTTTCAAAAAGTTTCATCAGGGTGTGTCGGAAAAAATGTTCTTTGTTGTGTTTCGTTGAGAATAACGTTTCGTATTAATCGAGTGTATTCTCAATCATCATTTTCAAAGCTGTTCCCTCTTTTATGAAGAGTAGTAAAGACTTTCATCGCTTCGCTCATAAATGATGCCAAGCCCTCACCATATCGATCTATATTCTTTGTGAAACGTTCATCTTGAATATAGAGTTGGCCTAAACCGTTAAAAGCATCAAGAGAGTAATAACGAAAGTTTTCGTTTAAAAAGTCGTACCATTGTTTGATGACGATTTGCACCTCTTTGGATTTAGGGGAATGGCTGAGAAGAGAGGCTAGTTTATTCAGTATGCTATCCCAGCTATCAGATAATTCAATTTGTTCATCTTTAGACAAATGATTTAGTTTTGAGCTGACTTCATCAACAGCTTGATTTCCCCAACGGTGACGAGCTTCTTCTTCATATTGACTAAATTTCATATTCATACTCTCAAACCTCTCTTTATAGGTGTATTGAGTTTCTCCCGTTAAATGTTGTAGCGTCTTATCAATATTTCCGATCATTTTATTGAGATTATCTCGTTTCTCTATTAACATTTTTCTTTGTAGCATAAATGCTTCTTTCTTATTAAATGAAGGATTGTGCATCATCTTTTGGATTTCCTTCAATGGAAATCCAAGTTCCCTGAAAAATAATATTTGCTGTAATGTTTCAAGGTTTTCTTCTGAATAGAGCCGATAACGATTATCTGTGACTTCACTTGGAGTCAATAAACCAATCTTGTCGTAATGATGAAGTGTACGAATGCTAATACCAAATAATTCAGCTACTTCTTTTACTTTCATTTCAATTCACCTCTCTTGATATCCACTATAAAATATGACGTTGCGTTAGGGTCAATCATCTTTTTAAAAATTTATATCATTGTTGATCTTGTTTGAAGTAGTGAATTCAAGGAGTTATGTTTTTCTCGCAAATCGCTCAATTTTGTTACAGCTTACCCGAACAACTGGCTATTTCCCCTCGAAAAGAGTATCATGAAAACCAAACATAAACTGTAGTGAGAAAAGAGGTTGCTGAGGTTTGAGTGAACAAATCAATTGCAGGAACTGTCATGAATTGATTCCGTATCGTTCCAAAACGTGTCCATCTTGCGGGATTGAGAAGCCGCTTCCGAAAAAGGAACGTGTGAAGGATCGGGTGATTTTGGTTGTGGCAGGGATTGTTGTGGTGCTGCTTGCTGCAATGGTACTAGGAATGGCAAATGCCTATATTGGGGTTTTTAAATAAACGAAAAAGGAGTTCCTTGAGTGGGAACTCCTTTTTTGATCCGTTCTTATTTATTTTCAAATAAGCTTGTGGAATGGAGAGGCTGTACACGGGCTTTCGGGTCCATGTAGGCTTTCGCATTGTTGACAGCAGTTGGTGCTTCACCAAATCCGCTTGCAATCAATTTGACTTTTCCTTCATACGTACAGATATCTCCTGCTGCATAGAAGCCTTCAATGTTTGTTTCCATTGTAGATTTCACCACGATGGAGTTCTTTTCGATTTCAAGGCCCCATTGTTTGATTGGTCCAAGGGAGGAAACGAAACCGAAGTTGACGATCACATCGTCCACATCAAGTACTTGTTTTTTGTCGCCTTTGACTTCTTCGAGCACGATCTGTTCAATGCGGTCTTCACCAATGAGCTCAGTTGGCACAAATGGAGTCAGCACATTGACCTTCGAGTTGTGCAGGTTTTCTACACTGTGCTCATGTGCGCGGAATTTATCGCGGCGGTGAATGATGGATACTTCTTTTGCGATTGGTTCAAGCATGAGTGCCCAATCCACCGCAGAGTCTCCGCCTCCAAGAACGGCCACGCGTCTGCCGGCAAATTGGTTCAGGTCATTAATGAAGTAGTGCAGATTGCTTCCTTCAAATGATTCTGCAGTATCCAATTCAAGCTTTCTCGGTTGGAATGCACCGTTACCAGCTGTGATGATAATTGTTTTAGAATAATGAATCTCTTGATTTGTGACAAGTTTAAAGATCCCATCTGCTTGCTTTTCAACCGTTTCAACAGCCTGCTCTAAGCAAATGGTTTGATCAAATTTATCCATTTGTTCCTTTAAGTTATCAACTAATTCTTGTGCGCGGATTTTTGGAAAACCAGCCACATCATAAATATATTTTTCAGGGTAAAGAGCGGATAGTTGACCGCCGAGCTGAGGAAGGCTTTCAATGATTTTCACACTTGCCTGTCTCATGCCTCCGTAAAACGCAGTAAACAATCCAACTGGGCCGCCCCCGATAACGGTAATGTCATATACCTTAGAATCTTCTTGCATTCCTTTAATCCTCCCAAATGAAAATTGTTATCACTATATCATATCATACCACATATCGTCGTTTGACTTGTTTTGAAAAACTTGTCGTTTTTTGATGCTGAAGCTTTGAAAAGGAGGAAAAAGTGAGAAAGACCGTTTATCATAAGGATTTTCAGTTTAAAGCCTTGAAAATTGGAGCAGAACTCGCTATTATTGTTAAGGGAACTAAATATTAATTTTTTATGAATTTTTGTCGGATACGGTCAAATGCTTTCGTTTTATGTAGGTGAAAGTTCAGATTTTCACATACTTATTTTTTTGTTTAAATTTCATAAAATGCCGCAAAGCGGTTGAGAATAACGATATGTAATTCTTTATCCGTTTTACAGCAAATTTAAAAAAGGTGGATGTGATTCCAGTGAATAAACCGAAAATCGTTGTATTAGGTGCAGGTTATGGCGGATTAATGACTGTAACAAGATTAACAAAACAGCTTGGCACAAATGATGCGGACATTACTCTTGTGAACAAGCATAATTATCATTACGAAACAACATGGTTACATGAAGCAAGTGCAGGTACTCTTCATCATGACCGCTGTCGTTATCAAATCAAAGATGTGATTAACAGTTCCCGTGTCAACTTTGTACAAGCAACAGTTGAAAGCATTGATAAGGAAGCGAAGAAAGTTGTGACATCAGATGGCGAACTTTCTTATGACTACCTTGTTGTTGCACTTGGTGCTGTTCCTGAAACATTTGGTATTGCAGGATTGAAAGAATACGCATTCTCAATCTCTAACATCAACTCTGCTCGTCAGCTTCGTGAGCACATCGAGCTTCAATTTGCTACGTATAATACGGATGCTGAAAAACGTCCAGAGCGTTTGACGATCGTTGTCGGAGGCGCTGGATTCACAGGTATTGAGTTCCTTGGTGAGCTTGGAAACCGTGTGCCTGAGCTTTGCAAAGAGTATGACATTGATCAAAAAGACGTGCGTATCATCTGTGTAGAAGCTGCGCCAACAGCTCTTCCTGGATTCGATCCAGAATTGATCGACTATGCGATGAACTACCTTCAAGGTAAAGGTGTTGAGTTCAAAATCGGTACAGCGATCAAAGAATGTACGCCTGAAGGTATCATTGTTGGAAAAGACGATGATACAGAAGAAATCAAAGCTGCAACTGTTGTTTGGGCTGCAGGTGTACGCGGTAACCCAATCGTTGAAGAAGCTGGTTTTGAAAACATGCGCGGCCGCGTAAAAGTTTCTCCAGATCTTCGTGTACCAGAAAATGATGATGTCTTCATCATTGGTGACTGTTCATTGATTATCAATGAAGAAATCAACCGTCCATACCCACCAACTGCACAAATCGCTATGCAGCAAGGTGAAACAGTAGCGAAAAACCTTGCAGCACTAGTAAAAGGCGGTTCTCTTGAAAGCTTTAAGCCAGACATCAAAGGAACAGTTGCTTCTCTTGGTGAACACGACGCTGTAGGTGTTGCGTTTGGTAAAAAACTTCAAGGAACAAAAGCTTCTGCAATGAAAAAAATCATCGACAACCGTTCATTATTCATGGTTGGCGGACCAGGACTTGTTCTGAAAAAAGGAAAATTCAAGTTCTTCTAAACCGATATAGACAAAAACGTGTATCCCTGTGGTACACGTTTTTTCATGTTTGACGGAATATTTTCTCACTTGGTACTGGACAGAAAAATATGTTATGATGAATTATCAGAAAATTTAGATTAAGGAGTGAGCAATATGAATGCACAAACAAAGGAAAAAACATCAGCCTGTCAATATTGTTCAGGAAAAGGGTATTTTCAGCTATTGCTCGGCGGATCTGAAACGTGTGAGGAATGTAAAGGGACAGGAAAGAAGCGTTAATCGTTCTGCTTTTTCCATTGATTGACTTCATCTCTATTTCCAAGTTAAACTAATGATGGGATATTTGGGGGTGGAGATGAAGTGATCAGTTTACCAGTCGTTATCATTTCAGTTATTTTATTTTTCGTGTTATTCTTTGGCATTGGTTTTTTGCTCAATATGCTGCTGAGAATGTCATGGATTATGGCTATTTTATATCCAATTGTATGCCTTTTCATTATTAACAATCAAAAGATGATCGCTTATGTAAGAGAGCCTGGCACTGCTTTTTCAGGAATAGGAGACCGGATCGTCTCACTCGCTGCGGCAGATATCATCATCTTATTAAGCGGCCTGATTGGTGCGATCGCATCAGGTTTTGTCATTAATGCACTTCGAAAAAGAGGGTATCAAATGTTTTAACTCACTTGTGGACACGCAAGTGGGTTTTTTTGTTTCTCCTTTGCATAGTTTCCATTTTGTTTGGAAACAAATAGATGGGTAGAGGAGTGACAAATAGAGATGAAAACATGGATGAAACGATTGTTCATGACAGCGCTATTCATGATTGCACTTTTGACAAGCTTTACGGGCATATCTGGAGTCGAACCAAGTGATTTAGCTGCGTGGGTGAAAGAGACCGATGCGGGCAAGCAAGTATCTTCTTTTTTTCAGCAGCCAAAAAGGGAAACGATGGCACTCAAAAGTGAAGACATGCGATCTGTTTCTCTCGAAGAGGCGTTTAATTGGAACGATTACCCGAAGCAGAAGGTTGTGGCAACCGGCTATACAGCAGGTGTGGAATCAACAGGCAAAACGAAGGAACATCATGCATATGGCATTACATATTCAGGCGTCAAAGTGAAACGTGATTTATATTCAACAGTGGCAGCCGACCCATCCGTTTTTCCGATTGGAACGGTGCTGTTTATCCCAAACTATGGCTACGGTGTCGTTGCAGATACCGGGAAAGCGATTAAAGGTCATAAGCTTGATTTATACTATGAAACCGTTGATGATGTGTATAGAGAATGGGGTAAAAAAGTGCTCGATGTGTATATCATCAAAAAGGGCGAAGGAACGTTAACGGAAAAAGACTTAAATCAGCTCAATGAAGCAGAATCGATGCAAGTATTCCGTCAGCAGTTTCAAGCCAATAAAGAATAAAAAAGCTTTGGGCCATTTAAGGTCCAAAGCTTTTTCGCTTCTACATGAAGTAATAATCTAAGATGAGTGTCAGCAAGATCCCTGTTAAACCGCCGAAGAAGACTTCAATCGGCTTATGACCAAGAAGCTCTTTTAATTTCTTTTGCTTTTCTTTTTCTTCCGCATTTGGGAAATTCTTTGCTTCGGAAACAAATCGGTTAAAATCTGTTACGAGCTTGTTGAGAACAGTCGCCTGTTCTCCTGCCTGTCTGCGAACGCCTGTCGCATCAAACATGGTAATAATGGCAAAGATAGCGGAAATGGCAAAGATAGATGTATCTAGCCCGTGCTCTAAAGCCACTGCTGTGGAGAGTGCTGTTACTGCTGCGGAGTGTGAACTTGGCATTCCGCCTGTGCTTGTAATGAGCGACCAATCTAGTCGTCTAGAAATAATAAATTGAATCGGTACTTTTACAAATTGTGCAAAAAAGATGGCTGCTAGGCTGGCAAGCAGCGGAAAATTCGTCAGTACGCTCATGAACAAGAAACATCCTCTCTTTAAGAAAAAATATCGTGCGAAATGATGGACTAAAAATCCTAGTATGATAAAAAAATGATAGCAGTAAAAAATGCTGCCAAGTCCATGTTCATTATAACATTAAAGAAACTAGATGTGGAACGAGGAGAACACGGACAGGCTGCTTAGGTTTTCACCGCTTTTTCATGATGCCCTTCCACGTGTGAAAATATAAATGTTCAACAAGTAAAGACAGACTGGCAATGATCGTATAGGCACGCAAATTTTGATATAATAGAAGTTCCAATGTGAAAAATGGAGTTCATTAAGGAGCGTGTGATAAATATGTTTTTCTCGACAAATGAATTGCAGCATAAAGATACACTGGCGATCGGACTTTTTCAAAAGAGCCAATTATCAGGAAAAGCAAAAGAAATGGATGAATTACTTGAAGGAAGAATCACTGAATTATTAAAAGAAGGCGACATTTCATCCAAACGAAATCAGCTTTCGAAGTTTTTCCCATCCCCTGAAACAGGCATCAAACGCATTTATTTTGTCGGGCTTGGGAAGGAATCAGATTACACGTTTGAAGAGGCAAAAGAAGTGTTTGCCCATTTATTTAAAAAGCTTCATCAAGATAAAAAGCAAGCGGTTTCTGTCTTGCTGGATACGTTTGTTGGAAAGGATCTGCCTGCCCAAGATGCAGCCCATGCCCTTTCTGAAAGCTGCCTTTTAGCTACATATGAATTGCAGGATTTTAAACATAAAACAAATGAACCAGATCGCTTTATCGAGTTTGTTTATGCAACGACGGAGCATGATCAAGCTGAAATTCAGGCGAGTCTGAAAGTCGGTGAAGTGTACGGACAGTCAGTCAATTCGGCCCGTACCCTTGTGAATATGCCGCCGAACATGCTCACATCCTCTGATCTGGCTTCGTATGCGGCAGAGCTTGCATATAAATATGAATTTGAAATTGAAATTTTAGATAAAGAACAAATGGAAGAGCTCGGAATGGGCGGTATTTTAGCCGTCAATAGAGGCTCAACAGAACCGCCAAAACTCATCGTGCTGAAATATCAAGGCAAGGAAGAATGGACAGACGTCATTGGTCTTGTCGGTAAAGGCATCACGTATGATACCGGCGGCTACTCTTTAAAGCCAAGAGCGAGTATGGTTGGCATGAAAACAGATATGGGCGGCTCAGCCTCTGTTTTAGGTGCAATGGAAATCATCGGGGAACTTCGCCCAGAGCAAAATGTCATAGCGGTCATCGCCTCAACGGATAATATGATTTCCGCAGACGCTATGAAGCCGGACGACGTCATTGTGTCACTAAGCGGTAAAACAATCGAAGTGCTCAATACAGATGCAGAAGGCCGTCTTGTTTTAGCAGATGGGGTGACATATGCGAAGCAGCACGGTGCCTCTGTCCTTGTAGATGTGGCCACATTAACAGGCGGTGTCATTGTGGCGCTTGGAAATGAGACAACAGGCGCGATGACCAATAACGATGAGCTGTACGCTCAGTTTAAAGAGGCATCAGAAGAATGCGGTGAAATGATCTGGCAGCTGCCAATCACGGAAAAAGATAAGAAACGAGTACGAAACAGCAAAATGGCGGATCTCAATAACTCACCAGGCCGTGATGGTCATGCGATCATGGCAGGTGCTTTCATTGGCGAATTTGCAGAGGAAACGCCTTGGGTTCACTTAGATATTGCAGGCACTGCAACAACAGAAAAACCTTCATGCTTTGGACCAACAGGGGCAACAGGTGTGATGGTGAGATCACTCGCAACATTTGTGGAACGATTTGAAGCAACAAAATAAAGGAGAAGGCTCTGCCAAGTGGCAGGGCTTTTTTTATGTAGGACATACGCCATTTGACGAAGTTTTTTTTCTATGGTAACATACGTTGGTACTTTAATTATCTACTACATTAGTAAACTAAAGGATTTCGGAGGTTTCACCATGAATGCAGTTGTTTTAGCGGTTGTTTTAATGTTGATATTAAGCTTGCTGCGGGTCAATGTCGTGATTGCGCTGGCAATAGGCGCTTTAGCTGGCGGACTTGCAGGTGGATTGGGCTTGGGAGGAACAGTGGACGCCTTTACGGACGGACTCGGAGGAAATGCAACCGTGGCGATTAGTTATGCGTTATTAGGGGCATTTGCTGCGGCACTGACGAAAACAGGTCTACCAGATGCCATGGTTGAAGGAGCGGTAAAGCTTCTAGGAAAAGAAGGCGATTCAAGACGGAAAACACTATCAAAAGTGCTTATCGTTCTTGTCATTTTGATCGTGTCTTGTTTTTCACAGAACGTCGTTCCTGTTCATATTGCCTTTATCCCAGTCTTAATTCCGCCGTTATTAAAGGTGTTTAACGAACTTCAAATTGACCGCAGACTGCTAGCCTGTGTCATGACCTTCGGACTCACTGCACCATATATATTACTTCCAGTCGGTTTTGGACAGATTTTCCACGGAATGCTTCGTGACAATATGAAGGAAGCGGGTCTGACTGTAGACTTAGCAGATATTCCATATGCAATGCTGATTCCTGTTGCGGGTATGGTTCTTGGATTGATCGTTTCCATTTTTGTATATCGAAAGCCGAAGGTATATGAGGATCGTGAAATTACAGACGTAGAAAAATCGGCTTATACGAAAAAAAGCTTATTCTTTGCCGGTCTTGCTATTCTCGTTTCGTTGATTGTCCAGCTTTATCTATCGCAAAGCCTTGGCGTAGAAGGAATGATCTTCGGTGCACTCTCAGGACTGCTTGTCTTGTTTGTGACTGGAATGATGAAACGCGGTGAAGCAGATGAACTGATTACATCTGGAATGAATATGATGGCTTTTATCGGTTTTGTCATGCTTGTTGCCGCTGGATTTGCGAACGTTTTAACAAAAACAGGAGACATTGAATCTCTTGTCAAAGCATCTTCCCAATTTATCGGCAACAACCAGAGCCTTGCAGCGATTTTAATGCTGCTCGTTGGCCTGCTTGTGACGATGGGGATCGGATCATCATTTGCAACGATTCCGATTATTACAACCATCTTTGTTCCACTTTGCTTACACTTAGGATTTAGTCCAATGGCTACCATTGCTATTATTGGTTCTGCTGCGGCTGTTGGGGACGCAGGTTCACCTGCAAGTGACAGTACGCTTGGACCAACATCTGGATTGAATATGGATGGACAGCATCACCACATTTGGGGAACTTGTGTCCCGACTTTTATCTATTATAATATTCCGCTTGTACTGTTCGGCTGGCTGGCAACGATTATTCTGTAAAATGCAAAGCTTGTAGAGAAAACGATGATGTTTTTTCTATAAGCTTTTTTGTTGTTCGTAGATGAAAAATAATTAGGACAAAAGTATGAATTAAATGAATCTTTCTTCCTCTATATTACGTATATATGCTGATAAAAATGAAAAGGGGAAGATGGGATATGTCATTTTTTAAAAAGCTAGCGGCAAGTGCTGGGATTGGTGCAGCAAAAGTAGATACCATTTTAGAGAAAAACGCTTATTATCCAGGACAAGAAGTAAAGGGAACTGTCCATGTAAAGGGCGGAAAAATTGCTCAGGACATCCGCTATATCAATGTCAAGATTCAAACACAGTATGTGATTGTGAAAGATGATGAAGAGCATAGAAAATATGTGAATATCTTTACTTTACGGGTGACGGATTCTTTTACCATTCAGCCTGGAGAAAAGCATGAATTTCCGTTTTCATTTATTCTTCCTATCGATACCCCGATGACGATCGGAAAAGTAGAAATTGCAGTAATGACAGACCTTGATATCCAAGGCGGAATCGATAAATCTGACTATGACCGCATTTTCGTTGAAGCACATCCTTGGGTGAGAAATGTACTGGAGGCCACTAGAAATCTTGGCTTCCACCTGAACGAAGCAGACTGTGAGCAAGCACCTTACTTTCAGCGGCGCCTGCCATTCGTCCAAGAATTCGAGTTCATTCCGACATCAGACTACTATCGCTATATGCTTGATGAGCTAGAGCTGATTTTTCTGATAGATGAAGGCGGCTTAGACATTGTTTTTGAAGTCGACCGCAGAGCAAGAGGCCTGAGAGGATGGCTCGAAGAGATGTATAATGAAGGAGAACAGCTTGCGCGCTACCGCTTCAGTCCATCAGATCTTGAAAATGTAGAAGTACTTGAAGGAATGCTAGAACAAATCATAGATCAATACGCTGAGTAATGATGAAAAAAGAGCCTGAATGATAACAGGCTCTTTTTTCTATGAAACAGCTTCTTGTTTTCGAAAGGATGTGGCTTTGGATACAGAGCGATAAATTTTAGGTGCCAGCATCGCAAGTAATATAGTCAATGCGTAATCTTTTACCATAAACCAGATCATAAAGAACCATGTGGTTTGATAGGAAATCGGTGCATTTAGCCATACATTTAATGCGAGGTATGTATAGGTCGTTCCAATCACATACATCACGGTCGTACCAGCAATGGCTGCAAGCAAAAAGCGGCCAAAGCCAGGATTATTTCTTTTTTCTAGAATGAATCCGGCAAGCCAGGCAGCAGGGATGTATGATAATACAAAGCCGCCGCTTTTGCCTAAAATGACCCCAAAGCCCGCAGAGAACTGAGCGAATACTGGTGCACCAGCAATTCCAACCAAGGCATAGACAATCATAGCTAATGCCCCGAGCCGTCTGCCGAGTAAGAGACCGGCAAGCACACAAAAAAACGGCTGCATCGTAAGTGGAATTCCGCCGACCTGTAAAAACGGCACAATAGATGTGATATTGGCCCCGATAGCCATGAGTGCAGCAAACATTCCGACTAGCACAAAGTCAGCAGTTCGTGTCTTCTTTTGCATGATGTTTCCCCCTGTCTTATCTGTACAAATAGATTAAGGGGAAGAAGAAATTTTGTCAACTTGTTTTTATTTTGAGTTAACAATAAAAACCCGCCCATCAAGAGGGCGGGTAGTTGATTAAGCTTCGGTCATAAAAGTGGCATCGATGGCTTTGCTGACAGGTACGTAATCATAGCCGAGATCACGAGCGACCGCTTCGTACGTGATATGTCCGTTCATGACATTGACACCTTCTGCGATGGCGTTGTTTTCTCTAATGGCTTTTGCAGCGCCTTTATTCGCAATTTGCAGTGCATATGGAACAGTGACATTCGTTAACGCAACAGTTGATGTCCGCGGAACCGCACCTGGCATGTTGGCGACAGCATAATGCAATATGCCGTGTTTTTCATAAGTAGGCTGGTCATGGGTTGTGATATGATCAATGGTTTCGACAATGCCGCCTTGATCAATCGCTACATCCACAATGACAGAACCAGGCTTCATTTGTTTCACCATTTCTTCTGTCACAAGCGTTGGTGCTTTGGCACCAGGAATCAGCACAGCACAAATGAGAAGATCTGCCTCACTGACTGAATCTGCAATGTTGACAGGATTGGACATTAACGTTTTCATTTGATGGCCAAATTGGTCGTCCAGCTGACGCAGGCGTTCTGCGTTTACATCAATCAGGGTGACATCTGCGCCAAGTCCGATCGCCATTTTCGCTGCATTTGTTCCAACAACACCGCCGCCAATAATGGTGACCTTTCCCCTTGATACCCCTGGTACACCTGCAAGTAAAATACCCTTTCCGCCTTTTGGCTTTTCTAAAAATTGTGCACCAATTTGAGCAGCCATTCTGCCTGCTACTTCAGACATAGGTGTGAGAAGAGGGAGGGATCTTCCGTCCGTTACGGTTTCATAAGCAATGGCTGTAACGCCTTTTTGTTTTAATGCTTCAGCCAAGGAGGGCTCTGCGGCTAGATGCAGGTACGTAAATAAGATGAGTCCTTCTCTGAAATAAGGATATTCCTCAGGTAATGGTTCTTTTACTTTCATGATCATATCAGAAGATGCCCATACATCTTTCGCCTGATCAAGAATCTCTGCACCAACAGATACATAATCGTCATCAGTGAATCCGCTTCCAAAACCAGCGTTTGTTTCAATCAAAATCTGATGTCCAGCTGAAAGCAATTGAGAAGCTGCTCCTGGTGTTAATGCCACTCGGTTTTCATTGTTCTTAATTTCTTTCGGAATGCCGATGATCATGTTTATTCCTCCTATGCTTATCTATTGATATTGTATGTCTAGTGTATCCTGAAAGTTTAGAAAATTCTTCGGTTGAAATAAAAAATAAAAAAACGCCTCTTTGTGAAATTTCACAAATGGACGTTTTTTAGCTTCATATCAAGGTATATGGTCATTTTCTCATTCATGTTTTTTAAATCAATTTCTGCGATGTCTGTAATCCGTTTTAATCGATAATTTAAGGTATTGATGTGGATATTTAATTGCTTTGCGGCAATATTGGCATTGCTGTCACAGTCAATAAACCGTTCAAGTGTTTCGACAAGGTTGGAATGATGCCTCAGGTCGTAATCCTCCAGCTTCGATAAAGAGTAACTGGAGTAAGAAGAGCCCTTTCGCTTCTCAGCAAGCACATCAAGATATTGATAAATGCCTAGTTCAGAAAAGCTGTTTAAACGTTCTGTTTCAACTGGAAAGCGTTCTTTCGTTTTTAATACAGCCAGTGCCTCTTTATAGGAAGGCTGAATTTGAGAGATGTTATCGTAAATTCCTCCAATTGCTGCCTGAACATACTGAATATGATACCGGTCTGCAAGCTGCTGCAGCATGCCGCTTGTGAATTGTTTAATATCTTGAAGCGGATGTTCTGTTTTTGGGGAGACAAGAATAATGAATTCGTGAAAATCAACAGTCGTTAACAGTACCTGGACTTGCTGTGTTGTTTCAAGCAGATAGGACAGCTTTTTTTCTGTCTCCTCTGTGAGTTCGTCACGAAGACGGAAGATGATGATGGCATATGTGTCTGGACATCTGATGCCAAGTCTTAAAAAAAGGTCAAGCATCTCATCCTTTTCATGAATATGACCCGTAAGCATCTTCCAGAAAAGCTCCTGATTGCGTTCCTCTGTTTTTGTTTTTCGAATTTGTAAATTGAGTAATTTGTTTTTCACGGCATGTGCTGCCATTTTGAGAAGGTCCATTTCTTCTTCTGAAAATGGCTGTGCGGATTCAATCGCCCAAATAAATCCGAGCACTTCTTTGTCCTTCCAGATGGATATGGCGACCCTGCTAGATAAACCCACCTCTGCAATTTGAGGGACACGAAGCGGTTCGTCTGTTTTAAGGAGTGTAGGAATGATGCCGTCCTTCCAAAGCCGATTGATGACTTTTTCTGGTACCCGGCGGGAGATAATGGTTGAAGTTCTGGCGGGATCAGTAAAATCATTGTGTGTGCTATATGCCAATAATCGATGATGAGTATCTTCTATAGTAATAGGGCAATTGAGCACATCACTAATTTGGTCTGCCACATCCTCTAAACGATCAAGACTATACTTAAACGGATCTGTCTTTTTTGTCATAAAAAACCCCTGCTTTTTCGAATATTTCACGTACTTACATTATGAAGAGAATGAGGTACGTAAATCAACAAAAAACTGCCATAAACTTAAAAAAACAAAAAGTGTGAGAAGCAAGCAAATGGATGCTGAAGCACGATGAAAAAGAAATAGTACAATAATAACGTAGTAAAAAATCAATAGGCGGAAAGGTTCATCGAAGTGAGCGGATACTTATTAAGAATATATGACCAAAAAATTGTTAAATACTAGATAAAGAGCGAAAAAACAGTAATTCTATAGACTCATTTTGTAAAATAAAAACAGATTTGTTTGACTGTGTATCATTTCTGTTTTTATAATAATAACGTCAAAAAATAAGTGGATTAGCCCATTATATGGCGGCTATGCACGGGAGGTAATGAGGAATATGTCAGGAATTATTCGCGTAACCCCAGAAGAACTAAGAGCGACCGCTAAGCAATATGGTGTTGAAAGTCAAGAAGTGTTAAACCAAGTTGATCGTCTAAATAGAATGATCTCTGATTTAAAAGGAATGTGGGAAGGTGCTTCTAGTGAAGCATTTGCTGATCAATACGAACAGCTTAAGCCTTCATTTATCAAAATGTCTGATCTATTAACAGATGTCAGCAATCAGCTTGATCAAACGGCAAATACACTTGAAAGCACTGACCAAGACATCGCAAGCCAAATCCGCGGCTAATCAAGGGGATTTCCTTTCTAAGTGTGAAAAGCAGAAACAGCGCCGAGTCTGTCAATGGATGCCGGCGCTCTTTCTATTTTGTGAGGTGGAAATTTGTGTATATCGATATTACCATCGACTTAAAAAATTATGATGGCAGTGTGTTTGATTTGAGACTATCAAATTATTTACATATTAAACAAGTCATCCATATCGCCTGGCAGGCAAAACAAATCTCGCTTCCAAAGCGGGAAGGCGGATGGGTGCGAGTAGTCAATAAGAAAGCTGTGTTTTCAGGCGAATATAAGCTGTCAGACTGTGGAATTACCACAGGAGACAGGCTGGAAATACTATGAAAGGACTTTTGTAAATGGCAGATAAAAAGAGTTCCTATTTAGAAGAACAATTAGAAGCAGTCATGAAAAAAGAGGGAGGCACCTATACCTTTATTTTTCAAAAAGAGACAATTAAACTCTTAGACGGTTTAGAAGCGGCACCGATCAAAGACATCAACCCTTCATTTCAGAAAGAGATTCAATTAACCGAAGATGAGGTCATCATTTCTATACAACCGCCTCCTGCCTATCAGGAATTTCGTTTCATCCATGCAAAGGATGAAAAAAGCAAATGGATTTTTTCATACCAGCTTGTCGATGCAGTTCTTAAACACGATGTGAAGCGGCTGCATCCTATTGTTTCTCCTGAAAACATTGTTTTTCATCAAGGCTTAGCTCCTGCATTTTTGCATTATGGAGTCAAAGAAAGCCTCCCGCCATATGAAACTGATGAACATCGCCTGTTAAAAGAGGTCAAGGCCGTCGTTCTTCGAGTGGTTGACCATGAATATCAATTTCAAGAATATGTGGCTTACAATGAAACGTTGAAATTATCTGAGCTGGCAAAAGAAATTAGTGAAACGAAGTCGCTGGAAGAGTTGTCAGCTTTGATTGAGCAAAAGATCAAAGCAATCGATACGAAAGAAAAAACGCTCTTAACCATCCCTAAAAAGAAATGGAAGATTGAGCGATACATCGGACTAGGTCTACTTGTCCTATTAATCCCTGCATTGGTGTACACCATTTATACCTTCTTTTTTGCCATGCCAAAACAAGAAGCATACGTCGAGGCAAACAAATATTATCTCAACAAGCAGTACAGTCAAGTGGTGGATACGTTAGAGAAGTATCCAGCCAATAAAATGCCAGTCTCTCTTCAATATGAACTGGCCATTTCGTATGTACAAACGAATCAAGGCAGCCTCTTACTTGATCAGCATAAAAAAGAAATCACAGAAACGTACACATTGCAGACAGATCCGCAATACTTCCTATTCTGGATTCATATTGGACAAGGCAATAGCAAGGAAGCACTTGATATTGCACGGGTGCTTGGAGACGACAGGTACATATTCACGGCACTCGTCGCCTACCGCAATGAAATTCAAAACGATGACAGTCTTTCTGCTGAAGAAAAACAAAAACAGCTAGATCCAATCATTAAAGAAATGGCGAAATATGAAGAAAAAGAAACAACTGAGACAAGCACAAGTGACTCATCGGGCGAAAGCCAAGCAGATGAAACAGCTGAACAAAAAGAGCAGTCAAAAGCCGATCAAGAGAAAAAAGAGAAAGAATCTGAAGCGAAAAAGAAAACCTCTCAGACAAAAAAAGATGAGAAAAAATAATTCTTTCGATACAACTGACAGTTGGTGCTGTCCGATGAGGAGGTGGAGCGTTTGAGTCTTCTTTGGGTTTTTTATGAGGAGGATTATCAAACCGTCCGTTTAGATGAGCAGTTCAATCGAGAAGCTCTGATTGGACCAGAAATAGAGCATACGGTGACAATCCCTTCACTTTCATTTGATGAAGGGACAATTCGTTTATCTCCTGATGAACCGAATGATGGTTTTACTATTTATCAGGGAGATGAGAAGAAAGGCAAATTACTTCCACATGAACCATATCAGCTTGGTTCACTCACATTTATTTTAATGGATGCACACCATGATCAGCATATTTATTACCTAGGAAATAGAGTTGAGCTGTCTTTTTCACGTGAAGAGAAAGATGAGATCGATGTGTGGAAAGAACAAGCTCATTCCATGTTTCAAGATGCCAGCCAGTTCACTTTAGAGAAAATCGAAGGGACATGGTATGTCATGCCTCAGGACGAGACGATTTACGTGAACGGAAAGAAAATCAACGGTCCAGAGAAGGTTTATGCCGGAGATGAGCTGTTCTGGAACTTTCTGACGGTGACATTCATAGATGATGATTTATTAAAGGTGACAGCTTACGAACCCTTTCAAACACGCTTGGAAAAAACAAGACCGCCAAGCACCGAAACAAAACAAAAATACCCTTCATACAGACGTACACCGCGTTTGATTTATGATTTACCAGATGACCGGGTATCCTTTAGCTTTCCTTCGCAGGAGAGTGAAAATAACAGCAGAGGGCTTTGGCTTGTTGTCCTTCCGCCGCTTGTCATGCTCCTTGTGATGGGGATTGTCGCCCTTATCCAGCCGCGCGGAATCTTTATTGTCGTGTCGATGGCGATGTTTATCATGACGTTAATTACATCGTCCGTTCAATACTTTAAAGAAAAATCACAGCGCAAAAGACGAGAAGAGAAGCGGCAGCGAGTCTATTCTCTTTATTTAGAAAATAAGCGGAAAGAGCTGCAGGAGCTGTATGACCGCCAGCAATATATTTTGACATATCATTATCCGTCATTTGAACAAATGAAGTATTTAACATCAGAAATCAGCGGCCGCATTTGGGAAAAGACACTTGTGAGTGACGACTTCTTGCATCTGCGTCTTGGAACGGGAGCAGTCCCATCAAGCTATGAATTATCGATGAGCGGCGGCGATATGGCCAATCGAGATGTTGATGACTTAATGGAACAAACGCAGCACATGCAAAAAGTATATCGTGAAGTGAAGAATGTCCCGATTACATTCGGCCTTGCGGATGGTCCAACAGGATTAATTGGGAAGCCTGCGATTGTGAAAAATGAGCTTCATCAGCTTGTCGGACAGCTTGCTTTCTCGCACAGCTATCACGATTTGAGATTTGTCTTTATCTTTCATGAGCAGGAGTATGAGAATTGGGAATGGATGAAATGGCTTCCGCACCTCCAGCTGCCTCATACATATGGCAAAGGGTTTATTTACAACGAACAAACACGCGATCAGCTGTTGTCCTCGATTTATGAAATTTTACGTGAGCGTGATTTAGAAGAAGAAAAAGAGAAGAAAATCTTTACGCCTCATTTTGTGTTCATCGTGACAAATCATGAGCTCATTGCCGAGCATGTGATTTTAGAATACTTAGAAGGCAGCCGGACAGATCTTGGTATCTCCATCATCTTTGCAGCAGAAACAAAGGAAAGCTTAGCTGAAAATATTTCGACGCTTGTCCGTTATATTAACGAAGAAGAAGGAGATATTCTCATTCAGCACAAGAAGGCAGTACGAATTCCGTTTCAGCTTGATACACATCAGCGCGGGGACAATGAACTGTTTGCCAGAACCTTGAGAACATTAGATCATCAAGTTGGCATGACCAATTCGATTCCTGAGACGGTCTCATTCCTTGATCTTTTCCATGCCAAACATGTAGATGACATTGGCATTCGTGAAAAATGGCTGACTTCAGAAACGGCCAAATCATTATCAGTGCCAATCGGTTATAAAGGGAAAAACGACATTGTCGATCTGAACCTGCATGAAAAAGCACACGGCCCGCACGGACTATTGGCGGGAACAACGGGATCAGGGAAAAGTGAATTTTTACAGACATATATTTTATCGCTCGCTGTACATTTTCACCCGCACGAAGTTGCTTTCCTGTTGATTGACTACAAAGGAGGCGGAATGGCACAGCCGTTCCGAAATATTCCTCATTTACTTGGAACGATCACCAATATTGAAGGCAGCAAGAACTTTAGTGAAAGAGCGCTTGCCTCAATTAAAAGTGAATTGAAGAAAAGACAGCGGCTGTTTGATCAGTATCATGTGAATCACATCAATGATTATACGAAGCTCTACAAGGAGAAAAAGGCTGAGCAGGCAATGCCTCACTTGTTCTTAATCTCTGATGAGTTTGCTGAATTAAAAAGTGAAGAGCCAGACTTTATTAGAGAGCTTGTCAGTGCTGCACGTATCGGTCGAAGCCTCGGGGTCCATCTGATCTTAGCTACCCAAAAGCCAGGCGGGGTCATTGATGATCAGATTTGGAGTAACTCCCGTTTTAAGGTCGCACTAAAAGTGCAAGATGCGTCAGACAGTAAAGAAATTTTGAAAAATAGTGATGCAGCGTCCATTACCGTCACAGGCCGCGGTTATTTACAAGTGGGCAACAATGAAATTTATGAATTGTTCCAATCGGCTTGGAGCGGTGCACCATATATGGAGGATGGCTACGGCTCAGAAGATGACATTGCCATTGTGACTGATACAGGTCTTATTCCGTTATCAGGAGTAAGCACAGAGCCAGCAGTGAAAAAAGAGACAGTGACGGAAATTTCTGCTGTTGTGGATGAAATTGAACGTATGCAGCAAGAGCTTGGAATTGAGAAGCTGCCAAGTCCATGGCTTCCACCGCTTGAGGAACGTATTCCAAAAACACGTTATGCGTCGAGTGAAGAGCATGTCTTCCATTTTGCGCTTGTCGATGAACCAGATCAGCAAAGCCAGCATCCACTTTCTTATCAAATGATGGAAGATGGGAACATTGGCATCTTTGGTTCCTCCGGCTATGGCAAATCACTTGCTGCTACAACACTATTGATGAGCTTTGCGGAGAGGTATTCACCTGAAGAATGGCACGCATATATTTATGATTTCGGAAACGGAACATTGCTTCCGTTAGCCAAACTGCCGCATACGGCGGATTATTTCTTAATGGATCAGATGAGAAAAATTCAAAAATCAATGAAGCGTCTGCGGGAAGAGGTTGAATATCGCAAGCGATTATTCAGACAGCAAGAAATGAGTCATATCAAAATGTACAATGCCTTAAATGAGAAAAAGCTTCCGTTCATTTTTATCGTGATTGACAACTTTGACATTGTCAAAGACGAAATGCATGATCTCGAATCTGAATTTATTCAGCTGAGCCGTGACGGACAATCACTAGGTATATACTTCTTGATTACAGCGACTCGGGTAAATGCAGTGCGTCAATCGCTGATGAACAATCTGAAAACTAAGATTGTCCATTACTTAATGGATCAAGGAGAGGCGTACTCGATTATTGGCAGACCGAAATTCAGTTTAGAGCCGATCCCAGGACGAGTGATTATCAACAAAGAGGAGCTTTATTTTGCGCAAATGTTTTTGCCAGTTGAAGGAGAGAATGATCTCGAATTGTTTGAGCATCTGAAACAAGAGATACAGCTTCTTCATGACCGCTTTGAAGCAGCCGAAAAACCAAAGCCTGTGCCAATGCTTCCTGATAAGCTGACAGTTTGGGAGCTTGAGAGTCGTTTAGATGAACAAAAACCGCCTTATGACATTCCAGTCGGATTAGATGAGGAATCTGTGGCACCTGTTTATTTTGACTTGAAAAAGAATAAACATTGCCTCATCATCGGTCAAACGCAGCGCGGGAAAACAAATGTGACAAAACTAATGCTTGAGCAGCTTTTAGTAGCAAAGCCTGAAAAACTGGCTGTCTTTGATTCAATTGATCGAGGTCTATCCCATTATGCAAAAGAAGAGAACATTGATTACCTTGAAACAAAGGATGATATCACGGAATGGGCAGAAGAAATGGACCGCTTATTCAAGGTGCGGGAAGAGATGTATGTCGAAGCTGTACGCCGAGGAGAGACCGATCAGCTGTCATTTCCTCAAATTGTGCTTGTGATTGATGGCATTACGCGTTTTCAGCAGACGATCGATCCGCGTCTTCAAGATCAATTGGCTGATTTCATGAAGTCATATGCACACTTAGGCTTCAGCCTGATTGCATCAGGGAATCATACCGAGTTCAGTAAGGGCTATGATGCACTCACAAACGAAATCAAACAAGTTCGTCATGCCATGTTACTCATGAAAAAATCAGAGCAAAACATCATACCGCTTCCGTATGCAAGACAAGAACCGGAAATTCAGCCCGGCTTCGGCTATTTGGTTGAAAACGGGAAAGAGAAGAAAATCCAGGTTCCTTTATGTGCGGTAGAAAGGAAGAGTGTTCAATGACAGAGCAGCAAAAAAGCTCCATCAAAATCATATCCACCATGATATTAATTCTTGTGCTGCCGGTTTTATTTTTCCACCTGATTGGAGATGATCCGGCAAAGCAGAAGAAGAATGCCACACGTAATATTGCGGTGGTCAATGAGGATATGGGAGCGAGTGAAAGTGAAAACACGGCTCGTTTCGGACAGGATGTTGTGGCAGCATTGTCAGAGCGTCCTGATTATACATGGACTGTAGTGAATCGCAGTGCGGCGGAAAATGGACTGAAAAACAGAAAGTATGACGCTGTCCTCTATATTCCGTCTGACTTCTCTAAAAATGTGCTGAGCTATGATAAAGACCATCCTGAAAAGGCGTCCATTCAATTTTCGATTCAAGATCAGCTCAATGCAGTCAATAAAGAGAAAGTGCAAAGAGAGCTAGAAAATGCGCAAAAGAAAATGAATGAACAGATGTCGACGTTATACTGGAGTTTTGTATCACAGGAGATTGGCAATGTAAGAGAAGAGTTTGAGCATATTGTCGGCAAAGAAGTCGAATTCCAAAACACGATGTACAATTTCTATAAGCCGAACTCGAACAAACTATCAGATGCCGTACAGCAGCAGAAGAAACAAATAGAAGAATTAAAGAATGCAATGGCCGATTCACAGAAACAATATAAAGACGGCTTGAGTACAACAGAAGAAGCAAATAACCAGTTAAAGGACTTTGTGAAAGTAGTCGATCAATACCAGCAGTATCAAGACAAACAAAAGGATCTCTTGATCAAAGCGCAATCAACAAACCAAAAGCAAATCCAGCAAGGGCTCAAACAGCTCGCTGACATTCAAAACCAAAATGTCCGCAGCTTTAGTGATCAAATGGGTGGACTCAAAACAGACATCAACGGGGTACAAAGTCAGCTGAAAACAACTGACAGCGCCATCCAATCTGTTCAAAAGTCGAGAGAAGAGGCTATTCCTAAGCAATCAACGGGATTAACGGAACTTGTGAAGACGTCTCAGGAAGAACTGATTAAAAAGTATGAAGAGCGTTACTTAGAAGATTATCGAAATAAAATATCAGCCCTGCAGACAAAGCTATTAGCAAAAAGGCAAGAGTTAATGGACGAGCCGGAACCGCCAGTTGATTCTGATGATGACGGGCCATCAGACCAAGATAATGAAAACCCAGAAGAGATTGGGATTAACTTAGATGAAGAAACAAATGAACTCTCACAAATTTCAATAGAGATGAACGAACTTGCGGATCAATTAGGAGAACAGGAAACACCGCCTACGACTGAAGATGGGGAACAAGGTGAAAGCGGTGAAAATCCTGCTCAGCCAGATACCAGCAGTAAGAATTCATCGCAGGATGACCTAAAAGCACTCTCAACTCGCTTAGATGAAGTGAAAAAGAAAATTCAAGAAAAAGCTGCTGCTCATAATGACGAATTGAAAGACAAAGTGAGTCAAATGAGTAAAGAGCTTGAGAGTCTGACGAAAAAAGTAGATAAACTTGAAAAGATGATTCTATGGTTACAAGATCGATATAATGTCATTCCAAATGAAATCAAAAATCAGGAATCATCCATTGTAAGCAAAGTAAAAGAGCTGAAGCGCAGGAACTCACCGATTAGTAATGTCTTTAGCGATAATCTTTTTGAGAAAAAATTCGAAACGAAATCAACAAGAACTAAAAAATTAATGGACTATTCAAATCAACTCTCTCAGCTAGAGCTAATGATCACAAATGTCTATCAACCATCTAATAACTCTTCTCTATATGACACTAAAGGAGAAGAAATCCAATCCATCCTCTCTATCAAAAAAGAAGAAACAGAAAACTGGGATAAGCTCAAAAACCAGATGCTGACATCAAACGATGATGTGTCTACTTTTATTGATGAGATGCAGAAGTTCTCAGATGGCTATGCAGAGTACATCACGACTCAGCAGGCAAGCATGGAACAGGAATTACAGACAATTGCTGAAAGTGCGGACAATGTAGCTGAGCAAATGGCTGATCAAGGAGATGCGGTATATACAGCAGACCTTGCAGGCAGCTCAATTGTTGTCAGTGCACAGGATTCAATTGGTCAGGAAGTGCTTCGTCTTTCTGAAAATATGAGTTCGTTAACCGACCGCCAAAAAGGGGTGGCGGATTATACGAATAACATTGAAGAGAGTGTGACAACGGTTCAAGAAAAAGCAGATACGCTGAATGAAAACTGGAGCAAGAATGTCGACTCTACAAAACTTGTTCAGCAAGATTTAAAGGGTATTTTAGGAAATACATTAAGTGATCAAGGCAACAGCAACTATGTGTATAACCATTTAGCCAATCCGCTGAAAATCAGCGGCGATGTGCCGGAAGAAAAAACGCAGACTGTACCGCCGGTCGTCATTTTGGTCATTGTAATGATCAGCAGTTTGTTAATTGGCTTTTTCAGCTCGTATTATGCGTCAGCTCCGATGCTGGTCAAAGGTGCACTGTTTGGCATCTTAAATCTATTAGTAGGACTCATGATCAGCTTGTTTGGACTGAACATTTACAAGCTTGCAGATGATCAAGCCATTCAATGGTCGATCTTCACCATTTTGTTATTGGTGGCGTGCTCTGCCTTTATTCGCACGGCCTTCCTTTTCGGTTCCATTGCCGGATGGATGGCAGCAACGGCGCTTATTTTCTTCTTTGTCGCACCGTTAATTGATTTGGTAATGCCGAATTTCCACTTTACCAATCCAGTGACAGACGTGTACTTGTCGATCCAATATGGAAATGGAGACACCTTTGGAATGGGCGTCACAGGGTTAGTGATTTTAACTGTCCTTTTCATGGTCGTACCGCTTGTGAAAAAGCTATGGAAAGATAAAACAGAGGAACGTGATGTGACTCATGAAGCTTAATCTATTCGTGAAAGGGGCGGCACTCGCTGCCGTTTCCCTTTTTCTCCTCATCCCTGCCGCTTTTGCTGCTGGTGAAGATACGGATACGAATGTCAAGCCGAATGAATATCAGGAAAAGGAGCTCAATATTAACTCGAGTATATTGAGGGATCAAACGAAATACGAACAAAGCAAAACGACGTCAAAAATCAAAACAGACATTCATTTTGCTGAACCGCCTAAAGCCCCGGGCGGATCTCTTTCTCCGCAGCTTTTCAGTGATCTAAAAGAGAACCCGCCCAAAACACCAGCTCGTATGATGAATGAGATGAATATCTCTTTTAGTGATTCGGCTGTATCAGCACCTTCTGAGGATGAACATGAGAAGCAGACATCGGCACTGCTTCCGATTATCTTTGGTTTCTTGATAGCCCTTGGTCTCGTCGTGATGATTATCCTGATTCCAAAGGTGAATGCGAAGGCTGAAAAGAAATAGTTTGTCTCTTTTAAAAGAGGCAGGCTTTTCTTTATGCAGATTGCTTGATGTCATACCGTTTCACTACGTAAAATAGTGATATCAAGGGAGGAGATTGTCATTCGAATTTCAATCGTTACAGGCGGATCAAAAGGTTTTGGCCTAGCACTTGTGAACAGGCTGCTTTCACGTGGGGATCATGTGTACACAGCAGCAAGAAGTGCATCGCCGATATCCCATCCAAAGCTCACACATACTCAGGTTGATTTGACAAATGAAGAAGCAGCGGCCAAATGGCTTCAACATAGTCTCACGCCGCAAACTCTGGCAGATGCTGATGATATCTTATTCGTCAATAACGCAGGAATGGTTACACCTATCAAACGCGTTGGACAAGGCGGACAGGATACGCTTCATCAGCATTACAAGTTGAATCTTGTCATTCCTGTTTTGCTGAGCCATGTGTTTGCCAAGCAGACTCAATCATTTAACGGAAAGAAAACGATCGTTCATCTCTCTTCTGGAGCGGCGAAAAACCCATACAAAGGCTGGAGTGCGTATTGCAGTTCAAAGGCAGGACTCGATATGTTTATGAGGACTTTTCATGAGGAACAGCAGGACGAGGCGCATCCGATCAACACGTTTTCCTTTTCACCCGGCACGATCGATACAGATATGCAGGGAGAAATTCGGAAGTCATCAAAACAAGACTTTGAACAAATAGACCGTTTTCAGCAATTATATGAAACAGGCACACTGAAGAGTCCAGATGAAGTCGCAGGGATTTTGCTCGATCTTTTAGGTGATGATCCAGCTGGAGGATGTGTCTACGATGCACGTGAGTATGTGAAAAAGCAGTCATAACGACTGCTTTTTTCGTATTGTACAAGCAAAAACAGCTCATTTGACATAAGCTATTTTTGAGACTCATAGAAAATATAACAGAACATTTGAGTTTCTTTTCAGAATATGTTAGGATGCTAAAAATATAGATAAGGAGGGGTTTCCATGAGAAAGGTTACATTAATGGATGTTTACACCCATCCAGTCGCTCAAAAATATTTAAATCGTTCAGGTAAAGCCCATGCGATTGCTTGTGCTTATCACGCATTCAAACTGGCGGTGCAGGCTGGGATTAATCCAGATCTCGCTGTGAAAGCAGCCCTCTTGCATGACATCGGCCACTATGAATGGTATACAGCTGGCGGAGAATGGGATTACGAGACATATAGACGGAATGATATTCATGCCATTAAAGGCGCAGAGCGTGCTCACAAACTGCTCATACGCCTCGGTGAGGAACCAAAGGCAGCCAAAGATATTGCGCTTGCAATTCTGCTTCATACGGATTCATATTTGCCAGAGGGCGACCTTCATAAGGACACACTCCAGCAAATCGTTAAGAAAGCAGATGAAATGGATGAAGAGCCTGGCGGGCATCACCATTACAGACAAATAGACGAATCACTTGCGATGAAAAAAATCACGGAATTGGATCAGAAAGTGCAACAGGCACTTCAGCCCATGAAACGTTCTGTTTAGTATGGATTGTCACCATGAATATTTCCATGCTGATCGACATACAATGTGCGAATAACGGTACGGTTAAATGCTGATGTACCTGATGCAGTGAGTCCAGTGTAATGAACCGTGACAGAATAAGCACCTTCTTTTTTCAATTGAACAGCTGATGAAGCAGTTGTTTTGAGTGGATGATCTTTTTGGGCATCCTTAAAGTAAAAGGTTTCTACTTTCTTGCTTAATCGTTTAATCAGACCGCTTGAATGGGTTGATGCCTCATCCCCTGATTTCGCTGCCTCTGCTTTGATTTCTTCATTTAATGGTGAATCAAAGGATACGAGCAGCAAATAAGGAGTCTTTTTTCCTGAATTTGATCGAATTGTCCATTTTCCAGGAACGGGTTTATTGATTTGCACATGGTGCGAAAATGCGCCTTCATATGGGAATGATGCTTCCGATGTCTTCAGATTTGTTAAGACGTCTCCATTTGGGGCGATGATTTCCGGCCGCGCCTCCTGCCTTTCATTTAACCACTGAATCGATAAGCCATTCGTTCCTTCCTCTACATAGAACGCTTCTGTTTTATCCTTTTCGCTTTCTCCGCCTTTCACATAAACATCTGTATTCAGCTCAGTAGAGTTGGGGTTCTCTATATTTTCTTTTCCAGTGCTTGCGGCATTTGCCAGCAGCTGATGCTGGAATACAGGGAACATGCTTGTGCCGTTTTTAATGGAGTTGTGATCCCATTTCCCTGTTAAAATATTGTTTGCATATGATAGTCTTGTGCTGCTTACCGTGACGGCGCCATCGTTTGCACCAAAGCTCTTTAAATACATGCCGCCTAAGTACAGCACCCCGCCAAATGTTCCCCATTCCGATCCCGAATAAGTGATGTATTTTTGAGGAAACTTCTCCAGCTTGTCGGTTTCACTTCGAAAAGCCGCCATGAGCCCCGTTTGCAAAGAATAGAGCGCATCGCTTTTTTGTCCAAGAATTTCCGCGAGCCAGCTTCCGCCCTTGCTATACGCTAAATCTGCCAGCGGCGTCCCGTAATGAGGGGAGCCAAGTGTGATGACCTTCTCTACATATGGATGGGCATTGTGATACACGAGTGCGGACTGTGTATCCACCCCGCCTTTACTATGACCAATCACAATGAGTTTTCGACCGAACACATCATAGATTTCTTTTAGCTTTTCTGCTAATAGTTTGCCATTCTTTTTCGTATCCTGATCTGGATACAAATCTATGAATGCGCTTTCGTATCCGTTCAGAACAGCTTGCTTTGCCATGTCGTTTCGGTCGAACCATGTGGAGGAGGAGCTGTTAATGCCGTGAACAAAAACAAGTGGCGGTTTTGACTCGTCTTTTTGAACTGGCGCTTCTCCTTTAAACCACTTCCCCGGTGTCCCAGGTTCATCTCCAATTGATCCTGCATACGCATAACTTGCAAAGGAAAAAAAGAGCATGACAGCAGCGAGACAGATGAGTTTTTTCAAGATCATTCACCTCTTCAAATGATTTAAGTTGTTGGCAGCACCAATCTATTATACTTCCAAAAGATGTAAAATTATATAAAATGTTAAAATGTGGTATTTGTGTTGTAGGTTTGCCCTGAGTGACATTCACATGGGTCATTGCATACGCTGTGGGTAAATACACAAGTAAAGGGGCAGGTAGGATGGCACAACAAGGAAGTCCGCAGCTTGTTTCATTAGTTGATCCATATGTTTATCAAACATTGCAGAAAGTAATCGGTATGAGATTAATTGTTCAAACAGTGAAAGATACGGTGCGCGGAAAATTGAAGGAAGTCATGCCGGATCATATTGTCATTGAGGCGGGGGCAAAATCAGTTTTTTATGTGCGGATCCAGCAAATTGTATCGGTGATGCCTGATCACAGTGAAAGAGTGTAACAAGCAGACGCAAAGGTGTCTGCTTTTTTCATGCTTATAGAATGTATATCTGGAAAAAGTGCATGATATACCAATTGTTCTTTTTTTTACAAAAAATAAGGTTCTAAAACAAGAAGCAGTTGACAGAAGGTGGGTTGAATAGTAGTTTTTTAATAAGATCAATACGTAACAGGAGGAGCATCTTTGTTAAAATCTAAAGTTCATTTTTGGACATTCCAAATATTACTTGTTTTACTCATTGTTTATGTATCAACAAAGGTTTCGTTTTTATTTCAGCCGATTATTTTATTTGCTTCAACCTTGTTTGTTCCCATCTTGCTGGCGGGAATTCTCTTTTTCATCTTTAATCCAATTGTTCGATTTTTGTCCAAGAAAATTCCTAGGACACTTGCTATCCTGATCATTTATCTTTTGTTCATCGGACTCATCACGTTCATTGTGAATGCTGCGGGACCGATTATTGTCACGCAGGTCGGTGGACTTGTCAAAAGCTTCCCTGGTTATGTGACGGATATGCAGAAATTTATGAACGACTTCTCGCATTCTAAAACGTTTACTTGGATGATGAACCAAGATTATGTCTCCGTCTCGAAGTTTGAACAGACAATTGTTTCGACATTAAAAGATTTGCCGGAAAATATTGCTTCAAGTATGTCTGCTGTATTTGGCGTTATTGCCAATATTGCTTTAGCTGTGATCACAGTTCCGTTCATTTTGTTTTATATGTTGAAAGACGGACATAAGTTTCCGGACAAGCTCGTTCAATTTTTGCCAATGCCTTATCGTAAAGAAGGATTGAAAATCTTTAAAGAATTAAACGATACGCTTGCGGCTTACATACAAGGGCAGATTGTTGTCTGTTTATTTGTTGGAGTGGCTTGTTTTATCGGGTACTTATTAATTGGTGTGAAATATGCGCTCATTCTTGGTATTATCATTGCGGTCACAAATGTGATTCCATACCTTGGGCCATATCTTGGCGCGGCACCAGCTGTGCTTATTGCGTTTCTTGATTCGCCTGGAAAAGCGGTGGTGACAGTCATTGTCATTCTTGTCGTTCAGCAAATTGATGGAAATGTCATTTCACCTTTGATTATTGGGAAACGCCTCAACACACATCCTTTGACCATTATCTTGTTATTAATTGGGGCAGGAAGCTTTGGCGGAATCCTTGGCATGATCTTTGCGGTTCCTGTTTATGCACTGCTCAAAGCCATCACCTTGAATATTGTCAGATTGGTGCAGCTGCGTCAGCGCTCTCGCAAGGAACAGCATTTAAACGTCTAGGACAGATGCACATCTTTTCCCTTCTTGCATAAGATGATTGAGATAAGCAGATAGGGGGAGATTCTGATGCCTGCAATCGTTGGACCTATTCATATCGAGTCGTTAGGAGGAAACGGTGCAGCTACTTTCGGTGATGTCCTGGCCATTGCTCCTTTGGCTGTAGACCACTCTTCTGGCGGTGCGGGAGCCTTTAATTCCGGTGATTATATGTCACTTACAAGTGATCCAAATGCCACGATGCTTTGGGACTTTACATTGTTTGGCCAGCCTCAATCATTTAATGCATAGAAAGACAGCTGATGATCACAGATCAGCTGTCTTTTTTATTTTTCATACACGTATTTTTGAGCTGGGCATATGATATGGGTAGAAAAGGTGGTGGAAAGATGCCAGCGATTGTTGGACCTATTCATATTGACCGTGTGAGTGGAAATGGTTCTGCACATTTCGGTGATGTTTTTGCCATTTCGCCAAAAAGTGTCGATCACTCCGCCGGTGGTTCAGGTACCTATAATGCAGGAGACTTTGTCCAATTTTTTAGCAGTCCAAACGTTACGTTTATGTGGGATATAGACCTAATCAGCCAGCAAAAGAGCTTTAATGCGTAGCCAGCTTTGAAAGGGAATTCCTTTTCAGAAGCTGTCTTTTTTTATGGTACAATGGATATGGATGTAAGAAGAAAAAAGAGGTGTGAACTGAGTCAAATGAAAATTAGAAAAGCACACATCACAAGCGGACAGCCAAAGAACTACAATGTATATTTACATGAAAATAAAAAAGAATATAAAACGCTTGTAGCCGTACCTGACATTGAATGGAGTATTTCCATTGCGTATGAGGACGAAAAGAAGCAGCTCATCCATACGCTTGAACAATCATTAATGGAAAGAGTAGACACAGACGAAGCCCGTGACCTCGCACTCAAGATTGTGCACTGGGTCACAGAAATGTAAATTTAGAAACCAGGAGTGAAAACAGCGATGAAAGAAGAATCCGTAGACTTTTATTTGCAGCAAGGGATATTTGGACATGCTGAAACAAAACCCGATGAACGAAGGATGTTTCTTGGTTCATTAAGGGAACGAGCGCTTCTCGCCCTCACAAAGGGACAGGTATCAAGAAATAAACCGTATCAAGAGGTAGAACAAGTATTGAAGGCCAATCGACAGGCCTCACTTCTTTTAAATGGTGAACTGTCCTATGCTTCTTATTCTCAATATGTGAAAATGGCAAATGCCGCTGGATGTTCCTTTAAAGTGGTGAATCATCACGAAGCGCACTCTCCTTTTGGCCTTGTCATAGAGATGCCAATTGCGGTGAATCAGGAGCACATTTATATAGAGGATGAACTGTTTCAAAAAGCTTTTTCTCATGAATCTGTTGAATAGGTTTCCCTAGTGAAATGAATAAGATATAATGATTCAAAAGAGCATATGGGAGAGATGCGGATGGGCAAAGCGTTGATTTGTATTGATTATACAGTTGATTTTGTTGCAGACGATGGAAAACTGACATGCGGAAAGCCTGGACAGGCGATTGAGTCTAAGATCACAGAGATCACTTCTTCATTTATTGATGAAGGCCACTTTGTCGTCTTTGCTGTCGATCATCATGAAGAAGAGGACCCTTATCATCCAGAGACAAAGTTATTTCCGCCCCATAATATTCGCGGAACAGAGGGTATTGAACTTTATGGACAACTAAGTTCACTATTTCACACGTCAAAACATTTAAAACATGTCTACTATATGGAAAAAACAAGATACTCTGCTTTTGCAGGCACTCAATTAGAAATGAAACTGCGCGAGCGCGGCATCACGGAACTTCACTTAGCCGGCGTATGTACCGATATTTGTGTACTTCATACAGCTGTTGATGCGTACAATAAAGGCTTTGAGCTTGTGATTCACCAAAATGCTGTGGCGAGTTTTAATGAAGCGGGGCACGAGTGGGCACTTTCTCACTTTGAGCAGTCGCTTGGTGCGAAAGTGGTTAAGTAAGGGAAGGAGAATGGAAGTTGGAGCATCGGTTTAATGACGACAGTTTATCACTACATACAGATCTTTATCAAATTAACATGGCAGAAACGTATTGGAGAGACGGCATTCATGAGAAGAAGGCAGTCTTTGAACTCTTCTTTAGAAAGCTTCCATTTGACAATGGCTTCGCTGTATTTGCTGGCTTAGAGAAAGCGATTGAATATTTATCGGACTTTTCCTTCACTGAAAGCGATCTTGCGTATTTAAAAGATGAACTTGGTTATAAAAGCGATTTCATAGACTATTTAAGCGGATTGTCCTTTACAGGTACACTTCATTCAATGCGAGAAGGAGAAATTGTCTTTGCGAATGAACCGATTATGCGTATCGAGGCAACGCTTGTTGAAGCTCAGTTAATCGAAACGGCATTGCTCAATATCGTGAATTTCCAGACGCTGATTGCAACAAAAGCGGCTCGGATTAAAGGAATCATTGAAGATGAGACAGCATTAGAATTCGGAACAAGACGTGCACATGAAATGGATGCGGCGATGTGGGGAGCAAGAGCGGCACTCATCGGCGGCTTCCAGGCAACAAGTAATGTTCGTGCTGGGAAACGCTTTAACATCCCCGTATCAGGAACACATGCTCACGCACTTGTACAAGCATACCGTGATGAATATACAGCATTTAAAAAATATGCTGAAACACATACAGACTGTGTCTTTTTAGTCGATACGTATGATACTGTCAGATCAGGTATTCCGAATGCGATTAAGGTAGCGAAAGAATTTGGAGACAAAATCAACTTCATTGGTGTCAGACTTGATAGCGGAGACCTTGCATACTTGTCTAAAAAAGCTAGAACAATGCTGGATGAAGCAGGATTCCATGATGCAAAAGTCATTGCATCAAGCGATCTTGATGAACACACCATTATGAATTTAAAGGCACAGGGCGCCAAAATTGATGTGTGGGGTGTTGGGACAAAACTGATCACAGCATTCGATCAGCCAGCCCTCGGTGCAGTGTATAAACTGGTGTCCATTGAAGAAAACGGTAAAATGAATGATACCATCAAAATTTCATCCAACCCAGAGAAAGTGACAACACCGGGCCGTAAACGTGTGTACCGCATTATCAATCAATTGAATCATCATTCTGAAGGTGACTATATTGCGCTTGAAGAGGAAGATGTTCATAGTGAGGATAAACTAAAAATGTTCCATCCTGTGCATACATTTATTAGTAAATTCGTGACGAACTTTGTGGCGAAAGATCTTCACGTTCCGATTTTTGAACAAGGAAAACTTGTCTATGACAATCCAGATATTCAAACGATTCAAGCTTACGTGCAGGACAGTCTTGGACTCTTCTGGGAGGAATACAAACGAATCAGCAAACCAGAAGAATATCCAGTCGATTTGAGTCAAAAATGCTGGGATAATAAAATGCAGTTTATCCATGATGTGAAAAATAAAATCAAAAAAGAGCTTTATGAAAGCGAATGATTTGAAGAAAGGGAGATCATCAAGCCAGATGGTCTCTTTTTTTTATTTTGACCGATTGAAAATGAACTAAAATCGCAATCATTTGGTATACTGAAAGCACATCTTGTTTGTCATGGCATAAAGGAGGATTGGAGCAGTTGAGGGTGTTTGTTGCGAGACAGCCTATTTTTAACAGAAAAGAACAAGTCGTATCATATGAGCTGCTTTATAGAGATAGTGAAACCAATACATATAGCGCTGAAGACGGTGATCAAGCGACAACGGACCTCATTATCAATAGTTTTCTAAATATCGGCATCGAAACACTGACAGAAGGAAAACGATGCTACATTAATTTCACCGAAAGCTTGCTTTCATCTGATCTGCTCACCTATTTTGATCCGCATCAGCTTGTGATCGAGATATTAGAAAATGTACCAATTACCCCGGCACTTATTATGAGATGTAAGCAGTTAAAAAAATGGGGATATACGATTGCACTCGATGATTTCTTCCTAAACGGAACACATTATAGTGACAAGCTGCTTGAGGAACTCCTCTATTGCATTGATATTTTAAAAATTGACTTTCTGAAAACGACAACGCAAGAACGAAGAGATATTCTGAATACGTATAAAAAGTATCGCCTTCGATTCCTAGCAGAAAAGGTAGAAACGAGAAGAGAATATGAAGAAGCGCTAAAAGCGGGCTTCCACTTGTTTCAAGGTTATTTCTTTAGTGAGCCGCATGTGATATCGGGACGAGCATTATCGACCAGCTTCCATGCGTACCATCAGCTTTTAAATGAGTTAAGCAAGGACCAGCCGAATATCCAAACCGTGACCCATTTTATTGAAAGTGACCTTTCGCTATCATATCAATTATTAAAAATGCTGAATTCAGGCGGCATGAGACGTCTATATCAAATTAAGAGTATCCGGCAGGCGATTATCCTGCTTGGGTTTAATGAAATTCGGCGCTGGATCTTTATCCTTTCATTTAAAGAACTGAATGTCCAAGCTAACTCAAGCCAAAAAGAAATTATCAAAATGTCATTCATTCGTGCCAAAACGTGTGAACTGATTGCCTCTCGGACTGAACGAAAGCACCCTGCCTCTTATATGCTGACAGGTATGTTTTCTCTCATTGATACACTTGTCAGGGCAGATATCACAGAACTTGTGAAGGAGCTGCCGCTTTCTGATGAAGTTGGCGAGGCACTGCTTGGCTATGAAAATGATTATTCTTTTGTGTTAGGTGTGGCCAAACGTATTGAACGAAATGAATGGGATGATGAGATGTTAGTTGGAAATCTCCCGAAACAGGAAGCCTATGGCTGTTATATTGAAGCCATTGAATGGTGCCATAAAATGTTTGAATCTTAAGAAAAGCCGCTCGCGTGAGAGCGGCTTTTTCTTTGTCATGCCCACTGTAAAAGAAGGAAAAGTCTGCTGGAGGCAAGAGACAAGTAGATTCGAATGCCTTCTGGACTAAAGCGGATATCGATGCCGCTTTTCACACCGATTTGCTTCAGCATTCGGATGACACTTGTCGAATCAGAGCGTTCAGCAGCCTCCATGATGCGCTGCGCAAACGGAAGGGAGCTTGAAATTTGCTGTGTAATGAGTGAAGCATCAGCAACGAGACGGGCTGATTCTTTTGCGGCTCGTTGAAATGAGTGGGCATCAACTGGAGGAAAAGTCATTGGCGTGCGCGGCGGGTATGCGCGGCTCATTGCGGGAATCTGCAAAGCATGATAAGGAACATAGTAAAACACATGGTCACCTCTTCTCTCATTGACGTGAAATTGGACGGATATCTGTTCTAAATGTATGTAGAAAATCAGAATAAAGAATCAAAATGATCTTTCTATCTATGTAATTCCAGCATAAAAATAGGTACTTTTGCGGTCAATTTCGGTGAATGTCGCCAAAAAATTGCGGTGTCCACAATAGCGTCTGTCGTCTGACCTATGACACGCAAAACCGAAGATACAGAGGGGATCGTACGTTCTATTGGAAGAGAAGTGTGACGAATGATGCCTATTCCTGTCGCAAAAATGACGCAATTCCTTTGAAATTGAGATAAAAGTATGATTTGAAAAGTCAGAAAATGATGAAAAAAGACCTATTGAATTTTGCGGTATCACGCACACGTTTTGTGCATACTTTTCGGTGAAAAAATACTCAATTACATTTACACTGTTAGTAACAGATCAAATACTTATGACCCAATCACCATACACAAATACATTGATCTTCCAAAAAAGGAGAGTGGAATCGATGGAAAAGTATGAAATCGAAGAACTTAAACAATTATTATGGAAACTTGAAAACGAAATCAGAGAAACAACGGCTTCTCTTCATAACATTAACAAAAGCATTGATCAATACGACAAATATGAATATGTGAAAATTTCTTAAAGACTTGATAATCATCAAGTCTTTTTTTTATCCAAATACATACAAAAAAAGGATATATTATTATATAATTGTTAAATAGTGATGTCAGTGGACATTTGCTTATGTCTTTTTAGTAAAATAAAAGACGAAAGGGTGAGGTACAAGATCGAGTATGCTAAACTATCTAGAGAATACAAAAATCAAGCAGAATATGTCTGATTTTATTCAACATGCAGTCAGGCAGAATGATTTACAAAAGCTGCTTCTGAAATTTACAGATAGAAAAGAAGAATTTCCTCTTGGTCAATTGGCTTACCAGCATTATGAGGCATTTGGCGGACAAGACAAGCAAGCGATTTCAAAACTGGCAGCAGGGATTGAACTTCTCATTTTATCTGCCGATATATTAGATGATATTGAAGATCAGGACAATGATTCGTATCCTTGGATGAACGTCGACCAAGGAGTGGCCATCAATGCATCTACGTATTTGTATACGGTGAGTATCCAATTCATCACATCCATATGTGAAAATAATCCACAACTAATAGAGAAATTGTTCCATTTCATCAAAATGTCAATGGAAGGGCAGCACGAGGATTTGCGTCATTTGCATGGAACAGAAGAAGAGTGTGTAGAGGTTTTAAGGAAAAAATCAGGATCTTTAACAGCTCTTTCTAGCGTACTGGGTGTTTATTTAGCGACAGGAAAAATAAACGCCACTGTGGAATCTTATTCGATATATTATGGTGTTGCTGAACAGATCAGTAACGATTTTTTTGCGTTATTTTCAAAATCAAACGGAGATTTTCAAAAAAAACAAACGCTGGCATTCAGTTATTTACAAAGACGTTTTAACGATGCCAGTCAAGAGCTTCTTTCCTTCTTTTCTAAGCGGCTGGATGAGTCAGAGCAAAAGCCGTTTCAATTGAAGCAGAAGTTACTTGAAGCTGGTTTGACTCAGTACATGGTATCGATGAGAGAGATTATGCTGTTAAAAATGAAGCAAGGAATTGAACAACTTGATTTACCGGGGACGAAGAAGGAACAATTATGTGCATTTATGACAAAGGAGGGCAATGGTTGAACATTCAAAATGTTATTGCATATTTAGTGAAAAATCCTGGTGTTGTGAATGAATTGGAGTTAGGGAATGCAAATTTAATTCACACAGATGAGCAAACCATGAAAGTAATTATTCAAGGCATTAAAAAAGGGCAAATGTCTGCAGATTATATATGGTACTATAAATGATACTATTCATTTAAAAAATGATTTAAAAGTTCTCCAGTTAAGGATGTTTTATACATGAAGATAACTTATACGAAACTATCTGCTTTTTTGGTTTTTCTGTCTTTTTTATTTGTGATCTATGTTTCATATATTTATGTATTTGATATTTTTAATGGAGCACGTGTAGCGGAGAACAAGAACGGTCAAGCAGAAGTTGTCAAAGTTGAATATCTTTCTTTAGCCTACACATCAGGATTAGAAGAAGGAGATATTATACTTAAAATCAATGGGGAACCTGCTAACAACAAAGATCATTTGATCAATGGTGAGCTTAGGAATGTGCAAAGAATTGATATTCAAAGAGGCAACCAAATGATCACCCTAAAAAATAAGACATTGATTGGTCAAGAAAGTTTATTTGTCTATTTAATTCCTCTTATCCTGTATTCAATTTGTTTATTTTGTATCTTCTTTATCATTCGAATTAACAAAGAGGCCCAACGAAAATCAGCATTCCTTTTAATTTTATTTTTATTAACGATTTGTATCGGATATCTTAGTGCAGGTACTTCAGGTATTGGTGATAGATTTAGCCATTATGTCATCACATTTTGTTTATCAAGTGTATTTATCTTTTATATTCATTTCATTTATCAATATTTCAAAGAGTTTGACCTACATTTAACGACTCAAAAAACGATTCGCTTTTTATATAGTCTTCCTATAATTAATCTAGTAATAGAGTTAATTGTTCCAATTGATTCGGTGATAGCCAGATACATGCCAAGTTTAAATCTTTTATTCTTTTTCGCTTCTATTATCATGTCATTCAAAGTGATTATCAATGGAATGCGGAAATATAAAGAGACAGAGCAGGGGTCTGTTTTAAAGTTTTTTGTCATGATAAATATCATAGCATTTTGTCCATTTATCTTTTTATTTGCAATTCCATATGTTTTGTTTCGTATTTATGTCGTAGATCCCTTTTTCTTAACTTCTTTTGTCTTGCTCATTCCTTTTTCACTGGTGTATCAATTCATGACGAACAAACTTTACAATATGGATTTTTTGATTAGTAGACTGAAATACTATGGATTTCTTGCCATTACACCGACCATTTTTGTTGTTGTCACGTTTTATATTCTGCAAAAACCAGAAGATTTGAAGTACACACTGAAGCTCGCAATAATTACCTATACACTCATGCTGGCTGTTTTCTATTTCAAAGAAATTCTAGATTTCCGTTTTCGTCTGAAGCGTTTTTCAGAGAAGCATAATTACCAGGACAGCGTGTTTAAATTCACGCAGCTTATTCGTGAGGCATCATCACTTCATCAAGTGCTGTATCATTTGAAATACACCATTTTAGAAGTGCTTGTTGTGAATAAAGCCTTTGTGCTTGAGGTGAAGGCTGACGGACAAATTATTGAAATTGATGAATCAACAAATGATAGTAAGCTATGGAAAGAATACGTGGATCAATTTCAAGATATTTTAGGTGAAGTTGGTAAAATCATCGAGCTTGATAAAGGGTTTATGATGAAAATTGGCGAGCGGGGCGGTCACTCGTTTATGATTTGCTGCTTATCCAATATACAGACACCGAAATTGACGCGTGATGAGATTTCTTGGCTGAAAACATTGGCATTTTACACCAGTGTCAGTTTAGAAAATGTCGTCAAGATCGAAGAGTTGATGGAGCATCTTGACGATTTGAAACAGCGCGAGGCCAATCCTGCCTGGCTGAAGAAAATCATGTTTGCCATGGAAGAAAAGCAGCGCTCAGATTTAGCAAGGGATCTTCATGATTCCGTGCTGCAGGACTTGATATCACTAAAAAGACAGTCGGAGATGTTTTTAACGAATTTCCAAAACAATCAATGCCCGACATCTATTGAAAATTCGCTTATCTCATGGAACGATCAAATGTCTAAGGTGATTCAAACGACGAGAGAAACATGTCATGAGCTTCGGCCGCAGCTGCTGTATGATTTAGGTTTAGTAAAGGCGATATCCAAGCTGACTTCTCAAATTCAGGAGGAAGCACCGTTTCATATTAGGCTGAATACGACACGCTTTGATAAAGAATTGGACATTGATATTGATTCACAGCTGAATATTTACCGAATTGTTCAGGAGCTGTTATCCAATGCCCTGAAGCACTCTAAAGCCACTCAAGTGTTAGTGATGCTGATTTGTATTAAAGATCAGGTTGTTCTTCACTATGAGGATGATGGAGTCGGTTTTGATGCAAGTCATCTTGATCAGCACACAATGAGCATGGGGCTTTCGGGAATTAGAGAACGAGTCAAAGCATTAAATGGAAAGCTTCAAATTCACACAGCCCCTGAAAGAGGGCTCAAGGTGAAAATTGAAATGGAATTGTAACGATTTATTAAGGATTAAGACTTGGCATCAGCCAAGTCTTTTATATAAAATGGAAGTGAGTGATTTAAAGGGAGGAAGACATGAAGAAGATATTGGTCATTGATGATCATCCGGCTGTCATGGAAGGGACAAAAAGCATATTAGAATCAGACCAGCAGCTATCAGTCGATTGTTTAAGTCCTGATGCAGAAGCCGCCTTTTTAAAGACGCATGACTTTTCCATCTATGATGTGATTTTAATGGATTTAAATCTCGGGGATATCAATGGAATGGACATTGCGAAACAAATTTTAGAAACCAACCATCAAGTGAAAATTATCATTTATACAGGGTATGAAGTAGATGATTATTTTGAAGAGGCTATTCGGGCTGGATTACACGGTGCAATTAGCAAAACAGAGACGAAAGACAAAATTATTGAATACATACACCGGACATTGCAAGGGGAAGTTGTCATTCAGCTGTCCTATTTAAAGAAATTAATTTCACAGCAGCAAGAAAAGCCAGAACAGGCGCAGCAGACTGATCACGATCTCTTAACCGAACGGGAGTGTTTGATCCTTAGAGAAGTAGAAAAAGGATACACGAACCAAGAGATTGCCGATGTGCTTCATTTGAGCAAACGGTCAATTGAGTACAGCTTGACATCCATCTTTAATAAGCTGAATGTTGGATCTCGTACAGAAGCGGTGTTAATTGCTAAGTCTGAAAGTGTGCTGTAAACGTGTGAAGGGAGAGGGCCTTAATGGATGTGAGCGGATCAAATACACTGCTTGAGGCACTAGGCATTGAGATTGTAGAGTGCAATGTGTCACGATGCGTTGCAACGATGCCAGTCGATCACAGAACAAAACAGCCATTTGGGCTGCTGCACGGAGGAGCATCTGCTGCTCTAGCAGAAACAGTGGCGAGCATGGGGGCTGCGGCTCATTTAGACTTAACGCAGCAAGTTTGCTCAGGTATTGAAATCAATGCCAATCATTTAAAATCTGTACGCGATGGAGTTGTGACAGCGACAGCTGTTCCTGTACATGTAGGACGGCGTACAATGGTATTTCAAATCGATATAAAAGATGATCGAGACCGGCACATCTGTACGTCAAGATGCACACTTGCTGTCATTGATCGCATATAAAAAAGCTCCCGGTGCAGCGGAAGCTTTTTTTATATGAGGTTGAGCGAAAAAAAGAATGGCCCAACATGGCAGGCCATTCTTTTTCGCTTTTTATAAATAAGAATCTTCTTTTCGCTTAATCACAAAGTTACGGAAACCGCCATAATCATCTTGGACACTGCGTTTGTCGAGCTTAACACCAGTATTGTAGGCGGCTCTTCCGATTAAGTGTGCGCCGACTGGTGCTGTCAGGAAGATGAATACGATGCCGAGAAGGATTTTTGCAGAAATAACGCCTGCAAGAAACCATTCGTGAAAAAACACACCTACTAAAATCAGAACAACGCCAAGGGTCGATGCTTTTGATGCAGCATGCATTCGTGTGTAAACATCCGGCAGGCGAAGGACACCAATGGCTGAAATCAAACAGAGGATAGCGCCTAGCAGGATAAAGAAAATCACGATGGCTTTAGCGATGACGATCATTTTCAATCACTTCCCCTTTCTCAAGGAATTTGGAAAAAGCGACAGTACCGATAAAGGCAAGGATGCCGAGCAGTAAAATAATCTCAAAGAATGCAGTGGTTTTCAGTAAAATTGAAACGATGGCTGTCATCCCAATTAAATTGATTCCTATCGCATCAAGCGCACTCACACGATCAGGAATAGAGGGACCTTTGATCACTCGTATTACAAAAAGCAAGGTAGACAGCGCAAGAATGCCAAGTGAAATTTGCAAAATGAGTTCCATTACTTACCGCTCACCTCCTGAATCGCTTTTTCAAATGAAACCCGGATATCATGAATGGCTTTTTCAGCATCTTCAATATCCATCGCATGAATGTATAAAATGGAACGATCATCGGAAATATCAATCACTAGTGTACCTGGTGTCAATGTAATCATATTGGACAGTATGGTGATTTCCCAATCTGTTTTCAAATCCGTGCGAAAGGCGAAAATACCGGGCTTAATCTTGAGCTTTGGAGATAATACAGTCTTTAATACACTTAAATTGGCAAGAAGCAGCTCGCGAATAAAAATGATGATAAGTTTGAAAATCGCATAAAGGGCATAGCCGTAAAAACGCTGCGGGAAAAATCGACGCAGCATAAAAATGGCGATCATCCCTAATGCAAAACCTGATACAAAGTCTGCGGCTCTGTATGTATCATTCATAAACATCCATGTAAAGGCGAGGAGAGCGTTTAGTAATATTTGAAAGGCCATGTTCATCTACTCCTTCAGCACAGCTTGAATATATTTTTCTGGTGTAGAGAGCATTTCCGCTGCTTGATTGATATAAGGGGCAATGAACTCTGTCCCTAACCCAATGGCAAGCGATAAGACGACAAGCAGTACGCCAGGGTACACCATTCCTTTAATTGACGGCTTTCTTCTTCGCATATCCTGTTCCTCACCCCAAAATGCGGACATGAAAATCTTCATAATAGAGTAGAGGACAAGGAGACTGGACAGTAAGACCAGGATAGAAAACGTCATGTGTCCAGCAGAAAATCCACCTTCCACAATTTTTAGTTTTCCAACAAAGCCACTCAGCGGCGGAATTCCTGCCAGCGATAAAGCCGAAATGAAAAACATCCATCCTAATAGAGGCTGGGATTGAATCAGTCCGCCCATTTTTTTTAGTTGATTTGTACCAGCATACACAAAGAGGGCACCTGCCAGCATAAATAAAGCACCTTTGATCACCATGTCGTGAATGAGATAATAAATGGCACCTTGGAGTGATGCAGGTGTGTTGGCTGCAAATCCAAACAAAATGACCCCAACAGCTGTGACAATGTTATAAATCACGATCTTCTGAACGTCAGAATAGGCGATCGAGCCTATCACACCGAATATCACTGTCAGTGCGGCAAGCCACGCCATGAGTGTATGGGTAAAGCCTATATCGTGTATAAAAATTAATGTAAAGACTCTGGCAATCGCATATAAGCCAACCTTTGTGAGCAAAGCCCCAAATAGAGCTGAAATCGCTGCTGGCGGCGCGTGATAAGATCCTGGCAGCCAGAAATAAAGCGGGAAGATCCCAGCTTTTAAGCCGAATACAATGAGGAACAGAATGGAAATAACAGTGATTAACCCTGTTTGCCCTGATTCAGCTATTTTCACACTTAAATCAGCCATATTGAGCGTACCCGTCACTGCATATAAACAGGCGACTCCGACAATAAATAATGCCGACGAGATGATATTAAACACAATATATTTGAGTGATTCACGAAGCTGAGGCTTTGATCCGCCTAATACAATGAGCATATAAGATGCCATCAGCAGTAATTCAAAGAATACAAATAGGTTGAAAATATCTCCCGTTAAAAAGGCTCCGCTCACGCCAGCTAATAAAAACTGTACGCCAGAATAATAGAAGAGCCGCTCTCTTTCTTTCCCAATCGTTTGAAAGGAGAAGAGGACTGTCACAAGCCCGACAACGGAAGCGGTCAGCACAAGGAGTGCAGCAAATTGATCGGCCACAAGGGCAATCCCAAATGGCGCTTTCCATCCGCCTAAATAAAGGGTTTGTATCCCATTTGTGAAAATCGTTTGAACCAAATATGCATTACATATAATGGCTGAAAGAGATGTTAAGACACTAAAGACTCTTGACAGCATGATGTTTTTATTCATAAAGATCAATAGTGTAGCAGCTAGTAATGGAATTAAAATAGGCAGGATCACGAGATTATTCATGCTGATCATTTCCTCTCATTTGATCCATGTCATCTGTTCGCAGCTCTTGGAAGGCACGGAAGGCCATGACAAGTAATAAGGATGTCACACCAAAAGCAATGACAATGGCTGTTAAAATTAATGCTTGTGGCAATGGATCCACATAGGATGTGAGCCCCTCTTTTAGAACTGGAGGTGCTCCCTTTTTTAAGCCGCCCATTGTTAAAAGAAGCAAGTGGACGCCGTGACTCAAAACAGCAGTACCGACGATGACCCGCAGAAGGCTCTTTGACAGCATCAAATAGGTCGCCGCCATAAAAATAATTCCGACGATAATAGACATTAGAAATTCCATTATTCCTTCTCTCCAATCATTTGAATAATGGTCATGGTGACACCGACAACAACCAAATACACACCGATATCAAACAGGACGGCTGTCGCCAGTTCTGTTTTCCCTAAAAACGGTAATTGGAAATAATCAAATGCATGGGATAGAAAAGGTGCACCGAATAGAAAGGATCCCATACCTGTCAGGATCGCAACGAGCAAACCGGCTCCAGTTACATAAATAAAGTCAAATGGCAAAATGCGTCTTACTGTCTTCAGATCATAGGCTAAAAGAAGAAGAACGAAAGCCGCAGCACTCATCAGGCCGCCTATGAATCCGCCGCCAGGATTGTTATGTCCCGCAAGAAATAGGTGAAGGGAGAAAAGCAAGATGATGAATGCTGTTATTTTTGTTGTGACTTGCAAAAGCATATCATTCGTATCAACCTTTCTCATCGCCGCACACCTCTCTTCCGTTTTGCTTGTGTTTTTAATAACCCATAAATACCAAGTGCTGCAATGGCGAGCACGGTAATTTCAAAGAGGGTATCAAAGCCCCTGAAATCTACAAGAATGACATTGACAATATTGTCACCGCCAGCAAGTTTGTAGCTGTTCTCAATAAAGTAAGTTGAGATAGTGTCAATTGACTGCTGACTTGTGGAAGCAAAAGCTAGACAAGTGACAACAACCCCAACACCTAATGAAATGATGAAATTGGTCATTTTGAACCTTCTCGTTTTTTGCTTTAAGCTCAGCTTCGGCAAATGATAGAAGCAAAGCAAAAACAGTGCGACAGAAATAGTTTCAATAATCAGCTGCGTCAGCGCAAGGTCAGGTGCTCTGAAAATCACGAAGAATAATGACAGCGTGTAACCCATGACACCTAGAGCAATAATAGCTGTTAATCGTGAGCTTGCGAATACAGTTGCAATCGTCGCCGCCACCATTACAAGTGAAAGAATCACCTCATACGTGCCAATTGAGGCAGCCTGATCTGTTTGAAATGAAAAGGCCTGCTGATAAAACATCACGCCGCCAATGACGATAATCATGAACCCAAACACATAGACAAGATAGTCACGAAGAAAACCAGTCATATAACTGTTTGTCAGGCGGTATGAACCTTTTTCCAAACCGATAAGAGAGCGGTCGTATAAAGCGTTAAATGACCACTTTTCCTTAAAGATGTTGTACATTGGACGCCATTTTGAAAGCGTCAAGTAACCGATTGTGCCGAGTACAACAACACCTATTGTCATATAGAGCTCTGGCTGGAAGCCATGCCATGCTTTAATTTTCACAGAAAAACGGCTTCCTGTTTCAATCGCTTCAGGAATGATCGCCGCAATTGCGGGTTCGATGACAGAATAGGCAAGGATATTAGGGAAAAAGAAGAAGGTGACCACAAGTGCAGCCAGAATGATTGGCGGAATGAGCATGCCGATCGGTGCTTCATGCGGTTTTTTCTCCAATTGGTCTATATTTAGACGGCCTCTAAAAGTTTTAAAGAGGAGCATCATACTATAAATGAACGTAAAGACGCTAGCGAGCCAAGCGAGTGTCGGGAAGATGGCACCCCATGTTGAAACGTCCGTAAAGCTGATATCAGAAATCCGTCTCATACTTGTGAAAAATAGCTCTTTACTTAAGAAACCGTTAAATGGCGGTAATCCGGCCATTGAAAATGTACCGATTAACGTAATGGTGAAGGTAATCGGCATGATCGTCATTAATCCGCCTAATTTCCGAATGTCACGAGTTCCTGTTTCATGATCGATAATACCAGCTGCCATAAAGAGACTGCCTTTAAACGTAGCATGGTTAATGAGATGAAAAATAGCTGCAAGAACGGCTGCGCCAAAAAAGGCAGGATTGTTTTCATGAATTGCAGCTGCGCCGACGCCAAGCATGAGCATAATCATGCCGAGCTGACTCACTGTCGAATAGGCCAGAATGGCTTTCAAATCGTTTTGCCGGACGGCGTGGAATGATCCCCAGAATAATGTGACAAGTCCCACGATGGAAATGGTCCAGAACCATACCTCTGATATAGCAAAGATTGGACTGAAGCGGGCAACAAGATAAATACCGGCTTTCACCATCGTAGCAGAATGCAGATAACTGCTCACAGGGGTCGGTGCTTCCATTGCATCAGGCAGCCAGATATAGAATGGAAACTGCGCTGATTTCGTAAACGCACCTAGTAAGATTAGGATCATGGCAGGGAGAAAGTAAGGTGATGCCATAATGAGCTGAAGCTGATTGACTGCTTCTCGAATACTGAATGAATCAGTAATCAGGTAAATGAGGATGAAGCCACCAAGCATAGCTAATCCGCCAAAAACAGTAATAAGCAGTGATTTCGTTGCTCCATACCTAGAGCGCTCCCGCTTATACCAATACCCAATTAAGAGGAAGGAAGAGATACTCGTTAACTCCCAAAACAAGTATAAAACCACCATGTTGTCAGAAAGAACGACACCCAGCATCGCGGTCATAAACATGAGCAAATACGTGTAGAAAGAGCCAAGCTGTTCTTTTTCCTTTGATAAGTAGAAAATACTGTACAGCACCACAAGTGAGCCGATACCTGTAATTAATAAAGCAAATAACAGGCTGAGACCATCGACATACACAGTGAAATTCATCCCTAAAGATGGAATCCATTCAGCCTGTGAGAAAAGCGTTCGTCCATTCGAAGTGATGTGTAACATTTGGATGAAATAGGTAAATAAAAGAATCGGCAAGATGAGAACAAACCATCCTGTATGTATACGTCTCACATATTTGTAAAGGAAAGGTACAACAAAAGCGAGTAAAAAAGGTGATAGGATGGCGAAGTGAATAAGCTGCAAAAAAATGAACCTCCTTTGATCAATATAAATTCACGTTCTAAAGAACTGGTAATTAAAATTATAGCGTAAATACAGCCATAGTGCATTGGTTTGAAACGATTTCAAGCAAACTGTATTTGTTTTAAGTTCTTTTGACCACAAAAATAATTTTATCAAAAATGATACTCATTGTATATTGTTTTGTTTTTCGTACATGCTTTTCTTAAAGGAGCTGATCAAATGAAACGAAAGATCGCCATCAGCTTAAGCCTATTCTGCACGATTTTAGGAGGAGCATTCTTGATTGACCGAAATGATCAAAAAAGGTGGCAGGCCGGGAGTGAATGGCCGCTGTTTTCTGAGCATCTTCTTCACATGAGCTATCAAGAAACCAAGCTGTATCCTTTTCAGCCAAGGGAATATATACGAATTGTATTAGCTGATGAATAAGATCCTATAGGAGAAAAGAAATATAAAAAAAGCATGGGCTCATGTGAATGCCCATGCTTTTTTGTGTGAATGTTTAACTAAACATTCTGAGTAAGATCGTTGCACAGATGACAGTTGCTGCTCCGCCAAGTCGTGTAGATACTTGGGCGAAAGGCATAAGACCCATTCTTCCAGAAGCTGAAAGAATTGCAACGTCACCAGTACCGCCAAGTCCGCTGTGACAGCCAGTGACAATAGCAGATTCTACTGGATACATGTTCATTAGTTTTCCAACGAAGTAACCAGAACCAACCATTGCGAGTACAACAGCGATACATACGCATACGAAAGGAATTGAGATGACAGTTGCTACATCATCAAGTGGAATGTATAGAATACCAAGACCAACCATTAGCGGCCATGTAAAGCTTCTAGATACAAACTTGTAGAACTGCTGTGAGCCGTTTTGAAGATGCTGAGGCATCACGTTTAAGTATTTGATTAAAGCAGCAAGAACAATCATTAAGATTGGACCAGGAATATGAACAAAGCTTTCTAACAAACCACCAAAGATGAAGGTTGTACAAGCAACGAGTACACCAGCACCCATTAAACCGAAATCAACTTTTGCATCCATATCTGGTTGTTCGAAAATTTCGTTTGCTTCTTTAGATTTCACAAGACGGCCATTCCCGTTCAGTTCAGGACGTTTCTCACCAAGCTTCTTCATTGCACCAGCACAGATAATGGCAATGACGTTCCCAATGACAGCCGCAGGAATTAATTGAGAAATTAATGACTCTGCTGATACACCAAGAATTTGTGAATAAGCGATAGATAATGGCAAAATCCCTTCTCCAACACCACCGGCAATAATCGGTACAATAATAAAGAAGAATGAATGATGCGGTGTGTAACCAACTAAAAGGCCCACAAGGATACCAGCACTCACAGCTGCAATTGTACCTGCAACTAGAGGGACAAACATACGAATAAGGCCTTGTACTAAAACAGTTCGCTGCATCCCAAGAATACTACCTACTACAAGAGCAGAAATATAGAAGTAAAGGAAGTTCGACGTTTTCATAAGAGACGTAACCGCTTCCAATGAGTTCGGATTCAGAACATTAAAAAAGACCAGGAACGATGGTACGAATAAAGAAAGAATCGCCGGTCCACCAATATCTTTTAAGATTGGAATACGTTGTCCTACATCTCCAAGGAAAATCCCCAAAATCATAATAACAGCGAAACCACCAAGCATATTTGCTGGAATTTTATTAAAATAAGCGGCAGTTAAAATAATCGCTGCAAGTACTAAATACACAGGTAGATCAATAACACCAATTTTCCAAGACATGATCTTACGGAAAACGCTTTTATTATTGTCAGAATCGTCTGTAATCGATTTCAATTGTTGTGCATTAGCCACATAAACACCCCCAAATGCTATTTGTCTCAATTGTAGAAGATTCTGTGACACTCATCTATTTATTAAACTAAAATAAGTGTAATAAAAGTAAAATAAACAGGAGTTTTTGAGTTTTTTATCATACAAAAATCCCCTGAAGGTAGTTTGTCCTTCAGGGGATTGATCATACATCGTATTTATCGTTTTCCTTTTAAATAAGGTGTACCAAGTGCTTTCGGTGCATCAGCACGTCCGATGAAGCCAGTAAGTGCTAAGATGGTGAGCACATATGGTGCTATAAGCATATATACATTCGGTATATCTTGGAACAGCGGCAGGAGAGAACCAATGATGCTTAAGCTTTGAGCAAATCCAAAGAATAAAGCAGCTCCCATTGCGCCAAATGGATGCCATTTACCGAATACAAGCGCAGCTAGTGCGATGAAGCCTTGTCCAGTAATGGTGGCATGGGAGAAATCAAGCGCGATCGTTGAGGCATAAACAGCCCCGCCAAGACCGCCAAACAGTCCACTAATGAAGACAGCGATATAACGCATCCGGTACACTTTGATTCCCATTGTATCTGCTGCCATTGGATGCTCTCCGACTGCACGAAGACGAAGACCAAATGGCATTTTAAATAAAACAAACCATGCAACAACCGCAAGGGCTAAAGCAAGTATGGACGTATAATAAACATCTTTAAAGAAAATATCACCAATGATCGGAATGTCACTTAGAAGGGGAATATCTCCTTTATAGAAAGGCTCTGTAATTTTATCAGTTTGTGCTTTTCCGTAAATCAGTTTTACGACAAACAATGTAGCGCCAAGTGCCAGCATGTTAATGGCCACACCACTGACCGTTTGATCAGCTCGGAAGGTAATGGTCGCAACTGCATGAATCAGTGAGAACAATCCGCCAACGGCCATTCCGACGAGAAGCCCAATCCACGGGGTCAAGGCTCCAAACGTATCAGCAAAAAATAAGTTAAAGATAATACTGGAAAATGCTCCGACGACCATCAAACCTTCAAGACCGATATTGACAACACCTGATCTTTCTGAAAAGACGCCTCCAAGAGCGGTTAAAATAAGTGGTGCAGCATAAACAAGTGTAGCTGGGACGATGATTTCAAGTATTTGCAGAAATCCCACTTATTTTCCCCCCTTTTTCTTCATTTGTTGAATCACAAGACGAATAATATAGCTTGAGGCGACGAAAAGAATGATGATCGCAATGACAATATCAACAACCTCAGTCGGTACGCCTGATTCAAGCGGCATATTTAATGCACCGACCTTCAATCCACCAAGCAATAATGCAGCAAGGACAACACCAACAGCCGTATTTCCACCTAATAAAGCGACGGCAATTCCATCAAAACCTACGCCTGTAAACGAGCCTTTAATAGAGGCATATTCAAATGTACCAAGGCCTTCCATAGCGCCTGCAAGACCTGCAAAAGCTCCTGAAATGAGCATCGCATAAATGATATTGCGGCGAACGTTCATGCCAGCATACTGTGATGCCTGCTGATTCATTCCAACAGCCCGTAACTCAAACCCTTTAGAAGTTTTTTGAATAATGACCCACATCACGACGGCCGCAATAATGGCAACAAAAATACCGTTATGCATCCGGGAGAAATCAGTGATCTGCTCAAAAAATCCAGAGCGAAGAGATGCAGTGGCATCGATTTTATCTGTTTTATCTTTATTATCTGTTAAGACATTTGAGATTAAATAGTTTGTGACATGAAGGGCAATGTAGTTCATCATAATGGTGACGATGACCTCATGCACATAAAAACGAGCTTTTAAAAATCCAGGAATAAAGCCCCATAAAGCACCTGCAGCAGCTGCGGTAATGAGTGCAAGAGGCAGATGAATATACATAGGTGCATGGACAGTTGTTCCAATCCATACAGCAGCTACCCAGCCAACAAGCATTTGACCTTCGACACCGATATTAAACAGGCCTGTCCGAAATGCAAAGGCAACAGCAAGACCTGATAAAATATAAGGTGTCACTTGCCTGATGGTTTCTCCCATATAATAGGTTTCACCGAAAACGCCATTCCAAAGGGCGCCATAGCCTTCGATGACACTATAACCGCTTGCCAGCATAATAATGGCCCCAACCAAAAGACCAAGTACAATGGCTATAAGCGGAATCAGCAGATTTGTTAAGCGATTAGACATTTGCTTCTTTCCCCACTTCCTGTTGCGTACTTCCAGCCATTAATAGGCCAAGCTCTTGCTCTGTTGTTTCTTTTGGATCAACAATGGCCACAATGCTGCCTTCGAAAATGACAGCGATCTTATCACTGACATTGATAATTTCATCAAGCTCAAAGGAGATGAGCAAAACGGCTTTGCCAGAGTCTCTTTGCTCAATGAGACGTTTATGAACAAATTCAATCGCACCAACATCAAGTCCTCGTGTTGGCTGAGCGGCAATTAATAAATCAGGATTGCGGTCAACTTCACGGCCGATAATAGCTTTTTGCTGGTTACCGCCTGATAGGGCGCGCGCTTCTGTATATTCACTCGGTGTTCTAACGTCATATTCCGCAATGATTCGTTTTGCCTTTTGATAAATATTCTTCATATTCAATAAGCCGAATTTTGAATAAGGACGCTGATAATACGTTTGTAAGGAAATGTTTTCTCCAATTGAAAAATCGAGTACAAGTCCATGTTTATGACGATCCTGAGGAATATGCCCAATCCCAGATTCGGTCACTTTACGAGGCGGGAGATTTTGAATGGCTTTCCCGTTTAGCATGATCGTGCCAGATTCTGATTTTTTTAGCCCTGTAATGGCTTCAATTAATTCAGACTGGCCATTGCCGTCTACCCCAGCAATTCCAACAATTTCGCCAGCCTTCACTGAGAGGTTCAATTGTTTGACCGCTTCAATTCCTCTGGCGTCTTTTACTGTGAGGTCTTGAATTTGAAGAACTTCCTCAGCAGGAGAAGCAGCTTTTTTGTCTGTTTTAAATGACACTTCACGGCCAACCATGAGGCTTGCAAGTTCGTCTTTATTTGTGCTTTCCACATCAAGTGTACGAATGCCTTGGCCTTTTCGGATAATGGTCACGCGATGACATGCATCCATAATTTCTTTCAGCTTATGGGTGATTAAAATAATGGATTTGCCTTCATTGATTAAGTTTTTCATGATTTGTATGAGTTCTTTGATTTCTTGAGGTGTTAAAACGGCCGTTGGTTCGTCGAAGATCAAAATGTCAGCGCCGCGGTAAAGTGTTTTTAAGATTTCTGCACGCTGCTGCATACCGACAGAGATGTCAGATACTTTTGCGGCAGGATCTATTTTCAAACCATAGCGGTCAGAAAGCTCTTGTACTTGCTGTATGGCTTGTTCTTTGTCAATCTTTCCAAACTTCTTTGGCTCTTTACCTAAAATGATGTTTTCAGCGACAGTAAAGGTATCGACAAGCATAAAGTGCTGATGCACCATTCCGATGCCTAAATCACTAGCATCGTTTGGACTAGAGATGGTCACAGGTTTTCCGTGTACCTTGATTTCACCTTTTTCAGGCTGGTACAGTCCGAAAAGCACGTTCATGAGCGTTGATTTTCCAGCGCCGTTTTCACCAAGCAGCGCATGAATTTCGCCCTTTTTTAGCTGCAGCGTAATGTTGTCGTTTGCTACAATGCCAGGGAATTCTTTGCGTATATTCAACATTTCAATGACATAATCCACAGGTTTAACCGCTCCTTTTTTAGGGTGCTGATGAAGATAAAAACTAGCAAAAGAAAAGCTGCAAAACGAGGCTGCAGCTTTTCTTTTACCACCTTTTACGAATAAAGAGGAGGTAAAGGAGAGGCAAGGGGATAAGGCGCGCTTATCCCGATGCTCAAATTAAGCTTTAAAATCTTTTAATTCATCACGTGTTGCAGGGATTTTGATTTCGCCCTTGATGATTTTTTGTTTCCATTCTTCCACTTTCTTTAATACATCTTTATCAAGGTTTTCCTTAGATGGAGAGATGTCAAGAGCGCCTTCTTTCAGACCGTATGTGATCACTTCGCCGCCAGGGAACTTACCATCTTTTGCTTTCGTTGTTAAGTCTTGTACCGCTGTGTCTACTTTCTTAACCATAGAAGTAAGAGTGACACTTTGTTTTGTTCCAGGTACTTTTCCTTCGTCATACTGGTCTTTATCTACACCGATGACCCAAACTTTACGGTTAGGATCTGCTTTTTTCAGGTTTTTCGCTTCTGTGAAGACACCAGTTCCAGTGCCGCCAGCAGCATGATAGATGATGTCGACGCCAGATTTGTACATGCTTTCAGCTGTTGCTTTACCGATGTCAGCCTTATCGAATGCACCAGCATATTTCACTTCAACTTTTGCTTTTGGGTTCGCTGCTTCAACACCTGCGCGGAAACCGACTTCGAATTTTCTGACTAATTCAGAATCAACGCCGCCGACAAAACCAATTTTGTTTGATTTTGTAGAAAGAGCAGCCGCAACACCCACAAGGAATGATCCTTCGTTTTCGTTAAACACAATGCTGGCTACGTTGTCTTTCTTCACGACTGCATCAACGATAGCAAAGTGGTTTTTCTTACGTTGATCCGCAATTTCAGAAATAGCATCTTCCATTAAGAAACCAATTCCGTAAATCAGGTCGAATTTCTCACGAGCAAGTGTGTTTAAGTTTGTTGTATAGTCAGCATCTGATTTAGATTGTAAGTAATCAAAGCCGTTTTTACCTTTTTTTAGATTGTTGTCTTTCCCAAATGCTTGTAAACCTTCCCAAGCTGATTGGTTAAACGATTTGTCATCGACACCACCGACATCAGTTACCATTGCAACAGTGAATTGATCTTTATCTTTTTTGCTTTCACCGCTGTTTGAGCCAGAGTTGCCGCATGCTCCAAGGATGGTTCCTGCTGCTACGACTAAGGACAATGCTAGTCCAATTTTGCGCTTCTTCAAAACATAACCCCCTATAAAATTTAAAAGTTTCAGAAAAGTCTCGCGAAAAAAGACCGATCTATCTTCTTCTCACCCTAAAGAGGGTATTTTATCCTGCTTTCTCGTGAAACTTATGGAGGACAGGAGAGAAGATGTAAGACATCAGACTTATATCTCGTTGAACTAATCAATCATAATTTATCATTTCCGATCGAATAAATAAATAGAAATTTGTTTTATTTTTAAAAAAATGTTAAATGGCTTTATTTGATGTCTTTTTATCTGCTGAAATATGATATAATGCCGCTTTTGTGATGTGCTCCGCTACAGCAGAACCACTGATATCAAGGGGTTTGTTACATCGTATGCCATAAAAAAACATCTGGCCTTTGTGAAAGGTCAGATGTAGTATTTTAAAGGTATTGCTGAATCAAATTCATATTGCTCGTGTTCAGTTTATATTGGAAAACAGGACGTCCAATTGTCCCATAAGCCATTTCAACATCCACCACTTCGATGTCCTCAAGGAATTTCAAGTATTTTCTAATGGAGACTTGAGAGATTTCTGTATGATTGGCTAGGTCTTCGGTCGTGAAAGCCTGTTGACCGAATGATTGAATGCTTGTCCAGATGAGTTTAAGTGTGCTTTTGGTCAGTCCTTTTGGCAGAAGGACTTTTTCTGCCTCTGCTTTTTTATGAAAAAGCTTCGCATCTAAATCATTTTGCGAAATGCTGTTCATGGATTGATACAGGGCGTGTTTCCGTTTATACTCTGCCAGTGCTGATTGGAATCGTTCGAACTCAAAAGGTTTGATTAAATAATCAACCGCTCCGTTTCGCATCGTTTGCTGAACAACGTCCACTTCATTTGCAGCCGAAATGACAATGACATCAACGGCATGATTTTGCTGGCGAATTTCTGTTAGTAATGCCAGCCCATTTTGTCCAGGCATATAAATATCGAGCAGTACGAGGTGTATGACTTCTGTTTTTAACAATTCAAGTGCCTGCTGAAAGGAGGTGGCAATCCCCTTTAACTCAAAGCCGTCGATTTGGGTCAGGTAGCGTTTGTTCAGCTCCCCAACCATTGGATCATCTTCTACTATTAACACATTAATCATGTGAATCCTCCTTTTGTTTATATGGAATGCGGAGACTAAAGGTCGTTCCTTCTCCTTTTTCACTCGTGACAATCATATGTCCGTTCAATTTCTTAATGCTTTGGTCAACAAAGTAGAGTCCGAACCCTCGGTCTTCTCCTTTAGTTGAAAAACCTTGATCAAACATGATGTCTTGTTCTTCTTTTGTGAGACCAACACCTGTGTCCGTGATTTCAATGTGAAGCTGCTCCTGGACGTATCTGAAGGAGATCGAGATGTTTTTTGTCTCAGTATGTGAAACCGCATCGAGTGCGTTATTTAACAAGTTGCCAATCACGGTAATGAGGTCATGCGTCACTGCCGGATCCTCCGTATTTGGCACTTGTGTGCTGCAAATAACCTCCAAGGCAGCGCCTTGTTCCCTGATATAGCTTTGTTTTCCTAGTAAAAATCCTGCTAAAACAGAGTTTTTCACATGGTTGATAATTTCATTTGTTTCCGTTTGCTGATAAATTGCAATATCTTTGATATAAGTGCCAAGGTCATCGTAGTTTTTGAGCTGGACCAAACCTAAAATGACATGAAGCTTGTTCATAAATTCATGTGACTGGGCACGGAGGGCATTCGCATACATTTTGACCCCGCTAAGCTGCTCAGCCAGGTGTTTGACTTCTGTTTTGTCGCGGAAGGTGGCGATGGCCCCGACAATCTCATCATTTACTGTAATTGGTACTTCATTAAAAACGAGCTCCAGTCCATTCATTCTCACGTCACGATCAAGCAGCGGCTTGCGTGTTTTAATGACCTGTTTTAAGCCGCTTGAAGGGAGGAGAGTTTGAACATCTTGTTCTCTAGGATCAACCATAATGCCCATATTATGAAAGAGACGTTTTGCCTCTGCATTGGCCAGCTTGATTTTACCGTGCTGATCGACGGCAAGAATCCCTTCTTTTGTTGATTCTAGCATGGCACTTCGTTCTTTTAACAATGTGGCAATCTCATCCGGCTCAAGTCCAAACATAATCTTCTTCACTTTTCTTGCCACAATGAGTGCCCCGATGATGCCAGATAGAAGGCTGAGTGATGTGACGAAGTAGAGTGGAAGTAAGCTTTGATGAATAATCAAGTCAATTTCCTTTAACGTAATCCCTACGGCCACAGCCCCGAGCTGCTTACCATTTTGATCATAAACAGGAACAAAAGCACGCATGGATCTGCCGAGTGTTCCAGAAGCCGTACTAATATGTTCTTTTCCCTGTAATGCTGCTTTTTCATCACCGCCGGCAAACCGTTTCCCAATCTTCTGCGGATTCGGGTGTGTTTTACGGATACCGTTCATATCCATGACGACAACGAATTCGGTTTTGGTGATTTGCTGAACATTTGTTGTATATTTTCGTAATGCTGAATATGAATGATCTTCTAATGATTGTGCTGTGATCGGTGCCTCTGCGACCATTTTGGCAGTAGAGAGAGCAATGTCACGCTCCTGCTGATGAATGTTCTTGGCTGTTTCCGACCATATCGTAAAGAATGTGATACAAAGGGAGATCAGGACAACGATACACACAAAGATCGTCAGCCGAGTTTGCAGTCTTAAAGTTTTTTTCACGAGTATACCCCTAACGAACGATTTTTTCGTAACAGTAATACTTTAACGGGAAAATGTAAGTTTGTGAAGGAATGTACGTGCAAAATCATAAATTTGATTTTGCTGTCAGTTTACTTTGAAAGCATCTTGTCAATCCGTTTTAAGTGAGCCATAATAAATGTGAGCTTATGAGAAAGGAACTATTTATGAAAAATACATATTTGACTGGATATTTTCCGCTGATTTCAATTTTACTATTCAGCTCTGCTTTTTCGATTTTTACAGTAGGTATCACAACTGATTTCTTGACTCAAGCAGGTATTTTAAAAGGAATGCTGGAGTTTTTCTCAGAACAGGGCATCCGTCTTGCTCTGTTTGCCGCTTTTGCACTTGTTTATTTTATGATCTTATCTGCCTTAAAACTGATTGCAGATACGGTATTAGAGCTGGCGTTACTCTTTTTCGCTAAGGACCCTGAAGGGGAGAACTTAAAGAAAATTCGGATTGCATCCGTTGTTTATTTATTTGCCAGCTTACTTGCATTTCTGTTGACGCAGCAGCTCATTCTGCTAGTCGGACTTTTTGCATTAGCAAGTCTTGTCTATTTTATCTGGGTTGTGGTTCGCATTTATCAATCGCTTAATATGCTGAATTTGATTGGATTTATGATGTTTATTCTGCTGTTTTGGGCGACGTTTTTGATCGGTATTTTGTACTTATTTATTAAGCTTTATAACAGTGTGATGGCAAGTCTGCCTTCGTAAGCAGACAAAGAAAGCATCCTCCTATCATTGGAGGATGCTTTTTTTTATGAAAGAAACCGCTTTTGAATATCGGGTGTAGGCATCATACAAGATGTTTTTTGACCAAACCATTTGTAGCGATTTTTTGCAATCAGCTCATAAAACCAATCACGGATTGGGCGAGGTATGGCAAGGAGTAAAAAGCTCCATCTGTAGATCCCTTTTAAATGCCGCGCGGCTTTTAAGATGCCTGTTGACTTCGTATAAAGTGTTCCTTTTTCAATATAAATGAAAGAATTGAACTCTTCTAAAGGCAAACCGTTTTCCTTTAAAATACGCTGTCCTGTATCTGATTGTAATGAAGCGAACATCATCCGTTCTTTCGGATCGCGCTTAATCACAAATTGAACAGCGCCGCTGCACACGTTGCAGACACCGTCAAATAAAATTAAATGGGGTGGATGTGTTGAATGCATCGCAATCAAACCTCCTGTTTATCTGGCGTATTGCATCGTATTTTTCCAAATACGTAAGTGCGGGCTTGAACGATAAATCGATTCAACCGTTCCTCTATCTCTTCCGACCCAGACACCCATTGTGTACTGATCTGTCAGTCCCACAAACCAAATATCTTTGTAGTCATTGGATGTCCCTGTTTTACCACCGATGTAAGGGGCATTGAAATTCGCTTTTTTCCCTGTTCCACTTTTTACAACGGAGGAAAGCAGCTTACGCATCGTTTCATTTGTCCGCTGAGAATATACTTGCTTTGGCGACTCTTTCCACTTGTATAGGGTCTTGCCGTTTAAGTCTGTCACTTTTGTGATCGAATGACTTTGTGTGTAGGCTCCTTGGTTGCCAAAAACGGTGTACGCATCTGTTATTTCTAGCGGTGAGAAGCCTTTCGTAAATCCGCCAAGTGCAGAAGGAAGGCGGTAATCATCTGCTACGATATGCTCGAATGAGAACTTCTCTAAATAGCTGAAGCCTTTTTTGACACCTACTGTATCCAGCATTCGGATCGCAGGGGTATTGTAAGAATTTTTAAAGGCTGTTTCAAGTGTGACTGTTCCATACGTTTTATGATTATAGTTCTGCGGACAGTATCCGCTGCTGCAAAACTTGCCGGCACTGATAGTGCTTGAAGCCGTTGCACCGGTTTGATCAATATAAGGCGCATAGTCTAAAAGCGGCTTAATCGCAGAACCAGGCTGTCTTTGCGCTTGATAAGCATAGTTGAAATCAAATTTCTTATAGTTTTTCCCGCCAGCAAGTGCAACAATTTGATGCGTTTCATGATTAATGACGGCTGATCCGCCTTCGACCCCTTGGTAAGGCAATTGAGCATTGAGCTGATAGACAGCTCTTTGCTGTAAGGAAGGGTCAAGCGCCGTATAAATCTTCACGCCATCCTGGAGCAGAGCACTGACCTTTTCAGATAATTCTTTTTGAATCGCCTTTTTTGCTTCAGCCGTTTTGGCCTTCTTCAATCGTTTTGTAAAGCCCTCCTGATCAGACACAAGATCGGTAAACTCTTCATTGGCATATGTCACATAGTCAGGATAAAGGTTTTTCTTTTCACTTAAGGATAGGCTGATTTTTTCTTTAACGGCTTTTTTGTATTGCTTTTTGGTGATGACGCCATCTTTCTTCAAAATACCAAGCAGCCGTTCTTGGCGTTTCTTTGTGTGCTTGAACTGTTTTAATGGGTCATACAGTGTTGGGTTGTTTGGAATAGCAGAGATAAATGCCATTTGTGCGAGTGTTAAAGAACTAAGCGGCTTATCAAAATAGTAATTAGCCGCAGAACCGACACCGTAAACACCATTACTGAAATAAATCGTATTTAAATAGCTTTCGAGAATTTCATCTTTCGAGAATTTCCGCTCAAGTTCATAGGAATAGAGCAGCTCTGTAAACTTTCGGCTGAACGAACGTTCATGGCTTAAATACAAGTTGCGGGACAGCTGCTGTGTGATTGTACTCGCTCCTTGGCTGATGCCGTGGTTTTTGACATTTGCAGCAAGGGCACGAACCACCCCCATAAAGTCAATGCCTTTATGGTCATAAAAGTTACGGTCCTCTGAACGGAGGAACAGCTCCTTCACAGGTTCAGGAATTTTATCGTATTTCACGAACACTCGGTTCTCATCGTTTGAGACGATCTCGGAGATGAGGGAACCATCCCGGTCATACATATAACTGTTTTGGGAAAAATCTATCTTTTCCAGCTTGATTTTTTGATCAAGCACTTCGTTAACAGGCTTTACACTTGCAGCTTCTTCCTTTGATAGATAAAAAGTCAGAGCAAATAATGGGATGAGGGCAGCAAGTAATAACCAACCAATGATTGCACGAAACATGAGGTCACTCACTTTCTTCAATTTTCTAGCCATATCGTACCATTCTTTTGCGGATACGAGAAGGTTATTTTTAGAAAAGAATGGGCGTGAAGTCTAGTGAATAAGGCTTTTCCGCAAGAAAAAAGAGTATCTGAAGATGATCAGACACTCCTTTCGTTTGTCTTCGCATGCGAGCGGACCGCCCATAAAAATAACGCGCCAAACAGAAAAATGCCGGCAGTGACATAAAAGACAGCTGGAATCCCGTAATGACTCGCCACAATGCCCCCGATCACCGGACCAACGACATTCCCAAGAAAGCGGAAGCTGACATTGTATCCGAGCACTTCCCCTTGCATAGAAGCAGGTGCTTTGATCCGAATATACGCCGTCGTACACGGAATAATCCCACCAAGTGCCATCCCGTATAGAAAACGGAAAATGACTAACATCACGTACGAATCCGCCATTGCTTGCGGGATGAATAAAATAGAGGAGAGGATGAGAAGGGCAAGCAGCACCTTGTCGTGACCAATTCGATCTCCGAGATCTCCCCATTTTCGCGTAAACAGCAAATTGCCAAGTCCAGTTGCAGAAAATGCAAGCCCCGCATAAAAAGCGAGATTGACAGGACCATGTAAATCATGAATGTATAAAGCCAAAAGCGGCTGAATGCTAAAGTTTCCTACTTGTGTAATAAACGTTAAAAGCATCGTGACTACAAGTAAAGGCTGTTTGAAAATGTGAAAGAGTACATCCTTCCGTGAGTAAGAAACACGCTTTGCTTCTTTTGACCGGATCGGCTGTTCCTTCACTCCGAAGATAATCACAATAGCTGACACATAAATGACAGCCGCTGTGAGGAAAAACGTATAAATAAATCCGACGCTGTCTGCCATGAATCCGCCCATTAATGGACCAAACAATCCTCCGGCGACATTACTCATCTGCATCGTTCCAAGGGTTTTACCGGCAGTTGCCTTTTCGGTCTGTGCAGAAATCAGTGCCATTGAAGTCGAGATAAAGCCTGTGACAAGCCCCATGAAGAGCCTTAGTGCGAATAGCTGATACACGGTGTGCACAAGCCCCATTAATAGAATACTTGTGGCGATGCCAATTCCATTAATTAGTAAAATTTTTTTATAGCCATGCCGGTCGCCAATCCGCCCCCAGATCGGAGAGATCAGGAAGGCCGTTAAAAACGTGACTCCAAAGACATAGCCGCTCCATCTTTGAACAAATTCATTTGAATAGCTGCTATCAAGAGATTCTATGTAAAGTGATAAAAAAGGGACGATCATTGTAATGCTCGCTGATACAAAAAAGTTCACAAACCACATGATGTACAAGTTTTTCTTCCTGTTTGTGATAGAGACCACCTTCTTTATTTATTTCGTGTTCCTTAATAATTATAAAGGAAAATAAACGATCTTTCATCAGATGAATAGGTTGGGCGTAGTGAATCTGCATTATTTTCACGAAAATGAAGTGATTTCAAGGTCCATCTTAATATAATGGTATGAGAATGAAAACTGACGAAAAAGAGAGGTGAGACTGGTGGAACAGAAGACGGTGCTTGTGGTCGATTTTGAATTTACGATGCCTGATGGAAAATATCATCCACAAAACTTTTTTCCTGAAATTATTGAAGCTGGGGTAGTGAAAGCAGCAGATGAAACGATCATAGACACATTCTCTAGCTACGTCAAACCGAAAAAGTTCCCGAAGCTGACGAAGCGCTGTAAATCTTTCCTCGGAATTACGCAGCAGGATGTAGAGAGCGGGATTTCTTTTGAGGCGTTTATCGAGAAGCTCTTATCACTTGATGGGGGAGAGAATTGTGAGATTATTACGTGGGGCAACATGGACATGAAGGTATTGAAGCAAAATTGTATGCTCAATCACATTGCCTTTCCTTTTAAGGGGAAGCTGAGGGATCTTGCCTTTGAATATAAAACCTTTTTTGGTGACCGCACACTGACAGGGCTTCGAAAAGCGGCAAAGGAATACGGCAGTGAAGGAGCTGGTAAGCATCATAAAGCACTCGATGATGCCATGACGACTTATCAGCTGTTAACCCTTTTTGAAAAAGACAGAGCCTATGTGGAAAATCCGCAAACAACCAAAATTGGTGAGCTGATCGATTTCTCACATTTTTTTGATTCGGCTGATTAGCGGACGTCTTCTGGAAAATAATCTTTCTCAAGAGAGGATAGGCACGCTCTTGATTTTTCAGCCCATTTGGAATCATCCGCACGGAGTGCTTGTTTCAATTTTTCTACAGCTTCTTTCAGTGACACTTCATAATCAGGTATATCGCCATCATAAGGCTTCACCATATGATGAGGGATATTTGTCTGTTCTCTATAGGCCAAAGCCCGCCTCTCCTGAAAAAAAGGCACGTCTGCTTCTTTCGGATGATGCAGGTCGCCTTGAGTGGGATGTGTCAGAACGGCTTTTACTTGAACGAGATAGGTCGATGGTTTCACTGCTGTTACTTCCCCAACGTATACACCTGTTTTATAAAAACCTTTCACAACTTGTCCAATTTGAATGTCTGTCATGTGAAATTCCTCCATTTCCTTCTCATAGGAAGGTATTTCATTTCTTTTAGCCAATATAGTGAAGTAAACGAGCAAAAGGGGGAATGGCGAGATGTCATTCATCGTACTTTTTCTACTATATTTTCCTGAAGATAAAAGGGAGTACATCCCGGCGGCTATCACCACGGTGATTTTCTTTATTGCTGCGTTTATTTGTTTTCGTCTCATCGTGCGTGCGTCTAAGAAGCAGGAGCGGATAGATGAAAAAAGAACAAAAAAAATGGATTAATTATTTTCTTCTTGTATCTTCAGGAAATTTTACGGTGACGGTTGTTCCAGACTGCAGCGAGCTTTTGAAACGAATGGTTCCATGGTGATTTTCAATAATTGAAAATGTCACTGTCAGCCCAAGCCCAGTCCCTTTATTTTTCAAGGTGTAATACGGTTCGCCAAGCTTTTTCATTTGGCTTTCTGTCATACCTACACCGTTATCAACGAAATAAAGGCAGATTTTATGATTTTCTTTCGAAGCAAAAAGTTCAATTTTCCCTTCATGTTCGGGAGCTGCTTCTATCGCATTTTTGATTAAATTAATCATGACTTGCTTGATCTTCGTTACGTCACCTTGAATGTATAAGTCAGGTTCAATGGATTGATGAATCGTGACCGATTTAAAATTCGCATAGGATGTCATCAGTGATGCACATTCCTCAAGTAATTTAGATAGATTGAGAGATTCAATTTGATAATAGTTTTGTTTTGCGATGTCAAGATAACTCGTGATAATGTCCTGCGCCCGGTCTAATTCGGACAGAACGAGATTTTTATAATCTTTATTGGCAGGCGGCTCTTTTGTATGATCACTCGAAAAGAGCAATTGAATAAACCCTCTCACAACTGTCAGCGGATTGCGTACTTCATGGGCGACACTTGCAGCAAGTTCACTTACAATGGTCAGTTTTTCTGATTGGACAAGCTGTGTTCTCATTTCCGCATTTTCTTTAACGAATTCAATGGAATAGATACTGAGCACAAGAAAGAATATGTAGTAAAGAGTTGAGAAAAATAACTCAAGGAGCTTTTGCTGCATAATAAAAGCTGGGCTGTATGCCATTAAGCTGACCGCAAGCAGTCCAATGTAAATAAAGAATCCCTTAGATAAACCGATTAGCACTCCGTAAAAAAGCTTATTTGGCTTCGAATATTGATGCCATTTTCGGTAGAACAGGAACGGGATGAAAAAGTAAATTGGGACAACAATGAGTCCAATCCATAAGAAAGAGCCATACATCACGAATTTAACAATGATGCTTATCAAGATGGCAACGCTCCCCGCCATGTATCCTCCGTATAAAATAGCAAGTACAAGGGGAATGGATTGAAGCCCAGTCTGCAAATCTAAAATCGAACCAACTGGATACATAATACATAGTGCTGAAGAGATGGATGCGAATACTGTGATGAGCAGTTTATTCGTTTTTGGGAAATGAGCAGGGGTCCGGCTTAGCCATAGCGCATGATATAAAAAGATTGGAAATAGAATAAAAGATACATGGAGCAGAAAATCCTTGAACATTTCCATTTAAATGCTCTCCTCGTAAATAATAGTAATTCCTCTCATTATATCATTTCATGTACAAAGTAGATATGATAAAAGGAGGGTTTTTTTCTTTAAAAAGAACACCCGTTAGGATGTTCTTTCTACCGTATAGGTCTTATTCAGCTGATAGCGTGAACGCTTGATGAAGACGTTTCAGTCCTTCTTTGACTGTTGAAGCCGGACAGCCGAGATTCATCCGAATAAAGCCGTCTCCTTCGTGTCCGTACACGTGTCCAAGCTCTAGGATCACTTTCCCTTTCTTCAGCAGATTCCGCTTTAATTCCGCTTGACTGAATTGATAATCCCGAATGTCCAGCCACAATAAATAAGAAGCATCTGGTTTCATATAACGCATATTTGGAAGATATTCGTCGATATAGTCCATCGCCATCTTCATGTTGCCTTCGAGATAAAGAACAAGGGCATCAAGCCACTCATCCCCGTGGCGGTATGCTGCTTCCATCGCTGGAATCGCAAATGCATTCAGTTTGGACAGTCCGTTTCTTTGCAATTCATTGGTGAAAAGGGTTCTTTTTTCTTCATCTGAAATGATAATAGCAGATGCTTGGAGCCCCGCTAGATTAAAGGTTTTACTCGGCGCAATACACGTTACCGTTATATGTGCAATGTCGTCAGAAATGCTGGCTAAGGGCACATGCTGCTTCCCGTAAAGCATCAAATCCGAGTGAATCTCATCTGAAACAACTGTGACTCCATGCTTCACACATAGGTCTCCAACTCGCTTTAATTCCTCTTTTGACCAGGCTCTTCCGGACGGATTATGAGGATGGCAAAGGAACATGAGTTTTGCTTGTGGTCTGCTCAGTTTTTTCTCTAAATCATCAAAATCCATCATATAGCGGTTGTTTTCTATTTTTAAAGGATTGGTTGAGACTGTACGTCCATTTCGCTCAATCATTTGATAAAAAGGTGTATACACTGGTGACTGTATGACTACTTCGTCATGCGGTGCCGTAAAGGCTTGAACAGCAAAACTAAGTGCCGTCACGATACCTGGTGTGAAGGTGACGGCTTCTGTCTGAATGGTCCATCCATGTCTCCTTTTGAGCCATCCAGCTACTGCTTCCTGCGTATCCTGATCTTGAAATGCATAGCCAAATACACCATGATCTAATCGCTCTTTCAATGCATCAAGGACGACCTGCGGCGCTTTGAAATCCATATCGGCCACCCACATCGGGAGGGCATCCGTTGTTAGGAACAAAGACTCTGCTTGATCCCATTTCACTGATTTTGAACCTTTACGTATGATCTGTTCGTCGAAATTCATGAAACCCACCTCTAGCTGTTTTTCAACCATTCTTGGTTGTGCTAAAATAAACATCACAAAATTTATTATAAGCGGTGATACCGATGAAAGATAGTCAAGCTGTAGAAGAGATGATTCAATTTATTAAGGCATGGGACCCTTTTCATTATGGAGAGGATTTTTATGAAACGGAGCCTGTTGACGTCATCAGTGCATTATACGACGCAGAAGACCCGTTATCTTTAGCAAAAGAGATTCAAGCCATTTACCATCTCTCATTTGAACAGCTTCTTCCGATAGAAAGCTGTCAGCATATAGCGAATAAGCTTTTTGTCTTGCGAGACAGCAGCTCCTGTTCACGCTAAGACAGGCTGAAATGTCCGATTTGATCAGACACAAAGACCGGATTTTCCTCAGGAATGAGGTGGCCGGTTTTTTTTAATGCATGTAAGGTCGAATTTGGCAGATCTTTGTGCAGTCTTTCGCCTATTTGAATGGGAACGATTCGATCTTCCTCGCCCCAAATGAGCAGCACGGGTGTTTCCATTTTCTTTAAAACGTCCGAGGTTAAATCTCCTTCCCGGTGCCGAATCAAACGAAAGATTCCCCGAAAGATTTGATCATCTGAAAATGGCTTTAAATAGCCGTCCACCATCTCTTGATCAATGATGGAATGATCATGAACAACAGCTGTTAAATTTTTCATAATGCCCTGTTTTAAAAGCTTTCTTTTTAGATACAGATAAAAATAAGGAATATATGTGCTGTAAACAAGTGATCTTTTTGACTTATTCAAATATCCAGAGCTGCACAAAAGAACCGCCTTTTCAAATAGGTCCGGCCGTTCGGAAGCAGCGTATAAGGCGATCTGTCCGCCCATTGAATGACCCACGAGAATCGCATGCTGAATCTGTAAATAACCAGCTAACTCAATAATAATTTTACCCATGTTGCGATAGCTGTAAATAAACGTATTCGACTTCTCGGACTGTCCAAATGGGGGCAGATCAATCGCAATTAAATTGAAGTCCTGCTTTAGAAGCGGAATGAGTTTTCGATAGCTGAAGGTAGAAGAGAAGAGACCGTGAATTAAGATCAATGTCTTCTTGCCCTCATTTGGATAGTACTCGTAATAGATATCTAAACCGAATGTACTTTTCATATAAGCTGGCTGAACAATGTCCACATTCTTCACTCCGATACTTGATACTCTCTCTGTTAGGTGACTGTATTGTACCCTAAAAAGTGGATTTTAAGCTATTATTAGAATCTTTTCCCTGCTTAGCATAATGGGAAAAACGTGCTATAATGTTCAGAAGATTTTTTAAAACTAGCTTTTATAATCTGAGGTGTGAAATCAAATGAAACTAACAGAAAAAGAAACTGAAATATTAGAGATTTTAGATGAAAACAGCCGCGCCGATTTAAATACAATTGCAAAAATGGCAGGCGTGACAACAGAAGAAGCCGAAGCCATCATTCAAAAGCTTGAAGATCAAAAAGTCATTATTGATTATTCAACCATGATTGACTGGCGAAAAGTGGATGGTCATGAAGGCGTTACAGCAATGATTGATGTAAAAGTGACACCAAAAAGAGGCGTCGGATTTGATGAAATTGCTGAACGAATTTATCGGTTTCAGGAAGTGGAGTCTGTCTACCTCATGTCAGGTGTTTATGATCTTTCCGTTGTGATCCGCGGAAGATCAATGTCTGATATTGCCCGCTTCGTATCTGAAAAATTATCGACACTTGATTCCGTTGTTTCAACAACTACCCACTTTATTTTGAAAAGATATAAACATGATGGGAAAGTGTTTGAAACAGGAGACGATGACAAAAGAATCGTGGTGTCTCCTTAAATGAAAAAGTCTTATTTATCTGAAACGGTACAAAGCATTCAGCCGTCAGGTATTCGGAAATTCTTTGATTTGGCTGCCACAATGGAGGGGGTTATCTCCCTTGGTGTCGGCGAGCCAGATTTCGTGACAGCTTGGAATGTCAGAGAAGCAAGTATTATGTCATTAGAACAAGGACTGACCTCCTATACGGCGAATGCAGGTTTAATTTCTTTGCGAAAAGAACTGAGCCACTATTTATATAAGCGGTTTCACATTGACTACAGTCCAGAAGAAGAACTCATTATCACAGTTGGCGGAAGCCAGGCACTTGATTTGGCCTTTCGTGCGATTTTAAACAGCGGGGATGAAGTGATCATTCCAGAGCCTTGTTTCGTAGCATACGGGGCACTTACGACACTTGCAGGCGGAGTGCCTGTCTATTTAAGTACATCCGCTGAAAAAGATTTCAAAGCAGATTCTGCTGATCTTCGCACGAAACTGACACCGAAGACAAAAGCCATTTTGCTTTGCTCGCCATCAAATCCGACTGGGTCTGTTTATTCAAAGGAAGAGCTTGAAGATATTGCTCAATTTGCGAAAGAGCATGACCTGCTCATTATTACAGATGAGATTTATGCAGAGCTAACATACGATGAAGCTTTTACAAGCGTGGCGGCTATTCAGGATATGAAGGAAAGAACAATCTTGATTTCGGGCTTTTCTAAAGGGTTTGCCATGACGGGCTGGCGCTTAGGGTATGTGGCAGCACCACCTGTACTGCGCGATGCCATGCTGAAAATACATCAATATTCTATGATGTGCGCGCCGGCGATGGCACAATATGCGGCAGAAGAAGCATTAAAAAATGGGCTTGAAGATGTAGAGAAAATGAAGAAAAGCTATAGAAGGCGCCGTAATTTGTTTGTCGGTTCCCTTAATGAACTAGGACTCACATGCCACCAGCCAAACGGAGCATTTTACGCGTTCCCATCGATTAAAAGCACAGGCATGACATCAGAACAATTTGCTGAGGAGCTGCTCCTAAGTGAAAAAGTCGCTGTTGTTCCTGGGAATGTATTCGGACCGAGCGGTGAGGGTCATATTCGCTGTTCATATGCTTCGTCACTTGATCATCTTCAGGAATCACTTTCAAGAATTCAGCGCTTTTTGCAGGCTCGACAAGTGAAGGAAGCAGCATCAGCCATTTTAAAATAAAAAAAGGCATCAATCCAAATGGACTCATGCCTCACAAATTAGGGGGGAATACTAGAAAGCATTCTTGTTTTCAGGTATTCCCCCTTTTGATCTGATCTAAACCCATTTAAAAAATATTTTGCGTAACTGCCCGTTCTGTGATATAGTTTTTAATTGCGTATAAACGAATATTAAAACATTTATTTAGGAGTTGTTATCATGGCGACAAAGTTTGAAGTAGGCAGTGTTTACACTGGTAAAGTAACAGGATTACAAGCGTATGGTGCGTTTGTTGCATTAGATGAAGAAACTCAAGGACTTGTGCATATTTCTGAAGTAACACATGGCTTTGTAAAAGACATCAACGAGCACCTTTCAATTGGTGACGAAGTACAAGTAAAAGTTCTTTCTGTTGATGAAAATGCAGGTAAAATCAGCCTTTCTATCCGTGCGACACAAGAAGCACCTGAAAGAAAAGAAAGCAAGCCAAAGAAACAAAGACCACAGCAAGTGAAAGAAGAAGCTGCTGCACCACAAGGTTTCAATACGCTTAAAGATAAACTTGAAGAGTGGATTGAGCAATCAAACCGTAAAGATCTTATCAAGAAATAATAAAAAAGCACCGCTTCAAACGGTGCCTTAGATTGTTGACAAAGGGCTAAAATGATCTTTATTTTAGCCCTTTGTCTTCTTTTTCAGTGTGATAGAAAACCTTTGAAATCTAGGAAGGGCGAGCACTGGAGCGGAGCGAATTTAGAATTCGTGAGCACCAGCGCGCAGACCTGACAAAGAATGCGAGGGTTTGTCTACACGCTGAGGCTGCCTCATGTAGGCAGCCTTTTTTATGTCCTTCTATTTAACGAACTTCTGGATTCGGCTCGTCACGGCGAACAGCTTCTTCGCTTGGCTTGAACAACAGACCAAGGTTGACAAGACCTGCAATTCCAACAAGACCATAAATAATACGTGATAATGCAGAACCTTGTCCGCCAAAGATCGCTGCTACTAAGTCAAATTGAAAAAAGCCGATTAGTCCCCAGTTAATAGCACCGATAATCGTGAGCACGAGGGCAATACGCTGAATAGCACTCATCGTGATTCCTCCTTTCGCTACAGCATCAATACATTTATATTTTGCAGATTTTTAGCCAAACTATGCGTAAGAAAATGGATGAAAGCAAATTACTTTACTTTTGGAATGAATGAGGCGCATAATGTAGCGCGAGGAGGAGATCACATGGATCGATTTACTTATTGGAACCCAACGAAATTAATTTTTGGAAAGGGAGAAGTATCAGCCCTTTCAGATGAACTCAAACACTACGGAAAAAACGTATTACTTGTATATGGTGGAGGCAGTATTAAACGAAACGGCCTTTATGACCAAGTTGTCAGCATCCTAAAAGAATCAGGGGCTGCCATCACTGAACTTGCTGGTGTGGAGCCAAACCCGCGCTTAACAACAGTAAGAAAAGGGGTCGAGCTTTGCAAAGAGAACGATATTGATTTTATTTTGGCAGTTGGCGGCGGCAGTGTCATTGATGCGACAAAAGCAATCGCAGCTGGTGCGAAGTACGATGGAGATGCTTGGGATATCGTGACACGTAAGCACGTTCCTATGGAAGCTATTCCGTTCGGGACTGTGTTGACACTTGCCGCAACAGGCTCTGAAATGAACTCTGGATCAGTTATCACAAACTGGGAAACAAATGAGAAGTATGGCTGGGGAAGTCCAGCAGTTTTCCCGAAATTCTCTATTCTGGATCCAGTCAATACATTCACTGTGCCTAAAAACCATACGATTTATGGCATGGTTGACATGATGTCGCATGTGTTCGAACAATATTTCCATCACACGGAAAATACGCCTTATCAAGATCGTATGTGTGAAGGACTTCTTCGCACTGTCATTGAAACGGCACCGAAGTTGATCAACGATCTAGAGAACTACGAGCTGCGTGAAACCATTTTATTCACTGGCACAATTGCGCTTAATGGAATGCTTTCAATGGGGGCACGTGGTGACTGGGCATCTCATAACATTGAGCATGCAGTATCTGCTGTCTATGATATTCCTCATGCAGGCGGGCTTGCAATCTTGTTCCCGAACTGGATGAAGCATGTGATTCAAGAAAACCCAGGCCGCTTTAAACAACTAGCGGTGCGAGTATTCGATGTAGACCCTGAGGGCAAAACAGACGAAGAGGTCGGTTTAGAAGGTATCGACAGGCTATCAGCTTTCTGGACAAGTCTTGGTGCGCCAAGCCGTTTAGCGGATTATGACATCAGCGATGAGAAAATTGACTTGATTGCAGACCGTGCAATGGCACGTGGTGAATTTGGTCAATTTAAAAAGCTAAACAAAGAAGATGTTCTAGCTATTCTAAACGCTTCTTTATAATCGAACATCCAAAAGATAGCTGCTTTTAGCAGCTATCTTTTTTGAGTTCATCGTGTACATATGTTACAGTAGTCTTTCATGTTTTTGGATATATTCGTTGTAAGGAGATGTTTCAACAGATGGAGAATTTTATTTACTACAATCCAACAAAATTAATGTTTGGAAAAGGACAACTAGAAGGACTCAAAAGCGAACTCGCTCGTTATGGAAAACGAGTGTTACTTGTATATGGCGGAGGCAGCATTAAGAAAAATGGTCTTTATGACAATGTCATCAGTGCGTTAAATGAAGCAGGTGCTGAAGTGTTTGAGCTGTCTGGCGTTGAACCAAACCCGCGCCTCACAACAGTAAAAAAGGGAATCGATATCTGCCAGAAGGAGAACATTGATTTCTTATTAGCTGTTGGCGGAGGCAGTGTCATCGACTGTACAAAAGCGATTGCAGCTGGAGCAGAGTATGACGGTGATGTGTGGGATATTATTTCAAAGAAAACAACTGCTCAAAAAGCACTGCCGTTTGGCACAGTGCTGACACTTGCAGCAACTGGTTCAGAAATGAACCCAGACTCTGTTATCACAAACTGGGAAACGAATGAAAAATATGTGTGGGGCAGCTCAGTCACTCACCCTGCTTTTTCGATTCTAGACCCTGAGCATACGTATTCTGTGCCAGAAAACCAGACAGTGTATGGTATGGTCGATATGATGAGCCACGTTTTTGAGCAATACTTCCATAATGTAAAAAACACGCCTTTACAGGATCGGATGTGTTTTGCTGTTCTTCAAACGGTCATCGAGACAGCACCAAAACTGCTGGAGGACTTACAAAACTATGAGCATCGTGAAACGATTCTCTATGCAGGAACGATTGCCCTAAATGGCACGCTACAAATGGGTTACTTTGGCGACTGGGCGTCCCATACGATTGAGCATGCTGTATCGGCTGTCTATGACATTCCGCATGCAGGCGGGCTTGCTATCCTCTTCCCAAACTGGATGCGCCACACGCTTGATCATAATGTGGAACGTTTTAAAAACCTTATGCTGAACATGTTTGACATCGAAACAGAAGGAAAGTCAGATCGTGACATCGCATTAGAAGGAATCGACAAACTGTCAGCGTTCTGGACAAGTCTTGGTGCACCAAGCCGTTTAGCTGATTATGACATTGGTGAGGATCAGCTGGACAAAATTGCCGACATTGCAGCAAAAGAAATGGAATATGGTGGTTTTGGAAACTTTATGAAACTTAACCGTGATGACATTCTATCGATTTTGAAAGCTTCTTTATAATCCAGATTGCCGCTTCTCCGAATGAGAGGCGGCTTTTTGCTATGCCAGTGACGATCACTTGATTTCAAAAGCTAGTTCCGCTAAAGTGAAAGGGACAGAACTAACGTAATGGAGGGCTTACAAGCGATGACACATATTCAATTTGACTACTCGAAAGCGTTACCTTTCTTTCAAGAACATGAGCTTACATATTTAAAAGATTTTGTGAAGGTGGCCCATCATAATATTCATGAACAAACGGGTGCAGGTAGTGATTATTTAGGCTGGGTCGACTTGCCGAAGCAATATGACCGCGAAGAATTTGCCCGCATTAAAAAAAGTGCAGATAAAATTAAGTCTGACTCTGACGTCCTGCTTGTTGTCGGAATCGGCGGCTCTTATCTAGGCGCACGTGCGGCGATTGAGTTTTTGAACCATTCTTTCTATAACACTTTGCCAAAAGGCAAGCGCAAGACACCACAAATCATTTTTATTGGAAACAACATTAGTTCTTCTTATTTAACAGATGTGATGGATCTATTGGAAGATGCAGATTTCTCCATTAACGTGATTTCAAAATCTGGTACAACAACAGAGCCAGCCATTGCGTTCCGCATCTTTAAAAAGCTTCTCATTGAAAAATACGGTGCTGAAGAAGCGAAAAAACGTATTTATGCGACAACTGACAAGGCACGCGGTGCACTGAAAACATTAGCAACTGAAGAAGGCTATGAATCATTTATCATCCCTGATGATGTAGGTGGACGCTATTCTGTATTAACAGCAGTCGGTCTTTTGCCAATCGCTGTGAGCGGTGCAGACATTGATCAGATGATGGAAGGTGCGGCAAAAGCAAGCGAAGACTTCGCTTCATCTGAGCTTTCTGAAAATGCGGCTTACCAATATGCTGTCGTCCGCAATGTCCTTTACAATAAAGGCAGAACGATTGAAATGCTGATTAACTATGAGCCAGGCCTGCAATATTTCGCAGAATGGTGGAAGCAATTATTCGGTGAAAGTGAAGGCAAAGATGAAAAAGGAATCTATCCTTCATCTGCTAACTTCTCAACAGATCTTCATTCACTTGGCCAATATGTTCAAGAAGGAAGAAGAGACTTGTTCGAAACAATCGTCAATGTAGACAAGCCTCGACATGAGCTTGTGATTGAAGCAGAAGAACAAGACCTTGATGGCTTGAACTATCTGGCAGGAAAAACGGTTGATTTCGTCAATAAAAAAGCATTTGAAGGAACGATGCTTGCCCATACAGATGGAAAAGTACCGAACCTTATCGTGACAATTCCTGAGATGAATGCTTATACATTTGGATACCTTGTGTACTTCTTTGAGAAAGCATGTGCGATGTCTGGATATTTACTAGGCGTCAATCCATTCGATCAGCCTGGAGTAGAAGCTTATAAAGTGAATATGTTTGCTTTACTAGGCAAACCGGGCTTCGAAGAGAAAAAAGCAGAGCTTGAAAGCCGTTTAAAACAATCATAAGACGAAAAAGCACTCCTTTACATAAAGGTGTGCCTTTTTTGTTTTCTTCAGGTTCCTGTGCAAGCTTTCCTATGTTCTGTACATAGAATAATAAATGGAGGAGGGTGAAAAATGAGGACGAATCATGTCTATATTCATGATATTTCTGGCCAGGCAATCGTGAACTTTGGCAATGTCAGACGCATTTGTTCTATGAGTGCTACGAAGGAAACAGCAGGTTCTGGCAGCGATAACGAGACGAATCAATTATCCAATCAAAGCCTATTTGATGCGGCGTTTACAAACAATGCACAAATCACGAAGGGCTAATGTATGAATTCCTCTCTTTAACGAACCCTATACAAAAAGGAGGGTTTCGTATGATTCATGTACCATCCAGACTGCCTGGTGAAAGCTTTTCACTTTACCATTTAGAAGAAACAATGAAGCCGCTCGGTTATGTCATTAATGGCAACTGGGATTATGATCACGGATATTTTGATTATAAAATTGATAACCGTGATGGCTATACCTTTCTCAGAGTTCCTTTTACAGCTGAGAAAGGTCAGCTGGATCAGCCAGGTGTTGTGGTGAAACTGGGACATCCATTTCTCTTAAAGCATGTATATCAAGACAAGTTAGATGATCATGCGATGGTTGGAAATGTAGGCGCTTCGTTTAACCAATTCCAAGAACCAAAAGAGAAAGATGGGGATGTATCAAAGGCTTATGCTGAGATTGGCTTTTCGCTCGTCAAGGAATTAGAAGACGCACTGCTTTAAAGGCTGATCAGTTCATCCTCTGGATGAAGCTCATAGCCAAAGGGAGGATTCATCATGGGTCCTTCTTTTTTTTGTACGCCGACGATGATCACATGATGCTCTAAAAAGTGATGGAGCGCTGTTAAGAATGTTTCTCCGGTTAATGAAGCTGGTACAGGTATGATGGTGACGTGTTTATGCAACGTCATATGTCGTTTTTTCTTAAACGCCGTAAGTTGTTCCTTTATTAGAAAATGTTCAACCATTAAATGATTGACAGCATCAGAGGTATGAATGACTTGGTTGGCGCCAGCACGCTCGGCATTTTTCACGTAACGATCTGTTAAGATTTCAATCAGACAATATAGGGAAGGATTTAATCCTTTTGCAGCAAGTAAAGTTAAAACACTCTGCATATCGGCTGTCACTTCATTTTCATGCTGATCTGCCGTTATCATCAGTGCATCTGCACCGGTAATATTGGCTTTGCGAAGTGTGACGTCTTCAGTTCCATGTCCTTTAATAAAATGAACATTCTCTAAAAGAGGACCCTCTTTCAAGGAGTCATCAATCAGCACAATCGGCATGGCTGGATCAATCGTTTGAAACGACTGAAGCAGTTTGTTCGTCTTCTCATTCCAGCCGACGATAATCAGGTGTCCTTTCCCCTTAAAGGCTACCTTGCCTTCAACATAATGGTGCTGTTTGCTGAACACAGCGGCGGCAAGTGTGGCGAAATAAGCGGTGACAAAGCTGGCTCCGATAAAAATGAGCACCATACCTGCCACCTGCCCTGGCATGGTTTGCGGCACAAAATCACCGTAGCCAACCGTAGAGACTGTAATGAGCGCCCACCAGATCCCATCAAAGATCGTATGATACTGCTTCGGTTCAAGCAAAACGATTAATTGTCCAAAAAAGAGAAGCAAAAAACAGATAATGATGGCAATTCGAAGATAAAGCGGCCACCTTAGCCAAGCGATAAAGATACGGTTTGATTTCATCGGACTCTTCCTTTCAGGAGACTGCTAATATCAGTATGCCCGATTGAGAACACATTTTTTCATCTTTGTCATGTATTGAAATAGAACCCATATCTTAAAATAAGGGAGAAGAAGGAGGAAATTCGAATGTCGTTCGTTCAAAAGACCGTACTTCTTTTTATTGGTGTGCACTTTTTATCATCAGCTGTCATCTTACTCGTGTTTGATTTAAATGCTGTGAATCATTTTATGAATGATTTTTCATGGCTGCACTTTTTTCAAGACCTTTATGGTACAGTGACCTTTTATACAGCATGCTTAGGTGTGTTCTTCTTTCTCATTGGTGCGATTTTTCCCCTAAAAAAGACCTAGTGCTTTTTGCTGTACATGGTACATAAAAGTCATTAAAATTGTAAATAAATATATAAAATAAAAAGGAAGCTGATGAGCATGCTGTTTTTTTATTTTTTAACATTTGCCGCATTGGGATTATCATTTTGGGCACAATTTAAAGTGAAGAATAATTTTGAAAAGTATTCAAAGGTGGAAGCATCCAGTATGAAAACAGGTGCTGAAACCGCTCGATATATTTTAGATCGCAACGGGTTATACGATGTGCCCGTTGAACCGGTAAGAGGAACTTTGACTGATCATTACGACCCGACACAGCGTGTGGTTCGTTTATCTGAACCTGTGTACTACGGCCACTCCATTTCGGCCATTTCAGTTGCATCACACGAGGTTGGACATGCCTTGCAGCATCAGGAATCCTATGGTGCGCTTGTTTTGAGACATAAGATCTTTCCTGTCGTGAACTTTGCATCTGGTGTTGCTCCGCTTCTTTTCCTTGGTGGAATTTTGCTCAGCAGCCTTAACTTAATCGGGCTTGGGATCATTTTATTCTCAGCAGCTGTATTCTTTCAGCTTGTGACATTGCCTGTCGAGTTTAATGCAAGTTCTCGTGCAAAAGATATCATTGTTTCAGAAGGAATCATTAGAAGCAGTGAAGAAAGAGGCGTGAACAAGGTGTTAAATGCTGCAGCTCTGACTTACGTAGCAGCGGCCCTTGTCTCTCTGTTTGAATTGCTCCGTTTTGTAATGATCTTCCTAAATGGCCGTAATGATTAATTGATGCCAGAGGAGGTGAGCCCTTACCAGTGATAGGTAAGGGTTTTTTTGTATATTTTAAACGTATTTTTAGTCATTTTACTCATTGCTGCAACAGCTTTTTTTGTTGTCACTGAATTTGCGATTGTGAAAATTAGAGGCTCTAAAATCAACCAGCTGATTGAGAGCGGTGATAAGAGAGCCATCCATGTTCAAAAGCTGATATCAAATCTCGACGAATATTTATCGGCCTGCCAACTTGGCATTACCATCACAGCTTTAGGCCTAGGGTGGCTGGGTGAGCCGACGGTGGAGCATTTTCTGCATCCGCTTTTTGAAAAAATCGGGCTTCATTCCGCATTAACTGACATCCTTTCGTTTATCATCGCGTTTGTGATCATTACATTTTTACATGTTGTTGTTGGAGAACTGGCGCCTAAAACGATTGCCATTCAAAAGGCAGAGGCCGTCAGCCTTGTGACAGCAAAACCACTCATCTTTTTCTATAAAGTCATGTACCCGTTTATTAAGGCATTAAATGGTGCAGCACGAGGCATTGTGAAATTATTTGGTTTTCATTCTGTCAAAGAACATGAAGTGGCGATCAGTGAGGAAGAATTGCGTCTCATTTTATCTGAAAGCTATGAGAAGGGTGAGATTAACCTATCTGAGTACAAATATGTGAATAAAATCTTTGAATTTGATAACCGAGTGGCGAGAGAGATCATGATTCCGCGTACAGAAATTTCAGCTATAGAGATTGAACAGACCCTGGATGATGTGACTCATTATATGCTGAACGAAAGGTACACGCGCTACCCTGTTATTAAAGAAGACAAAGATCATGTGATAGGTGTTATTAATAGCAAAGATGTATTTAAAGCGAGTTTTCTAAATCAAGATGTATCTATTGAAGACTTAATGCGTCCGGTGATCCGAGTCATTGAAAGCACCCCTGTTCAAGAATTGCTCATTTTGATGCAAAAGGAGCGAATCCATATGTCAGTGCTCGTAGACGAATACGGAGGTACAGCGGGACTTGTCACAGTGGAAGACATATTAGAGGAAATTGTTGGAGAGATTCGAGATGAATATGATCAGGATGAAACACCTCACATTGTTAAAAAAGGTGATTTCCATTATGTGATGGATGGGAAAGCATTAATTGATGAAGTAAATGATTTATTGGATTTAGCCATTGAGAATGATGATGTTGATACAATTGCAGGCTGGATGATGACGCATAAATTTGATTTTGACATTGGAGATACGATTGAAGCAGAAGGCTGTGAATTTACGATCATTGATGCTGAAGACCACCATATTCGAACCATTGAAGTCAAAAAGGTTCACTTTTCTTAAAAACCTCGTATTGCTTGACGAGGTTTTTTTGCTTGGTAAACTTTAGGTAAGAAGATTTGTTTCATTTAAAAAGGGTATGGATTTATAGAAACGTCAAAAAGGGGCAGCTCATATGAAAAAAATCAATGTACAAACAGACAGACGCGATGACATGATCGACGTCACACACGAGGTTCTCCAATATGTCAAGGAAACAGGCATACAAAACGGAACTGTCATCGTCTATTGTCCACATACAACAGCAGGGATCACCATTAATGAAAATGCGGATCCAGATGTGAAACGGGATATGCTTCGCCGGCTTGATGAAGTCTTCCCGTGGGAACATCCAAAGGATCGCCATATGGAAGGAAATACGGCAGCACATATGAAATCGAGTTATATGGGGGCGTCTCAGCATGTTCTCATTCATGATGGAGATCTTGTACTTGGCACGTGGCAGGGAATCTATTTCTGTGAGTTTGACGGGCCGAGACATCGTCATTTTTATGTACAAGTGTCGTCAAACGAGTAAGAGATGGGGGAAGTAAATGGGGGATATCAAAAAGTTACTGCAGATTGAACATGGAATCATCCAAGCGCCAATGGCAGGAGGAGCTGTAACACCGCAGCTGGCAGCCGCTGTTTCGGAATACGGAGGGCTTGGCAGCCTGGCAAGTGGATATGTGCAGCCTGACCATTTGAGACAGCAGATTAGACAGGTCAAACAACTGACATCTCGCCTGTTTCAGGTCAATGTGTTTGTACCAGAGCCAATTCTAGAAGTGAAAAAAGAGGATGTGGCATTTTGGGAAAAGAGACTGCCTGCATGCCCGTCAGCAGATAGGATGCCGACTGAAGAGGAATTATGGGATGATTTTGAACAGAAAATCAACATTCTTCTGGAAGAAGACGTTCCGATCGTTTCCTTTACCTTTGCTTGTCCAAATGAACAAACGATTCAGCGCTTAAAACAAAAGGGGATTCTTTTAATCGGAACGGCGACTACAAAAGAGGAAGCACTGCTTTTAGAGGATAAAGGAATGGATGCCATTGTTTTGCAAGGAAGTGAAGCAGGGGGGCATCGCGGCACATTTTTACGTGCAAAAGGAGACGCACTGCTGGGACTGATCAGTTTGATCTCTGATGTCAAACCGCTCTGCCGCGTGCCATTGATTGCCGCCGGAGGCATCACGGACCGAGCAGGTGTGAAAGCAGTGCTAGCGCTTGGGGCAGATGCGGTTCAAATCGGCACAAGGTTTTTAGCCAGCCAGGAAAGTGCTGCGGCAGAGGTATACAAGAAGGCCATTTTACAGGCAGAAGGCAGTGAAACAAGGGTGACAAGGCTTTTTTCTGGGAAAAGAGCGAGAGGCATTGTGAATCAGTGGATGGAGGATGAAAGCCAGCATGAAGATAGGGTTCTTCCTTATCCGGTTCAGCATGTATGGACAACACCGATGCGAAAAGCAGCCGCTGCCGGCGGTAACCCTGAACAAATGGCTCTGTGGGCAGGACAGGGCGTTGGACGTATTCACTCGATTTTAACCGTTGAAGACATCATGCATGAACTGACGCAGATATAAAATCATGACGGGTGGTGTGACGGATGGACATCTTAAAACATTCTTACCGAAAAAAAGGTCAGATTGAATTCTGGTTTGATGATTTTCCTCATTCTCCTGCCGTCCTTACGCCCATTCGTCACTACTATTTTGTTCGATACGTGAAATGGAGCCGGCACGATCCACCGGTCACAAGAAAAGATTTAGAAGAAATGGAGATCCTTGCTAACACGATGCTTGGCACACTCCAAAATTATCGTAAACGCAAGGCATACAAAAGCCCCTTGTCATAACCAATAGACAAGAGGCTTTTTTTAGCTGCCAAACATTTGCCTGAGATAAATCACATCCATCCGGGTAGTCTGCGGTAATAAATAAGCGGATTGAACCGCACCTGGCCGTCTTCTCTTATTCAGTTTGTCGATAATTTCTGCCGCTGTTAAAATTCCAAGCCCATGACCGTAATATTGATCTTCTCCTAAGTAAATCACATTTTCCCCGCGCCATTGCGACTGCTGATAGCTAAACTCTGGATTTTCAAAATATAAGCAATCCCCATAGATAAAATCATTTCCGCGCTCTGTATAAATTGACAAAGTATCATAGTGCCAGTCATACAGTGTTAAACTGCGAAGTCTTCGATTAAACTTCTCCTCGCCTACTGTTTGCAAGACCCCCATATAAAACACAATGACAATCGCCGTTGCACATTCAAATGCATATTTTGAACCATTTTCAAAAATGTCTTTAATGCCTCTAGAAGGCTCGACTTGATAGCGCAGCTCTAGTGCTCCTGCTTCTGATACACGCCAAAACGCATCATTTGCACGCGATCTTTGAAAGATGGCAAATGAGGCACCGCTTTTATTCAAATCTCTTGCAGCATTCATAATGTTGGATCTTAAAGTGACTTCAAATAACAAATCAGATGCTTGCCTATAGCGGAACGTATCATTCGAGGCCTGTAACTGCATCAAAATGATCCGCTTTTGTCCTTCTAGCTGAAACGATGCCAGCTGCTCATTTGTCACTGGCTGTCCTGAAAGGATAATCATATGAAAAGCGCCCCCTTTTGTATTAGCGTATGCAGGGTGCTTGGGCAAGGAATCAATTTGTGAAAATAAACAAAAAGTCATCCTTTTTATTTGAAAAACATGAAAATAATATCAAGCCGTCCGATATATAAAATAACGTTTAAAAGGAGGAAAAACATGAAAAGTGTAATAAAATGGTTGAAAAAACCATCGATTTCTAAAAGATTGATTATTTCATTCACACTTGTTCTCGTCTTGCCCATTATTACACTCAGTACGATTTCATATCAGATTGCCAAAGAAGAACTAGATCATGAAATCATGTACGGAGCAAATGCAAGAGTCAATGAACTGAATGACATGATCGAGCAAAAGCTTTCGAATAAGGAAAATGCGGTGAAACTTTTTACTGAAACATCTACTGCTGCAGACTTTAAAAAGAAAAACCAGGACGAACTGTATGAGCATCTTGAGATATACAGCAAAATCAATGAAGAAGATGTGGTTGGTTTTTATGCAGCAAGTAAAAATCGTGATTTCATTCAGTTTCCTAATGTAGACATGCCAAAAGGCTTTGATCCAACAACACGCGATTGGTATCAGCAAGCGATGCAGAATGAAAAAGGAGAGCCAGTTGTCACCAATCCATACATCTCTGCTACAACAAACGGCATGGTAGTCACGATTGCCCAGCGTCTGAAGGACGGGTCGGGAGCGATCGGAATTGACATTGATGTGCAAGACATTGTAGATAAAATAAAAGATATTAAAATTGGACGAGAAGGGTATCCAATTATTGCAAATAAAAACAAACAAATTGTAGCCCATCCAGAAGAAAAATCAGGATCTACGGTCACAGAAAATATTTCATCTATCCTTTACAGCGGCAAAGAAGGAACATCAACTTATGAGAATAAAGGAGAACAAAAACGTATCGTTTTTGTAACAAATGATTTAACAGGTTGGAAAATTGCTGGAACGATGTTTGTATCAGAAACAGAAGAAGCAGCACAGCCAGTTTGGAATTCTGCCATTATTCTTTTAATTTCTTCATTTATTCTTGGCGGTGTCGCTATCTTCTTCATCGTTCGCTCGATCACAATTGGACTGAGAAGGCTCGTTGATTTCTCAGAAAAAGTGAGTGAAGGGGATTTAACAGAAACCCTTGAAACGAAATCGAAGGATGAGATAGGAGATCTCACAAGAAGCTTCAGCAAGATGAGTGAATCACTTCGTGACGTCATTCGTGCTGTACAGCAATCTGTCGACAATGTGGCTTCGGCTTCAGAGGAGCTGACGGCAAGTGCCAGCCAAACGAGTCAAGCAACAGAGCATATCACGATGTCGATTGAACAATTTTCAAATGGAAATGAAGCACAAAACGAGAAAGTAGAATCTAGTACGAATCAGCTTGTGGCAATGAACGAAGGATTACAAGATATGTCACAAACCTCATCTGAAGTGGCTGCCGTCTCACTTCAATCAACAGAGGCGGCTGGTCAAGGCGGACGAATTGTTGAAAGCACAGCGAGCCAAATGAAACATATTGATACATCTGTACAAGAAGCAGAACAGGTCATGAAAGAATTAGAATACAAGTCTAAAGATATTACGAGTATTTTAAATGTCATTAACGGCATTGCGGATCAAACGAATTTACTTGCGCTTAATGCAGCAATCGAAGCAGCAAGAGCAGGTGAATCGGGACGCGGCTTCTCCGTCGTTGCAGAAGAAGTGAGAAAACTAGCTGTCCAATCCGCAGATTCAGCGAAAGAAATTGAGAAGCTTATCCAAGAAATTGTGTTAGAAATTGCTAAATCTCAAGATATGTTCAAAGCAGTCAATCGAGAAGTAAACGCAGGACTCGGTATGACAGAAGAAGCAAAAGAAAGCTTCCGGCACATTTATGAGGCGGCAGAAGGAATGTCGAAAAAACTGTCGCAATTAAACGATACAGCCATTGACCTATCGAGCGGTTCAAAGCTTGTTTCACAAGCGATGCAGGAGATGCGCCAAGTCTCTAGAGAAAGCGCAGCAAACATTCAGGACATTGCGGCTTCCGCAGAAGAGCAGCTAGCATCTATGGAAGAAATCACATCTTCTTCTGTGACACTTGCCAACATGGCAGAGGAACTAAAAGAGCTCACAAGTCAATTTAAAATTAATTAAATAATGATGAAAAAATATCCAGAATTGTCTGGGTATTTTTTTTATTTTTAAACGACATTTCCAGTCTCTAAAAATAAACCTTTCATCCGATAATAACTTTAGAGAAGTAAAGGGGGAAAGTTAAAATGGGAAAAATGATCCAATGGTTCAAAAAACCATCCATTTCAAAGAAATTAATCATTGCTTTTTTGGTAGTCCTAATCCTGCCAACCGTTGCACTGACAATTAGTGCGTTTTTCACATCAAAGACAGAGCTAGACAAACAGATTATGGGCAGTGCGATGAGTCAGGTCAATGCATTTGATACTTTAATCAATGAGAATATTGGAAACAAAGCAGATGCTGTGACACTGTTTGCAGACTCACTCAAAGCGTCTAACCTTCAAGAAAAAAATAGAAATGCGACCATTAAAGAATTACAGCAATTTGGAAAAATTAATGAAAAAGATGTTTCTGCGATCTATGCAGGCTCTGAAAAGGGATTGTTTATGCAATATCCAGTTCAAAAGATGCCGGATGGCTACGATCCAAGAGAACGTCCTTGGTATCAAGAGGCATTGAAAGCAGAAAACGGCAAACAAGTCATCACAAAACCATATGTAGCAGCATCCACAGGCAAAATGGTGATCACAATTGCCCAAAAGATGAAAGATGGTTCAGGAGTCATTGGTCTTGATATGGAAATTGATAGCCTGCTCCAAAAACTTAAAGAAATCAAAATTGGGCAAAAAGGCTATGCTTTTATCATGGAGGAAGATAAAACCGTTTTAGCAGATCCAACCCAAAAGTCAGGAAGTCAGGTCAATGAGAATCTGGCCAGTATTATTTTTAAAAACAAAGAAGGAAGCGGCAGCTATACCCTCAAAGGAACAGATAAAAAGGTTGCATATGTCACCAATGAATTAACCGGCTGGAAAATTGGTGGAACGATGCTCGTATCTGAGGTAGAAGAAGCGGCAAAGCCCGTTTTCAATACAGCCATTATCGTATTCAGTGTCACACTCATTGTAGCAGGAACCCTCATTTTCTTTATCGTCCGCTCAATTTCAAAAAGATTATCCAATCTTGCCCGCTTCTCGAAAAAAGTCAGCGAAGGTGATTTACGCGATAAGCTTCAAATCCAATCAGATGACGAAATTGGACAAGTTGGTAAAGGCTTTAATACGATGATTGACTCATTGCGATCTCTCATTGGAGCCGTTCAAGCTTCAGTCGAAAATGTCGCATCTTCATCAGAAGAACTGACTGCCAGCGCAGGACAGACAAGTAAAGCAACAGAGCATATTACATTAGCCATTGAACAATTCTCCAGCGGAAATGAAAGTCAAAATGATAAAGTCGAATTGAGCTCAGTCGAGCTAGAAGAAATGAACCGTGGTCTTCAAAATATGAATGAATCGGCCGAATCTATTACTGCTTCATCGATCAAATCAACAGATATCGCAGGAGAAGGCGGACAGCTTGTTGAAAAAACGGCTTCTCAAATGAATGTCATTGATCAGTCCGTGAAAAAGGCAGAGAACGTCATCAGTGCGCTTGAAAGTAAATCTAAAGACATTACCCAAATTCTTGGTGTCATCAATGGAATTGCCGATCAAACGAATTTACTTGCACTAAATGCAGCAATTGAGGCAGCAAGAGCTGGTGAATCTGGCAGAGGCTTCTCCGTTGTAGCTGAAGAAGTAAGAAAACTGGCTGTTCAATCTGCCAACTCGGCAAAAGAAATTGAGAATTTGATCAAAGAAATCGTGCAAGATATCGACGTATCACAGGAAGTATTCACTGCGGTGAATCGAGAAGTTCAATCAGGCCTAAGCTTCACTGAACAAACGAAAGTAAGCTTCCACAATATTTTCGAAATGACAAAAGAAATTTCTAACCAGCTTCAAACAATGAATCAAACCGTTGTCCAGCTTTCAAAAGGCTCTGCACATGTGTCAGAGGCTGTTCGTGAGATCGCAGACGTATCACGTGAAAGCTCGGCAAATATTCAAGACATTGCTGCTTCAGCAGAAGAGCAGCTGGCATCAATGGAAGAAATCAGCTCGTCCTCTGCCACTCTCTCTTCGATGGCAGAAGAATTACGCGATTTAATTAGCAAATTTAAGGTTGAATAGACAGGAAGAAAAGAGCCTCCAGCTAGAGGCTCTTTTTCATTGGATAAATCAAAAGGAATGGGTAATTATACTTATTTTTGTTTTTCTTGAACATTATTCCTTGAAAAATAATTCATATTACCTAAGAATAGAAGAGAAAGATCACAAAACATAAATCAAAAGGAGTAGAGTCATGAAAAAAATCAACTTTTTTAAGCACTTTACGATGTCGAAGAAATTAATTACTGCATTTTTAGCGATTCTCCTAGTGCCAATTCTCGTATTGGCTGCATTTTCTTATGAAGTGGCATCAAAGTCTCTTAATGATGAGATTATGTCTAGTGCTGCAAATGGTGTTCAACAATTAAACGAACTCATTAATAAAGATATACAGCCTAAAATTGACATTGTTTCATATTTATCCAGATCGGTCAAAAAGGAAGAATTGACTGCTAAAAACAAAGATTTACTCAAAGTGAAATTAGAGCAATTATCGGAAACAGATGACGATGTAGTAGAAGTATTTGTTGCAGATCGAAATGGTAAACTAACTGAATATTCCAAGATTCACAAAGGTAATGCAAAGAGCGCAAAAAATGAACCATGGTTTCAGCAATCGATGGGAGAGAAGAAACTCATCATTTCAGAACCTTTTGCCGACAAATCATCAGATGACCTGCTCATCACAATATCAGAACAATTAGCAGATGGATCTGGTGTGATCGGGGTGAATGTACGATTAAATACGGTTGTAAAAGATACAAACAGCATCAAAATTGGCCAAGAAGGCTATGCGTTTATCGCCACCTCAGATCAGCGTTATGTGGCCCATAAAACCGATAAGGCGGGAACAAAGCTGACTGGTGACTTCATCTCAAAACTATATGATAAAAAAGAAGGCAGCTTTGAATATGAATACAATGGCCAGCCGAAGCAAATGTTTTTTGACACAAATGAAGCAACAGGCTGGAAGCTTGCTGGAACGATGTATGTGAATGAAGTAAAAGAAGCCGCACAGCCAGTGCTCGATTTAACAATGATCATCCTTGCGGCTGCGATTGCCATTGGCGGAATCGCGATTTATTTTATTATTAAATCGATTCGAAAGCCACTGATAGAGCTCTCTGAATCGGCTGAAAAAATTAGTCAAGGTGATTTGACCCAGCATATTGAAGTTCGTACGCACGATGAAATTGGTAAACTTGCACAAAGCTTTAACGACATGTCAGCAAAGCTGAAACAAGTCATTCAAGCTGTCCAAAATTCTATTGAAAATGTGGCTGCTTCGTCTGAAGAGTTAACGGCAAGTGCAGGACAGACAGCTCAAGCAACCGAGCATATCACATCATCTATTGAACAGTTCTCAAACAGCACTGAACATCAAAATGATATGATCGAAAAAAGCTCAGTCCAGTTAAACGAAATGGATCGCAGCCTATCGCATATGGTCGACACGACTTCTCATATGATGGAATCGTCGATTGAATCGGGCAAAACCGCTCAGGCTGGAGGAGAACTCGTTCAAAAAACAGCAGGTCAAATGCAAACCATTGAGCAGGCAGTAAAAGAAGCAGAGCTTGTCATTGCAGGATTAGAGCAGAAATCAAAGGATATTACAAACATTCTGGGGGTCATCAACGGTATTGCTGATCAAACGAATCTCCTTGCTTTAAATGCTGCAATTGAAGCCGCACGAGCAGGTGAAGCAGGCAGAGGCTTCTCTGTTGTCGCAGAAGAAGTCCGCAAGCTGGCGGAGCAGTCAGGAAGCTCTTCAAAAGAGATTGAAAGTCTGACGAATGAAATTGTTGAGGAAATAGAAAAATCGCAGAAAATGTTTAAACAAGTAGCAGGTGAAGTACAATCTGGTTTAAATATTACAGATGAAACGAAAGTGAGTTTTGAGAGAATCAATGATAAAACATCAGAAATAACAGAACAAATGAAACAAATGAACGGATCAGCTAAAGAACTATCGCACGGCTCAAACGATATTTCACATGCGGTGAATCAAATCAAAGAACTCTCAAGAGAAAGCTCAGCAGGCTTCCAAGATATCGCGGCTTCAGCAGAAGAACAGCTTGCATCTATGGAAGAGATCAGCTCATCCTCTGCCACTTTATCCGAAATGGCAGAAGAACTAAGAGAGCTTATTAAACAATTTAAAATGTAAGACATTAGCGAAGCACCTGACGCCAAAACGTCAGGTGTTTTTCCATTCAATGCATATAAATTGGGTATTTTGGACTTATTTAGACTTTAATAAGTTAAAAAAGTAAAGAACATAGTAGTACTTCCGATATATATACTATCTTACTAAAAGGAGTTTTCTTTTTTATGAAATTCATACAGTATTTCAGAAAGCCATCTATATCAAAAAAGCTTGTATTCTCTTTCTTATTTATTCTTTTATGCCCAATCATCGTATTGGCATTCTCTTCATACCATACGGCAAGCACCTCCTTAAATGATCAAATTATGCAAAGTGCAAAGGAAAACGTAGAGCAGCTAGATAAAAATATTACGAAAGTTGTAAAAGTGAAAACAGACGCAGCCGATTTCTTTAGCAAATGGATCACGGAGAAAAAGCTCAAGCAAAAAGGAACGACCGATATTCAAGGACGCTTTGAGCAGTTCATGAGTATGAATGATGACACAGAAGGCATTTTTGTCGCTTCAAGTGACGGCAAAGTGTTTTCAAGATATCCTAATCAAAAAATGCCTGCCGATTATGTCGCAACTGAGCGGGATTGGTATAAAGACGGCTGGGCGAAAAACGGTGAGCTGTCTGTTTCAGCACCATATGCAACGGCTTCAACCGGTACACTTGTGGTGACCATCTCTAAAAAATTAGAGGATGGATCAGGCGTCATCGCGATGAACCTAGACATTGCGAATCTAGTTAAAGAGTCCAATAGCATTAATATTGGGAAACAAGGCTTTGCCTTTATTGGAAGTCCAGATCGCACATATGTGGCGCATCCAAATAAAAAAGCGGGAACAAAAATATCTGGTGGTGAATGGTTAGAAAAACTGTATTCACAAGATAACGGAGCTATGAGCTATATGTTTGAAGGGAAAGAAAAGCAAATGGAGTTCACGACAAACAAGGCGACTGGCTGGAAGATTGTCGGGACGATGTTTGTCAGTGAAGTAGAAGAAGCTGCACAGCCAGTTTTTAATATGGCCGCCATCATTTTAGCAGGCGCGCTTATCATTGGCGGGATTCTGATCTTCTTTATCATCCGTTCCATTACAAAACCACTTTCCACTCTTGTCTCTTCTTCGAAGAAGATCAGTCAAGGAGATTTGACAGAAAAAATTGATGTCCGCTCAAAAGATGAATTTGGACAGCTTGGCACAAGCTTTAATGAAATGAGTGAGTCCCTAAGAGACGTCATTCAAGCTGTACAAACATCTGTTGAGAATGTCGCTTCATCATCTGAAGAACTAACGGCAAGCGCAGGTCAAACAACAAAAGCAACCGAACATATTACATCGTCTATTGAAACATTCTCAAACGGCAATGAAAATCAAAGTGAAATGGTGGAGCAAAGCGCAGTTCATTTAAAACAAATGAATGAAGGACTGAACGAAGTTGCCGAAACGTCTGATGTCATCACATCGTCATCTGTTCAATCAAAAACAGTTGCAGAAACAGGCGGTCAGCTTGTGGAGCAAACTGTCGGCCAAATGAAGACGATTGACCATTCAGTGAAAGAAGCTGAAGGCGTGATCAACGGACTAGAGCATAAATCAAAAGATATCACAAACATCCTAGGCGTGATTAACGGCATAGCGGATCAAACGAATTTACTTGCACTAAATGCCGCTATTGAAGCAGCACGGGCAGGCGAGTCAGGCAGAGGCTTCTCTGTTGTTGCCGAAGAAGTGCGTAAACTAGCGGTTCAATCATCGGATTCAGCAAAAGAGATTGAAAAGCTAGTGAATGAAATCGTCACTGAAATTGAAACATCTCAAAATATGTTCAAAGCAGTGAATGAAGAAGTGAAGAATGGTCTTACAATTACAGATCAAACGAAAGAAAGCTTCTCACAAATAAATGAACAAACAGCGGAAATCGCAGCAAGAATGAATGAAATGAATACAACGGTGCGCGAGCTGTCGAAAGGATCTCAGCAAATTTCTAAAGCAGTGAATGAAATTGCAGATGTATCAAGAGAGAGTTCAGCAAGCATCCAAGATATCGCAGCATCTGCTGAAGAGCAGCTTGCTTCGATGGAAGAGATTAGTTCTTCATCCACGACTCTTTCCCAAATGGCGGAAGAATTACGCGATTTAATTAAAAAATTCAAGATCAGCGAATAAGGTCAAGTGGTTCTCCTCGAGGGGAACCGCTTTTCTTTTTAAGAGATCATCTCGTACAATAGAGGAAATTGAAAAAAGAGGAGAGATAGTATGCGTTTATCAGATAAGAAGGTCATTGCGTTTGTCAGTGATGATTTTGAAGATTTAGAGCTGTGGTATCCGGTTCTGCGTTTAAGAGAAGAAGGGGCAACAGTCCATCTTGTAGGTGAAAAAGCAAATCATGAGTACATCGGGAAGTATGGTGTGCCGGCGGTATCCGATGCAGATTTTTATTCCATTCAAGCTGATGATTATGATGCTGTGCTTGTTCCTGGCGGATGGGCGCCTGATAAACTGCGCCGTTATCCAGAAGTATTAGACATCGTCCGTACATTTGATGCGAAGTCAAAACCAATTGGGCAGATTTGTCATGCAGGCTGGGTGCTGATATCAGCAGGAATCCTAAAAGGCAGACAAGTGACAAGTACACCTGGTATTAAAGATGATATGACAAATGCTGGTGCGGACTGGTTCGATGAGGCAGTCGTCACAGATGGCCACCTCATCTCCAGCAGACGCCCGCCGGACCTTCCGCCGTATGTGAAAGCATTTGCGGATGTGTTAGCGGCAAAATAAGCGACTGACACGAAACGTAAAAAACAAAGGGCGAACAAATAAATCATTCGCCCTTTGTTCATCATTTCATGCCCTATACATTTTGTCTGTCGGCAGGATACATTACGCCCATTTGTCTTCTTGCTTCGTCCATGACGGACATGGTTTGAACAGATAACGCAAATGTATTGACCGGGGACTGCCCCATTCCCTGCTGAATACATTCAATAAAATGATTGATTTCATAAGACATAGCTGGCTGATCATCTTTGAGCGAGATGTCAGTTTGATGTCCGTCACGGTCATGTATCGTGATTCGTGAAGGCCGGTGGAATTGATCAATCACCATCGTGGCATCCTCGCCTTGAATTTCAGCCGATAAATGAGACGTTGAAATTTTAGAATGAAAAAGAAGTGCTTGATGCCCGTCATACTGTAAAAGGACTGAACCATTACCATCCACACCAGAAGAAAGCTTATAGCCTCTCGCGGTGATTTCATTCGGCAGACCAAATAAGGATATGACTGGGTAAACGAGGTACACCCCGATATCCATTAACGAACCATTGGATAACTCCGGCTTAAAGGCATTTGGAAGCTCGCCATTTCGATAGGCATCGTATCTTGAGGAATATTTACAGTAATGCGCGACCACTTGCCTGATAGGTCCAAGCTGATCAAGGTGCTGTTTGATTTGCAGAAAGTTTGGCAGAAATGTCGTTTTCATCGCTTCCATCAAACACACTTGATGTTTTTTTGCTGCGGCAATCATTTCTTCCACTTCTTTTCGATGAGAGGCAAATGGTTTTTCGCATAAAACATGCTTTTGATGCTCCATCATCAACATGGCTTGCTCTTTATGAAGGGCATTTGGACTCGCAATATACACGGCATCGAACGTATCACTTTCCGCCATTTGTTGTAAGTTCGTAAAAACCGTCTCAATCCCGTATTTTTCGGCAAAGGCCTGTCCTTTTTCAGCGGATCGTGAATAGACGGCTGTACATGTAAAATCAGCGATTCCTTCACCAGCTTGTAAGAACCGATCTGTAATCCAGTTCGTTCCGATGACAGCAAATCGAATCATGTGATTCCCTCCTTCTGCTTTCCTCTGATTATACATGCTTTGAAAGCGTTTGTATGAAAGAATATTCTTTTTATTGAAAAGCGGATGAAACCTTTATATAGGCTGATGCGTCTTACATAAAGGATATAAATGTACGAAAAGTGGGTAGTTTCTTCCTTCTTCGGGTAATACTCTGGATAGAAGGGAGAGGAGGAAACATGAAGCGCGTCCTGCATATAGGAAGTACATACACCTTTGCGCTTTTATTCATAACGGCTGGTATTTTTCATGTGATAGAGCCGAGTGGCTTTGCCCGCATGATGCCAGGCTGGCCATTTCCATATGTAATGGTCTATGCGACTGCATGTCTTGAATGGCTGCTGGCCGTGCTGCTGCTTTTGCCGAATTCCAGGATTGCAGCGGCAAAATTCATTGCTGTCTATCTTGTACTCATTTTCCCGGCAAACTTATTTGCTGCACGTGAGGGAATACCATTTCCAGGTCAAGAAAATACAGAACAAGCTTTGCTATGGATAAGACTTATTGGACAGCCGATTCTCATTGTATGGGCGATGTCTATTGCAAAATGGGAAAAAAAGCTGAAACAATGATCACCATATCATGATCAAGTAGTGTACAATTTACTCATAAAATAGCCCGTGTTTGGAGGAACGATATGAATTCTATGCAAATGTGGAGCAGTCGATTTAGAAAATTTTTTCTTGATAACAAGTTTGTTCTCTTTTTACTCGTCCTGCTATTAATCGGATTGAATATCCTTGTTTTCATGAAAACATCATTTATTTTCACACCGCTCATTGTACTCGTCAAAACCATTGCCTTACCAATTATTTTAACGGGGGTCGTGTATTATTTATTAAATCCAATTGTCAACTTGTTAGAGAAAGCAAGAATCAAGCGGATCTATTCCATTTTGCTTTTATATATTGTCATTATTGGGATTATTACAGTGACCATCGTGTCTATTATTCCTTTTTTACAAGCTCAAACCATGAGTCTATTTCATAATCTTCCGAAATACGTCGATACGGTAGAAGATCAAATTAGACAATTAACAGGAAGTAACTTTATTAATCAAGTGCAAAAAACGATGAACTTTAATGTGTCTGAATTGGTAAGTAAAGCATCTAGTCAAGCGACGAAGATTTTGGAAAGCACCTTTACCGGTGTAGGAACATTCTTAGGGGCGCTCACAGAAGTTATCATCTCGATCGTGACTGTGCCGTTCATCCTGTTTTATCTATTAAAAGACGGCAAAAAGCTGCCTGACTATTTCTTGAAATTCATTCCAAATAAAATGAGAGAACATACACATATCGTGCTTCACGAAATGAACCACCGTCTGAGCTCGTATATTCGCGGACAGATTATTGTCAGCTTCTGTATCGGTGTTCTTCTGTTAATCGGCTATATGATTATTGGACTTGACTATGCGCTGCTGCTCGCTATCATTGCGGCATGTACAAGCGTAGTGCCTTACCTTGGTCCAACAATTGCGATTACACCAGCGATTGTGATTGCACTTGTGACGTCACCAGTGATGCTGTTAAAACTCATTATTGTCTGGACAGTGGTTCAGCTCATAGAAGGGAAATTCATTTCTCCTCAGGTGATGGGGAAAAACCTTCATATTCACCCAATTACGATTATTTTTGTTCTATTAACAGCTGGTAAATTGTTCAGCGTAATCGGCATCATTGTCGCTATTCCGACGTATGCCGTTCTGAAGGTCATCACAACCCACTTGTTTGATTGGTTCAAAATGCGGTCCAATTTGTATAAAGAAGAAAAGGTTTGATGTCATAATCTTTTTTTGAAAAAAATATAGTATCATAAAGACGAGCTTTCGATAAAGGAAGCTTGTCTTTATGTGGACATAGATGTTTGGCGTGTTCAAAAGATCAGAATTGAAAGGAAAGAAAATCATGAATCTATGGGATTTATTCGTGGCACTGGTTTTAGGAATTGTCGAAGGATTAACAGAGTATGCACCTGTTTCATCTACAGGTCACATGATCATTGTCGATGATCTTTGGTTAAAATCAAAGGAAATAATTACGCCAGAAGCGGCTAACACATTTAAAGTCGTGATTCAGTTAGGCTCTATTTTAGCTGTCATGATCGTGTTTAAAGATCGTATTTTAAACTTATTGGGCTTAAAGAAAAATATCACCGAAGAACAAAAGCGCAGCGGGCATAAGCTGACCATCGCCCAAATTGCTGTTGGACTTGTTCCAGCCGTCATTTTAGGATTCTTATTTGAAGATTATATTGATAAATACTTATTTGACGTCAGAACGGTCGCTGTCGGTTTGATTTTAGGGGCAGTGCTGATGCTTGTCGCTGACTGGATCAATAAACGGAAAACAGATACAAGCTCTGTCGATAACATGACATACAGACAGGCGCTTTATATTGGACTGTTTCAATGTTTGGCATTATGGCCAGGCTTCTCGCGCTCAGGTTCGACGATCGCAGGCGGGGTTATTCTTGGTTTGAATCACCGTGCTGCGGCAGACTTTACATTTATCATGGCGATGCCGATTATGGCGGGAGCAAGCCTGTTAACCCTTTTGAAAAATGCCGAATATTTAACAACAGACATGCTGCCATTCTTTATCGTCGGTTTTGTGAGTGCGTTTGTTGTGGCTCTCTTTGTAGTTCGATTCTTCCTAAAACTGATCAATAAAATCAAACTGGTGCCTTTTGCGATATACCGAATTATCCTAGGTGTGATTTTATTTATCCTGTTCATGTAATACTGGAAACTACTCTTTTATAAAGAGTAGTTTCTTTGTTATTTCGCCTAATTAAACAGTAAAAACACCCTCTTAATTGGTAGAATAAGAATTTTTTTCATAAATTAGTGTTTAAGTGACAGATAAAGGGGTAGTACATAAACATACCAATTAAAGGAGGAGTTAGAAAATATGAGAAAAACAAGTAAAATGTTTGTTGGTTCTGTCATCGCTACGTCAATGATTGCTGCCCCTCTATCTCTTACGACTTTTGGTCAAACGGCTGAAGCTGCTACAACAACAGGTGTTGATGGAAGTGTCTCTATTGATCCAGTAGCCATTGCCGATAAAATTGAACAAGCAGTAAAATCATCTCAAAATCGTGATGGATTCGTAAAAAATGCGGCATATAGTGCGTTCTATGAAGCAGGTCAAAACTACAACGTAGTTGTCCAAAACTTAAGCCAAGATCACGACTTTAGCGGTCTGAACAATGTTGTCTACTATGATAGTGTTGAATATGACGGTATTACGTTTGGTATTTGGGTATTTGAAGATGGTACGTTTGTCAACAATGGTGACGGTGGATATATTAACTGGACGTTTGTTGGCAGCTTTGACCGAGAAGATGGAAGCGGAACTGTCGATTTTCATAAAAGATTCTAATCTTAGAAGTCTGCCGGTGAATCGGCAGACTTTTTTATAACGCACATTCTTCTATTTCAAACCCTAAATCTTCAATGATGTGATGATCCGTTTGGACTTGCTGGCCTTTTGTTGTTAAATAATCACCAACGAAAATCGAGTTTGCCGCATAAAGTGCGAGTGGCTGGAGTGTCCGTAAATTAAACTCTCTACCTCCGGATACCCGAATTTCCTTTGTTGGATTGACAAATCTCATCATTGCCAGCACTTTCAATGCTTTGATCGGATGTGTCCGTTCTTGATGTTCAAGCGGTGTTCCCTCGATGGCATGAAGAAAGTTGACTGGAATTGAATCCGCATCAAGTGCTCTGAGCGCTAAAGCCATTTCTACGATTTGCTGATTGGTTTCACCCATTCCAATAATGACCCCTGAGCAAGGTGACATGCCAGACTGTTTGACCTGCTCGATGGTCGACACGCGGTCATCGTATGTATGAGTTGTCGTAATGTGAGCATGATGATCATGATGTGTATTGATATTGTGATTATACCGATGAACACCCGCTTCCTTCAGCCGCTTCGCTTTGTCTTCGTTTAATAACCCAAGACAGGCACACACCTTCAAAGGCGTCGTTTCAGTGATCTCCTTGACTGCTGCTGTGACTTCATCTAATTCCCTATGAGAAGGCGCTCTCCCGCTTGCCACAATACAATAAGTCCCGGCTTTTCTTTTGAGAGCCTCACGCGCACCAGCTACAATGGTCTTTTGATCAAGCATTGTATATCTTTCAACCGGTGCTTTTGAAATCATCGACTGTGAACAATATCCACAGTTCTCAGGGCAATATCCACTTTTTGCGTTAAAAATCATATTTAATTTCACCTTTTTTTGAAAAAAATGAAATCGCACTTGATAGGCTGCATGCATAATAGGTAACAATTCACTATCGTCAGCTTCAAGAATGTCTAAACCCTCTTGCACCGTGATCGGTTCATTTTTCATGGCCTTCTCCGCTATCGCTTCCCAAGAAAAAGATATGTGTTTTATCATCATCAGCCCCTTAATATGTAAACTTATTATATTAAAAAGTTAACATATTGGTTGGTCTATAGCAAGAATTGAATGTCTAGCTGGTTTTAGAGGATTGTCCATTATTAAAGGCGATGATATGATATCATCGCCTTGAGTTTAATAAATTTAAAAGAGTTTTAGTAGGTAATTGTATAGTTGTTAACTACAAGTTCACCATCTGAATTTAGATAAGATATTTTAACAAAGCCAGGTTTTACAAAGTAAACCCAAGTGAAATTTGGAGCAGTTTGTTTCAGTTCAACAGCATCTGTACTACCGGACAAAGTTATTTTACTGATTGGAATTGAAAAAGCACCAGACCATCCTACCTTAACTTTACGGTCGATCGTAATTACTTTATTCATAATAGGAGCTTTTGCTAAGACTGGTTCTTTTGGCTGTGCAGCTGCATGAGCACCTTCAGTTTGGGAGAACGTAAGAGCACCTAAAGCAACTAAAGACAATGTACAGACTTTCATGAATTTTTTCATCGGTAACACTCCTTTTTTTGGTATATACATATATTAATATTAATAGAATTATATGTCAAATTAATTATGTGAAAAAAGAGTAATTATGGAGAAAATTGTCATATATTTGTTGGGAAAGACATGATTTTTTATTCATATGCTATTTCTTTTTTTAGGGGAAAAGAAGGTATAAAAAAAGCTGGGTTCGCCCCAGCGTAAAGCAGATGAAAAGAGATGATCAATGGTCGTCTCGCTTTTTTGGCTGACGGCCTTTTTGCTTCTCTTTCTCTCTAATGTAGTTAATAAAATCGATGGTTTGTCTTCGTGCTTCTTCGGAAAAATCTGAGGCGGCTTTAAACGCAATTTGCAAATCAGGATCGTCAGCAAGATCGTCATCGGGCCTGCTTTTGTCCTTACCTGTGAGAAGATAATCGGTTGAGACCCCATATAACTCAGCAATTTTCACAATCATTTCACCGTCAGGCTTTCTCAAGCCGTATTCCCAGTTTGCATAAGTGGACATCGCCTTTAATCCGAGTTTTTTAGCAACTGTTGACTTGCTCCATCCATGCTTCTCTCTTAATTCAGTTAAAATCTTCCCAGTCAAATTATCCATCAGAAACACCTTTTTTCATGTTATGAGTAAATTTTATCATGAATTACACGGAAAAGATAAATAAATACACAAAAAGAATAAAAATATGGTTGACTTACTCGTTTTGTGTATATTATCATAATGAATATAACTTACACATATTGAGTAAGAGGTGGAAAGATGAAACTTGAAAATTTACGAGAAGAGCGCATATTGCAAGGAAAAACACAAACCTATATGGCGAAAAAATTGGGATATAAGTACACAAGCGGCTATGCGAATATCGAAATGGGCAGAACAAAGCCTAGCTTAGAAATAGCAAAGCATATTGCAGATCTGCTGAATACCGGAGTTCAAGAGCTTTTTTTTGGTCAAAAGTTACACAAAAAGAGTAATTTCCTAGAAGAAGATCAGTTCTTAGAAAAGGAGAGACGAGCAGAGTGAATATTGAACATCCAATGGTGACACAGATGAGTGACTTTGGTTATCCAAAAAGCTACTGGTCATATGACATGAAACGATATGGATACCAAACAGAAATTGATGACAGTTTGGAGGGATCTGAAGAAGATGAGACATCAGCTGATGTTTGATGCTAGAAAAGAAGCGCAGCTTTGTTTAGACCAAGCTGGCGGCTGGATCGCCTTTTTTCAACAGAAACCGATGTTTGTTTTTGCCACAGCAGAAGAGAAAGAGACATATATGACCCTCCTGAAAGCTAAGTCGATGACAAAAAAGGAGGAATCAGGGCGACGTGAAACGATGGAAGCAAATCATGACATTTTTGAAATGCTTGCTCAAAGCGAGTAAAAACGAACAAGACATCCGCCAGTGGGCAGAGGATGATGGGAGATCATAACATGGTCATCCATTTAATCATTGAACATGAGCATTTGTTAACAAAAGAGACATTGATGAAAAGAATACGATCAGCTGCAAAAGTACAATGCCCGCAAAAATTAGAAGGTGCACTATCACTTGAAATTCGTTTATTTGATCACATGCCGCTTGACATAGCTGACTGCCAAAAAAAGCGTACATACGCAGAAAAAGGGCTGATACGCCCGATACACGTCAGCATCTTACAGCCAAGTCTACAGCATATTCAAGAAGCACTTCATTCTATAGCCGATCAAGTCCCTCTGCAGATTGTCGATTTAAGAGTTTCCCAGTTTTATAGTATGTGTGAAAGAGTTGAAATCATTATCAATACGGTAGGTGGTGGCACGAGGCCATCACCAAAAAAGGAGACAAGCATATGAACGAGCCAAAACAACTAGTCATTCAAGATAACCAAACATTTGTCGGTGAGATGGAAAAAGGAAAAATTCAAGTCATCGTGTTAGATGGAAATGTAGGAACGGCTTATCAAATGGATGTACCTGAACATGGAAAAACCATTATTCAAACGGCAAAAGGTCATTTTGCAAGAGTAGATCACGAGATTGGTTTTAAAATCAGCTAACTGACTAAACACATCAAATCATAATATGTCCAAGACGGAAAGCCTGCGGACACTGATCAAGACCCTGTTAAAAGGGGACCTGATTGGTGTCCGTTTTTTATTTTCTTAAAAAAGGGAGAGAGCCAATATGCAAGATTTACTCATTGAATATAAAAGAGCCTTAAAGAATGCTAGAAAACAATATGAACCATTTAAAGAAAAAGAAGAACATCAGCTGTCCGTTCAAGACAAGCATGATAAAAAAATGATCGCCAGTATGGTGAGCGATCTAGAATACGTAGTAGAATGGCTACAAATCGGAAGAGAGCCAGGTGCGCGCAGAGGGTTAGACAGACGTTCAGTCTATCAGCGCACGATTCTTGCAAATCCAGAAGTGTTAGAGGCTTTATCACATGAATATACCCTTATTCAAGAGAAAGAAAGAGAAGTCAGTGAGAGAGACAAAAAACGAATTGATGAAGCTTTGTCTGTCTTAACAGATCGAGAAAAGGACGTATTCTTTATGCACACAACACAAGGATTATCGTTTAGTGAGATTGCGGTCATGCTGGATGTCAAAAAAGGAACTGTGCAAAAACATATGGAAAGAGCGCGGACGAAGATGTCCAAAAAAGTACAAAAACGCCTATTCAGAGCTGCTGAATAGGCGTTTTTTCTATCCAAAATAAATCAGCTAAAGCTTGTCTTACAGTTGCCACCTATAGTTAGAAAGACCAAACGAATGTTTGCTAGCCCTACACAAATGATTCCTTCAGAGGGAATCATTCGAATTAAAAGGAGGCGGCAGGTGAATGTAAATGAAAGATAAACGGATAGAGGCCAAGCAGGATTATATGAAGGGGATGACGTACCAGCAAATTGCTGATCATTACAATGTCTCGATCCATACCGTCAAATCGTGGAAAAGGCGATACGGATGGCAAAGACAAAAAACTTCGTCTAAGCAAGCACACTCGATCTTCAATCAATTTCTTTCAGATGAAACGATTGAAATCATGGAGAAAATGGATGGACGCACATCGCTTGATTTAATCTGGGATCAAATTCAAATTCAATATGCAGCCATTATTCGGGCGCAGCGAATCATGTATGTAGCAGATCAAGAGGATATGATCAAAGAGCGGAAAAAGGCGGCATACATGCCTTCTTCATTAGAAGAAACAGGAGAAGGCATTCAGCCAGAACTAGACATCACGTCAGAAGAATATTCGTTTCAATTTTCATGGGATCGGCATGCGACGTTTTTAAATGCACAATCCCGTGCAATGGGTGAACTCAGGCGTTTAATAAAACAGTTTGAAGAGCTCGCACATGCGAAGGATGAACGAAGATTAAGGCTGAAACAAATTGAACTGACGATCGAAAAAACAAAAAAAGCAGTGCGTGAAGAAAAAGAGGAAGATCTTCAAATCATGATCAAGCGAAAAGAGGACGACTCATGACGCCATTGATTGAAAAAGAAGTCAATCCTCACTTTGAACACTTTCTATTCGATTGGAATCAAAAGTTTCAATTTTTAGTTGGAGGCTATGGCTCCTCTAAAAGCTATCACATTGCTTTAAAGCTCGTCTTAAAGCTGCTGGAAGAAAAGCGGACAGCACTTGTCATTCGAGAAGTGTATGATACGCACCGCGAATCAACCTTTTCTTTATTACAAGAGATCGTCAGCGACCTCGGCATCGACCATGTGGTGAAGTGCCGAAGTTCGCCGCTTGCACTGACGTTTCGAAACGGCAGCAGCATCTTATTTAAAGGGCTGGACAAACCTGAAAAATTGAAATCAATCAACAACATCTCGATCATTTGGATTGAGGAATGTTCAGAGGTTTCTTATGAAGGCTTTAAAGAGCTGCTTGGAAGGCTAAGGCATCCATCCTTACCGCTTTATATGATGTTATCGACCAATCCTGTTGGTCAGGATAATTGGACGTATAGACATTTTTTTCGAGATGAACAGCTGAAGCGTTTTGTTTTAGATGATGAAACCTTATACAAAAAGCGAACTGTTGTTATCAAGGATACGTACTATCATCACTCCACGGCAGAAGATAATCTATTCCTTCCTAAAAGCTACGTGAAGCAGCTGGATGAGCTGAAAGAGTATGACCCAGACCTGTATCGCATTGCGAGGAAGGGATATTTCGGCATTAATGGCACAAAGGTTTTTCCTCAATTTGAGGTGAGAAGCCATTCTGATGTATTAGAAGCCATTCAGCAGATTGACAGACCGCTGAAACGAGCGGGCATGGATTTTGGATTTGTTGAATCGTACAATGCGCTCATTCAGTTAGCTGTCGATCATGAAAAAAAGTACTTATATATTTATTGGGAATATTACGACCGCGGAAAAACGGATGATGAAACAGCTAATGACCTGAAAGAGTTTATTGAATCAAAGGAACTGATTAAAGCCGATGCAGCCGAACCTAAAACCATTCACTATTTTCGGCAGCGCGGCTTTCAAATGGTGGCGGCACATAAGTTCCAAGGCTCACGTTTGCAGTATACAAAAAAGATCAAACGGTTTAAGAAGATTATTTGTTCTGATGCATGTCCATATACCATCTATGAACTTCAATCACTAACCTATAAGGCAGATAAGGATGGACGTCTAGAGGAAGATGAATTTCAAATCGATCCACACACATTATCAGCCATCTGGTATGCGCTGGATGATTATGAAGTGACAGATTTGAAACAGACTGCCTCGGAGCGTGTCCGTCCAAACAGAGAGAGGAGGTCCATACAATGAAACAATTGAAAGCAACCATTATGAAGGCAAATATGTCTGATCATACAAAACAAATGTATGCAGATGAATTTTCCTACGAAAAGGATGACATTGTTCCCCCGCCTTACAATATCAACGAATTAAAAAGTATGGCAGAATATTCAACCATTCTTCAGCAATGTATTGATGCGTATAAGACCAATATTCTAGGCTTTGGATTTGGTGTAGAATATGCCTTTGACTTTAATGCAGAAGGCGTGAAACCGGCAAAAAAGAAGGCCGCAGAGAAGGAATGGACAAGACTTGAAGAGTTTACGAAATACATGAACTATGATGAGTCTGCTGATGTGGTGCTTGGCTATGTCATCGAAGACCGGGAGAAAACAGGGAATGGTTTTTTAGAAGTTCTCCGAGATGGCCAGGGAAAGCCGGCAGGAATCGAGTATTTAGATGCGCTCCATATCCGCATTTGCAAGCTGAGTGAGCCAGTCGACGTCGAATTTCGGTATACAGAAAACGGCGAATTGAAAACAATGAATCGAAAGAAGCGATTCCGTAAATATGTGCAGGTGATCAATGAAAAGAAAGTCTTCTTCAAGGAGTACGGTGATCCGCGCATTTTACATTGTGAAACAGGTAAATACGATGACACCACCCCAGAACCGCTGCGCGCAACAGAAGTGATTCATTTTAAAATCGGCAGTGGAACGTATGGGATTCCCCGCTGGATTGGCAACATCGTCAATATGTATGGGGCACGCAAGGCAGAAGAGCTGAACTACCTTTATTTTAAACAAGGGCGGCACGTACCTGGTGCCATCATTGTCGAAAATGGAATGCTGTCTGAGTCATCCTATCAGCAGCTTCAAGATTATATGGACGATATTGAAGGCTCTGATCATGCACATAAGTTTCTATTGCTTGAAGTCGAAGGTCTGCCGACGGAAAAAGGATTAACTGGAGAAGAAGATGTCTCAAATGTCAAAGTGAACTTCAAATCCCTAGCTGAGATCTTGCAAGAAGATGCACTCTTTTTAGAATACGATGAAAAAACAAGGAACAAAATCCGCTCTGCTTTTCGCCTGCCGCCTATTTACACAGGTGAGTCTCAGGACTATAACAAAGCGACAGCCGATACGGCGCGGAAAACTACAGAGGAGCAGGTATTTCAGCCTGAACGGTATCTCATCACAGGGAAACTCAATACCCTTTTCCTGCCGGATCTTGATATTTGGCATGTCCGTTTCCTATTAAATGGTCCTGACTTTAGAGACCCATTAGAGATTGCCAAGGTTCTGACACCATTTATTCAGGCTGGGGCAGTGTCACCTAACGATTTACGAGATCTCGCGGGACGTATCCTTGGGAAAACGTTAGAGGAATGGCCAGATGATCTCTATCACAGACCTTTAGAAAGCCGCATGACATCAGCTGAACTACAGCCTCAACGAGAGCCAGATCAGTTGAAAGAATAAACCGAAGCGCGTGCGCTTTCTTGAAAGGGGGTGAACATATGCCAAGAGAATTAAAAAACGCAAAAATTACGCATGTTTCCTACGTGGACAGAGCCGCGAACAAAAAGAAATTCTTTTTGATGAAGGCAAAGAAAAGCCAGCCTGTCTTTCAAAAAGAGGTCAGTGTGCTGACAAAGGCAGAAGATGCTCATCGCCTTGTGTATGGTGTCGTGTATGAACCGAATACACCTGATGCACACCAAGACTTTATGTCTGCCAAAGAAATTGAAAGAGCAGCACATGGTTTTATGAAAGATGCCCGCCACATTGACAAGCAGCATGATTTTCAACATGGTGTTGGAGAAGTGGTTGAATCATACATTGCACCAGCTGATTTTGAAGTAGGCGGTGAGCTGATTCGAAAAGGATCTTGGGTGCTTGTAACAAAGGCTTCCCAAGAGATTTGGGATCAAATTCAGAAAGGTCACATTACAGGATATTCAATGGCAGGAACGGCGGACATCGTAGCAATAGAAGAACAAGATCAGCTCCTATCTCAAAGCACGAATGAGAGAGGGCTTTTTTCTTTGCTGAAAAATTTCTTTTTGAAAGAGGAAGGTGCAAACATGTCACAACAATTTTGGAGCGTTTTAGACCACCTGCTGGAAACCTTACAGTCAAGTGATGGTGATGAGGCGGGTGTAAGATCAGCGCTTGAGCAATTGCTGCCAATCGTGCAGGAGATTTTGAAGACAGAAGATGTGCTTCAAACGATTGGTGAAAGGCCAGCCTCCGTACAAAAACAAGACGCCGCTTTGACGACGGAGCAAGTACGAGAGCTTGAAAAAGCAAAAATGGCCATCGAAAACGTCTTACAGCATGCTGAACAGCAGGAAACAGATCAAACTGGGGAAGAACCTGTCCAAAAGGTGCTTGAGCAAGTCGTAGCACCAATTCGTCATCAGCTTTCTTCTTTAGAGAAATCAGCCAGCAGAGAAAAAGCTGCGCTTGAGCAAGTGCTTCAGCAGCAGCTTTTGCCTATTTCAGAGCGGATTCACATGCTTGAAAAAGCGCGCGGCATGTCAAAACAAACAATCCATGATACACAAAACGACAGTACAAAGCCCATATGGGATGGCTTACTATAAGCCTAAATAAGGAGGAAACAGTGTGAGAAATCAAGAGTTGATTCGCAAGGCCGAAATGACACTTGCCAGCTTAAAAACCGGCGGTCTCATGAACGCAACCCAATCCAACACATTCATTAGAATGATGCAAAATACACCAACCGTTTTAAATGATGCACGTATCATTCCGATGGAAAGTGATTCACAAAAAATCGAAAAAATCGGCTTTGGCCAGCGTATTTTGCGCCCAGCAGAAGAAGGCAAAGCGCTTGATGCAAAAGACCGTGTTGTCCCAGCGACAAGCACTGTCCAGCTAAATGCGAAAGAGGTCATTGCAGAGATCCACATGACCTACGACAGCATTGAAAACAATATTGAGAAAGACGGCATTCAGCAGACGATTATGCAAATGCTCGCTGAACGAGCAGCCGTTGACATTGAAGAGCTCATCGTCAATGGCGATACGACTTCAGCAGATCCATTTTTAGCTCAAATGGATGGCGTGAGAAAACAAGCAGTATCTCATATCGTAGATGCAAATGGAGCGGAAATCAGCCGACAAATGTTTAAGCAAGCTTATAAAGCAATGCCGTCAAAATATTTACGCGTCCCTCAGGATTTCCGTTTCTACACATCCCCAAGCTTAGAAGTTGAGTGGAAGGATCAAGTAGCAAACCGTCAGACGGGCCTTGGAGATGCGGCCATTCAAGGCGGACTTTCTTCTGCATTCGGTGTGCCGGTCAAAGGTCTTGCCAATATGCAGCCATATGACGAAGCGGGAACAGACGTATCAGATATTTTGCTGACACATCCTAAAAATATTATTGTAGGTTTCTCTCGAAATATTCGAATTGAAGTAGAAAAAGATATTCGCAGCCGTAAATTTATTATTGTCCTCACAGCGAAGCTAGACAGCAAATTTGAGGAAGAGGATGCTGTAGCAAAAGTGATGAAAGTGAAAGAGTAGGTGACGGCAGACCATGATCATTTCTGCTGAAGAACTGCAGGCCTATTCTGTATTTGATCGTGTGAAAAATCGATCTGTAGAAAGACTGACAGCAGATATTATCGAAGCAGAAGCTGCGGTATTTCAGATCGTAGGTCACGATTTCACAAGCATAAAATATCAGCCTCTCCCTGAAAAAGCAAGAATCGCATTATTAAAAATGGCCCAATATTTTGCCATGCTGAATGATGATGAATCTATGATGAAAGGCTTTACGGCAGAGAAAATGGGCGATTATTCATATGCGAAGGCAGCTGATCAAGTGAAAGGCAGACCCTATGTATATGCCCTGCTAGTAGATTACATTGAACCAACATTAACTGCCGGCAGTGCCAAACTAAAGGTGAGATCATTATGAGTTATCAATCTCTATTAACAGATCGCTGTGATCTTTTTCACCTTGAACATAAGGAGTCTGCCCGCGGGAAATTTGGAATTCCAGCTGATGATTTACAAATGACACTTTCCTATCCCGACGCTCCCAGCCTGACCGATCTAGCTTGTTATGTCATAGAAAAGAACCAGTCACTTGTGCAAGAAGAGCCAAATACAGTCATTTATCAATCTTATCTCGTCCATTTTCCTTTAAAAAGTGATATTCGCCTGCATGACAAAATGGTGTGGAATGGCGTGTCACTCAAATTACAGCAGCCTAAAAAAGTGAAAAATCATCACATCGAAGTGATGGCAGTCAGGAAGGAAAATCTATGAAAATTGATGGACTTGACCGGCTGCTTTCACAGCTGCAGTCAGCGTGTGATGGCGGCTTAAAGGCAGAATATCAAGAATGGCTAGAGGACATGGGCTTACAGCTTTTAGACATCATTCAAGATGAATTGATCAAGGAGAATGCTGTTGATACAGGACGGCTTCTAAGATCCTTTATACAAGGCGACAAGGAGAATCATTTTCTCATGTCAAAAGGCGGTCTCACACTTGAAGTGGGAACGCAGCTTGAATATGCCTCCTATGTTAATGACGGACATGCCACTTCTTCAAGTGGAGAGCGAAGATGGGTGCCTGGCAGATGGACTGGCAGCCGCTTTGAATATGATCCGAATGCAAGTACAGGAATGATGCTTGCCTCTCAATGGATTGAAGGCAATGGCTACTGGGATCATGCTATCATGCTCTATGAGCAAATGTTTGAACAGTCGCTGGATCGAAAGCTGCAAAGCTGGTTCGATCGACATTTTGGGAGGTGATGGAATGAATCAAGAAGTCGGGGCAATCATGCATTATATCTACACACACTTTCCTGTGACAATGTATGATCGTCTTTTGCCAGAACGCTTTCAAGTGCCATCCGTTTACGTGCCGCCTGTGACAGTGATCAGTGGTCCAGATACGGTTTCTACCTTTATGAAATCTTATTCGCTGCAAGTGAAAGTCTTTCATATTGATACAGAAAAAGCACATGATGCGGCAGAAACAATCGTTGATGCATTGCTTGCTGATCGTCAAATCATTCAGATGATGAGTGAAGACGGAGAGGTGCTTGATGATTATGTCCGCATAAAAAGAGTGGAAACAAGAATGATAGATCAAGGCGTAGCAGCGATTGTCCTGACGTGGAATAGCAGCTATTGGTACAACCGGGACAAACAGGCAAGCCTTGAAGATATCAACTTTTCAGATGGGGTGATCAAACGTGAGCAAGACTAAAAATGCACAGCCCGCTCAAACAGCCGGCGAAGAAAAAGAATTTGGCTTTTCATTTGAAGCCTTAAAGGAGCACAGTAAGGATCTTTTTGGGGTCAAACCAGAAATCCTTGAAGGTGCTCTTTTTTATATCAAACATCAACCAATTACAAAAACAGAAGCGAAAAAGCACATTGATGCTTTTTTGTCCAAGGAGGTTTAAAGGATGAACGGAGGCACATTTACACCAGGTACAGAGAAAAAGCGTCCTGGCATTTACTTTAATTTTAAAACAACAGCAGAGCAGCGAATTACTTTAGGGGATCGAGGTACGGTGGCACTTCCCCTTGTGATGAGCTGGGGAGAGCCAAAAACCTTTATTTCCGTTTCAAATATGGAAGATTTAAATAAAAAGGTTGGACTCAACATTGATGAAAAGTCACTTCTTCTTTTCCGTGAAGCAAAGAAAAAAGCGCAAACGGTCTTGCTTTACCGCCTAAATGAAGGAGAACCGGCCAAAGCCGAAATTGCTGAAAACTTTGTCGTCACAGCAAATTATGGCGGCCAAAAAGGAAATGAGATTACAGTACAAGTCGCAGAAAATGTACTTGATAGCACAAAACGCGATGTTATCACTTATCTTGGAACAGATATTGTGGATAAACAGGTCGTTACTGATGTCAAAGACCTTGTGAAAAACAAATACGTTCAATTTTCTGGTGAAGGTGCAGTCGTCATTACAGCTGGCGTGACACTAAAAGGCGGGAAAAACGGCGTGGCAAGTGTCGCAGATTATACAGCTTTCCTAGAAGCAGCAGAAACAGAATACTTTGATGTCATTGCACTTCCAGTCAATAATAGTGAGCAATTAAAAGCAACCTTCGCTTCATTTATTGAGCGTTTACGTGATAAGCAAGGACGTAAGGTGCAAGGGGTTGTGGCGAATTATGCAGCTGACCAAGAAGGAATCATCAATGTGACAAGCGGTGTTGTACTCGAAGATGGAACAGAACTAACACCTGCTCAAACAACAGCATGGGTCGCAGGGGCAAGTGCCGGGGCAAACTTTAATCAGTCACTGACCTTTGTTGAATACGAAGGAGCAGTCGATACATTAGAACGCCTTGACAACGATCAAGTAGAATACCGATTATCACAAGGGGAGTTCCTCTTCACCTTTGATGCGAGAGATCGTACCGTGAGTGTTGAAAAAGATATTAACTCCTTGACAAGCTTCACAACTGAAAAGAACCAGCAAATGGCGAAAAACAAAATCATTCGTGTACTTGATGCGATCAACAATGATTTAACATTCGAATTAAAAAATCTGATTAAATTACGCAAAGCCAATGGAAATGACATTCCAGCATCAGATGATGGTGTGCAGCTTGTAAAAACACTGATTACCCAGTATCTCACACAGCTTCAAGATGGCAGCGGCATTACAGGCTTTAATTCAGAAACAGATATCGTGATCGGCCTCAATGAAGATCGTGATGGATTTATCATCGATTTAGCGGTTCAACCAGTAGATGCAGCAGAAAAATTCTATTTCAATGTGGAGGTGAAGTAAGATGGCTTTTAAAGCGCAAAATACAATTTCAGGTAAAGAAGGTCGTCTTTTCTTAGAAGGTGAGGAGCTTGCATTTATCAAAACCTTCGAAGCAAACGTGGAGAAAAACAAATCAGAAGTGAACGTCATGGGCCGCCGAATGACTGGCCATAAAACAACGGGAGCAAACGGAACAGGAACGGCAACCTTCTATAAAGTTACGTCCCGTTTCGTTCAATTAATGCTCAATTATGTGAAAAAAGGAGAAGATCCATATTTCACTCTTCAAGCTGTCATTGACGATAAATCATCAGGCCGTGGCACTGAGCGTGTGACATTATTTGATGTCAACTTTGATTCAGCTAAAATCGCTGGGTTAGATGTTGATTCAGAGGCGCTTGAAGAAGAAGTTCCTTTCACATTCGAGGACTTTGATCTGCCTGAAAAGCTGAAGAATACATTCTAAGAAAAGTGAAGGAAATTAGCTAATTAATTAGCAAAATAACAACTGAATATGCTATAATGCAGTTGTAATACAACCGTCTTGAAGCCGTCTTAATTTCGTCTGGTAACGTCTTGTATTCGATTAATTAAAATATGTTTACATGCAAAGCATTTTGCATAAAATAAAAAGAAGCCAGGATGCTCTAACATCCCGGCAATGTACAATGAGGCCCTTTAAGGGGCTGGCTTATCGAATAGGTTCTTTAGGTAGACTTCCCTTTAACCTTCCACAGCTCAAGGGGGAGTCTATTTTTTATCTATATACGTCAACAAAGTAAAGATAAACATCCCGAATAAAAGCATAAGGGAAATCGCTTCAAATGTTGACATATGCATCATCCCCTTCCTATTGGGGATGAGCCAGACGCCCTTGAGCAAGCCGTTCAATTGTACAATTTAAATTATACATGAAAAGATTGGAAAGCACATTCAAAAAATGGATGTGCTTTTTTGCATTCAAAAAAACATAACAAAGGGAGTTTTTAAACATGAGTGAAAAACAAACATTTGATCTTTCATTTTTTATGCCAGGACAAACAGTAGAAGCGGAAGAAGTCAAAGTACCAATTTCTAAGCGTTTTGTTGATAAAAAAGGGAATGTCATTCCTTTTGTCTTTAAAGCTATTACAACTGAACGTATTGATGAATTGGAAAAAGAAAACACAACCTTCAAAAATGTCAAAGGCAGAGGACGTGTAAAAGATTTAGACAGCCAGCGCTTCTATGCACGTATTGCGATTGAATCGACGATTTATCCAGATTTCCGTTCAAAGGAATTAAGAGAAGCCTACAGCACACAAGATCCAGTTGAAGTAGCAAAACGTGTCCTATCAGTCGGCGGTGAATATGCGAACTGGTTAAACAAAGCGATCGAAATCAACGGATTCGAAGATGAAATTGAAGATTTAGAAGAAGCAGCAAAAAACTAATAAAAGATGGGGATAAAGAAGCCGTGTTTTTATATTACGCGATGCACGAACTTCACTACTCCCCATCTGAACTCCTTGAGTTATACGAATCACCAAGACCATTCAAAGCATTCCTTTTCGGACTCATCAGCTATAAGCTAGACATGCTAGAAAAAGAAGCAAAGAAAGGAGGTAAATAAATGGCAAAACTTACAGCGCGATTTGAATTAGAAGACCGGGTGTCGAAGAAGTTATTACGCATTCAAAAACGATTTCAAACGTTTGAGAAGCAGCTCAAACCATTCAGAAAACCAGTGAAAATAAGTCTGGAAATGGATGAAAAGAAGCTGAGAAATCTCACTTTATCACTCCGGAAAATTTCAGCTGTTTCCATGAGGCTAGATCAGGGAATCTATCGTGATCTAAAATCATTAAAAAATCAATTAAATATGTTACCGAATCATATGGTCATATCCATTCAAGCAAAGGGACTGGATGTCATTAAAACCAGCATAGATCGTTTGAAACAAGTGGGGACAAGTCCCATTATGCTGACGTTTAAATTGAACGATCAATTGTCAGGTAAAATATCATCAATCAAAAAATCAATCCTTCAGCTCATCAACAGAACGTACTATATGAGATTAAACATGGTTGACCAAGCCACCGCAGCAATTCAACGAATCAAAAAGACACTCAAAAGCTTGACGATGTCAAAACACGAAATCAGAGTGTCAGTTCAAGACAATGCAAAAAGTAAGCTGAAAAAACGAGATCAGGCAGAGTCTGTTGTGAAAGAAAAAACCATAAAAAAAGAGCCTGAGGCTGCTAGTCCGTCAGCTAAAACGGATGAACCTAAACAGAGTTTGCTACAGAACTTTGCCAATAAAGGATTAAATGAAATTCAAAAATATGCAGGTGACGTTGCAGACAAAGTGAAGGAAAAATTGAGTCCTAGAAAGTTTTGGGATGAAAAAGCACTTCCTTGGGTTGAAAATAAAATGGAAGAGTACAAACAAGATGTGATCGGAAGAATTAAAGAGAAGATTAAATTTAATCCTGAAAAAAAACTAGATCAATGGGTGAAGACTGGATTAGATCGTCTCTTTGGAGCAAGTGATCAATCAAGTGAAAATAGCAGTACCACTCCGGCACCAACAACAGCACCAACAACAGCACCAACAACAGCACCAACAACAGCACCAACAACAGCGCCAACAACGGCTCCGACAACTGCACCAACATCAACACCATCTAATTCGGCACCTAAAACGCAGCCTAAGCCGCGAGGTGGAAAAGGTTTGTTTCGCAGTAGTTGTTGCCCTTGTTGTGCAAGAGGTATAAGCAGCCGAGGATCTACTAAAGCGAGAAATGGCCGTTCACCGAGACGATCAACAAATCCAAATGCCACATCAAGAACCGAAATGAATAGAAGGCCTCCAAGTAAATTAGGGAAACTGAAAACAAATGCAGGTAAGTTATTTGGAAAAATCCCTAGTGGACTAAAGAAAGGTGCGGGTATCGCAGCTTCAGTTGGTGGCCTTACGGGTCTAATGAAAGGTGGCAAGGGGTTAAGTGGACTAGGGGATGCGGTGAAAAATATCGGTAAAGGGAGCGGTAAATTATTAAAGAAAGTACCTATTCTAGGTGGTTTACTTAGTGCAACAAATTTAATCGGTATGAAAAAAGAGAATGCTGGTGAAAAGATCGGTACGACTGGAGGCGGTATCGCCGGCGGGATGGCAGGTGCAGCAGCAGGTGCAGCTATTGGAAGCGTAGTTCCAGGAGTAGGTACAGCCATCGGCGGTCTTGTAGGCGGCATTGCTGGAAGTATGGGCGGCGAATCTATCGGTGAAACGATCGGAAAATGGTTTGATGGCGGCGGATTTGAAAAGATTGGCCAAAAAGCCATTGAAATCAAAGACCAAATTGTTGAAGTTTGGTCAACAGTTGCGACTTGGTTCACAGAAAATGTCTGGACACCATTAAGCAGCACGGTTGTCACAGTAGCATCATCGATCTGGTCGAGTTTAGTCAATGCCTGGACGTGGATCCAAGAAACATTCAGTACAGTTGCAGGGTGGTTTATTGAAAACGTCTGGACACCGTTAAGCGGTACAGTCGTTACGGTAGCAACGACCATCTGGTCAAGCCTAGTCAATGCCTGGACGTGGATCCAAGAAACATTCAGTACAGTCGCAGGGTGGTTTATTGAAAACGTCTGGACACCGTTAAGCGGTACAGTCGTTACGGTAGCAACGACCATCTGGTCAAGCCTAGTCAATGCCTGGACGTGGATCCAAGAAACATTCAGTGCAGTTGCAGGGTGGTTTATCGAGAACGTTTGGACGCCGCTAAGCAGCACAGTTGTTACAGTCGCTACAGGGATTTGGACAGCATTATCAAATGCATGGAAAAAGATACAATCAATCTTTGGAGCTGTATCGACATGGTTTATGGAAAATGTGTGGAATCCACTTGTAGATACGGTAGGAACCATTAAAGACAGTTTCGGGGAAAAGTTTGAAGAAGCGTATAAAGTCGTGACAGATATATGGGATGGATTATCCAAATGGTTTGAGAATAACATTCAAAAGCCGATTGTAAAAGTAGCAGAATCCATTAGTAAGGGGTTTTCTGCAGCATTTGGCTGGGTAAAAAAGATTTTTGACAAAGCAGGCGGTATTGTAGATGTAGTAATAAATTGGATCGTTGGGAAGAAAAAACCTGATAATAACGCCACAGGCGGCTATATCACCCAGCCAACCTTATCATGGGTCGGTGAAGCAGGTAACGAATTTGTCATTCCAACTCAAAATAACCGAGGACGCGGAAAGATGCTGCTGGCACAGGCCGCTTCTCAACTTGGAATGTCTGTTGTACCGAGCGGAGCGGCAGGAAATTCAGTGTCAAGCTCTCCAGCTCCTACAGCAGTAGCTGCATCATCTTCTGTCGGTTCAATAGACGGATCGGTCTCGATGACTGGAGACATTCAAGCCTCTAGCATTGGCGAGCAATTTAATAACGATTTTGAACAAGGGTTAAACCGCAAAGTAATCTCCCTTGATCAATGGAAACAAAAGAATATTCAGCAACCTTTTGGTCAATTGACATCAGACTCAGGAAAGTATGGTCAACAAACGGTTTCAGCCTTTGCAAATGGTCAGCAGATGACACCAACAGGAACAGCCAGCTTCTTACAAAGTCGTGTAAAAACACCATACCAACAAGTCATGACCGCATCACCAACTTGGGGTTCTGGAACGGTGAGTGGTTTTGCAACAGGCCAAAATGCCACATCAATTGGCACGAGCCAATACGTAGATCAACACATCAAACAACCATTCCTGCAAGCAAAACAAGAATCACCAAGCTGGGGTTCAGGAATGATTGACGCCTTTAACAGCGGTATGCGTTCCAAAGGAAGCGAAGTCACGCAAGCGGCCAAAGAAATGGCGAAGAAAGTAGAACAGGCGTTTAGAGAGGAATTAGACATTCATTCCCCTTCACGCGTCATGATGAGTCTTGGGAAATTTGCATCGATTGGTGTCGTCAAAGGGCTCGATTCAGTTGATGTGAAAAAATTTGCTGAAAATCAGGCTGGTTCATTAATTGGAGCCTTCAGCGGCATGGGAGCTTCAAATCTTAATGTGAAGCAATGGCTCATGGCGGCCATCATGGCAACTGGCACATCTATGAGCTGGCTTCCAGGTCTGATGACCATCGCGCAGCATGAGTCACGTGGAAATCCGAGAGCGATCAACTTATGGGATTCCAACGCCAAAAAGGGAACACCTTCTAAAGGCTTAATGCAAACCATTGGAACGACGTTTAACGCCAATAAAGGCAAGGGCATGAATGACATTTGGAACCCAATTCATAATGCCGTTGCAGCCATTAACTACATTAAGGGCAGATATGGAACAGTCTTCAATACGCCGGGATTACGAAGTATGAGAAGAGGCGGCCCTTATAAAGGCTACGCAAATGGCGGATTGATTACTCAAGAGCAGGTGGCTAGAGTCGGTGAAGGAAACAAACGTGAATGGATTATTCCCGAGGAAAGAGGCATTCGCGGAAGGTATTTATTGACGCAGGCAGCTAAGGCACTTGGGATGCAAGTTTATGATCCATCAAATGCATCTGCTCCTTTACCAGAAGCACAGATGCATCAAGTCACCTCAGCTGAGTCTACTGGTAGTACAACATCGTCAGGTAATAAACAAATCACGATTCAATTCAATGGAGATCAGCATTTCCATAATGGACAAGATCAGCAATCGCTAGTCGAAAAAATTAAACAAATGCTTGTAGATGAACTGGAAGTAGAGCTTCATACAGGAACAAAGGGGGTCGTGATCGATGGGTAAATCAGTGTATCAATTGTGGATTTCCCAAGGAAAGGACAAGTTGCGATTCCCTGTCCTTCCATCCGAACTCGAAATCACAAATAACGTACAAAATGAAACGGTAAAGGTCGCCTCTTTTGGAGAACTGACCTTTATTGACGTACCATCGGCGAAACAAGTATCATTCACCTCATTATTTCCTAAGAAATATTCGCCGATTGCTGAATATAAAAACATTCCATCACCAGAGAATGCGATCGCGAAAATTGAACGAATGATGCGTTCAAAGAAATCCGTGCGGTTGATTGTAACTGGAACAAAAATCAATATGACGTGCAGCATTGAAAGCTTCACACACAAGGAAGGGTCATATGATATTGGAGATCGTGAATTTACGATCGAGTTAAAGGAATATAAAACCGCATCGCCTAGGAAAATCAAACGAAAGAAAAAAGCAAAACAAACGAAAAAGAAGCGGCCTTCAAAAACACCACCAAAAATGTACACCGTCAAAAAAGGGGATACGCTATGGGCCATTTCTGGCAGGTTTTATGACGACAGTACAAAATGGCGGCGTATTTGGAATGCCAATAAATTAGCGATGATTAAACGTAGCAGACGCAATATTAAGCAGCCGGGGCATTGGATTTTCCCTGGACAAAGGTTAAAAATACCACAATAGGGGGGCTGGCATTGATTGAGCTTTTTGCCATCAGAAGCGGCACCATGTATGAGCTTGTCACAGAGAGTGTGACACTTCAGGGGCAAAGGTATCAAGCCCCTCGCTCTATTCAGGCAAATATTATCACAAAGCAAGGCAGTCAAACGTATTACCGTGTCTCGGAAGGAGACACGGTTCTTTTTAAATGGAAAGGAAAAGAGCTTTTTAGAGGCATCGTTTTTTCCCGAACTCCTGTTGAAGGGAAGATGACCTTTACCGCATACGATATGCTTCAATATTTGGTGAAAAACCAAGATGTCTATGTTTTTTCAAATCAAAGAGCAGATCAAATCTTAAGGCGGATTGGAGCTGACTTTCAAATTCCAATGACTTCTATTGCCAATACAGGACATGTCATCAAATCACTAGTCTTTAAAAATGACACGAGCCTGTATGACATGATATTGAAAGCATTGAAAGAAACGAAGCGGCAAACGGGAAGAAACTATCAAATCTATTCTGCTAAAGGCAAGATGGGACTGAGAGCCTGGCCTGACCCAGAGGACGTATGGGTCATTGAATCAGGCGTCAATCTCATCAGCTATCAATACAGCACCTCGATTGAAGAGACAGCCACTCGTGTTAAGATGCGTACGTCTGCTGATGAACAGGGGAAAAATAAGAAAAAAGGCAGTAAATCCGAGATTGTTGTGATCGAACAGGATAAAGCCGGTCAGAATAAATACGGTATTTTACAGCATGTTGAGACAGTCACGGGGCAAATTAACCAGCCGCAGCTGCAAAAAAGAGCCAAAGTACGGCTGGCAGAGAAAAAAGGCGTCAAACAAGAAGTCAAAAGCATCCAAGCGCTAGGAATTCCTGAGCTGCAAAGCGGTCTCCCAATCTATTTGAAAATTCCTGAAATCAACGTAAAAAAAACTTACTGGATCGATCAAGACAAACACGAATTCAGTGGGGTGAAACACACCATGACAATTGATGTTGTTGAGAAAAATTCCATGCCAAAGGGTGATCAAGCGTGAGATTAAGTGAAGCGATTAAACGATTGGCAGTGAATGCAGTAGACGCAGAATCTCCAATCGATCTTGTCATTGGAGAAGTCACGGCGGTTTCCCCGCTGAGCATCCGATTAAATGAAAATCATAAGCTGATCATTCCAGAAGAATTACTGATTTGGCCGAAGCGCTTAAATAAGGGTGAGGATGATGAGCTGAAAAGAGGAGACAGTATTATGGTGCTTGCAATGGCAGGAGGGCAGTCCTTTTACATCATCGACAAATTGTAAAGGAGGTGATGAACGTGGCACTTTCACCAGAGGAAGAAATCGAGGAAATAGAAGAAGACGAAGAGGTCGAAACCTCGTCGACGTATCGAATAGATTTTGAAACTGGCAGACTGACAGGCGAAACCATCTCAGGTATTGAAGCAATCCGGCAATTTATTTATATGACACTTAGGACAGAGCGGTATGCACATCCTATCTACAGTCACGACATTGGCACAGAAATTCAGGAGCTGTTGACGGATACAGAAGCCACGGATGAATACAAAGAAATGGAGATTCCAAGGCTGCTAGAGGAGGCACTGCTCGTTGACGAGCGGATTGATCATATTGAAGAGTTAGAGGTCACAAAGCAAAATGACTCGTTTCATGTCAAATTAGCTATTGTCACAGATGAGGGCACATTAGAAATAGAGGAGGTGATGGAGGGCGATGTTTGAGGAACAGACGTACGAAGCATTAATGGAAAGAATGCTGGACAGACTGCCAGATGATATAGATAAAAGAGAAAACAGTGTGATTTGGAATGCCTTGGCACCTGCTGCTGCTGAACTGGCCCAATCCTATATTTGGCTTGATCAAGTGTTTGAGCTGGTCTTTGCAGATACAGCACAAGGAGAGTTTCTAGATCGGCGGGCTGCTGAAGTAGGGATCGAAAGAAAACCAGCCACTAAAGCGGTTTGGTCAGCGGCCATTCAGCCAGAAAATATCAATATTCCAGCTGGCTCACGTTTTTTTATTGAAGACGTTTATTTCCAATATTCGAAGGATGGCACGCTAGAATGCGAGACACCTGGTAAAGCCGGTAATGTTCAATTAACAGATCAGCCGCTGCTGTCACTTGATACAATTCCAGGACTTGAATCGATTAAGATGAAAGAACTGGTAATACCAGGTCAAGAGGAGGAAGATGACGCTTCATTATACGATCGATATTTAATACGTGCGAGGCGAGAGGCTGTCAGTGCCAACAGGGCGCATTATAAAAAATGGGCTGAGGAAGTAGCCGGTGTTGGTAGAGCGAAAGTGTTCCCGCTTTGGAACGGAGAAGGGACGGTCAAAATTGTCATCACAGATGGCAATTTAGATGTTGCATCAGACCTTCTTGTCAAAAGGGTACAGGAATATATCGACCCAGTGCCAGGTGAAGGAGAAGGACAAGCACCTATAGGCTCAAAAGCAACCGTTGAAAGCGCCAAATGGCTAGATATCGACATAGAAGTGGCTGTCGAACTTCAAATGGACTGGACCCTTGAAGGAGCTCAGAAAGAAATAGAAGAAAAGGTCAAGACGTTGTTGAAATCAATCGCATTTGAAAAGAGTACCATTCGAATGTCCGCCTTAAATGATATTTTGTATCATTCAGAAAGTGTGTCAGATTATGCAGATGTGTTATTGAATGGCGAGTCGAAAAACTTAGTATTACAGGACATTGAGATTCCGCGTCTTAGGCAGGTGAAGGTTATTGAGCAAACAGGATGAAATGAAAAACTATTTGCCGCCATATTTTACAGAAATTTATGAAGTGGATCACCTGCTCAAGACAGAGGCACCGGAATTTGAGCAATTGGACGAATCCATTTTCGATTTAACGGATCAGTTCTTTCCTTTAACAGCGACATGGGGATTGAACAGATGGGAAAGAATGCTGAAGGTGCAGCGGGAATCAGATGATTCAATTGAACTGCGCAGGGCGCGCTTACTCAATATGATGTCAAATATTCCACCAATCACGTATCTTTCATTAGAGAAATCAGTGAATCGCTTTCTCAAGAATCCAAGTGCTGTCATCCGTCTCACAACCAATCGTTATCACTTCGCCTTACGTGTGAATCTAGATGATCTGCAAAACACGAGATATATTGTAGAAATTCTTGAAACGTTAAAGCCTGCTCACTTGGCTTATACGTTCACTGCTTTTCATCATACCGACGTACATGAAAAAAATGATCATCACGGGAGGCTCACACTGCGCAGCAGGGTGGGTTTTTTCGATCATATCCCGATTTTACTCAATGGTGAATTTGTCTTAAATGGTACGTTTTATCTCAGTGGAACACGAGGTACAACGGATGTGCCTGCTCGTTTTCGGCATTCATTAAACATGAGAATGCGGCTTCAACATCAGTCAGAAACAGCACATCGCATGAACTATGTCATGACTGGAGCAGTACATGAAACGAAGCAAGGAGCGGCATTGACTTTACGCACAAAAAATCATCTTCAGCATCAAACCAAAAAGAAGATGACATTCCGTCTGCCTGTACATGTCCAAACTGAGCAGGGGGGAAGCTTACTGATCAAGGACCATTACTGGATTCTTGATGGATCTGTTCCGCTGGACGGATCAAAAATGCTCGCAGCAACTTCTAAAAAAATAGAGTTATAAGGAGGATCACAATGGCTGATCAATTAACCGTAACAACACTGTATGCACGTCAACAAATGGCAAAGGCAAGAGCAGAAGGAACAAAACTCACAAAAGTCGTCAAAATGGCATTTGGAAATGGGGGAACGAAGGATGGAAAACCGATCTCTCTCGACGGTACCGAACAAGCACTCAAAAAGGAATTAGTTCAAAAAAATATTGATTCATTTACCTTCATGGAACCAGCAAAAATCCGCTATACCTGCACGATTGCCGAAGGAGAACTGGCAGGAGAAGTGATCAACGAACTAGCACTTGTCGACGAAAACGGCAAATTCACCGCCATCCGCACCATGACAGACAAACAAAAAGACGGCGACATCGAATTCGTTTTTGAGATTGATGATATTTATTAATGGAGGGATTTTAATGGAAATAAATTCACCGAAAACATTTGAAACTAGTGACAAAGCTCATGCTGATTTATTCAATGAAATGGTCCAAACCTTGCTTGAAAACGACAATGGACTGTTAGAACAGCTTACGAGTCACACTCAAGATATGAACTTACATGCATCTGAAGAAGAAAAGAAAAAATGGAATGACTCGCAAATCTATAAAATAACTGCAGATAATGGTATGCAGCTTATCAATGTCTCAGCAGATTCAAAAATATTTGATGCGATTAAGGATAAAGGAACATGTACATTTTATGCAGCTCCTGGAGTAGAAGATTCTCCATCATCGTCAAATATATCACTGAGAGGCATGCAAATAGTAGGCCAAAATAACATAGGGGCAGGCTTTGCGGTAGATATAGCAGGGAAGGCATACAGCTTTTATTACAATCATGGGCATATGACTATTACTTGGACACCTCTTCCGAGTATAAACGATTTAAATAAATGGAATGGAAGTCAATTAATTAAAATTACTAATGACACAGGTGGTGTTCGTGTATCTGTAGATGCAGCAGATAGTCTTCTAGATAAAATATCTGAAACTGGTAAAACATTCGGCACTTTTTATTCCGTGGCTGGTGCAAAAGATAACCCCTCTGAGTCATCTGCCAGAGGATTTTATCATTTTACTTCGTCTGATAGTAATAATAAAGGAACTTATGGATGGGTCATTGCTATTGATAACAAAAACAACATGTATACGAATTACCTTGATCTAAATTTAGGCTGGCAAGGCTGGAGACGTAATTTGAGTGAGGCTGATCAACAAATTACATGGACCACACCAAGACTTTTAAACGGATGGAAAGAATATAGTTCAAGTGCGCTGCCTATTCGTTTTGGTAAAAATGCTTTGGGAGAAGTGGAGATAAATGGTGCTGTTAGAGATGGTGCCTTAGGTGAAATTCCTGTTTTTGTCCTTCCAGAGGGATATCGCCCGAAACATTCTGTTTATTATGTGGGGGTTGCTTCTAGTCTTGGTACATCTGGGATACCACAATATCATCGAACATTTATCTCAAATGACGGAAGAGTATGTGTACAATTTTCCTCTAACTCTGTCAACCCTACAGAATTCATTACTTTTTTAATTAAATTCAGTACATTATAGGAGGAACTAAAATGTGGATTTATAAATATAATGATCAATTGATTTATATGCCTGGTGAAGAAAAACTCATCAATGAACATGAAAAAATTCCTGAAGGGTTTACCGATGTACCTCCTCCTGTTGAATCGTATATTGCAAAATTTAATCCTAAAGAGCAGAAATGGGAGGAAACAGCTACGCAAGATTATATCGATAGCCTAAAAACAAAACCATTACCTAATGATCTTGAAATATTAAAGGAGCAAAATGCCTTTTTAACCAAACAAATGACACAGATATTACATGACATAAAAGAATTAAAATCACTTTAAAACTTTATAAGGGGGAGAAATATGGTTTTAAAAACACCGCGTTCTTTTGAGATAAATGACAAAGCGCATGCAGATTTATTTAATAAGATGATACAGATCTTGATTGAAAATGATACAGAACTATTAGCTCAAATTCATCATCATGCAGAAGATACAAACCCTCACGTCTCTAATTCAGAAAAGAAGAAATGGAATGAATCACAGCTATATAAACTAACAAATGATAACGGGTCCCAATTGATTAATATCCCTGCTGGTGGCAGTATCTATGAGGAGATTAAAGCGATAGGTGCTTGCTCATTCTATGCCCCAGGAGGTTCAGGAGTAGTTGATTCTCCTGCTATTGGGAACGCTGCATTAAGAGGCTTCCAGCTTGTAGGACAAAACAATATTGGTGTAGGAATCGCAATTGACACATTAGGCAATGCATTTTATTTTTCCTATTATGTAAAAGACATTGGAATCAACTGGGTGCAAATGCCGACTCGAAATGAAAAAAACAAATGGGATGCAGGACAATTATCTAAAATCACTGCTGATGATGGAAAAGCTTTTGAAAGAATTAATGCGGATGATCCTAGCATTTTAGATAAGCTGATAAAATTGCCGGGAGTTCACTCATGGTACATCCATGAAGCACATCCAGATCTTCCGACAAGAAGTTCCATGAGGGCTTTGTCTGTTTTTAGTGAAAATACCTACGGCTGGATCATCGGTGCAAACAATACAGGAGATGTCTATATTAATCGTTCAACAACTGATGTAACAGGTACTCAACAAGAGTGGAGCGGTTGGAAACGTCTCAATGACCATAATCTATTAAACTCAAAGGGATTAAGACTTTCAATGCCAATAGGTACCGATATTTTAACGCTGCCATCCGGATTTTACTTTGCTGTTGGATCTAATGTTGTAAATATGCCTGTCGATAATGATTCTTCTTGGTTTAATATCGATATCTTAGAAACTGTAAATGGTAGAAAGACTATTCATATCATTAGAAGTTATGACAACACTCATTGGTTTGGTACGGTTCATACTGACGGTGTTTTCAAAGGGTGGAAAAAAATAGTAACTGATGCTGATTTTGAAAGTGTCAAGTGGCTAGATGTCACACTAGCCAATGGTTCCTCTATTGGAGACAGACCGGTCCAATATGTTAAATGGGGAAACTTATTATTGTTAAGGGGCCATCTGAAAGCAAATAGAGAAGTGATCTGTGGAAGTATTCCAAATACAGGCTTACCCGATAAAGGCATAGTAGTATCAGTCCCAGTATCAGGCACAACAGGTCATAGTAAACTATATATATATAAGACAGGAGAGCTAAAACTAACTGGTTTACATGCAGTGAACAACAGTGCAGTAACTGGCTATTATTTTGACACAGTCGTCCCATTAAATTAAGGAAGTGATAAAGATGATACAAGCCTATGAATACAATCATCAAAATGAATTGGTCAGACCTATCGAAGTGTTCGAAAGGGATGATGAAGGCAATTATGTCATTCCAGAGCAATGCACAACAATTGCACCACCCAATAATCCTTCATTTTATAAAGCAGCATTTGATGTGGAAAAACAACAATGGTATGAATCAGCGACACAAGAGTATATAGATAGCTTAAAATCAGCCCCTCTCCCACCAAGTGATATAGAACTTTTAAAGAAACAAAATGCTTTATTATCAAAACAATTAACGAAGCTATTGGCTATGCAGAAAGGGAGGACTTCAGAATGATGTTTCCAACTGTAGCAGATATCAAACAATTTTGGGATTGGCAGTGTTACGGCCCAGAGGACATTGCATTTTATGTAAGCATCGGCTGGATCTCGGCAGATGACTATCAACACATAACAGGAGACAAATACGAAGCCTAATGGCTTTATTTTTTTGCCGGAAAAAAGGTGATTGCGATGGCGTTAAAAAACTATTAAATCATAAATTATTCTCAATCTCATTGAAACAAAGGAGAGAACAAATTGGATATAAAAACTCCTCGTTCTTTTGAAACGAGTGATAAAGCTCATGCTGATCTATTCAACGATATGTTGAAAATACTGATTCATAACGACACTGGTCTATCAGAACAATTAACTAATCATATCGATGATTCGAGACAGCACTCTTCAGAACTAGAAAAAAAGAAATTGAATGAGTCGCAGCTATATAAAATTACAGGAGATAATGGAGTACAACTTTTAAATATTCCTGTCGGCTCAAAAATTTATGACTCAATTAAAGACAAAGGGACATGTACATTTTATGCGCCCAGTGGAATAGAGGATAGCCCTTCACAATTCGCCATTAGAGGGATACAGACAGTGGGACAAAATAACATTGGAACAGGTTTTGCGATAGATACATCAGGCAATGCATATTACTTCTACTATAATTCTAGCCATTTGTCTATCACTTGGACTCAGATTCCGACAGCAGCTGAAAAAGATAAATGGAACAACAGTCAGCTTCATAAAATAACAAGGGATAACGGTCAACCCTTTTATAAAGGTACAAGTGAGACCACCGACTATAACGAAATTACGGAAACAGGAATGTATCTCGTTTATAATGCAGGTCTAAATGGTCCACAAGGGATCAAAAGGGCATTTATGATTGTTATCAGTTATGGGAATACCCTGCTACAAGCTATCTATGATGCAGTCAATGGTCTGAACTCTTTTTATAGAATTAGGAAGACTGACTATACATGGACTGAATGGGAAAGGCAGCTCACAGTTAAAGATTTAAATGCTATTCAAGCATTTCCTATTACCAATCCAGATGGTTTTGGAAAATTTCACATAATCAATTCTGTTGATTTTCATGACATACTACCTCGTTATAAAGGTTTTGTCCATTTCACCTCAGACACATCAGCTATTAACGGACCAGGTGTTGCTTTACGAGGGGTTTGGGTATGTAATAGTGCAGGAAACTACGGTTCTATTATTGCTTTTGATAATCTCGGCCGGACATGGCGAAAAACAGTTGTAAATAGCGTATGGTCAAAATGGGAACGTTTGTTAACCAGCGCAGAGCAAATAGAATGGAAATCCCCGACAACAATAATAAATGGATGGAAACAATACGGCACTCAAAAAGTGCAATTTTATAAGAATCCATTTGGAGAGGTAGAGTTAATTGGTTCTATTACAGGGGGTACTATCGGTTTTGCAGTACCTGTTTTTACATTGCCAAGTGGTTATCGTCCTATACAGGGAATGCATTTCATAGGGGTAGCATCTAGTATTGGTGCTGGTTCAACACCGCAAACACACAGGACACATATTGATACTGATGGTAATGTGTATATACAAAGTGTCTCCAATTCAACAAACCCAAATGAATTTATTACTTTCGGCTTTAAATTCATGGCGGCACAGGAGGGATGAAAGTGAACTGGATATATAAATACGACGAAAAATTCAATTACCTTCCAGGGGAAGAAATAGAAATTGAAGAGGATGCAGACATCCCAAAAGGATATACAAATGTAAGACCTCAAGATGGTTTGTACAAAGGTAAATACAATGAAACGAAAAAAGCATGGTATGAGTCGGCAACACAGGAATACATTGATAGCTTGCAGCCAAAAACGCTGCCACCAACAGAAATTGATCTATTAAAACATCAAAATGTTGACCTGCTTCAGCAGCTTACAGAGTCAGAAAAGAGAGTAGAAGAACAATCAAAAACAATATCAGAACTTATCATGTTGCTGAATGAAAAGGGGGTCATTTAATTGGATTGGTTCCGTAGTATTTCATTGTTCTATCAATGGAAGTGTTATGAAAATGAAGATGTAGCAAAATTTGTTCGTTTCGAGAAGATTACGCCGGAACAATACAAAGAAATAACAAAAGAAGAATATCCAACAAACGCTGAATAGGCGTTTTTATTTTGCCTTCTTTAAAATGGGCAAAGTGAGGGAGTAGGTGAGTGCAGTGGAAATGGATTTGACTCAATATTTAATGACACAAGGACCGTTTGCGGTGTTGTTTTGTTGGGTGCTGTTTTACGTATTAAACACAACAAAGGAACGAGAAAACAAGCTCAATGAGCAAATCGAGGCGCAAAATGATGTACTAGCAAAGTTTAGTGAGAAGTATGATGTCGTGATCGACAAACTCGACAAAATAGAACGAAATTTAAAATAGGAGGAAAGATCATGAAAACATTCGACAAAGGCACTGTGATTCGCACAGTGCTTCTTTTTATTGCTCTGATCAATCAAACGCTTGTCATGTTTGGACAGACGGTGCTGCCGATTAGTGAGGAGCAAGTACAAACCGCAGGTGAAGCACTTTATGTGGCAGGTTCTACGATTTTTACTATGGTCACAGCGGTAATAGCTTGGTTTAAAAACAATTATGTGACCTACAAAGGCCAATTACAAAAAGATGCTCTGAAACAAAGAGGGCTAACAAAATAATACTTGAAGGAGAAACGACATGGTGAAAATCATTCAAGCATTGATCCCAAAACAACATCGCAACAGACCAGGAAACACGATGAAGCCGCTCTATATTACAGTGCATAATACGTCAAACAGTGCAAAAGGTGCTAATGCGGCCAGTCATGCAGCGTTTGTTGCACGTTCAAGTACAGGTGTCAGCTGGCATTACACTGTTGATGATCAGGTGATTTATCAGCATTTACCGTTAAACGAAAACGGCTGGCACGCAGGGGATGGCAGAGGCACCGGCAATATGAAGTCAATTGGAATTGAAATTTGTGAAAATGCAGACGGTAACTTTGAACAAGCAGTCGAAAATGCCCAATGGCTCATTCGCAAGCTGATTGGAGATTTGGGGATTCCTTTATCAAATGTAGTGCCTCATAAACATTGGAGCGGGAAAGAGTGTCCAAGGAAACTTCTTGGACGATGGGATCAGTTTAAAGCTGGCATAGCCACAGCACATACCGGCAGCAAAAGCACAAGAAAACCAGTTCAGGCAGAAAGCTTGAGCCACAAAGCACCCGCTTCCAAACAGAAATCGTCAAACCTGCCGTCGGGCATTTTAAAAGTAACCAGGCCCTTAACAAAAGGCCCTCAAGTCACAGCCGTCCAAAAAGCCTTATCTTCCCTCTATTTTTACCCAGACAAAGGGGCAAAAAACAACGGGATTGACGGCTATTATGGACCGAAAACAGCGAATGCAGTCAAGCGTTTTCAGCTTATGAACGGCTTAGCTGCAGACGGAATTTACGGACCGAAGACGAAGAACAAAATCGAACAATTGCTGAAAAAGTGATGATGTATAAAAAAACTATCAGCAAGTGAGGAAATGCCTCCTTGCTGATAGCTAACAAAAAATAACATCTTTTGTGATATAATCAACCAAATCACTATTGTGAGAGGAGAGAAAAATGAAAAAAGAACTGTTCCAGATCATCATGCTGTCAGCGTTGCTCATCTATTTCATTTATCACGGAATGACGAGTGATTTTCCTGTGTCCTATACAATCATTCTCATCGTTACTTATCTTTCTGTGATTACATACCGCATCATAAAGTTATTAAGACTAAGAAAAAACAAAGAACAAACAGAACTGTAGAAGATATGTACATAAAAAAACCATCCTTGATTTCTCAAGAATGGTTTTTCGTATGGAGCATAGCGGGATCGAACCGCTGACCTCTACGCTGCCAGCGTAGCGCTCTCCCAGCTGAGCTAATGCCCCGAGGTATGACGACATAATTTATTATAATCAATCCTCCTGTGAAATTCAAGCTGTAAAACGTAAACACATCGTCTATTTTTCCTTCTGCTCAATTGGAATATAATCAAAAATTTCACCAGAATGAACAGATTGGGCTAATCGTCTCAACCAGTCATAATAGGCTTTTGAGCTTTCAAGCTGCTCAATGAGCTGCTGCGCTTCCTCTCTTATATGTTCCTCTAGCTGATCATCATGCGCCACCTCTTGAAGCTGCTCTTGCGCTTCTTCAATTGCCGTTAAATTCACCTCAACCTCTCGTTCCCATTTTTGTGGAAAAAAGTTAGTGAAAAACTTAAAAAAGTCTTTTTCAGCAACAAAGCTGTGTTTTCTTCGGCCACGGTGAAACGTCTTTTTGACAATATTCATGTCTTGCAGCTTTTTCACACCTGTGCTCATACTCGGCTTACTCATTTGCAGCTCTTCACGCATTTCATCCAGAGTCATTTCCTCATTTAAATACATCGTCCCATATAGAATACCTGCACTTCGTGTAATGCCATAGAGATCCATCGTTTCAGCTATGGAATCAATGACTAGATCTTTAGCAGCTAAAATACGATCTTCTGCTTGCGGCTGTTCCTGCTTTTTCATTTTGTCCCTGCTTTCTATTAAGAAAATTCAATCCGTTCAAAAAAATCTTTATGGACTATATGTTAACGGAAGAATACAAAATGTCAAAATAAATGAAGCATATTTCCCTTTGACAGAAAAATTTGAACATGATAAGTTAATTATGTTCAAAACGTTAAATTTTTATTTAACAAACTTACTAAAGAGAATCAGAGGAGGTTCCTTCTATGAGTCAAACGCTATTTATAGACGGACAATGGGTTGGCGCTAAAAGTAGCGACACACGGGATATCATCAATCCGTTCAATCAAGAAGTGATCGCGACAGTCAGCGAAGGATCTAGAAATGACGCGCAGCTAGCCATTAAAGTAGCGAGAAAAGCCTTCGATCAAGGGGACTGGGCAAACCTGCCTGGACTTGAAAGAGGAAATATTGTGTTTAAGATAGCTGAATTGATTAGACGTGATCTTGATGAACTAGCCAAATTGGAATCGCTTGATACAGGCAAAACATTAGAGGAAAGCAAGGCAGATATGGACGATATTGCGAACGTGTTCCAATATTACGCAGGTCTGGCTGATAAAGATGGCGGGGAAATCATTGCATCGCCAATTCCAAACTCGAAAAGTGAATTAGTCAGAGAGCCTGTCGGTGTATGCGGACAAATCACTCCTTGGAACTATCCATTGCTTCAAGCAAGCTGGAAAATCGCTCCTGCACTTGCGGCGGGAAATACAATCGTTCTAAAGCCAAGTGAAATCACACCACTCACCACAATAAAAGTATTTAAACTCATGGAAGAAGCGGGCGTTCCAGCAGGCGTTGCAAACCTAGTGCTTGGACCTGGGGCAACCGTTGGTGATGAGCTTGCTGTAAATGATCAAGTAGATCTGATTTCATTTACAGGCGGTATTGAAACAGGGAAGAAAATTATGCAGGGAGCCAGCGGGAATGTGAAAAAAATAGCCCTTGAGCTTGGCGGAAAGAATCCGAATATTGTGTTTCAAGATGCTGATTTAGACGTAGCGGTTGACCAGGCAATGAATGCTGTGTTTTTCCATGCAGGGCAAGTGTGTTCAGCGGGGTCACGTCTGCTGGTGGAAGAATCCATTCATGATGAATTTGTAGAAGAACTGGTGAAGCGTACGAAACAAATCAAGCTAGGCAACGGCTTTGATGAAGTGACGCAGAGCGGACCGCTCATCTCAGCTGAGCATCGTGAAAAAGTAGAAAAATACGTCAGCATCGGTTTAGAAGAAGGCGCTAAGTTAGAGACAGGTGGAAAAAGACCTGACGCAGAGGAGCTGCAAAATGGGTTCTTCTACTTGCCGACCATTTTCTCAGGCTGCACGTCAGATATGCGGATTGTGCAGGAAGAAGTCTTTGGACCTGTCCTGACAGTTGAATCCTTCCGTACAGAGGAAGAAGTCATTAAGCTGGCAAATGATACGATTTATGGATTAGCAGGAGCTGTGTGGTCTTCGGATATCAGCAAAGCCGAAAGAGTGGCTCGGCAATTAAGATTAGGCACGGTTTGGATCAATGACTTCCATCCTTATTTCGCTCAAGCACCTTGGGGTGGCTACAAGCAATCAGGCATTGGGCGTGAATTAGGACGCACGGGACTTGAAGAATATACCGAGGTGAAGCATTTATATCGAAATACAAAACCTGAAGCGGTTCATTGGTTTAAATAAAAATTACGCATTTGGAGGAGATTCTATATGACACTAAATATGAAAATTGAAAGCATGCAGAAATTCCATACATTTGAAATTCCGACTGTCATCAAACACGGCATTGGTGCAGTTAAACATGTAGGGGAAGAAGTAAAAGCATACGGCGTTTCAAAGGTATTGCTTGTAACAGATCCCGGCATTTATCAAGCGGGCGTGGTGGACCCCGTAATTGCTTCATTAAAAGAAGCACAAATTGATGTCGTTCTATTTAATAAAGTAGAGCCAAATCCGCCAGTCCGTCTAGTGAACGAAGGATCTGCTTTATATGAAAAAGAAGGCTGTAATGGATTAATTGCAGTAGGCGGCGGCAGCTCAATGGATACAGCAAAGGCAATTGGAGTAGAGGCGACTCATGAAGGCTCAGTCCTTGATTACGAAGCGGCAGAGGGGAAAAAACCGCTTGAAAACAGAATCCCGCCATTAACCACTATTCCGACAACAGCTGGTACAGGTTCAGAAGTGACGCAATGGGCAGTCATTACTGATGAAGAAAGAGAATTCAAATTCAATACTGGTGGACCTCTTATTGCAGCTCATCTTACAGTGATTGACCCAGAGCTTCATGTATCCATGCCGCCTCATGTGACAGCAATGACTGGAATTGATGCGCTTGCTCACGCGATTGAATGCTATACGATGAAATTTGCTCAGCCGATTACAGATGCGGTAGCGCTCATGGCCATTGAATATGCAGCTCATTATATTCGCCGTGCCTTTGCTGATGGTGAGGACTTAGAAGCCAGATATGGAATGGCACAAGCTGCGATGCTTGCCGGGCTTTCTTATGGAAGTGAATCAGCTGGCGCTGCACATGCGATGAGTCAAACACTCGGAGGCATTATTCCTGTCGCGCACGGTCAGTGTGTTGCAGCGATGATGGGACCAGTGATGGAGTATAACTGGAAAGGGTATCCGGAAAAATTCGCTCGAATTGCGCAAGCGTTTGGGATTGATACAAGCAGAATGTCAATAGAGGAAGCAGCCAAATCAGCCGTGAACTGGATGTATGATTTAGTAGAAGATTTAGAAATTCCTTCATTAGAAGAACAAGGTGTATCAAAAGATATGATTGATCGTTTATCTAAAGAAGCGATGAAAGATCCGCAAACAGTAGGAAACCCAAGAGATCTAAACGAAAAAGCATACAAATGGATATATGCGCGCTGCTTTGAGTTAACACCTAAAACAGTGTAACAATGAAAAAAGGCTCCCAAAAGGGAGTCCTTTTTATGTTTTAAAGTTGTTCTTTAATTTCTTTGATTTGATGAATATGGCGTTTTTCATGTGCGCCGATGAAATCAAGATATTGCTTAAGGGATAGCTCTTTAAACACAGGGTGTGCAATGACACGTTTGAAATCTTCCTCAGTAAATGTTGATAAAATTTGATTGAGCTGCTCACGAGCTGTATCGAGCTCATCCTTTAAATGTGTAGGTGTCACATGCTTGCGCTCAGGCGCAACAATACTAGGCGCAGTGGCTTTTTTTGAACGATCCTCTGCCATTTCCACCGGCTTTGGTTCATATTCTTTGATCGGTGCTTTTTTTCCCTCAGCAGCGAGATGTTTTGCTGCAACTAGGTCCATTTTCTTTAAATGATCTGCTACCTCTTGAATACTCCAAGTATCATCAGATAATTTTTGGTTCAATTGTTCTTCGCTCAAACCTTGCAGCTCGTGCCACAATTCTTGTCTTGCTTCATGTAATAAACTCATTTTCTTCATCACCTCAAGATCAAATTTTAACATAATGGTACATGACAATCATTCTTGAGCTATCCGAAAATCCCTTTGAAGAATTGTGATGAAATATGAAACCTTTACAAAAGTGGTTCGTATTACCTGTTAGAAGGAATACATTGGAGGTGGGTGAGCTCTAAATGAAACAAAAGATGTTCATTTCATGAAGAAAGGATGAGGAAGATGGATGTGTTCGGGCTGCCTCTTCAGACGCTGTATTTATACATATTAATGATATCAGGAATCCTGACACTTGTTTTCGTCTTTTTCGGCGATGTATTTGATGGATGGTTTGAAGCGATCCCTATTCCATTCCTTCAACCAACATTGATCCTCGCATTTCTTACCTTTTTCTCGGCTGGAGGGTTTATTTCTGAAAAAACAGCAATTGTAGGAAGTGGACTTGGTGCACTATTATCTGCCATTCTCGCAGTGATCCTTGTGACCTGTTTGAATGTATTTGTATTAATCCCGCTTTCCTCTGCTGAAGAATCTCTCTCATATACGGAGGCCGATTTAAAAGGAAGAACTGGGGAGATCATTGTATCTGTTCCAAAAGACGGGTTTGGAGAAGTGCTGTTAATCAGTAACAGCGGGAAAATCTCAAAGCCAGCTGTCAGTTTCGACCAAGAGGAGATTCCATACGGGACCCGTGTGCTAGTTGTCGAAGTGAACAAAGGCGTCTTATCTGTTATACCAAATGAAGAAATCTAGGAGGGAATGCAATGCCAGGAACAACTATTTTAGTGATCATTGGAATTGTGCTTGTCATTCTTATTGCACTTATTGGTGTATTTGTTTCTAAATACCGGACAGCAGGTCCAGATGAAGCATTAATCGTCACAGGAAGTTATCTAGGAAGTAAAAATGTCCACGTGGACGAAGGTGGAAACAAGATTAAGATTGTAAGAGGCGGCGGTACCTTTGTCCTTCCAGTCTTTCAACAAGCAGAGCCGCTCAGCTTACTATCTAGCAAGCTAGATGTTTCAACACCTGAAGTCTATACCGAACAAGGTGTGCCGGTCATGGCGGATGGAACGGCCATCATAAAAATTGGTGGATCGATTGAAGAAATTGCTACTGCTGCAGAGCAATTTTTAGGTAAAACAAAAGAAGACCGTGAAAACGAAGCGAGAGAAGTATTAGAAGGTCACCTTCGTTCCATCTTAGGGTCAATGACAGTTGAAGAGATTTATAAAAACAGAGAGAAATTTTCACAAGAAGTACAACGCGTTGCTTCTCAAGATTTAGCGAAAATGGGTCTAGTCATTGTTTCGTTTACGATCAAAGATGTTCGTGATAAAAATGGCTATTTAGAATCTCTAGGTAAACCAAGAATTGCCCAAGTAAAACGCGATGCAGATATTGCAACAGCTGAAGCAGATAAAGAAACACGGATCAAACGTGCCGAAGCAGATAAAGATGCGAAGAAATCTGAGCTTGAGCGCGCTACTGAAATCGCTGAAGCAGAAAAGATTAATGAGCTGAAAAGAGCAGAATTCAGACGTGAACAGGATACAGCAAAAGCAAGTGCTGACCAAGCGTACGATCTAGAAACAGCTCGTAACCGTCAGCACGTAACTGAACAAGAAATGCAAGTCAAAATCATAGAGCGTCAGAAACAAATTGAATTAGAAGAAAAAGAGATTCAGCGTCGTGAACGTCAATACGATTCTGAAGTGAAAAAGAAAGCGGATGCGGACCGTTATGCTGTTGAGCAGTCGGCTGCGGCAGAAAAAGCGAAACGTCTTGCTGAAGCAGATGCGAAGAAATACAGCATTGAAGCAATGGCAAAAGCAGAAGCTGAGAAAGTCCGAATTGATGGGCTTGCCAAAGCGGAAGCGGATCGTGCGAAAGGGGAAACAGAAGCAGAAGTCATTAGACTAAAAGGACTTGCAGAAGCCGAGGCGAAAGAGAAAATTGCGGAAGCATTCGAACAGTATGGTCAGGCAGCGATCCTTGATATGATTGTCAAAATGCTTCCTGAATATGCGAAGCAAGTATCTGCACCACTTTCTAACATTGATAAAATTACTGTTGTGGATACAGGCGGTAACGGTGAAGGCAGCGGTGCCAATAAAGTTACAGGCTATGCCACAAATCTCATGTCCAGTCTGCAAGAAAGCCTGAAAGCATCCTCTGGAATTGATGTGAAAGAAATTATCGAGAACTTTTCTGGCAAAGGCAATGTCAAACAAAGCATTCAAGAGCTGACAAATGAAATCAAACAACCAAGAAAAATTGAAAAAGCTGACCATCAAATAGAAGAATAAAATCAAGAGACACCTTCCACCAGAAGGTGTCTCTTTTTTATAGAAAAAGGTTTAACCATTGAAAGATGTGCTGACAAAACGCTAGTCATTGAATTCTATGTAATAGAAATTTATCATAATGAAGATAAGGTGGAAAAAGCTAAAAGGAGTGGAGCGGATGAAGGTGAGACATGCTGTACATCAAGATATTCCAAAAATCGCCGAGATTCATGTGAAAAGCTGGCAGACGACTTATCAAGGGATTATTTCGCAGGAATATTTAGATGGTTTAACCATTGAAGATCGGGAAGAGAGCTGGAGAAAAAGATCGCTTGAAGGCACGTTTGTCGCAGAAGATGAGGATGGCGTATTTGGTTTTGCCACTTTCGGAAAACAACGTGATGAACGTTATTCTACATATGATGGAGAGCTATATGCCATCTATTTATTCCAACAGAAACAGAAATCAGGTGCGGGTATTGCTCTAATGGAAAAAGGAGTGGAATATTTAATAGAAAAGGGTTATCAGAATATGCTGCTATGGGTGTTTGAACAAAATTCGGCGAAACAATTTTATCAAAAGCTTCAACCTAGTTTTGTCGTTACCAGCCAGTTCGAGCTGGCTGGCGAGAACCATAATGAAATAGGGTATGGATGGGAGCTGTCTAGATTGAATAACCATGTAAAACGAATTAAATCGTCAGCTTCCAGTAATAATGAGAGAAAAAAGTGAAAAGTACAGCAAGCAACATGTAAGAAATAAACGGTGAAGCTTCTACTTTTCCTTTCACACCTGCTATTTTTAAAGCTTCATAGAAACCTGCCAAGAAATAAGCCAGACTGAGAATATAACAGCAAAGCATAATGGAGTAAGGGCTCATTGTCGTACCTCCAGCATGAAATCTTCTATTATTAATAGATTCCATAGAGCAGAAAATTATGCATAAAAAAATAACCAGCTGTCATCAGCCGGTTATTTTTGATGAGGAAAAACCAAACGGGACGCACTTGGAATGAGTATACAAAGAACAATACTGCAAATAATAAATGAAGGAACCATATATGTGCTGTTATAAATTAAAGAGTAGACCCATCCTGGTGTTCCTTTCGGTGCATAGTGAGAAAAGAAAACGACGCCAGAAATAAAGAACGTCAGTAGCCTGAAGAAACTAGCAACAAAAACAGCTAAGGTAATATAGAAAAATTGCTGCTTTCGCTTTTGATCCTGAATGGCCTTTTTGATCAATCCAGAAAACAAGCCGCTTAAAGAAATGACAACAGATGCAACGAAGTAATCGAGGAATCCTTGAACAGGTGTAGCGATGATCGGGCTATTCATCAGCTGAAGACCTGCGATTAACACACCGATGATAAATCCGGTAGATATCCCCCATCTAATAGACATGAGAATGACGGGAATCATAATCAGAGCAAGAGATCCGCCATTCGGCATTCTTAAAAAGAGACCTGATAAGTAATCTAATACAAGTGCAAGTGAAGTCATAATCGCGATTTCCATCAGTCGTACCAATTGATTTGATTGCTGCATAAAAAAATCTCCTTTTTCATGAATTGAGCAAGGAGAGACTGTGTAAGGATGAGTATGTTATTCATAGAAAAACATATCGATTTGAATACACCATGTATCCAAGTGATTCCACATTCCTACTTCAGTATTAACTGACAGGTTCAAAGGGTCAGAACAACGAATGTTCACTCTCAGCACAAAGCTCCCCCTGCGGTTATTTAGTTTCAATCTATTATAAATATACTAAAGACCTGCAGGATCAACAATAGACAATTCCCGAGATGAGCAGCATTTGTATCGATATATAGGAAGAGATAAGGAAAAATAAATTATTTAGAAAAAATACTTGTTTCTTCTTTCAAAAGGTGTTATATTTGTATTCGCCGCTGAAACAGCGCGGTTGATAAATAACATTAAGAAAAAAGTTGTTGACTTTATCTTGATAGAATGTTATATTAATAAAGTCGCCTCTGAGAGACGACGAAAATGATCTTTGAAAACTAAACAAGACAAAACGTACCTGTTAATTCGAGTTTTTATAAAAAAATCCTATGATACTTCATAGGTAGTCAGTCAAACGCTGGCGAGGCAGGAAATGATCACATGCTAAGTTCGCTACATCGTGTAGCAACGCATGTGTGATATGCATCCTGCATACCTCGGAGAGTTTGATCCTGGCTCAGGACGAACGCTGGCGGCGTGCCTAATACATGCAAGTCGAGCGGACAGAAGGGAGCTTGCTCCCGGATGTTAGCGGCGGACGGGTGAGTAACACGTGGGTAACCTGCCTGTAAGACTGGGATAACTCCGGGAAACCGGAGCTAATACCGGATAGTTCCTTGAACCGCATGGTTCAAGGGTGAAAGACGGTTTCGGCTGTCACTTACAGATGGACCCGCGGCGCATTAGCTAGTTGGTGGGGTAATGGCTCACCAAGGCGACGATGCGTAGCCGACCTGAGAGGGTGATCGGCCACACTGGGACTGAGACACGGCCCAGACTCCTACGGGAGGCAGCAGTAGGGAATCTTCCGCAATGGACGAAAGTCTGACGGAGCAACGCCGCGTGAGTGATGAAGGTTTTCGGATCGTAAAGCTCTGTTGTTAGGGAAGAACAAGTGCGAGAGTAACTGCTCGCACCTTGACGGTACCTAACCAGAAAGCCACGGCTAACTACGTGCCAGCAGCCGCGGTAATACGTAGGTGGCAAGCGTTGTCCGGAATTATTGGGCGTAAAGGGCTCGCAGGCGGTTTCTTAAGTCTGATGTGAAAGCCCCCGGCTCAACCGGGGAGGGTCATTGGAAACTGGGAAACTTGAGTGCAGAAGAGGAGAGTGGAATTCCACGTGTAGCGGTGAAATGCGTAGAGATGTGGAGGAACACCAGTGGCGAAGGCGACTCTCTGGTCTGTAACTGACGCTGAGGAGCGAAAGCGTGGGGAGCGAACAGGATTAGATACCCTGGTAGTCCACGCCGTAAACGATGAGTGCTAAGTGTTAGGGGGTTTCCGCCCCTTAGTGCTGCAGCTAACGCATTAAGCACTCCGCCTGGGGAGTACGGTCGCAAGACTGAAACTCAAAGGAATTGACGGGGGCCCGCACAAGCGGTGGAGCATGTGGTTTAATTCGAAGCAACGCGAAGAACCTTACCAGGTCTTGACATCCTCTGACAACCCTAGAGATAGGGCTTTCCCTTCGGGGACAGAGTGACAGGTGGTGCATGGTTGTCGTCAGCTCGTGTCGTGAGATGTTGGGTTAAGTCCCGCAACGAGCGCAACCCTTGATCTTAGTTGCCAGCATTCAGTTGGGCACTCTAAGGTGACTGCCGGTGACAAACCGGAGGAAGGTGGGGATGACGTCAAATCATCATGCCCCTTATGACCTGGGCTACACACGTGCTACAATGGACAGAACAAAGGGCTGCAAGACCGCAAGGTTTAGCCAATCCCATAAATCTGTTCTCAGTTCGGATCGCAGTCTGCAACTCGACTGCGTGAAGCTGGAATCGCTAGTAATCGCGGATCAGCATGCCGCGGTGAATACGTTCCCGGGCCTTGTACACACCGCCCGTCACACCACGAGAGTTTGCAACACCCGAAGTCGGTGAGGTAACCTTTATGGAGCCAGCCGCCGAAGGTGGGGCAGATGATTGGGGTGAAGTCGTAACAAGGTAGCCGTATCGGAAGGTGCGGCTGGATCACCTCCTTTCTAAGGATATATGGAGCAGCGTACGTTTTCGTCTTGTTTAGTTTTGAAGGATCATTCCTTCAAAACATGTCTCTAGCGAGACAGGATTGTTCTTTGAAAACTAGATAACAATAAGTAATACATTCACATTGAATGCAATGCAAAGTTCATCACACATAGTGATTCTTTCTAAAGTAAGAAATGGTTAAGTTAGAAAGGGCGCACGGTGGATGCCTTGGCACTAGGAGCCGATGAAGGACGGGACGAACACCGATATGCTTCGGGGAGCTGTAAGCAAGCTTTGATCCGGAGATTTCCGAATGGGGAAACCCACTGCTCGTAATGGAGTAGTATCCATACTTGAATACATAGAGTATGAGAAGGCATACCCGGGGAACTGAAACATCTAAGTACCCGGAGGAAGAGAAAGCAAATGCGATTCCCTGAGTAGCGGCGAGCGAAACGGGAACAGCCCAAACCAAGAGGCTTGCCTCTTGGGGTTGTAGGACACTCTATACGGAGTTACAAAGGAATGATATAAGCGAAGAGGTCTGGAAAGGCCCGCCAAAGAAGGTAACAGCCCTGTAACTGAAATGTCATTCTCTCCAGAGTGGATCCTGAGTACGGCGGAACACGTGAAATTCCGTCGGAATCCGGGAGGACCATCTCCCAAGGCTAAATACTCCCTAGTGACCGATAGTGAACCAGTACCGTGAGGGAAAGGTGAAAAGCACCCCGGAAGGGGAGTGAAATAGATCCTGAAACCGTGTGCCTACAAGTAGTCAGAGCCCGTTAACGGGTGATGGCGTGCCTTTTGTAGAATGAACCGGCGAGTTACGATCCCGTGCAAGGTTAAGCAGAAGATGCGGAGCCGCAGCGAAAGCGAGTCTGAATAGGGCGCATGAGTACGTGGTCGTAGACCCGAAACCAGGTGATCTACCCATGTCCAGGGTGAAGTTCAGGTAACACTGAATGGAGGCCCGAACCCACGCACGTTGAAAAGTGCGGGGATGAGGTGTGGGTAGGGGTGAAATGCCAATCGAACCTGGAGATAGCTGGTTCTCTCCGAAATAGCTTTAGGGCTAGCCTCAAGGTAAGAGTCTCGGAGGTAGAGCACTGATTGGACTAGGGGCCCCTACCGGGTTACCGAATTCAGTCAAACTCCGAATGCCGATGACTTATCCTTGGGAGTCAGACTGCGAGTGATAAGATCCGTAGTCGAAAGGGAAACAGCCCAGACCGCCAGCTAAGGTCCCAAAGTATACGTTAAGTGGAAAAGGATGTGGAGTTGCTTAGACAACCAGGATGTTGGCTTAGAAGCAGCCACCATTTAAAGAGTGCGTAATAGCTCACTGGTCGAGTGACTCTGCGCCGAAAATGTACCGGGGCTAAACGTATCACCGAAGCTGCGGACTGTTCTTACGAACAGTGGTAGGAGAGCGTTCTAAGGGCTGTGAAGCTAGACCGGAAGGACTGGTGGAGCGCTTAGAAGTGAGAATGCCGGTATGAGTAGCGAAAGACGGGTGAGAATCCCGTCCACCGAATGCCTAAGGTTTCCTGAGGAAGGCTCGTCCGCTCAGGGTTAGTCGGGACCTAAGCCGAGGCCGAAAGGCGTAGGCGATGGACAACAGGTTGATATTCCTGTACCACCTCCTCACCATTTGAGCAATGGGGGGACGCAGGAGGATAGGGTAAGCGCGGTATTGGATATCCGCGTCCAAGCAGTTAGGCTGGGAAATAGGCAAATCCGTTTCCCGTAAAGGCTGAGCTGTGATGGCGAGCGAAATTTAGTAGCGAAGTTCCTGATTCCACACTGCCAAGAAAAGCCTCTAGCGAGGTGAGAGGTGCCCGTACCGCAAACCGACACAGGTAGGCGAGGAGAGAATCCTAAGGTGATCGAGAGAACTCTCGTTAAGGAACTCGGCAAAATGACCCCGTAACTTCGGGAGAAGGGGTGCTTCTTAGGGTGTTAAAGCCCCGAGAAGCCGCAGTGAATAGGCCCAGGCGACTGTTTAGCAAAAACACAGGTCTCTGCGAAGCCGTAAGGCGAAGTATAGGGGCTGACGCCTGCCCGGTGCTGGAAGGTTAAGAGGAGCGCTTAGCGTAAGCGAAGGTGCGAATTGAAGCCCCAGTAAACGGCGGCCGTAACTATAACGGTCCTAAGGTAGCGAAATTCCTTGTCGGGTAAGTTCCGACCCGCACGAAAGGCGCAACGATCTGGGCACTGTCTCAACGAGAGACTCGGTGAAATTATAGTACCTGTGAAGATGCAGGTTACCCGCGACAGGACGGAAAGACCCCGTGGAGCTTTACTGCAGCCTGATATTGAATGTTGGTACAGCTTGTACAGGATAGGTAGGAGCCTTGGAAACCGGAGCGCTAGCTTCGGTGGAGGCATCGGTGGGATACTACCCTGGCTGTATTGACCTTCTAACCCGCTGCCCTTATCGGGCAGGGAGACAGTGTCAGGTGGGCAGTTTGACTGGGGCGGTCGCCTCCTAAAATGTAACGGAGGCGCCCAAAGGTTCCCTCAGAATGGTTGGAAATCATTCGCAGAGTGTAAAGGCACAAGGGAGCTTGACTGCGAGACCTACAAGTCGAGCAGGGACGAAAGTCGGGCTTAGTGATCCGGTGGTTCCGCATGGAAGGGCCATCGCTCAACGGATAAAAGCTACCCCGGGGATAACAGGCTTATCTCCCCCAAGAGTCCACATCGACGGGGAGGTTTGGCACCTCGATGTCGGCTCATCGCATCCTGGGGCTGTAGTCGGTCCCAAGGGTTGGGCTGTTCGCCCATTAAAGCGGTACGCGAGCTGGGTTCAGAACGTCGTGAGACAGTTCGGTCCCTATCCGTCGCGGGCGCAGGAAATTTGAGAGGAGCTGTCCTTAGTACGAGAGGACCGGGATGGACGCACCGCTGGTGTACCAGTTGTTCTGCCAAGGGCATCGCTGGGTAGCTATGTGCGGACGGGATAAGTGCTGAAAGCATCTAAGCATGAAGCCCCCCTCAAGATGAGATTTCCCATTCCGCAAGGAAGTAAGATCCCTGAAAGATGATCAGGTTGATAGGTCTGAGGTGGAAGCGTGGTGACACGTGGAGCTGACAGATACTAATAGATCGAGGACTTAACCTATATTAAATTGTGAAGCATGAACATTGTTATCTAGTTTTGAGAGAACATTCTCTCCATCAGGTTTGGTGGCGATAGCGAAGAGGTCACACCCGTTCCCATACCGAACACGGAAGTTAAGCTCTTCAGCGCCGATGGTAGTTGGGGGTTTCCCCCTGTGAGAGTAGGACGCCGCCAAGCTTCTATAAGGACCAGTTCCAGTCGGAACTGGTCTTTTTTGTGCAAGTTGAGGGTACATACATTCACTTGTTTGATAAAAGATCGTGGCTTCATTTTATGTCCAAAAGCAGCGTGTGAAATACTTGGACAAAAAGAGAAAATGAGCATGAAACTTTATCTATAAAAACAATAGAGAGACAGAGTACAGCTTATATAGGGAAACTACACACATTTTTGATTAAATTAAAGATGTGTAGGCCTATATGATTATTATAAATGCTTACGGCTAAAGCGATACATATATCATTAAAGTATAAAAATGAGGGACTGCTAATATTTCTGAAGGAATTGAGCGTTTTAAAAGAGAATATAGAAGAGAGAAGTTCAGTTGCTGAACGTGGAACAGCAGCTGTTTGAATAGGTGAAATGACGATCATTTGTTAAAAGAAATACGCAATGAAAAATGAAATAAAATTTTTTTAATATAGCCTTTACAAATGATTAAAACCTGTATATAATAATCTTTGTCGGATCGAGAGATTCCTACATAGTGGAGGATTAGCTCAGCTGGGAGAGCATCTGCCTTACAAGCAGAGGGTCGGCGGTTCGAGCCCGTCATCCTCCACCATATTTATTCTTACATAATGTTAGGATAGATAAAGCCGGTGTAGCTCAACTGGTAGAGCAACTGACTTGTAATCAGTAGGTTGGGGGTTCAAGTCCTCTTGCCGGCACCACTTTCATATGGTAAGATAGACAAGTCGCTTTTAAAGCGAGCCATTAGCTCAGTTGGTAGAGCATCTGACTTTTAATCAGAGGGTCGAAGGTTCGAGTCCTTCATGGCTCACCATGTTTCATGCGGGTGTGGCGGAATTGGCAGACGCGCTAGACTTAGGATCTAGTGTCTTTATGACGTGGGGGTTCAAGTCCCTTCACCCGCATTGCCAAATAAAATAAAGAAATCCTGTAATGCGGAAGTAGTTCAGTGGTAGAACACCACCTTGCCAAGGTGGGGGTCGCGGGTTCGAATCCCGTCTTCCGCTTATACCATCCACGCCGGGGTGGTGGAATTGGCAGACACACAGGACTTAAAATCCTGCGGTAGGTGACTACCGTGCCGGTTCAAGTCCGGCCCTCGGCATTATAAATAAGCGCCCGTAGCTCAATTGGATAGAGCGTTTGACTACGGATCAAAAGGTTAGGGGTTCGACTCCTCTCGGGCGCGCCATTAAGATCGGGAAGTAGCTCAGCTTGGTAGAGCACTTGGTTTGGGACCAAGGGGTCGCAGGTTCGAATCCTGTCTTCCCGACCATCTTTTATGGGGCCTTAGCTCAGCTGGGAGAGCGCCTGCCTTGCACGCAGGAGGTCAGCGGTTCGATCCCGCTAGGCTCCACTTTTTAAAAGATTGTTTTGATCATGGCGGTGTAGCTCAGCTGGCTAGAGCGTACGGTTCATACCCGTGAGGTCGGGGGTTCGATCCCCTCCGCCGCTATAAAGGACCTTTAGCTCAGTTGGTTAGAGCAGACGGCTCATAACCGTCCGGTCGTAGGTTCGAGTCCTACAAGGTCCACCATCTATACGGAGGAATACCCAAGTCCGGCTGAAGGGATCGGTCTTGAAAACCGACAGGGGTGTCAAAGCCCGCGGGGGTTCGAATCCCTCTTCCTCCGCCATATTTTTTTAAAAACCATATCATCGCGGGGTGGAGCAGTTCGGTAGCTCGTCGGGCTCATAACCCGAAGGTCGCAGGTTCAAATCCTGCCCCCGCAACCAAAATGGTCCGGTAGTTCAGTTGGTTAGAATGCCTGCCTGTCACGCAGGAGGTCGCGGGTTCGAGTCCCGTCCGGACCGCCATTTTTCAAAATAATACTTGGCTCGGTAGCTCAGTTGGTAGAGCAACGGACTGAAAATCCGTGTGTCGGCGGTTCGATTCCGTCCCGAGCCACTTTTATAAAAATATTCATAGTATGGCGGTTGTGGCGAAGTGGTTAACGCACCAGATTGTGGCTCTGGCACTCGTGGGTTCGATTCCCATCAATCGCCCCATACATATTTTTGCGGGTGTAGTTTAGTGGTAAAACCTCAGCCTTCCAAGCTGATGTCGTGGGTTCGATTCCCATCACCCGCTCCATTTGTATATCTGTTCATGGGCCTGTAGCTCAGCTGGTTAGAGCGCACGCCTGATAAGCGTGAGGTCGGTGGTTCGAGTCCACTCAGGCCCACCATGATCTTCCGCAGTAGCTCAGTGGTAGAGCTATCGGCTGTTAACCGATCGGTCGTAGGTTCGAATCCTACCTGCGGAGCCAAATGGAGAAGTACTCAAGTGGCTGAAGAGGCGCCCCTGCTAAGGGTGTAGGTCGCGTAAGCGGCGCGAGGGTTCAAATCCCTCCTTCTCCGCCATTATTGTATGGCCCGTTGGTCAAGCGGTTAAGACACCGCCCTTTCACGGCGGTAACACGGGTTCGAATCCCGTACGGGTCATTTTTAAAAGAGATCTTGTCAAAGATCTCTTTTTTGTTTTCTTCAAAACGAAAGACCGCTATCATGGCGGTCTTTTTTTACATATTCATGGAATAGATCGTATAAGACAAGTATGTCGCAAAGAAGCCCCATAAGACATAAGGGATCAGTAAAATTGGAACAACTTTGCTTAGTTTACGTGAGACGATGACAAGTGCAAGTGCTGTCAGTGCAACGAGCAGGCAGTCGATCGTAGCCACAAACAAATCCTTTTGTGTAAATTGAAAAAAGCTAAAGGCTTGATTGAATACGTAATTTAAAAGGAAAAGAATCCAAAATGGTAAAGTGATTTTTTGGAAACCATATTTTCCATAAATGATCGCTGCGGACAATGAGATGAGTGCAAATAAGACAGCCCACACAGCACCAATCACACCGCCACCAGGTGTCCATTCTGGCTTATTTAATGCGTCATACCATTCTCTGTCGATGGGGAACAAGAATCCGGCAATAGAGAATAGTGCGTATGTAATAAAGAAGACGACAATCGCCCAAATGATACTTTTTCTAGCCATCAAGAATCTCCTCCAATCAAATTCACTCTTAAAGTGATTTCCCAATCATTACATGATATAAACATAAAGCCCCCAATATGAGGGGACTAATGATTTTCTTCTGTATAAGGTTCTTCCTCGTACGGTTTCAAGTCACCAAATACCGTCATGACACCTTCTTCGTCTAATGCTTCTTCATAGGCCTCGTGTGCTTTGTTCGGATACACCTTGCTTGCTTTTCCTTCAATATCAGCAGCTGCAAATCCTTCGTAGTCCTCCACATAATCTTCATCTTCTGATTGTGTATACACATCATCGTATGTCAGAGGAGGGAATTCCATATCAGACGGGGTCTCAGAGTTTCCGTAGCGTTCTACGTCTTGGTAGGCATCCTCTCCATCGTACGCAGCACTTTCTTCATTTTCAAATTGTCCCGCTGGCGGACTTAATAAATCTTCTTCAATCGGACGGTTTTGTGAAACGGTCTGTTCTTTTGAATGCTCTGTGCATGTGACGGCAGTAGGCAAGGCTTCTAAGCGTTCCTTTGGAATAGGGGCTTTACAGACCTTGCATAGTCCATAAGAGCCGTCTGCAATGGCTTGAAGTGCTTCATTGATGTCTAGCAAATGTTCATGTTCCATACTGTTTAAAGCAATATCTTTCCCACGCTCGAACAGCTCTGTCCCTTGATCACCCGGGTGGTTATCATAGGCAGATAGTTCTCCGACTGAATCGTAAGGAAAGGATACTTTCTGTTCATCGTCATGGCTTTTGGCTTCAAGTTCTTTCTTTTCATCGAGAAGGCGCTGCTTCAAATGGTGTAATTCGTCTTTTGACAACAAAGCGATCATCCTTTCATATCAAACATATTGTTAGTATGAGCAATTTTGTATGTAAGACTAGTTCCAATTTGAAGCAATTCCTTATTAAAAAACGCCTGCGGCTGCAGGCGTTCTTTGTTACGCGATATAGTATTGTAAGATCAAAGCGATCGTCAGCAGAAAACCAAAAAATGTATTGGTTTGAGCTGTAGATTTCATGGCATTCATTAATTCAATCGGTTTTTCTTTTTGCTTAAACTCTTTAATGGCTGTATAGGCTTTTGGCACACTGAGTAAAACAAGAAGACTCCAAAGACCGACGATATCTGTGAAGATATAAACAAAAATGAGTACATATGATACCAAAAACATGGAAAGTAAAATGTTCACTGCAGCTTTACGTCCAGCAAGAATGGCAAGTGTTCTTCGTCCATTTTCCTTATCTCCGTCTAAATCACGGATATTGTTCGACAGTAAGATGGCACCAACTAAAATAGAAATTGGTAGTGAGATGAGAACTGCTTTAGACGTCAGTGTGCCTGTTTGGATATAGAAACTAATCAGGATGATTCCTAATCCCATAAAAGCACCTGAAACAAGTTCTCCAAACGGTGTATATGCAATTGGTACAGGGCCGCCAGTATAGAAATAGCCTGCTGCCATACAAATAAGTCCTATTAGTGCAATCCACCAGCTAGACATCATGCAAATATAGACCCCAAGTAATAAAGAAAGCGCAAATAATGCATAAGCGAGGCTGAGGACTGTCTTTGGCTTCACACCGTTTCTTACAATGGCTCCGCCGATGCCGACAGATTTCTCGTTGTCCAGCCCGCGAACATAATCAAAGTACTCATTAAACATGTTTGTTGCGATTTGGATAAACATAGATGCAAACAGCATGGCTAAAAATAGCCCAACATGTATTTGACCACTTGGAAGTGCTAAAACAGTTCCTAAAGTAACGGGAATAAATGCCGCTGTTAGTGTATGCGGTCGTAGTAAATTCCACCAAATACGCCAGTTTTTATCAGGCTTTATTGGTGAAAGCTGATCTGATATCGATTGATGCTGCATAAAATATACTCCTTTAAATAAAAAAATACGTACACGTCCAAATTCCAGTTTAGCAAAGTTCAAAAAGGTGTCAATATATTGATGCGATGAATCGGGAAAAAGATGTTTGCTAATCGTTGCCATATCGAAGGAAGCTTTGATTTTAGAACGGTCCTGCCATTTTGCTTTAGATGCTCTCGTTTCAATAAGGAGGAGCGAAAAAATCTTGAAAGCGTGATATAATAAGGATTCGAGGTTTTAGAAGCTGTTTTCTTTACTAAGTTCATCTGTTAAGGTTTATAATAGAAAAGCAGGTCATTCGACATATTCGAATGTTCATGTATTTTTTCATTATGTTTTTATTTTTTATGTAATTCATGGATTTTGGAGGAATGTATCATGGTGACAACAGTGCAAAGTACTTTCCGGCAGGAAGCGCTTGCGACATTAGAAGAAGCGAATAACGTCAACCATGCTGTTTTGATAAGCTACTCCAGAAGAGTTGACGATCTGGATCCTCTTGCCTTTTTCCAAAGCGGCGAAGCGGATTTTTTAGGCGAGCGGTTTTTTTGGTCTGATCCAGAAAGCCAAATGATATTTTCTGGACTTGGCAGAGCGGCCGTCATTAAATCATCTGAGCAAGGCAAGGAACGATTCGATATAGTCCATCAAGAATGGGAACAGCTCAAGCAGCACATGTTCCATTTTCATGATGAGAAGGAGTTAAAGCAAGCGGCTGTTGGTCCGCTTTTATTTGGAGGATTCTCGTTTGATCCGTTTGAAGAGAAGGCGCGTCATTGGGAAGCATTTGGCGAGGCTCATTTTTTTGTGCCATCGATCATGCTGACTGTTTCAAAAGAAGGCAGTTTTCTTACGATCAATGAGTGGAAGCAGGTGGACGGGAATGTTCATCAGCTTATTCAGGAATTAGAACAAAAAGCCTCACGTTTCGAGACATTACCAGTTCGGACTGGTGGACAAGCTGAACTTGTTCATGTGGAAGAGCTGGATGTGAAGGAATGGATGAAGGCGATCCAAGAAGCGACAGACCACATTCGTGCAAACGAATATGAAAAGGTTGTTTTAGCAAGAGAAGTCTTGCTTCACTATAAAAATCAAATTGAACTCGCTCCACTATTAGCGGAATTATTAAAGCATCAAACAACGAGTTATGTATTTGCGGTTGAACAGGGAAGACAAGCATTTGTCGGAGCGACGCCGGAACGCTTAGTGAAAAAAAGCGGGGGAGAGGTCTTTTCCTCCTGTTTAGCAGGTTCCATTGTTCGCGGAAAAGATGAAGCGCAGGATCACGCATTAGGTGAGGAACTGCTGCATGATGAGAAGAATTTGATTGAACATCAAATTGTCGTCAATATGATTGAGCAAGCATTTGAAGCCAATTGCCTTCATGTGCATAAACCAAATCAACCAAGTCTTTATAAAACAAAAAACATTCAGCATTTGTTTACACCGATTGTGGGAGAAATTAAAAGCAGCTGTTCCCTCTTTTCATTAATTGAGCAGCTCCACCCGACGCCGGCACTAGGCGGATATCCAAAGGAAAAGGCGGTTGAAGTGATTCGTGAAATCGAACCGCTCAAGCGCGGCTGGTATGCAGCGCCGGTAGGCTGGATTGATTCTCAGGATAATGGAGAATTTGCTGTAGCCATTCGGTCAGGTCTTATTGAGGAAGACCGAGTTCGTTTGTTCGCTGGCTGCGGAATTGTAGAGGATTCCCTTGCAAAGCAGGAGTATGAAGAAACACAAGTGAAGTTAAGACCAATGCTGTCTGCTCTTGGAGGTCATCCTATTGAATAATCACATCATGACAACATATATAGGCAGATTGATGGATGAATTCGTCCAAGGTGGTGTGAAAGAGGCAGTTGTCTGTCCTGGTTCTCGTTCAACTCCGCTTGCGATGCTGGCTCTTGCTCATCAAGACATCCATGTTCATGTTTTAGTGGACGAACGGTCTGCTGCTTTTTATGCGCTTGGTCTTGCAAAAGCAAGTCAATCACCAGTGCTGCTTATTTGTACATCAGGTACGGCAGCTGCTAACTTTTATCCAGCCGTTGTAGAGGCGCATTATTCTCGTGTACCTCTTATTGTTTTAACTGCTGATCGGCCGCACGAATTGAGGGAAGTTGGGGCACCTCAAGCGATTGATCAGCAATTCTTATTCGGTAAGTTTGTTAAATGGTTCACAGACTTAGCATTGCCGGAGGACAGTCAAACGATGCTGCGTTATGTTCAGGCGGCAGCTGCGAGAGCAAATCACATGTCGATGCAGGAGCCAAAGGGGCCTGTTCAGGTCAATGTACCTCTGAGAGAGCCATTGCTTCCTGATCTGTCTATTGATCCTTTCTCGCGAGAAAAAGAGGATACGAAAAAGGTATTAGCATCAGGTCAGGCTTTCCCTAATGATCGGGTGATGTCTGAAATCGTAACCGTCATGAACCAATCCAAAAAGGGATTGATTGTGGCTGGTGAACTTCATACACAGGAAGAAAAAGAGGCAGTTTTACGCCTTTCGAAAGCCCTGCATTTACCTATTTTAGCTGACCCACTTTCTCTTTTGCGCAACGGGCATGAAAATCAAGATCTCATTATCGATGCGTATGATTCTTTATTAAAAGATGAAGCATTACAGCAGCATCTATTGCCGGATATGGTCATTCGTTTTGGACCGATGCCTGTATCTAAGCCTTTATTCAAGTGGCTGGAAAAACATGCGGAAGTGAAGCAGATTGTTGTAGATGCTGCCGGAGGTTTCCGTGATCCTGGGTTAAGTGCTTCATACGTTATAGAAAGTCATGTGGCTGCTTTTGTAGAAGCAGCATTAAAGCAAGCAGTCCAACGTAAAGAGACAAGTTTCTTAAACCGATGGCAGAATGCTAATTCTTCATTCAGAACGAATGCAGCCCGCTATTCAGATGAGGATTTGTCCTTCGAAGGGAATGTATATCGTCAGCTTCAGCACCTCTTGCCAAAAGAGAGTGTCCTTTTTATCGGAAATAGTATGCCGATTCGTGATGTAGATACCTTTTTTGAAACTCAGTCCAAGCCTTTTCGAATGATGGCGAATCGCGGAGCAAATGGCATTGACGGCGTTGTGTCCACAGCACTTGGCACGTATGCAGCTTTGAAGCAGCCTGTCACTTTAGTCATTGGAGATTTATCATTTTACCATGATATGAACGGTCTGCTTGCAGCTAAGCTGATGGACATTCCGCTGACAGTGGTTTTGATAAACAATGATGGGGGAGGTATCTTTTCTTTCCTTCCGCAGGCGTCTGATGAACCTTATTATGAAAAGCTCTTTGGAACGCCGACAGGACTGAATTTTGAGTATGCATCGAAGTTATATGGGGGAACCTATTCGAAACCCGCAACGAAACAAGAGTTACATGATGTGTATATGGCGCATATCGATGAACCTGGGCTTCATTTAATTGAAGTTGAAACAGATCGTCATTCCCGTGTAGACAAGCATCGTCATATGATGGATGACATATTGAAAGAAGTGAAAAAAGAATGCCTTCTCTCATCATAAGAATGCGTGATGGGGTAGCGTACGAAGTGGTGGATCAGAACCCTTCGGCAGCAAATGCCACATTATGCTTACACGGCTTCACTGGAAGTGCAGCGTCTTGGACGTTCTTGAATGGTTATTTGGAGAATACAAGACTGATTCAGGTCAGCTTGCTCGGACATGGGCGTACGGACTCGCCAGAAAGTGTGAGAAGATATGCCATGTCTCAGCAGCTGGCAGATCTTGCAGAGATTTTAAACCAATTAAAGCTTCACAAAGTGAATATTCTCGGATATTCTATGGGAGGGCGTATTGCTTTATCATTTGCCGCTCGTTATCCAGATCGTGTCAACAAACTGATCCTTGAGAGTACGTCTCCAGGGCTTCACTCTTTTAAAGAGCGGATGGCAAGACTGAAGCAGGATCATCAGCTTGCTCAAAAAATCAGGCATGAAGGCTTAGTGAAGTTTGTGGATTTTTGGGAAAGTATTCCTTTGTTTGCTTCGCAGAAAACTTTATCAGCGGAAAGGCAGACTGAACTGAGAGAGGGAAGACTGAAAGCCAATCCTCTTGGGCTGGCTCGCAGCTTAGAAGGCATCGGAACAGGTTCACAGCCGTCTGTTTGGAAGGCATTAAAGCATATTCATTTGCCTGTTTTGCTTATTTGCGGAACGCTTGATGAAAAGTTCTGCCATATCGGCAAACGTATGCAGCAGGAGCTGAAGGAAAGTCAATTCATATTGGCAGAGCATACCGGGCATACAGTTCATGTGGAACAACCACATTTTTTTGGTAAAATAGTAAGTGAGTTTATTTTAGCGCAAGATTAGAGGAGGAAATATTGATGGCTATTGAATGGCAAACTGAGCGTCAGTATGACGAAATTTTATATGAAACGTATAATGGGATCGCAAAGATTACGATTAATCGTCCACACGTACATAACGCGTTTACCCCAAAGACTGTTAGTGAATTAATCGATGCATTTTCACGAGCTCGTGATAATTCAGAAGTTGGTGTGATCGTACTTGCAGGTGCTGGCGGAAAAGCATTCTGTTCTGGTGGAGACCAAAAAGTCCGCGGCCATGGCGGTTATGTAGGAGACGATCAAATTCCACGTCTAAATGTTTTAGACTTACAGCGTTTGATTCGTGTCATTCCAAAGCCAGTTGTTGCAATGGTTGCAGGTTATGCAATCGGAGGCGGACACGTTCTCCACATAGTATGTGATCTGACAATTGCAGCAGATAATGCGATTTTTGGACAAACAGGTCCAAAAGTAGGCAGCTTTGATGCCGGTTACGGTTCAGGCTATCTTGCACGTATTGTTGGTCATAAGAAAGCGAGAGAAATCTGGTACTTATGCCGTCAATACAATGCACAAGAAGCGCTTGATATGGGACTTGTTAACACAGTTGTCCCATTAGATCAGCTTGAAGAGGAAACAGTGAAGTGGTGTGAGGAGATGCTAGAAAAGAGCCCGACTGCTTTACGATTCTTGAAGGCTGCATTTAACGCAGATACGGATGGATTAGCTGGAATTCAGCAATTTGCAGGAGATGCGACACTTCTTTATTACACAACAGATGAAGCAAAAGAAGGACGCGATTCCTTTAAGGAAAAACGCAAGCCGGACTTCGGCCAGTTCCCGCGTTTCCCTTGATTCAATGATATCAATGAACAACAGCTTAGTGCATCAGACTAAGCTGTTTTCTTTTACGAAAAGGAGGTGTCATGATGAAGCAACCTAATTGGCTGCTGCACCGTGCCTATTTAACGCCAGATCGAGTTGCACTTATTTATCAAGAGACAGAGTGGACATTTCACGAATTAGCTCAAGAAGCGGACGAGCTTTCAAATAGACTTGCACAGGCATCATTGAAAAAAGGGGAAACGGTTGCGCTTTTGATGAACAATCATCCTCATATGGTGCTGCTTGTACATGCCTGTTTTTTATTAGGGGTAAAAATCGTGCTATTGAATAATAAGCTGACAAAAGCTGAAAGGCTCTATCAGCTAGAAGATGCAAAAGCAGTGGCGTTATTAACAGAATCTAGTTATGCAAGCGATCATGAGGGTGATTTACCCGTTTATACAATGGAAACTTTACCTCAACCAGAGAAAGGCCATGAAAAGACAATCGAGAGCGGAATTGATTTGAATGAAACAGCGACCATCATGTACACATCTGGGACAACAGGACGTCCAAAAGGGGTAGAGCAAACGTTTGGCAATCATTTTCATAGTGCTGTTTCCTCTGCATTGAATTTGGGTCTCAGAGAGGATGACCGCTGGCTCATTGCCCTGCCTCTTTTTCATATTAGCGGCTTATCTGCCTTATTTAAGTCTGTAATATATGGAATGACAGTCGTGCTTCATCAGAAGTTTGACGTCGATGAAGTAAAGGATTCTATTGAACGGCATCGTGTGACGATGATTTCTGTTGTGCAGACGATGTTAGCTCGTTTATTAAGCAGACTAGAAGAATGTCCGTCTTCTTTGCGTTGTCTTTTATTAGGCGGAGGACCTGCGCCTTATGCGATGCTCCAAGAAAGCAAAGAGAAGGGCTTTCCTGTCTTTCAATCGTACGGTATGACGGAAACCTGTTCACAAATTGTGACGCTTGCACCTGAATTTAGTGTAGAGAAGCTTGGGTCAGCAGGAAAACCTCTTTTTGGTTGTGAGCTGAAAATTCTAGATGGTGATCGCATTTGCCGTCCTTTTGAGCATGGCGAAATTATGGTGAAAGGTGCAAATGTGATGAAAGGATACCTTTACCGTGAAGAAGCGACCGCGGCTGCCTTTGATGAGGGCTGGCTGAAAACGGGTGATATTGGCTATGTGGATGAGGAGGGGTTCTTATTTGTGCTTGACCGCCGTTCAGATTTAATTATTTCTGGCGGAGAAAATATTTATCCTGCGGAAATTGAAGCGGTTCTGTTAACACATCCGCATGTAAAGGAAGCCGGAGTAACGGGTATGTATGATGATAGATGGGGAGAGGTACCTGCAGCTTTCCTTGTAACAGATGATAAGATACCGGAAAATGAGCTCTATGCTTTATGTGAGTCGCATTTAGCCAAATATAAATGGCCCACCGCTTTTCACTTTGTGAACGAGCTGCCAAGAAATGCATCAAATAAATTGCAAAGGCACAGACTCAGATCAAAGGGGTTTTCAAATGATTCAAATTGAACGAGTAATTTTATATCATGTCACGATGAAGCTTAAACAACCATTTACAACAAGTCTTGGAACCATTTCAGAGCGTGAGTTTATTATTGTTGAAGTAAAAGATCAAACAGGATTGACTGGATGGGGAGAGGTATCTGCCTTTTCTTCTCCGTGGTATACAGAAGAAACAATTGAGACTTGCTATCATATGCTGAGGGCTTTCTTTATCCCGAACGTGCTGACGCGCACCTTTACACATCCTTCAGAAATACCTGACAGTCTGTATCATTTTAAAGGCAATAGGATGGCGAAAGCAGGCATTGAAGCGGCTGTTTGGGATATTTATGCGAAGCGTGAGAATAAGTCTTTACGCGATGTATTAGGCGGCACAAAAGATAGAATACCATCTGGTGTTGTGGCGGGGTTAGGCCCAATTGACGATATGCTTGAGCAAATCCAGCAATTTGTTGATCAAGGCTATCAGCGGGTGAAGGTAAAAATTAAACCGGGACAAGATATTGGACTTCTTCAAAAGATAAGAGAGTCTTTTCCTGATTTGCCATTAATGGCAGATGCAAACTCTGCTTATGAATTAAAAGATATTAGCAAGCTTAAGCAGCTCGACGATATTCGTTTATTAATGATTGAACAGCCTCTAGCTGCAGATGATATTGTGGACCACCGCCATTTGCAAAAGCATTTAAAAACGCCGATTTGTTTAGATGAAAGTATTTGTTCTTTAGCTGATGCCAGAAAAGCTGTAGAGCTTGGCAGCTGTCAAATTATTAATGTGAAGCCTTCACGAGTTGGCGGACTGACAGAGGCTCTTAAAATTCATACGTTCAGTAAGGAGCATCAAATTCCGCTATGGTGCGGAGGGATGATTGAAACAGGTATTTCCCGAGCGCAGAACGTGGCACTTGCTTCGCTTCCTCAATTTACAATTCCCGGTGATATTTCAGCTTCGTCAAAATTTTGGGAGCAGGATATCATTTTTCCTGAAATTAAGGTTGAAAATGGGTTTATTGAGGTGCCTCGTTCGCCAGGAATGGGCGTGGAAGTTGATTACCAAGCGCTCCGTTCGTTTTCAGATAAAATCGACGTGTTTACAAAACATGATTTTGTGAGATAAAAACGAAGGAATCACCTTTTGCATATCAAATAGAATCTATGTAAAGTGAGAGAAAGTTTTTCCTTCCTGTCTGAACAAAAAAGAAAGAGCGGTGATCCGCTCTTTCTTACTCTTCAACCAGCTCGCTGTCATAAGCAAGCTGTCCGATATACTGATGCATTTCATTGGGCATGTTTGCTGCATGTCCATATTCATAATCCCAAAGGTTTAAAAAGGAGTGAGCGGCTTGATGGAATGCGGCTTCATCCGCGTCATGAATTTCGTCAAAAAACGTTTGAAGCAGCCGATCATGTTTCAAATTGAAGCGCCTCCTTTAATGAGACTTAAAGATCTTGTGGTTTAAACGTTTTACAATCCGTTTCTTCGCTTTTCTCAGCCGTATTTCCTGTGTGGCTGACGACATAGATTGCATCTGCACCACAGCGGTTTCCAGCATTCCAATAGGAACAGTTATTGACTTCACAAAGGATTTTTTGACTCATACAGATGACCTCCTTTTGAGTATGTCTTTCATCTATAATGTAACCGAAATGAAGCACGTCCATTCATGTTAATCTTCCTGACGAATATAGCGCTTATCCTTCATAAATAATTTCCAGAAGAAATAGAACCCAGGAAATAAGATGATAAAACCTACAATATAGGTGATGAATAATGCCCTAAATGTGACAGGGTCTGTAAATCCAGACATGATTGTAATATCTGGATAGGCCATGTAAGGCAAGTGAGCACGCCCGTACACGTAGCTTGCTAAGAAATATTGAATGGTAATCGCAATGACGGCAAGGCGTGGTCTCCCTTTCCGATGCTTAAAACGGCTGTTTGGTAAAAATAGAGCTAGTCCTGCTAGCAGGAACATTAGGAGAGATACAAGAAGAATAGGGATGTTCTGCATCATTTTTGTGAACAGCCAATTCGCCTCGCTTCGTAATGTCAGCATGATAAAAAAGGCCATCATGAGTGAAAGTGGACCCGTAATGAGCGCCCCTCTTCTATAAATGCTGTAAGCTTCATCTTCATTAGCTACATTAGAGAAATCAGCTAAAAGCAAGGACGAAAGAAAAAGGGTGCTGAAGATGGCAAAGCCGACAAAAGAATAAACATTTGCACTTGTAAAGACCAGTCCAAGATCTAAAGAGTAGACGTTGTTCTCCTGAAAGATAAATCCACCATGGGTAATTGGAAGAACCATGATCAGGATGGACGGAATGATAAAGCCGCTGATCCCTGAAATATAAGTCACCGCTTTTCGGTATTTCTTAGGCAGTGAATGAGAAAACACGAGAAAACCGCTTCGCAGTGCAAGAAGCAATAAGATGATGCTGCCGGGTATTAATAAAACGGTACCAAGTACAAAGGTCGCACCTGGAAACAGGCTAAACAATGCGACAACGATGGCCACAATAAAGACGTTTGTCACTTCCCATGTTGGAGAAAGATATTTATTTGCGATATTAGCTGCCTTTGTTTGTTCTCTATTCATATAAATCATCGACCAAAATCCTGCGCCGAAATCCATTGATGCCATCACTGCATAGATAAAAACGAACCCCCATAAGATGGTGATTGCAATGAGCGCATCAGTTGTAACATCCATTTGCATCAAGATCGCTCCCTTTTTAAGATTCTGTTAACCGTAGGTCTTCTTCAATCGTATGTTTTCTAAAGTAGTACGTCAGCACAATAACAGTTGCTATACCTAAGATGAGATAGACAATGGCAAAAAGGATAAAAAGTGTCCCGATCGAGCCAGATGATGTGACAACCTCGGAGGTTTTGAGCATTCGATAGATGACCCATGGCTGACGGCCTGTACAAGCAAAGATCCAGCCAAATTCAATAGCCAAAAGACTAAGAGGCCCGCCGAATAAGTAAAGAAAAAGAAGCCACTTCGGAAATTTTTCACGTTTTAAAATTTTACGATAAAGCAGTGCTAATACCGCAAATAGAATGAGCACCGATCCAATAATGACCATGCCGTTAAATAATGTGTGTATAAATAAAGGCGGCCACTCGTCACGGGGGAAATCATTTAAGCCTTTGACCACCGTATCAAAGCTATTTCCTGCGAGAAAACTAAGCGCCCAAGGAATTTCGATCGCACCTTTAATTTCCTGCGAATCAGCATCCGTAAAACCACCTATTGCAAGAGGCGCATGTGATTGCGTTTCAAATAAACCTTCAGCTCCAGCCAGCTTTTCAGGCTGATATTCATACAGAAGCTGAGCGGATTCGTGGCCATTTAAGGCTGTTAGAAAAGAGAAAAGTCCTCCTACAATGAGTCCAAGAAAAAGGGCTTTTCGATGAAATGAATAGAGCTTCTCGTTTTTTTTAGTTTTGAGCATTTTAAAAGCTGCAACTGAAGCAATGACAAAAGCACCTGTTGTAAAAGCAGACAGCACAACATGTGTAGCAGTCACAGCAAAGCTTGGATTGAAAAAGGCCTTCCAAGGCTCGATATTTGTGATTTCTCCATTCACCATCTGAAAGCCAGCAGGTGTCCCTTCAAAAGCATGTACGTTTGTAATCAGAATCGCTGATGCAGCTGCACCAATGACGATAAAAATAACCGTAATGATGCGCATTGCATTTGATAGGCGATCCGCTGCGTACACATAAATAGACATAAATAATGCTTCTATAAAGAACGCATAGATTTCAATCTGGAATGGCAGTGACATGACTTTTCCGATAACCTCCATAAAACCTGGCCATAAAAGGGCAAGCTGCGTACCAGCAATAGTACCTGTTGGAATGGCGACCCCTAACAGAACAGCCTGTGCTTTTGTCCATCGCTTGGCCATGATGGCATAATGCGGGTCCTTCGTTTTTTGAAAGATGAGTTCAGCTAACAAAATCATTAGCGGGATGCCAACGCCAAGCGAGGCATAAATAATATGAAAGCCCATGGTTGTGCCGAACAGGCTTCTAGCTAAAACGAGATCAGTCAATTTTTTCTCCGCCTTTCTTATCGCTTCTCTTTTTCATGATGCTTATTATTCTCCACCATTTTTAGATTATTCTTCCTGACTAAGAAAGCTTGTTTTTTGACAAGTTGTATAAGAGGGAGTAGAATATAATTATAAAACGTAATCATTACGTTTTGATAACGAAAGGAGTTTTGACATTGAAAAGAGATATTCATCCAACCTCACATGAAGTTGTATTTATGGACGTAAACAGCGGTTACCGCTTCTTGAGTAGATCAACAAAGACATCAAATGAGACAGTAGAGTGGGAAGATGGGAAAACGTATCCTGTCATTAAAGTAGAAACAAGCTCTGATACGCATCCTTTTTATACAGGACGTCAAAAATTCGGAGAAAAAGGCGGAAGAGCCGAGCTGTTTAAGAAAAAATATCAAATGTAATCAAAAAAGCACGCCTGATAACGGTGTGCTTTTTTACAGCAAAAAACCCCGGCTGATAAAGCCCGGGGTTCAAAACATTAATCATTTAAAGCGGTGTTTAATGTCTTTAAGTTTTGTTTCATTAAGCTGATGTAGCTTTCGCCATTTTTGGCATCATCTTCGGTAATGGATTCTAGATTTTTAAGGGTTAAGCTTTTTGCCCCAATTTCACTGCGGATCGTATCTGATACTTTGCTGCTGACGTTGTTTTCAAAAATAACGTATTGAATGTGATGCTTTTCTGCTTTTTGTACAATGTTTTCGAGCTGCTTTTGTGATGGCTCTTCGGAAGCAGATAATCCTAAAACACTGATTTGCTCAATTCCATAGCGCTTTTCCCAATAACCATAAGCTGCGTGAGAAACAAGAATTTCTTTATGTTTAGCTTTAGATAACGTTGTTTTGAATTCTTGATCTAGGGATTGTAAATCTTTTTTCAGATTTTCATAGTTTTTTGTGTATTCTTCTTTATGATCTGGATCTAATGAGACGAGTGTGTCTTTAATGTTTTTCGCCATTTGCTGCGCATAAACTGGGTCTAACCATGCATGAGGATCTTTATCTCCGTGATCGTGCCCGTCATGATCATGGTCGTGGTCTTCACCTTCATGGTCATGATCTTCACCTTCTTCATGTGCATGTTCTTCATTTGTCGATAACAATTTGATGCCTTCGGCTGCTTTGACTGTTTTCACACCTTGGTCTTTTAATGTGGCAGCAGTTTTGTCTGCGAATGCTTCAGCCCCTGTGCCGCTATAGATAAAGGCATCACCTTCAGCCATTTCAACCATCGTTTTCGAACTTGGTTCAAAGCTGTGTGCATCTGCGTTGGCAGGATACACGCTTTGAGCATGAACGTGAGAGCCGCCAATTTTTTCAGTGAAATCTTGGATTGGAAAGATCGTGGTGTAAATGATTAGTTTCCCGTCTGTCTTTCCTTTTGAAGCATTAGTGCCCGCACTGCTTGAGCAAGCGGCAAGGCCGATCGCGAATAGAGCAGCTGTTAAAATAAAAAAGATTTTTTTCATGTAGAAAATGTCTCCTCTCAATCTAATAGATAGAAATGATTACGATTTAATGTCCTGAGTTATTGTATCGTAATAATTACGATTTGAAAAGAGGAAAATAAAAAATTTTCGTCAGCAGATGTTTCCTTTAAAAAAATAAGCTGCAAAACGTGACGAAATTTCTTACATTGTGCTATATTTATTTTTAAAAAAAGATAAAGGAATGGACAAACGTATGAAACTTTTAGATGAAATCATCGAATATAATCAACAATTTATTGAAGAAAAGAAATACGAAGAATTTACAACAACAAAGTTTCCACAGAAAAAAGCTGTCATTCTATCGTGTATGGATACAAGACTTGTTGAACTGCTTCCGCGTGCCATGAACATGAAAAATGGCGATATTAAGATTGTCAAAAGTGCTGGGGCGCTTGTTTCTCATCCATTTGGAAGTATTATGCGAAGCATTTTAGTTGCTGTTTACGAATTAAATGCTGACGAGGTATATGTCATTGGGCATCATGATTGCGGGATGAGCAAAATTGATAGCCAGACACTTTTAAATAAAGCCGTTGAGCGTGGTATTCCAGAAAAGCGTATTGAAGTACTGGAATACTCAGGAATTGATTTTAAACAGTGGCTCAAAAGCTTTAGTTCAGTTGAAGAGAGCGTGAAGGACAGTGTGTCTGTAGTAAAAAATCACCCGCTTCTTCCATCAGATGTACCTGTACATGGGCTTGTCATCGATCCTGGAACAGGGAAGCTTGACTTAGTTGTCAACGGATATGAAGAAAAGTAAGTTACTTTTCCTTTTTAGGCGGAACAGGATCGATGCCGCCGGGGTGAAACGGATGACATTTCAAAATCCGCTTTATGGTCAGCCAGCCGCCCTTGATCGCGCCATGCGTTTTGATCGCCTCAAGTCCATAGTTTGAGCATGTTGGATAAAACCGGCAGCTTGGCGGTGTCAGAGGGGAAATACATTTTTGATAAAATCGTATAATCCCGATAAAAATTTGTTTCATAGAGGTTCCTCCTTGTCTGTCTTCCACAGTATAAGAAAAAAGGACAAGGAAGGAAAGTTTTATAAACTAAACTGGTCGGAGAAATATGTTATAATATAGGAAATTGCAATTATAGGAGTGGTGATTATGCCTTCAGTTGAAAGCTTTGAACTTGATCATAATGCTGTAAAAGCGCCATACGTTCGTCATTGTGGCGTTCATAAAGTGGGATCAGATGGGGAAGTAAATAAATTCGATATTCGTTTTTGTCAGCCGAACAAGCAGGCGATGAAACCTGATACGATTCATACATTAGAGCATTTGCTTGCGTTTAATATTAGAACACACTCAGAGAAATATGATCATTTTGATATCATCGATATTTCTCCAATGGGCTGCCAGACAGGCTACTATTTAGTTGTCAGTGGTGCACCAACTCCAAAAGAAATCGTTGAACTTCTTGATGCAACATTCAAGGATGCAGTTGAAGTAACAGAAATTCCTGCTGCAAACGAAGAGCAATGCGGCCAAGCGAAGCTTCATGATCTTGAAGGGGCAAAACGTTTAATGCGTTTCTGGCTTTCTCAGGATCAAGAAGAGCTTTTAAAAGTATTTGGTTAATCGAACGATGAACCGGACATTTAGATGTCCGGTTTTTTTATTGAATTCGATCAGTGATGTCAAAATAGGGGATATTTGTTAAAATGGACATGTCAGTAAAAGAAGGGGGAAACGCAAGATGCGAAAAATGTTGGGAATGATTCTGATGCTCACGTTATTAAGTGCATGCGGAAACTCTGTAGCAAATAGCGGAAAAGGGGAAGTGCCTGAGCTATTAGAAGTAAAGCTTACAGGGCCTGAGCAAGTGGAGAAAAATGAAAGCGTTATAGTAAAAGCAGCTGTCACATACGGTGATACGCCTGTTGATGATGCAGATGATGTTCAATTTGAAGTGTGGAAAGATGGCGACAAGGATAACAGCAAAATGATTCAGCCAAAGAAAGAAAACAAAGGTGTATACGAATTGCACACAGCCTTCAATAAAGATGGCCTTTATATCATACAAGTCCATGTGACAGCTAAACAGCAGCATAATATGCCGAAAACGAACATCCACGTAGGTGAGGTGAAAAAAGAGAGTTCGTCTACTGAAGAAGAAACCTCACATCATTAAAAGCGGATTTATTTTGGATTAGGACGTTGATTTGGTTCTGCATCCTGTGGTGAATCGACTTTATGCTTATATTCATAAGCCTTCGCTGTCGTCCACAATGATAAAAAGACAACGATTGAGATAATGATAAAGCTGATAATCCCAAGTAACAGCATCTAACTCCCTCCTTATTTCCATATTAACATATATTTCATGCAGTCAAAATAGAAGAAATTGACGGCAGGTTTCAGTATAATAAGAAAAGGGTATTCTCATACTAAACGCAATTACATAAGGAGGAATAAACATGTCTGAAAAATTATTAAACGTCGTCAATAAACAAGTAGCTGATTGGACTGTGCTTTACGTGAAATTACATAACTATCATTGGTATGTAAAGGGGAAAGATTTCTTTACACTTCATGAGAAATTTGAGGAACTATATACAGAAACAGCTACATATATTGATGATTTGGCTGAGCGTATGCTTGCTTTAAATGGACAGCCTGTTGCGACAATGAAAGAGTGCTTAGAAATTTCCAGCATTCAAGAAGCAGAAGGCAATGAATCAGCAGAGCAAATGGTGAAAAATTTATATGATGATTTCTCCAATATCGCAGAGGAATTAAAGCAAGGAATGGACCTGGCTGCAGAGGTTGGCGATGAAACAACAGGTGATATGCTGCTTGCGATTCATCAATCCATTGAAAAACACAACTGGATGCTTAAAGCATATTTAGGATAATACACGTATGGGAAAAGAATGTCGGTCATAAATAGACCGACATTCTTTTTTATTGGAATCGGGACAGACAGCCCATTGAAATCATAGGGCTTTCAGCCGAAGAGAAAAGAGAAGGGAGGGAAGAAGATGTCTTCTATTGCAGGAATGATGAGTCAGCAAGTAGCGAGCATTCAAAAGACACTCAATATTAGTTTGTTGAATTCACAGCTTGCTACGAATACAGCACAGGCCATGGTGATGCTGGATCAAGTGCAGCAGCAGCCTCAAGCTGTTCAGCCAAAGGATTCAGATGCAAGCTTTATTGATGTTAGGGTCTAGGAAGTAGCCGCCGCGCAAGGCGGCTTTTTCTTGTCAAAAGACAGCGCCTTTATTTTTTGTCGTCCAAGCTATTGTGAAAATCCGGCATATACTATTGAGGTAAGGAGTTCCACTTTGAAAGGATGTTGATGCCAAGTGAGCAAGGATTTAGGCATCTTTTCGTTGGTTACAGTGAGTTTGTCAGCGATGGGCTTTCTGTTTGGTGGAGCAGGATATTTACTGATGATTTTAGTGACGTTGATGGCTATTGAATTAATTTGTGCAAGCCTAAGAGAATCTTTGACTGGACAGCTCACAATGAAGCGGTTTTTTACGCGGCTTGTTCGAAAGATTGTGACAGTCTCCTTAATATCGATGGCACATTTCTTTGATGTCATGCTGAAGACAAATGGGGCGATTAAGGATTTAGCGATCATCTTTTATATTATTTATGAATCTTACCAAATCGTCTCGACAGCCAGAGCCCTTGGAGTTCCCATTCCACAGTTGTTTATTGATGTATTGGACATGTTGAAAAATAAATTGCGCAAAAAGCCGTAATTTCCTCATATCTGGTCATACTAAAGAAAAAAGGATGATTCAGATGGCGAGACACACATACTATGTATCCGTACAAGATGGATCGATATCGCAGCATAGAGATGCAGCGGCTTGGCAATTTCAAATAGAAGCAGATGATGATCAAATTTTGCAGCTGAGAGACTATTTCGATGAACAGTATATGACAGATTGGAAAGGCTTCTTTCGGGCACATGTTCCGTTTCTTGAATATCATTATGATAGTCCAAATGATGAAATGGATAGAAAAAGAAAAGAGATTTACACAATGATTTATGAGCTCGGCAATGAAGAGACAAGGAGCTTTATTGAGACAAATGGTTTGATGAATTGAAAAAGCATGTAGAGATTCTCTACATGCTTTATTTTCGCGGTTGTAAAATGCCTCCGATCAGATCAGTGATCCCACCGCCTCTATTTTCTTGCTGTGAATTGGTGAATTCATGAGAGGAGCTCTGGCTCTGAGGCTTGTAGCGATTATCATCTAAGCCAACCCGTAACCCAGATGTGCGCTCAGATGGCTGAATAATAACAATTTGGTCTTGTTCTTGGAACTCAAATAAATAGGATTCACCAGATGTTTGTCCAATGAAAGTTTTCCAGTTCACATCTAATTTGACCTTCGGTGCTCTGCCCGTCCAAGCGACAATTGCGTCAGGGTCTACGCGGCAGGGGGCTTTTAAAATGAGCGGATTTCCATTCGTTTTGATGGCGACCTGCGCTCCGTGCCCTTGATAAGAGAGTTTTGATGTAAACAGTCCTTTCTGCGATAAAATACCAACGCCTACTGGTGTGACACCGTAATGGCATTCCTCAGTAAAGGCAAGTAAATCTTCACTTTCTACACTTACATGCTGCCAAGGACCGCTTGGCTCAAGATTAATTACTGTTACATGCTCGCTTGAATCAGCCAGATAGCAAGTACCTTGTCCACTCACTTCCATCATCTCAAGGTTTTCACCTGTGAATTTCCTGCTGATATGGTTAAATACTTGGCTGACCATATTTCCTTTATTCGTTCCAAGTAATCGCTTGCGGTATTGGAAACTTCCTTGATCGGCAATCATTGCGCCCTTTTTGGCAAAAAAGATTCCGCTGCCTTCTGCTTGTAAGGTAAGTTCTTCTATTGTGACGAAATGAAATCCCATGGGTGCCGGCTCCTTTCCTGCGTCAAGATGTGAATCCATAGATGCGGCATAAATCATGTAAATCTAGAGTAGTCCCTTGCCCGGTTGCAGTGATCTTCCATTCCTCCTGATCTCTCGTGAGTTCTGCGCATATAATGGACGTACAATACGAATAATCTTCTGTTAACTGAAAGGTACAAATCTCTTGCTGAGAGATTTGATCAGTAAGGCGCACATAGGCATTAGTGACTTGTCCAAAATGATGCTGGCGTTCGTGTGCATCATGTATTGTGGCTGTGACGACAATTTTATGAATATCAGGTGAGACTCTGCTTAATTGCATAATAATCATTTCATTGTCTCGATACCCTCCGCCAAATTGATGATCACCAAGATGACGAACAGCTCCGTCTAAGCTTTGCTGCTGGTGATAATAGATCAGATGCTTAGGAGACAACAGTTTGTCTTCTTCATTTAAAAGAAACACTTGCGTATCTAAATCAATTGGCTGACCAGCCAGGTCCCAGCCAAGCCCGATATGAATTTGGTCGACCGCTGGATTTTCTTTTGTTAAATCTAACTTTTGCCCTTTCACGAGGTGTTTCTTGATCACCTCATGGGGTGCGTCTTGTTTTGACCCATTTTTTATACTCATGCTGATTTCCTCCTCGTTGTCATAGGACAAACACTGATTCATTTACGTCATATAGGGATAAAAGGTTTCATGATTAAAATTGGGTGAAGTTGGAGATGATAAAAAGGTTTTAGCAACAATACCTCATTTTAGATACAGACGAGTTGGAACCACTCGTTTGTTTCACTTTTGATAAAAATTCTTCAGATAAATGTGATCTGTGGTATGATGTTTTACAAGAAGCAAGGACAGGATATGAGGGATTTCACATGCATGTATTTAAAGACTATTATCATAATACGGTCAAACTCTCTTTTGAGGAGAAGCCTTTTTCAAGTCATCCTAAGCATGTTTGGGCCATCTGCCGTTACCAAGGGAAATGGCTGCTCACTGAACATGAGGATCGGGGCTATGAGTTTCCAGGAGGGAAAGTTGAGCCGGATGAAGAAGCAGACCAAGCCGCTATACGGGAGATTCAAGAAGAGACGGGTGCTGTTGTTCGTGAATTAACGTATATTGGCCAATATCAGGTGCTGGGCAGAGAAAAGGTCATCGTCAAGAATATTTATTTCGCTGAAATTGAAAAGCTAGTGAAGCAAGAAACATATTTTGAAACGAAAGGACCGGTTCTTTTCGCAGACTTGCCGAGATCCATCGCAAAAAATAAGAACTTCAGTTTTATTATGAAAGATGATGTGTTAAGACAAAGTCTTGCTTATTTAGAAAAAAACGGTTTGATTCGTTAAAAAAAGCGCAGGGAGACATTCCCTGTGCTTTTTTATTTTTGAAGAAAACGGCGTTCGAGCCATTCCACAAGCTGGTACATGATAGTCGCAAACACGGCAATAATGAAAAGACTTAAGAACACGAGTGTAAAGTTGAAGACTTGAAAGCCGTAAATGATCATGTAGCCGAGCCCTTTTGAGGAAACAAGAAATTCCCCTACAATAACCCCAACCCAAGAAAGGCCGACATTGACTTTGATCGCAGAAATCATCGTTGGAATACTAGCTGGCAAAATGACCTCGCGAAAGACGACGCTTTTTTTCGAACCAAAGGTTTTCATCACCTTTAAATAATTCTCATCGACCTCTTGAAAGGCTGTATAAATGACGATCGTCGTAATGATCACACTAATGATTGCGCCCATGGCAACGATGCTGATCATGCCAGGCCCAAGGGCAACAATTAAAATCGGGGCGAGGGCAACTTTTGGCATGGCATTTAAAATGACTAAATAAGGATCAAGAACTTTTGCCAGGCGGGTGGACCACCATAAGGCGGCAGCAAGCAAAATGCCGCAAAAGGTACCAAGTAGAAATCCGAGTACTGTTTCAAATAATGTAATACTCATATGATTCACTAAAGACCCATCGGATATTTTTTGTACAAACAATTGGCAGACCGCAGATGGTGAACTAAATATCAGTGGATCGATGAGACGAAAATGACTGGCGAGCTCCCAAAGCGAAAAGAAGCTGGCGAAAATAATGAACTGATAGATTCGGGTCATGCGCTTTTCCATTCGGTATTTTTTGCGATAGGCTTCATGTAAAAGATCACTGTGTTTCAACTGTTTTCAGCTCCTTCCAAATCGTTTGAAAGAGCTCTTGGAAACTCTGGGTCTGTCTTGCTTCGAAAGGAGAAAGAGTCCTCAGATCATCTGGAACGGTAAAAATTCGTTTGATCGAGCCAGGATGCTTTGAGAATAAGAAAATGCGGTCACTCATCGCAATGGCTTCGCCAATGTCATGTGTCACAAGGACCGCTGTTTTTTGATAGTTTTTGAGTGTATGAAAGACGAGATCCTCTAATGTTAGTTTGGTTTGGTAGTCTAGAGCTGAAAAGGGTTCGTCTAGTAAAAGCAGACCGGGATTCACTGCAAGCGTTCGGGCGAGAGCCGCACGCTGCCTCATACCGCCTGACAGCTCTTTCGGGTATTTTTCCTCTACATCATGAAGGCCAAGCTTAGGCAGTAAGCCAAGAGCGGCGGAGGTGGCTTCATGTGAATCTTGTTTGGTAATTTTCAACCCGAGAATGATATTTTCCTTGATGGTTTTCCAAGGGAACAAATAATCTTGCTGGAGCATGTAGCCGATTTGATGCTCCTTTTGATTCGGTTCTTTTCCTTCGATTAAAATGCGGCCTTCAGAGGGCGGCGTTATTCCTGCAATGATAGACAGCAGGGTGGTTTTCCCGCAGCCGCTGGGACCAATAAATGAGATAAATTCACCTTGGTCTATCTCCATATTAATGTGCTGTATGGCCGTTGTTTTTTCTTTTAAAGAGAAGTACGTGTGGGTCACATGGTCAATTTGAAGGAAAGACATGTGCTACCTCCTATTCTATTTATGTTCTGTGACCTTCTTTGCAATGGATGAATCGACAAGTTGTTTGTACGGGATAAATTTCGGCAATTCATCGCTCTCCTTCATGATTTCCTGCAATTTGTTCCATTCCTCTTCATTCAGAAGTGGATCTGTTGCATAGGAGTCCTGCTGTTTGTATCGTTTAATGGCTGTTGATAAGACATCAAGTTCTGTGTCAGGAAAATGAGATTGAATGGTTTTGGCAATCTCCTCTGGCTGCTTGGCTTCCACCCATTTCTGCGCTTTGTAAATGGCACGAGTGAAGGCTTCTGCTGTCTCTTTGTTTTCCTCTAAGTAACTTTTCTTTGCCATGAAGGTGGTATAAGGCACCTTTCCGGAAGCCTCTCCAAAGGAGGCGGTGATGTACCCTTTGCCTTCTTTTTCAATTAAGGATGCTGTTGGTTCGAATAACTGCACAAAATCGCCAGTTCCAGAGGAGAAAGCACCAGAAATGTTGGCAAAATCAATATTTTGAATCATACGGAGATCCTTTTTTACATCAATTCCTTCCTTTTTCAGGACATATTCACCGACCATTTGCGGCATGCCGCCTTTCCGCTGTCCAAGAAAGTCTTTTCCTTTTAATTGATCCCAAGAGAATTCGCTCACCTTCTCCCTTGAAACAAGAAATGTACCGTCTGTTTGTGTCAGCTGTGCAAAGTTGATGACAGAGTCCTTTGTGTCTTGAGCCTCTACATAGATAGAGGATTCAGATCCGGTCAGGGCGATATCTGCACCACCGGATAAAAGAGCTGTCATCGTTTTATCGCCGCCCCAAGTCGTTTTTAATTCAACCTTTAGCCCTTCTTCTTTGAAGAAGTCCTCAGATAAGGCAACATATAGCGGAGCATAAAAAACCGAATGGGTCACCTCGGCTACTTGTACGGTCTGCTCTTGTTCTTTTTTACAGGCGACAAATGGAATAAAGAGCAGGACAACGACGATGAATGCCAGTCTGACTTTGATGGAACGATTCAAGAGTAATTCGCCTCCTTTGTTCTAGATCACTAATTAAAGTATGTCAAAAGGGATTTTTGGTGAGTGCCTAGATGAAAATAAGAAGCGCATTGTTTATTTATAGAACGTGTCTTTTTTTCTATACTAGAAGCATGAATACTTTCTTGAATTTGGAAGAAATAAAGGGGCGGTTTCGTGTATAGAGTGAGTTGGGTATTTCTTGGGTGGTATTTAATAGGGCTCATATTAATGGTCTTTTTTGAGGTGCCAGCATGGCTTCAGTTTGCAAATGGCATTTTCCTTGTGCTGTATGCCTGCTGTGTGATAGAGATTGGGCGAAATATTTATGGATCATGGGGAATGGTGATCAAACGGGCAGCCATTGTCGGCGTGCTGACATTTACGGTTGAATGGATTGGGATCACAACCGGGTTTCCTTTCGGAGCTTATGACTATTATCCAACGTTAGGTTTTCTAGTGGCAGGGGTGCCTTTAACCATTGCTTTTGCATGGGTTGGAGTATTTTTAAACAGTCTTTTTTTATCCAGTCAGCAGTCGAAGTGGAAACGAGCGGTCGAAACGGGAATATGGATTGTCTTGCTTGACCTCATATTAGACCCAGTAGCAGCTGAACGGAAATTTTGGGTGTGGTATGACGGCGGTGGTTTTTATGGTATTCCTTTTGAGAATTTTGTGAGCTGGGGTATGATTGGAGCAGGACTTTCCTTTCTCTTCCCGCTTGTTCAGATTGATCAGAAGGCTTTGAGCTGGACGAGCCGTATTTATCAGGCAATGGTGTTCTTTTTTGGTGTGCTGGCATTAAAGGGCGGGCTCGAGGTCATTTTTTATTTAGCACTGATCATTGTTATTCTGTGTGAAGGAAGGGTTCAATTTGAAAGAAAGCGACAAAAGCCGATCGTTTAGACGTATATTTTCTCTTTATCTTGAGCGGTATTTACTTCATAAACATTTCCGCTGCGTGATGATGAAAGGCGCTGTGGACCCAAACGAGAAGTTGCCTGTTCTTTATATCGCCAATCATAGCTCATGGTGGGATGGACTCATCCTCTTTCTTTTAACAGAAAAAGCGTCCGAACTCGATCACTATATGATGATGGAAGAGAAGCAGCTGAAGCAATATGCCTTTTTCCGTAAGCTTGGTGCCTTTCCGGTTCAGAAAGAGAATTTGAAAAGTGTGAAGCAAGCATTAATGACGGCTAAAGAAAACATGCAGGCTGGCGGGGCTGTATGGCTTTTTCCACAGGGGAAAATCATGCATCAGGACATGCGACCGCTTGAATTAGAGGGCGGGGCTTCATTTTTAGTGAGACAATTTGAGCAAGTCGTGGTGAAGCCTGTGACCTTGCATTATACATTTAATCAATTTCAAAAGCCGACAGTATCTGCTTTGTTTGGTGAAGATACCTTAGTATCTGGCGGGGCACTTCGAAGCAAGGACGTGACGCATCTGCTCAGAGATCTGCTTGAAACGCAGTTAAACGCACATCAAGCACAGGTCATCGCAGATCCTGATTTTTCAACTAATCAAGAATTTAGACAGATGACAAGGACAAGTCAGTCAACAAGTGATGCGTTTGATTCCTTTAAAAAGTGGGTGAAAACATGGCGGTCTTCTTAACCGTGATCAGTGAACTCTTGCTCTGTCAGTTTATTTTCACCATATGGAATATGAGGCAGCTTCCTATTTTAAAGCCAGCATCCTTTCCGCCGGGTGAACCGATTTCATTATCAATTCTGATTCCAGCAAGAAATGAGGAAAAACGGATCGAAGCCTGTCTTCAGTCGATCGTTGATCAACAACTTCACCCGAAAGAGCTCATCGTCCTTGATGATCACTCGACAGATCAGACAAGAGCGATGGTGGAACGCTTTGCAGAAAGATACCCGTGGATCCGTGTCCAGTCAGGTCAACCCTTAAAGCGCGGCTGGCTTGGTAAATCATATGCCTGTTCTCAGCTCGCGGAAGCTGCTGCTTCTGACTGGCTGCTATTTTTAGATGCGGATGTCCGGTTAAAAAAAGGGGCAGTTGAATCAGTGTACAAGCAGTTATGCATGCAAAAAACGGGGATGCTGTCAGGTTTTCCAGAACAGAAAACAGGTACATTTTTTGAGCATCTTGTGGTTCCTATGATGATGTTTACCATTGGCTGTCATCTGCCAGTGAAATGGGTAAGAAAATCTAAGAACCCCGCTTTTGCCGCAGCACATGGCGGTTTTATTGCCATTGAAAAGAATTGTTATCACGACATTGGCGGGCATGCAGCGATCAAGGATTCACTAGTTGATGATATGGCCTTGGCTAGACGGGTGAAGGAAAAAGGCTTTCCGTTCACACTTGCAAGCATTCATCCATTTGTGTATATGAGAATGTATGAGAGTGGACTAGAGGTTTGGGAAGGTTACCGGAAAAATTTATTCCCAGGTGTGAATCGAAGCATTGCTTTGTTAAGCAGTGTCTTTTGTTTATACTCCCTCCTTTATTTGGTTCCTGTCATTTGTTTCATGATCGCATTGTTTCAGCTGGATGTTTTGAGCATATGCTTAGCGATTCTTTGCTATGGGCTGGGTGTGTCGATTAAAGCGGCAATTGATACTGAAAATGGTCGGACATCTGCGATGGCTTTTTTATTGCCGGTCAGTATTTTAAGCTTGATCGCCATCGGTTTTGCTTCTATGAAAATCGGTCTGAAAAAAGAAGGGTATGAATGGAAAGGGAGAAGGTACGAATGAAAAAAGTGATCATCATCGGCGGCGGACTTGGCGGATTATCAGCCGCGATCCGTCTACAGTCACGCGGGGTTCAGGTCACCATTTTAGAAAAAGAAGCGGCTTTAGGCGGGAAATTGCAGCGCCATCATGGAGCGGGCTACTCTTTTGATTTAGGACCGAGTACCATTACAATGAAGGCATATTTTGAAGAAGTGTTTACAGCCTGTCATAGACGGATGGAGGATTATGTGACCTTTTATCCGATTTCTCCACTGACCAAAAATATTTTTTCAGATGGCCATACGGTCGAGTTTACGCCGAATATTGAGCATATGGAGTCACAAATTGCTGCATTCAGTCCTGAAGATGCGAAGCAATACCGTGCATTTTTACAGGAATCAAAGACGCTTTTTCAAAAGGCAGAGGAGCAGTTTTTAAATCGTTTGTTATTGAGCTGGAAGGATAAGGCGGATTTAAAGCTGATGAAAGCACTTCTTGCTGTCAAACCATTCACATCCGTTCAGCGCCTGCTACGTCAATATTTCCGTCATCCCCATACATTGGCCATGTTTGGACGGTATGCCACTTATATCGGCTCTTCTCCCTACGAAGCGCCGGCTATTTTTAATATGATGGCGTATTTAGAAGGGGAGAAAGGGATTTATGGAATACAAGGCGGTACGTATCGTTTAGTTGAGGCATTTGAGACACTGGCAAAAGAATTAGGCGTTCAGATTCACCTCAATGAACAAGTGAACAAGATTCATGTGAAGGGGCGGCGGATCAAAGGAGTGGAGACGGATCAGCAGATGTATGAAGCAGATCAAGTCATTGCAGGAGCAGATGCGCTGACTGTATACCGTCATCTTATAGATGAAAAAGACCGTCCTCGTTTTTTAAATCAAAAACTGGCTAGTATTGAACCGTCGTTGTCGGGCTTTGTTCTCTTATTAGGTGTACCTAAAGTCTATGAGCAGCTGGCTCATCACAATGTGTTTTTCCCTGAGGATTATGAGCAAGAATTCAAAGATATTTTTCAGAAAAAACAACTGCCTCAAGATCCGACGCTTTACATATGTTATTCAGGTCATTCAGAACCAGCTTTAAGCGGAGGAGCGGGAAGAAGCAACCTGTTTGTACTGGCCAATGCACCTTATGTGACAAAAGAGCAAGATTGGGACATGCTAAAGGAGACATATCGTCAGCATGTAAAAAACAAATTAATGGAAAAAGGTCTTTTTGATTTGGAGAAGCTAATCGAATATGAAGCGGTTCAAACCCCGCTCGATCTGCAGCAGAAAACGGGGGCATATCGTGGAGCCATTTATGGCATGTCTTCAAACTCGTTCAAACAGGCGTTCTTTCGCATCAATAATCAATCAAAGGACATTGAAGGACTTTGGTTTGTTGGGGGAACAAGTCATCCAGGCGGCGGCACGCCAATGGTGACAAAATCAGGCCAGCTTGTCGCAGAAGCGATGCTGAAGCAATGGACGTAATCAAAGATGAAAAGGAGAGAAATCGAGTGATTGTGGAAAAAAGAAGGTTTCCGTCGCCCCATCCGCATATTCACTTATATACAGTGACCTATGAGGCAGATGGACTTCGGATGAAAGGACTGCTCGCTGAGCCGGCCGAAGAAGGTCTCTACGACGGCTTTTTGTATTTACGAGGCGGCATTAAAAATGTGGGGATGGTCAGACCTGGCCGGATTGTGCAATTTGCCGCGCAGGGTTTTGTCGTCTTTGCTCCCTTTTACCGAGGAAATCAGGGAGGCGAAGGGAACGAAGATTTTGCCGGAGAAGATCGAAAAGATGCGTTCGCTGCCTTTCAGCTGTTAAAGCAGCACAAAAAAGTGAAGAAGGATCGCATTCATATCTTTGGTTTTTCGCGAGGCGGTATTATGGGCATCTGGACCGCTGTAGAAATGAAACAGGAGGCGGCTTCCTTTGTCACATGGGGAGGCGTCAGTGACATGAAACTGACTTATGAAGAGCGTGTGGATATGAGACGGATGATGAAGCGTGTGATTGGCGGTCCGCCGCATAAGGTGCCAGAGGCATATGAGAACAGAACCCCTTTAAATGATGTGGACAAAATTGAAGCGCCTGTCCTGATCATCCACGGAGAAGAGGACCAAAATGTATCGATTGAGCATGCATATTTGTTAGAAGATGCGCTGCGTCAGCACGGGAAGTCCGTGGAGACATGGTATTTCCATGGATACAACCACTATTTCCCGCCGCAGCATAATCGAGAAATTGTGAGAAGGCTGACCACATGGATGCACAGCCGAAAAAGCGGAAATGTGTTAAAATAAGCAGTATAACGAAATATAGAAAGTAGGGGGATTTTCATTATGGGAATGCCTGTTGAATTTAATACAATGATTGTCACAAAGGGAAAAGAGACAAGAATTGAAGAAAATGTATTTGAACTCATGAAGGATGGATACCGCATTTATCCGTTAAATATTCCACTTGAGGTGCGCAAAACGAAAGACGGAGAAAAAACAGGGACAGCACATGTTGAAAAGCTGGAGCTGACAGACAATGTCACGAAGGTGACGTACCGTCTTGTGTCATTGCATTCAACAAACTAAAAAAGCTGAGGGATTGAATCTCCTCAGCTTTTTTCATTTGGTTATACGAGTGGTCCGCCTTTGGCTTCAATGTCACTTGCCGCGTGGCTGAATTTTTGGAAGTTCTTTTTAAATTCATTGGCAAGGAAGTGTGCTTTTTCTTGATAAGCCTTTTGGTCATCCCATGTTTTAGCAGGTTGAAGCACTTCATCTGGTACACCAGGAATATGAAGCGGGATGTGTAAGCCAAAGATGTCATCAGTAATCATTTCAGCATTGTCAAGGTCACCCTCGATTGCTGCCTGAACCATTGCTCTTGTATGAGCGAGATTCATTCGTTTGCCTGTACCATAGCCTCCGCCAGTCCAGCCTGTATTCACAAGGAATACTTTAGCACCGTGCTCATCAATCTTTTTGCCAAGCATTTCAGCATAGACGTGAGCTGGAAGCGGGAGGAATGGTGAACCGAAGCACGTAGAGAATGTCGTTTCTGGTGAAGTGACACCTCGCTCAGTTCCAGCTAGTTTACTTGTGTACCCGCTCAAGAAATGGTACATTGCCTGTTCTTTTGTTAAACGGCTGATTGGAGGTAAGACGCCAAACGCATCAGCTGTTAAGAAAACAATGGCAGATGGATGTCCTGCGATACTTGGTTTCACGATGTTATCAATCATTTCGATTGGGTAAGCAGCGCGTGTATTTTCAGTAAAGAATGTATCATCATAATCCGCTTCACGTGTTTCTTCATCAAGCACAACGTTCTCAAGAACTGATCCGAAGCTGATCGCTTTGTAGATCTGTGGTTCTTTTTCTTCACTTAAGTTCACACATTTCGCATAGCATCCGCCCTCGATATTGAAGACCCCTGTGCCAGACCAGCCGTGTTCATCGTCTCCGATCAGCTTGCGGCTTGCGCTTGCAGAAAGCGTCGTTTTCCCAGTACCTGAAAGTCCGAAGAATAAGGCTACATCGCCTTCTTGACCTACGTTTGCTGAGCAGTGCATGGATAAAATATCTTGCTCAGGAAGCAGATAGTTCATCACAGAGAAAATGGACTTTTTCATTTCTCCTGCATATTCTGTTCCACCGATAAGAATCGTGCGTTTTTCAAAAGAAACGATGATAAACGTTTCAGAGTTTGTGCCATCTGTTGCAGGATCTGCTTTGAAGTGCGGTGCAGATAAGATGGTGAAAGGTTTTTCGTTTGAAGAAGGTGTTGACCCGTCAGGTCTGATGAATAGCTGCTTGGCAAAAAGATTGTGCCATGCGAATTCGTTTATAACTGTAATCGGCATACGATATCTTTCATCAGCGCCTGCAAACCCTTCAAAGACGAATAGTTCATCACGCTCTTTTAAGTATGACACAACCTTTGTATATAAACGGTCAAATGCTTCTTTGGAGATCGGCTGGTTTACTTGACCCCAATCGATTTTATGTTCAGAGCTTTCTTCTTTGACGATAAATTTATCTTTAGGCGAACGTCCTGTGTAGGCTCCAGTTGTCGCACGGACAGCCCCTGTTGATGTTAAAACGCCTTCATTACGTGCCAAAATCTTTTCAACAAGTTTCGGAACAGATAAATTTTGGTGCGTATTTTCTAATGAGAGCAATGACTGCAAATCTTCTTTTAAATCCACTGAGTTCATAAAAAAACCCTTCCTTTACCGTTGAATTTGTTTGTTTCGATTAGTATAACACATTAATAATAATAGTCTATACTATTTAAAGATTTTTGTGTGTGTTTTTTCATTTCTGCTATGAAAATATGCTTTTTGGTGATGCTAATGGTGAGGAGAAAAAAGAGGGAGATAATTCTTATGAAGCATTGACATGACGCAAGGGTTTAAGATAAGATATCTTATTGAACGGATACTCTTATCCCGAGTTGGTGGAGGGACAGGCCCGATGAAGCCCAGCAACCGGTTTCTTATGAAAAAGGCATGAACATGCTGAGAAACCAAGGTGCTAACCTGATGCAAGGTACAAGAACACCTTGAGCGATAAGAGTGAAAGGCATGCGATCTCAGACCCTTTCCTCGCAATGAAGGAAATGGTTTTTTTATTTTTGGGATATCATATGAACAAATTGCCAATAACATCTCTAATATAAACGTTTTTAAATATAAGAGGGAACGAGTTCCGTATCATATTGGAGGCCTCATCTTGGGATGATGTGGTCTTGTACAGGAGGAAATAGCCATTATGAGTCAAAATCGTCGTTTATTTACTTCAGAATCAGTGACAGAAGGACATCCGGATAAAATCTGTGATCAAATTTCAGACAGCATTTTGGATGAAATTTTAAAGAAAGATCCAAATGCACGTGTTGCCTGTGAAACTTCTGTTACAACCGGTCTCGTATTAGTAAGCGGTGAAATTACAACGTCTACTTATGTCGATATTCCAAAGACGGTGCGTGACACAATTAAGGAAATTGGCTACACACGTGCGAAATATGGTTTTGATGCGGAAACATGTGCGGTCCTTACATCAATTGATGAACAGTCTGCTGATATTGCGCAAGGTGTAGACAAAGCGCTTGAAGCACGTGAAGGAACAATGACTGAAGAAGAAATTGATGCGATTGGTGCAGGTGACCAAGGATTGATGTTTGGTTTTGCCAACAACGAAACCGAAGAGCTCATGCCGCTGCCGATTTCACTAGCGCATAAATTATCTCGCCGTTTAACAGAAGTACGTAAGAATGAAACACTTGCCTACCTTCGTCCAGACGGAAAAACACAAGTGACAGTTGAATATGATGAGCAAAACAAACCAGTTCGTATTGACACAGTGGTTATTTCTACGCAGCATGCACCAGAAGTGACGCTTGAACAAATTCAAAGTGACTTAAAAGAGCATGTCATCAGCCCTGTCGTTCCAAGTGAACTGATTGATGAACAGACAAAATACTTTATTAACCCAACTGGCCGTTTCGTGATCGGTGGACCTCAAGGGGATGCTGGTTTAACTGGACGTAAAATCATCGTTGATACGTATGGCGGATACGCTCGTCATGGCGGTGGTGCTTTCTCAGGTAAGGATGCAACGAAGGTTGACCGCTCTGCGGCATACGCTGCTCGTTACGTAGCGAAAAACATCGTAGCTGCCGGCCTTGCAGATTCTTGTGAAGTACAGCTTGCTTATGCAATTGGTGTTGCACAGCCTGTATCGATTTCAATTGATACATTCGGAACAGGAAAAGCTTCTGAAGAAAAATTAATTGAAGTGGTTCGTGCAAACTTTGATCTTCGTCCAGCTGGCATTATTAAAATGCTTGACCTGCGCCGTCCGATCTACAAACAAACAGCTGCATACGGACATTTCGGCCGTCACGACTTAGATCTTCCGTGGGAAAAAACGGATAAAGCCGAAACACTTCGCAAAGAAGCATTGGGACAATAACAACATAGAAAACCGCTTATTTTAAGCGGTTTTCCTTTTGATTAAAAAAAAATCTACAAAAAGCGAAAAAATGTGAAACAAAATCGGACAAAATACTGTCTAATTATAGGTCTACTTTTAAGAAATAACATAACGTGGAGGCAATAATATGTGTGGGTTTGTTGGTGTATTTAATCACCGTCCATTGTCCGAAACTACTGAACAGGAAGAGCTAATTAAACAAATGAATCGTCTCATCGTTCATCGCGGTCCGGATGATGAGGGTTACTTTCATGATGAGCATGTAGGATTTGGATTTAGACGTTTAAGTATTATAGATGTTGAGCATGGAAAGCAGCCGCTTTCTTATGAAGATGAAAAGTACTGGATTATTTTCAACGGAGAAATTTATAACTATGTGGAGCTGAAGGAAGAGCTTTTGAAAAAAGGCTATACATTCAGCACAGATTCAGATACGGAAGTACTTCTTGCCACATACCGTCATTATAAAGAAGAAGCGGCTTCAAAGCTTCGCGGCATGTTTGCATTTTTAATTTGGGATAAAGAAGCGCAATTATTATATGGCGCAAGAGATCCTTTTGGCATCAAACCGCTTTATTTTACACAAATGGATGAGCAAGTGTACTTCGCGTCTGAACGCAAAAGCTTGATGGCAGTGAACGAGAACATTTTATTTGATGAGACATCCTTACAGCAATACATGTCATTCCAGTTCGTACCTGAGCCAAATACACTTGATCAAAAGGTGCACAAAGTAGAGCCAGGTCATCAGTTTACTTTACGCCCAGGGCAGGAGATTGAATTTAAGACTTACTGGAAAGTTCAATTCAAGCCTGAGCAAACACAAGAACAAAAGCTGATTGAAGAAGTCCGCGATGCAATCTATGATTCTGTGAAAATTCATATGAGAAGTGATGTACCTGTTGGTTCATTCCTATCAGGTGGTATCGATTCTTCTTTCATCGTATCTGTCGCAAAGGAATTTCATCCTGAGCTGAAGACGTTTTCTGTTGGCTTCCAGCAGGATGGCTTTAGTGAAGTTGATGTGGCGAAGGAAACGGCTGATAAGCTGGGCTTACAAAATTTCAGTGCTGTGATTTCTCCTGAGGAATATATGAATGAGCTTCCGAAAATTGTTTGGCATTTAGATGATCCTTTAGCTGATCCAGCGGCGATTCCATTGTACTTCGTGGCAAAGGAAGCGAAGAAACAAGTGACGGTTGTTCTTTCTGGTGAGGGAGCAGACGAGCTGTTCGGTGGATATAATATTTACCGTGAGCCGCTTTCTCTTAAACCATTTGAATCTGTTCCATCTATGCTGAAAAAGCTTCTTCTTCGTCTGGCGCGCTTAATGCCAGAAGGAATGAAAGGAAAAAGCTTTATCGTCCGCGGCTGTACACCATTAGAGGAGCGTTATATCGGTAATGCGAAAATCTTTGAAGAGCCAGTAAAGAAAAACCTCTTAAAGCAGTATGATCCGAACATTACGTATCGTGATGTGACGAAGACATACTTTGAGGAAAGTGCAGGCTACAGTGATATTAACAAAATGCAATATGTTGATATTCATACGTGGATGCGCGGTGACATCTTATTGAAAGCAGATAAGATGACAATGGCGAATTCTCTTGAGCTTCGTGTTCCATTCCTTGATAAGGTCGTATTTGAAGCGGCTTCTAAAATTCCAGAAGAGCTGAAAACAAAAGATGGCACAACGAAATATTTATTGCGTAAAGCAGCAGAAGGCATTGTGCCTGACCACGTGTTAAACCGCAAGAAGCTGGGCTTCCCTGTTCCAATTCGTCATTGGCTGAAAAATGAGATGAACGCTTGGGCGAAAGACATCATTAAAAACAGTCAAACGGACGAATATATTAACAAAGCGTATGTGCTTGATTTATTAAATGAACATTGTGCTGGTAAAGCAGATCATAGCCGTAAGATTTGGACCGTTCTGATCTTTATGATTTGGCACAGCATTTATGTGGAGCGCAGTATTGATCCAGAGCAATTGAATCATCAACCAAAAGAAGTCATCTTCAGTTAATGAAAAAAGGTTTTCAGCTTTGTGCTGAAAACCTTTTTTGTCATGATAGAAAGTGGCGGAAAAGGGTAAAATAACAAGCGGTTCATAGTTATTGCTTAATATCCTGAAAAAAACATGATAAAGTGAAGATACACGTATGATGTTAACGAGATAAAAGGGAACGATAGTATTGTCCTTTTTCTACATATTCTCTGCGGATTCGGTCCATGTCTAGAATATCTTCATCTGTTAACAGCCGAACGACTTTGGCTGGACGGCCAAAAGCGAGTGATCCTTTTGGGATGACCTTTCCTTGAGGGACAAGACTTCCTGCACCGATAAAGGCGCCTTCGCCGATCTCCGCACCATCGAGAATGATGGACCCCATGCCAATGAGGGCATTTTTTCGAATGATTGAGCTATGTAATGTGACTTGGTGTCCAATGGTAGCACCATCTTCAATAAGAAGTGTTTTTCCAGGACTTTGATGCAGGCACGATAAATCTTGAATGTTGACGTTCTTTCCAATTCTCACAGGTGCCACATCGCCTCTGATGACAGTTTGGAACCACACGCTCGAATATTCTCCAATTGTGACATCACCGGTAATGGTGGCGTTATCTGCGACAAAGACCGATTCATGAATCTCAGGTGTAAACTGATGATATGGATAAATCACTTTTTCGACTTCCTTTCTTAATACAACATTTGTGAGGTGTTTACTTTGTGGACTTGGCATGCTGAAAGACCAGTTGGTACAATTGTGATTGTACATGGTGCGAGTGAATATCACGGCCGATATAAATGGCTGATTGAAATGTGGCGAAATGCAGGTTATCACGTCGTCATGGGTGACTTACCTGGGCAAGGCACTTCGACACGTGCGCGTGGCCACATTCGTTCGTTTCAAGAATACATTGATACAGTCGATGAATGGATCGAACATGCGAAATCATTCAGACTTCCTACATTTTTACTTGGACACAGTATGGGTGGACTCATTTCAATTGAGTGGATGAAGCAGTATACCCATACGAAGTTGAATGGCCTTATTTTATCATCACCTTGTTTAGGCCTGCAATTTAAACCGAAGAAGCTGATGGATTTTGCGTCAAAAGGTCTAAATGTGCTGGCACCGTCTTTTAAAGTGGAGTCAGGTCTGACGATTGAATTAGCCACACGAAATCAGGCAGTGATTGAGGCAGACTCAAATGATTCTCTTTACGTGACAAAGGTATCGGTTCGCTGGTATCGAGAGCTGATCAAAAATATTGATGCGGCGATGCAGCCGACAAATGTCTTTAAATCAATCCCGCTCCTTTTAATGCAGGCTGGTGATGATAAGATCGTCGATAAAACGAGGGTAATCAAATGGTTCAATGGCATAGAATCAACCAATAAATCATACCGTGAATGGGAAGAGCTGTATCACGAAATTTTTAATGAACCGGAAAGAGAAGATGTGTTTAAGGCGGCAAGAGCCTTTACCGATCAATATATTTGATTGTGAGCTTTAAGTTGGGGGTGGAGTGATTTGTCAGTACCAGAGCGTCCTTTTGCACTGATGACAAAGGTGTATAAAGATATTTTTCCGCTTGTTCATCAGGAGCTGAAAAAGTGGCGGGCTCATGCAGAAATGATTGAAAATGAAGAACTGAGAACGCAGGCACTAGCGAGCATATCCAGTAAAACGTTTCACTGTGAAGGCGGAGGTATTTTATCTCTTCTAGCAGGTGAAGAGAAAGAAACGTGTATTGAATTCATCGTGGCATATCAAACCATCAGTGATTACTTAGATAACCTATGTGACCGCAGCACGTCGCTTGATCCAAAGGATTTTCATATGCTGCATCAAGCGATGAGAGATGCGCTTGATATTCATGCTGAGCTCAAGCCATACTATCAATTCCGTGAGGATCAAGAGGATCATGGATACTTACATGCGCTTGTCCGCACATGTCAAGACGTGCTTACGCGCGTTGAGCATTATCCAATCATTCAGCCATATTTACATACGCTGTGTGATTACTACAGTGATCTGCAAGTACATAAGCACGTTGTTCCTCATGAGCGTGTGCCAAGGCTAGAGTCGTGGTTCCGCCAATATGAAAAGGATTTGCCGAAGATGGAATGGTATGAGTTTTCAGCTTGTGCGGGATCGACGTTAGGGATATTCTGTCTTGTGGCGTATGCGCTGCAGCCTGATTTTACAGAAAAGCAGGCGAAGCAAATTTACGAAAGCTATTTCCCTTATATTCAAGGTCTGCATATTTTACTCGATTATTTAATTGACCAAGAAGAGGACCGGCTTGGGGGAGATTTGAACTTTTGCTCATACTATGATTCTCATCATGAGATGATGGATAGACTTCAGCATTTTATCGAAAAAGCGGATGAGCAGCTGAAAGGCATTCCGCATGAGAACTTTCACAAATTGATTAACAGAGGGTTACTCGCGGTCTATTTGTCCGATGAAAAAGTGACAGCCCAAAAAGAGATGAACAAGCTGGCAAAAAGGCTGATCAAATCAAGCGGGAAAACATCATTCTTTTTCTATATTAACGGAAGAGCCTATCGGACCTATCAGAAAATGCCTTGGATGAAATCCTCATAAAAAAGCTCAAATCCATTAGGATTTGAGCTTTAGCATGTAGACAAACCATCGCGTTCGGTGTCAGGTCTGCAAAGATTTTCTATCATGCTGAAAAGAAGAAAAAAGCTAAAATGCACATCATTTTAGCTTTTTTTCAATGGCGACCACAAAAGGCGGGTCGTTTTGAATATTCATGTATTGATATGATAAAACTTGTACTTCTTCATGAGACAGTGATCTGCAATAGTCGAGAAGCACTTCTTTTTCTCTTTTACCTTCGGGATGTCCGTGGTAGATCACAAGGACGATCAGTCCTCCGGGTTTGAGCCATTCGAGGAGCTGTTTAATCGCTTCAATGGTTGTATGCGCCTGAGTGGTAACGGCTTTATCGCCTCCAGGCAGATACCCAAGGTTAAACACTGCACCAGATATATGTCCATAAACATCCTTCGGCAGATGATCCGCCAGTTTTTCATGTCCATCATGGATCAGGTGAACGTAAGGATATTGATCGCCAAGCCTTTTGCTTGTCTGCTGCAAGGCTTCCTCTTGCACGTCGAATGCAAACACTTGTCCATCAGTTCCTACAAGGTCAGCTAAATAGAGTGTATCGTGGCCGTTTCCCATTGTTGCATCTATGACGATGTCGCCTTTTTGACACGCGCGTTCTAACAGCTCTTTACTAAAAGGAAGCATGCGTTTCAAAATCATTTGGATGCTTCTTCCAATCTGACGAAACGTTTCCCTTGGTAGCTGTTACGTCTTTCGAGCTCTGCATTAATGGCATTTAGTACTTCCCACTTGTTTACACTCCACATTGGACCAACCATTAATTCAATTGGGCCGTCTCCTGTAATACGATGAATAATCATTTCTGGCGGAAGAATCTCCAGCTGATCACAAACAAGCTGAACATATTCCTCCTGGCTTAAAAACTCAAGCTTTCCTTTTTCATATTGCTTGACCATTGGGGTCCCTTTTAAAAGGTGAAGTAAATGAATTTTTATTCCTTGCACATCTAAATCCGCAACAGCTTTTGCTGTTTCCATCATCATGTTCCGGTTCTCAAGAGGCAATCCGTTGATAATATGCGAGCAGACACGAATTCCGTGTTTTCTCAGCTTTTCTACACCTTCAACGTAGCATTCATAATCATGAGCACGGTTAATGAGCATAGCTGTTCGTTCATGTACCGTTTGAAGACCGAGCTCTACCCATAGGTAAGTGCGTTCGTTTAATTCGGCTAAATATTCCACTACGTCATCCGGTAGACAGTCAGGTCTTGTTGCAATGGATAGACCTACGACACCATCTAGGTTCATGACGGTTTCATATTTTTCTTTTAGGACAGGAAGCGGCGCGTGTGTGTTTGTATACGCCTGAAAATACGCCATGTATTTTCCGTCTTTCCATTTTGTATGCATCCGGTCTTTGATTTCATTAAATTGAGTGATGAGATCATCAGCCCGGTTTCCTGCAAAATCACCAGAACCAGCGGCACTGCAAAATGTACAGCCGCCGTGGGCTACGGTACCATCACGGTTTGGGCAGTCAAAACCGCCGTCTAAGGCTACTTTAAATACTTTATGACCAAAGTGTTCACGCAAATGGTAGTTCCATGTGTGATAACGTTTTTCGCTGTTTGAATATAAAAAAGGGTTATGCTGATCCAAGTCAGTAACCTCCTTGCATAATAATAGGCATCCTTAAAGTTTAACAAAAATCACGAAGGAGGACAATTGAATCTGTCCAACATTTTCTTTAGTGAAAAAGCTTTATATGGGCAAAATAGGCGGGAGCGATGATGAAATGGAGGGAATGTAAGATGGCAACAAGGCAGTCGATCGATGAATTTATTCAAAAAAGTACTGAAACCCTTGAGTTTGCAAGTGAGCAATTTGATTTGAGCTCACGACAGGAACATTATAATGAGGAAGAGTTTTCTAAAGCACAGCTTATGCTTGAGAATACGGTCAACGAATTAGAAAAATTAAAAGATGTCGCCAATGACCAGCAAAGAGAACGGTTAGACAGGGCGCGTGTTCAAATTCAGAGCTTGCAAAACCAAATGATATTAGGAATTTCTTACGATAACGTTTAATGAACAGATCCTTCTTAAAGGGTCTGTTTTTTATTTTTGAAAGGCTATTGACTTTTAGATTGAGTGTCTATATTGTATTAAGTGTACTACATCAACTAATACACTATAGACACTTAAAAAGTGAAGAAAGGTGTTCAACCATGAAAAAAGAAAAAAAGCCAATCAATTTGAAGTGGATGGTGCTGGCTGTTGCGTTAGCATGTACATTTTTTTTCGTTCTCGTTTTCATTGGTTTTGAAGTTCAAAAAGATTTGATACCCAATTCGGTTCCTTTAATGCAAGGACATGAACAAGCGATAGGACTGCAAAAGCATGAATGAGGAAAGAGGGAGCCATCATGATCCAAATAGATCCAAGAAGCGCTGCGCCAATATATGAACAAATCATTGAGCAGCTCAAAATTTTATGTTTAAAAGGCGTGATGAAGCCAGGTGACAAACTGCCCTCTGTCAGAGAGCTCGCCACCATTATTATTGCCAACCCAAACACCGTGAGCAAAGCGTATAAAGAACTTGAACGGGAAGGGATTATTGAAACGCTAAGAGGCCGTGGTACGTATGTAACAGAAGGTGCTCAGTTAAAGCTGAATGAAGGGAAGGTGCTCGAGATGAAAGAACAGTTAAGACAACTCATCATAGAAGCTCATTATGCCGGTATTGATATTCATCAACTGAAGGAATGGCTAGAAGAGATCGGCTCAAGTCTTAAAGGAGGAAAACAAGTTGATTGAGGTCAGAAATGTATCAAAAACTTTAAATGGACGCCAAGTCCTCAGTGACGTTTCCTTCAAAATAGGAAAAGGTGAGATCTTCGGTCTGTTAGGGCGGAATGGCTCTGGAAAAACAACGCTTCTCCGATTGATACAGCAAATTCTTCTTCCGGATGAAGGAGAGATTTATTTTAAAGACGTGCTGGTGAAAGACCACCCTCTAGTGAAGCAAAATATTGTGTTTATGCCAGTCGTGAATCCATTCTTTGACAGATACAATTACGGACAGCTTGTCCAGCTGTTAAAGCATATTTATCCGAGATTTGATGTAACTTATGCCAATGAGCTTGTGAACCGGTATGAGATCCCGGAAAAAGTAAAATATCGTGAATTGTCAACAGGATTAAAGAAACAGCTGTCGCTCATTTTAAGCTTTGCGATCAAACCAGCGGTCATTTTATTGGATGAGCCGACTGATGGAATCGACGCTGTTACAAGAAATGATGTGCTTCAGCTCATGATCGACGAAGTGGCAGAACGTGAAACATCGATTCTCATTACATCTCACCGTTTAGAAGACATTGAGCGTATGTGTAATCGAATCGGATTTTTAGAAGGAAATGAACTCACAAGTGTCATGGATTTAGATGAATTAAAGGATGACTATGTCAAAATCCAAATGGCCTTTGAAGAAGATATGAACTTAAGTATTCGTAAAAATGGCGTTGCGATTTTGGATCAAGCGGGCGTTTTCTATACAGCGCTTGTTCTTAAAACCGACGTGGAGGCTAAAGAGTACTTGAAGTCACTAAAGCCAAAAGTATGGCATGAACTACCTGTGAATTTAGAAGAAGTATTCATTGCGAAGTTTGGAGGGAAACGCAGATGGTAAAGCGACAATTATTATATAAGGAGTGGAAGCAATCTGAGCTGACATTCATTTTAGTGATGCTTGTTGCTGCGCTTGCGACGCCCTTCGCATTCTTAATGGAATATTCGTCTTTTCAAACATGTCTAAATGATACAGAGTGTATTGTCGATTCACCGCGTTTTTCTTATTACTTTAATACAGATGCTTTTCTCTCCCTTTCTTGGTTAATGGGGCTCTTCTTTGCTGTCATTCAGCTGGGATTTGAGAGAAATAAAGGGCATATGGACTTTACCTTATCTTTACCGTTTAGCAGAAGTGCAATTTATCACACAAAGTTTTTCTTAGGTGCTGGAATCATTGCAGTCGTTCATGCCGTTTCTTATGTTCTTACTTATTTACTTATTTTAGGACTTAACCCACTAGAGACACCTGGATTTCATAGCGGTTATGTCATTTCGCTTGTGTCCTCCTTGATGTTTTATAGTTTATTTTTTGCAGCGGGTACTTTAACCGGAAGTTCCATTGCGCAAGCAATCGTTGGGTTCAGCACAGCTATTTTACCCTTTTTAGTGATCGGATTACCGCTTGTTCATTTAGATTTTATTATAAAGACAAGTGGAAGTTGGTTAGATAAGAGCTTCGCTTATTTGATATCGCCTATGTCTCCAATCAACTATATTATAGATGAACCTTTCCGATCTGATTATCCTCTTTGGTTCTCAGGCGAAAAAATCATTATACCTATTGTCATGATGGTTCTGTTCTATCTAATTGGCTTAATTAGCTTTATAAAACATCCAATTGAACGAAATGGCCGCTTCTTTCTTTATCAAAAGATCGATCGACCAATTCAAATTATGGTCATTGTCTTCGGAGTTCTAGGATTTGGCTGGGTTGGATTTTCTTCAGACAATTCCATATTTGGTTATATTGCTGGCATGCTCATCGGTGGAGCTGTGGGCGCATTAACGAGTTATTTCTTAATCTATAGAAAAAGATAAACAGAGAGCAGGGGAGTAGAGATGATTCAGATTCAAGCATTAGATCATGTATTTAAAATTGGTAAAAAAGGTAGGGAAAATGAAATTCCTGTACTAAAAGGGATTGACCTGTCCATCAAAAGAGGTGATATTGCTTGTATTGTTGGACGAAGTGGTTCAGGGAAATCGACTTTGTTGAACTTAATATCAGGCTATATTACGCCAACGAGTGGACAAATTACCATTGATGGCACCAATGTGACTGGCTTTAATGAAAAAGAATGGGCAGACTTTCGCTTAGATCACTTTGGCTTTATCTTTCAAAGCTTTCAGTTGATCGGGAGCTTAACAACGTATGAGAACGTTGAACTTCCGCTCACTTTAAAAGGTGTGAAGCCGTCTGAACGAAAAGCGAAAGTAAAAGAAATGCTGAAACGAGTAGGTCTTGAACATCACGCAGGACATTACCCAAATGAGCTGTCAGGCGGACAGCAGCAGCGTGTGAGTATTGCAAGAGCCTTGATTTTAAATCCATCTATTATTTTAGCGGATGAACCAACAGGGAGTCTGGATTCAGAAACTGAAGGAGAAATTCTAGCCTTTATCCAGCAGCTCAATCGTGAAAAAGGAATTACATTTGTCATCATTACACATGACGATGAAGTCGCTTCAATCGCAGACACAACGTTCCAGCTTCACGATGGTGTATTAAAGAAAGGGGAACAGTCCATTGAAATTTAGAGATCAGGTCAAATTCATCAGAAGAAATATGAAGAAAAATAGATTGCGTGTGTTTATGACCATTCTTGCAACGACAATGGCATGCTCTTTCTTAATCGTTTTAGCTTCTGTCGGTTTTGGTTTGCAAAAATCAGCTCAAGATGAAATTATGAAGCAGCAAATCATCACAGAAATTAAAGTGTTAGGAAAAGAAAAAGGAGACGTCAAGATTGATGATTTAAAGAAATATGATCATGTGAAATCTGTCGTCTCAAGAACATCGATCATTCCATTGGTTAACGTCGAGCTCGATGACCGTTCAAGTGAAACACATGCTGCTTTAACCGATATGAAAGAAGAAAAAGAAGCAGGGCTTGAACTAGACCGTGGAAAAGTGCCAACATCAGCGAACGAAATTGTGGTCGGATATCATATGGCGGAACAGCTGTGGACAAAAAAAGAACGAGAAGCCTATGAAAAAGAATTAAATCAGACGTCAAATGGGGAAGAAACACCGAAGGAGCCTAAAGGCTACAAGAAAGATATTTTAAATAAAGTGATTCAAATCAAAGTGCCAAAACTAAATGAAGAAGGTGAAGTCGTTAAAGAAAAAACATTTGATTTCCGTGTAGTAGGTGTTTTGAAAAAGCCGAATTTGGAGTGGCAGGAGGATCATAAAATTCTGATTCCGAATGCTTATGAAAAAGAATTTGGCCAAATACTCGACCTGTCTCCTGAAGCAGGAAATGTCGAGAAAATGACCTCTGTTTATGCAGATAAATTCGACAATGTCGGTGCACTCACGGATAAACTAACAGATGAGGGCTACCAAGTCATCTCTGTGACGAATCAGCTAGAAGGAATGGCTATGTTCTTTACAGTCTTCAAAATTGGACTTATTTTTGTCGGATGTATTGCAGTCATTATTTCTGCCATCGGTATTTTCAATACGATGACCATGGCGGTAACAGAGCGAACACAAGAGATTGGGATTATGAAAGCCATTGGCGCGAATCCATCCATTATCAAGCGAATGTTCCTAATGGAAAGTGCTTATATTGGAGTCATCGGATCAATCATCGGTATTATCATCTCATATATCATTAGTTTCGCCGTTAATTTAATCATCCCAGCCATTTTGTCGTCCATGTCTGAGGGAGGATCAAGCGATCAATTCTCGATTACTTTTTCCTATATTCCGCTTAGCCTTGTGATTACAGCAACAGTGATCAGCGCAGGGGTAGCGATCATCTCAGGGCTGAACCCGGCACGTAAGGCAACAAAAACGAATGTATTATCAGCTTTAAGAAGAGAAATTTAAAAAAGAACCTCCTGGAAACCCGATTGGGCGCTCAGGAGGTTCTTTTTAATCTTAATTAAACATCGCTATTGCTTAGGTGCCCTGTATCCGGCACGCTCAGCTTCTTCTACGGAGCAGAACATTTTGGTTACATTCTTTGTTCTAGAGTAGTATCTGCTGCTTGGTGTGTGATAAATACCGTTGACACTTCCTTTAATGTTACAGGCAGCTGATTCTTTTTTTGTTTCCTTTTGTGATTCATGACCGCCTGTGTTTTTTCCTTCATCTTTAGGAGCAGAGCGCTGGACGGTGGAAGACTTCGTATCGCTGCTGCTATTCTTGTTTTCTTGTTTGAGTGTTTCATTGCTGGAGGTAAGCTTGTCTATTTTCTTTTCAAGCGACTGAATGGTCTTTTCTTGCTGTTTGACCGTTTCTTTTTCTGAGGTGATCGTTTCTAGCTTTTTTTCCAGCTTTTCTTTTTCCTTCTCCGCGTCTTCTAAAGAGGAGGTAAGCGACTCTTTATCAGCTTTTAAGCTCGAAATGTCAGCTGAGAGCTCCTTTTGATCCTTTAAAAGCTGTTCGGAAGATGGATCGGCTTGTGCTTTTGGTGAATTTGCAGCAACAAGCGGTAATGACATAATGGAAAAGAAGAGACCAATGATCAAAAAAGGATAAAAAAGTTTCTTTGAAAAAATCAGCTCGTTCTGGTGTTTGAGTAAAAAGAAATTGACGGCATATCCGATGGCAAAACAGACACATAAAAGACCTATGATGAGTAACAACATATCTAACAGCCCCCCTATTGCTATTTACACCTATCATACCTCATTTTTCCATTTTGGGGAGCGGTTCAACTAAAAAAACCCTGTTTACACAGGGTTTTCAGCTAATGGTAATCCTTTTATGGCTTCTTTTACTGTCAAATAAGTGATCGTATTCTGGAAATCTGTATCGAGGTCTTTCATTTTCAGCGCAAGCTGCGGTTTGATCCCAGTGATGATCAGTTCGGTTCCCGTTAGATTGAGAAGATGATGCAGTTTGAAAATACGTGCTACGACGGAATCATCGACCTCGATTAAACCAGAAAGGTCGACAATTAAATAATCATCCTTTGAATCATCTAATATACAGGTTAACTTAGCGACAATGGCATCAAAGCGTTCTTCAGATAATTTCCCGATAAGCGGAAGAGCAGATACACCATTTTTGATTGGGACGATTGGCGTCGAAAGAGAGGTGACTTCCTGTAAGGAATCTTCTAGGAGCTGTTCATATTCTTTCTGTTTCGTAATATCCTTTTGAAAACCAATGAAAAATGTTTTGTCATCTTGTTCAATGTATAGAGGATCTATATTGAGTTCATTCCAAAAAAAAGTACCGTCTTTTTTATAATTTTTTAGCTGTGTGGTAATAGGTGTTTTGTTTTGAATTCCATGACGAATTAAAGCAAGCTGCTTTTGATCCGTGTCTTTTCCTTGAAGGAATCGACAATTACGCCCAAGAATCTCATCTGGTTTGTATCCAGTCATTTGTGTAAAGCCATGATTCACATAAACGATAGGGTTATCCTCTAAGGAAGGGTCTGTAATGACAACACCGATGCGCGCATGATCCAGCGCTTTTTTGATGAGTTCAAGCTGTTTTTGCAAGCCGAAAATGTTCGAGCTGACCATATTACCCTCCTTTGCTGCTATAAGACATATCAAATGGTTGTCTTTTCAACCAAATGAATCCTTATAAACGTAACATAACATATGTTCTGTTTCAACGATTGCAAACGCTTTGTTAAATTTGTCATCATAGTTTGTCCTCCATTAGAATAGAGTAAGTAAGGAGACTTTTCATTAGAAAAAGAAGGAATCAATTACTCAACATTCATAAAATGACAAAAATAGTTAATATGGATTAGGTAAAAATGATTCCAATGCATCAAGATTGTTTTTAGGTCATTCACATATAATGGAAGAAACAAGCTTTTTTTCTTCGTTAGAGAGAATAGACCTTTTACATGGATTATGACGGAACAGCAGAATGGCATTACAGGGGGCTGGACAGCCTGAAGTCGCTTTACTATTCTAAGGGCTTTAGGAAGGTGATGAAAATGCTGCAACAAGTCATTATTGCTTGCGCCATTGGAGGGGTCATGGGCATTCTCGGTCACGTAAAGAAAAAAGGCAGGCTAGAGAAGCCCAGAATGACAAAAAAGTTTATTTACTTAGGGTTTATTGAAGATTGGCTCGTTGGGATGATTGCCGCTACACTGCTTGTCTTATCCTCAAATCCCGATTCTAGTCTGCACTTGATCATCTTATCAATTATTTCAGGTTACGGAGGAGAAGCAGTTCTGCGAAGCTTTGATTTTGTAAGAGAACAGCGTTCACAGGATGCAGACTCCAGCCGTCATAACCGATCTCCACACGAATAATATCCTCTACTTTACCCTAGTCTAGGGTACATTCCCATTGTATACAAACCTGCTTGCACTTATGATCATAATTCTATAAAATACTACTTAGATGACGGTTACGATAAGAACAGTGAAGAGGAGTAGTAGGAAAGCAGTATTTGTCTTTAGAGAATTGACGGCTGGTGAAAGTCAATCAAATCTGCTTCTGAACTCGCCTCAGAGTTGCAGTTGCGTTAAAGCTTCTGTCGCATGTCTGCGTTAAAGATATTAAGTGAGCGTACGAACAGCATGTTACGCTAACAAGGGTGGTACCGCGGGAACCAAAAAATCTCTCGTCCCTTTCCAGGGATGAGGGTTTTTTGTTGATTTTAGAAAAATCTGAATTCTTGCAGTGGTCATCTAAGCAGATAAAGCCGTACATATTAAAGGAGGTTTTCACATTGAGTTTTCAGCATCGGGAAATTGAAAAGAAGTGGCAGGATTATTGGCTGACACATAAAACGTTCGCCACATCTGACTCGGAAGATAAACCGAAGTTTTATGCGCTTGATATGTTTCCATATCCATCAGGAGCAGGGCTTCATGTCGGGCACCCTGAGGGCTATACAGCAACCGACATTTTATCACGCATGAAACGTATGCAGGGATATGATGTTCTTCATCCAATGGGATGGGACGCATTTGGTCTCCCGGCAGAACAGTATGCACTTGATACAGGGAATGACCCGGCGGCCTTTACAGAAGAGAACATCAATAACTTCCGCCGCCAAATTCAATCACTAGGGTTCTCGTACGATTGGGATCGAGAAATCAACACGACAGATCCGAATTACTACAAATGGACACAATGGATTTTCTTAAAATTGTACGAAAAAGGATTGGCCTATATCGATGAAGTACCAGTGAACTGGTGCCCAGCGCTTGGCACAGTGCTAGCAAACGAAGAAGTCATTGATGGAAAAAGTGAACGCGGAGGCCATCCTGTTGAAAGACGTCCTATGAAGCAGTGGATGCTAAAGATTACAGCATATGCGGACAGGCTGTTAGAAGATTTAGAGGACATTGATTGGCCTGAAAGCATCAAAGACATGCAGCGTAACTGGATCGGACGCTCTGAAGGTGCGCACGTTCATTTTGAAGTAGAAGGGCATAACGAACAGTTTACGGTTTTTACAACGCGTCCTGATACACTATTTGGTGCAACTTATGCGGTGCTTGCTCCAGAACATGCACTAGTTGAAAAAATCACATCAGCTGCTCAAAAAGAAGCAGTCGAAGCATATATCAAAGAAATTCAATCGAAGAGTGATTTAGAGCGGACAGATCTTGCCAAAACGAAAACGGGTATTTTCACAGGGGCGTATGCCATCAATCCGTTAAATGGTGAAAAAATGCCGATCTGGATTGCAGATTACGTGCTGGCGTCTTATGGGACTGGAGCTATTATGGCGGTTCCTGCTCATGATGAACGTGATTATGAATTCGCCAAAACCTTTGATCTTCCAATCAAAGAAGTGGTAGAAGGCGGAGACATCGAAAAAGAAGCCTACACAGGTGATGGAAAGCACATTAACTCTGATTTCCTAAATGGCTTAGGAAAAGAAGAGGCGATTGAAAAAGCGATTGCATGGCTTGAAGAACATCAAAAGGGTGAAAAGAAAGTCACATATCGTTTAAGAGACTGGCTATTTAGCCGCCAGCGCTACTGGGGTGAACCGATTCCAATCATTCATTGGGAGGACGGAACATCTTCAGCTGTTTCAGAGGAAGAGCTTCCACTGATTTTGCCTAAAACGACAGAGATTAAGCCAAGTGGTACAGGTGAATCACCATTAGCCAATATTAAAGACTGGGTTGAGGTTGTAGATCCTATAACAGGTAAGAAAGGCCGCCGTGAAACAAATACAATGCCGCAATGGGCAGGAAGCTGCTGGTATTTCTTACGTTATATTGATCCTCATAACTTAGAAGAGCTTGCATCTCCTGAGAAGCTGAAGAAATGGCTTCCAGTTGATGTGTATATCGGCGGAGCAGAACACGCTGTACTGCATCTTCTATATGCACGCTTCTGGCATAAATTCTTGTATGATATCGGTGTTGTTCCAACAAAAGAACCTTTCATGAAATTGTTCAATCAAGGCATGATTCTTGGGGAAAACAATGAAAAAATGAGTAAATCAAAAGGAAATGTGGTCAACCCGGATGATATCGTAGAATCTCATGGTGCAGATACATTACGACTTTATGAAATGTTCATGGGACCTCTAGATGCGTCAATTGCTTGGTCTGAAACAGGACTTGATGGCGCTCGTCGTTTCCTTGATCGTGTATGGCGTCTATTTACAAATGAAGATGGCTCACTCAGTGATAAAGTGACAGAGCAATCTGGTGGCGCATTAGAACGCAGCTATCATGAAACAGTCATGAAGGTAACAGACCATTATGAAGGCTTGCGTTTCAATACAGGAATTTCACAATTAATGGTGTTTATCAACGATGCCTATAAGGCTGATACACTGCCGAAAGAATATGCAGAAGGCTTTGTAAAGCTTCTTTCTCCAATTGCACCGCATTTAGCAGAAGAGCTTTGGAATAAACTTGGTCATGAAGGGTCTATTTCTTATGAAGCATGGCCTCAATATGATGAGTCAAAGCTTGTCGACGATGAAGTAGAAATTGTCGTACAGCTTAACGGTAAAGTGAAAGCAAAATTAACCGTTCCTGCTGATGCAACAAGGGAGCAGTTAGAAGAGCTTGCGAAAAATGATGCACGTGTAAAAGAACAGCTTGAAGGGAAAACCATCCGCAAAGTAATTGCGGTTCCTGGGAAGCTTGTCAATATTGTTGCGAACTAATGTGACACCCATCGGTATGAACCGGTGGGTGTTCTTTATTTCCCGGGACATAATTTTGTCGAAAACAAGGTGATTCCTGCATCGGTCTCGTATTTTAACAGGTGATCAAGAAAATGAGGAGTGACGTCAATGGAAAAGGAAAGCAAACGTGAACAACTGCTCAGTCTGTTAGGAGAAATGCCAGAGCGTCATCGCGTGGAGGCTTATACGTTAAAAATGGAGGAACGTGAATCATATGTAGTGGAAACACTCATTCTCTCTATGAATGGTGTAGAGGAAGTCCCTGCTTATTTCGTGAAACCGAAGGATACGGTGAAAAAAAGACCCGTAGTACTGTTTCAGCACTCTCATGGCGGTAATTACGTGAACGGGAAGGAAGAGCTGTTAGAGGGTGCTCATTATTTGCGAACGCCTTCATATGCAAAAGAGTTTACGTCAAAAGGATATAGTGTACTGGCCATTGATCATGCAGGGTTTGGTGAGAGAAGAGGAAGAACAGAAAGTGAAATTTTTAAGGAAATGCTTTTAACAGGAAAAGTGATGTGGGGCATGATGCTGTATGAAAGCATGTGTGCGATTGATTATTTGCTGTCTCGAACTGATGTACTGGTGGACCGGTTAGCTGTCTTTGGGATGTCAATGGGCGGTCTCCTTTCCTGGTGGACGGCTGCACTTGATGAGAGGGTCAGTGTGTGTATTGATCTTTGCGCACAGGTGGATCATCATACATTAATTGAAACGAACAATTTGGATAGGCATGGCTTTTATTACTATGTACCAAGCTTAGCAAAGCACTTTACAGCAGCGGACATTCAAGAAATGATTTTTCCAAGACCGCATTTAAGCTTAGTGGGAAAACTTGATCAGCTCACCCCTGCTGAAGGCGTTGGAAGGATTCAAAAGGTATTGAGTCAAACCTATCAAGCTGCTTCATTGAAAGAACGATATCAGCTTGCCCATCTTCATGCAGGTCATTTTGAAACAGCCGCTATGCGTCACGAGGCGACACGATTTTTGAAAAAGTGGCTGTAATCAAGAAACGCTTGGACATACTACGTCAAAAGAAAGGAGGAGACAGATGAAAAAAATCACCATCATTGGCGGATGCGGTGTAATTGGACATCTTTTAACAAAAGCGCTCTCTACTGAATACAGTGTCACGATTATTGATCTAACGAGCTGTGTAGAAGGAGTCATTTTAGCGGATGCAGCGAATGAACAGAATGTATATGAGGCAATTCCGCGGGATACAGATGTCATCTTGCATCTTCTAAACATGGACATGACGCATGATGTGATGGATCATGAAGAATTTGCAAAAATGACTGATATTTTTTGGAGGAGTACCTATTATATGTTTCGTTCAGCCGCGCGGCTGGGCATACGAAAAGTCATTTTTGCAAGCAGTAACCATGTGACGGATCGTTATGAAGAGGATGGACGCTCCTTAATTGGACGGCAGATTACAACTGACGATGTGCCTGCGACTAAAAATGTCTATGGCATTTTAAAATTTGCTTCCGAACAGCTGGGCCGTTTGTTCCACGATCAAACGGGAATGTCTGTCATCAATTTACGGATTGGAACAGTTGTGACAGATGAGATGAAGGCATTACACAAAAAGCAAAGAACAAAAAGAACACTGCTGACACATGAGGATCTTGCAGGTATGACAAAGGCAGCGATTGAATCTGATATTCCCTTTGGGACCTATTATGCTGTATCAGAGAATGAAGAAAAGCCATGGTCTACTGAGAAAACGAAGCGGGAGTTAGGCTACAAACCAGATGTCAATACGACGGAAATTCTAGAAGAAAATGATCAGGCATAGGGCATAATCATGTCATGAGCTAATGATCTTATTCTTTTGTTTCATGAGTATAAAAGCACGGCTGACATGATCTATTCAGTTGGTCTGTCAAGATGATTATAGACGCTTTCTTCCCCCGTTTGTTACATTTTAATCACGATATCGTCACAGGCTGCAGCTTACTTTCAGATAAAATGATAACGCTTTCAAAAGAAAGGGCGTGATGAACATAGATCGTTCTATAAAAGGCCGATTGTTCAATTTATTTAATTACTCTTTTCTACTCATGTTCGCATTAATATGTGTGCTTCCGTTCATCCATGTCATTGCCGCCTCTTTTGCAACAGTAGAAGAGGTCATCACGAAGAAGTTTATCTTGTTCCCAACGACGTTTTCTTTAGAGGCATATCGATACATTTTTTCTACAGATATTGTGTATCGCAGCCTCATTGTGTCCATTCTTGTGACGCTTGTTGGAACAGCTGTCAGCATGTTTTTGTCCTCGCTTATGGCATACGGGCTGTCTCGCCAGGAGCTAAAAGGCCGGAGAACACTGATGTTTCTCGTTGTCTTCACGATGCTGTTTAGCGGAGGTATGATTCCGACGTTTATTGTGGTGAAAACACTTGGTCTGCTTGATACGTATTGGTCACTTATTTTACCGGTTGCAATCAATGCGTTCAATTTAATCATTTTGAAAAACTTTTTTCAAAACATACCGGCAAGTCTTGAGGAATCAGCGAAGATGGACGGCTGTAACGATTTAGGGATTTTCTTTAAAATTGTGCTGCCACTTTCTTTGCCAGCCATTGCAACCATTTCACTTTTTTATGCCGTGACGTATTGGAATACGTATATGACCGCCATTCTGTATTTAAATGATTCAGTGAAATGGCCGATTCAGGTGCTGCTGAGACAGATTGTCATTGTCTCAAGCGGAATGCAGGGAGATATGTCGGATATGGGCTCATCCACACCACCGCCAGACCAAACGATTAAAATGGCTGTCATTGTTGTGGCGACTATTCCGGTTCTGCTTGTCTATCCATTTATTCAAAAGCATTTCAACAAAGGGGCATTACTAGGTTCTGTAAAGGGTTAAAATGATGGAACAACGGAGGGATCTTATGGGGAGAAAGAAATTATGGCTGATTGCGTTTGTCCTGTTATTTGCAGCAAGCGGTATTTTGTCAGCATGTTCAAGTAAAGGGGCAAACTCATCAGATGAGAAGGTTGATTTAGACAAAAAGGTAAAGCTGACATGGATGGCGATTTTATATCATCAGCAGCCGCCGAAGGATTCCGTTTTAAAAGAGATTGAGAAGCTCACAAATACAGAGCTTGATATTACATGGGTGCCTGATGCTGTGAAGGAAGATCGGTTAAATTCCGCACTTGCAGCAGGGAATTTGCCGCAAATTGTGACGATTCAAGACATTAAAAATTCGTCTGCGATTAATGCGTTCAGATCAGGCATGTTTTGGGAAGTCGGTCCGTATTTAAAGGATTATCCAAATTTAAGTAAGATGAACGAACTGATTAATCAAAACGCCTCTATAGACGGCAAGCTTTATGGCATCTATAGAGAAAGACCACTTTCAAGACAAGGGATTGTCATTCGAAAGGATTGGCTTGAAAATTTAAATTTGGATACACCAAAAACATTGGATGATCTATATGAAGTAGCCAAAGCCTTTACTGAAAAAGACCCGAATCAAAACGGAAAAGCGGATACAATTGGCTTTACGGATCGGAACGATTTAATTTATGGAGCATTTAAAACACTTGGTTCATATGAAGGTATGCCAACAGACTGGAAAGAAGAAAACGGGAAATTCACGCCAGACTTTATGACAGATGAATATATGAATACAATGAAATACATGAAAAAGCTGCGTGATAATGGCTATATCAACAAAGACTTCCCAGTAACAAGCAAAACACAGCAGCAGGAATTATTCTCACAAGGAAAAGCAGGCATCTATGTTGGAAATATGGTAGATGCCGTGAACCTGCGAGATGATGCGACAGATAAAAACATGAAAGTAGATATTATCAACCGAATCAAAGGCCCAGATGGCAAAGAACGTGTGTGGGCATCAGGTGGTCATAATGGCATCTTCGCATTCCCTAAAACAAGCGTGAAATCAGAGGCAGAATTAAAGCGGATTTTGGCCTTCTTTGACCGCATTGCCGAAGAAGATGTATATGGTCTCATGACGTACGGTATAGATGGCCAGCATTATAAGAAAGAAGAAGGGAATACATTTGTCAGGGAAGAAAGCCAAGTGAAAGGCTGGCAGACAGATGTACAGCCGCTTGTCAGTCTTGTAGGAATTGATAAACGTTACTTGAAAAATAAAGGGGATGCAGTTCGTTCTAAATATGAAGAGCTAGAAGAAGACAATAAAAACATCATCGTTGCCAATCCTGCTGAAAGCCTGTATTCAGAAACAGCATCAGAGCGTGGAAACGAATTGAAGAAAATCATTGATGATGCGACGTATAAGTTCATTCTTGGAGACATCAGTGAAGATCAATTTCAGAAAGATGTAGAGAAGTGGAAATCAAATGGTGGGAATAAAATCATAGAAGAATATGAGGCTTCCTTTAAAAAATCAAAATGATTAATAGGAACACCCCCGCAAAGCAAAAAAGCGGGGGTGTTTTGATTAAAAGTCGAAGTTGTCTGGATCTGGACCGATACGTTTGTTTTCATTTAAGTCAGTAAGACGTTTCATATCTTCATCAGATAAGACAAAATCAAATATATCAGCGTTTTCTTTTAAACGATGTGCTTTCGTTGATTTTGGGATGGTGATGACACCTTTTTGTACATCCCAGCGCAAAATAATTTGAGCAGGTGTTTTACTGTACGTGTCTGCGAGCTCTGTGATCAGCGGGTGATGCAGCAGTTCACCCTGCATCAGCGGTGACCAAGCTTCCATTTGAATGCCATGAGAGTTCAAATACGTATAGAGTGTTTCCTGCGTTAGCTTTGGATGAAATTCTACTTGATTGATAGCTGGTTTGATATCTGCATCTTTTAATAGCTCGTCTAGGTGATGAGGCTGGAAGTTACTCACTCCGATGGCTCTGACCTTTCCTTCACGATACAAGGTTTCCAGTGCACGCCAAGCTTCTTTGTATTTTCCTTCAACCGGCCAATGGATTAAATACAGATCAAGGTAGTCAAGCTGAAGTTTTTTCAAGCTTTCTTCGTATGCATGAAGGGTAGATTCATATCCTAAATCGGCATTCCACACTTTTGATGTGACAAAAATGTCCTCGCGGCGCAGTCCTGTTTCTGCTAAACCAAGCTGTATGCCTCGTCCAACACCTTCTTCATTTCCATAAATAGCCGCTGTATCAATACTGCGATAGCCTAATTGAATGGCTGTTTTGACAGCATCAACTAATTCTGCTCCATCTTCCACCTTGAATACACCAAGGCCAAAGCCTGGCATGCGGACTCCATTGTTTAATGTTTTTGTACTTTGTAAATGTTCCATAATAAAAACTCCTTTAGATAGTTTGTATTTGTTCTTTTTGTTCCATTTGATAACTAATCATCGTAAGAATGGCTGCGATGAGGACCATGATGCCGCCGACCCAGCCTGTATGCACAAGACCAAGTGAATCTGTCACGATGCCGCCTAAAAATGAGCCAATGGCAATACCGGCATTAAAGGCAGCGATATTCATAGCAGATGCGACGTCAACTGCTCCAGGGGTGTATCTTTCGGCAAAATCAACGACGGCTACTTGCAGTCCAGGTACATTCATGAAAGCAAACAGCCCCATCAGCATGACGGTTCCAATGCCTAACACTGTGAATCCTGCAGTGAAGCTAAGAATAAACAAGATGATGCTTTGGATAATAAACATATAGATCAGTGCTTTCATTGGCTGTTCATTAGCAGCTTTTCCGCCAATGACATTTCCAGCTGCGATCGTGATGCCGTATAAAAGCAGGATCAACGCCACAGCCCCAGGCGCAAGACCTGTCACATGCTGCAAGAGAGGAGATAAATATGTGAAGACGACAAAGGTTCCTCCATACCCTGTGGCTGTAATGACAAATAAAAGCAAGATTCTTTTTGTTTTTAATAAGACAGCCTGATCTTTAAAAGATGTTTTCACACCCTGCTTTAATTGAGACGGAACAAGTAAATAGTTGGATATCAGTGCGATCAGACCAATGATCACAATCACACCAAATGATGTCCGCCAGCCGAACTCATGACCAAGAAATGTCCCGAATGGCACACCTGTCACAGTCGCTACTGTTAAACCAGTGAACATAAAGGCAATGGCGCTTGCCCGTTTTTCTTTCACGACAAGGCTTGCAGCAATCGTAGAGCCAATGGACATGAAGATTCCATGGGACAAGGCTGAAATCACCCGGCCGATTAACAGCACTGAAAAGGTCGGGGCAATGGTGGCAAGTGTATTACCAATCAAAAAGACGAGCATAATGAGCAAAAGTAATGTCTTTCTTTTCATCGTGGAAGTAAGGGAAGTCAATATAGGCGCTCCAAATGTCACACCAAGTGCATATAAAGAGACAGTCCAGCCTGCCTGACTGACGCTCACTCCAAAGTCCTCTGAGATCATTGGCAAAAGACCGACACTAATGAACTCAGTTGTTCCTATAGCAAAAGCACTAATCGCTAGTGCGAGCAGAGCAAAATGGTTTTGCTTTTTCTTCATCAGTAAGTTCACATCCTTCTGTGATGACATTTTGATAGACGAAGCCGATCGGCAAGAGTTATTATCTAACATAGATGACGAAAAAAAAAGTACGTACTTTTTTGTAATATAGGTACTAAAAAGTGCCTGTTCGTACAAAGAGGAGTGAATATTCGATGGAAAAGAAAAAATATAATATCTCTGTGGAAGCAACGCTTGAGGTCATAGGCGGGAAGTGGAAGTGTGTGATTTTATGTCATTTGACACATGGGAAAAAACGTACGAGCGAATTGAAGCGGCTCATGCCAAACATCACACAAAAAATGCTCACGCAGCAGCTACGAGAGCTTGAAAGTGATGGCGTCATTAACCGGATTGTCTATGAACAGGTACCGCCAAAAGTGGAATATGAATTAAGTGAATACGGACAGTCGCTCGAAAGAATTCTCAATGCGCTATGCGATTGGGGAGCAGCTCATATTGAACGTGTGTATGGAGAGCCGCTTTCAGTGCTGGAAGACAGCATCTTAAATGAACAGTTTAAATAAAAGAGCCCCGCTTTCTTGTGAGAGCGGGGCTCTTTGTCTTACGTGCCTTTTTTCTGGTCGCGGTATTTCCCAGGAGTAGTACCTTCTAGCTTTTTAAAGGATCGGATGAAATTTTGCGGGTTTTTATATTTCAGTTTTTCCGAAATTTCTTTGACGGACATATCGGTTTCTACTAGCCAGTTTTTAGCGACATGGTGTCTGTAGGAAGAGAGATATTCACTAAAAGAGATATCCATTTCCTTTCTGAAAATACTGCTTAAATAATTGGGATTGTAATGCAGGCGTGTGGCGATTTCATCCAAGGTGAGATCTGAGTCGAATTCTTGATGAATAATATGAATGATTTTTTCTGAGATGTTTTTGTATTGTGAGTCTTCACGTGCAGCAAGCTGGTCAATAATTGGCCGGATGATCTCATGTTTCAGCCATGCTTCTGTATCTTCAAAGGTTTTAAATTCAAAAATCGTATCATAGAGCATTTTGTTGTCTTCGACCTCAAATAATTCAATACCCAGCAAATGCATCAGCTCAATTAAATTGTTTAAAAAACGAGCGAGGGCGATCTGGTATTCGTGCGGTCCGGCATTTTTAGAGAAAATGGATTGCAGGAACACATGTAAATAGTGATCCGCTTTGCCTTGATCGCCAGCTTTCACCGCATCAAATAAATCATGCTGCAGCTGCTTTGGAAAATGGGTTTTGAACGTCTTTCCTTGCTGGATATGCTCATATAAGATAATGGATTTTTTCTCTGCTTTGAGTCTGTATTTTAAGGCTTCTTTTCCTTCAATGTAAGCGTGTTTTGCCATCGTAAGCTCCTTAAACTGGCGGCTGATCCCAATGCTGATCGATAAACCGAGCTCTTCTTCGATACGCTGCTGAATGGTTTCTGCTAATTGGTTTAAATATTCAGTAAACTCTTCGTCTGACTTTGAGTGGTTAAGGATAATCGTTGTTTGATGTTCATTGACAACGGTTGGCTGAAGGTGTTCCTCTTGCGGAATAATCTGCTCGATCAGTCCATTGATCGCAAATAAAAGCAAATCAGCATCTTTTTTTTCATAAGGTGTTCCTTTTAACGTATCGATTTGGGTCACGAGCATGGACAAATGAGACCAGCCCTGGGGAAAGCCTAAGCTTTGGAACCGGTTGTTTACTTCTTCATCTGTCAGCTTTCCAAGCAGCAGCCGTACCATAAAGTATTGCTGTAAGTGTGTCACTTGCTGCTCAATCCGTTCCTCTAAATCATTGTTTTGATCTTTCATTTGTTTAATACTTGATTCAATCAACTCAAATTCATTTTGAAAAGGCTGTTTTTGCAAAAATGATTCATTGCGTGCAAATGACTCGTATAATAAGCGGATTGGTTTATAAAAGTGTCTGGAACCAAACCATGAAAATAGTAATGAAAGCGCTAACAAAATAGTGCAGATAATAAAGGTAATCCACCCGATTGATTTCGTTTGCTGCTTAAGTTCTGGAATAGAAACAAAGGATAGGTACGTCCATTCATTATAATCTGATTTTTGAAATGTGATTTGATAGTTGAGTTCGTCGATCTTCATATCAAATTGTCCTGATCGTTTTTCAAGTGAGAGCACATGCTTGACGAAATCTTGATGTTTCAGCGATTCACCAATTTGTTCTTTGCGATTATGTAGCAGCACTTTTCCGTTTGTATCAATGACAAACATGCTATCTGATTGAGAGAAGTCAGGCATGTTATCAGCAATCACGCAGCTTGGAATGCTGGCGACAGCGATTCCCTTTTTTTGAACGCTGTTCATAGGCAGTTGTTTGATTAAATTCACATTGTACTTGCAAAAGGATGCTTTACCTTCTTTAGTCGCAACAAGTGGATTATTCTCTTCAAGTGCCCAGCTGGAGTGACTTGGTATATTGAGGTAAGAGGTCAGCGCTTTTTCTTGGTCTTCGCTTGTGACATGATAAAGCCCCGAATTGTTCATGTACCAATCTTCCATTTTACTGACGAGTGTAATATTGGAAAGGTCGGTGTCAAAGGTTTGCAGGTAGTTCAGTTCCTGCTGTACTTGATTATAAAGCTGGAATTGGTCTGGATTTAAAGGTTCTGCCAGTGTTTGAAGGAGAGGTGTCGAACTGACATAGTGAGTGAGAGAATGATCAACCGTTTTTAAAATATGCTCAATATTGGATTGCGTTTGTTTGACGCTGTCGAGCTTTTCATTTGAGATATTTTCAAGTGCTGTTTTTTGCGAATGCTGATAAGAAAAAATACCGACAATGATAACTGGAATCGTACTAAGTATGAAAAAAAACGTCACAAGCTTGTAATAAAATTTATACTGCCTTCTTTTCATAAAACCCCCCATTTCAAACGAAACAATCTTTTCCCCTTAATTTATTAATCCAAAAATCTGGTAGGTTTGTCAATAATCATTTTCTGAGATTAGGATCATTTTCTTATGTTTTATGTAACGTTTTGAGTAGCTTCACCTATGAAAATATGATCTGTTGATATGATTGTAGACGGATTTTTCATCCTTAAGATACAGTTAACACATGCATCAGCATGAGGGGAGGCTTTATCAATGAAAACAGAGGATGTCACTGCCAAGGGTATGCCTGCGGCAGCTTTGAAAAATGAAAAAAGAAAGCGCTTACTTAATCAGCTGCTTAGTCAAAAGTTTTTGTATTTAATGATTTTGCCGGGGCTCATTTATTTTCTTGTTTTTAAATATGTGCCAATGTGGGGGCTCATCATTGCCTTTCAAGATTACCAGCCGTTTCTCGGTATTCTTGGCAGTGAGTGGGTTGGCTTCAAACACTTTATTCGCTTGTTTACAGAACCAACATTTTTCATCTTATTAAAAAATACGCTGATTTTATTTGCCATGAATGTTGTGATTTTCTTTCCAATTCCGATCTTGTTAGCCCTTCTTTTAAATGAAGTGAGATTGGCATTGTTTAAGAAATTTGTACAGACGATGATTTATATCCCTCACTTCATGTCATGGGTCATTGTCGTGTCCTTATCTTTTGTTTTGTTAACAGTAGATGGCGGGTTAATTAATGAATTGATTGCTTTCTTTGGAGGGGAAAAGATTAACTTCCTTCTTAGTCAGGAATGGTTTAGACCGATGTACATTTTACAGGTGATCTGGCGGGAAGCAGGGTGGTCGACGATCATTTATCTTGCGGCGATTACAGCGGTAGATCCGCAGCTATATGAAGCAGCAAAAATGGATGGTGCGGGGAGATTGAGACAAATGTGGCACATCACACTTCCAGCCATCAAAAGTGTCATTGTGGTTCTGCTTATTTTAAAAATTGGTGATACGCTTGAGCTTGGCTTTGAGCATGTCTATCTATTACTGAACGCAACGAACCGGGAAGTAGCGGAGATTTTTGATACCTATGTCTATACAGCAGGTCTTAAACAAGGACAATTCAGTTATAGTACCGCTGTTGGTTTATTTAAAGCAGCCGTTGGACTTATTTTGGTTATGCTGGCAAACCGTTTAGCGAAGAAATTCGGGGAAGAAGGTATTTATTAAAAAGGGAGATGAGGAAGAATGACATTATCGATTGAAAAGGGATCACCGCTTGAGCATGCAGAGAAATTAGCACAAACCATTATGAAAGCGTATACACCGATTGAGCTGCCGCCAGCTGGAAGATGGCATTATCATCAAGGCGTTTTCCTTTGCGGCGTTATGAAGCTATATGAGGCAACGGGGAACGAGGCTTATTTCGATTATGTGAAAAACTATGCGGACTCACTTATTGATGAGTACGGAAATCTATTATTTCGCAGGGATGAGCTTGATGCCATACAAGCAGGGCTCATTTTATTCCCTCTTTACGAACGAACGAGAGAGAAGCGGTATGTGCTCGCAGCGGAGAAGCTACGCGGACTCTATCGTACGCTAAACCGCACGTCTGAGGGCGGATTTTGGCATAAAGATAATTATGCTTATCAAATGTGGCTCGATGGTCTCTACATGGGCGGTCCTTTTGCCTTAAAGTATGCTCAGCTTAAAGGTGAAGAGTCACTTGTGGATATGGTCATCCATCAAGAGCATCTCATGAGAAAGCATACGAAAGATGAACAAACAGGTCTATATTATCACGCGTGGGATGAACGAAAAACGATGCCATGGGCTGATCAAAAGACCGGCTGTTCCCCAGAGTTTTGGGCAAGATCGTTTGGCTGGTATGTCCTTGCATTAGCAGATATGATCGAGGACCTGCCCGAGCAGCATGAAATGCGGAAGGTGTGGAAGGAAACACTGACAGACATGCTGGAAAGTGTGGCAAAGTACCAGGATCAAACGACAGGTCTCTGGCACCAAATCATTGATAAAGGAAATCACAGTGACAATTGGCTTGAAAGCTCGGGATCGTGTTTATTCATGTACGCCATGGCAAAGGCCATGAATGAAGGGTATGTGGACCTCCGTTATGTTGATCATGTGGTCAAAGCATATCAAGGCTTGATTCAGCATAAGACGGCTGAGAAAGAAAATGGTGATTTTACCATCAACGATATCTGTATTGGAACATCTGCAGGATTTTATGATTATTACGTTGGAAGAGAGCGGAGCACAAATGACTTGCACGGGGCAGGCGCTTTTATTATGGCGTTAACTGAGCTAGAAAAGCTGTCTGTTTTTCAAAAGGCATGAGAAGGCAAAAAAGAGCCGTCGTATGGCTCATCAGTTTCATTGCTGCCTTTTGTTTATCTGCCTGTCAGGGGAAAACAAACGGTATCGATGTCCTGATTTTTTCTGATATGTCAAAGGGAATGAAGGATCAATTAGTGGAGAAGGCTTTTCAGCCGGAACAAGAGACTTATAGCGTCCACATCTTTCCGGCGATTCCTGAAAAGCTTCTTGTTGAAATTACCTCAAAAGAGGGGGACGTGATGCTTGTCCCAGAAGAAATGTTTAGAACGTATGATGATCCTGAAAGCTTTCAGCTGCTGGAAGAGATGGAAATAGGTGATCAAGCAGCAGGACCATATACGGTCGAGGACAAAAAGACAGGGAAAACGGTCGATTATGCAGTTCAAATCAATAAAGGAAAGAAAAAACTCAACGGCTATACCTTTCAATTACACCGAGATATGGTCGCTTTCATTCCCGTATATGCTGACAAGACAAAAGAGGCGCTATCTCTCATGAAACAGCTTCGTGAAAACCAATAGAAAATGGGGTGAGGAATGTGAAACGGGTCGTGATTTGCGGGCTAAGTCATCGTGCGTTCAATATGTTTATTCAACCGCTTACAGAGGATTTCAATGAGCATTATAAGATTACAGGGCTCCTAGATATAGATCATCAGCGGTATACACTTTGTCAGGAGCGTTTTCCATCACTCCGGGGCGTTTCGTTTTTTCATGAAGATGCATTTGATCAGATGGTCAAGAAAGCAAAACCAGATATCGTCATTGTGGCAGGCAGGGATGATACACATGTCACGTATATCATGCAGGCACTTGACCATGATCTAGATGTCATCACCGAAAAGCCGATGGTGACAACAGCAAAAGACGCCAAAAAAGTGATGGAAAAAGAAGCAGAAAGTAAAGGAAAGGTCACGGTCACCTTTAATTATCGTTACAATCCTTTCCATCGAAAGATAAAAGAACTGATTCTAGACGGGAAAATTGGAAGGATCACATCCGTTGAACTGAGCTGGCTTATTGATACGTATCATGGTGCTAGTTATTTCAAAAGGTGGAACCGTACACGTCAATTTTCTGGCGGACTGTCTATTCATAAGTCGACGCATCATTTTGATCTGGTCAACTGGTGGATTGATCAAAAGCCGAAGCAAGTATTTGCCTACGGGGCGCTGAACTATTACGGCAGCGAAAGCCCTTGGAATCCCTTGCACGGGGAGGAAAAAAGATTTTGCGGAACATGTCATGTGAAGGATATTTGTCATTATGAAGCAAGGTGGAATCCGCGGGTTGAGCGCTCGAAGGTGGAGGACGATCATATTGAATCCGATCAGCAGCAAACGCCGCAGTACTCAAATTATCGTCCGGATGCGTGCATTTTTGATCAGGAAATTGATATTGAGGATACATATGTGGCGTCAGTCGTTTATGATCAAGGGGCTCTGCTCAGCTATTCGATTCAATTCTCAGCCCCATATGAAGGCTATCGTCTGGCTATTAATGGGACGAAGGGGCGTATTGAAACAAATGAGTTTCATGTGCCATCAAGAATTCCTTTTCAATTCCCAGAACAAACAATTTCTTATTACCCGATGTTTGGATCAAAGGAGACGATTGAAGTCGTAAAGCAGTCAGGTGGACATGGAGGAGGAGATCCTCTGCTTTTGGCTGATTTATTTATAGGAAAAGATCCCTTGATTCACTATGACATTTTAGCAGGTGCAGAGGCTGGTGCTTATTCGATTGCACTTGGGGAGGGCATGTGGCGATCTGTCGCAGAAAAACGCCCAATTGAAATTGATGAATTGTTTCATAAAGAGAAGGTGTAAAGAGAAAGAGAGGAGGGGGAAAAGAGATGGATCATGATGGTTCAATGAGCAGAATGCTGAGGATGTGTGAGTGGGTGATGAGACTCGCCTATACGAATTTGTTATGGCTTTTGTTCACCATTCTAGGGCTTGGGATTTTTGGCTTGATGCCTGCGACCACTGCGTTATTTTCCGTAATGAGAAAGTGGATTCAAGGGCATGAGCAAGTCAATGTATTCCGCACTTTTTGGAAGGTATACCGTGAGGAATTTGTCCGCTCTAACATGATTGGAGTGGTGCTGTTCCTCATTGGAACGATTATTTATGTCGATCTTGCTTATATTTATCCGACGAGCTGGCCCTTACATGTGCTTCGCTTTGCTATATATATTTTTGGTTTTCTGTTTATTGTGAGCTTATTTTATATTTTTCCGCTGCTTGCTCATTACGATTGGAAAAAACGTCTCTATCTGAAATTCTCTCTTCTGCTTGGTGTGTCATATTTGCAATATACACTCTCTATGCTTGTTTTCTCGGCTGTGCTGTTTGTTCTGTTTGCTTATTTACCGGGAATCGTGCCATTTTTTAGTGTGAGCATACTCGCCTACGGTCATATGTGGCTGGCCTATCAAGTCTTTAAAAAGGTTGAGTTTGAAAGTGAGTACGAGACAGCCGAAGTGAAGAAGCGGCTGCCGTCTTTCCTTCAATCGAAGCGGGTGAATACGCAGTGAAGTGAACCATCTGCTATAATGGTGTCACCGTGATGAAAAGGAGAGATGAGACTCGTGGCAGTGAAAGAAATTTCAATAGAAGAATTAAAACAAAAGCTGGATCAGGAAGAAGCTATTCAGCTTGTCGATGTACGTGAGGATGAAGAGGTAGCAGAAGGGATGATTCCTGAAGCGGTCCACATCCGAATGGGAGATATCCCTGAGAAGCTGGATGCATTCGATCAAACGCAGGAATATTATATTATTTGCCGCTCTGGTAAACGTAGTGAAAATGTCTGCTATTACCTAGAAGATCAAGGCTATCAAGCGACCAATGTCGTTGGCGGGATGCTTGCTTGGACAGGAGAAACAAAACCGAAGTTATAAATTGAAGACCTTTCATCGTTAGGATGAAAGGTTTTTTGTTCATATGCCTCTCTCTATGTGCATAAAGATAGAGTAGCGAGAGAAGGGAGAGTGGCATAGGTGCTAAAGGTAGCTGTATTTGATGAAGAGCATGAGAAAGATTTGCAAAGTGAAATCAATCATTTTTTAAAAGGAATGGATGACGACCAAATCATTGACATCAAGTACAATGTAGCGGTGATCTGTGAGCAGGGAGGCGACCAGCTCTACTGTTTTTCTGCACTCATTTTATATAAAAAATAGACGGCATCAAAAAGGACCTGCTTGAAGGGTCCTTTTTCTTTGGTTAGCTGGCGTCAATATATAAACGGTGCTTTTTGCAGTGAACACATTGGAAGAGGTAGCCTTGTAAGTCTCCTCCGTTGACGAGCCATTGCTTTAGGTTTTCTTTCGTTAATCCTTCGCCGCTGCAAATGTCTTCGATATCCTCGGCGAGTTCTTCCTCTAAATGTTCAATCTCTTTCCAGCCGACATACTGGACGATTGCGCAAAAATCTCCGCAATGACTTAACCAATATTCCTGCTGCCATCCGCGATAGCCTGGCGTTCTGAAGATCAGCTCATCGATATATTCCTCTTGATCGACGTCATCACAGCTTGCATCGTCTTGAAAGGTTCCATTGTATTTTTTCGCCGCTGATCCATCTTTAATGCACCAAGGACAAATTCCCTCCACATCTTCAACAGCATAAAAAGGGCCATGGTACACATAATCTCTTTCTTTCTCACAAACAGGACATGTCGTATGCTCTTTTTTAATCACGTTTAACAAAACTGGGTCTGGGTTGTACTTGAACGTAGGTAACGTCATATAAACCTCCATTATGTAGAAAGTGATGATTCAACACTATTTTAAAGGAATCCTCAAGCTCGAGACAATCTTAAATTGTTTATATAGAAAAAAGCCGTTCGGATGAGGAACGGCTTTTTTTCTCGCTTGCGATTATGCTTTTTTTACTCTTGGACTTCTTGGTTTATTGACTTTATTGGCTTGTTTGATGATTCTTCGTTCATCATTTAGTGATTTATACAGCGAGACAATCATCAATATGATGACAACGGAGAACGGCAAGGCTGCGAGCTTGGCTGTATTTTGCAAGGCTTCAAGTCCCCCTGAAAATAAAAGCACAGCAGCAACAGCAGATTGGATAATGCCCCAGCTGACTTTGACACTGCCAGGAGGGTTTAATGATCCGTAGGTTGTCTGCATTCCAAGCACAAATGTAGCTGAATCAGCCGATGTAATAAAGAATACGGCGATTAAAATGAGTGCTAGTATCGATGTAATCATCGCCAGCGGATATTCATTCAGTACACCGAAGAGCATCGTTTCAGTTGAAAGGCCTGCAACATCGACAATATTCTTTTGCTGTAAGTCCATTGCAGACACGCCGAAAATCGAGAACCATAGGAATACTAGGATGGAAGGAGCCACTAAGACACCCACTAAAAATTCGCGAATCGTTCGCCCGCGTGACACTCTAGCGATAAAGATCCCGACAAATGGTGCCCAAGAAATCCACCATGCCCAATAAAAGATCGTCCATCCATTAATCCATTCTCTCTTTTCAGGATCATTGGGAGATAGACGGAAGCTCATTTGAACAATATTGGATAAGTATTGTCCAATCGAGTCAGTAAATGAATTTAAGATAAAAACAGTTGGACCTACCAAAAGTAAGAAAAACATCAGAACAGCTGCTAATACCATATTGATATTACTTAAGTATTTAATGCCTTTTCCAATCCCTCTTAAAGCAGATACAAGGAAAAGCACCGTCACAATGATAATGATGATCAATTGTGTGCTAAAGGTATTTGGAATATGAAAAAGGTAATTCAATCCACCATTTATTTGTGCCGCGCCTAATCCTAGGCTTGTCGCAACACCAACCACGGTTGCAAATACCGCAATACAATCGATGGTTTTACCGATCCATCCGTGAATTTTATTTCCTAAAACGGGCTGCAGTGTTGCACTGATTAAGCCAGGTGCGTCTTTTCTAAATTTAAAGTAAGCAATGCAAAGTGCAACAATGGCATAAATAGCCCATGCATGAAGCCCCCAGTGGAAAAATGTATAGCGAAGGGAATCACGGAAGGCCTGCGCAGTTTCAGTCTCCCCTGTTGGTGACTGAATAGCATAGTGGCTGATTGGTTCAGCTGCTCCGTAAAAAACAAGACCAATTCCCATACCGGCACTAAATAGCATAGCAAACCAAGAAAATAAACCAAATTCAGGCTCTTCCCCCGGTTTTCCTAGCGTAATCTTACCGATTGGGCTAAAAATAAAGAATAGACAAAAGCCGACAAGCAGTGATACCACTAACAAGTAATACCAGCCAAAGTCATTTGTAATGTATGTTTGAATTTGATCTGTGACATTTTGCAATGTGTCTGGAGAAAACGCTCCCCACATCACGGCAACAAATGTGATCGCAATCACAATCCAAAATACACTTGATACGTTTTTCACACCATCTCACTCTCCTGTTGTTCTACACGTTTAAGCAGAGGACTTTGTTTAATATCCCCTAACTCAACTTATTTCAAACAAAAAGAGGCGAGCTTCTCACTCGACCTCTACTTTACCGTAACATGTTTTGCTTCCATTTATCAACTATCGATATGTGAAGACGATTTTTCCTCAATTCGTTTGCGAAGACGGTAGACATATTCTTTTAAACATATAGCGAAAATGGTAAACGCCAAAACAATGGCGACTTTTAACGGGGTAATCGACAGCTTCAAGAAAACAGCGGCTGTCAAACTGATAACGACCGCAAGAACAATCGGTAATGCACGTCTAATCATTGCTCTCTCTCCTTTGCTTCTAGTGCAGCATTCATGCCGGCAAGCCTGCCTGTCACAAGTGCTGACGTAATATTGTATCCGCCTGTGTAGCCATGGATGTCTAAAATTTCTCCGCAGAAATAAAGACCGGGCATTTTTTTAGACGCCATTTTCTTCGGTTCAATTTCCTTCACAGAAACGCCGCCTCCTGTCACGAACGCTTTGTCCAAAGATAGGGTACCATTTGCATGCACAATAAAATGTTTGCAATCATGGGCAAATGCACGCAGTTTATCCTTGGCTAGACCAGAGAATGTGTCTTGTGGATCAATACCGTTCCGTTCTAACAGAAACAATAAATAGCGTTCTTGCATCCAAGACTTAAGGACATTTTTAATGGCTTTCTTCGGTTCATCTTTAAGGTCACGATGAAGCTTTTGGAACAGCTCCTCGTCATTCAGCTTCGGATATAAGTCAATTTGCAGGCGGACTGCCGGCTGCTTTTTCAATTCTTTCACAACAAATCCGCTGCATCTAAGAACAGCTGGACCCGATAAACCAAAGTGAGTAAAGATCATATCCATGACATGTGTGACGACTGGTTTCCCTTTTTTATTTAAAACACTGACAGCCACACTTCTTAAAGAAAGACCTTGAAGCACTTTTTCTTTAATAAATCGTTCATCTGATGTGACTGGTACCTCTGTTGGGAAAAGCTCTGTAATGGTATGTCCGGCTGCTTCTGCCCATGCATAGCCGTCACCAGTAGAGCCGGTATGCGGCACACTTTTTCCGCCGACAGCAATGACGACAGCCTTACTTGAAATTTTTTCATCATTATTTGTAACAATTCCAGCTGCTTGTCCGTCTTGATACAGAACCGTTTTAATCTTTTCGTTCGTTCGAATGGTGACATTGAGGGCGCGGAGCCTGTCTAGAAGGGCATCCACAACAGATTGTGCTTTGTTTGATACAGGGAACATACGTCCATGGTCTTCTTCTTTTAGTTCAATACCGAGGTTTTCAAAAAACGAAATAATATCCTCGTTGTTGAACTCAGAAAATGCACTATATAGAAAACGGCCGTTTCCGGGAATATGCTTGATGATTTCTTCTACTGGAAGGCGATTGGTGACGTTACAGCGTCCGCCGCCAGAAATGGCCAGCTTTCTGCCAAGTTTGTTTCCTTTGTCAATTAACAGAACAGTAGCGCCGTGCTCTGCTGATGCAATCGCGGCCATCAGTCCAGAAGGTCCGCCGCCAATGACAATGACATCATAATGTTTCATGTTACATTCCTCTTTCTACTTTCAGTCATTTTTCTATTATAACGAAGATTAGGGAAGGCTGAAATATGAATTGATTGGTTTTGTGACTTCAGTATTGGATTTGTTACCTGTGTGTTGAATTGATGTGGTAAAATAGTTAAGTTGAATATTCATTAGAAAAATGGTGGTTAAGCGCATGTCTAATAAACTGCTTCGTGGTACGTTGGTTTTAACGATAGGGACGTATCTCTCTCGTATTCTTGGTATGATTTATTTAATTCCATTTAGCGCAATGGTTGGAGCTACTGGTGGTGCGCTATTCCAATATGGATACAATCAGTTTACGATTTTCATTAGCATTGCTACTCTGGGTTTTCCAGCAGCAGTGTCTAAATTTGTTTCAAAATATAATGCGATTGGTGACTTTGAGACAACACGAAAAATGTTTAGAGCCGGCATGTCTGTCATGCTTGTTTCAGGTATCATTGCTTTTAGTATTTTATATTTATCAGCCCCAATTTTTGCTGAGATACAGCTCGGTGGATCAACCGAAACTGGTGGACTAACGGTTGACCAAGTGACATATGTAATTAGAATGGTGAGTTTGGCTCTCTTAGTTGTCCCGATTATGGGTCTTATACGTGGGTTTTTCCAAGGGCATCAAATGATGGGACCAACAGCAGTTTCACAAGTTGTTGAACAGATAGTCCGAATTATCTTCTTGTTGACGGCAACTTATGTCATTTTAAAGGTGCTTAACGGGGGGCTTGTCATCGCAGTAGGATATGCTACTTTTGCTGCTCTGATTGGTTCTTTTGGAGGTTTATTCACGTTATATGTATATTGGATCAAGCGGAAAGATAAATTACTTGCGATGCAGCCTAATTCTGGACCAAATTTAGGCCTTGGATATAAAAAAATATTTATTGAGCTATTTAGTTATGCTGCTCCATATGTTTTTGTTGGATTAGCTATTCCTCTATACTCTTACATTGATACTAATACTATTAATAAAGCAATGATTAATGCTGGTTTTAAAGATATAAGTACTGCAGTACTTTCTATAGTTACTTTATATTTACCTAAGCTTGTAATGATTCCAGTATCATTAGCGACGGCATTTGGTTTAACATTAATTCCAACTATCACAGAATCTTTTACATCACGAAATTATAAATTATTAAACCGACAAATTGACCAAACGATGCAAGGGGTTCTATTTTTCGTGCTGCCTGCTTCATTTGGTATCTCTGCATTGGCTGGACCGGTTTATTGGTTTTTCTATCCGTCGGTTCACCCTGAGATTGGGATTTCCATTTTGTTCTGGTATGCACCTGTTGCATTATTGTTTTCTTTATTCACCATTAATGCAGCGATCCTGCAAGGGATTAACAAACAAAAATTTGCTATCGTTAGTCTTTTGTTAGGGATCATTATTAAAACTGTTCTGAACATCCCGCTGATCAGCTGGCTACAAGGAAATGGTTCTGTGCTGGCAACGGCATTAGGTTATAGTGCGTCTATCTTGTATATGTTTATCATGATTAAACGTCATGCGGGCTATTCGTTCCGCAGAATTTTCAAACGTTTTATTCTGATTGGTATTTTAACGGCGATCATGGCTGTGGTGGCTTATGTGACATGTCAGCTTGTGAGCCACGTGATTTCTTATGAAGGCGGAATTGTACAAGCGGGTATCGTCATTTTGATTTCTATGATCACTGGCGGTGGTGTGTATATGTTCTTGTCTTATAAGGTGGGATTACTAGAGCGTGTACTTGGCAGCCGTATGCCGAAATTTTTAAGAAAAAAGAGTTAAGAAGAGGTAGATATTCATGAGGCTTGATAAATTACTTGCTAACAGCGGCTTTGGTTCAAGAAAAGATGTGAAAAAGCTTGTCAAGGCCCGGGCGGTCACAGTGAATGGAGAAGTGGCGAAGCAGGTGAAAGATCATGTTGATCCATCAAATGATGAAGTGCTCGTACACGGAGAGCGTGTAGAATATAAAGAATTCATTTACTTAATGATGAACAAGCCGGACGGGGTGATCTCAGCAACTGAAGATCTGCGAGATGAAACGGTTGTCGATTTACTCGAGCCGGAGGATATCGCAAGGGAGCCATTCCCTGTGGGGAGACTGGATAAGGATACGGTCGGTCTCCTTCTCCTCACAAATGATGGACAGCTTGCTCATCAATTACTTTCTCCAAAAAAGCATGTGCCAAAAACGTACGAAGTTCATTTGAAATATCCTTTAGGTGATCAAGACATTAAGCGTATTGAAGAGGGCGTTGTTATCTTAGATGATTATCACACGAAGCCGGCGAAGGTTGAAGTAGATGCGAATGAAGAGGAAGATACACGCATCCGTTTGACGATTACTGAAGGGAAGTACCATCAAGTGAAGCTGATGGCCCAAGCGGTGGGAAATGAAGTGATCTTTTTAAAAAGGCTCTCGATGGGGGCTGTCTCATTAGATGAAGAACTAGCACCTGGAGAGTACCGTGAATTGACGGATGAAGAATTAGACAGCTTAATGAATCGTGAATAACATAAGAACAAAAGAAAAGAACCGGCATATCGCCGGTTCTTTTTGTTATATGGACAATTCATTATACGCTTAAGATGATATTTTTACTTTTTTTCTCGTTGTTTCCCATTTGCCTCTGCTTGGACTATGAACAAGATCGTTATAGGCAAGCACGTTTAAGTCTCTTTGAATGGTTCTAGGTGTGATCCCGAATTCATCAACCAGCTCTTGTGTCGTCACAAGACCTTTCTCTTGAATGAACATATAAACTGATTTGATTCGAGTCATCATACGGTTTGTTGAAGGTTTCAAAAAACCACTCCCTATCAATAAGATCGGATGGACTTGACTAACCACAACTTACTACACTAAAACTGCGAAATAAGGACATGCAACAATGGTAAATGTTCGTGTTTCTTAATGTTTTATTCTATTATACACGTTATTATGCATCTAGTTCCACCAAAAAGTCAACTTTACGTGTTTTTAAACTTGTCTTCATGAAATGAAATATGGTATATATCATGATTTGAATCCGGTTACAACCCAATAATGATAAGGGATACGATAGAAGCTAACACGTTCAAATGTTCGAAAAATAAACACAGAAAATTTACAAAATAAAAAAATCAGTGAAGGCAAAAATGCACATTCCATGTTAGGATGTGCATTTTTTGTTTCCGTTATCCTTCTAAGAAAAAGAGCTGAATAAAAAATAAGACTGCAAAGATGAGAACAAGCACATGTACTTCTCTCCATTTCCCTTTCGCCAATTTCACAAGCGGATATGAAATAAATCCAAGTGAAATCCCTGTAGAGATACTAGAAGTCAGCGGCATCGAAAGAATGACAAGAAAAGCAGGGAATGCTTCGTCTAGTTCGTTCCACCGAATGCGTGACACCGAGTTCATCATCAAGCAGCCAACAATGATTAAAACAGGTGATGTGATGGATGGTAAAGACGAAATCGCTTGAACGAGTGGGCCAAAAAATAATGCCACAATAAACAGTGCAGCGACCGTTAAAGAAGTCAGTCCAGTTCTTCCGCCAGCAGCAACTCCTGATGATGATTCAATATAAGCAGTGGTTGGGCTTGTACCAAACATAGATCCAACAGTCGTTGCAGCAGAGTCAGCGAGCAGGGCTCTGCGCACTTTTGGCAGCTGGCCGTTTTTCATTAATCCGGCTTGTTCGGCAACGCCGATCATAGTGCCTGTTGTATCAAAAATCGTCACCAGTAAGAAGGAGAAGACGACAGCATACAAATGATGAGAGAACACATCACCAAAAGCAGCGATTGGATTTGTAATCAGCATGCCTTCAGGCAGTGCAGGAATGTCCATCAGCATTTTAGGGAAATGAAGCTGGCCTGTTGCGAGCGCAATCAATGTGGTTGCTAACATACCGATAAACAGTGCTCCATTTATTTGTAGAACCATTAAAATAACCGAAATCATTAAGCCGACAAGCGTTAAAACGACAACAGGCGAGCTTAAATGACCAAGCTTCACAAGGTTTTCTGGATCAGCAGCAATGATTCCAGATTGACGGAGGCCGATGAACGCAATGAAAAGCCCGATTCCTGCTGTAATGCCGTACTTTAAATTATCTGGAATGGCTTGAATCAGTTGTTTTCTAAGGGATGTTAACGATAAAATAATAAAGAGTATACCAGCAACAAATACCGCACTAAACGCTGTTTGATAGCTGATGCCACCACCGCCGACAACGGTAAAGGTGAAATAGACATTCAGCCCCATGCCTGGTGCAATGGCAATCGGATAATTTGCAAACAGTGCCATCCAGAGCGTACCGACGACAGCAGCGATGATTGTTGCAGTAAAGACTTGGTCAAAAGGAATACCTGCTTTTGAAAGAATTCCCGGGTTGACGGCAACAATATAGACCATAGTGAAGAATGTCGTCATACCAGCGATTATTTCTTTCTTTATGTTGGTTTGATTTTCTTTTAACTGAAACATAAAATCCTCCATTTACGAACATTATTACAAAACAATTAATATAATATTCGTTTTAAGGGTGGATTGCAACCTTTTTTCAAGGAGGAATGGAAAAATGAATTGGGAAGCTGAAGTAATACGAAAAAAAGACGACTTGATTAAGGACACACAATCTTTTTTACAAATTGAAAGTGTCCTTGATGAAGAAGGCGGCAAAAAAGGAAAGCCATTTGGTGAAAAAGTCGATGATGCCCTGCAGTATATGCTGAAAAAAGGGGAAGACGAAGGCTTCACAGTCAAGAATGTCGACGGCTATGCAGGTCATATTGAATATGGGGAAGGCGAAGACATTGTAGGTGTGCTGTGTCATGTGGACGTGGTGCCTGCTGGTGACGGCTGGACAACCCCGCCATTTTCAGCAGACATCAGAGAAAATAAAATCTTTGCACGCGGGGCTATTGATGATAAAGGCCCAACCATGGCGGCATTTTATGCGCTGAAGATCTTAAAAGATACTGGTCTGCAGCTGTCGAAAAAAATTCGAATGATCATTGGGACAGATGAAGAAAGCGATTGGCGCTGTGTGGACCATTATTTCAAGCATGAGGCGATGCCGCAAATCGGATTTGCACCAGACGCCGATTTTCCGATTATTCATGCGGAAAAAGGAATTATTGATGCCATCCTGTCATTTACATATCAACAACCATCGAATCAACAGCGCTATACGCTTAAGCAATTTACATCGGGTATGAGGCTCAATATGGTGCCAGATGAGGCAGTTGCTACTGTGACTGCTGCACAGGAACACGATGCTGAATCATTAAAAACGGCCTTCGAAGCCTATCTTGCTGATCATCAATTATCTGGTGAGGTAAAAAGCACAGCGGATGGACTGCATTTTACATTAAAAGGGGTATCCGTTCATGCCATGGAGCCGGCGCATGGGACAAATGCGGGCATTCATATGGCGAACTTCTTATGCGGACATGAATTAGATGAGCAGGGACTTGCCTTTACTTCCCAAATCAACGCTTTATTTGATCAGGATACAAGAGGGAAAAAGCTTGGAATTGCTTGCAAAGATGATATTAGTGGAGATTTAACGTTGAATGTTGGGATAATCCGCTATAAACAGAATGAGGAAGCAAAGCTAGGGTTAAATGTCCGCTATCCAGTAACTGCAGACGGTAAGGACGTCAAAAAAGGAATTGAAAGCATCAAAGGGGCGTCCCTTCTAAAATTCGAAGACAGCCCTCCGCATCACGTCTCAAAAGATCATCCGCTTGTGAAAACCTTGCAGCGGGTATATGAGGAGCAAACGGGAGATCCTGCAACCCTTATTGCTATTGGGGGAGGAACGTATGCGAGATCTTTAGAAGCTGGCGTTGCCTTCGGACCTCTATTTCCTGGCAGACCAGACTGCGCCCATCAAAAGGATGAATATATTGAAATTGATGACTTACTGAGAGCGACAGCTCTTTACGCACAAGCTATGTATGAATTAGCAAAATAGAAATTGGAAAAGAGAAGAGGGGATTCATAGTGAAAAAAATGTTCTTATGCTCTTCATTCAAAGACAGCTATTCTCTCTTGTCTGACTTTGCAGGTGAATCATTAAAAGGAAAGCGCGTGACTTTCTTTCCAACGGCAAGTGCTGTAGAAGAAGTCACGCACTATGTGGAGGCAGCGAAGGAAGCCTTTCAGAAATTAGGCATGCAGCTTGAGACTGTGCAGGTAGATGAACAATCCGTAGAAGAGATCACACAGATGATCAAACAAAATGATGTGATCTATGTTTCAGGAGGCAACACTTTTTATTTATTGCAGGAGTTAAGAAAGCAGCGTCTCGATGACGTGTTGAAAGAAGAAATCAACAAAGGCAAGCTGTACATCGGAGAGTCTGCGGGGAGTATCATTATGGCGCCAAGCATTGAATATATCTCCATGATGGATGATCAGGAGAAGGCGCCGGAGCTTTCATCATTTCAAGGTTTCAATGAAATAAGCCGCTATCCAGTACCGCATATGCACAATGCCTATTTAGGCGAAGCTGCGGAGCAAATCATAGAGAAGTATCAGGAGACACTTGATTTATGTCCGCTTACTGATGAACAGGCTTTACTCGTCACAGGGGAGCAGGCTGAGGTGAAATCTGTCTAAGCATCTTAACCGTGAAAGAAGAAAAAGGAACAGGGATTCATCACCCTGTTCCTTTTTTAATCTTGAAAAACATCACTTGATAAGTATCGTTCACCCGTATCTGCTGTCATACAGATCACAATTTGATCTGCCGGCAATTGCTTCGCTGTTTCAATGGCTGCATAGCAAGCCGCCCCAGAGGATGGGCCTACTAAAATTCCTTCAAGCATAGCGAGCTCCCGTGTGATGTGGTACGCATCTTCGTCGCTTACTTGCACAATCTCATCATAGACATCCTCGTTTAAGATTTGGGGGATAAATCCTGGGCTTGTGCCAACGAGCTTATGTTTGCCAGGTTCCCCGCCAGATAAGACTGGAGACCCCTTAGGCTCTGCTACACGGATGGTTAAATGAGGGAATGTCTTTTTTAATTCCTCTCCAGTTCCTGTAATAGTACCACCAGTTCCAGCTGTTGCGACAAAGGCGCCAAGGGGCTGTCCAAGTTGTTTCACAGCTTCCATAATTTCGACCGCTGTTGTTCCTCTATGTGCATCTGGGTTTGCTCTATTGTCAAATTGCATCGGAATAAAGCTGTGAGGAATTTGAGCAGCCAGTTCTTCCGCCTTGCGGATGCAGCCTGGCATTTTTTCTTCTCCTGGGGTTAAGACGACCTGCGCCCCGTATGCCTTCAAAATATTGATTCTTTCCTTTGTCATCGTATCAGGCATGACAAGGATAGCTTTGTAGCCTCTTGCGGCAGCATTCATAGCTAAACCAATCCCTGTATTCCCGCTCGTCGGCTCAATAATGGTTGCTCCTTTTGTGAGCTTCCCCTGTTTTTCTGCTTCGACGATCATATTGTAAGCCGCGCGGTCTTTGACACTTCCGCTAGGATTAAATGATTCCAGCTTTAAGTAAACAGCCGCCGCATTTCCTGGCTGAAGCCGCTGTAATTTGACAAGCGGTGTATCGCCAATCAGTTCAGCCATATTTTGTGCAACTTTCATTAGATGACACCCTTTCTTCTCATTCCGCATTTCTTTAGTTATACTATCATCAATGGGGATTCGTAAAGTTTGTTAAAAAAGGACAGGTGATATTGTGTCAGAAAACCGTCATTATTTTATAGGGATTCACATCCCTGAACAACTTGCGCATCAAATCAAACAAGACATTGATCAAAGGAGCGGACTGTTCTTTCAAAAATGGACAGCACCACATGACTATCATGTAACCCTTGTCTTTTTAGGCGCCATTCCAGAAGAGCGTTTAAAAAAGATCATCCAGCTGCTTGACATCCTTTCAAATGAAGCGTCTGCATTTCCACTAGAGCTGAATGAGGTAGGACAGTTTGGTGCGAAGGAACGCCCGAGAGTCTTTTTTGCAAAGCCTCATGAAAGTGAACCGCTCATGCAATTAAGAGAAAAGGTAAAGGAAGCCGTCCTATCAGCAGGACACCCTGTTGAAAAGAGACCGTTTCATCCGCATATAACGATTGCGCGCAAATGGAATGCGGATGACCTTTATGAAAAACAAGCGCCTTTACGAAAAGAGCCATATGTGATGGAGGTTTCGCGTATCACTTTATTTGAAATACGTCCGAAGGAAACCCCTCGTTATCACGCAATCAAACAATTTACACTACATAAATGATTCTAGAAGTTGGAGTGAGCAGCAGATGGCGCAAATCATCAAAATTCAAGATTATATATCACGATATGAACAAGACCCGCATCACTACATCAATCAATTCAATCGGTTGAAAAAACAAAGATGGGACGAGTTGAAAAGGGCTTCAAAAGAGGAGGCGCAGCAACCGTTTGACCAAATTCCTCAATTAGCGCCTGAACAGGAGGAAGAAAAGAGAAAGAAATTCTCCTTAAAGAGAAAGCAAAAAGAAGCCGATATGAAAAAGGAACGGGACCTGAGTCTTTTTAACGAGCCGACAGATATAGAGCAAGGGGTTTTCAGAAACGTCCCTACTGACGAAACGAAGCTGATTCACTTTTTTAAGGATCATCTCTTTGAAGTGCAATTAAAATGGGCGAGCTCAACGATTTCACATATTTCAACCGTCTCCCATCATATACGATATGATGAAAAGCTGCGAATGCTGGCAAGGCAGCTTCCAGATTCTTATTTTGTGATGTACAAGCCGGTGCTGCTCATTCAAAAAGCTGAGATGGAATTATGTCCGATACTCATCACACCGCTCGAAGTGATCTGTTTATCCTTCTTAGAGGCCGAGCCAGACAGCGTTTATATCGGAACGAAGGAACGTTTTTGGGAAAAACGGGCGACTGGGAAAGCTGTTCAGTCCGTCTTAAATCCTTGTGCAAGCCTTCTGCGTTCTGGCACCGTCGTGTCAAAGATCTTACAGCAAAGTGGTGTAGACCTTCCTGTGAAAAAAATCCTCATCAGCCGAACCTCTTATATTGATTTACCTGAAGTTCCATATGGGATGGAGGTTATCGATAAGAAGAAGGCTGAAGAGTGGTTTGAAAAGCAGCGGAAAAATACGGCGCCGACAAAGCATCAGCAATTTAAGGCGACAAAGGCATTGCTTGCTTATGGTGAAACAGACAGCAAAAGAAGGCAGGAATGGCTCGATTAAAGGCATGATGGAAGGTCACGAAAAATGAGACCTGAGTGGAGCTAATATATGAATGAATGGTACTTTATCGTTAATCCAGAAGCAGGACATGGAAAAGGACTCCGCACATGGAGGAGCATAGAGAAAGAATTACAAAAGGTAGAGGTCTCTTATCGATCGTTTCTCACCCAGCATGAAGGCCATGCAGAAGTTTTGGCAAGACAAATCAGTGCCATTCAGGATGACAGGCTGCAGCGATTGATTGTTATTGGCGGTGACGGCACGATTCATGAAGTACTGAATGGCTTAAAGGAAATCGATCATTTACAGCTTAGTTTTGTCCCTGCTGGTCATTGGAATGATGCTGCGAAGGGTCTCGGTATCCATCGTCATGATGTCCTAAAAGAAGTGAGAAAGCAAAAGAGAATGCTCACCAAAACATTTTCTCTCGGCTCCTTTCAAGATCATGCCGAAAGTCCGCAATCTGTTCTTTTTCTCAATCATATCGGTGTTGGTTTTGACGCACATGTGCTGAGGAAAACGGTGCATTTTAGAGGGAAAAAGTGGCTGAAACGGCTGGGGCTTGGCTTTATCATCTACCCGCTGTCATTTCTCCATT
>NZ_CP145733.1:2463661-2529045 GCF_036884855.1 Bacillus sp. MAG717A
ACAAATCAGTGCCATTCAGGATGACAGGCTGCAGCGATTGATTGTTATTGGCGGTGACGGCACGATTCATGAAGTACTGAATGGCTTAAAGGAAATCGATCATTTACAGCTTAGTTTTGTCCCTGCTGGTCATTGGAATGATGCTGCGAAGGGTCTCGGTATCCATCGTCATGATGTCCTAAAAGAAGTGAGAAAGCAAAAGAGAATGCTCACCAAAACATTTTCTCTCGGCTCCTTTCAAGATCATGCCGAAAGTCCGCAATCTGTTCTTTTTCTCAATCATATCGGTGTTGGTTTTGACGCACATGTGCTGAGGAAAACGGTGCATTTTAGAGGGAAAAAGTGGCTGAAACGGCTGGGGCTTGGCTTTATCATCTACCCGCTGTCATTTCTCCATTCTCTATGGTCGTTTAAGCCATTTGATCTTGCGTTATTTATTGAAAATGAGAAGAAAGTCTTTCGACAAGTGTGGTTTGTGATCGTATGCAATCACCCTTATTACGGAGGAGGGCTGGAAGCAGCACCAGAAGTGAGTGCAAGGCAGCCAGGTTTTCAAACGATGGTTGTCACAGATTTGAATCCATTCAAAGTCCTCTTGTTTCTAAGTGCAATGGTGTTTCGAAAGCACCTTGGGATGAAGGGGGTTACCCTGTTTCAGCATGAGGAAGCGTACTTAGAAGCAGATGAAAAAATCTTATTTCACGCAGATGGAGAAGTGATCGGTGCAACGCCTGTCTTTGTGAAGGCAAGTGAACGATCCTTAAAATTACGTGCTTAAATAACTTGCGGTATGTCCGCAGTCAAAGAACCATGAAAAAAGGCTTCTTTTTCGTAAGGTTCTTGTCCTGATTTTTTAGTTTTGCTTGACGAGTATAAGAAGGTAACGATAAAATCTAAAGGACGGCTATTGTTTAGCATCTCATTCTCAATAGCTGTCCTTTTTGTTTTTATGATCATATAAATAAAAAAAGAAACAGCCAATTGATCCTCAATCGGCTGAATTTTGTCGACTAAAAAAGCAAGATTTAAAATATTTTAAGAAATGATGGGTTGAAAATTGATATGAACTGGTTGGGACAAATATTAGGTAGCGAATGGCACATCTCTCCGGCTGGAGGCGCTACGGGAGATGCGTACTTCGCAACACACAATGACCAAAAGCTATTTTTAAAACGCAATACGTCACCGTTTCTTGCGGTTTTGTCAGCTGAAGGCATTGTGCCGAAGCTTGTCTGGACAAAACGGATGGAAAATGGAGATGTAATTACTGCACAGCACTGGCTGAGCGGCAGAGAGCTGAAGCCAAAGGACATGAATGATCGTCCTGTAGCAGAGCAGCTAAGAAAAATTCATACATCAAAAGAATTGCTCGATATGCTGAAACGATTAGAGAAGCACTCTCTAGATCCAGAATCCATTCTGATGCATCTAAAACAGTCCATATTAAACGAGCAAATTGTTTCACAAGACATCACGCGTGCCATCCAGTATTTAGAGAAGCATGTGGAGGCTGTCCATTTTGAGGACAAGGTCGTCTGTCATTGTGATCTCAATCATAATAATTGGCTGCTGACAGACGAAAACCAGCTCTATTTGATCGATTGGGATGGGGCGATGATTGCAGACCCAGCGATTGATCTTGGACCGCTTTTATACCATTATGTTGAGGAAGAGAACTGGGAAAGCTGGCTCTCTATGTACGGCGCCCCGCTGACGGACAATTTGCGAAAGCGCATGGCGTGGTACGTGCTCGCTGAAACCGTATCGTTTGTCGTTTGGCATAAACGAAAAGGGAATGAAAAGGCCCAAAAAGAAGTGCAAGCGGAGCTAAATGCACTCTTAAAAAGGTTAAACATCCATTAAGACAGTGGAATGTTTTCGACCCACTCAGACAGATGTGATTGATGCTCCTCGATATGTGCATCAATTGAACTGACAGAGGTGCCCTTTTGGCTGTAATCATAAATATCTGTTAACAGCTGACGAATGTCGGGATCCAGATCTTCTTTTGCCAGCATTAATTGAATTACGCGTCCCACCTGTTCATATTCTGCAACAGTCCCGCAGCAATCCAGCTGGTGATCGGTTAAAATATCTTTGATTAATTGAAGCTGATGTTGACGGTTTAAACCCATATAAATGCTCCTTTCCTGCGTGTCATTTATGAGGTTAAACTGTGCAATCAGCGCCCAATTTATACATGCGGCAGACCAGCTCAAGTGAAGGGCTGGTCTTTTTATATGGACATAGAAGATGCTGTCTTGCGGGTCTTTATGTTTCATGGTATCTTGATAAAATGTAAAGAAAATAGAGGTGTATCAAATTGAGAATGCGACATAAACCATGGGCTGATGATTACTTAGCTGAGAATGCTCATATTGCTTTAGCAAGTCCCGAGCAATATAAAGGGAAATGGCATGAGCTGTTTGGAAATGATCATCCAATCCATATCGAAGTTGGGACAGGAAAAGGGAGCTTTATTGCTGGAATGGGCAAGCTTCATCCTGATATCAACTATATTGGCATTGAATTATTTAAAAGTGTCATTGTGACGGCAGTAGATAAAATCAAAGAGACAGATGTTGAAAATGTAAAGCTTTTGAACATTAATGCTGAGACGCTGACAGATGTGTTTGCGGAAAATGAGATTGACCGGGTGTATTTGAATTTCTCTGATCCGTGGCCAAAAGCAAGACACGAAAAGCGCAGATTGACGTTTAAAACCTTTTTAGAGCGATATGAACATATTCTTCGTCCAGGCGGTGAATTACATTTCAAAACTGATAACCGCGGGTTATTTGAATATTCCTTAAAAAGTTTTTCTGCCTATGGCCTTCTTTTAACGTATGTCAGCCTAGATTTACATGAGGACGGCTTAGAAGGAAACGTGATGACTGAATATGAAGAGAAATTCTCATCTATGGGACAACCCATCTATCGATCAGAAGTCAAATTCCCAGAATAACAAGTGACATCAAGCTGGCTGCAAAAAAATTGCAGTCAGCTTTTTTTATGAAAAGATTGGTGCATGCGATTTTTGGCTGTATTTGCTACGATAGAAAAAGGAGGGATGACAGCAATGGAGACAATGAAAATAGGTGAAATGGAACTTTTTTGGTTAAACGGGGGAGATACGCACATGGATGGCGGTGCAATGTTCGGTGTCGTGCCAAAGCCATTATGGTCAAAAAAATACCCGGTTAATGAACGCAATCAAATTGAATTACGATGTGATCCAATTCTCATTCGGTGGAAGGGACTGCATCTGTTAGTGGATTCCGGCATCGGATCAGGGAAGCTGACAGATAAACAAAAGCGCAATTACGGCGTGACAGAGGAAACCAAATTGGAAGAATCTTTAGCGGCTCTTGGCCTGCGCCCATCAGACATTGATTACGTATTAATGACACACCTGCACTTTGATCATGCCAGCGGATTAACAAAACGTGAAGGCGATAACCTCGTGTCTGTTTTTCAGCAGGCAAAAATCATCACATCGAAAATCGAATGGGATGAAATGAGAGCGCCAAACATTCGCTCAAGAAATACATATTGGAAAGAAAACTGGGAGCCTGTGGCAGATCAAGTGGTCACATTTGAAGAAAGCATTGAAGTGACAGAAGGTATTGAGCTGCATCATACGGGCGGCCACAGCAATGGTCATAGCATTTTAACGCTCACAAGTGAGGGCGAAACAGCGATTCATTTAGCTGATATCATGCCAACACACGCTCATAAAAATCCACTTTGGGTTTTGGCATATGATGATTACCCAATGACTTCGATTCCAGCCAAGCAAAAGTGGCAGGCATTTGCAGAAGAAAAAAATGCATGGTACTTGTTTTATCATGATGCCATTTATCGGGCTGTAAAATGGGACGATGATGGACAGATCACACACGAAATCAAAAGAGAAACAGGAAGATAAAAGATCCTCTGTATGTTTTTTTCGCCTTTCACACAAAATAACGACAAAATGAACTTGTGAAAGGAAGAGTGCAGGTGAACCAATTTTATCGTGTACATGGTGATGTGATCGAAACACCATTAAGAGGGATGGAAGTCATGTCAGTCCCTTACTTAAATAAAGGGGTTGCATTTACAAAGGAAGAGCGGGAGGAGCTCGGTTTAAAGGGATTTCTTCCGCCTAAGGTCTTAACTTTAGAGGATCAAGCAAAGCGTGCATATGAGCAGTTCAAGGCACAGCCGGATGAACTGGGGAAAAATGTGTATTTAACAGCGCTTCATGACAGAAACGAAGTGCTTTTTTATAAACTTCTAAATGAGCACTTGGCGGAAATGCTTCCGATTGTCTACACGCCCACTGTAGGAACGGCTATTCAGCGATATAGCCATGAGTATCGAAAGCCAAGAGGGCTGTATTTATCGATTGATGATCTAGATGGCATGGAAGAAATTTTTGCATCCTATGGTGTTGATGAATCAATTGACTTAATCGTTGCAACTGATGCAGAAGGCATTTTAGGCATTGGAGACTGGGGCGTTGGCGGGATTGCCATTTCAGTCGGAAAACTTGCTGTTTATACAGCTGCAGCAGGCATTGATCCTAGCCGAGTGCTGGCAGTAGTGCTTGATGCCGGGACGAACCAGGAAAGTCTCTTGAATGATCCGCTTTATGTTGGCAATCAGCACTCCCGCGTTCGAGGAGAGCGCTATGATCAGTTCATTGATCAATATGTCGAGCTTGCCCGTGCTACTTTTCCAAATGCACTCCTTCACTGGGAAGATTTTGGTACAAAGAATGCCCGTGCGATATTGGAAAAATATAAGGACCGCATTTGTACATTTAACGATGACATTCAAGGAACTGGCGCCGTTTCACTTGCTGCAGTTCTGGCATGTGCAAAAGCTTCGAAGGTTCCGCTGAAAGATCACCGTATCGTCATTTTTGGAGCGGGTACGGCAGGTATTGGCATAGCCGAGCAAATCCGTGATGCGATCGTCAGAGACGGAGTCAAAGAAGAGGAGTCCTATGATCATTTCTGGTGTATTGATAAAACAGGGCTGCTCACTGATGATTCACCTGACATTCTGCCATTTCAAAAGCCGTATGCAAGACGTTCTAACGAAGTAAAGGATTATGCACGTAATGGTCCAAAGCATTCAATTGATTTATTAGAGGTTGTCAAGCAGGCGAAACCAACGATCTTAATTGGCACCTCGACGGTAGGAGGAGCATTTACAGAGGAAATTGTAAAAGAAATGGCGTCACACGTGGAGCGCCCTGCGATTTTACCGATGTCGAATCCGACACCTCTTTCAGAAGCAAAGCCGCAAGACCTGATCGAGTGGACTGAAGGACGCGCGCTTGTGACAACAGGAAGCCCATTTGATCCTGTTGAATATGGAGGCGTCACATATGAAATTGGACAAGCGAATAATGCCCTTGTCTTCCCAGGTCTTGGTCTAGGCACGATTGTGTCAAAAGCTAGGTTGATGACAGACAGTATGTTTGTTGCGAGTGCTGAAGCCATTGCAAGCATGGTCAATGTGGGGAAGCCGGGTGCAGCGATGCTGCCAAGTGTCGATCAGCTTCGAACCGTTTCAGCGACAGTGGCCGTCCGTGTGGCGCAGGCAGCAATTGATGAAGGAATAGCAGAAGAAACGCCTGATGACCTCATTCAGGCTGTGCAGGACGCTATGTGGCATCCTGTGTACAAAAAAATCAAAGCCATATAAAAAAAGCTTCGCAAGGACATGTCTTTGCGAAGCTTTCTTGATTAAGCAACAGAATCAATCACATCAACGATCATGCCTGTTTTGGCATCAATCATCACTTCATACTGTTCAAGCTCGCCAAAGGCAGAGCGGGTAATGCCAGATTTGTACACATCAATCGTTTCACCATTTACGGTATACGGTTCTGGTACAGTATAAATCCAAGAGCCATCAATTGGGCCGCGCTGTTTAAAAGCAGATTTCACAATTTTTAATGCTTTTTCAGACGAGATATACGTAGGGAAAAATACTTTCTTTGCAACAATTGCAGCGGCTACGCCAATACTCGCACCAATCAGAACATGTTTTAACTTCAACGTGCTGCACCTCCGTATTGCTGTTTTTTCCATTATACAAAACTTGTCCATTGATGTTAAGGAATCCGAATACTTGAAAGCATATTCAAAATTTCTGGAGAGATACTTGGAAAACCGAAAGAATTCTTATAGTATAAAGTGAGTGTTATTTTTATAGGAATAAATATGGTCATTACATAGAAACGAGGTAAGCTGTAGAATGAACGAAGAAACATTGTCGCTTTTCCGAAATTTAACAGAATTACAGGGAACTCCAGGTAATGAGCACCATGTGCGTGCTTTTATGAAAAAGGAACTTGAAAAATATTCTGATGAACTCATTCAAGACCGCCTTGGCGGAGTGTTTGGCGTACGCAAGGGGCCGGAAAACGCACCGAAAATTATGGTAGCGGGTCATATGGATGAAGTCGGATTCATGGTCTCATCGATTACGAAAAACGGTATGATTCGTTTTCAAACACTTGGTGGCTGGTGGAGTCAAGTCATGCTGGCGCAGCGTGTGGACGTCCATACCGATCACGGGCCAATTCCTGGTGTTGTCTCTAGTACACCTCCTCACCTTCTCACGCCAGAACAAAAAAGCAAGCCTGTGAAGCCGACAGATATGCTCATCGATATTGGTGCAGACAGTGAAGAAGAGGCTAAAGAGCTTGGCGTTCGCCCAGGGCAGCAAATCGTTCCTGCAACGGTATTTACTCCAATGGCGAATCCAAAAAAGATTTTAGCGAAGGCTTGGGATAACCGCTATGGCTGCGGCCTTGCAATCGAATTATTAAAAGAATTAAAAGACGAATCACTTTCATGTCAGCTGTATTCAGGAGCAACTGTTCAAGAAGAAGTAGGGCTTAGAGGAGCTGAGGTAGCTGCAAATATGATTCAGCCGGATCTTTTCTTCGCTTTAGATGCGAGTCCTGCAAACGATGTGACAGGTGACAAAACACAGTTCGGCCAGCTTGGAAAAGGTGCACTACTGCGTATTTTCGACCGGACAATGATTACGCACCGAGGAATGAGAGACTTTGTACTCGACACTGCTGAGACAAACAACATTCCATATCAATATTTCGTATCACCGGGGGGGACGGACGCTGGACGTGTTCATATTTCAAACCAAGGTGTGCCTTCTGCTGTAATTGGGGTTTGCGCACGCTACATTCATACAAGTCATTCTGTGTTACATGTGGATGATTACGCAGCGGCAAAAGAGTTAATTGTCCGTCTTGTGAAAAATTGTGATCAAAGTACAGTGGATTCTATTTATCAACAAGTATAAATAGAATAGAAAAAGGCTGCCTCTTCAATGAGAGCAGCCTTCTTTCTATTGCTGTTCAAACACATAAGATAACGCCTTGATCGCTTGGTTCACGGTTTCCACAGTGATATTTGCTTTGTTTGAGAGTTCTTTTAACGGATGGTGCAGTTCTTTTGGACGGATTAAAATAAGAGGTTTCCCTTTTGCAATCGCAGCAGATGCATCCATGGCTGTGTTCCACTGTTTATATTTCTCACCAAAGCGCGCAATGACGACATCTGCTTTGTTTAACAAAATTTCAGTACGAAAATTATTCAAATCAGAAGCTGCATCATCTTTGAAAATGGCATTCGGCTGCTCACCTAAAATATCCACACCGATGTTATCTGAGCGGTCATGATTTTCCATTGGACCGACAAATGTCACCGGCAGCTTCAAAGATTGGCTTTTTTCCTTGATTTCATCACGCCACTGGCTATGAATTTCTCCAGCTAAATAGACAGTTAATTGCATAACGATCTCCTCCTTTTGTACAAACTTAGTAAAGGTTTGTCCTGTTTCTTTTCATGTTACACAAGAAGTGCTTGATAAAGCAAAAAAAATATGATTATGATATTCATGGTAGAGACTATTTTTCATCGTAAGAATACTACATATAATGGGAAAGACAGGCCTCGTCGTCTTTCCTATGAGAAAGCAGGAAGACGACGTTGATGACTTATTTGAAAAGAAAGGGGATCTCCCTTTCGCCAAAGGTGTATTTCATTGATGCACTTTCTTATATGGCTTTAGGTCTATTTGCTACATTAGTGGTAGGTCTGATTTTAAAAACAGCAGGCGGTCTGTTATCACTTCCGCTCATCATTAAAATGGGAACCCTCGCCATGGGGCTCATGGGACCGGCGATCGGCGTAGCGGTTGCGTACCGTTTACATGCATCTCCTTTGATCATTTTTGCAAGTGTTGTCTCAGGCGCTGCAGGAGCAGAGCTTGGGGGGCCTGCTGGAAGCTTTGCCGCAGCATTAATTGGTGTGGAACTCGGAAAGCTGGTCAGTGGTGAGACAAGAATTGATATTATTTTAACGCCGCTTGTCACTATTATCACTGGCTTTTTCACCGCTGCTCTAATCGGACCTGGGATTGAAGCCATGATGACAGGGCTCGGCAGGCTCATCATGTGGGGGACAGACCAAAGCCCGCTGATTATGGGCATGCTGGTAGCGACTATTGTTGGACTTGCCCTCAGTTCTCCGATCTCAAGTGCTGCACTTGCGCTTATGCTTGACTTAAGCGGAACCGCTGCTGGTGCTGCAACGATTGGCTGCTGTGCTCAAATGGTCGGCTTTGCCGCTGCAGGCTTTAGAGAAAATCGCTTTGGCGGTCTTGCGGCTGTCGGCATTGGGACGTCAAAATTGCAGCTTTCAAACATTGTGAAAAATCCCCTCATCCTGATTCCGCCGACGATTGCTGGTCTGATTCTCGCGCCAATTGGTATTATTGGCTTTGGGATGGTCAATAATGCGGCAGGAGCGGGAATGGGAACGAGCGGCCTTGTGGGACAGCTCATGACCCTGACCGTCATGGGGTTTCATCCATCTGTATTTCTGGCGATAGCTCTTTTGCATATCGTTGGCCCGGCAGTGATTAGTTTGGTAGTATCAGAATGGATGAGAAAGAAAGGCTATATACAATTCGGAGATTTAACTATACAAACTGGAGGAATGAAACATGAAAAAAATTGAATCTAACGAAGAATTACAAAAAGTGATTCAAGAAGACTTAACGGTATTGCTATTTTCAGCTGACTGGTGCCCGGACTGCACATTTATTGAACCATTCTTGCCAGAGCTTGAAGCAAACTACCCAGAATTTGAGTACTTCTATGTCGATAGAGACAAGTTCATTGACACTTGTGCAGAGTGGGAAATTTACGGCATTCCAAGCTTTTTAGTCTTTAAAAACGGACAAGAGATTAACCGATTTGTCAGCAAAGATCGTAAGACAAAGGAAGAGATTGAAGCATTTTTAACAGATTCTCTTTCTAAATAACGAAAGGAGAGTCTAAAACGATGGCAAAAATGACATCAAGGCAGCTTGCGAATGAACTCAAAAGCCGTCTAACGAACGATAACTGGTCACACCAGTTTGACCGTGAAAAAGATACGCTTCGTATTGAAGATAAACAAACAGGCAAAGGCATCACACTAGAGCTCCCGCCAATTATTGCAAAGTGGGAAGTAAAGCCTGATGAAGCAATTGATGAGATTGTTTATTATGTGAAAGAAGCGCTGAGTGCCATGAAAGGCGAAGCGCAGCACATTTCAGGAAAAGAAAAGCAGATCTATCCGGTCATTCGTTCTACTTCCTTTCCTGAGGCATCAAGTGATGGAATTCCGCTCGTATTTGATGAGCATACAGCTGAAACGAGAATATACTATGCACTTGACCTTGGAAGCACCTACCGATTAATTGATGAAAAGATGCTTCAAAAGGAAAACTGGACAAAAGAGCGAATCAGAGAAACTGCAAGCTTCAACGTTCGTTCACTAGAAACTGTAGTGAAAATGGATGAAGTGGCAGGCAACCGGTTTTATTTCTTCCGCGCAAATGACGGATATGACGCCAGCAGACTTTTAAATGAGTCGCTATTACAAGAATACGCGCAAAAAATAGAAGGACAAATGGCGATTTCTGTTCCTCATCAGGATGTATTCATTATTGCAGATGTTCGCAATGATTCAGGCTATGATATTTTAGGACAGATGTCGATGAGCTTCTTCGCCAGCGGCACGGTTCCGATTACCGCATTGTCATTTTTATATGACGAGGGTAAGCTTGAACCGATCTTTATACTTGCAAAAAGCAGACCAAAACAGCAGTAGAAGGGAATTTTGAAGAATGAATGTTTTTTATAATGCAGAAGGTGTAGGCGACACACTCCTTATTTCATTGAAAGATGTGACGAGAGAAGAAGTAGGTCATGAGACGTTTGGAGATGTTGTACGAATCTTCAATCAAGAAACAAAAGAAACAACAGGCTTTAATATCTTCAATGCATCCACTTACATGAAAATTGAAGAAAACGGATCTGTCCCGCTTTCTGAAACCATTGTTCAAGATATCAATGAAATTTTAAACCGCAACGGTGTCAGTGAAACGTTGACTGTGGATCTATCACCAAAATTTGTTGTCGGCTATGTGAAGGAAAAAGAAAAGCATCCGAATGCAGATAAATTAAACATTTGCCAAGTTGATGTGGGCGATGAAACCTTACAAATCGTGTGCGGTGCACCAAACGTTGACCAAGGCCAATATGTCGTGGTGGCGAAAGTCGGCGCAGTAATGCCAAGCGGTATGGTCATCAAAGATGCTGAGCTAAGAGGGGTTCCATCAAGCGGCATGATTTGTTCAGCAAAAGAGTTAGATCTTCCAGATGCACCTGCTGAAAAAGGGATTCTTGTTTTAGATGGAAGCCATCAAGCTGGCGAACCCTTTAAAGCTTAACCTCCCATAAACGGGCACATAGGAGCGAAGAATGTGTTATACCAAAAGTCACTAAGTACGTACTTAGTGACTTTTTTTCATCTACAGACAGCATGAACAGCATAAACCGGCACTTTTCTCGCTTTTCTGCATGAAAAAGCAATGGTATACTAAAAATCGCCCAAGAAAACGTAAGGGGAGTTAAAGTGAGTGATAAATGATGAGTTGGTTAGATAAATTTTTTAGTGTATTTTTAGGAGAAGAAAAGAAAGAAGAAAAGCTTGAGAGGCCTGAAGAAGGTCTAGCTGCACCGAAGCAGCCAGCTTTTGAACAGCATAAAGAATATAAAAAAATCGAAGATACGAAAGTGTATTATGAATATCCAAAAGGCAACTTTCGGTTTCCGCTCGTTCCAGATGAACCTCTGCGTGATGGAGAGAAGCCGGAGAGAAAACACGCCAAACCAAGACAGTCAAAGACTAGACAAACAACATATCAGCCTAAACAAACGCTTCAGCCTGATATGAATAAAAAGCCATTCAAGCCAGAGCAAATTCCATCACCGATTTATGGCTATCATCAGGATATGCGTCCAAAAAAGGCAGAAGCAAAAGAGGAAGTAGGTTCAGTTCAAAGGAAAGCAGCAGAAGAAACGGCGCAGCGTGTCACACTGTTATCAGAAGAGGCAGAGCGTGAACGGAATGTCAGGCAGCAAATGAACATCCCATCTATTCAGAAAGAAAAACGTATCGAGGAAATGGTTTCAGCGTCAGCAAAAGAGAGAGCGGATAAGGAGCCAGAAGTAACCCCGCATACATTGCAAGAGGAACTCGCTTATCAAGACCATGTTCAATCGACGATGGAACGTTTAACAGACGAGCCTTTCCAGCCAGAAGATCATCATGAAGCTGATTTACATAAGCAGCAAGCCGAAGTCTATCAGGAGCAGCCGGTACAGTCCGAGCCGGAACAGGCTGCCACCAGCGATGAAGAAGAAATAAAAGACGAGCATGTTAATCAGTTTGAAGATCATACTGAGGAACTAGACATGTTGGTCTTCGAAACACCGGAACCTTCGCATCCAGCGGTTGAAATGGAAGTAGACATTCCAGCAGAAGAAGCTGATCCAATAGAAGACAAACAAGAAGAAGCGCCCGCGACAGCATTTGAAGAAGCTGAGCCAGTCAACCTGCAGAAAGAGCAGCTGGTTCAAGAAGCTGAAATTGAAGAAGAAAACTTGATGCCAGTAGAACAAGTAAGAGAGGAACAAACTGCATCTGAACCGGCAGAAACAGTCATAGAACAGACAGAGCAGCAAGAACAAACGCACGAAGTCAAGAAAGAAGAACCAAAACAGACATCTCCGCAGCCACCACGCGCAAGCGGTCAAACCTCTACGGTTCCGTTTAATGTCATGATGTTAAAAAGCGATCAGCGCGTGCAAGGGCAAAAGAAAGCAGCCGACACACAAGGGTATGTTTTTCCAAGTCTCGCCCTATTAGATGTACCGCCAGCTCAAAAAGAAGAGGACGGGACATGGGTGAAAGAGCGGGCAGAGCTGCTTAATGCGACGCTTAAAAATTTCAATGTAAGAGCAAGTGTTGTTCATGTCACGCAGGGCCCTTCTGTGACAAGGTTTGAAGTACATCCAGAACCAGGTGTCAAAGTGAACAAAATCACGAACCTGTCAGATGATATTAAACTTAGTTTGTCCGCAAAGGATATTCGAATTGAAGCACCGATTCCAGGAAAGAACACAATCGGGATCGAAGTGCCAAACCTGCACAGTAAAATGGTGTTCTTAAGAGAAATGATCAGAAGCAGTGCGTTTAGAGACAATCCATCTCCTTTAACAGCGGCACTCGGATTAGATATCTCAGGCCAGCCTGTCGTGGTTGATCTGCAAAAAATGCCGCATGGCTTAATTGCTGGAGCAACTGGTTCAGGAAAAAGTGTCTGCATTAATACTATTTTAGTGAGCCTCATGTTTAAAGCATCACCAGATGAAGTGAAAATGCTCTTAATTGACCCTAAAATGGTTGAATTAGCACCGTATAATCACATTCCGCATCTTGTGAGTCCTGTCATTACCGATGCCAAGACAGCAACTGCTGCTCTGAAATGGGTAGTGGATGAAATGGAAAGACGCTATGAACTATTTGCACACTCTGGCGTGAGAGAAATTAAACGATTCAATGAGCTTGTAAAAGAAAAACAAATGGGTGAAAAACTACCTTATCTCGTCGTGGTGATCGATGAGCTGGCTGATTTAATGATGGTCGCCCCAAATGAAGTCGAAGAAAGCATCTGCCGAATTGCCCAAAAAGCAAGAGCATGCGGCATTCACTTATTGATTGCGACACAAAGACCTTCTGTTGATGTCATCACAGGTCTCATTAAAGCCAATATCCCAACAAGAATTGCGTTTTCTGTTTCAAGTCAGGTTGATTCAAGAACGATCATTGACATGGCCGGTGCAGAAAAACTTCTCGGAAAAGGAGACATGCTCTTCTTAGAAAATGGCTCCGGCAAGCCGACAAGGCTGCAAGGAAACTTTGTATCAGACCGTGAGATTGATCAAGTGGTGGCACATGTGAGAAAGCAGCACAAGCCAGTGTTCCTTTTTGAACAAGAGGAACTAATGCTTCAAGGCTCCGCGATTACAGACGAAGATGAATTGTTTATGGATGCCTGCCGTTTTGCCATCGAGCAGAATAGCGCTAGTACATCAAGTTTGCAGCGAAGATTTAGGATTGGCTACAATCGTGCAGCCAGACTGATTGATATGATGGAGCGCGAGGGTATGATCTCTGGTGCGAAAGGCAGTAAGCCAAGAGAAGTGCTCATGACGCTGAGTGACTTAGAACAGTTGATCTAAACAAACCACTTCATTTTTTTAATAAACATGGTATGATAGCACATAGGTGCAATTTTGTAATTGGACGCTTTTCGCATGTCTGCCAGAACGCTTTTTTATGTAAAATAAGCGGAAACAGGTGTTAGAAATGGGAAAGTTGTCGGATACTAATCATAGTTAATATTGATTAGAATAGGAAGATCGGAAAAAAATCTTTATTTGGAGCTGCGATCTGTGATCAGCTAGAGGCAAAAATCACAAGTTGCAAATTGAAATGAGCGTCATATACTGTAAGTCAGATAGACGTTTGTTGGAGGTACAATTATGACTGTTTATCATTTTGTTGGAATAAAAGGGACAGGTATGAGTCCACTGGCCCAAATTCTTCATGATACTGGGTATACTGTCCAAGGATCGGATATCGAAAAACATATCTTTACACAAAAAGCATTAGAAGAACGAAATATTAAAATTCTACCATTTGACCCAGATAATATTCAGCCAGGGATGACGGTCATCGCAGGAAATGCATTCCCTGATACACACCCTGAGATTGAACGTGCCCTTTCTGAAGGGATTCCTGTCATTCGTTACCATAAATTCCTTGGAGAATACATGGATTCATTCACAAACGTTGCGATTACTGGTGCTCATGGCAAAACATCGACAACAGGACTGCTTGCTCATGTCATGCAGGCAGCAAAACCTACTTCGTACTTAATCGGTGATGGATCTGGAATGGGGAAAGAAAACAGTGAGTATTTTGTCTTTGAAGCTTGCGAATACCGAAGACACTTCCTCAGCTATCATCCAGATTATGCGATCATGACCAATATTGATTTTGATCACCCTGATTATTTCTCAGATATTGATGACGTATTTGATGCGTTTCAAAACATGGCGCTTCAAGTGAAAAAAGCGATTATTGCCTGTGGTGATGATGAGCACTTGCCAAAAATTCAAGCGAAGGTACCTGTTGTGTACTACGGTTTCAACGAAGAAAATGATTTCCAAGCTCGCAATGTTGTGAAAAATACGGAAGGCACTACATTTGATGTATTTGTACGCAATACGTTTTATGATACCTTCTACATTCCTGCCTACGGAAATCATAATGTCCTCAACTCGTTAGCTGTTATCGCATTATGTCACTATGAGTCCATTGATGTAGAGCTTATCAAAGGCGCATTAAAGACATTTGGCGGTGTAAAACGACGCTTTAATGAAAAAGTGGTCGGTGAGCAGGTCTTAATTGACGATTATGCACATCACCCAACTGAAATTGAGGTCACGATTGAAGCAGCTCGCCAAAAATATCCGGACCGTGATATTGTAGCTGTCTTCCAGCCGCATACGTTCACACGTACACAGCAATTCTTAAGTGAATTTGCTGACAGTCTAAAGAAAGCCGACTATGTCTACCTTTGTGATATTTTCGGTTCAGCTCGTGAAAACATTGGGAAGCTGAGCATTGAAGATTTAAGAGAAAAAATCCCGCAGGCCCAATTGATTGAGGAAGAAGATACATCTGTGCTGAAAGCGCACGAAGATGCGATTCTGATCTTTATGGGAGCAGGAGACATTCAAAAATATTTGCGTGCTTATGAAAAAGTCGCTGTATAAATGCTTAAAAAAAGTGCCGTTTCACGCGGCACTTTTTTATTTTGAATAAAATGTGACAAAAGAGCTAAATGTGTCAACATGTGCCGCTTTTTTTCGTTCACTGTGGACAGGAATTAGCGAATAAGTGTAGAATTATTATTCAATCGGTCATTCTAGGCGATGTTTGAATGATACAACGAGAGGGTAATGAATTGAATATGCCCGCAGCAAAGGAGGTATCAGATGATTATTATTCTATATCTAAGCGTTGCACTGATCGCAATTGCTTTCCTCATTCTTGTCATCTATTTGTCCAAAACATTAAAATCCTTACAGCTGACATTAAAGAATGTTGCATCAACTTTAGAAGGTCTTGAAGGTCAGATGCAAGGCATCACCACAGAGACAGCGCAGTTGCTACATAAGACGAATCAGCTTGCTGAAGATATTCAAGACAAATCAGCAAAACTCAATACAGTTGTGGATGCGGTGCAGGGAATTGGCGGCTCGATCAACCAATTTAATACAAGCATAAAGCAGGCAGCTGGTGCGGTTTCTTCATCCGTTGAAAGAAATCAAGAAAAAGTGACGGATGTGGTGAGCTGGAGTAACGCAGCACTTGAAATTTATAAAAAATGGAAACAGCGTAAACAACAAAAATAAACCATATTCGCATAGGAGGAATAATCATGAGCAAAGACGGAATCAATAGCAAAGACTTTTTGATCGGAACACTTATTGGTGGAATTGTTGGTGCAACAACAGCATTATTTTTAGCACCGAAGTCAGGGAAAGAGCTTCGCGATGATTTGAACACCCAAGCGAATGCGTTAAAAGAAAAAACAGACCGGCTCACAACGGATGCAAAAGAAAGAGGCACTGAATATGTGACGATTGCGAAAGATAAAACGTCTGAATTGTCTCAGCTTGTAGCAGAGCAGTCAAACCAGATTTTAGACAAAGTGAAAGACATAAAAGAGCGTGCAGCTGGAAAAGCTAATAAAGTGAAAAGTGAAGCTGAAGATGCGGCAGCGGATTTGGCAAGCGAAGCATCTGATGTAGCAGATGAAGCAAAAGTACGAGCACAAGAAGCGAAATCAGAAATTGAAGACGGCATCAAGGATGTCAAAGAAAAAGTAGAACAATCGACTAAAGGCTAACTCTCACTGTCGAAGTGAAGAAGGAGAACATCATGTCAAAACAACTCATTGAAACAGAAGAACAGTTTGATCAACTAACGAATCAAGATGGGACCTTTGTCTTTTTTAAGCACAGTTTGACATGTCCGATCAGCCAAGCGGCTTTTCAAGAGTTTGAAGCATTCGCGTCTGCACATGAAGACGTGCCAGCGTATTTCTTACAAATTCAAAATACGAGAGAGCTTTCATCCTATGTGACGGAAAAGTCTGGAGTAAAGCATGAAAGTCCGCAGGCACTCATCTTTAGCGGTGGAAAAGTAAAATGGCATGCATCTCACTCAAGCATTACAAAAGAAGCGCTTGAACATAATCTGTAAAAGAAAGAAACGTCAGCAGCGGCTGACGTTTTTTTTATAAAAAAAGGTTTACTTGAACGAAAAGTATGCTATAATCTTACATACAATACTTTACCGCTTAAAAGCGTTTGGGTAATAAAGAAAATTTTCGTGACAATTCCGAAATCTTTGTTTATAATAAACCCTATCATGCAAGAATGAAAAAATAAAAAGCGAGAACAGGCAGAGGAAAGGATGACAAAAATGAGCAACAATGAACTAGAAAAATTGAGGCAGCAAGCAGATGAACTAAATCTTCAAATCTTAAAACTGATCAATGAAAGAGGAAACATTGTAAAAGAAATTGGAAAAGCGAAAGAAGCGCAAGGTGTCAACCGTTATGATCCTGTCAGAGAGCGCACAATGCTGAACCAAATTCTTGAAGAAAATGATGGACCATTTGAAAACTCAACGATTCAGCATATTTTCAAAGAGATTTTCAAAGCAGGTCTAGAGCTTCAAGAAGATGACCACAGCAAAGCACTTCTTGTTTCTCGTAAGAAAAAACCAGAAAACACAATCGTGAACATCAATGGGGAAGCGATCGGTGATGGAAAGCAGCGCTTCATCGTTGGACCATGTGCCGTTGAAAGCTACGAGCAAGTTGCAGAAGTAGCTGCAGCAGCGAAACAGCAAGGGTTAAAACTACTTCGTGGAGGCGCATTTAAACCTCGTACAAGTCCATACGATTTCCAAGGACTTGGTGTAGACGGTCTCAAGATTCTAAAGCGTGTAGCGGATGAATACGGTCTTGCTGTCATTAGTGAAATTGTTAATCCTGCTCATATTGAAGAAGCGATTGAGCATATTGATGTCATCCAAATTGGGGCGCGTAACATGCAAAACTTCGAACTGTTAAAAGAAGCAGGTTCCGTGAAGAAACCAGTTCTTTTAAAACGCGGTCTTGCAGCGACCATTTCTGAATTCATCAATGCAGCTGAATACATCATCGCCCAAGGAAATGATCAAATCATCCTTTGCGAGCGCGGTATCCGCACATATGAAACAGCGACAAGAAATACACTAGATATCTCGGCAGTGCCAATCTTGAAACAAGAGACACATTTACCAGTCTTCGTTGATGTGACGCATTCAACTGGACGTAGAGATCTTCTCCTTCCAACAGCAAAAGCAGCTCTTGCGATTGGAGCTGACGGTGTTATGGCAGAAGTACATCCAGATCCATCTGTTGCTCTATCTGATTCAGCGCAGCAAATGGACATTCCACAATTCGAAAAATGGTTAGATGCGCTAAGACCACTTGTCAACATTCACGCGTAATCATAAATAGAAATAGCCGCCGGATGACTGACCGGCGGTTTTTTTTTGGAGAAAATACGATGAAGTTTGGGAATGAAAGGAAGAAAGCACATTGCAAGCTCAAAAAGAGCTTGTTCACAATGTTTTCATTTTTAAAAATCGATAGAATCTGTTAAGATCATTGTCATAGCTGGCGTTCTCGATGGTTTTTTATGAAATATGATTCAAATTACAGGTAACAAGCTGTTTAAAGTTTGTTTAATTTAGTTATAAAAAGAAAGGGAACGTTTTCATATGACAAAAAAACGTGTATAATTTCATAAAAGAATGTCATTTTGATGTAGATTGAAAAATTATGTGTCTCTTTTCATCGTTTTAATGACAAATAGGATATTATTTTCCTCGTATCTGACATGTCTCTATCCAATTGGTGAATGCTATAGATATGAAGTGTATTTGAAGGAGTGATTTATGTGAATAATGTTACAATATATGATGTAGCAAGAGAAGCAAATGTAAGTATGGCAACGGTATCACGCGTAGTAAATGGTAATCCAAACGTAAAACCAACAACAAGAAAAAAGGTGCTTGAAGCGATTGATCGCCTTGGGTATCGTCCGAATGCAGTGGCACGAGGCCTTGCAAGTAAAAAAACAACGACAGTTGGGGTCATCATCCCTGATATTTCTAGTATCTTCTATTCGGAATTAGCACGCGGTATTGAAGATATCGCCACGATGTATAAATACAACATCATTTTGAGCAATTCAGATCAAAATACAGATAAAGAGCTTCATTTGTTAAATACGATGCTCGGTAAACAAGTAGACGGAATTGTCTTTATGGGCGGAAACATCACAGACGTGCATGTGGAAGAATTTAAGCGCTCTCCTGTTCCGATTGTTCTTGCAGCATCTGTTGAAGAGCAGGCTCAAACACCATCTGTCAACATCAACTATGAGCAGGCCATTTATGATTCAGTTCAGCTGTTAGTTGAAAAAGGACATAAACGTATTGCGTTTGTTTCTGGTCCAATGTCAGAACCAATTAATTCCGTGAGAAAACTTGCAGGTTATAAGCGTGCGCTTGAAGAAGCGGGCATCGCGTTTGACGATGCACTCGTTGCTGAGGGCGATTACTCTTACGATTCTGGAATTGAAGCACTTGCTCATCTGCTTGAGCAGTCTGACAAGCCGACAGCTGTTATCGCAGCTACAGATGAAATGGCGCTAGGTGTCATTCATGGAGCACAAGACAGAGGGGTATCCATTCCTGAAGATTTAGAAGTGATTGGCTTCGATAACACAAGACTTTCTCTCATGGTGCGTCCTCAGCTGACAACAGTTGTTCAGCCGACATATGATATTGGTGCTGTTGCCATGAGACTGCTCACAAAGCTGATGAACAAAGAACAAGTGGACGATCAAATTGTTGAGCTTCCGCACAGAATTGAAGAAAGACAATCAACAAAATAAAACAAAAAAGCAGGCTTACCTTATGAGGGAAAGCCTGCTTTTCTTATGCCTTTTTCTTTTCTCTTCTAACAGGCATGAGTGCTTTTTCTACTGTTTGAGCATTTTTTTCTGTGATTTCTGCTTTTCTTGGGATCGGTGGATATAAATCGTCAGGATCTTTCCATGTAGGTGGAAGGGTAACAGGCGATTGCTTATTCCATGCCCGAATCCAGTCCTGAGGCAGCTCATCTGGCGGTGTAATGCCTTTCATCTCAAGCCAAATACGGCTCCAGGCTCTTGGAACGACGCGCCAAATATCATATCCCCCTCCGCCAACAGCGATCCATTTGCCATCACAATATTGATGCGCAAGCTCATGGGCAAGTCTAGGAATTTCCTCATATATTTTCATGGTGGCAGATAAATGAGTTAACGGATCATAGTAGTGTGCATCAGCCCCGTTTTGCGTCAAAATCACATCTGGTTTAAAAAAAGCAGCAATCTCAGTCACTGCTGTTCGGTATGCTTCGAGGAAGGATTCATCTTCCGTAAATGCATCTAGCGGAATATTATAGGCGTAGCCATAGCCTTTATCGTGGCCTCTTTCCTGTACTTGTCCGGTTCCAGGGAACAAGTAGCGTCCCGTTTCATGAATGGAGACTGTACATACCTCTGGGTCGTCATAGAAGCTGAACTGGACACCATCGCCGTGATGAGCATCCGTATCAATATATAAAATTCTAGCGCCATATGTCTTTTGAATATATTGAATCGCCACAGAGCTGTCATTATAAATACAAAAGCCAGATGCACGCCCTTTGAATCCGTGGTGAAGCCCGCCGCCAAGATTGAGTGCATGCTGCGAATGACCGAGCATCACTTGATCAACCGCTGTTAATGTTCCGCCAACAAGGAGAGATGCCGCCTCATGCATGCCTGCGAACATCGGTGTATCCTCAGTGCCAAGACCGTAGCGTTCACCCTCTTCTGTAGACAGCTTTCCTTCACTTGCTCGCTGCACAGCCTGGATATAATCTGCTGTATGGACGAGCTTTAATTCCTCCAGAGTAGCCATACGCGGTGCGACGATTTCATCCTCTGTTAAAGCCTTCATTTTTTGAAGAAGATCATAAGTTAAGTAGACACGAAGCTGATTGAAGGGATGATCTTGGTTAAATTGGTACGTTTGAAAAGATGGTGAAAAAACAAAGGTCGCTTCCTTCATTTGATCGTCTGCTCCATAGGCCAGAGCACCTTATAGCCTTTTGCGCGAATCAGCTTCGTCACATGATCTGCATGAATGGTTTGAAGGCGGAATACGAGCACTTTAGAAGCCTCATTGGCATGAGGGTACACAAGTACACTTAGCAATTGAATATGCTGCTCCTTTAAAATGGACGTAATGTCTGCGAGGCCTTCAGTCATCTGCTCCACTTCAACCTCTAAGTGCGATCCAGGCTGATCTGCACCTGTCAGTCTTACAAACGTACGAAGCAGATCTGTTTTTGTGATAATGCCTACAAGCTTGCCGCGTCTCACCACTGGAAGACAGCCAATTCCGTGCTCAAAAAAGACACTTGATATCTCCTCAACGAAATCAAGCGGGTGAGCAGTGATCGTCTCTAATACCATGATCTCTTCGACTGGCCGCTGAATAAAGAGCTTTCTTTTCTCTGTTTCAAAAATACTTGGACTGGCATTTTTAATATCTCGATCTGTCACCATCCCAATGACAGATCCTTGATCAGATACGATCGGAATATGCCGGATGTGGTGTGCACTCATTTTTTGAATGGCTTCTTCAATCGTATCGGTTTTTCGCAGCGTGATCACATCACGCTCCATAATTTGTTCAATCATCATTGTTTACCAATCCCCTTTGCCAAAAAAACGAATTGAACGTTAATACATAAAGCGCTGATGGAAGCGAAGACGATCGAAACGCTCGATCGAATCAGGACTCACATGTTTTCCAATTCTGGCCATTAAACAATTGGCTGGATGTGAGCTAATCTCTGGCTCGTCTGTTGCAAACCAGACAAGACCGCCTGCGTTCATCATTTTCTCCATCATTTTGCGGTACTCCCAAACGTTTTTCTTTGTCCCCTTTAAATCCCAATGCCAGTAATATTCAGTTGTAATGATGATGTAATTCTCCATTTGCTCATCCATCATGCTCACATCAAGCAAATGCTTGCCAAGTGAGCATCCTCTAAATGGAGGAGCCACCTCAATTGCGCCAAGCTCAATTAAATTCTCCATTTTGCCCTCTGACCAGCGCTCAAGTGGATCAGGATACAAATACGTGACATAGCCTACGACAAGCTCATTCACTCTTGCAATGATAATACGTCCTTCTGGAAGATCTGCTATTTCAACAAGTGCTTGTTTCTGTTCCTCAGGCGTGCGAAATGCCGTTAGTCCTTCATGAAACGTATAGTTCGCAAGCTCTGATGCAGGTACCGGTCCTTCAATCAGGATGGAACCTGTTTCTCGCTCAATGGTTTTTGAATAATAAGTTTTAGGATGCTCCACGTATCCACCGCCCCTAATTCTAGTGAGTCGTCTCTATTCTATCTTAAATCTTGTAAGAATTAAAACGGTTTCATCAGAAGTTTTTTAAAAATTGAGAAAAAAAGTCATCTATACTATAATGGTCATTGTAAACGTATGCAAAGGGGGACTGTTTGATGAAATTGGAAACGCTACCATCAGTAAAAGGGGATTATCATTTAAATGATTATGAGCAGGCATACAAAGATTTTTCATGGGAGGAAGCTAGAAAAAACTTCTCCTGGTATGAAACAGGAAAAATAAATGCAGCCTATGAAGCGATTGACAGACATGCGGACTCGTTTCGTCAGAACAAGGTGGCGCTTCACTACAAAGATTCAGAGCGGGATGAAAAGTATACGTTCAGGGATATGAAAATCAACACAAACAAAGCGGGAAATCTATTCAAAGAAAAGGCACATGTGGAAAAAGGGGATCGCGTGTTTATCTTTATGCCAAGATCACCTGAGCTCTATTTTCTTTTGCTAGGTGCAGTGAAAATTGGGGCGATCATTGGCCCGTTATTTGAGGCATTTATGGAAGGTGCCGTCAAAGACCGTTTAGAAAATAGTGAAGCAAAGGTGATCGTTACAACACCTGATCTACTTGAACGAATTCCATTTGCAGAGCTTCCAAAGCTTGAATCTGTCATCATTGTCGGCGGTGAAAATGAAGACGTCGATGGCGTTCGGACAATTCACTATGAAGAGGCGTTTGAGGAGGCAGCAAAGGAGCTTGAAATTGAATGGATGGATGAAAAAGACGGCTTCCTGCTTCATTACACATCAGGATCTACCGGTACGCCGAAGGGTGTGCTTCATGTCCATGGTGCAATGGTGCAGCAAGGTCAGACTGGTAAATGGGTGCTTGACTTGAAAGAAGATGACGTTTACTGGTGTACAGCTGATCCAGGCTGGGTTACAGGCACAGTGTACGGTATTTTTTCACCGTGGTTTAATGGGGCGACGAATGTGATTTTAGGCGGCCGGTTTAATCCTGATACGTGGTATGAAACCATTGAATCACTCGGTGTAACCGTTTGGTACAGTGCCCCGACAGCCTTTAGAATGCTCATGGGGGCAGGGGATGACCTCATTCAAAAATATGACCTCAGCTCGCTCCGTCATGTCTTAAGTGTGGGAGAGCCTCTTAATCCAGAAGTCATCCGCTGGGGAGATGCTGTTTTTGGCAAACGAATTCACGACACTTGGTGGATGACAGAAACGGGTGCACAGCTGATTTGTAATTATCCATGCATGGACATCAAGCCAGGCTCGATGGGAAAACCAATTCCAGGGGTAGAAGCGGCGATTGTGGATAATGCAGGAAATGAACTTCCGCCATACCGGATGGGCAACCTTGCGATTAAAAAAGGCTGGCCTTCTATGATGCATACGATCTGGAACAATCCTGAAAAATATGAATCTTACTTTATGCCGGGAGATTGGTATGTTTCAGGAGATTCAGCTTATATGGACGAAGACGGATACTTTTGGTTCCAGGGACGTGTCGATGATGTCATCATGACGTCAGGAGAGCGGGTCGGTCCATTTGAGGTGGAAAGTAAACTGGTCGAACATCCAGCCATTGCGGAGGCTGGTGTCATTGGAAAGCCAGATCCGGTCCGTGGCGAAATTATTAAAGCATTTATTGCGCTCAGAAGCGGATATGAGCCGACAGATGAGCTGAAAGAAGAGATTCGTACGTTTGTGAAAAAAGGACTCGCAGCACATGCGGCACCGAGAGAAATTGAGTTTAAAGACAAACTGCCAAAAACGAGAAGCGGAAAAATTATGAGACGTGTGCTAAAGGCGTGGGAGCTGAATTTACCTGCTGGTGACCTTTCGACAATGGAAGATTAATTTTTTCATCAGTTGACTTGATATCAAAAGTGTGTTAAAAATGACATTAGTTGAATATGAAAAGGTTTTGACTGAGATTCAGTAGAATGATCTTTCCCTGTTTAAGAGAGCTGACGGCTGGTGCAAGTCAGTACAAAGAGATATTCGAATTACCCTCACGAACCGCTTTTACGAAAAGGAGCATGCCCTGATTAGTGAAAGAACGGATCTGTCCGTTATCAGTGTAAGTGAAAAGACAAGATTTTTTGTCTTTTAAGCAGGGTGGTACCGCGATATATATCGTCCCTTCGTTCATTCGAAGGGGCGTTTTTTATGTTTCATTTTAAACAAAGGAGATTTGGAAATGAGTCAATTGATGGAAGAGCTATCGTTCAGAGGATTAATTCAGCAGCAAACAGATGAAGAAGGTTTAACAAAATTATTAGCAGAAGAGAAAATCAAGCTATACTCCGGCTTTGATCCGACAGCTGACAGCTTACACATTGGTCATCTATTGCCAATTTTAACATTACGCAGATTCCAAGAAGCAGGTCATCACCCGATTGCTCTTGTTGGCGGTGCGACTGGACTCATTGGCGACCCTAGCTTCAAAAAAGCAGAACGTTCACTCAACCCAGCAGAAATCGTCGAACAGTGGTCAGAAAAAATCAAAGGACAGCTGTCTCAATTTCTTGATTTTGAAGCAGGCGAGAATCCAGCCGTCATCGTGAATAACTACGACTGGATCAGCCAAATGAATGTCATCACGTTCCTTCGTGATATTGGAAAGAACTTCGGTGTAAACTTTATGCTGGCAAAAGATATCGTGAGCTCACGTATCGAAACAGGGATTTCTTACACAGAGTTCAGCTATGTCATCCTGCAGTCTTTAGACTTCTTAAACCTTTACAGAAATGAAAATTGTAAGCTGCAAATCGGCGGAAGTGACCAGTGGGGAAATATCACATCTGGACTTGAGCTGATCCGTAAGTCTGAAGCAGAAGGGGCAAAAGCATTCGGTCTGACGATGCCGCTTGTCACAAAAGCAGACGGCACAAAGTTTGGTAAAACAGAAGGCGGTGCTATCTGGTTAGATAAAGAAAAAACGTCTCCTTATGAGTTCTACCAATTCTGGATCAACACAGATGACCGTGATGTCGTGAAATACTTAAAATACTTTACGTTTTTATCAAAAGAAGAGATCGCATCGTACGAAGAAAAAGTGCAAACAGCACCTGAAAAGCGTGAAGCGCAGCGCCGTCTAGCAGAGGAAGTGACAACACTTGTACATGGCCGTGAATCACTAGAACAGGCAGTCAACATCTCAAATGCACTATTTAAAGGCGAGATCAAATCTCTTACAGCTGAAGAAGTGAAAGTAGGCTTTAAGGATGTTCCATCAATGGAGAAAAGCAGCACAGAAGAATTAACACTAGTTGATATCCTTGTGGAATCAAAGCTGTCTCCATCAAAGCGTCAAGCACGTGAAGATATCACAAATGGTGCTGTCTCCATCAACGGAGAGAGACAAACAGATAAAGACTACGTTCTCTCAGCTGACGACCGAATTGAAAACCAATTTACCGTTTTAAGAAGAGGGAAAAAGAAATACTTCCTCGTGACATATAAATAAATCTTTATGAAACAGTAAACATCATGGAAAAGCACCTCAAATGTTCGTGTACATTGAGGTGCTTTTCTTTTTTATGTAGAAGTAGCTCATTCGTCAGCTTCTTGTTTAAGGAGTGAATCTTTGTTTGTATAAGCATGTTCTACCTTACAAATTCGGGTAGTATAGGATTCATACCAGTCCTTTTCCCCCTTTTTTTGAACACGCTGATGTGCTGTATCTGCTTTCCATTCTTTGATGGCTGCTAATGAATCCCAGTAAGAGACAGTGATCCCAACACCATGTTCATCTCGTACACTTTCTATTCCAAGAAACCCATCTAGATCTTTCGCTAATTCTTCCATTTTTTGAGCAGCAGCAGCGTATTCTTTCTGCTCAACATTTGTTCGTTTTGATGTGAAAATCACGGCATAGTAGGGTGGAGCAGGGGTTTGAGTAAATAGCACCTAGTAGAACCTCCTTTATCTATTGATATTATATATGAAAGAAAGAAGGTCTCGTAGTCTTTTTGTTTTAATTTAAAAAAGTCCAAGGTGCTTTTTGATTATTTATATTTCTGTAAAATCATCTCATAAACATTACCTTGTTCACTTTTCTGACATATTTTTCTTATATAAAATAGAGGGGAATAAGATGAATAAGGGGGAATGAAAGTGATTCTATTTAAGAAAAGAAGTTTGCAAATTCTCGTTGCAATTGCATTGGTGATTGGTTCAATGGCTTTTATCCAGCCGAAAGAGGTGAAGGCGGCTGAGCATAATCCGGTTGTGATGGTACATGGTATTGGTGGTGCCTCTTATAACTTTGCTTCGATTAAAAGTTACTTGGTTGGACAAGGCTGGGATCGAAACCAATTATATGCTATCGATTTCATAGACAAAACAGGAAATAACCGCAACAATGGTCCGCGTCTATCCAGATTCGTCAAAGATGTGTTAGACAAAACAGGTGCCAAAAAAGTAGATATTGTGGCTCATAGTATGGGCGGAGCGAACACATTATACTATATTAAGAATCTAGATGGCGGAGATAAAATTGAAAACGTTGTCACGATTGGTGGAGCAAACGGACTCGTTTCAAGCAGAGCATTACCAGGCACAGATCCAACTCAAAAAATTCTTTACACATCCGTTTATAGTTCAGCCGATCTCATCGTCGTCAACAGCCTCTCTCGTTTAATTGGTGCAAAAAACGTCCTGATTCACGGCGTTGGCCATATCGGTCTATTAACCTCAAGCCAAGTGAAAGGCTATATTAAAGAAGGACTGAACGGCGGAGGACAGAATACGAATTAAAAAACGAAAAAGACAGCGGCATATGCTGTCTTTTTTTTGTTATCGGTGAGAAAAGATTGTTTTTTATATTTAATATGAATCTAGAGAGAGATTAAAGTCCCGTTTTGTAATAACAATATCATTATAATAGTAGTTGTTTTGACTATTGATTAATAACTAGTAGGTTTAAAAAATAATATGTACGAGGTGCTCTATACTTGCTGATTGGTTTAATTTTAGTATGAGCATATAAATATGAAAATAATACAATATAGAATAAAACTTTTATCTCAATAAATGAATGGAAAAGGATGTTATAGTATGTAGATGTTAAGGGGGAAGCGAATGTTTCATCGAAGAAGTTCGCTCTTTAGATTACATATGAAAGTTTAAATATTGCATTTCAAGGGGGATATAATGAGGAACAAATTATTCTTTAAAAAAACAACTTTTATTATGATAGCATTATTTTTGGGCTTTTCCGTTATTGCTTCACCAATCGCAGCTGCCAAAACAAACTCTAATGAAGCAAGTGTGAATTTACTGGCTAAAGATTTAAAATTTTTAATGGAGACAGCTAGTATATATGATCAAAATAATCAGTTGGTTGGCTTTAATTTTGAAAAATTAAGAGAGAGATTTGGAGATACAAAAGAATTTACAATTTTAGAAAATGAAATAAAACAAAGTGGAATACAATTAGAAAAGTCTTTAGATTTAAAAACTCAGGATGCTAAAGGAACTTGGGGCGATTGTATGATTGATTCATTAAAGGATCATTTTGGGGTGGCAATGATAGAAGTGGCTTTAACTGGTGGTCTTTGGAGCTATCTTGAAAAGAAGGCTTATAAAGAAGCTGCTAAGCTTTTATTGAAGATTGGCATTGGGGGAAATGTTATCGGTTTAGTAGCCTTCCTTACTTGGTATTCAGCTAAATGCATGGAGGGAAGAGGCCCATGGGCATAATTAACCGACTTAATATAATAGGAGGAAGATAATGATGCAAAGACTAAAGTTATATTTCTTGGGTTATTTCCTTTATTTCCCTTTATCTTTTTTCATCATCTATTTCATATGGATGTTTATGATCAAATCAGATAAACTATTTGATGTTTTTTCTAACAGTACATCAATCATTGGAATATATTATATAATTGTCAGTGTGTTTTTTGTTTTTTTACTTCAGTCCAAATTTAAAGATGCTAATAGAATAAATTAAATTCATTGAAAAAGAAGCTGGTAAGTCTGCAGATGACTTCTAGGTTCTTTTTTCAATTTAATAAAAACATGTACAAAACGTTCACCATTCCTTACACTACATGTAGTGTATGTGAATATTCGGAGGTGGGCATTTGTGAAAACGAATCAAAAGGCTTTCATCATTGTAGATGTACAAAAAGCGTTTGAGCATGAAAAATGGGGAGAACGCAATAACCTAGAGGCAGAGGGAAATATTAGCCGGCTATTGACGTTTTGGAGAGAGAAAGGCTGGAAAGTGATTCATATTCAGCATACATCCGACAATCCGGACTCTGTATTTCATCCAGCAAATGAAGGGCACCTTTTCAAAGATATGGCTAAACCGCTAGAGGAAGAAACAGTGATACAAAAGAAAGTCAACAGCAGCTTTATTGGCACTAACTTAGAGGAACAACTAAGATCAAACCAGATTGACACGGTCGTCATCGCAGGATTAACAACCCCTCATTGCGTATCAACGACCACAAGAATGAGCGGAAATCTTGGCTTTGATACGTACTTGATCTCAGATGCAACAGCCGCCTTTGGATTAACAGATCAAAATGGTACATATTTTGACCCAGAAACGATCCACCGGCTCTCACTTGCAACCCTGCATGATGAATTTGCGACTGTCCTGACAACAGAGCAGCTCATCGCAAAATGGACAAGTCCAGAATGAACGTTTGAAAGCTCCTAGAAAGAGATTTAGGAGCTTTTATCATGCTAATGATATGTGTCCAGTGATTGTTTTCGTTGTTTCTTACGTGAGTAAAAGAGATCAATCTCAATAAATAAAAAACTGACAAAGAATGATAAAATTAATACACCGGAATCCCCTATCGATACATTCATTAAATTTAAGTAAAGGACATACTTGATGGAGAGATGTAAAACGATCCAAGAACTTGCCCATTCCAAAACATAAGTGAGCCATACAGGAAGTTTAAGGAGATAAGATAGTCCTTTTCCTATGAATAGAAGGATAGGTGACCAAAAAACAACGATAACACTCACGAACAAAGAGAAAGAGATTAAAGAAAAAAATGAATCATATGTGATGGTTTCTCCAAAAAGATAATTCACGCCTAAAACGGTGATGTATAGCAATACACTAGGAATCGCGATCACAAAGCAGATAGAAAAAAAGAGCAGGAAGATAAACAGACTTGCAGCAAATCTATTTGGCGGTTCATCTATGATTTGTTTTTTTCTTAAAAGAGAATAGGCGATCACTGATAAGATTAAAAGTAAGAATAGAATGATTGTGATACTAAACATGGAACTCCTCCATTACTATAGAAGACCATACGACTGATATGTCATCCATCATTATTGTACCAATAGAAAAAAGGCAATTCAATGAATTGTTTCCTATATTTGTATATAAAAATGAGACAGGTTTGATTGAAGTAAGAATAGAGGGGACGGTCGAGGAAAAGAGGTGATTGGAAATGGGAGGTTTCTTCCAATGATCTTATGTTTGACCCGAAACAAAAAACCCTAGAAAACCTTGAACAATCAAGGGATCTAGGATTTGTTTGCTCTCTCTTAGAGAAGTAATGAAATTAACGAGAGTAGAACTCAACGATTAGTTGTTCGCTGATTTCAGGAGCTAATTCAGAACGCTCTGGAAGACGAGTGAAAGTTCCTTCAAGCTTTTCAGCATCGAAAGAAAGGTATTCAGGAACGAAGTTGTTTACTTCAACTGATTCTTTCACTACTGCAAGGTTTTGAGATTTCTCACGAAGAGCAATCGTTTGACCTGGTTTCACAGAGAAAGATGGGATGTCTACACGGCTTCCATCAACAAGGATGTGACCATGGTTTACTAGCTGACGAGCTTGGCGGCGAGTACGAGCAAGGCCAAGACGGTATACTAGGTTGTCAAGGCGAGTTTCAAGAAGGATCATGAAGTTTTCACCTTGTTTACCAGGAAGTTTAGCAGCTTTGTCATATAGTGTACGGAATTGACGTTCGTTGACACCGTACATGTGACGAAGCTTTTGCTTCTCTTGTAATTGTAAACCGTATTCAGAAAGTTTTTTGCGTTGTCCTGGACCATGTGGGCCTGGAGCGTAAGGGCGTTTTTCAAGTTCCTTACCTGTTCCGCTTAATGAAATGCCTAAACGGCGGGAAATCTTCCAACTTGGACCTGTATAGCGAGCCATAATGTGACTCCTCCTTATTGTTTTTATTTGTGAAAAATAAAAACCGTCTGTTCTTCCTCTTTTTCGTCATTATGTTTTCATGCATCCTCGCTCCAGCAGCAGGGAGTTACAAGATGCACCTTCATATAGAAGGAACAAAATGATACAAAAAAGCCGAACAAAAAGGCTGCCATATTTCACACAAACTCTATTATATGACTCTGGGTATGAGAAGTCAACCTATTTAGAGGCAAAGGAGACGTTCTCCATATTATAAAGAAACATAAAAAAGCAGACAATGTGCCTGCTTTTACTGCATGATTACGCATCCGTAGAGACGGATAACGCCTGTTGGAGAATGTCTGTAAATTGAATAAGGTACGTCTCATCTATTTCACTGAAGCGGTCTTTCACAGGACTGTCAATATCGAGCACCCCAATGATCTGTCCATTGACCTTGAGCGGAATGACTATTTCAGATTGCGATGCGGCGTCACAGGCAATATGTCCAGGGAATGCATGGACATCAGCGATACGCTGCACTTCACCTGTCGCAAACGCTGTACCGCAAACGCCTTTTCCAGAAGGGATGCGCACACATGCAGGCAGTCCGTTAAATGGTCCAAGCACAAGCTCGCCGTCCTTTGCTAAATAAAACCCTGCCCAATTGACTTCAGGAAGTGAGTGATAGAGCAGCGCAGCTGCATTTGCCAAGTTGGCGATCAAATCAGGTTCACCATCTGTAATGGCTTCTACCTGTTTGACAAGCAATTGATAGTCTTTTGAAGGATCGCCAGACTGTTTTTCGACATGAAACATGAAAATCTCCTACTTTCTATCTTAAAAATACATAACTTGCGTCTCGCATGTGGGATTTGTCGAGCAATTGTAAAAGGAACTTCTCCCTTCATCTTGAAGTATGTACACATGAAGAGGGGTGAGCGGATGAAAACATCAACAACCGTGCAAACAAAAGACCGTATTATGGATGCTGCCATCAGACTTTTTAACCAAAAAGGATTTTCTGGAACCTCTGTCCGTGAGATTGCGAAGGAAGCAAACGTCAACGTTGCCCACATTTCTTATTACTTTCAAGGAAAAGGAGGGCTGCTTGAGCAGCTCGTATCCGATTTTTATGAAGGCTACATTCACATGATTGAATCACATCTCCATCACATGGAAACCCGTCACGCAAAAGAATGCTTACTACATGTGGTTTTTGATATTTTATCTTATCAGCACAAGCACCGTCAATTAACCCGTTTTGTTTATCGGGAGGTGACGATTGATTCGACACTCATCAGAGAAATCATGTCGACATATTTAACAAAAGAAAAGTATTTGTTTCAGCTTATCATTGAAAAAGGAAAAAGCACTCATGTTATTTGTGAGCAGCTTTCACTCGCATCCTTTATGATTCAGCTGAAATCACTTCTCATGATGCCATATTTACAGCCGCAATATTTAACAGAGGTGCTTTATTTGAACCCAAGTGAGCCGTATTTCTATCAAATGTACTTTAAGGAGCTAAGCCGCTCGCTTCATTATTTGTTAGAACCAAAAGAGCCGGCATTAGATTCTCATCTGAACCTCATGATGTCCTCGAATTGATCATACGCATATCCGAGATCTTCCGCTTGATGGGCATCAGAGCCGAATATGAGCGGAATTTTTTTCTTTTTGGCAAGGTCAATCATCCATGGATCTAAATAGATACTTCTGGCATATGTTTTACGAAGTCCTGATGTATTAAAATCTAAGGACATGCCTTTTTTTGCCGTTTCTTCAAGGCAAAGGGTGACCTTTTGACAAAGTTCAGGTGACATTTCATATGGAAAAAGCTGTTTGAATTTCTGGACAAGGGTGATATGACCGATTCTCTTTGGCTTATATTGGCCTAAAGATGATAGAATAGAAGAATGAATTTGGTCATAGTAGCTTTGGTAGACCTGTTCGATGCTGCCATAGATGCTTATTAGCTGCTGAAAGGCATGCTCGTCAAAATCAAGGCAAATATAATCATCGCCAGCAGGAAGAAAGTGAACAGATAAAATGGCGTCGTCTAGCTCTGGACCGTAGCAGTCTAAAAAGGTTCTTGTTTCCTCTTCATACTCTTTGATATAGTCAACCTCAAGCCCAGTTTTTACTATTAATTGCCCTTTGTATTCTTGTTTCAGCTGAGCCAGTTTTGTTATATACGCTTCAAGGTCTTGGAGCTTCATGGCACTATCCTGCTCAGGTGTTGGATCTTGGAACGATGGAGGCAGCGGGGCATGCTCGGTAAAGGTTATGGAATCAAATCCCTTTTTGATGGCTTTTTCAATATAAGAATGAAAAGAATCAAGCGAACCGTGCGGGCAAAACGGTGTATGTAGATGTGCATCTTGTTTCAGCATGTCGTCACCTCTTGTCGATATTTTGAAAAACGTGATGTTTATCAGCGAAAATAATGAAAAATCATGACCAAAAATGCTGGTTACATGGTATCATAATAACAATGAAAACGACAGCTTCCGCATACATAAAAGCAGGTCACATTGATACGTGTGATCAAATGATAGAAAGCGCACAAATACTTTCTTGAAAAAACATACATAAAACCGTGAATGGATGGTATTGGAAAACTTACGATCCTGCTTATAAAAAACAAATGCAAAGCGGACACGAAAGGGTTCTCAGGTCTACTCGGGACACTTTTACCCTGACATCACTTAGATCACAACAAGGGGGCTCATTATGGAGTTAATCATCGGTTTAATTGTCATTTTGCTTGCTTTGTTTTCAGTCGGTTATTTCCTGCGAAAAAATATATATAAAGAGATTGACCGATTGGAAGCATGGAAAATTGAAATTTTAAACAGATCAATTGTAGAAGAAATTTCAAAAATCAAACATTTAAAAATGACCGGAGAAACAGAGCAATTTTTTGAAAGATGGCGTGCAGAGTGGGACGATATCGTCACAGCCCATCTTCCAAAGGTAGAGGAGCTATTATATGATGCAGAAGAGTATTCTGATAAATATCGATTCTCCAAAGCCAAGCAGGTTCTTACGCACATTGAGGACTTGCTGAGTGCTGCTGATTCGAACATTGAAGACATTTTAAAAGAGATTGCAGACCTTGTCACAAGCGAGGAGCAAAATCGCAAGGACATTGAAAAGGTCAAAGAACAATATCAAACAGTTCGAAAAAATCTGCTTGCGTACAGCCATTTATACGGCACCCTTTATGACAAAATGGAGCAGGACTTAGATGAGGCCTGGGAAGGGATCAAGCAGTACGAGGAAGAGACAGAAAACGGAAACTACATGAAAGCAAGAAAGATTTTGCTTGAGCAAGACCGCAGACTCGATCAGCTTCAACTGTATATCAATGATGTACCGAAGCTCATTGCAGACTGCAAACAAACCGTACCAGGCCAGCTGACGAAGCTGAAAGACGGATATAAAGAAATGACAGACAAAGGCTACAAGCTCGAGCACATCCAGATCACTAAAGAGCTTGAGAGCTTAAACAAACAGCTGACCCGTGCGGAAAAACTGCTGATTGATGAACTCAATCTGGATGAAGCATCAAGTATTCTCCAAATGATTGATGATGCAATTCAGACGCTGTATGATCAGCTGGAAGCGGAAGTAGAAGCAGGGCAGGAAATCAAAAGCAAAATGCCTGAGCTGACGGAAGCATTTGAAAAGCTCGAGCAGGATCATACCCAAACAAAGGCAGAAACAGCTCTTGTAAAAGAAAGCTACAAACTGACAGCCGGAGAGCTTGATCAACAGAAGGCGTTCGAAAAACGCTTAGAAGAAATTGAAAAGCTCATGAAACAAATTCGAGAGAAGCTTGATCGTGACCATGTCGCATATTCATTATTAATGGATGAAATCAATCAGCTTGAGACCTTTATCGATGATGCAAAAGCATTGCATGATACGTTTAAAGATCACCTTCAATCATTAAGAAAAGAAGAGCTGCAAGCGAGAGAAACACTGGCTGAGCTCAAAACGATGCTGACAGATACAGTGCGTCAGCTGCAAAAAAGCAATATTCCAGGTGTACCTGCTGACATGAAAGAGCAGGCTGAAAAAGCGCAGGAGATGATTCAGCAAGTGCACGAGCAGCTTGAAAACCTGCCGCTCAACATGCCAGCCGTGAATGAGCAATTAAAAGAAGCCTCTGACACAGTGAGACATGTTGTGAATGAGACGGAAGAAATGCTCACTAAAGTGGATCAAATTGAACGAATCATTCAATACGGTAATCGTTTTAGAAGCCAAAATCATATTCTTTCAGAACAATTAAAAGAGGCAGAGCGAAGATTTTATGCGTATGACTATAACGGTTCATTTGATGTAGCAGCAGCAGCTGTTGAAAAAGCATCACCTGGATCTGTCCAAAAGCTTTTAGCTCAGCAAGACAAACAATATCAGCACCAATAAAAAAAGCTGAAGTCCTGTAAATGGACTTCAGCTTTTTCTGTTAAGATGCTTGTTTCTCCCGCTTTTGGGAGGCAGAAGAAGTGAAAAGAGAAAGAACAAACCCAATGACTACTCCGAAAATAGCAGGAACAACCCAGCCAATGCCGAGGTCATATAAAGGTAAGATTGTTTGAAAGAGATTCTCTATTGGACCAATCGGGAGTTTCGCTGCTACTAAGCCGTCAAACAAACTGACGCAACCAGTTAAAATCAAAGTAAGGACATAAACAGGTCTTCTTTGACCAAGCCATTTATCTGCCAGCGACAAAACAATGATGACAATCGCTAGCGGATAGATGGCAGTTAACACTGGTACAGAGAAAGCGATAATATGAGCAAGTCCAAAATTTGAAATGATAAAACTGAATAATGTCACGAGTGTAACGACCATTTTATAAGAAAGTTTAGGTAATAAATTCGAGAAATACTCTCCACATGATGTAACAAGACCGATACTTGTCGTTAAACAAGCCACCGTAATTGCAGCGCCTAACACGATATTTCCTAAGCTGCCAAATAAGAATTGAGAAGACTGCGCCAAGATTTTACTGCCATCTCCAACAAACCCAATGGCGTGAGTACTTGAAGCGCCTAAATAAGCAAGTGATAGATAAACAAATGTTAATCCGCAAGCTGCAATCAGACCCGCTTTGATACAAGCAGAAGTCAGCGCCTTTTTACTTGTCACACCGCGTCCTTTAATGGCGTTGATGACAACGACTCCAAACACAATAGAAGCAAGAGCGTCCATTGTTTTATAGCCCTCTAGAAATCCTTTGAAAAATGACCCGTTGCTGTAAGAGACATCAGGTGTGCCAATGACGCCCATCGGCGTTAGAATGGCTTTGACAATAATAATAAAAATAATCGTAAATTTAATCGGTGTTAACACTTTTCCTACACGATCCACAATCTTCGTTGGATTTAGAGCAAGATAATAAGTTATACCAAAAAAGACAAGTGTGAATACAAGAAGTGAAAGCCAAGCTGGTACACCTGCTAAAAAGGGTAATGCACCAATTTCATATGAAACCGTTCCTGTACGAGGAATAGCGAAAAGAGGCCCGATAGATAAATATAAAATGACAGTAAACGCTGTTCCAAAAGCCGGGTGGGCTTTATCAGCTAATCCTTTCGCATCTCGACCTGTTAAAGCGATCGCAATAATCCCTAGAAGAGGTAAACCGACGCCTGTTAATAAAAATCCGCCCATTGCTTTCCACACATTTTGCCCAGCATATTGCCCAAGTTCTGGTGGATAAATCATATTACCGGCGCCGAAAAATAGAGCAAACAGCATAAAACCTATGATAATCGTATCTTTCGTCGACAAAGTTGCCTTCATTGCATTTAAAGCCTCCATTGTTATGTTGAAATATTCTGTTAATTAGTTGCTAAGTAACCGTTCATCATTAACATTCACTAATTATAAAGGATGTACGCCTGATGTCAACATGTGTTTTCGTACAAAAGTCATGAATTTTTCTATTTTAGTATATGAAGAACAATAAAAAAACATCCCCTTCCACAGAAGAAGAGGATGTTTTGGTTCACGATAACTAGGAGGCGAGCTCTTTCGTCGGACTGGTAAACATCGAAATAAGTAAACCAATCACAGCACCGAGAATAGCTGGTACAATCCAGCCAATCCCTAAATCGTAAAACGGAACGATTGAACCTAAGATCTTAGGTAAGCCGCCTAGATTGACTTCGGCTGCTAATAATCCATCAATGATGGCAAAGAAACCAGTAAAGATGAGAGATACGATATAAATGAGTCTTCTACCGTTAATCCAGCGGTCAAGGAATGACAATAAAATAATGACAATGGCCAATGGATAGATGGTCACAAGTACTGGAACAGATAGAGAAATAATTTGTGCCAATCCAAGGTTTGCAACCAGTGTACTAAATAAAGAAACAATTAGAACGACTGTACGATAAGAAAAGCTAGGGAAAAGCTTTGAAAAATATTCCCCACAAGAAGAAATAAGTCCAACACTCGTCGTTAAACAAGCAAATAAAATGGCTGCGCCAAGTACAATATTACCAGCAGAACCGAATAAAAAGTTGGCAGAAAGTGAAAGAAGCTTGCCGCCGTCATTTGCTCCAACCATTCCCGTTGCATCGGTACTTGAAGCACCCACATAGGCAAGTGAAATGTACACGAGTGCCAGTCCAATAGCAGCCACGACTCCTGCTTTAATACAAGCTGCAGCAAGAGATTTACGCTCCGTAATGCCTCTGTCTTTAACAGCTGTTACCACGACGATCCCAAAAACGATAGAAGCAAGAGCATCCATTGTTTTATAGCCTTCTAAAAAGCCAGTGAAGAGCGGGTTTGCTTTATATGTTGCATCAGGAGCACCGATCATTCCCATTGGCGTAGCAATGGCTTTAATGACAATAATGGCAATAACTGTTAATAAGATCGGAGTTAAAATTTTACCAATTCGATCAACCAGCTTTGAAGGATTTAACGCGAGCAGATATGAAATGGCGAAAAACACAACGGTAAAGATGAATAGCGGTACCCATGAAGTAGATTGTGCACTTGACAGGAAAGGAGCTAATCCTATCTCATACGAAACCGTACCTGTTCTCGGAATAGCGAAAAAAGGTCCAATGGACAAATACAGAATGACGGTGAAAATGGTGCCAAATTTAGGATGAGCTTTATCAGCAAGGCCTTTTGCACCGGTACCTGTCAGTGCGACTGCAATTACCCCTAGAAGCGGAAGACCTACTCCTGTGAGTAAAAATCCACCGATGGCGAGCCATACATTCTCACCTGCATATTGTCCAAGAACAGGTGGGAAAATCATATTTCCTGCGCCAAAGAATAATGCAAAAAGCATTAGACCAATGGCTATCGTCTCTTTTATACTTAAACTATTTTTCAAAATAGTCCCTCCTCAATCTCAACAGTGTAGTGTGTCAAGTTAAAATATTCTGACAATTTAAATGTTTATGTGACAATTGCACTATGGATGATATAGTGAAAATGAAAAGTTGTCAACTGCCATTTTCAGAAAATTCTCTGTCTGACTTTATTATGGTAACATATAATTGCATTTATTTTTAAGCTTTTTGTAAGGAGTTACATTTATGATCTATCTTGATAATAGTGCAACAACCAAGCCTTATCCTGAGGTTTTACAAGTATATCAGCAAGTGAGTGAGCGTTATTTTGGAAATCCATCTTCGCTTCATCAGCTCGGAATAGATGCAAGCCGGCTGTTAAATGAAACGAGAAAACAAATGCTTCACTACACGGGCTTAAAACAATATGAGATTATTTTTACTTCTGGTGCTACAGAAGCGAATAACATTGCCATTAAAGGAGCAGCACTTGCCAAAATGAATCGTGGCAAGCACATTGTGACGACAGCAATTGAGCATCCTTCTGTCATTGAATCGTTTGAACAGCTGAAGGTGTTATTTGGCTTTGACATCTCCTATATTCAAGTAAATGAGCATGGCCATGCAGATATGACGCATTTAAAAGAAGTGCTTCGCCCTGATACAGTGCTTGTCAGCATGATGCACGTCAATAACGAAACGGGTGCCATCCAGCCAATTGAAGAAGCTGCTGGCATCATTCGTGAGCATGCCGAAAACGCGCTTTTTCATGTCGACGGGGTGCAGGGAATGTGCAAAGTAGCACTTAATAAACAGCTGGATGTAGATCTTTTGACGATGTCAGGTCATAAAATTCATGGATTAAAAGGCACAGGAGCACTCTTTTTAAAGAAAGATGTCATTCTCACCCCTTTCATTACAGGCGGAGAGCAGGAATTAGGGCTTCGTTCAGGTACTGAAAACCCTGCTGGAGCTGTCAGCTTGGCAAAAGCCATGAAACAATCATTTGAACAGCTTGACAAGCATCATGATGAGATGCTGAACTTAAAAACGCAGCTGCAAAAACAGCTTGGAGACATAGAAGGTATTGTGATGAACACACCGAGGGTGCAAAGTGCGCCGCACATTGTGAATTTTTCAGTGCCGGGTATTCAAATTGAAGTCCTTCTCCATATGCTTGAAAAAGAAGGCATATATGTTTCTACAACCTCTGCCTGCTCAGCAAAGAAAAAAGAGCCAAGCCGTGTACTGCTGGCGATGGGAAAACCAGAGGAAGTGGCCAAAAGCAGTATGAGAATCAGCTTGACGTATGGACAAGGACCAGAGCTTGCATCGCAAATCATCACATCGATCACACAAAGTGTGAAAAAATTAAAAGGAATGAGATAACAGCATGAAATATGATCATATTTTAGTCCGTTTTGGTGAGATCTCAACAAAAGGGAAGAATAGAAAGAAATTCATTGAAAAACTAAGACAGCACATTCGGTTCGTCTTAAAGGATTTTGAAGCATTGAAGTATGCATCTGATAGAGACCGTATCACGATTATGCTGAACGGAGAAGACCCTGAACCGATTTCTGAACAGCTCAAAAGTGTATTTGGCATTCAGAGCTTTAGTCTTGCGGTTAAATGTGAGACGAATCTAGATGCGATTAAAGATGCGGCACTAACAGCGGTACAGGAAGTGTATGAACAAGGGAATTCATTTAAAGTCTCAACGAAACGTTCTTATAAACAATTTGAACTTGATTCAAATGAAATGAACCGCGAAATTGGCGGACATGTTCTAAGGAATACGGAAAATTTAACGGTCAATGTGAAACAGCCGGATGTGCATTTACGCATCGAAATCAGAGAGCAAGCCACGTATATTACATTTAAAGATGTCAAAGGCGCAGGCGGCCTGCCGGTTGGTTCTAGCGGAAGAGCAATGCTCATGCTTTCAGGCGGCTTTGACAGCCCAGTTGCCGGCTATCAAGCAATGAAACGCGGAATTGAAATTGAAGCTGTGCATTTCTTTAGCCCGCCGTATACAAGTGAACGTGCCAAACAAAAGGTCATTGATCTTGCAGAATGCCTAGCAGCATATGGAGGCGAAGTGAAGCTTCACATCGTGCCTTTTACAAAAATTCAAGAGCTGATCCACAAACAAGTACCTGAAAACTATACGATGACATCAACAAGACGAATGATGCTGAAAATAGCTGACAAAATAAGAGAAAAGCGTGATGCCCTTGCGATTATTACTGGTGAAAGCCTTGGGCAAGTGGCAAGTCAGACACTTGAAAGCATGTATGCCATTAATCATGTGACTAATACACCAATCATCCGCCCGCTCATAGCTGTCGATAAAAATGACATTATTGATGAAGCAAGAAGAATTGGCACATACGATACAAGCATTCAGCCTTTCGAGGATTGCTGTACGATCTTTACGCCGCCGTCCCCTAAAACAAAACCAAAGCTTGAGAAGGTAGAACGCTACGAAAGCTTTGCTGATTTCGAGCCGATGCTGGACGAGGCAGTAGAGCAAATTGAAACGATTATTGTGACAAATGAAAAGAAAACGGCAGATGAATTCGCTGATTTATTCTAAAACGAAAATTTCATAATAATTACCATAAAATCAATCGCATGAAGTCATGTGTTTCTACACATTCTATATTCACAAGGAGGTGAGAACACATGGCTCAACAAAACAGACAAAGCAGTTCTAACCAATTACTAGTACCAGGCGCTGCACAAGCTATCGACCAAATGAAGTACGAAATCGCTTCTGAATTTGGTGTAAACCTTGGTGCAGAAACAACATCTCGCGCTAACGGATCAGTTGGTGGAGAAATCACTAAGCGTCTTGTATCTTACGCTCAACAACATATGGGTGGCGGTTCTTTCTAAGACACACAATTTAAAAGCTATGGCTTATGAGCGGGATGATTCCCGCTCTTTTCTTTTTGTACATATAAATAGTTAGAATATTTTTAAAAAAGGAGACGGATTTAAAAAATTATGGCATAATACTAGGAGTAGGTCCTAATTCAAGCATTTTTCAGTTATGAGTGTTAGAATAGGTAAATTGAAACATGTTTCGTTTCATAAGAAAGAGGCTAAAAGGAGCTGTACCATGAAAAGAGAAGACTTAATTGCACCAGAACAATATAACTTAGTCAGTGAGATTGAAGCGTTCAGTCATGATCAGGAGAAAATGGCCCTGCACTGGCAGGACGGAAATGGCTACGAAGCGCATGTGACATATGCAGCATTAGTGGAAGAGGCAAATAAAATTGGACATGTTTTATTAAATGCAGGCTTCAAAAAAGGCGATAAAATCATTGTGATGGTGCCGCGCATGCTCGAGGCATACAGCATTTATTTAGCGATTTTGAAAACAGGAATGGTCGTGATTCCTTGTTCTGAAATGCTGCGTGCGAAAGATTTAGATTACCGAATTGAACACGCAGAAGCAAAGGGAGCGATCGTTTATTCTTCATTCATTCAATCGTTCGACGGAACCAAACAGCCGAACGATTTTAAAACATTCTCAATCGGTGAAAACGATCATGGCTGGACAAACATTCTAGCGAAAAAGGAAGAGCAATCAAACGAACTTGAATTGGCAGATACAAAACGCACAGACATGGCGTTTTTATCCTATACATCAGGTACAACAGGGAACCCAAAAGGGGTTGTTCATACACACGGATGGGCGTATGCACATTTACGCACAGCTGCCAAAGCATGGCTCTCCATTAATGAAGGAGATAAAGTATGGGCGACAGCAGGACCAGGCTGGCAAAAATGGGTGTGGAGTCCCCTCTTATCTGTGTTAGGAAGTGGAGCAGAAGGCTTTGTATATGGAGGAAAATTCAATCCAAATACATACTTAGAGCTGCTTCAAAAAAATGAAATCAATGTCCTATGCTGTACACCGACAGAATATCGCTTTATGGCAAAAGTAGATGATTTGAGTCAGTACGCGCTGCCGAAGCTGCATAGTGCTGTTTCTGCGGGAGAACCGCTGAACCGTGAAGTCATTGATACATTCAAAAAGCATTTTGATATAGAAGTACGAGACGGCTATGGCCAAACTGAAAGCACACTGCTTGTAGGGGTGCTAAAAGGAATGGATATCAAGCCAGGAAGTATGGGGAAACCAACTCCTGGAAATGAAGTAGATATCATTGATGAGGACGGAAACGTCTGCCCACCTGGAGAGATTGGTGACATTGCGGTTCATCTCGAAACACCGGCTCTATTTAAGGAATACTATAAAGACGAAGAGCGTACAAAGGCGCAGCGCCGAGGCAATTACTTTATTACGGGTGACCGCGCGAAAAAAGACGAAGATGGGTACTTCTGGTTTGAAAGCCGCAGAGATGACATCATTGTCAGCTCAGGCTATACGATTGGACCGTTTGAAGTAGAGGATGCGCTGATCAAGCATCCAGCAGTGAAGGAATGTGCAGTTGTGGCGAGCCCAGATGAAATCAGAGGATCAATCGTGAAAGCATACGTCGTCCTTCGTGATGGAACTGCGCAAAGTGATGAACTGATCAAAGAGCTGCAAACACATGTGAAAAACACAACAGCACCGTACAAATACCCAAGAGAAATCGAATTCATTGACGAACTGCCAAAAACACCGTCAGCGAAAATTCGCCGTGTAGAGCTGAGAGAAAGAGAGCTTGCACGAAAAAGTAAATAATGAAAAAATGAGAAGCGTTTGGATGGAAGCATCCAGCGCTTTTTTTGTACGGAAAATTAAATTTGTTGAAAGCAGGCAAGGTGCTTTATGTTAAAATATGTAGGAATTTCTGAAAAAGGAGAATGTTAGTAGATGTCCATTGCGATCATTCATGGAATTGTGCTTGCCTTTGGTCTCATTTTACCTTTGGGCGCACAAAATGTATTTGTATTTCAACAAGGGGCGCTGCAGCCTCGTTTATATCGAGCAATGCCTGTTGTCATCACGGCTGCTCTTTGTGACACACTTTTAATTATTTTAGCTGTCGTAGGTGTTTCTGTTGTGGTGTTTACCATTCCAGTGCTGCAAATTGGTCTTTATATCGTTGGTTTTTGTTTTTTAGTTTATATGGGATGGTCCGTATGGAACACAAGCTCATCATCAGGTGATCAAGAGAAGCAGAAATTAATGCCTGCAAGAAAACAAATTGTATTTGCTTGTTCCGTTTCTCTTTTAAATCCCCACGCGATTCTCGATACGATTGGTGTCATTGGGACAAATTCGCTGCAATATAGCGGCGCAGAAAAGCTGGCGTTCACACTTGCCTGTATCATCGTGTCCTGGTTATGGTTTATTGGGCTTGCCCTTTTAGGGAAGATGTTAGGGAAGTTAGATACAAACGGCAAATGGATGAACCGTATCAATAAGGCTTCGGCGGTCATGATCTGGCTGGTTGCGTTATACATTGCATATCAATTGATTGTGTAAAGGTACAAGAAGAGTTTGGACGAAATGATCCAGCGCTTTTTTGTGTGTTGGAAGTACAATAACCCAATCCTGCATGAGCATAGTGCTCATGCTTTTTTTAGGTCATTTTTTAAAAATCGTTTGATTTAATAGACGGAGAGCTTGTACGATATCATCCATTTGTTCTATATCTGAGGGAGATAGGCTATCTATTAGCATCCTTTCGATATGCTGGAAGGCTTCGTTCATACAGGCCCGGCCTTTGTCAGAAAGTATAATGACATGCTTTCGTTTGTCATTACGGTCTTCTTCTCTAGCAATGAATTGTTTTTCTTGCAGCTTTTTCAGTTCTCTGCTGACATTTGGAAGAGACATATGCTGGCAGTCTGCGATGTCACTAGGGGTAAGCGGTTCGCTGACCGCTAGCTGCTCTAAAATTAAATATTGTAAGGGTGTTAATTCTGGTGGTTTGACTTTGCTCATCGTATTATGTTTTAACTCTGAAAAAGTAGAAGCAAATGAGACGAATTCCTTGAAGAAATGTGGATGTTGCATGATGATCACCTCCTACGTAACATATCAAATTTATTATCAAAAAACAATTATCATTTGACAACCAATTGGGTGCGGTGTATCATTTTGTTATCAAATGATAACTAAAGGAGAAAAATATGAATGTACTCATTATTTATACTCACCCTCATCACAATAGTTTAAATGGTGCTTTTATTAAAGAAATTGTTAGACGCAGCGAAGAAAATCCAATCGTTGAAGAAGTGAAAATCATCGATTTATATCAAGAAAAATTTGATCCTGTACTTGTTTTTAATGAAGAGAAAAAGAGACGTGATATGCATAAAGATCCTGACATTCGCGAGTATCAGGATAAGATCAAGTGGGCGGATAAAATCGTGTTCGTTTATCCCATTTGGTGGGGGCGACCGCCAGCTATGCTGCTTGGCTTTATTGACCGCATGTTTGCTGCGAATTTCGCTTATCGTCAAGCAGGTGGTCTGCTGCCAGAAGGATTATTAAAAGGGAAAAGTGCCGTTTGTGTATCGACAATGCAAGGACCAACCAACTACCCTTTGTTCTTTTTACAAAATGCGCACAAGATGTTAATGAAACGAGCTCTCTTGCAATATGTCGGAATCAAACCTGTGAAGTTCTTTGAGTTTGGGATGATGGAAAGTCCAAAAGGGAAGCATGACATCAAATTAAAGCGCACATACAACTATTTCAGAAACATCAGCTCTTAATATATTTTGATAAGTCACTTTTCTTCTAATTTGATCCTGTTCTGTTTTAAAATGACATTGAGGCGGGGTCACTTATCCTCGTCATTTGAAAGGGGGATATGGATGAAGAAAACATTGTTTAAAGATGCAGCACTCTTAACACTGGATCCATCTTTAGGTTTTCTTGAAAAGGGAGATTTATTAATTGAAGGGAAACACATTTTAGAAGTTGGACCTTCAATTGAAGTAAGTGATGCAGACATTGTGGATGCATCTGATATGGTCATCATGCCAGGTCTTGTAGATACACATCGGCATGTGTGGCAGTCTGTCATCCGAGGCATAGGGACAGATTGGTCTTTGCAGACATATTTAAGCAAAATCTATTATGGCAACTATGGAGCAATGAGACGCCCATCCGACGATCGAATCGCCAATTATTTAGGGGCATTAGAGGCTTTAGATGCAGGTGTGACCACGTTTTTAGATTGGACGATGATCAATTCAATGGATCATACAGAAGAGCTCATTGGAGGATTAAAAGATGCGGGTATACGAGCTGTTTTTGCTTTTGGTTCCTCTGGAGATGCTGAATATTGGGATAGAGAGAGTACGCTCACCAATATGGAGGACGCAGCACGTGTGAAAAAAGCGCATTTTCAATCATCAGATCAGCTTTTAACAATGGGACTTGCGATTCGTGGTCCAGAGTTTTCTTCATGGGAGACGTCGGTATTTGAAATTGAAACAGCCCGGTCTCTAGATGCTCTATGTAGTATGCACATCGGCTTTGGAAATTGGGGAGCGGAGGATCGATCGATTGAGCGGCTTCACAAAGCAGGGCTGCTCGGACCGGATTTGAACATGGTGCATATTAACGCAATCGATGCGGATCAAATGAAGATGCTGGCAGACAGCGGAAGCTCCATCTCCATTACCCCTGAAATTGAAATGATGATGGGTCACGGTTATCCTGTCACAGGACTTGCGATTGAACAAGGTGTTCTTCCAACGCTCGGTGTAGACGTAGTGACAGCGACAGGTGGAGATTTGTTTGCTCAAATGAAATTCGGGCTTCAGGCAGAGCGCGCGATCCAAAATCAATCGTTGTTAATGGATGGGATCATGCCGGGACCTGAACTTGGGCTGTCAGCTCATCAAATGCTTGAGGCTGCGACGATCAATGGTGCTTGTGCATTACAGCTTGATCATAAAATTGGGTCGCTTACACCTGGGAAAGAAGCTGATTTTATTCTGATCGATCGGACAAGCATGAATCTTCTTCCGATGACAGATCCAGCTGGAGCGATTGTCCAAACGGCACATCCTTCAAATGTTGATTCTGTTTATGTGGCTGGAAAAGCAGTGAAACAGAACGGAAAGCTTGTCGGTGTGAACCTAGAAGAGGTCAAACGAAAAGCTTATGCGGCAAGAGACCATATTTTATCACACAAGTTTGAATCGACACCTTCGTAAATAAAATAACCCCATAGGCGATGCCTATGGGGAATTGATTACAAGGATTCTTTAATGACTTTTTTATAATATTGGACAGATAGGAATCCGAAGATAGAATAGAGGGCAGTGTAAATCGACATAACGATAAGCATTGGAGTCCACAATTCTCCGCCGAATAAAAACCAGCCTGATTGTACAGCAAAGTAGCTGTGCAGCAATCCGACGATGAGCGGAATCCCAAAGTTAAACAGCTGTTTAAGCCTGATACCTTTTAATAGGTCCTTCTCAGTAAAACCAAGCTTGCGCAAGATCGTGTAGGAGCTTTGTTCCTCTTCACTTTCATTCATTTGTTTAAAGTATAAAATACAGCCAGATGTGACAAGGAAGCTAAGGCCTAAAAACCCGACCACAAACATCATTAGTCCTATTGTTTGTTTTTGCTGCTGAGCTGAAGCTAGTTGAGACATGCTGTTGTCACCTAGTTTTAAAGATGTAAACACGCTATTTGCTTGTTCAAGATTTTTATCATCTTTTATATTGACTGCGATATATTGGTTATTCTCAAGCTGTAGCTTTGGATCTTTCTGTTGATCGAGCTGCTCAAAAACATTTTGACTCACGACGGCAACAGGCAGACCGCCAAAAGTGAAGTTGTAAGAAATGAGGTAATCTTTCTTCATATCTATGACTTTCAAATCAAGCTGTTTCTTAATGAGAAGCTTCACATCGCCTGAGCTTTGAATCGGCATGAATTTTTTTAATAGATCACTGTAGCCGCTTAAAATAACTTCGTTGTTCTCCACATGAATATTTGGTGCGTTTTTCTCACTGATCACAGGCAGTGTCAATACGCCTGGATCATTCTTCATATTTTTCAACTCTGAATCCACTATTTTTTTCGCATCAAATTTCGCTTGAATCACTTTGACCTGCTTTTGATCATAAGCAATATGTTTGTCAGAAAGTGCACGAGTGAAGGTTGCTGCTTCTTTTTCTGAGCCTATGACGAAATGAGCTGGAATTTGCTGTTCAGCGGTTTTTTCTGCTGAGTAATAGGAAATGTAGCTAAGGGCCAGCAAACCGATGGCAAGTGCAGATACGGTTGTAATAATCGTTAAAAGCAGTGCATTTGATTTTAGCCGGAACATAATGGATGACAGAGACAGGACTTCATGAATGGCGAGATAGCCATTTTTTCTTTTACGTACGATATTGGCAATGAAAGAAACAGAGCCCTTATAAAAAAGAAAGGTACCGATGATGACAGAGGCTAGAATATAAATCATGGCTAAAAGTAACTCAAGCATGGATGTATATGAGCCGGTAAAAAGCTTAGAAGAAATATAATAGCCTGAACTGATCAAGACAATACCGAAAACTCCAATGATGATTTCAAACACAGAGATTTTTTTCACACGCTGTTCTGTCGAAGACGTTGTTCTAAACAAAGATAAAATCGTCTGTTTATTAATAAAGCGTCTATTTCTCAGCATAATCAATCCATAGATGATGAAAAAGACAATGAGTGTTTGCAGAAGGGCCATGCCTGAAAAATGCAGATTGGCGATGGCATTAACACCAGTCACTTTAAATAACACCATCAGCATCAGCTTTGAACCGATAAAGCCGGCAATGATGCCGATAGTCATGGCTGTCATGTATAGAATAAAGTTCTCTGCATTGAGCAGTCTGGAAATTTTTTGTTTCGTCATACCAATGAGCTGCAGGAGACCTATTTCTTTTCCTCTGCGCTTAATAAAAATGCTATTCGCATATAGCAGGAAAATACCGACGATGGCTATAAGCAGAACTGAAGCGGCTTTAATCGAAGCACCGCCTTTAATGGAGCCTTTTACATCATCAAGTGCTGGTGAGTACTGCAAGGTGACAAAGGAAAAATAGAGCGCCACACTAAACACGAGAGCAAACACATATAAATAGTAATTCTTCAAATTTTTCTTCAGGTTACGGAAGATGAGCTGATTAATGTTCATGCTTCACACCGCCTAAGACACCTTGCGTTTTCATAATATCCTCGAAAAACATTTTTCTTTCTAAAGCGCCTTTATTCAACTGTGTATAAATCTGTCCATCCTTGATAAAAATGACGCGGCTTGAATAGCTGGCTGCGACAGGATCATGTGTCACCATCACAATGGTCGCTTTTCGTTTGCGATTGAAATCTTGCAGTTTGTTGAGCAGGTCAGATGCCGATTTGGAATCAAGTGCCCCTGTAGGTTCATCAGCGAAAATAAGACTTGGTTCATGAATGAAGGCACGAACCGCCGATGTCCGCTGCTTTTGTCCGCCAGAGAGTTCGTTCGGGTATTTGTCTCTTAGTTCATAAATCCCCATGTCTTCTGCAAGCTGTTGAAAACGTTCAAAAGCTTCTTTTTTTGGCGTTTTGGAGATGGATAAAGGCAAAAGGATGTTTTCTTTGACTGTGAGTGTATCAAGTAAATTATAATCTTGAAAAACAAAGCCAAGCTGCTTTTTTCTAAATTCCGCAAGCTGCTGATCCTTCATTTGCGTCATCTCAGCATCTGCAATACGAATAGATCCGCTGGACACATGATCGATAGACGACAATACGTTCAGAAGAGTTGTTTTCCCCGAGCCTGATGGGCCCATGATACTGACAAATTCCCCGGCTTCAATGGTCAAATCAATACCGCTCAACACCTCTTGTTTATTGAATTTATTTCCGTAGCTTTTATAAATTTTACGAGCTTCTAAAATGTTCATTTGCTGAACCCCTTTTTCTTTTAATTGATAACTCTAGTATAAAAAGAAGCCTGCCAGACGTCCTTCGATTTGGCGAACAAAACAGACGAGCATGTGACATTGTTGTCACATGCTCGCAATATGAACAAAATCATTTTTTTTCGGAAAGGTGAAGGTGAAGGTTGTACCTTGATCTATCGTGGAGTTGACCTCGATCGTGATATGAAGAGCGTCAGCTCCTTTTTTCGTTAAATAGAGTCCCATTCCTGTAGAGGCGGTGTCATTGTGATGTCTTGTCGAGGTAAAGCCCTTTTCAAAAATACGAGAGATGTCTCTTGGATCAATGCCTCTGCCTTGATCTGTGATCATCAGCATGACTTGGTCATTTATTTGCATGCTTTCAATGACAATATCAGATGAGTGGCTGTATTTGACTGCATTTGTGAGTACCTGTCTGATCATAAAGGATAACCATTTTATATCACTTAATACGGTACGTTCCTCCAGCGCCAGCTCAAAGCCGATTCCTTTTTGCATGCACCATGATTGGAGCGCTTTGATTTCCTTTGCGATGATGCTTTGCAGGTCCAGCTTTTCAATAAATAAATCATTTTCGATATGACGTACTCTGCTTTGGTGCAGCTGGGCATCAAGTAATAAATGTATTCTGAGCCACTCGTACGTCATATTTGATTTCAGCGGCTGATCTGTTAATCGGTCAATCATTAAGCGCATCGCTGTAAGCGGTGTTTTGACCTCGTGTATCCAAGAGAGCAATTCATCTTTTTCTTCTTCAAGAGCGATTTTCTGCTCTGCTGCCATCTGCCGGTAGCGTGCAATTTGCTCTGACGTCGCATCATGTATGAGCTGCTCAAATGGGGAAGAGGGGGTTAGCCTCATTTGATGCTCAATGTCATCATCCCATTCTTTCAGCCTCTCGTAATAAGCCGTTTCTTTTCGGTATCGGAAAAAGAGAAAGACAATCATGAGAAACGTAGACAATAGCACAATATAAAAAAGAGAAGCGATTGGAATAGTCGTATCCAAATAAGCAACAAATAGAATGAGGAGCTGCAAACTAAGAAAGAAAAGAATCCAGCTTCTTCGTTCTTTTAAAAATGCTTGCAGCATCATTGATCATCCTTTTCTTTTGCAAGATAGCCTTGACCCACTTTTGTCTCAATGAATGCGCCAAGGGAGATCTCGTCTAGTTTTTTTCTGAGCCGGTTGACGTTTACAGTCAGTGTATTGTCACTGACAAATCGTTCATCCTCCCACAATGCTTGAATGAGTGATTCCCGGCTGACGATATGATTTTTATGCTGAATCAATTCCTTGAGAATAAATAATTCATTTTTTGTTAATTCAACCTCGCCGTGATCATTTGTTACGGTGTTTTTTTCTAGGTCGATGGCAGCACCGCACCACACCTTTAGGCTGGCCGGCTCTGCATTATAATCATGCACGCGGCGAAGAACAGCACTAATTTTGGCAATGAGCACGTCAAAGTGGAAGGGCTTTTGTACAAAATCATCGGCTCCGAGCTGCATCGACATGACCATATCAGCAGGGTGATCTCTTGAGGAAAGGAAGATGATTGGAACATTTGAATGATGCCGAATCATCCGACACCAGTGAAAGCCATCGTATTTTGGCAGCTGTATATCAATAATGACGAGATCAGGCTGGACAGATGTAAATTCCTGCAGAACCTGGTTAAAATCGTGAATCCCATAGACATCATAGGACCAGTTGACTAGACGTTCTTTGATTTCTTGGAAGAGGGTTGTATCATCTTCAATCAGTAAAATTTTAAACAAAATCAGCACCACACTTTTTGTATTCGCTTGTATGTCATTGTAGCGGAAAAAAAGCGCTGCCGCTAGAAGTAGACAAGAAAAAAGCAAGGGAAGAGATCCCTTGCTTCAGCTTATTTACCTAAAAAGTGCTTTTTAAAGAATGAGAGTTGGTATTCAAGTGTGATCGGGTCATTAAAATAGAATTCTTCTGCATTGGCCTCATACACACGATGTTTTTTGACAGCTGGGATGGACTTGTAAATTTCACTGTTTTGATAAGAATTGTCCATTTCGCTGTTTTTACTAATGATCATATAGTCACCAGCAAATTCAGGGATGACCTCCTGCGAAACCGCGTAGTAGCCGGCTTTTAATGCTTTTTCTTTCACTTTCTCAGGCATTTTCAGTTTCATTGCTTGATAGAGAATTTCTGTTCCACGGCCCCATGCATCTCCAAAGACGTAGAGCTCTTTTGTGCCACTTTCAAAGACAGAAACTGTTGCGTCTTTACCGATTTTTGCTTTGATTTCTTTTCCAGCTTCATCTGCACGTTTTTTGAAATCTTTTACCCAAGCTTTTGCTTCTTTTTCTTTGTTTAAAACTTTTCCAATTTCAATGTGCTGCTGAAGGTAATCCACTTTGTTATACGTAAACAAAACGGTTGGTGCGATTTTTTTGAGTTTTTCTACATTTTTAGTATTGCTTAAGCCAATGATGACATCAGGCTTTAGCTTCATGATTTTCTCTACATTCGCATCCGATACTTCTTCCACATCTTTTAATTCCTTTTGGAAGCGCGGATTCTTTTTGGACCAAGAGTCAACGCCGACAAGGTTCACACCAAGTGACATGACATTCCCTGTGTAAGAACCAAGAACAACAACACGTTTTGGATGCGCTGGCAGCTTTACAGGGCCATTTTCAGATTGATATGTAATTTTGTCTGATGATGTTGATTGATTTCCTTTATTTGAGGAAGAGCTGCTGCTATTGCCACATGCGCTCAATGCAAGTACGAAGATGAGCATCAGAGGAAACAATATTTTCTTCATGAATGTAGACTCCTTTGAAATCGGCACATAAGCCGGATATTGGTTGTATTAGTGATAATGATAATTATTATCACTTGGATATCATATCATAGGACTGTGGGCTGTTGTCAATGACATTTTGATAGCTGGTAATAAAAAATAAAGGGGGATTTTCGATAAAAAAAAGATCAAGGCAGCATGTGTCCTGATCTTTTTTCTTATTTAAACCAGCCTTTTTCTTTTGAGCGGGTAATGGCCTCGATGCGGTTTTTCACTTCTAGCTTATCTAAAATAATGGAAATGTAGTTCCGGACAGTGCCGCTTTTAATGCTGAGTTCTTTTGCAATTTCTTTTGTGTTTTTACCGTCTGCGACGAGTTCAAGAACCGATTTCTCTCGCTCTGTTAAAGGGTTTTCGTCACTATATAAGTCTTCCATCAATTCAGGGGCATACACCTTTTTCCCTTTCATCACACTGCGAATCGCACTTGCGAGTTCCTCGCTGGGGCTGTCTTTCAGCATATAGCCGCTGACGCCAGCTTTTAACGCTCTTTGGAAATAACCAGAGCGGGCAAAGGTCGTCAAAATGATGATTTTCACATCAGATCCTTTGAGCTCTTCCGCTGCATCCAGTCCGGATTTTCCCGGCATTTCAATATCCATTAAGCAAATATCAACAGGGTGTGTTTTGGCAAAATTGATGGCATCTTGGCCATTCGTCCCTTTCCCAACAACCGTCATATCGTCTTCTAAATCGAGAAGTGAACCGAGTGCACCAAGCAGCATTTGCTGATCTTCTGCGATAAAGATGTTGATCATTTCATTACCTCCTTTTCTTTTGCTGCTGAGTCATTTGGAATGGTCATAATGAGCTTTGTCCCATCCTTTGTCTCAATACGCAGACGGCCATTTGCAAATTCCAATCTTTCTCTTATTCCTAAAAGGCCGTGTCCCTTCGTTTGAGAGGATGGATAGTCTTCTTTAAATGTTCCGTCATCCTCAACGGTGATGATCGCTTCCTTTGATTTTTGGTGAATGGTGATTTTACAAACCGTTGCGCCACTATGTTTGACGACATTCGTCACCGCCTCTTTGATGCACATGCTCACAATATTTTCGTTCAGAAGTGAGATGTGTTTCGGTGCTTCTTTTTCATCATAGATCAATTCAATTCCAGCTGCTTCGAGAATTTGCTCAATGTTTGATATTTCATCTTTGATTCGAATGCCCTTCATGGAGGAAACAATCTTCCGCACTTCATTGAGAGACGTTCTGGCGGTCTGCTGAACGCTTTTGAGTTCGGCACGAGCCTGTTCAGGATCTTTATACACGAGTTTACGGGCAAGATCACTTTTTAAACCGATCAAAGAAAGCTTTTGTCCAAGGGTGTCATGCAGGTCGCGTGCAATGCGCTGCCTTTCTTCAAGCTTCACAAGATCAGCAATTCGTTCATTGGCATATTCTAATTTCTCCTCAAGCCGTTCACGTTCCTTCCTGCTCCGAATGCTGAGAGGAAGAAGAATGGCACTAATCAGGGTGATGACAACAAAAGGAATTTGTGTGAGAAACCAGCCCTTTTTTAAGATCAAACTAAAGTTCACTGCCACGGCGGCACTCGCCAGATGGATATAGTACAAGATATAAAAGGGGACTTTTCGTTTGATATGTCCGTTAAAATAGGCGATGCAAAAAGCGAAATAAATATAGCTGTAGAGCATCACATAACCAGTTGAAATACCGATCAATAAAAGGCCGAAGACATATAATGACCAGCCTTTTGCGACAAAGGCAAAACGATACACAGCGAAAAAGACGACGTTCAAAATAATCCCGATCACAATGCCTAAAGTCGAAGGCGTCTTAAAGATAAAATAGAAGGGCAGGATGAAAAAAATGGCCCAAATATAAGGGGAAATCCCATGCAATTTTTGAATTTTAAACTGTTTTTTCATCCGTGTGCCACCTTTTTCATTCTTTTTCCTTACTTTATCAAATTCAACATGCGGCTGCATCCTGTAAATGATAACAAGCTCCTTCTAGTGTAAGAAAGAGCTTGAACCAATTATGCATTTTTCTTCAGAATGTCTCCTTTGATAACAGGGACGTTCATCTTCTTAGATTGCCTTGCCTCTTTGAAGGTAACGAATGCTTTCGTTTCTTCATCCCACAATCTAAATTTCATGGATTCAATACTTGTTTTCAATGTAATGGTTGGGACATTTTGCAGCGGTTCACTTTGCTCATGGGCATGCTCTAAATGATAATTCGGTACTCTTGGGCTTAAATGATGGACATGATGGTAACCAATATTACCTGTTAACCATTGAAGAAGCTTTGGTAATTTGTAAAAAGAGCTTCCTTCAACAGCTGCCTGCACATAGTTCCAATGTTCATCTGCTTCAAAGTAAGAATCCTCAAACGTATGCTGTACGTAAAACAACCATACACCGATAGATCCTGAGATCAGGAAGATCGGACCTTGGACAAGCAGGAATTCCTGCCAGCCAAAAAGAAGACATGTTGCGGCAGCTAACGCAATGATGCTCACGTTTGTGAAATACGTGTTCCAACGCTCTTTTTTACGAGCATTTTTGACGTTGAAACGGTTTTTTAAGAGAAAGACAAAGATCGGTCCTAAAATAAACATCACAAAAGGGTTACGATAAAATCTGTAGCGAAATTTCGTCCATGCTGATGCTTCTTGATATTCTTTGACTGTTAGGAGCCAAATGTCGCCAGTACCTCGTTTGTCTAAATTACTGCTTGTGGCATGGTGAATTGAATGATCTCGTTGCCATTGAAGATAAGGGAAAAGGGTGAGTACGCCCGTTAAAAAGCCGAACAGGTGATTTAGCGGCTTCTGTTTAAAAAAGGATTGATGGCAGCAGTCGTGAAAAATAATAAAGACACGTACTAAAAACCCAGCTGCAATAACCGCAAAGAAGAGGGTTAAAAGGTAGGAGATATTCAGGCTATAATAGGCAAGAAACCAAAGCCCTAAAAATGGAATGAATGTATTAAAGAGTTGAATGATACTTTTTTTCGAATCAGCACCAGAGAATTGACCCACTTGTTTTCTTAAAGTGGCTTGCTGCTTTGTGTTTGTTGAAGTCGTCATGAACGTTCAAGTCCTTTCCGTTTCTTTCTACTTCCAAGTATAGAAGGAAAGGTGTCATGCTCATAGTAGCACCCATCATGTATTCAATATGACATTTGTCATGTTTGTCATCAAAAAGACTGATTGGATCACGGTTTGTGCGTTTATTTCATCATCAATAAAAAAGTAAAGGCGCTGGGCCTTTACTTTTTATGAACGTGCTTCATGTACTTTTAACTGCTTGCCTTTAATGGTTGTGTGTCGCATGGCATTCAGCACAAGAGGACCTTTGCCGTTTAAAATATCTACATATGTTTTCGTGTCTTGAATTGTAATAATCCCAATGTCATCGAATGCAACGCCATCTATTTTGGCAATGGTCCCAACGAAATCAACAGCTCGCAGCTTCTTTTTCTTTCCGCCGTTAAAATAAAGCTTCATAATATCCTTCTCAACGCCTGCCTGTTTATTTTCCTTTTGAATAGGCGTTTCAATTTTCTCTTCAAAGCTTTCTACATGCTTTTCTGCTTCTTCCTTCGTTGGATAAGGCTGAGTTTGAAAATCTATGCCGGCATCCTGCTTTAATTCATCAATAAGCGGCTTAGCATTCTTTGTCATAAACGCAATCGTTTTTCCGCTTTTTCCCGCTCTGCCTGTTCTACCAGTTCGGTGAATATAGCGCTCTTTTTCATAAGGAAGATCATAATGAATGACATGTGTCATATCACTGACATCAATTCCCCGGGCTGCTATATCTGTTGCGATCAGATAACGGAATTCACCTTTTTTAAATTCATCCATCACATCAAAGCGGTCTTCCTGTCTCATGCCGCCGTGAATTTTGTCACAGGGCACATCCCATTCATCCAGCTTCATCGTGAGTTCATTCACCCGGTCCTGTGTATTACAGAAAATAATGCAGCTATCTGGATTTTCAATAACGATCGTACGCTGAAGAAGGGAGAATTTCGATTCTTCTTCTGTCTCAATCACGGTGTGGGAGATTTGCTGTACAGAAGCTTCTTCACGTGTGATCTCAATGACTTTCGGTGATTGTAAAAACTGTTCGCTCAATTTCTTCATATCATCTGACATTGTCGCTGAAAACAGCATCGACATGCGCTTTGGCGGCAGATATTGAATAATAGAAGAGACTTGATCGATAAATCCCATGTTCAGCATTTCATCCGCTTCATCTAACACGAAAAATTTGAGGTTTTCTAAAGAAAGGGTGCCTTTCTCAAGGTGATCCAAAATGCGGCCTGGTGTCCCGCACACAATATGGTTTTTCTGTGAAAGCTCTACTTTTTGCGCTTGAAAAGAGGCTTTTCCATAAATGGCTGCGGCTTTGATCCGTTTGAATCGCCCAAGGCTTGTGAGGTCTTGTTTGACCTGCATGGCGAGTTCACGTGTCGGAACGAGGATAAGGGCTTGAGGTTTATTTTCAGCCCAATCAACCATTTCACAAATCGGCAGACCATAGGCTGCAGTCTTGCCGCTCCCAGTCTGAGATTTGACGATTAAATCCTGCTTTGAAAAAGCAACAGATAATGTCTCGTGCTGAACGGGTGTAGGTGTATGGAAGTGAAGCGCTTCTAACGCTTGTTTCAATTCATTACTTAATGGATATTGATCAAAATGTTCTAATGTCATCGTGTTCTCCTTTTCGTACATTCATACTTGTGACATCATACCATAACCATGACCGTGAATGAAAAGACATAAAAAAAGCCCCGTAAAGGAGCTTTCAGCGCGCGGACAAATTCTCAAAGGAATCTGCGTTTTACTTTTTCCCAGTAAGAGTTGTCTTTTAATTTCACCGTTTTAATCACTTTTCCTGAAAGGCCAATGTCAATTTGTTTGACGTGTTTTGTGCCAAGCGCTTCGTTATCAAGCCCGATAATTGGATGGTCGTTTCCATCTTGCACTACCTTCAGCGTCAGCTTGCGGTCACTGCTCAAGATAAAAGGAGCGCCTAATGTACGGTATGAGTTGTTGTTCAGCGATGCAAGCTCTGTGACTTGCATACAAGGAAGCATCGGATCAACCACGGCGCCACTCACGGATTTATTGTAAGCCGTTGAACCAGTCGGAGTGGAAATAATCATGCCGTCGCCTCTAAAAGTTTCAAAGTGGAAATCATCTATATACACATCGATCACAAATGTTTTAATAATGCTGGAGCGGATTGACAGTTCATTTAAGCAATGGAACTGGTTTGTGCTGTCAACGCTTACATCGATGATCGGATATTTTCTCACTTCAAGCTGTTCAGTATTCATGGCATCAATCATTTTATCAAAATGCTCTAACGAGAAATCGCAGTATAGGTGCGTATTTTCTGATTTTGATACCCCTACATACAAGCAGTCATCCCGGAAGTTTGTTTTACGTACTGCTTGAAGAAATGTGCCATCCCCGCCAATTGAAGCAATAATATGGGCATCCTCTGCACGCTTGACGACGTGAAAGCCCTGATCGGTAGCGAGCTTCTCGAGAGAAGAAATGTGTCCATCCAATTCATGATCTTTTTTGTAAAAGAAAAATACATTGCGACGATTGTCTGTCATTGACGTTCTCCCCTTTGCTGTCAAAAATAATTTTCAATGATAAAGGGCTTACATGAAAACCCTTGCTCACATTTTACACTTTTTTCATATGAAAGTAAAAACTTTAGAAAGAACCTTCTGATGATCGGATTGCTTTATGAGAAATGAGTCGATGTGAGTGATTTGAAATGGCTGAATCCTGAGCATAATTGAATAGCCGTTTTCTCATGAAAGAATGGTTTAGGTGTTTCGTTGCGGTGAAGATCTAGCCTATTAGGTGCAGGGAGAGGATAAAAAAGCCAATTTTCCGTCATGCCCTTGTCTATGTAGACGACGTAAAGTTGATCGTTATTTAAGAGAGGTGCTATCATATGCCTACATGAAATGTAAAAAAACCACAATTCCTGTGAAACATTTCATGTGGGCATTCGTATGAATGAAGTGAGATAAAAAGGAGGAGAAAAAGATGAATGCGAAAAGATGGGTAGCGCTAATTATTGCACTTGGTGTTTTCGGATTTTCAATTGTGATTAGTGTCACGATGGCCTTGTTCGATAGCTTCAATGACAATAAAATGAGCTATCAATTCGGGGATGAAATAGAAGAGAAGGTACTAGAGAATGGCAGCGGTGCAGGCAAGATTGCTGTTCTTGAGATTAATGGAACCATTCAAGATAATGGCGGCGCATCGAGCCTATTAGGCGGAGAAGGTTATGATCATCGTGCATTCCTCAAGGAACTAGATAAAGCGAAAGAGGATGCTTCTGTAAAAGGCGTACTGCTGCGCGTTAACTCTCCTGGCGGCGGTGTCTATGAAAGTGCTGAAATACATAAAAAATTAGAAGAAGTGAAAAAAGCGAAGAAGCCGATTTACGTATCTATGGGTTCAATGGCAGCTTCTGGTGGCTACTACGTGTCAACTCCAGCGAAGAAAATCTTTGCTTCACCTGAAACATTAACAGGATCACTTGGTGTTATTATGCAAAGCTTGAATTATTCAAAGCTGGCAGATAATTTGGGTATTAAATATGAAACGATTAAGAGCGGGAAATTCAAAGATATCATGTCTCCAAACCGTGATATGACAAAAGATGAGCGCAACATCATGCAAAGCATGGTCGATAACTCTTATGAAGGATTTGTCAAAGTGATCTCTGAGGGACGCGGCATGTCAAAACAGGAAGTCAAGAAAATTGCTGACGGCCGGGTATATGACGGGACACAGGCAAAATCGAACGGATTAGTCGATGAGCTTGGGTATTATGAAGATGCATTAAAAGCGATGAAGAAAAATGAAAAAGGCTTAAAAGGAGCAACAGTGGTCAGCTATTCTCAAAGCTTTGGCTGGAACTCTCTCTTTAATATGAGTGCTAGCAAGCTCTTTAAAAGCGAAATTGATTTTCTGAATTTAAAAGAAACACTGGCTGGCTCAAATGGGTCTAAACCGATGTATCTCTATTCAAAATAAAGGAGGGATCATAGATGGATTCTACATTCGATGAAGTAAGCGAAAGCCGCAGCCAAGAGGAAGAATCGAAGCCGGCCTTTGTGAAGCGCGCTTCAATTGAAGCACAGGCGTTTGCAGGTTTTTGGATTAGATTTTGGGCGTTTATTCTTGATTGGCTCGTCGTCTGGGGTGTCAACCATTTGACGGTTTCTCCAATCTTTAGTCTGTTTGGCTGGTCCAAAGGAGGGGGATGGTTTTCTCCATTTTCCGTCACAACGACGATTGTATTCCTCCTTTATTTCGCCATCATGACGAAAATCTTTCAGCAAACACTCGGCAAAATGGTGTTTGGGATTAAAGTGGTCTCACTTCAGCCTGAGAAGAAGCTGGCGTGGGATGTTATTTTCTTTAGAGAGATTGTGGGACGCTACATTAATACGATCTTTGTTCTCTATGCAATCGTTGGGTTCTCGCCGAAAAAGCAGGGGGTTCATGATTACTTTGCTGATACGGTGGTCGTCCATGAACATTTATATGAAAAAACAGAATCAAACGTATAATCAGAGGAGTTTGGCCGCGTACTGGTCAAACTCTTTTTTTGTTGATTGGGTATAAAATCCAGAATGAGAGCCATAATCGTAGGGGAAGCATCATTTGTTATGGAGGAAGTGAGCACAGTGCTTTACGTTTGGATCGCAGCGTTTTTGTTTCTTGTGATCTTGTTGATTTTCATGAAAGTAACCATTTCGCTGGACTATTCGCATACAAACGACAATGACCATATTGCACTGAAGGTCATCACCTTATATGGATTGGTCAGACTCAAAAAAGAGATTCCGATGGTGAGGGTCAATACAGAAGACCAAACGATTGATATTCGTGAAAAGAAAATGGAAAGCGCCAAAACCCCTGATCACGAAAAAGAATCGATGCATAAAAAAGTAGGAAAACGTGATATGAAACAAATCCTTCATCAAATGGAGCGCATCACAAAAGAGATTGTCGATTTAAATCGGATCATGCGCAAGTTCTTCATTCACATAAGGGTTGTCTCATTTCACTGGTCGACATGGATCGGCTTTCATGACGCCGCTTTAACAGGTGTAGCAGCCGGCGGTGTGTGGTCAGTTAAAGGAGCGCTGCTTGCCTTTATGCAGGAGCATCTCACCTTTAAGCATAAACCTGTATATGAAGTCATTCCGGCCTTTCAGCACAATGTGTCACAGACTCAGTTTACATGTATAGCTTATTTTCGTATTGGACATGCTATGCTTGCAGCCATTCGTTTACTTGTTCATTGGTTAAAAGGGAGAAAGGCGAGAAAAAGTGCCTCTCTTCAAGCAACGAAGAATGAATCATCTGTTTAAGGAGGAACCCGAAAATGGCAGATCATCCAATCCAAGGTCTCATGAAGACTGCGATGGAAAACTTAAAAGAAATGATAGATGTGAATACAATCATCGGCGATCCAGTCGAAACCCCTGACGGCAGTGTCATTCTCACTGTGTCAAAGGTTGGTTTTGGATTTGCAGCCGGCGGCAGTGAATTTAACGGGAACCAAAAGAAGGAAAAGCGTTCTGATGATCAAGAACGAAAAGAACCGAGACTCCCATTTGGCGGCGGAAGCGGCGGCGGGGTATCGATTACACCAATTGCCTTCTTAATTGTAGGAACAAACGGAGTTCGAATGCTTCATTTGGATGAACACACACATCTGCTCGATAAAATATTGGATTCTGCTCCTCAAGCAATTGAACGTCTTCAGCACATGTTTAAAAAGGATGAGCGGGAGCACCGTCATAAAGAACGAAAACTAGATGACATAGACCTTTAAAAAGTTAGCTGCGCTGCAGTTAACTTTTTTTCAAAATGGACGATTAGGCTTTGCAGTTTTTTGCTTTCTCTACTATGATAGAACCATACATTTGAAAAGGGAGGAATTGTTTTGGCATCGATCACATTTAAAGGAAGTCCTGTCACGCTTGTAGGTAATGAAGTAAAAGTAGGCGAGCAGGCTCCTGATTTTACGGTTTTAACGAACTCACTTGGAGAAGTTTCACTTTCTGATTTAGCAGGAAAAGTGACGATCATCTCAGTGATTCCTTCTATTGATACAGGTGTGTGTGACGCACAAACAAGACGTTTCAATGAAGAGGCAGCGGGTTTAGGTCCGGTCAATATTTATACGATTAGTGCAGACCTTCCATTTGCACAAGCACGCTGGTGCGGAGCAAACGGAATTGAAAATGTCGAAACATTATCTGATCACAGAGATATGTCATTTGGTGAAGCATTCGGAGTGTATATGAAAGAATTGCGTTTATTGGCGCGCGCAGTCTTCGTATTAGACCCTAACGGAAAAGTGGTTTACACTGAATACGTAAGTGAAGCAACGAATCACCCAAATTATGAAAAAGCCATTGAAGCTGCAAAATCACTGTTATAAAAGCAGCATCGACAAGAGCTCCGGCTTCATCCTGGGGCTCTTTTCAATGAGAACATATAGCTTTTAACAAAGCGAGGAGAGAAAAGCATTGCAGAAAGATCAAGTAAGTACTATTTTTGAACTGCTCGATACAGCTTCTATTCGATTAAAAAAGGAACAGAGCATTTCCTATATTGAGGCATTGGCAGAAGCAGGAGAAGCCTTTTTCCAAGCAAATGATCGAAACGGTTTATTAAAGGATTTAATAGAGAAAGCAGATTTTGCTTCTTATGATCATGAGCAGATTCGTAAGGCGTTTCAGCTCGCCGTATTGAAAGGTCAAAAGGATATTTCTCATCCAAATCGCCAGATGACGCCAGATACGATTGGACTGTTTGTCAGCTATTTGGTGAATAAATTTTTAGAAGGTCAAAAAGAGCTTGTTGTCTTTGATCCAGCAGCGGGAACAGGAAACTTACTTCTTGCGGTTTTAAACAATCTCACTGCAGAAACAAAGCGCGGCTTTGCGTCTGAAATTGATGATGTGCTCATTAAAATTGCTTGGGCCCAGGCGAATTTAGAGGAGAAAGAAGTCGAGCTTTTCCACCAGGACAGTCTTGAACCGCTTCTGATCTCACCGGCAGATGTCACTGTATGCAGCCTGCCAGTCGGCTATTATCCAAATGATGAACGTGCAGCAGACTTTGAATTAAAGGCAAAAGAAGGACATGCCTTTGCCCATTATTTATTCATTGAACAAAGCCTCCGCTACACAAAAGAAGGCGGCTTCTTATTCTTCATCATTCCAAACGACTTGTTTGAAGGAAAAGAAAGCGTACAATTAAAGGATTTCATCAAAGACCATGCGTATATGAATGCGTTAATTCAGCTGCCAGTGTCCATGTTTAAGGATAAAAAACACGCCAAAAGCTTATTTGTGATGCAAAAGAAAAAAGAAGGGCTGGAAGCACCAAAACGAATGCTGTTTGCCAATCTTCCATCTTTCTCACAAAAGGAAGCAATGGTCGGTGTGATGCGAAAACTAGACCAGTGGTTTATAGAAGAAAAAGAAACGAAAGAATAGCCAGAGTAATTTCTGGCTATTTTACTATTCAGAAAATAATGACTTATCGATGTAAGCGATAACAGTTTGAAGGTGCACTTGAAATGCAAAGTTTTCAATGTTTAAATGAAAAAGTCAGATATTTTTCGGACTTATCGTTAAACTATAAAAGACCCGTCAAACAGGTTGAATATAGCACCGGAAAAAACGTGAAACCTTATATAACAACTGAGTAAAAGGAGCGACAGTAATGTCCAAAATTATTGCAATCAACGCAGGAAGCTCATCTCTTAAATTCCAATTGTTCGACATGCCAGAAGAAACCGTTTTAACAAAAGGGCTTGTTGAAAGAATTGGAATGGACAACAGTATCTTCACGATTTCTGTAGATGGAGAAAAGAAAACAGAAGTGACAGATATTCCAGATCACGCAGTAGCGGTCAAAATGCTGCTTGAAAAACTAACTGAATTTCACATTATCAAAGACTTTAATGAAATTGATGGCGTAGGACACCGTGTTGTTCACGGCGGAGAGAAATTCAGCGATTCTGTACTTTTAACTGATGAAGTGATTAACGACATTGATCAGCTTTCAGAGCTTGCACCACTTCACAACCCTGCAAACGTTGTAGGAATCAAAGCATTCAAACAAATTCTGCCTGACGTACCAGCGGTTGCTGTGTTCGATACAGCGTTCCACCAAACTATGCCAGAGCAGTCTTACCTATACAGCCTTCCGTACGACTACTACAAAAACTTTGGTATTCGTAAATACGGATTCCACGGGACAAGCCACAAGTTCGTTACAGAGCGTGCAGCAGAGCTATTAGGCCGTCCACTAGAAGAGCTTCGTCTGATTTCTTGCCACCTTGGTAATGGTGCGAGTATCGCAGCAGTTGAAGGCGGAAAATCAATCGATACATCTATGGGCTTTACACCACTTGCTGGTGTTGCAATGGGGACACGTTCAGGTAACATTGACCCTGCTCTTATTCCATTCATTATGGAAAAAACAGGACATACTGCTGAAGAAGTGCTTTCTACTTTGAATAAGAAGAGTGGTCTTTTAGGTGTGTCTGGTCTGTCAAGTGACCTTCGTGATATCGAAGAAGCAACAGAAGAAGGAAACGACCGTGCAGAAGTTGCTCTTGATATTTTTGCGAGCCGTATTCATAAATACATCGGTTCTTATGCAGCAAGAATGAATGGTGTAGATGCGATCATCTTCACAGCTGGAATCGGTGAAAACAGTTCAGAAGTAAGAGCACGTGTACTTCGTGGTCTAGAATTCATGGGCGTTTACTGGGATCCTTCCCTAAACAACATGAGAGGCGAAGAAGCATTCATCAGCTACCCGCACTCTCCTGTAAAAGTGATCGTCATTCCAACAAACGAAGAAGTAATGATTGCAAGAGACGTTATGCGTTTAGCGTAATCAAGTTTGAAAAGCTCTTTTCCAATAAGGAAAAGAGCTTTTTTCTGTTAAAAGCAGCATGCTATAATGTTGTCCAATATGAAGTAAAAGGGAGCGGTGCGGAAAATGAGCGTGACAGAACATAAACGTGAGGCGAAAGAAAGGCTTTATGTGAAGGTCATTACGGTCAGTGATACAAGAACGAAGGAAACAGATAAAAGCGGGCGCCTAATGATTGATTTGCTCAAAGAACAGGGACATCTTGTTCTTGCATACGATATTGTAAAAGATGATATTGGATCGATTCAAGACGCTGTGCTAGAAGGAACAAGCGAACCGAAAATAGATGCCGTCTTGTTAAATGGCGGAACAGGAATTGCTGCAAGGGATGTGACCATTGAAGCGATTACCCCTCTTTTTTCCAAGGAGCTGCCTGGCTTTGGTGAAATCTTCCGCATGCTCAGCTATACAGAAGACATAGGTTCAGCTGCTATCTTGTCCCGGGCAACGGCAGGGGTCGTCAATCAAAAGGCTGTCTTTGCCACGCCGGGATCTACCGGAGCCGTTCGTTTAGCCATGACAAAACTCGTGATTCCAGAGCTTCCTCACGTCTTACGAGAGCTTGAAAAAGATCAAAAATAGCCCAAAATGACTCTGCCAAGAAAATTTGGCAGAGTTTTTTTCATAAAGGGGTTGAAAAAACAATTTTTCCTTGTTACAGTGTATACATACTAAATGCATGTTTATAAATTAAAACTTATTTTTATGCAAAAAACATTCACAGAATCAAAACAAGCGAGAGGAGCTTTTCAATCATGTCACAAAATAAAAAAGTTGTATTAGCATATTCCGGAGGTCTTGATACCTCTGTTGCAGTTAAATGGTTACAAGAGCAAGGATACGAAGTTGTTGCTTGCTGCCTTGACGTAGGTGAAGGAAAAGACTTGGCATTCGTTCAACAAAAAGCGCTTCAAGTCGGGGCAGTTCAATCATACATGATTGACGCAAAAGAAGAATTTGCTGAAGAGTTTGCACTCACTGCATTACAAGCACACACAATGTATGAAGGAAAATATCCACTAGTATCTGCACTATCCCGTCCGCTAATTGCAAAAAAATTAGTGGAAGTAGCAGAAAAAGAAAATGCAGTAGCAGTTGCTCATGGATGTACTGGAAAAGGGAACGACCAAGTTCGTTTTGAAGTATCCATTAAAGCATTGAATCCAGATCTAGAAGTTCTTGCGCCAGTGCGTGAATGGAAATGGTCTCGTGATGAGGAAATCGATTATGCACAAAAACACGGTATTCCAATTCCGATTAACTTAGACAGCCCATATTCAATCGACCAAAACCTTTGGGGCAGAAGTAACGAATGTGGCATTTTAGAGGATCCTTGGGCTGCGCCGCCAGAGGGTGCATATGATCTGACAAATCCACTTGAAAAAACGCCTGACACACCTGAAATCATTGAAATCACGTTTGAAAAAGGAAAACCGACAGCGATTGACGGAATTCAGTATTCATTATCTGATCTTATCCTTCATTTAAATGAAGTCGCTGGTCAGCATGGTGTTGGCAGAATCGATCACGTTGAAAACCGCCTTGTTGGGATCAAATCTCGTGAAGTGTACGAGTGCCCAGGTGCAGTCACACTTCTTAAAGCACATAAAGAGCTTGAAGACTTAACGCTTGTTAAAGAAGTCGCACACTTTAAACCAATCGTGGAACAAAAAATGGCTGAATTAATATACAACGGCTTATGGTTCTCACCGCTTAAAGAAGCACTAGATGCATTCTTACAAGAAACACAGCAAAACGTAACGGGTGTTGTACGTGTGAAACTATTTAAAGGCCATGCCATTGTAGAAGGACGTAAATCACCATATTCACTTTATGATGAAAATCTCGCAACTTATACAAAAGCAGATGAATTTGATCATGATGCAGCTGTAGGATTTATTAACCTTTGGGGCTTACCGACAAAAGTAAATAGCATCGTGAATAAAAAGGAGCAGGTTAAAGCATGAAAAAGCTTTGGGGAGGCCGATTTCAAAAAACACCAGAAAAATGGGTCGATGAGTTTGGCGCGTCCATTCATTTCGACAAACAATTAGTCAAAGAAGATCTGACCGGCTCCCTTGCTCATGCAAGTATGCTGAATAAATGCGGTATCCTCGGTG
>NZ_CP145733.1:2529145-3099136 GCF_036884855.1 Bacillus sp. MAG717A
TGAGGAAATCGATTATGCACAAAAACACGGTATTCCAATTCCGATTAACTTAGACAGCCCATATTCAATCGACCAAAACCTTTGGGGCAGAAGTAACGAATGTGGCATTTTAGAGGATCCTTGGGCTGCGCCGCCAGAGGGTGCATATGATCTGACAAATCCACTTGAAAAAACGCCTGACACACCTGAAATCATTGAAATCACGTTTGAAAAAGGAAAACCGACAGCGATTGACGGAATTCAGTATTCATTATCTGATCTTATCCTTCATTTAAATGAAGTCGCTGGTCAGCATGGTGTTGGCAGAATCGATCACGTTGAAAACCGCCTTGTTGGGATCAAATCTCGTGAAGTGTACGAGTGCCCAGGTGCAGTCACACTTCTTAAAGCACATAAAGAGCTTGAAGACTTAACGCTTGTTAAAGAAGTCGCACACTTTAAACCAATCGTGGAACAAAAAATGGCTGAATTAATATACAACGGCTTATGGTTCTCACCGCTTAAAGAAGCACTAGATGCATTCTTACAAGAAACACAGCAAAACGTAACGGGTGTTGTACGTGTGAAACTATTTAAAGGCCATGCCATTGTAGAAGGACGTAAATCACCATATTCACTTTATGATGAAAATCTCGCAACTTATACAAAAGCAGATGAATTTGATCATGATGCAGCTGTAGGATTTATTAACCTTTGGGGCTTACCGACAAAAGTAAATAGCATCGTGAATAAAAAGGAGCAGGTTAAAGCATGAAAAAGCTTTGGGGAGGCCGATTTCAAAAAACACCAGAAAAATGGGTCGATGAGTTTGGCGCGTCCATTCATTTCGACAAACAATTAGTCAAAGAAGATCTGACCGGCTCCCTTGCTCATGCAAGTATGCTGAATAAATGCGGTATCCTCGGTGATGAGGAGGCCGTTGCCATCAAAGACGGACTAAATACGCTCATGAAAAAGGCAGAGGCGGATGAACTGGAATTTTCAGTAGATTATGAGGACATTCATTTAAACCTTGAAAAAATGCTCATTGATGAGATTGGTCCGCTTGGCGGCAAATTGCACACAGCGAGAAGCCGGAATGATCAGGTCGCAACTGATATGCACTTATATTTGAATAACCAAGTAGAGCATATCATTGAACTGATCTCTTCCTTTCAAACGGTGCTTGTAGAAAAGGCAGAACAGCACGTTGAAACGATTTTCCCAGGATATACGCACCTGCAGCGTGCACAGCCTATTTCGTTTGCCCATCATATGCTCGCCTATTTTTGGATGCTTGAGCGTGACAAAGCGCGCTTTCAAGATTCATTGAAGCGAATTAACGTATCTCCGCTTGGATGCGGAGCGTTAGCAGGAACGACATTCCCGATTGATCGTGAATATACTGCAGAGCAGCTTGGCTTTGAACACATTTACGAAAACAGCCTTGATGGTGTGAGTGATCGGGACTTCATTTTAGAGTTTTTGTCTAATAGCAGTCTTGTGATGATGCACCTCTCACGTTTTTGTGAGGAAATCATTTTATGGTGCTCGCAAGAATTCAAATTCATTGAACTCGATGATACGTATGCAACAGGCAGCAGCATGATGCCGCAGAAGAAAAACCCGGATATGGCTGAATTAATCCGCGGGAAAACAGGCCGTGTGTATGGCAACCTGATGGGGCTTCTCACGATTATGAAAGGCTTGCCGCTTACGTATAACAAAGACCTGCAAGAAGATAAGGAAGGCATGTTTGATACAGTGAAAACCATCGCTGGCAGCCTGCAAATCTTCACAGGTATGATTCAAACGATGACAGTGAACGAAGATGTCATGAAAAAGGCAACAAAAGAAGATTTCTCAAATGCGACAGAAGTGGCAGACTACCTTGCGAAAAAAGGCATGCCATTCCGTGAAGCGCACGAAATCGTTGGCAAGCTTGTGTATACATGTATTCAAAAAGGCATCTACTTAAGTGACCTTCCTTTTGAAACTTTTACAGAAGCAAGCGAGCTTTTTGAACAAGACATTTACACTGTTCTTGATCCGTATGTGGCGGTTGAAAAAAGAACAAGTGCAGGCGGAACTGGATTCAAACAAATCCAGCTCGCTTTAGAAAAAGCAAAAGCCTGTCTGGCATAACTTACCAAAACCATTCGTTTATACGGATGGTTTTTTTGTCATGGAAAAAGGAGATTAATGACCATTGGAGAAAATGAAAGCATACCAGCGTCAAGCAGAAAAGGAAGTGACAGCAGATCATGAAGAAAACGCTTGAGGCTTTGTTTCATCAACCGATCGTATCAGTGAAAACGTTAGGAGAACAATATGACGGACGGGCCAATGATGTGTGGCTGATCTCCTTACAAGATAAAACGGAATATGTGATCAAATCTCCTAAAACTGTAAGAGAAGAAAGTGAATTTGTGTCTGGGATCAATATGATCTATGGAGTAGATGAACGTACTGTACAAGAGCATATCAATCAAATCAATCAAAAGCTGTCTCATACGAATTCCTTTCATATTCCAGAAGTTGTTCGTAAAGTGAAGAAGGCAGGGAGACATTTTTATGTAATGGAAAAAGTAGAAGGAACACCTTTTACATCTTTTGAGGGACGTTCATCAGACTTTTATAAGGATTATGGGAGGAAACTAGCACAACTTCATTCATATCGTACTGACTTTTTTGGTGCAGTATACGGAGCTGAAAAGAAACATTTGAGAGAATTTCATGCGGTGTTAAAAAAGGTTGTACCCAAACTCATAGAGCGTTATTATGCTGATCAGACTGAATTTCACTGTTATGCAGAAATTGTGCCGCAAAAGATTGAAAAGCTGAAGCCTCCTGATTCAGCCAGTCTCATTTTAATTGATTTAGATCCGTCTCAATATATTGAAAAAGATGATCAAGTAACGAGTTTAGTTGATACAGAATATGTCGTATATGGACCAGCTGCGTTTGATTTTATTGCATTGGAATACCTTTTGACGAAAGAAGCTGCCCGCGATGTCCAATTGGGCTATGAAGAAATTTGTCCACTTCCTCGTGATCTTCATGAGGTGAGAGAATGCTATCGTTTTGTTTCGTTGCTTCTCGATATCCATGGCTCATGGGATCTGAAAAAGTGGATGAATCACCCTATACTGTTTTACTCATATCGATAAAGGGTTCATAAGTGCGCCAGATGCCGGTTTATAGTAAAGTAAAAGATAAGATAAGAAACACGTGAACTTGCAACCTTTGTTTTAGGAGGAGATTGTGTGCGACACGCATTAATAACAGCGGGTTCTAAAGGACTTGGCCGGAAAGTCACCGAGTCTTTACTGAATATGGGGTATTCTGTGACAGTGAATTATCGAAGTGATGATGAAGCTGTCCGGCAGATGAAAGAAGAATTACAGCAGTACGAAGATAAGCTTCAATTTGTCCAAGGTGATGTGACAAAAAAAGAAGATTTAAAAAACATGGTAGAGCTGGCAGCAGAGCGATTTGGGCGGATTGATGCCTTAATTAATAATGCTGGTCCTTACATTTTTGAACGAAAAAAACTGGCGGATTACTCTGAAGATGAATGGTACAAAATGATGGAAGGTAACTTATCAGCAGTATTCCATTTATTCCGAATGGTCATCCCAATGATGAGAAAACAAGGCTTTGGCCGTATTATCACTTATGGCTTCCAAGGTGCAGACCATGCGCCAGGCTGGATGCACAGATCAGCCTTTGGAGCGGCAAAAGTGGGCCTTGCGTCATTGACGAAAACCATTGCGATTGAAGAAGCCGAAAACGGCATCACCGCCAATATGGTTTGTCCAGGCAAAATCGTAGGAGAGATGAAAGAATCGACAATAGAGGAAGCACGTCAGGTCAAAGATGATGAAACGCCGATAGGCAGGTCTGGTACTGGAGAGGATATAGGACGTATCATCTCATTTCTATGTGATGACCGTTCAGACCTCATTACAGGGACCGTCATTGAAGCAACAGGTGGTCTTAACGTCATTCACAGGCATTAAGTTTTTCAGCTTTTTATAGAGGGAATAAATGATATGAGATCAAAATTGAAAGGTGGATATACTACATGAAAGCTACATATCATGGACATTCAGTTGTACACATTGAAACAAACGGATACCATATTTGGATTGACCCATTTTTAAACGGAAATAAGCACACAGATATCAAACCGCAAGATGTGAAAGCAGATGTCATTTTGCTGACACATGGACATGGAGATCACATCGGTGACACCATTGAAATCGCTAAAAACAATGATGCACTTGTTGTCGCGCCTTTCGAACTTGCCACGTATTTAAGCTGGCAAGGGGTGAAAACGCACCCGCTTTCTATTGGAGGCGGACGTGAGTTTGAATTTGGTAAAGTGAAGCTTACGCAAGCGTTCCACGGTTCAGCTGTCATTGATGAAGAGGCACAGACGATTACGTATACAGGGATGCCATCAGGTATTTTATTTACCGCAGAGGGCAAAACAATTTATCATGCTGGAGACACTGCACTCTTTTCAGATATGAAACTAATTGGTGAGCTGAATCATATTGAGCTCGCATTCCTTCCAATTGGTGATAACTTCACGATGGGACCGGAAGATGCAAGAATCGCAGCAGAATGGCTGCGGGCAAAGCAGGTCGTTCCGATTCACTACAGCACATTCCCGCCAATTGAACAGGATCCGCATGCATTTGCAGACAGCCTGCATGGCGGAGTCGGTCATGTGTTAAACAGCGGGGAATCAATCGAGATTTAATCCTCATATGAAAAAAGCTGGCACACAAATGCCGGCTTTTTTGTTTGCCTTCATCTGCCGAAAGAAAAGACAAATTGCTATTAAAAGCCTCCTGCCCTTATAATGAAACATAGATGAAAACGCTGAAAACAAAAAGGGTGAACGGGATTGGCGACAAAGCATGAGCAAATTTTATCGTATATTGATTCATTAGATGTCGGGGAGAAAATTTCTGTCCGGCGCATAGCGAAAGAAATGAAAGTGAGTGAAGGCACCGCTTACCGGGCCATCAAAGATGCTGAAAATAAAGGATTCGTCAGTACCATTGAACGAGTCGGCACCATTCGAATTGAACAGAAGAAAAAAGAAAATATTGAAAAACTGACATATGCAGAAGTGGTCAATGTCATTGATGGACAGGTGCTTGGAGGACGAGCAGGCTTACATAAAACGTTAAATAAATTTGTCATCGGAGCGATGGAGCTGGATGCGATGATGCGCTATACGGCAGCTGGCAACTTGCTTATCGTCGGAAACCGGATCAATGCCCATAAGCAGGCATTAGAGGCAGGGGCGGCTGTGCTGGTCACAGGCGGATTCTCAACAGATGATGAAATCATTCAGCTTGCAGATGAGCTAGAGCTGCCAATTTTATCGACAAGCTACGATACATTTACCGTAGCGGCTCTCATTAACAGAGCCATTTATGACCAATTAATTAAAAAAGAGATTGTGCTTGTAGAAGATATTTTAACGCCGATTGAACGCACTGTGTATTTATCACCAGAGGATAAGCTTGAAAAATGGTATGAAAAGAATTATGAAACTGGTCACGGCCGTTTCCCGGTCGCAGATGATCAAATGAAGATTCACGGAATCCTCACCTCAAAGGATATTGCGGGGCATGACCGCTCCACACCGATTGAAAAGGTAATGACGAAAAATCCGCTGACGGTCATTGGCAAAACATCTGTCGCCTCTGCTGCACAAATGATGGTGTGGGAAGGCATTGAGGTGCTGCCAGTTGTGGATGATCATGTGAAGCTGATCGGGATGATCAGCCGTCAGGATGTGCTCAAGGCGCTCCAAATGATTCAAAAACAGCCGCAGGTCGGAGAAAAGCTGGATGATGTTGTCTCAAGAGGGTTTAAAGAAACTGATACAGAAAAACCAAAAGCAGATGCGGTTTATCAATACGAGGTCACCCCGCAAATGACGAACCAGCTTGGAAACATTTCATATGGGGTGTTCACACAAATTTTAATCGAATCAGCCAACCGCTTCTTAAAATCTCATAAAAAGGGCGAGCTGATCGTCGAGAGTCTTTCTGTCTACTTCTTAAAACCAGTCCAAATGGAATCCACAATCCAGATCAAGCCGAATATTTTAGAAGTAGGGCGCAAGTTTGGAAAGCTGGAAGTCGAGGTTTATCACCAATCGAATATCGTAGGTAAAGCGATGCTGATGGTGCAACTGATGGAGAGGGGATAATGATAAAAAGGGCGAACCCATGTCGCCCCTTTCCTTATTACGCGTGATCTTTTTCGCCTTCCTTTAAAAAGAGCGGAAGGTAATGCTTGTAGGCTTTATATCCTGCCCATGTACTGCCGATACCGACAGCAACAAAAATAAATCCAATGACAAATGCGAGTGACGAGCGGTTTAAAAATAATTGATTCACACCGAAGAGCAGGACAAAGCAGCCAAGGGCCATACTGGATTTCGCCGACCAGAATTTTTTCTCAACTGGCCGGTTCGTACGGACATTTTTTGCTTTGTAGTATAAATAAAACATGGCAGAACAAATAATAAACACAATCAAAACAAGCATGTGCCAAGCCTCCATTGTAAGTGGTTACAACCCTATTTTAAACGTAAATAGGCTTGCTTACTAGAATAAATTGTCTATTCCTCACTTTTCCGTCACGATAGATTATGATTTAATAATAAAAAGAGTATCGCATGAGAAGGAGTTTTTATGAAAAAAGAACTGATTAGAACCATATCATTATATGACACCATCATCATTCATAGACATGTAAGACCAGATCCTGACGCGTATGGATCGCAGTGCGGCCTTACGGAAATCTTGCGTGCCACCTATCCAGAAAAAAATATTTATGCGACAGGAACCCCTGAGCCATCCCTTTCATTTTTATATGAACTCGATGAGGTACCAGACGACGTGTATAAAGGGGCCCTTGTCATTGTCTGTGATACGGCCAATCAAGCAAGAATTGATGATCATCGCTATTTAATGGGCGATAAACTGATGAAAATCGACCATCACCCGAATGAAGATCCTTATGGTGATTTGCTTTGGGTGGATACAGAGGCAAGCTCTGTGAGCGAGATGATTTATGAATTGTACTTAGAGGGGAAAGAAGAAGGATATCAGCTGAATACAAAGGCGGCTGAATTGATCTATGCCGGCATTGTAGGAGACACAGGCCGCTTCCTTTTCCCAAACACAACGAAAAAGACACTCAAATATGCAGGGGAACTCATCGAATATCCGTTTTCATCTTCAGATCTTTTCAATCAATTGTATGAGACAGATTTGAATGTTGTGAAATTAAATGGCTATATTTTTCAACATATTTCTTTGTCAGAGAACGGGGTTGCATCTGTGTTCATTAAGCGTGAAATTTTGGAATCGTTCCAAACAACAGCGCAGCAGGCTTCACAGCTTGTTGGGACACTAGGAAATATTGCAGGCATTAAGGCATGGGTCTTTTTTGTGGAAGAAAACGATCAGATTCGTGTCAGATTCCGCTCTAAAGGTGTCGTCATTAACACCATTGCGAAAAAATATCATGGAGGCGGCCACCCGCTTGCAGCCGGTGCGTCCATTTATGATTGGGCCGTAGCAGATGAGATTTTGCGTGATTTAGAAGAAGTATGTAAATCATCATCATAAGAGAGGAGGGATAGGAAGTCCCTTCTCTCTTTTTTGTCATGGAGAAAAGGGTTACTTGCATACAGGGATAAACCAGCAGCCGATGTCTGTTGAATCTTCATAGGCTTGGAGATTTTGATGCTTTAATTCTTTTTTAATTAAATGAGCCATCATTTCTGTCTCAGCATAAGCACACATGCCGTCTTTGATCCGGCTTGCTTTGTCTCGTGCCATTTGACGATAGCTGTAAACCTCCATTGTCCTCACCTCTTTCTATTTAAGATCTCGTTCTACTTTTAGTGTATAAAAATGAAGCGTAAAAAGCGATCATTGAGGGCAGAAATTCATAAAAATTCCACAACCTCTTTATTCAGCAAATGAAATACGTACTTCAAGTGAAAGCTTCGTATAAATTGTCAGCTCTGTCACTTTCGCTCGGTATGCCTTTTCCCGAATGGTATATTCTTTATTCTCCACTGTCCGTTTTAGTAATTCCTTTGTTTTATAGACACTTTCAATATCCTTGGTAATGACTTCTGAGATATCCTCCTTGACCTGATCTTCAAACTTTAGCGTATCTGGTTCTGGGATTTTATATTGCTCACGATTCACGAGATGAACATCTACGCTTTGGATCAGCAGCCGCTTCTTATTATCCTCATTTAACTTATGCAAATCTTCCCGATAGAGTGTGATTTGTTCCTTCAAACTGTCCATATGATGCTGCTGGCTTCTCAGCAGTGTCACTTGCTTTTCCTGAAAGGTTCCGTATGTAAAGAGAAAAATGAGCCAGCTTACAATCGCACCAAACATCATTCCTGCAAAAAAACGCTGCCAGCCTGGGCGTTTATACAGCTCCGGCACCCTCATGATGACACATGCTCCTGGGTGAGCCACGTAATAATGAGATACCCCGTTTGTGCGCCGCCCATGGCAGAGATAATTAATAAAATCTGCTTGAAAATATCACGTGTGTTTCCTTCGAAAATGCCTCGTTCAAAGCTATAAACAGCATCAAATGTTCCGCCGATAGCGGCGACAAGCGCCCAAATCTTTAAACGGTTGGCAAGACTAGTAATAATGGATAAAGGCGGCTGACCAGATAAATACGCACCAACACCGCCTATGATCGCACCACCCAAAATGACCCCAAGGGCGATAAAATAACAGCTGATAAAATTCGGAATAAAAGCTTCCTTCACATCCATTTTGTCCACCTCACTCTATTCAATATATGGTGTGTGCTGGACAAGTATGAACGGACAGAAAAGAAAGAACATTTGTTTCTCATCGCATCGCGTTTTATAATGAAAGAATGACTTTAGACGAAAGGAGTGGATTTAGCATGTCTTATGTTCATCTTCAGGTCCACAGTGGATACAGCTTGTTAAGCAGTGCAGCTAAAGTAAAGGAGCTTGTACTGAAAGCAAAAGAACTTGGCTGCAAGGCGCTCGCTCTTACCGATGACCATGTGATGTATGGAACGGTTGAATTTTATAAGGAATGTAATAAACATGGCATCAAGCCGGTTATCGGTTTAACAGCTTCTGTCTTCATAGATGAACAAGAGACAGAGGCTTATCCCTTGGTACTCCTTGCAAAAAACAACGAAGGCTATCAAAACCTGATCAAAATCAGCAGTGTGCTGAAATCAAAATCAAAAGCCGGACTGAAAGAAAAATGGCTCAAAAGCTATCATCGCGGGCTCATTGCGATCACACCAGGCGCATCTGGGTATATTGAAACGCTTTTGCAGCATGATCAAATAGAAGAAGCGTGTGAAGCTGCAAAACAATTGAAGCATATATTCGGCGAGGGTCATGTGTACATCGCACTTCAGCCATTTCAGCAGGACGAATCGCTCACCAGCAAACTGCGGGATGTCTCACAAAGTGTGGACATACCTCTTGTTGCGACGGGGGATGTTCACTACATCAATCGAGAGGATAAAATGGCTTATACGTGTTTAAAGGCTATTAAAGCAGGGGATCAGCTTTCAGAGATAGAGGAAGACCGAGGAGAAAAGCATTTCAGATCCTTTGAAGAAATGTTGGAATGGTATAGTGATGATCGAGAGCTGCTGACAAGAACGGTGGAGATTGCAGACCGCTGCGAGGTCGATTTAAATCTTGGGCAAACAAAACTCCCTTCCTATCCAACTCCTGATCAATCAACAGCAGATCAGTTTTTACGCAGAGTGTGCGCAGAAGGAATGAAGCAAAGAAAGATTGCTTCACATGACATGTATGTCAAAAGGCTTGAATATGAGCTGAGCATTATCCAAAAAATGAATTTCAGTGATTATTTTCTCATTGTGTGGGATTTTATGAAGTATGCGCATGACAGAGGGATTGTCACAGGCCCTGGACGGGGGTCAGCAGCGGGTTCACTTGTTGCATATGTTCTGTTTATTACGGATGTCGATCCGATCCGTCACGGTCTTTTATTTGAGCGCTTCTTAAATCCAGAGCGAATCAGTATGCCAGATATTGATATTGATTTCCCCGACACGAGAAGAGACGAAATCATTTCTTATGTAAAAGATAAATACGGAGACATGCATGTGGCGCAAATTGTCACGTTTGGAACACTTGCAGCAAAGGCTGCATTAAGGGATGTTGGACGTGTGATGGGAATCGATTCAAAGGCAGCGGACCGTCTTGCCAAGCTGATTCCATCAAAGCCAGGAACGACGCTGAAAGAAGCGGTGACTGCATCTCCTGAATTAAAAACGATGCTTCAGCAATCTGAAGAGCTTCGAAAGGTCTTCCAAACTGCTTTAAAGGTAGAAGGCTTACCGAGACACACCTCGACACATGCAGCTGGTGTTGTGCTGAGCGAAGAGCCGCTGACAGAGGTCGTTCCGATTCAAGACGGCCATGAAGGTGTGTATTTAACGCAGTATGCCATGAATTATTTAGAAGATCTCGGACTTTTAAAGATGGACTTCTTAGGACTCAGAAACTTAACATTAATTGAATCCATTAAAAACCAGATTGAAAGACAGGAAAACGTCCACATTAACTTTAGTGACATTTCATATGAGGATCAGAAAACGTTTGAATTGTTATCTGCGGGCGATACAACTGGAATATTCCAGCTTGAATCACAGGGAATGCGTCAGGTGCTGAGACGTCTGAAGCCGTCTAGTTTAGAAGATATCGTAGCGGTCAATGCCCTCTATCGTCCAGGTCCAATGGAAAATATCCCGCTTTTTATCGACCGAAAGCATGGCCGAGTTAAGGTCTCCTACCCTCATCCTGATTTGTATGACATATTAAAGGATACATATGGGGTCATCGTCTATCAGGAGCAAATCATGCTGATTGCAGCGAAGATGGCTGGTTTTCAGCTGGGCGAGGCAGATCTATTAAGAAGAGCTGTTTCGAAGAAGGATAAAAAGGTCCTTGATGAAGAGCGAAGCCATTTTGTTGAAGGATGCCTAAAAAAGGAGTATCCTGTTAACATTGCAAATGACGTTTATGACTTAATCGTCAAATTTGCAAACTATGGTTTTAATAGAAGCCATGCTGTTGCATATAGCATGATTGGCTTTCAGCTTGCTTATTTAAAAGCGCATTATCCGTTATATTTTATGTGCGGTCTTTTAACGAGTGTAATTGGAAATGAAGACAAAATTGCTCAATATTTCTATGAGGCGAAGGAAAAAGGGATATCTGTGTTGAAGCCTTCTATTAATAAGAGTGAGTTTCCATTTACGGTTGAAAAAGGGGAGATCCGCTACAGCTTAAGAGCGATTAAAAATGTCGGAGTGTCAGCTGTAAAGGATATATACAGAGCAAGACAGGAAAAGCCGTTTGAAGATTTATTCGATTTTTGCGCAAGAGTATCACCAAAGAGTGTCAACCGAAAAACGATTGAAGCGCTCATTTTTTCAGGGGCGATGGATGAGTTTTATCCCAATCGTGCTTCGTTATTAGCATCGATAGATATTGCGTTAGACCACGTGTCATTTTTAAATCCTGAGGATCAGCTGGACTTTCTTGGGGATACAACCTTCTCCATTAAGCCAAAATATGCGGAGATAGAAGAAATGCCGCTTGTTGATCTCCTGCAATTTGAAAAAGAGGCACTCGGGTTATATTTATCAAATCACCCAGTACAAGCATACCGAGACCGCTTAAGAGAGAATGGTGCAGTGGAAATAATCAGACTTTCTTCCTATATTAAGCGGAAGATTTCAATGGGTGGTCTTTTGACAAAAGTGAAATCGATTCGGACAAAAAATGGACAATCGATGGCATTTGTTACATTTGGGGATGAAACGGGAGAAATGGAAGGCGTCGTCTTTCCAGAGCAATTTAGAAAGCTGTCCCCCTTACTTGAGGAGGGCACCATGCTTTATGTGGAAGGCAGAGTAGAAGTCAGAAATGACAGCAGTCAAATCATCGTGCAAGAAGCTGCTTTGCTTGAAGAGATGGACGTAAAAAGAAAAGAGTCTGTCTACATTCGGGTGAAAGAAGAGAATCATACGCAGGAGCTGCTAGAGCAAGTAAAACGAGTCCTTTCGATGCACAGCGGAGAAGCAGATGTCTATTTGTATTATGAGAAGCAAAAAAAGACGATGAGACTTCCAGATGCATACAAAGTTCATGCAGATCATGCTGTGATTTTCCAGTTAAAAGAGCTGCTCGGTGAACAAAACGTTGTGATTAAATGATGACAAATCGCCTGAATATGTTTTACAAATTCACCTATTGTGTTATCATTTTAAAGATTCTGTGTATTTAAAACTGCCAGTATGTGCTTATCAATTTAGCAAATCATTAAATCATTTTCCACTTGAAGGAGTGTTTATCACATGTCATTAAGAGAAGAAGCATTACATATGCACAAAGAGAATCAAGGCAAACTCGAATCAAAATCAAAAGTACAAGTGAAAAATGCAAAAGACTTGAGCTTGGCTTATTCACCTGGTGTTGCAGAACCATGTAAAGATATTTATGACGACACAAGCAAAGTGTATGATTATACAATGAAAGGCAATATGGTCGCTGTTGTCACAGACGGAAGCGCTGTTTTAGGGCTTGGAAATATTGGTGCAGAAGCATCTCTTCCAGTAATGGAAGGGAAAGCCGTATTATTCAAAAGCTTTGCAGGCGTAGATGCCTTCCCAATCGCGCTTGCAACGAACGATGTAGACAAAATCGTTGAAACAGTGAAGCTTCTTGAGCCGACTTTTGGCGGTGTGAACCTTGAAGATATTGCAGCTCCTAACTGCTTTATCATTGAAGAGCGCTTGAAAAAAGAGACAAACATTCCAGTTTTCCACGATGATCAGCACGGAACAGCCATTGTGACAGTAGCAGGACTTGTGAATGCACTGAAGCTTTCTGGAAAATCTATGTCTTCAATCAAAGTAGTGGCAAACGGCGCCGGGGCAGCAGGAATTGCGATTATCAAACTTCTTTATCATTTCGGTGTACGTGATATCATTATGTGTGATACGAAAGGTGCCATTTACGAAGGCCGCTCGAATGGTATGAATGCAGTGAAAAACGAAGTAGCTAAATTCACGAACCAAGACCGCAAAGAAGGTTCATTAGAAGAAGTCATTGAAGGCGCAGACGTCTTTATCGGGGTTTCTGTAGCAGGCGCTTTAACAAAAGAAATGGTTGGAAAAATGGCAAAAGATCCTGTCATCTTTGCTATGGCTAATCCAAATCCAGAGATTATGCCAGAAGATGCACATGCAGCAGGTGCAAGTGTTGTAGGAACTGGCCGTTCTGACTTTCCGAACCAAGTGAACAACGTACTGGCATTCCCAGGAATTTTCCGCGGAGCATTAGATGTACGTGCAACTCACATTAACGAAGAAATGAAAATCGCAGCTGTTGAAGCGATTGCTTCTCTTGTTTCAGAGGAAGAATTGTCAGCTGAATATGTCATCCCTGCACCATTTGATGCACGCGTGGCACCAGCGGTAGCAAAAGCGGTGGCAAAAGCAGCAATGGAAACTGGTGTTGCGAGAATCAAAGTCGACCCAGAAGCGGTCGCTGAAAAAACAAGAAAATTAACGATTATCGGCGAATAATCAACTGGAAAAGTGTGCACGTTCTTTCTGAAATTGGAGGAAAAACGTGCACCATTTCCTCTCTTACGCGAAAATTTTTTCATCCGGAATGAGATTTTTTTGTAGACGTTCACAATTCAAACATATCAACTGCTCAGCGCCCCAAACACCTACTCATTTCTCATCAATTCCCCACTGAAAAAATTGAATGAAGGATGACAGCGTTTGACAAAAAAAGTACAATAGTTTCGGTACAGTTATGACATGTCCTATAATAGTGGATGTGCGTGTAAAGAAAAAACCCTTCAAAAAGGGAGGTAGTCATTTGTCAATTAAGAATATTTTCAGTAAAAAGAAAAAATATGCATCTGTACCCTCTGAACAGGCAAGCCAAGATGTGCCTGAAGGCATCATGACCAAATGTCCGCAATGTAAAAAAATAATGCTCACCAAAGAACTAGATAAAAATTTACGTGTTTGTATGAATTGCGGCAGACATTTGCAAATGAATGCAAAACAGCGTATCGAAAGCCTTGTAGATGAAGGCACATTTGAAGAATTTAACGGGCACCTCATTTCAGCAAACCCGCTCGGTTTCCCAGGCTACGAAGAAAAGCTTGAGAAAGACAGAGAAAAAACATCTTTGAATGAAGCCATTGTCACAGGTAAAGGTGAGATTGAAGGCCAAAGTGCTGTGATTGCTGTCATGGATGCCACGTTCCGTATGGGTAGCATGGGATCGGTTGTTGGTGAAAAGATCACACTGGCGATTGAGAAAGCAAAAGCGGACAAGGTGCCATTTATTATCTTTACTGCATCTGGTGGAGCGAGAATGCAAGAGGGAATTCTCAGTCTGATGCAGATGGCAAAAACAAGTTCAGCATTAAAACTGTTCAGCGAGGATCAAGGTTTGATTATCTCTGTGATGACGAACCCAACAACTGGCGGTGTATCAGCTAGTTTTGCGTCTCTCGGTGATTACAACTTTGCAGAACCGGGTGCTTTAATTGGTTTTGCAGGCCGAAGAATCATTGAACAAACGATTCGTGAAGACCTGCCAGAGGACTTCCAAACGGCTGAATTTTTAATGAAGCATGGACAGCTTGATGCTGTCATCCATCGTGCAGAAATGAAAGAAACACTAGGCCGAATCTTAGCGCTACACAGCACAGGAGGTGAACGAGAGTGGCTGGAGAACTAGAATTTGAAAAACCTGTCATTGAACTTCGAGCGAAAATTGATGAACTGAAAAAGTTCACACAAAACTCAGAAATGGATTTAAGTGCAGAAATTGAGCGCCTTGAAACACGTTTGAGCAAGCTTGAAGCAGACATTTATACAAATTTAAAGCCGTGGGACAGAGTGCAGATTGCTCGGCATGCAATGCGCCCAACAACTCTCGATTACATTCAAGAGCTGTTTGACAACTTTTTCGAATGTCACGGTGACCGTTTTTATGGTGATGATGAAGCGATCGTTGGAGGAATTGCCACGTTTAAAGGGCTTCCTGTCACTGTTATTGGCCATCAGCGCGGTAAAGATACAAAAGAAAACTTGCGCCGTAATTTCGGAATGCCTCATCCAGAAGGCTACCGTAAAGCGCTGCGTTTGATGAAACAAGCAGATAAATTTAATCGCCCGATCATTTGCTTTATTGATACAAAAGGAGCTTATCCTGGTAAAGCTGCTGAAGAGCGCGGACAAAGTGAAGCAATTGCGAAAAACCTATTCGAAATGGCAGGACTTCGTGTACCAGTTGTCTGTATTGTCATTGGAGAAGGCGGAAGCGGCGGCGCACTAGGCCTAGGCGTAGGAAACCACCTATTCATGCTAGAAAACTCAACGTATTCAGTGATTTCACCTGAAGGTGCAGCAGCACTGCTCTGGAAGGACTCATCACTTGCAAAAAAAGCTGCAGAATCAATGAAAATTACCGCTCCAGACCTAAAAGAATTAGATATTATAGATGATGTTATTAAAGAAGTGCAAGGTGGAGCACATCGAGACGTGAAACAACAAGCAGCCTACATGGAAAATGTATTAAAACAATCACTTACATCTTTGCTCAAACTAACACCTGAAGAACTAGTCGAACAAAGATATGAAAAATACAAAGCAATCGGGAAAGTATCGATTGAAAATCAATATATTGGGGTAAACTAAATAAACGTACAGCCTTTTTGGCTGGCGTTTATTTTTTTCATCTTTTTTCATGAAAACCGACCTCATGTAAGCGCTATTTGAAAATAATTTTCTTTTGTTTTCATAAAATTTGAAACGTCTGAAAACCTTGATATGATAAGGTTTATAGTACTTGCCTCTAAAGATTTCAGAGAGATTTTCTTTCATGACGTTCTTAACTTTTGTTTAAAAACGGTTTATTTAATTGTATAATAAGTACGGTTTTAGAAATTCGTATTGAAAACATCCAAATTTGCTCATGATTGTTTTCAAGCAGTGGAAATGGTATGTTTAATTCATATATGGTCTCTGAGGTGAAAAAGATGAAGCGTATAGGAGTTTTAACAAGCGGTGGGGATTCCCCAGGAATGAATGCAGCTGTGCGCGCAGTTGTAAGGAAAGCAATTTACCATAATGTTGAAGTTTACGGTATTTATAATGGATACTCAGGTCTAATTAACGGTAAAATTGAGAAACTCGAAATAGGTTCAGTTGGCGATATCATTCATCGTGGAGGAACAAAACTTTACACGGCAAGATGTCCTGAATTCAAGACAGTTGAAGGTCGTGAAAAGGGAATTGAAAACTTAAAAAAATTCGGTATTGAAGGGCTTGTAGTCATTGGTGGAGACGGGTCATTTATGGGAGCGAAGAAATTAACAGAGCTCGGTTTTCCATGTGTAGGTGTCCCTGGCACGATTGACAACGATATTCCAGGTACTGATTTCACTATCGGCTTTGATACAGCACTGAATACTGTCATTGATGCCATTGATAAAATTCGTGATACAGCCACATCTCATGAACGTACATACGTAGTGGAAGTAATGGGAAGACATGCTGGTGATATTGCCCTTTGGTCAGGTCTTGCGGGCGGAGCCGAATCTATTTTGATTCCTGAAGCAGACTATGACATGGACGAAATTATTGCTAGGTTAAGAAGAGGTCACGAGCGCGGCAAGAAGCATAGTATTATTATCGTTGCAGAAGGCGTAGGCAGCGGTGTTGAATTTGGTAAGCGGATTGAAGAGGAGACAAGCCTTGAAACACGTGTATCTGTCTTAGGACATATTCAGCGCGGAGGTTCTCCTAGTGCCTTTGACCGTGTACTGGCAAGCCGTTTAGGAGCATACGCAGTCGAGCTTCTCCTTGAAGGAAAAGGCGGACGCTGTGTAGGCATTCAAAGCAATGAACTTGTCCATCACGATATTTTAGAAATCTTAGATAAAAAACATACAGTCGATAAAAATATGTACCGACTTTCACAAGAGCTCTCTATATAAAACGAGAAGACCTTAGGAGGAACAGTAATGAGAAAGACAAAAATCGTTTGTACAATCGGTCCAGCAAGTGAAAGCATTGAAAAGCTGACTGAATTGATTGAAGCAGGAATGAATGTAGCCAGACTAAACTTCTCCCACGGAGATTTTGAAGAGCATGGTGCACGCATTGAAAACATACGTAAAGCAGGTAAAACATTAGGCAAGGACATTGCGATCCTTCTAGATACAAAAGGTCCAGAGATCCGTACACGTACAGTTGAAAACGGCTCAATTGAGCTAGTCGCTGGTGCTGATCTTATCGTGAGTATGGAAGACATTGTTGGAAATACGGAAAAAATTAGTGTGACGTACGAAGATTTAATTCATGATGTAGAAGTGGGCTCAACGATTCTATTAGATGATGGTCTGATTGGTTTAGAAGTAAAAGAAATTAACATGGACCGCAAAGAAATCGTCACTAAAGTCATGAATACAGGCACGCTCAAAAACAAAAAAGGCGTCAACATACCTGGCGTCAGTGTGAACCTTCCAGGTATTACAGAAAAGGATGCCAATGATATTCTGTTTGGAATTGAACAAGGCGTCGATTTCATCGCAGCTTCTTTTGTTAGACGAGCTTCTGATGTTCTTGAAATTCGTGAGCTTCTTGAAAAGAACAATGCGACTGATATTCAAATCATTCCTAAGATTGAAAACCAAGAGGGTGTTGATAACATCGACGAGATCCTTGAGGTATCTGACGGTTTAATGGTTGCTCGTGGAGATCTTGGTGTAGAGATCCCGGCAGAGGAAGTACCGCTTGTTCAAAAAATGCTGATCAAAAAATGCAATCGTTTAGGCAAGCCTGTCATCACAGCGACTCAAATGCTGGATAGCATGCAGCGTAACCCTCGTCCAACCCGCGCGGAAGCAAGTGACGTGGCAAATGCTATTTTTGACGGTACAGATGCGATTATGCTTTCTGGTGAAACAGCAGCAGGAACATATCCAGTAGAAGCTGTACAAACGATGCATAACATTGCATCGCGTTCAGAAGAAGCACTTAACTATAAAGCAATTCTTTCTCGCAGAAGCGAAGAAGTAGAAGTCAGCATTACAGATGCGATCGGTCAATCTGTTGCACATACAGCAATGAAGCTTGATGTGGCAGCAATTGTGACGCCTACGGAAAGCGGACATACAGCAAGAATGATTTCAAAATATAGACCAAAAGCACCAATCGTAGCAGTTACAGCAAACGAATCAGTGGCAAGAAAGCTTTCACTCGTATTCGGTGTATTTGCAAAGAGCGGATCAAAAACGACGTCTACTGATGAAATGCTTGAGAATGCAGTAGAAAAGTCTATTGAAACAGGCTATGTAAGACATGGTGATTTAATCGTGATTACAGCAGGTGTGCCAGTTGGTGAAACAGGTACGACGAACTTAATGAAAGTATATGTTGTCGGTGACATCATTGCGAAAGGTCAAGGTATTGGCCGTAAATCTGCATTTGGACCGGTTGTCATTGCACAAAGCGGAAAAGAAGCAGAAGAAAAAATGTACGATGGTGCGATCCTAGTCGCAAACTGCACAGATCGTGATATGATGGGAGCTTTAGAAAAAGCATCTGCCCTTATCACAGAAGAAGGCGGTTTAACAAGCCATGCAGCTGTTGTTGGATTAAGCCTTGGCATTCCAGTGATTGTTGGTCTTGACAGCGCAACAACACTATTAAAAGAAGGCGAAGAGATTACAGTAGATCCAGCACGCGGAGCAATCTACAAAGGCCGTGCAAGCGTCCTTTAAATCATCCAAGAGGGGAGTTGTCTGACTCCTCTCTTTTTTTATGTTACACTAAAAAAAGTAAACAACTTTCGATGAAAGATACCCCATGAGGTGATATGGTTGAAGAAATATTTTCTACTATTATTAATTCTGTTCCCTGCGGTGGAAATTAGCTTATTTTTAATCTCAAGTAAAATCATTGGCATTTTGCCAACGATGCTGCTCATCGTGCTGACAAGTGCATTAGGTGCTTATTTCGCAAGAAAACAAGGAATAGAAGCCTTCCAAAAGGTACAGCGAGATTTACAATATGGCAAGATGCCAGGGGGAGCGATTGTCGATGGTTTTTGTATTCTGATTGGCGGTCTGCTGCTGCTCATTCCAGGCTTCTTATCGGATCTCATTGGGGCTTTGCTGCTCATTCCGGTGACGAGAAAGGGAATGAAGCCGCTTTTTGAACGATGGCTTAGAAACTTGTCTAATCGCAACCGCTATACAATCATTCGCTAAAGAGACCTTCAGCCTAGGTCTCTTTTATTTTTGCATGCCATACCGAATGTACTCAAAAATATCTCTGAAAACTCCTGCATTACGGAATGCCTGCCACACGACAAGGGAAGCAGGGCCAATCACAAGTCCAAGAAAACCAAACCATTTTAACCCGACAAATAGCGCCACAAGCGTTGCTAAAGGATTAAGTCCAATGGATTTGCTTAAGACTTTTGGCTCTGATATTTGTCTTTGAATGAGGACAACAATATACAAAATACCCAGTCCGATGGCGAGTGATAGATTTCCTGTCATAGCAGAATAAATGATCCACGGTAGAAAAACAGTGCCGCTCCCGATATATGGAAGTAAATCGACAAACCCAATACATAAAGCAATCACAAGGGCATGCTCGACTTTTAAAATGATGAGTCCAATCAATACAATACCAATCGTCATGGCCACAAGCAAAAGCTGGGCTTTCATAAAGCCGGTAATGGCTTTTTTGATTTCAGATAAAATGGCGCGTGTATGCTGCATCCATTTTGCGGGAAAGATACGTGAGCCATATGTTTTTAATGTAAACCAATCTTTCGTGATAAAAAAAGTTGCCAGAGCAGAAAATAAGAGAGTGGCTGCTGCATCAGGCAAAAGACCTAAAAAAGCCGGAATAAGCTCAAGTGTTTTTGAAAGAAAGGTCCCGATTTTTGCGGCAGCTTCATCACCGAGTGCTTGAATTTGTCCCAAAATGGATTCCTTTTGACCTGCTTGAAGCGTATTAAATTGGGCTGTGACATCATGATATAAAGGCAGAATTTTATCTGTAAAAAATTGCTCTACAATACCAATCAATTGATCAAGATGGCCAGGCAGTACCTTTGCCAAATAAGCACTTCCTGAAATGATTTCAGCAACTAAAAGCGTCATGAAGCCGGCGGCTGCGACTAAAAAGAGCAAAAGTACAATGACCACAACTAGTCCTCTTGGCATCCCGGTAATCTCTTCAATTTTGCATACGGCAGGGTGAATCAAACAAGACACAATAAGGGCGATCCAAAAAGGATATAAAAACGGAAAAGACTGATATAAAAAGACAACAGCAAAAACAGCAATGCTGATCATCATCAAACTTCGCAGAAAAATGGCCACATAGGCGTGATTCACACAATCCCCTCCAAAAAACAAGCATGTCCGATACTTCATTTTATTCAAAAAGATTAGTAATATGAAAAGGTCGCAATAAAAAGAAAGAAAGGAGCGGCGTATGTTTACTCAAGCAAATTTATTTTTGGTACTTTTACTCGTTATTGCACTTATTGCAAAAAACAATTCGTTAATTTTAGCGGTCTCTGTACTGATCGCGATTAAGCTGATTGGCCTGGATCAAAAAATTTTCCCGGTTCTCCAATCTAAAGGTATTAATTGGGGAGTGACCGTCATTACCATTGCTGTGCTGGTCCCGATTGCAACAGGTGATATTGGATTTAAGCAGCTTGGAGAAGCGATGAAATCCTCCTATGCTTGGATAGCTCTTGGAGCGGGTATATTAGTAGCATTAATTGCAAAAAACGGGATTGTGCTACTCGAAAATGATCCGCATATTACGGCAGCGCTTGTGTTCGGTACCATTTTGGCAGTCAGCTTATTTAAAGGTGTGGCTGTTGGACCGCTCATCGGGGCAGGAATTGCTTATTTGGCGATGCAGGCTGTGAAATTTTTCAGCGGGTGAAAAGAGAGTGGTTCTTGCCACTTTCTTTTTTTAATTTTTTCTTGCGTGAGCTTTTGCAAAAAAACATAATTAAATATATTAAAAGAAGCAAATTCCCTTTATTCCATGCCTGATATGGGAGACTGGAAAAAAAAATATCAAAAAAAATTATAGTTAAACATTTAACAAATGTCTGATTATTGTTTATAATGGGAATAGGCTTAATTTTGAACTCATTGATCACACAAGAGATATGAGGCTAAAAGCGCTCTAACCGTATAGGTAAATGTAAGCATTTTCTTTTCAGAACCTGCCATCTTATTCGGATTGGATAGCGCTTTCAAAAAGTGAGAATTCTGCAACGAAGGGGAATCTTTTTAAAAAGGGGAGATTGAACATGACAGCAACAAGAGGTCTTGAAGGTATCGTGGCAACAACTTCATCCGTAAGCTCAATTATTGATGATACTCTTACTTATGTAGGGTACAATATCGATGATTTAACTGAAAAAGCTACATTCGAAGAAATTGTCTACCTGTTATGGCACTTAAAGCTGCCGAATGAGCAGGAGCTGAGTGAATTAAAACAGCAGCTCAATGAAAATGCTCAGATTCCGCAAGAAATCATTGAGCATTTTAAATCTTATTCGCTCGATGGGGTTCATCCAATGTCTGCGATTCGTACAGCAGTATCCTTACTAGGTTTACTCGATGACGAATCAGAGATTATGGACAAAGAAGCGAATTACAGAAAGGCAATTCGCTTACAGGCGAAAATTTCTGGACTAGTCGCTGCGTTTTCACGCATTCGCAAAGGACTTGAGCCTGTACAGCCAAAAGAAGAATACAGCTATGCTGCAAACTTCTTGTATATGCTAAATGGCGAAGAGCCGTCACCAGTAGAAATTGAAGCCATTGATAAGGCGCTTATTCTACATGCGGATCATGAATTAAACGCATCGACATTTACAGCACGTGTATGTGTTGCTACACTATCAGATATCTACTCTGGTGTGACAGCGGCTATCGGTGCGCTGAAAGGACCGCTTCATGGCGGCGCTAATGAAGGCGTGATGAAGATGCTTTCAGAAATTGGTGAAGTTGAAAACGTAGATTCCTATATTCATGGTAAGCTAGAGAAGAAAGAAAAAATTATGGGCTTTGGCCACCGCGTATACCGTCAAGGTGACCCGCGTGCAAAGCATCTAAAAGAAATGAGCCAGCGTTTAACAAACCTCACTGGCGAGCCGAAATGGTATGAAATGTCTGTTCGCGCAGAGGAAATCGTGACATCAGAGAAAAATCTTCCACCAAATGTTGATTTTTATTCTGCATCTGTATATCACAGTCTTGGCATTGATCATGACTTGTTTACACCAATTTTCGTGATCAGCCGATTCTCTGGATGGATTGCTCATATTCTAGAGCAATATGACAACAACCGACTCATCCGTCCAAGAGCTGATTACATTGGACCTGATCTTCAAACCTTTGTTCCGATCAGTGAAAGAGACTAATGTTTATAGAATAAGCGGGGGCTGATTTCAAAAGGCCAATCAGCCTCCATATCAACAGAAAAACGAATCACGTGAAAAACTTTTTTGCTTGCAGACATCAAGCCAAGAAGTTTCAAATATTCACTACATAACCTGGGAGGTAATATCATTGTCACAAGGCGAAAAAATTACAGTTACTGGCGGCGTATTGAATGTACCAAATAATCCAATCATCCCGTTTATCGAAGGGGACGGAATCGGTCCTGACATTTGGAAAGCAGCATCAAGAGTACTTGAAGCAGCTGTAGAAAAAGCATATAAAGGTGAAAAGCAAATCACTTGGAAAGAAGTATATGCAGGTGAGAAAGCTTACAATAAAACTGGAGAGTGGCTTCCTGAGCAAACGCTTGAAGATATTCGTGAATACTTAATTGCGATTAAAGGACCACTAACAACACCAATTGGCGGAGGAATCCGTTCATTAAACGTGGCACTTAGACAAGAGCTTGATTTATTCACATGCTTACGTCCTGTTCGCTGGTTCAAAGGTGTACCTTCTCCTGTGAAACGTCCAGAAGACACAGATATGGTGATCTTCCGTGAGAACACAGAAGATATCTATGCTGGTATCGAGTATGCAAAAGGTTCAGACGAAGTGAAGAAGTTAATTGACTTCTTGAAAAACGAATTAGGTGTGAACAAAATCCGTTTCCCAGAAACGTCTGGTATCGGAATCAAGCCAGTTTCTGAAGAGGGAACATCCCGTCTTGTCAGAGCGGCTATCCAATATGCAATTGACCAAGGCCGTAAATCTGTGACGCTTGTTCACAAAGGAAACATCATGAAATTTACAGAAGGTGCCTTCAAAAACTGGGGCTACGAAGTGGCTGAAAAAGAGTTTGGCGACAAAGTCTTTACATGGGCACAATATGATCGTATTGTAGAACAAGATGGAAAAGATGCGGCAAACAAAGCGCAAAGTGAAGCAGAAGCTGCTGGCAAAATCATTGTCAAAGACAGCATTGCAGATATTTTCCTTCAACAAATCCTAACTCGTCCAGCTGAGTTCGATGTTGTGGCTACAATGAACTTAAATGGAGATTACATCTCTGATGCACTTGCAGCACAAGTTGGTGGAATTGGTATCGCACCAGGAGCGAACATCAACTACGAAACAGGACACGCTATTTTTGAAGCGACTCACGGAACAGCACCAAAGTATGCTGGTCTTGATAAAGTGAATCCATCTTCTGTTCTTCTATCAGGCGTGCTGTTACTTGAGCACCTTGGCTGGCAGGAAGCAGCTGATCTAGTGATTCAATCTGTTGAAAAAACAATTGCATCTAAAGTCGTCACTTACGATTTTGCTAGATTAATGGATGGCGCAACAGAAGTAAAATGTTCTGAGTTTGCTGACGAGCTCATCAAAAACTTGTCTTGATTCTTAAACTTTAAAGTTAAAGGGGAAAAAGGAAATGGCAAACAAGCGTAAAAAAGTATCTGTCATCGGAGCAGGTTTTACTGGAGCAACTACAGCATTTTTAACAGCTCAAAAAGAATTAGCGGATGTCGTCTTAGTTGATATACCGCAGCTTGAGAACCCAACAAAAGGGAAAGCTCTTGATATGCTGGAAGCAAGCCCTGTTCAAGGCTTCGATGCGAACATTACAGGCACTTCTAACTACGAAGATACAGCCGGTTCTGATGTCGTCGTCATTACGGCAGGAATTGCAAGAAAGCCGGGAATGAGCCGTGACGATCTCGTGTCAACAAATGAAAAAATCATGCGCAGCGTGACACGCGAAATCGTTAAATATTCTCCAGAAGCAATTATTGTTGTGTTAACAAACCCTGTTGATGCAATGACATATGCAGTTTATAAAGAATCAGGATTACCAAAAGAAAAAGTCATTGGACAATCGGGTATTCTTGATACAGCACGCTTCCGTACGTTTGTTGCTCAAGAATTAAACCTATCTGTCAAAGATGTGACGGGCTTTGTCCTTGGTGGACATGGCGATGACATGGTTCCGCTTGTTCGTTACTCTTATGCAGGCGGTATCCCGCTTGAAACATTGATTCCAAAAGATCGAATTGATGCGATTGTTGAAAGAACAAGAAAAGGCGGCGGCGAAATCGTGAACCTATTAGGTAACGGAAGTGCCTATTATGCACCTGCTGCTTCACTTGTAGAAATGGTTGAGGCGATTCTAAAAGATCAGCGCCGCGTGATCCCAACGATTGCTTACCTTGAAGGTGAATATGGCTACGAAGGCATTTACCTTGGTGTACCAACAATCGTAGGTGGAAACGGCCTTGAGCAGATCATTGAGCTTGAGCTGACAGAAGAAGAAAGAAGTCAGCTTGACCGTTCTGTTGAATCTGTTAAGAACGTCATGAAAGTATTGTCTTAATATGAAAAAAAGAAGGCTTCTCTTATGAGGGGCCTTCTTTTTGTTTACAAAACAAATCTTGTCGAAATTTTAAATTGTCCTCTTGTTAAGCTTTCGTTAAAATGAAAGAGAAAGCATGACTTCTCGCTTTTCACATAAGATACAAAAAAACGGATGCAGGGGAAATCACTAATTGGAGGCACAACATGAATAAAAAAATATTAGTTGTGGATGATGAAGAATCGATTGTAACACTTCTAAGCTATAACCTTGAAAGGGCGGGCTATGATGTCGTCACAGCAAGAGATGGGGAAGAAGCGCTTGAAAAAGCAGCAAGTGAACAGCCTGATCTTATTGTATTAGATTTAATGCTTCCGAAGATGGACGGCATTGAAGTGTGCAAACAACTGAGAATTCAAAAAATGATGTTCCCTATTTTAATGCTGACAGCAAAGGACGATGAATTTGATAAGGTGCTCGGTCTTGAACTTGGAGCCGATGATTACATGACAAAGCCATTTAGTCCTAGAGAAGTGGGTGCTAGGGTAAAAGCTATCTTAAGAAGAGCGCAGCAATCTCAGCCTGTCCCCACGCAAGAGGACAAGGAAGAGGTCATTGCAGACCAAATCAAAATTGGTGAACTGCGCATTTTACCAGAACACTATGAAGTCTACTTCCAAGAAGAACGCCTAGAGCTTACGCCGAAGGAATTTGAACTGCTGCTTTACTTGGCTAAGCATAAAGGACGTGTCCTCACACGTGATCTGCTGCTAAGTGCTGTTTGGAATTATGACTTTGCTGGTGACACTCGTATTGTAGATGTACACATCAGCCACTTGCGGGACAAAATTGAAAAGAATACGAAAAAACCAACATACATTAAAACCATTCGCGGCTTAGGCTACAAATTGGAGGAGCCAAAGCCAAATGAGTAAAATTAGAACCCGCCTGTTTTCGGGACTTATTTTTCTCCTTTTTATTGTGTTTGTCGCACTTGGCCTTTTTCTGGATCACATGTTCCATGTTTTTTATCAAACAAAATTAACGGAACGAATGGAAAATGAATCGAGCTTTCTTCTTTCTTCCATGGATGGTGATGATCTGCAGGCGAAGCACAACAAGGAGATCCTCAATCAGGCAAAGCAGCATCTCGATATGAATGCGTCAATTGTGGATCTGAAGGGGAATATCATACATACAACGGGTCAAGCGGAGCAAAGGGGCATCATTCAAAACACACTGAACAATGAACGGCTTCAAACAAAAGGCGTCGTCATTGAGGATGAGAAGGATGCGCTGTTTCATTACGCAGTCCCTATTCTGAAACAAAACGAACCGGTAGGCTATTTATTTCTCCATGCGTCATTCCAGCCTTTAAATGAAATTGACGGCCAGCTTTGGCTCGCTTTAGCCGTTTGTCTTGGCTCGGCAATTATTATCATCGTTTTCTTTGGATACCGCATGTCGATGAAATATGTAAAACCGATAGATTATGCCACAAAGGTAGCCAAACAGCTGGAACGCGGGAACTATGATACCAACCATTATGAAGAGCTCATCATTGAAACAAGTGAGCTTAATACATCAATGAAGCGTCTGGCAGAAAGCCTTCAAGAAATGACAAGCACTGGGGAAATGCAGCGGGACCGTCTGCAAACAGTCATTGAAAACATCGGTGCAGGAATTATTTTGATTGATAAGATGGGTTATATTAACCTAGTCAATCGAACCTTCCGCAAGCAGTTTAAGGTGCAAAAGCACATTTACATGCACAAGTTGTATCATGAAGCATTTACACATGAAGAAATTATTGAACTGATTGATGAAATTTTCATGACAGAAACGAAAGTGCGAAAGTTTTTACGCCTAGCCGTTGACATTGAACGGCGCTACTTCCAAGTGGATGGTGTCCCAATTTTAAGTACAGACGATGAATGGAAAGGAATTGTCCTTGTGTTTCATGACGTGACAGAAACAAAGCAGCTCGAGCAGATGCGAAAAGATTTTGTCGCCAATGTGTCTCACGAATTAAAGACGCCGATTACGTCGATTAAAGGATTCTCCGAAACCCTTCTTGATGGAGCGATTGATGACAAAGAAGCGCTAACACAATTCCTTTCCATCATTCTAAAAGAGAGTGTCCGACTCGAAACTCTCATTCAAGATTTACTCGATCTTTCCAAAATCGAGCAGCAGCATTTCAAACTGAACATTCAAGACGCCAATGCGACAGAAATCATTCAAGAGATTGAAGTTCTTTTAAAACAAAAAGCCGCAGAAAAAGGCATTCAATTACAAGTGCGTATCCCGAAAGAGCCTGTCTATGTGATGGCAGATCCGCTGAGATTAAAGCAAATCTTCCTCAATCTCGTGAACAATGCCCTTACCTATACACCAGAGGGAGGGAGTGTCACCATTTCTGCAAGACCGCGGAAAGGCGCCTATGAATTTGATGTAGCAGATACAGGAATCGGCATGAAGAAAAGAGAGATTCCAAGAATATTTGAGAGATTTTATCGAATTGATAAAGATAGAAGTAGAAATTCAGGCGGAACAGGACTTGGTCTTGCGATTGTCAAACACCTTGTGGAGGCGCATGAAGGGACGATTTCAGTCCATAGCAAACAAGGCAAAGGAACGACTTTTACAGTGAGCCTGAAATCAAAATAGGGAAAAAAGGAAAGTCGCGTTAAAATTTACATGATCTTTACAATGGATTCATGTTGAGTTAAACAATCATTGGTAGGATGAATAGGAACCCCTTCATCCAAGGAGCCAATTTTGTAAGGACGAAAACTCTTGTAGTTTTCGTCCCTTTTTTTATGCAGGTTTGACTATTTTCTTTTCAAAATAAACTTTGATAAAATGATGATACAATGTGTGAAAGAGACGGCTGAAATGGCTCAGCCGATGGAGGATTAAAACATGACAGACAAAAAGAAATTAGTACTAGTGGATGGAAACAGTCTCGCTTATCGAGCTTTTTTTGCTTTGCCGCTATTATCAAATGATAAAGGCGTCCATACAAATGCCATTTATGGCTTTGCAATGATCTTAATGAAGATGCTCGAGGACGAGAAGCCAACCCATATGCTCGTCGCATTTGATGCGGGAAAAACAACATTCCGCCACGAGACATTTAAAGAATATAAAGGCGGAAGACAAAAAACGCCGCCAGAGCTATCAGAACAAATGCCCTTCATCCGTGAACTATTAGATGCCTATCAGGTGAAAAGGTACGAGCTTCCTCAATATGAGGCTGACGATATTATCGGTACATTGGCTGTGGAGGCAGAAAAAGACGGCTTTGAAGTCAAAATTTTCTCAGGAGACAAGGACTTGACGCAGCTCTCAACAGACCATACGACGGTGGCGATTACGAAAAAAGGCATTACAGAAGTAGAATATTACACACCGGCTCATATTGAAGAAAAATATGGTCTGCGCCCAGATCAAATCATCGATATGAAAGGCTTGATGGGAGATTCCTCAGATAATATCCCAGGGGTGCCGGGTGTAGGGGAAAAAACAGCGATAAAATTGTTAAAGCAGTTTGAAACGGTAGAAAACCTGCTTGAACATATTGACGAAGTCAGCGGTAAAAAACTCAAAGAAAAGCTTGAAGAATATAAAGAGCAAGCGGTGATGAGTAAACAACTCGCAACGATTCTTGTAGAAGCGCCAATTGATGTATCAAGCAAGGATCTCGCATATGAAGGTCCTCATATGGATCAAGTGATCTCTCTTTATAAAGAACTAGGCTTTCAAACGCTGCTAGAGCGACTAGGAGAAGCACCAGAAACAGGTGAACAGGTCGAAGTTGAAGCATTAGAAGTGAAAAAAATGACCGATGTAACGGATGAGATGCTGACAGATCATGCCGCCCTTGTGGTAGAACAGCTTGGAGATAATTATCATGAAGCGGATTTGATCGGTTTTGCGATCCATAATGAAAACGGTGCGTTTTTTATCACGAAAGAAGATGCACTTCAATCAGATGCATTTAAACAATGGGTACAGGATGAAACGAAGAAGAAATGGGTCTTCGATTCAAAAAGAGCAGTTGTCGCCCTCAGATGGCATGATGTCGATCTAAAAGGTGTCGATAACGATGTTCTGCTCGCTTCCTATGTCGTCAATCCTCAGAAATCCTATGAGGACGTCGCAAGTGTGGCGAAGGAATACGGTCTTAACATCGCATTTTCTGATGAAAAAGTGTACGGAAAAGGAGCAAAGCAGGCGATTCCACCTGAAGATGAACTGAAGGAACATCTTGGGCGAAAAGCAGCGGCGATCTCTGCTCTGCATGACTTAACACTTGAAGCACTAGAAAAAAATGATCAACATGAACTGTATGAAGACTTAGAGCTGCCGCTTGCCCTCATCTTAGGTGAAATGGAATCACTTGGCGTAAAGGTAGATATTGAGCGCCTAGAGAAGATGGGTGAAGAGTTAGCGAAAAAGCTGAAAGAATATGAAGAAACCATTCACCGCTTAGCAGGAGAAACGTTTAACATCAATTCTCCTAAACAGCTTGGCGTGATTCTTTTTGAAAAATTAGGTCTGCCGATTATTAAAAAGACAAAAACAGGCTACTCGACATCTGCGGATGTTCTTGAAAAGCTAGAAGATAAGCACGAAATCATTCGGTCTATTCTGCATTACCGCCAAATTGGAAAGCTGCAATCGACCTATGTGGAAGGCTTAATGAAGGTAACGCGCAAGGATACACATAAAGTGCATACACGATTTAATCAAGCGCTCACGCAAACAGGAAGACTAAGCTCAACAGATCCAAACCTGCAAAACATCCCAATTCGTTTAGAGGAAGGACGGAAGATTCGTCAAGCATTCGTTCCATCAAAAGAAGGCTGGCTTATGTTTGCTGCTGACTATTCACAAATTGAGCTGCGTGTACTCGCTCATATTTCTCAGGATGAGAATTTGATCGAAGCGTTTACGCAAGATATGGATATTCACACGAAAACAGCGATGGATGTGTTCCATGTTTCAGAAGAAGAAGTGACTTCCTCTATGAGAAGACAAGCCAAGGCTGTCAACTTCGGAATTGTATATGGAATCAGTGACTATGGATTATCTCAAAATCTTGGGATCACAAGAAAAGAAGCAGCTGCCTTTATCGAACGCTATTTAACAAGCTTTAAAGGCGTGAAAACCTATATGGAAGAGATTGTGCAGGAAGCGAAACAAAAAGGATATGTCACGACGCTTCTCAAACGCAGACGGTATATCCCGGATATCACCAGCCGCAATTTTAATATCAAAAGCTTTGCGGAAAGAACAGCCATGAACACACCAATCCAAGGCAGTGCAGCTGATATTATTAAAAAAGCCATGATTGATATGGCGCGTATGTTAAAAGAAGAAAACTTGCAGGCAAATCTTTTATTACAGGTGCACGATGAATTGATCTTCGAAGCGCCGAAAGAAGAAATTGCCATACTCGAAAAAATTGTCCCTGAAGTCATGGAAAATGCACTTCAGCTAGATGTGCCGCTAAAAGTTGATTTTGCTTCAGGCCCATCTTGGTACGACGCAAAATAATAGAGAGAGAAAAAGGAGCGAGGAGCATGCCGGAATTACCAGAAGTTGAAACCGTCCGGCGCACACTCAAGCGGTTAGTCGAAGGAAAAACGATTGAAACGGTCGATATCAAATGGCCAAATATCATCAAACGTCCTGGGGAGCCGGAAGAGTTCGCAAGAAGGATGGTAGGAGAAACGATACAAACCATTGAAAGAAGAGGAAAGTTCCTGCTCTTTCATTTAGACCACTACGTAATGGTCTCCCATTTAAGGATGGAAGGGAAATACCGTGTACATGAAGCGCATGAGCCATACGATAAACATGTACACGTCGTCTTTACATTTACAGATGGTACTGAGCTTCGGTATCATGATGTGCGTAAATTTGGCACGATGCATTTATTTCAGCCGGGTGAAGAGGAAAAGGAACTCCCGCTCTCACAGCTGGGGTATGAGCCTTTTGATGATCAATTCAGTCCAGAATATTTATGGGAGCAATTGAAAAAAACATCCCGCGTGGTCAAAACAGCGCTGCTTGATCAAAAGATTGTCGTGGGATTAGGTAATATTTATGTAGATGAGGTTCTGTTTAAAGCAGGCATTCATCCAGAAACAAAAGCGAATCGGCTCAGCCTTGAATCGTGTAAAGTACTTCACAGGCATATTATCGATACACTTCAAGTAGCGGTAGATGCAGGAGGAAGCACGATTCGCTCATATATCAATTCACAAGGTGATATTGGAACATTTCAGCTGCAGCTTCTTGTGTATGACCGGCGGGGAGAGCCTTGTCAAACATGCGGAAGCATCATTGAGAAAACAGTAGTCGGAGGGCGCGGCACACATTTTTGTGTGACCTGCCAAAAACGTCCTCAATAAAAATCAGCCATCAGCATGCTCCCTTTTTGCTGTGCATACGATAAAAAACATTCATTTTTCAGCAAGGTGTAGACTGACACACAGCCCACCTGCTCTTCATATAGTGAAGAAGAGTCTAAGGACGCTTAGAGACTCTTGATCATCGTTGCATGAACAGAAAGGAAGAGTTCAGGTATGATTTCGATTTCGCTCCTGTTTTTAGCTATTGCAGTCAGCATTGACAGCTTTTCTGTAGGCTTTACGTATGGACTTCGTAAAATGAAGATTCCATTTAAAGCGATTGTCATTATTGCATGCTGTTCAGGGATTGTGCTGCTCATTTCTATGCTGATTGGCAGCCTGCTGACGACATTCCTCCCTGTCTCAGTGACAGATAAACTTGGTGGAGGCATTTTGATCGCCATTGGACTTTGGGTCCTTTATCAATTTTACAAACCAGCGAAAGAGCGTGATTTGCTTCTTCATGAAAAGACATTGCTCAATGTGGAAGTGCAGTCACTTGGTCTTGTCATTCAAATTTTGCGAAAGCCGATAAGCGCAGATATTGACCGTTCTGGGACGATCAATGGAATAGAAGCGGTGCTTCTTGGGATTGCTTTATCCATTGATGCATTTGGCGCAGGGATTGGCGCTGCGATTCTAGGCTTTTCTCCAATTGTCATGAGTATCACTGTGGCCGTGATGAGCTCACTCTTTGTGTGTATCGGGCTTCGTTCCGGTCATTACTTGGCAAATTGGCGCTGGATCGATAAACTTGCATGCTTACCAGGGCTTCTGCTCATTTTAATTGGGGTGTGGAAGCTGTAAAGGAGGAAATCAATTGACGCTTGTCATTGGATTAACAGGCGGGATTGCTACTGGAAAAAGCACCGTCTCGCAAATGATAAAAGAGCAGGGCATCCGGGTCGTGGACGCAGATGTCATTGCAAAAGAAGCTGTTGCCAAAGGAACACCAGCTCTTCAACAAATCGTTCAAACCTTTGGCGAGGATGTTCTCCTGCCAAATGGGGAGCTGAACCGGAAGCAGCTTGGAGCCATCATTTTTTCTGATGAAGAGAAAAGAAAGCAGCTGAATGCGATTGTTCATCCTGAAGTGAGAAAGGAAATGCTCAAACAGAGAGATGAAGGGGTTAGTCAGCAAGAAACCTTCGTTGTCCTCGATATCCCGCTTTTATTTGAAAGTCAGCTGGAAAGCCTCGTCGACCGCATCATTGTGGTGTATACAACTCCTGAATTGCAGCTGTCGCGGCTCATGAATCGAAATGACCTCAGCGAGGAAGAAGCGCTGAATCGTATTCACTCTCAGCAGTCTCTTGAGGAGAAATGTAAAAAAGCAGACCGCGTGATAGAGAACACACAAGATCTTGCTTTTATCAGAAAGCAATTGCAAAACATATTAAATGAATGGGAACATACAGATAAGTAAGAGTACATACACGTACTCTTCTTTTTTTATGCTTTATTCTTATTTCCTTTGAAAAGAACAGCCCTTTTTAGAAAATATACGTTTATATACTGGCAATTACATTCTAATGTGATATACTAATTTCATAAATAAATTTATTGAGTATAACACATAATAGAGGAGTGACCTGTTCATGAAGGTAAAAGCAGCGATCAATGGGTTTGGCAGAATTGGACGCATGGTCTTCAGAAAAGCAATGCTTGATGATCAAATTCAAATTGTAGCGGTGAACGCAAGCTATCCTGCCGAAACGCTAGCACATTTAATTAAATATGACACAAATCATGGACGTTACGAATGTGATGTGACAGCAGAAGATGACGCCTTGATTGTAAATGGCAAGAGAGTGCTTTTGCTTAATAATAGAGACCCAAAGCAACTTCCATGGGGAGAGCTTGGAATTGATATCGTCATTGAAGCAACAGGTAAATTTAATTCAAAAGATCAAGCGATGGGCCATATAGATGCCGGAGCGAAAAAAGTCGTTCTAACAGCTCCAGGTAAAAATGAAGACATTACAATTGTGATGGGTGTCAATGAGGATGATCTTGATCCTGAAAAGCACGTCATTATTTCAAACGCATCTTGTACAACAAACTGTTTAGCACCAGTTGTGAAACTGTTAGATGATGAATTTGGCATCGACAACGGTTTAATGACAACGGTTCATGCTTATACAAATGATCAAAAAAATATCGATAACCCGCATAAGGATCTGCGCCGGGCAAGAGCATGTGCTCAGTCCATTATTCCAACTACGACAGGTGCCGCTAAAGCGCTTTCTTTAGTGCTTCCGCACATGAAAGGGAAATTGCATGGGCTTGCACTTCGCGTGCCAGTTTCCAATGTGTCGATGGTGGATCTTGTGGTAGACCTAAAAAAAGATGTCACAGCAGAAGAAGTCAATGCAGCCTTCTCGAATGCATCTAAAACATCTCTTGCTGGTATTTTAGATTACACAGATGAGCCGCTTGTCTCTACCGACTTTAACACGAACCCTTATTCAGCAGTCGTTGATGGATTGACAACGATGGTAATGGAAGGGAGAAAAGTAAAAGTTCTTGCATGGTATGACAATGAATGGGGTTATTCATGCCGAGTGGTTGATCTTGTGAAATTTGTCGGCGCACAGATGAAAGAGCTTTCTGCTGTTTGAAATGAAGAAGACGATCGTCCCTTTTCAAGAAATGAGAGAAAATCCCACTAAAAACACAGCTTGCAAAATGGGTCTAAACAAAGTATACTATTTTTCGTGAACTTCTTGTTCGCAGACTCATTCGGGTATACTTAAAGGGTTAGGACCTCTTAGGACTAACTTTCCCCCGTGGTATATGTCCGGTCCGGCTGCTTAGAACTTCACTCTTTCATTCTTGTTTAAAGGGGGGTCCATGATGGAAACAATCGGACGTCACGTTATCTCCGAGCTATGGGGATGCGACTGTGATAAACTGAACGACATGGATTTTATTGAAAAAACGTTTGTAAATGCAGCTTTGAAATCAGGAGCTGAGGTAAGAGAGGTTGCTTTTCACAAATTTGCACCTCAAGGAGTAAGTGGAGTTGTCATTATTTCTGAATCTCATCTGACAATTCACAGCTTTCCTGAACATGGTTATGCGAGCATAGATGTTTATACTTGCGGCGACCTAGATCCGAATATTGCAGCAGATCATATCGGAGATGAATTAGGTGCTGAAACAAGAGAAAACATCGAAATTCCTCGAGGCATGGGACCTGTACAAGTAAAACAGGCACAAGCCAAAGCACTGTAAACATAAAAAAGATTGCAATGGGAGCTGGCCAAAAGCATTAAATGCCTTTGTGTTATGCTCCTTTTTATATTTATTTGATAAAAAATCCAACATTCCCCAGCTTGTCTATACTTTTGTTCTAGGAAAACAAAGGTTTTTTTTATAAAATAAAGAAAGAGGCATTATGGCAAAGGGGATACGTGTATGATTTTAAGACAAAAGTTTAAACGGTTCATGTCAAACCATACAGAAACATCTGACGAGCATCCAGTGTCAAAACTGAAAAGCCATTACTACAAATCGACGAATGCACAAGTTTTTCACGCGGTGGAAGCCATTCTTTCCCGAAACGATTCCTATCAAGTGACATCTGTTTCAGCAGAACGAGGTGAAATCAGCGCAAACATACGAGTGCCGAAAAAAGCCTTTCTCGTGGCGACTGTCATTTCAATTCGTCCTTTTGAAACAGCTGTCGATTTTAATGTAACAACAGAAACGGCCCTGCCAACAGATTTCGGCTATAGCCAGAAGACCGTTCTGTCCCTTTATGATGAACTAGACAAACAACTTCCAAGAATAGATCGGAGCTGATGATATGAAATGTCCCACATGTCAGCACCTTGGCACAAGGGTGCTTGATTCAAGACCAGTAGATGAGGGGAAATCCATCCGTCGTAGAAGAGAGTGCGAAAGCTGCCAATATCGCTTTACGACGTTTGAGAAATTAGAAGAATTACCGCTAATTGTGGTGAAAAAAGAAGGGATTCGAGAAGAATTCAGCCGCGAAAAAATGCTGAGAGGACTCATCAAAGCGTGTGAAAAGCGTCCTGTCGCTTTAAAGCAGCTGGAGGATGTCTGCTTTAATATCGAAAAAGAACTTCGCAATCAAGGCATGTCAGAAGTAAAAAGCGAGCTTGTAGGTGAAATGGTGATGGACGAGCTGGCGAAAATTGATGAAGTGTCTTACGTTAGGTTTGCCTCGGTTTACCGGCAGTTTAAAGACATCAATGTCTTTATTGATGAATTAAAAGATCTATTAAAGAAAGAACGCTAAAAAGAGCTGGAGATTCTTCATGCTCTTTTTCCTGCGTAAAGCGTAAAACGCAAAAAGAGTGTACAATGGAAACAATCGCAATTCATGGGGAGGATCAGCATATGACAGAGCATTGGAAGGAAGTGCTAGCCGTCGATCCGTATGTCGTCAAAAGCGCTTCATTGCTCGGTGACATCGATAGACAGCTCATCACTCTTTTATATCAGCCGCTTATTGGCATGTCCGCTTTCAGCTTATACATGACGCTGTGGGGAGAGCTGGAACAAAATCGTATGTGGGGAAAACCTGCACCTCATCGGCAGCTCATGGTCATGCTGCAGACGAATTTAAATGATATTTTTGAGGAACGTTTAAAGCTTGAAGCGATCGGCTTACTCCGCACATATGAACAGGAAACGGAAGAAGGCAGACTGTTTACATATGAGCTTGTACCGCCGCTAAGACCGGATGAATTTTTCCAAGATGGTATGCTGAATGTCCTGCTGTACCATCGTGTAGAGAAAGCAAAATATATGCAGCTTCGTGATTATTTCTCTTATCCAGGTGTTCCTGCAGAAGCAAAGAACATTTCACGGTCGTTTGAAGAAGTCTTTCACGTATTGCAGCCAGGCGAACGCAAGATGACAGAAGAGATTCATCAGGCGACATCGCTTGATCAAGGCTATGAATATGTGACTGTTGGATCGAGTCAGCCGGCACCGCTCTCAGACGAATCCTTCGATTTCGATCTATTGTTAGCGGGTATGTCTGACATGATGATTCCAAGAAAGGCTTTGACAAAGCAGGTAAAAGAAACAATTAAGAAGTTAGCTGTTGTATACGGCATCACCCCGCTTCAAATGCAAAATATTGTGGCAGGTGCATGCGGTTCGGATCAAATGATCTCAACAGAAGAGCTGAGAAAAGCAGCAAGAGACTGGTACCAAATTGAATACAGAGGCGAACAGCCAAAGCTGATTGATCAAAAACAGCCAAGACACTTGCGACAAGATGCTTCAAAGACGCCGGCAGCGGATACTCCAGATGCAAAATTGATTGAAAAGCTGGATTATATTTCGCCTAGAGAGCTGCTAAAAGACATGGCAGATGGCATTGAGCCAACATATGCTGATTTAAGAATTGTCGAAGATATCATGCTCGAGCAGCAGCTAGAGCCAGGTGTCATGAATGTTCTCATCTACTATACCTTACTCAAAACAGATATGAAGCTGTCGAAAACATACATGCAAAAAATCGCCGCTCATTGGGTAAGAAAGAAAATCAAAACCGTTGCTGCGGCGATGAAAATTGCCAAAGAAGAGAACAGACAAATGACAGAGTGGGCGCAGCAGAAAAAGCAGCGCAGCACATATGGTTCAGGAAAAGTCGTCAGGGAAGAGAAACTGCCTGACTGGATGAAAGAAGCCGAAACAAAAGAACAGCCGGCAAAAGAGCAAACGGACAATCTGTCTACAGAAGACCTCGAACGAGAAAAAGAAAAACTGTTAGATCAGTTTAAAAATATGAAAAAGTACAATGCACATTAAGGTGAGGTGAGATGGGATGAAACCGATCGGTCGTTCATTTGAACAGCTAAAAGGACGAGTAGATTTTCGCGTGAGATACAATCAGATTAAAGAAAGTGTGTTATCTGATGAAGATGTGAAGGCCTTTTTACAGAAGCATCAAGAAGAGATACATGAAGACATGATCAATCGCAGCTTGAACCGGCTCTTTGAATATGTGCAGCAGTCGAAGGGCTGCTCTTACTGCTTAGATGACGAAAACGTCAATGCCATTTTAGATGGGTATCACCCGAAGCTTGTGATCAAAGGTCAGAGTATTGATATTGAATATTCCCCTTGCCCAGTCAAGCTGCGGCTCGATAGACAGAAAAAACAGCAAGAGCTGATGAAAAGCATGTATATTCCGCAAAATGTCCTTCAAGCGACGTTCGCTGATCTGAACGTTGTGGGAAGACAAGAGGTCATCCAAAAAGTAGGTCAATTCCTCCAAAGCTATGATGAGACTGGAAAAGGAAAAGGCTTGTATTTACACGGAAAATTTGGAGTAGGAAAAACGTATATTTTGGCAGCCATTGCGCAGCAGCTAGCGGAGAAAGAATACCCATCTCTTCTTGTTTACGTACCTGAATTTGTGAGAGAGTTAAAAAATTCGTTAGCTGATCATACGCTAGAAGAAAAGCTGAATATGGTCAAATCCACCCCGATTTTAATGCTTGATGATATTGGGGCAGAATCGATGACAAGCTGGGTGCGGGATGAACTGCTCGGTACGATCTTACAATACCGTATGGCAGAACAGCTGCCGACGTTTTTCTCTTCTAATTTCTCACCAAATGAGCTGAAGCATCACTTTACGTACTCACAGCGCGGGGAAAAAGAAGAGGTCAAAGCCGCCCGTTTAATGGAACGGATTCTCTATTTAGCAGAGCCGGTCTTGCTCGAAGGAGAAAACCGCCGTCATTTATAAAAGCGTATGTCACTTGAAGGAGGAGCAAATGAAATGAACAAAAGAAAATGGCTGCTTTTTCTCGTGATTAGCATTCTTGCTGCTGCGCTGTGGTGGCTGAATAAACAGCATCTTCAGCTCGCGCCGAAAGATGTGAAGAATTGGGTGCTTCAATTTGGGATACTGGCTCCCTTTGTTTTTCTTTTCTTATCTCTTTTTCGCCCGTTTGTTCTCGTCCCGATTACGGTCTTTTCGCTGGCAGCAGGTTTGGCATTCGGCAGTGTCCTTGGGACGATTTATGCCCTCATTGGGGCTACAGCCGGGGCAACAGGCTCCTTCATGATTGCGTCAACCTTTCGTGCAAAAAAGAAGGAAACGGAATCAAACAGCCGGAAGCTGAAAGCGGTGACGTCCCGCATTCAGGAGCATGGATTTCTTTATATTTTGTTATTGCGTATTGCACCGATTCATTTTGATTTTGTCAGCTATGCGGCAGCCGCTTCACGTGCAAATTATCGTGCATTTGTGGCAGCCACCTTTTTAGGCTTAATACCGGGTACAATTGCGTTAAATGTTCTCGGCTCAAGCTTTGTCAGCGGCAATTATGCCGCCTTAGTGGTTGTTTGTTTGATTTATTTGATCTTTATCTCCGTTCCACTCATTTTAAAAAGAAAGATGCCTGATTTATTTTAGGCGTCTATTTTTTATGTTTCCCCCATATATATGTAACAGATGTCGTTAGGGGGGACAAACATGCTTGAAATAATCTTTGAAGATGAATATGATACCGCCGCTTTTTTACATCTTGCTGAACACTTGGACAGTCGGCATCACATGTCAATTCAACAAGGGAAAGACCGGCTTCTTATAGAGGCGAAGGAATCAGAAGAAGCACTTGAGCACATTGTGCGGCCATTATTGGTTCACTTTTTTTTGGAATGCAAAGAAAATGAGCGCATGCGCAGCATCCTTGAAAACACTTATTTTTTTAAAGATCCTGAAGAGCAGCACCAAATTCTTTCCATCGCTCACAGTATCATGAACGGGGACTTAGATGATATTCCCGGCATTCAGCAAGACCCGTCAAGAGAAGCCCTTTTAAAAAAGGAGCTTGAGGCAATTTCTTTACAGCAAGGTGTTTTTTCAATTGGTTCATTTATGACATTTAGGCTGTCAGAGTATGATCGAAGGCTGAAGAACTATGTTGAAGTGTCCATTGAAGAATACAAAATGGAGCAAGAGTATCAAAACTTCATTCAATCGCTTCGAGACTATGTGATGGCAAGAGAGCCTAGGCTCGAAAAAGTACATGTTGTGCATCAGGACCGCCTGGTGATTTGGGAATTTCGCTACGCTTCTGAGCGTGATCAAAAACAATACATAGACAGACAGTTTGTAAGAGAGCATCCAATGTATATTGATTCGCAGCTGATTGCACCGCTTGTCTCCATTGCACCGCAAAAAATTGACCTGTTTACAAATGATACAGGTCACTCGATGGTGCAAACGATTCAAAATATTTTTCAAGAAAGGGTCGAGGTGTTCCCGTCTCATTCATTCCAAGAGCAGAATGTTCAATTTGTACATGACCATTTCGACAAGAAAAGTGAAAAGCTTTCTTGATTTTCACGAAAAAACGTTTTATAATACGGTGTAACTTCATACAGAGACCGTATTGATAAGGACATGAACAAATGAACACCCGCTTAAAGAGAGGGAAGCCGCGGCTGAAAGCTTCCTAGCAGAGGACCATTTGCTTTACCACCTTTGAACATCAGCTGTGAACTTTTTAGTAATGGCTGACGGGAATTCCCGTTATCGAACCGCAAGCCGTATTTGCTTATGAAAAGCAAGTTGCAAATACGGGAAAAAGGGTGGAACCACGATTCCGTTTATTCAACCTCGTCCCTTTCCAGGGGGCGGGGTTTTTATATTGCCAAAAAAAAGGAGTGACCAGAGATGTCAAAACAAATTCAACTTACATTTCCAGATGGAGCAGTCAAGGAGTTTGACAAAACAGCTACAACAGAAGACATCGCGGCATCAATTAGCCCGGGCCTAAAGAAAAAAGCACTTGCCGGTAAATTGAACGGTAAAGAAATAGATCTGCGTACGCCGCTATTAGAAAGTGGAACAATCGAGATCATCACAGATAAAAGTGAAGAAGCACTCGACATTATGCGCCACAGCACAGCCCATTTGCTAGCGCAGGCGATCAAACGCCTTTATGGAAAAGAGCATCACGTTCAGTTTGGCGTAGGTCCTGTCATCGAAAATGGCTTCTACTACGATGTGGACATTGATGTTGCCATCACACCTGAAGACCTACCAAAGATTGAAAAAGAAATGAAGAAAATCATTAACAGCAATTTGCCAATTGAGCGAATTGAAGTATCAAGAGAAGAAGCGAAAAAACGCTTTGAAGCGATTGGTGATGAGTTGAAGCTTGAGCTGTTAGAGGCGATTCCAGAAGGTGAAGCTGTGACGATTTATGAGCAGGGTGAATTCTTTGACCTCTGCCGCGGTATTCACTTGCCGTCTACAGGGAAAATCAAAGAATTTAAACTGTTAAGCCTTGCAGGTGCATACTGGAGAGGTGATAGTAACAACCAAATGCTTCAGCGTATTTACGGAACAGCTTTCTTCAGCAAAGAAGATTTAAATGAGCATTTACGTCTGCTTGAAGAAGCGAAAGAGCGCGATCACCGTAAGCTTGGAAAAGAGCTGAAGCTGTTTGCAAATTCCCAAAAGGTTGGTCAAGGTCTTCCGCTTTGGTTGCCAAAAGGCGCAACGATCCGCCGCGTCATTGAGCGTTACATTGTCGATAAAGAAGTGCGTCTTGGCTATGAGCATGTGTACACACCAGTTCTTGCGAGTGTTGAGTTGTATAAAACATCAGGACACTGGGCGCATTATCAAGAAGACATGTTCCCCGTGATGGAAATGGACAACGAAGATCTTGTTCTTCGTCCGATGAACTGTCCGCACCATATGATGATTTACAAAAACGAACCGCACAGCTATCGCGAATTGCCAATTCGTATTGCAGAGCTTGGTACAATGCACCGCTATGAAATGTCAGGTGCTTTATCCGGCCTTCAGCGTGTCCGCGGTATGACATTAAACGATGCACACATCTTTGTTCGTCCAGATCAAATCAAAGACGAGTTCATCCGTACAGTTCGCTTAATTGAAGAAGTGTATCAAGACTTTGGCTTGAATGACTACACATTCCGCTTATCTTACCGTGATCCAGAAGATACTGAGAAGTATTTTGATGACGATGCGATGTGGAATAAAGCACAATCGATGCTGAAGGATGCAATGGACGAGCTTGGCCACGATTATTATGAAGCAGAAGGCGAAGCAGCATTTTATGGTCCGAAGCTTGATGTACAAGTGAAGACAGCTCTTGGAAAAGAAGAGACATTATCCACTGTACAGCTTGATTTCTTACTTCCAGAACGCTTCGATCTCACATATATCGGAGAAGATGGAAAGCACCATCGTCCAGTCGTCATTCATAGAGGCGTTGTTTCTACAATGGAACGCTTCGTTGCCTTCTTAATTGAAGAATACAAAGGAGCTCTGCCAACATGGCTGGCACCTGTACAATTCCAAGTCATCCCGGTTTCACCGTCTGTTCATTTAGACTATGCAAAAAAAGTACAAGAACGTTTACAGCTTGAAGGTCTTCGTGTAGAGCTTGACAGCCGTGATGAAAAGATCGGATACAAAATTAGAGAAGCGCAAATGCAAAAGATTCCGTACATGCTTGTTGTCGGAGATCAAGAAGCAGAAAATGGCGCTGTCAATGTTAGAAAATACGGGGAACAAGATTCAGAAACAATGGATCTTGAAGCCTTTGTGAAACATGCAGTAGCAGAAGCGAAAAAATAATGAAGCAGCCAGTGATTCTTTTTAGATCACTGGCTTTTTTCTTTTTGGAAAACTTCCTCCACTAGTGATCCAATTCCTAAAAGGAGACGTTTAGATAGTACAAAAGTAAGGGTAAGTATGTACTATTGGTTTGAGACAAATTGGGGGAATGAAATCGATGAAGCAAACAATAAACTCTTTATCGTCACAAGTATTGGAGCAATCAGCTGTTTTTCGTGCATTAGAGCACTCGCTGGCAATGATTGAATTTAATGTGACAGGTGAAGTTCTATGGGTGAACGATATTTTTGCTAAAGCCATGGATTATTCAAAAGAAGAGATGATCGGTCTTAAACATAGACAGTTTTGTCCTCGGCATATTACAGAAGACAAAAGCTATCACATGTTTTGGAAGCGTTTGAGAGAAGGTCAAGTCTTTCAGGAAAAAGTACAACGGATCACAAAAAACGGCAGCAGCTTATGGCTCGAAGCGACATATTCACCTGTTCGAGATGAAGAAGGAAACGTAGTGGGTGTTGTGAAAGTGGCGACAGATATTACGGAGAGAGAACTCTCGATGAAACAGGTTGTAGAAGACTTAAAGGAGATGTCTGCGAAATTAATGGAACGAGCAGAAGTTGGCATTCAGCATAGCCAAAGTGTCAATGCCTCCTTTAATCATATAGCAAACGAAACCGATCAAAATATGAGCTTGCTAAAAGGATTAACGGAGCAGGTAGAGTCCATCAGCTCCATTGCGGCAACCATTAACAGTATTTCTTCGCAAACCCAGCTACTCGCCTTAAATGCGGCAATAGAAGCGGCCCATGCGGGTTCCTATGGAAATGGCTTTAGTGTAGTGGCAGCAGAAATTCGAAAGCTTGCGACAAATTCAAAAGAAGCGATCATCAAGGTAGATCAATATGTGAAGGCGATCCATGCAGAAGTAGAGAAGGTCAGCAGCGGAACAAGCCGGGCGAAGACAACTGTGTTTACAAACCGGGATCTTGTAAAGCAGGCAAGCGAGGAATTCATCATTGTAGGAGAAGCAGCACGCGGTTTAGACCGGCAAGCGCAAAGTCTAGCAGCAATCATTTAGCTCTGTGAATAAAAAACACCCAATCTCGTCAGGAGAAGGGTGTTTTTTTGTTCTATTTTAATATATCAAACAATTCATGTAAGTCTTTGATTTCATAATCAGGCGTCACATCATCTGTTTCATTTTTCTTGCCATGACGGTTGATCCAAACGGTTTGGATACCTACACGAGATGCGCCGAGAATATCTGTTTTTGGATTATCTCCAACCATGATCACTTCGTCTTTTGTTAAGTTTAACAGCTGAAGGCAGTGCTCAAAGATACCTGGATCAGGCTTGCCTTTCCCATAATCCCCTGAAATCACAATCTCGTTAAAATAAGGAGCAAGCTCAGGAACACCTGCAAGTTTTTCCTTTTGAAGGCTAGGATCTCCGTTTGTTAAAAGGAGCAATTCGTAGCTGCCTTTCAGGCGGTTTAAAACAGGGTATGTTTCTTCATAGACATATGGGCGTTTCCTACGCTCTGCTGCAAAGAAATCAGCCAAATATTGTCCAAATGCCTCATCGTCAATTCCCGCTGCCCTTAAGCCATTGGTCCAAGCATTTTTGCGATATTCTGGTGCAATGGCGTTCAGCTTTTGAAAGCCTTCGCTAATCGGTTCACTAAAATTGGACCACAGTCCTTCGAAAGGATTAATGCCGATCATGACAGTATAATCATATGTTTCATAGGAAGAGTACAGCTTTCTTGCTTCTTCACGTACAATCTGTTCAAACGATTCTGGATCGAGTCCATATTTCTTTTCCGCTTCCCGGCAAGTTTCCTGAAAAGTTGTGTGAATGCTTTTTTCGTCCCAAAGCAAAGTATCATCTAAATCGAAAAATACGGCTTTCATGATCTTCTCCCTTGTTATGTATGTGTTACCTTCAATTGCAAGTGACAGGCTCATGTTCATTTTACAATAGAAGAAGAGGCCAATAAAGAAAAGATTTGAGAGATCTTTGATCATTGACCGCACATGATAGAATAGAAAGACAGTAGATATGACATACATCATTTGAGGTGGCCGGTTTGCTTCATTTAATTATCATGATGATCGAGCGTGTAGGGATCATCGTTATTCTAGGATTTGTACTTGCCCATGTGAAGGGCTTTCGCAATCTATTGCTTCATAATCAAGGATTTCAAAAAAAGGCAATCCTTATCTTCATTTTTGCTTCTTTTAGCATTATCAGCAATTACACAGGAATTGAAATCCATCAGCAAATTGTCATGAATCATGAGTTTTCTTATCATCTCGGCTCGTCAAGTTCTATCGCCAATACGAGAATTATGGGGATCGAAATGGGCGGTTTGATCGGGGGGCCGTTTGTAGGGATTGGCGCAGGGCTTTTAGCTGGAATTCATCGCTATTCCCTTGGGGGAAGCACCGCGCTCAGCTGTGCGATTTCTTCCATTTTAGCCGGTGTCATTGCAGGTTATGTCGGCAGCAGGTTTAAGCGGAGGAATCGGATGGTGACACCTCGCCAAGCAGCTTTTTTTGGTGTGGCGATGGAATCATTACAGATGATCATTATCCTTCTGTTTGCAAGGCCATTTGCGGATGCATGGGGGCTTGTCAGTATCATTGCCCTGCCGATGATTCTTGTGAATGGAATCGGCAGCTTTATCTTTTTATCTATTTTACAGTCAGTCATTCGGCAAGAAGAGCAGGCAAAGGCGATGCAGACGCATCGTGTATTTTTGATCGCCGATCAAACACTGCCTTTTTTCCGCCAAGGGTTAAATGAACAGTCTTGTAAAAGTGTGGCGGAGATCATTCATCGGTTGACTGAAACAGATGCAGTCTCCTTAACAGATACAGAAAAGATTTTAGCACATGTCGGAGATGGAACAGATCATCATATTCCATCTAAAAGCTTGATTACGGGGCTGTCGAAACAAGTCTTGATGAGCGGCAAGATTATGAAGGCACATTCGAAGGGCGAAATCAATTGTTCCGTCGCTCATTGCCCTCTTGAAGCCGCCATCGTGCTGCCGCTCACTTCTAACGGTCAAACGATCGGGACGTTAAAAATGTATTTCAATTCTCCGGTCGGATTAAGCAGGGTGGAAGAGGAGCTTGCAGAAGGTTTGGCGATGCTGTTTTCCACACAGCTTGAGCTTGGAGAGGCGGAAACCCAGAGCCGCCTGCTAAAAGATGCAGAGATCAAAGCCCTTCAAGCACAAGTGAACCCGCACTTTTTATTTAACGCCATTAATACCATCTCTGTTTTATGCAGAACCAATGTGGAGATGGCAAGGAAGCTGCTGCTGCAGCTAAGTATTTATTTTCGCTCAAATATGCAAGGTGCCCGCCAGCTGCTGATTCCAATGCATAAAGAGATTCAGCATGTGGAGGCATATTTGTCACTTGAACAAGCAAGATTTCCAAATAAGTACCATGTGACCTTTCAAATTGAAAAGGAGCTGGAGCAGGTGATGATTCCGCCCTTTGTGATTCAGGTGCTTGTTGAAAACGCTGTGAGACATGCTTTTCCTAAACATCAAACAAATTGTGAAGTCATCGTATCCGCTTTGATGAAAGATGGGCATGTTTATATGAAAGTAACAGATAATGGGCAGGGAATTGAAGATGATAAGATGGCTCAACTATTAAAAGCGCCTGTCGAATCACTAGAAGGAACAGGGACAGCTCTTTTTAATTTAGATCAGCGGTTAAGAGGGATTTTTGGTAGACAAGCTGCTTTATCGATTCATAGTGACCAAGGCACTGACATCTCATTTCGCATTCCAATGGATTATGTAAAAAAGGATGATTCTCGTTGATAAAGGTATTAATCGTAGATGATGAAGTGTTAGCAAGAGATGAATTAAAATACTTATTACGAAGAACGAAAGAGGAGGTTCAAATAGAGGAAGCAGAAAATATAGAATCTGCTTTTGATCGGATGGTCGATCAGAAGCCGGATCTGCTCTTTTTAGACATTGATTTATCTGGTGAGAATGGATTTGATATTGCTAAAAGGCTCAACCGGATGTCTGATCCGCCAGCAGTTGTATTTGCTACAGCCTTTGATCAATATGCTCTGAAGGCGTTTGAGGTAAGTGCGCTTGATTATTTAACAAAACCATTTGATGAAGAGCGGCTGCTCCAGACCATTCAAAAGTTTAAAAAATGGAAATCTGTTGAAACGCAAGAGCACCAGCTGTCAGATGAGAAAATACCCCAACAGCAAAAATTAGCGATCTCAGTTGATGACTCAATTGTGATCCTGCAAGTTGAAGAGATCATGTATGTAGGACTCAGCGAGGGGAAAAAGGTTGTGAAAACAAAGGATCACATGTATGAGGTCACAGAACCGCTGGTGGTCATTGAAAAGAAACTTCCTGAGGCTTACTTTATGAGGGTCCATCGCAGCTATATCGTGAATACCTCTCATATGAAAGAAGTACAGCCGTGGTTTAATTCGACGTACAATCTGCATATGACAGACGGGTCCATCATTCCTGTCAGCCGCACATATGCCAAAGAATTAAAGAAGTCACTCCTGCTAGAGTAGGAGGGCTTTTTTTGTTTGTATTTCAATACTCGTTTTTTGCATTTCAGTCATTGAATTCAGCGAGTTTTATTGTAAACGCTTCATTCATTTATTTCATGCCTTATACTGAGGGCAGTCGAAGAAAGAGGTGAAGGGGCATGAGTGCCACGAAAGTTTATGGATTTCTATCTCAAGCATTTATTTTTGCAACTGTAATGTTCGTTTCTAATCTCATTTCAATGTATTTACCGATTCCGATGCCCGCATCCGTTATTGGTTTGGTTCTATTATTTGTTTTGTTAACAACGAAAATCGTCAAACTGGAGCAGGTGGAGCAATTAGGTACATCATTGACAGGACTCATTAGCTTTCTATTTGTTCCCTCTGGGATCTCAGTTATTCAATCACTAGGTGTCATGCAAGAAGTAGGTGTGCAAGTAGTCGGCGTCATTATCATTGCAACCATTATGTTACTTGCAGCGACAGGGCTGTTTTCACAGCTTCTCATGCAATTATCAGAAAGACCGCAGAAACGTAAAGAGACAAAGGAGAGTAAATCTGCTCCTTCTCATTCAAATAAACCAGCTTCAAGTACGCATTAAAGGAGAGATGCAAAATGGGTACAAGTACAATGAGTCCTTATTTTGGCATTGTCGTCTCATTAGTCGCTTTTGGAATAGGGACATTCTTATTTAAAAAATCAAAAGGTTTCTTCTTGTTCACCCCGCTGTTTGTGGCGATGGTACTGGGCATTTTATTTTTGAAAGTTGGCGGTTTTTCCTACGCAGATTATAATGAGGGCGGCAAGATTATCAAATTTTTCTTAGAGCCTGCCACGATTGCTTTCGCTATCCCGCTTTATAAGCAAAGAGCCTTGCTTAAAAAATATTGGTGGCAAATTTTATCCGCTATTTTTGTAGGTTCACTTTGTTCCATTACGATCGTATACCTCGTAGCAAAAGGAATTCATTTAGATGCGGCTGTGATGAAAAGCATGCTTCCACAAGCAGCGACAACAGCGATTGCTCTCCCGATTGCAAAGGATATTGGCGGAATTGCAGATATCACAGCCTTTGCGGTCATATTTAATGCCGTCATTGTCTATGCACTAGGTGCCTTCTTCTTAAAATTGTTTCGCATTAAAAACCCAGTGGCAAAAGGTCTTGCACTTGGTACATCAGGACATGCGCTTGGGGTTTCTGTTGGAATTGAGATGGGAGAAGTAGAAGCAGCTATGGCAAGTATCGCCGTTGTGGTCGTAGGGGTTGTGACAGTTATCGTCATCCCGATCTTTATGCAATTGATTCTTTGATGGCGTCATTGTGTGAAAAAGTCTTGCCCAATTCGTCTCATCATGTTACACTGAAAAAGTTGTTTCAAGAGTTCGGTTACTTGACGGACAAATGAAAATTGTGTAGAATAGTTAACGAATTGAATAGATATCACAAGCAGAAGCACCCGCTTCTCACCTGATTGACACATGTTTGTAGTTGACAGGTTGACCGTACATTTATTTTTTCATGCAAATGTTCGCAGTGTGGGTGTTTTATATGCCCACACTTTTTGTTTGCCTGTAAAACATACAACGAAATGGTCAAAATGAATTGTGAACTCAATTCAAAATCTCATGGAGGTGGCTCACTATTAGCAAAGATCAATTAGTTAATGAAGGTATTCGTGCGCGTGAAGTTCGTTTGATCGGACAAAATGGCGATCAGCTTGGGATTAAAACCCGCCAGGAAGCTCTGGAAATTGCTGCTAAAGCTAATCTTGACCTTGTGTTAGTTGCTGCAAATGCAAAACCACCTGTTTGCCGAATCATGGACTATGGTAAGTTCCGATTCGAACAGCAGAAGAAGGAAAAAGAGGCACGTAAGAATCAAAAAATCATTAGCTTAAAAGAAGTTCGGTTGAGCCCGACAATCGATGAACATGATTTTAACACGAAGCTCCGTAATGCAATCAAATTCCTTGAAAAGGGAGATAAAGTGAAAGCTTCTATCCGCTTTAAAGGCCGTGCGATTACGCATAAAGAAATCGGACAGCGCGTGTTAGACCGTTTCTCTGAAGCTTGCGCTGAAGTAGCAACAGTAGAAACAAAACCTAAGATGGACGGACGCAGCATGTTCCTCATGCTTGCACCAAAAGTCGAAAAGTAAAGTAACAGAGGGAGGAAACATCCAATGCCAAAAATGAAAACTCACCGCGGATCTGCTAAACGTTTCAAAAAAACAGGTTCTGGTAAACTTAAACGTTCTCATGCGTACACAAGTCACTTGTTCGCTAACAAATCTACAAAGCAAAAACGTAAATTGCGTAAGAGCGCAATCGTAAGTGCTGGAGATTTCAAACGTATCAAACAACAACTTGCAAACATTAAGTAATTTGGAATAGGAATCATAGGAGGGAATTACAATGCCAAGAGTAAAAGGCGGAACTGTGTCGCGTCAGCGTCGTAAAAAGGTTCTTAAATTAGCAAAAGGTTATTTCGGTTCAAAACATAGATTATACAAAGTAGCAAACCAACAGGTGATGAAATCTGGAAACTACGCTTTCCGTGACCGTCGTCAGAAAAAACGTGACTTCCGTAAACTATGGATCACTCGTATCAACGCTGCAGCTCGTATGAACGGTCTTTCTTACAGCCGTTTAATGCATGGCTTAAAGCTTTCTGGTATCGAAGTAAACCGCAAAATGCTTGCTGACCTTGCTGTGAATGACCTAAATGCATTCAATCAGCTTGCTGATGCTGCAAAAGCACAACTAGACAAGTAAGTTTTATAAAAGATCATTCCTTTGAGGGGTGATCTTTTTTTCTCATCATGTGAGGTGAAATGAATGAATATGGCTTTGATCCTGCTGCTTATTTTAGTGAATGGCTACGGCTTTTTTCTCATGGGTGAGGATAAACGCCGGGCCAAAGCACATAAATGGAGAATTTCAGAGGCGCATTTATGGAGTGCAGCGGTGCTTTTTGGCGCCGCTGGATCGTATCTAGGAATGCAGTATTTCCGGCATAAAACAAAGCATCCTGCCTTTCAAATCGGCATGCCTGTATTAATGATTTTGCAGTTGATCCTATTGGGATATATCCAAGTTATTTGAAAAAGGAGCAGACGCCATCAGGACGGCGTGTCTGCTCCTTTTTTTTGTTTGATTTTTTTAATGGGCTGATCCCAATCAATTTTGGTTTGAGGATAACGCTCGATAATGTTTTCCTCTAGTTTTTCAAAGTCTTCTAATGTAAATTCACTCAGCTTCTCAGGTGACTCCGTCCAAACGTAAATGGAGTGGACAAACAGAGGATGATCCTTAGAAGGAACATGCTTCTCCCCTTCAAACAAGACACCTTTATAGACGAAATTAAAGTTTTTGCGCGCATTTTGCTGTTCGTCCATAAAATAAAAGCCTTCTTTTAATTGTGCTTGTTTCAGCTTTCTTCTCGGATTTGAGAAGAATTTTACCGCCATGTAGAAGATGTAGACAAGCAGTGCAACAAGAGCTAGTCTCATGAGGATTACAAACATGACAGGATGCACCTCCAATACCGTTATCTGATGTACTACGAATGAAAACGCCAAAAGGTTTCAACTTTTTTAAAAAAAATATTTCGTAAAACGAAAAAATATTCATAAAAAGATCGTATTGAACGAAAGAGGTTTTGTATAATAAGAATGCACCATGAAGATAAAGGAGGATAAATGGAATGACAAAGCTAGATCAAACATTAACTATGCTGAAAGACCTAACGGATGCAAAAGGGATCCCAGGAAATGAACGTGATGTCAAAAAAGTCATGCAGACATACATAGAATCATATGCAGATGAAGTCTCTACAGACCGACTTGGCAGCTTGATCGCTAAGAAGGAAGGAAACGCAAACGGGCCTAAAATTATGCTCGCAGGTCACTTAGATGAAGTAGGATTCATGGTGACAAAAATTGATGACAAAGGCTACATTCGTTTTCAAACAGTCGGCGGATGGTGGTCACAGGTCATGCTCGCTCAGCGTGTCACCATTGTGACGAAAAAGGGTGAGATTACAGGGGTCATTGGTTCAAAACCACCACACGTCTTGTCACCTGAAGCTCGCAAAAAGTCAATTGAGATAACGGATATGTTTATTGATATTGGGGCTTCAAGCAAAGAACAGGCAATGGAGTGGGGTGTGCTGCCTGGAGATCAAATCGTTCCTTACTTTGAGTTTACAGTCATGAATGATGAAAAAATGCTCCTTGCAAAAGCATGGGACAACCGCATTGGCTGTGCAGTGGCCATTGATGTCATGAAAAACTTACACAATGCTCAGCATGAGAATATTGCTTACAGCGTCGCAACTGTCCAAGAGGAAGTAGGCCTGCGCGGAGCCAAAACAGCAGCGGCTACGATTCAGCCTGATATTGGATTTGCCATTGATGTAGGTGTGGCAGGAGATACACCAGGCATCACTGAGAAAGAAGCAACAAGCAAACTTGGCAAAGGCCCAACGATTGTTGTCTTTGATGCTTCAATGGTCTCTCATAAAGGACTTCGTGATTTTGTTGTCCAAACAGCGGATGAGCTGAACATTCCTTATCAATATGACTCAATGCCTGGCGGCGGGACAGATGCTGGCGGTATTCATTTAACGGGTCATGGTGTTCCATCACTATCTATCGGAATTCCGAGCAGATATATTCATACCCATGCTGCAATGATTCACCGAGATGATTATGAAAATGCAGTGAAGCTTTTAACAGAAGTGATCAAAAGACTTGATCAAAAAACTGTCGAACAAATTACGTACGGTTCATAAGTAAGGAAGCCTTTCCTCAGCAGGGGAAAGGCTTTTTTTATTGAATTTCCCAGGAAATGAACGGTGTTTTTTCAAGATGCGCCAAAAGAACTGTTTTTGGTAAAAGAAGAGAATGTTTCCTAGTGAATAAGGCACATGTGATCAAGCGTTTATTTTTGTAAGATGAAAGCAATAAAAAGGACAGAGCCATAGAATGCCCTGCCAAAAGAGAGTTTATGGAAGTAGGTGAAGCTACCTTAAGAATAAACATATTATTCTTATTTGTCAAATTGGTTTTAAAAGAAAGAAAAATCAATCAATTTATGTTATATTTGTAACAAATTGTTTATACAAAGGGGATGGTTAAATGAATGCGGTTACAATTGTAATAGGATCTATGTGTATTTTAGCGATTGCCTATCGTCTTTATGGCACATTTATGATGGTCAAGGTATTAAAGGTGACAGATGATCATCCTACACCGGCTCACACACTAGAGGACGGGAAAGATTATGTGCCGACAAATAAATGGGTCACATTTGGGCATCACTTTGCTGCGATTGCAGCTGCTGGTCCGTTAGTGGGTCCGATTTTAGCCGCTCAATTTGGGTATTTACCTGGTCTCCTTTGGCTTTTAATTGGTGCAGTCATAGGCGGAGCTGTACATGATCTAGTCGTCTTATTTGCGTCGATGCGTAAAAAGGGGAAATCATTATCAGAGGTAGCGAAGGAAGAGCTGGGACCTGTTGCAGGATTTTGTACAGGGCTTGCGATGCTGTTTATTATTACCATCACAATGGCAGGTTTGTCTATGGTTGTGCTTCATGCTTTAGAACGAAACCCTTGGGGGACATTTGCAGTTGGAATCACGATTCCGATTGCGATGGGGGTTGGTCTGTATTATAAAAAAACAGGCAATTTAAAGCTGGCGACATCTGCGGGATTTATTTTGCTGATGTTTGGTGTATTCCTTGGTCCAAATATTCAAGGAACGGCACTTGGTGATTTTTTAATGCTTGATACAAAAACGCTTGCTCTTGCCCTGCCAATCTATGCCTTTTTTGCTGCGGCTCTGCCAGTTTGGCTGCTGCTTGCACCGAGGGACTATTTAAGTAGTTTTATGAAAATTGGTGTATTCATTGCGCTGATTGCCGGAATCTTTGTCGTGAATCCGTCCATTCAATTCCCGGCGTTTACAGAGTTTGTGAATGGAGGAGGACCTGTATTAGCCGGTCCTGTCTGGCCATTTATTTCGATTACCATTGCTTGCGGTGCCATTTCTGGCTTTCACGCATTTGTTGGTTCAGGGACAACACCTAAGATGCTGGACCGCTGGAGTGATATGAAGCCTGTTGCGTTTGGCGCAATGCTGGTGGAATGCTTAGTTGGGATTATGGCTTTAATTGCGGCTACGGCTTTGCATCCAGGAGATTATTTTGCGATAAACAGTACGCCAGAAGTGTTCCGGACACTCGGTATGAGCGTTGAAAACCTTCCGCAGCTGAGTAAGGAAATCGGCCTTGATTTAGAAGGAAGAACGGGTGGTGCCGTAACATTAGCGGTAGGGATGGCGTATATCTTTACGGGAATTCCGTTCTTTAGTCATTTGGCTTCTTACTTCTTCCAGTTCGTCATTATGTTTGAGGCTGTTTTTATTTTAACCGCTATTGATGCGGGGACACGTGTGGCACGCTATTTGATTCAAGACTTCTTAGGTGAAGCATATAAACCGCTTAAACGAACTGACTGGGTACCTGGTTCGGTGTTTGCAAGTGCGCTTGCTTGTTTTATGTGGGGATACTTACTTTACTCAGGTGACATCGGGTCTATTTGGGCGCTGTTTGGGGTTTCAAATCAGTTAATGGCCTCGGTTGGGTTGATCATCGGTGCAACCGTTGTATTAAAAATTGCAGATAAAAGACGTTATATGCTGACTTGTTTAATTCCGCTAGCTTACTTATATGTGACGGTGAATTATGCAGGCTATTGGATGGTAGCGAATGTATATCTCAATCCTGAAGCATCCGGCTATAGTGTGCTGAATGCGGTGCTTTCGATCATCATGCTGATCTTAGGGTTTGTGATTATTGTGTTTGCGATGAAAAAATGGGTTGAAATCTGGCGTGATCCAGCGCTTCGAATGGAAACGCCTATCACTGGCTAAATAAAAAAGGCCGGCTTGCTTTTATAAGCAAACCGGCTTCTTTTATTGCTGCTGCTGAGGCTTCAAGCCTTGCTCTAATGTTTCAAGGATTTCATTTTTTTCGTTTTCTGATGCTTCTTGCCATAGTACCTCGAACAACACGCCAAGACCTGGCAGCATTTTTTCCTCGCCGCTTTGAATAGCATCTAAAATCGTATGTTCAAGCTGCTCTTGATTATGGCCAGTAATGTTTTGAATGACTGCGCCTCTTAAATTAAAATCCATTGCCCACACTCCTTTTTTGATGGTAATAGCCCTATTCTGTCTCAAAGACAGGTTTATTATGTAGTGTGCATGAGATATAATAAATTCATGATAATCAAAGGAGTTAACGTCGCTTGAAATATATAGAATCAGCTAAAAACACAAACATTAAACAGTGGAAAAAGCTCCATACGAAAAAAGAACGAACGAAAACGGGGCTGTTTCTCGTTGAGGGAATACACTTAGTCGAAGAAGCATTAAAGAGCGGGATTGTGAAGGAATTAATGTTCACTTCGCCCGATATGCTTCCTTCTCATATTCAGCCTGACATTGAGCTTTATGAACTGAGCGAAGAGGCCTTATCTGCCATGACAGAAACAGAAACGCCTCAGCACATTGCCGCGGTCTGTACAGTTCCTGTTTTTGAAGAAAAGAAGGTTGAACGGCTTCTTTTATTAGACGCAGTGCAGGACCCGGGGAATTTAGGCACACTTATTCGAACAGCGGATGCTGCTGGTCTTGATGCTGTGATCTTAGGAGAAGGAACAGTTGATGCGTTTAATGGAAAAACGCTCCGTTCCGCACAAGGGTCTCATTTCCACCTGCCTATCTTAAAGCAAACCCTTAAGCAGGCGATCACGGAATTGAAAGAACGAGGCATTCCTGTATACGGAAGTGCTTTAAAAGATGCGAAAGAGTATAGAAGCGTAACGGCAGAAGGTCCGTTTGCATTAATTGTTGGAAATGAAGGGGCTGGTATTGATCCAGAGATTCTGCAAATGACAGACCAAAATTTATATGTGCCAATGTATGGGCAGGCAGAATCATTAAATGTAGCTGTTGCAGCAGCTGTTCTTGTCTATCATTTGCGTGGATAATGTTGCAACATGCGTTCATTTTCACTATAATGAAACTAATATTTTAAAAACCATGATAGAGGAAGATTGTTTCAAGAAGCGGCCTTATAGGGAGAATGCATCGTAGACTGAAAGTGCATTTAAGGAATGCTGAAACAGGAATTCACCTCTGGAGTTGTCACCGGGACCGCAGGCGTTGATCTGCGTAAAGGTGAACCGGATTCGTTTGATTCCGTTATGTCAATGAAGCTTATTCGCACATGCATTTGTGCTTAACAAGGGTGGTACCGCGACCACAACTCGTCCCTTCTTTTATGGAGGGACGGGTTTTTTTATTGTCTTCAAACGATCAAACAGCCGTTTATCCGAGCGGTTTTGTATATCAAAAGGAGGATTACACTCATGCAAGAAACGTTAAAACAGCTTGAAACAGAGGCGATAGCGAAGGTTGAAGCAGCTAGCTCGCTCAAAGAGGTCAATGATATTCGGGTTCAATATTTAGGGAAAAAAGGACCGATTACAGAAGTACTTCGTGGAATGGGCAAGCTCTCCGCAGAAGAAAGACCGAAAATGGGTGCACTCGCAAACGAAGTAAGAGAGCAGATTGCTGGTGCCATTGCTCAAAAAAATGAACAACTGGAAGCAGAAGAAGTGAAGAAAAAACTTGCTTCTCAAACGATCGATGTTACTTTGCCGGCAAGTCCAATCAAAATGGGGGCAAGACATCCATTAACGATAGTTGTCGAAGACATTGAAGATTTATTTATCGGAATGGGCTATACCGTTGAGGAAGGTCCTGAAGTGGAAACGGATTACTATAACTTTGAAGCATTGAATCTTCCAAAGGAGCATCCGGCACGTGATATGCAGGACAGCTTCTATATTACCGAAGATACACTGATGAGAACACAAACGTCACCAGTTCAAGCACGTACACTTGAGAAATATAAAGGACAAGGTCCTGTGAAGATCATCTGTCCTGGGAAAGTATATAGACGTGACAGTGATGACGCGACTCATTCACATCAATTTATGCAAATTGAAGGGCTTGTCGTCGATCACAATATTAGCATGAGTGATCTAAAAGGAACGCTGGAGACAGTCGCAAGAAAAATGTTTGGAGAAGATCGTGAAATTAGACTGCGTCCAAGCTTTTTCCCATTCACAGAACCGTCTGTTGAAGTTGATGTGTCTTGCTTTAAATGCGGCGGGAAGGGCTGCTCTGTATGTAAAGGAACAGGCTGGATTGAGATTTTAGGTGCAGGAATGGTTCATCCGAATGTCCTGAAAATGAGCGGATTTGATCCAGAAACTTACCAAGGCTTTGCTTTTGGAATGGGTGTGGAACGGATTGCGATGCTGAAATACGGCATTGATGATATTCGCCATTTCTACACAAATGACATTAGATTCACAAAGCAATTCAAGCAGGACTAAGAGGAGGAAATCAACATGTTTGTTTCATATAAATGGTTAGAAGACTATGTCGATTTAGAAGGCATCAAGCCAGATGAATTAGCAGAAAAAATCACAAGAAGCGGAATTGAAGTGGAAGCCGTTGAATATAAAGGTGAAGGCATCAAAGGGGTTGTCGTTGGACACGTCATTGAACGTGAACAGCATCCGAATGCAGATAAATTAAACAAATGTCTTGTTGATATCGGCGAAGACGCACCGGTGCAAATTATTTGCGGGGCTCCGAATGTGGAGAAAGGACAGCATGTGGCCGTCGCAACGGTTGGTGCAGTCCTTCCTGGCAACTTTAAAATTAAAAAAGCAAAACTGCGCGGTGAAGAGTCTCATGGCATGATTTGTTCTCTGCAAGAATTAGGTGTAGAAAGCAAGCTCGTACCAAAAGAATATGCAGAAGGCATTTTTGTTTTCCCGAATGACGTGAAACCAGGGGATGATGCCCTTCAAGCACTTCAATTAGATGATGCAGTACTTGAGCTTGGCTTAACACCAAATCGTGCCGATGCCCTGAATATGCTAGGTGTCGCTTATGAGGTTGCGGCCATTTTAGGAAGAGACATCAAGCTTCCAGATACAGCACATGACACTTCTTCCGAAAAAGCAGCAGACTATATTTCTGTTAAAATTGAGGATCAAGAAGCGAATCCACTTTATGCAGCAAAGATCATTAAAAATGTAAAGGTTGGACCAGCACCGCTTTGGATGCAAACAAGATTGATGAATGCAGGCATCCGTCCAATTAACAACGTCGTGGATATTACAAACTTTGTACTGCTTGAATACGGCCAGCCGCTTCATGCCTTTGACTATGACCGCTTTGGTTCAAAACAGGTGGTCGTTCGTAAAGCGACTGATAGCGAAATCATTCAAACACTCGATGAACAAGAGCGTACATTGTCATCAAAGCATCTTGTCATCACGAATGGAACGAAAGCGCACGCGGTAGCAGGCGTCATGGGCGGCTTTGAATCAGAGGTGCGTGAGGAGACGACGACGATTCTTTTAGAAGCGGCATATTTCAACGGTCAAACAGTCCGTCAAGCATCTAGAGACTTAGGACTTCGCAGTGAATCAAGCACACGATTTGAAAAAGGACTCGATCCGCAGCGTACGAAGCCGGCAGCAGAAAGAGCAGCTCAATTGATCAGCATGTATGCAGGCGGCGAAGTGCTAAGCGGTACAGTTGAGGAAAATCACCTTGAAGCAAGTATGAATGTCATCCATGTATCAACTGAGCGTGTGAACAAGGTGCTTGGAATGAGCATTTCAAAAGAAGATATGATTCAAATTTTCAACAAACTAGGCTTCACAGTCGGCGAATCAAATGATGTTCTTGTCGTAACAGTTCCTTCCCGCAGAATGGATATTACGATTGAAGAAGACCTCATTGAAGAAGTCGCAAGATTATACGGCTACGATAATATTCCATCTACATTGCCTGCGACAGCTGGCACCGTTGGCGGTCTCACGCCATACCAAGTGAAGCGCAGAAAGGTAAGACGTTTCTTAGAGGGCGCAGGACTTTCTCAAGCGATTACGTATTCATTGACGAATCAGCATAAGTCCACAGCTTTTGCCCTGCATCCAGCTTATGAAACGAGGCTTTCTTTGCCAATGAGTGAGGAACGCAGTGTACTAAGACAAAGTCTTCTGCCAAACTTACTTGATTCTGTAGCATATAACTTGGCAAGACAAGCTGATTCATTTGGATTTTATGAAACGGGATCTGTTTTCTTAGCAGAAGCTGAAGGAGCAAAACCGGTGGAAAAAGAACACGTCGCTGGTGCGCTGACAGGCTTATGGCATAAAAATCTTTGGCAGGGCGAGAAAAAAGCCGTCGATTTTTATGTAGCGAAAGGAATTGCTGAAGGGTTGTTCGAAAAGCTTGGTGTGTCAGACCAAATCACATATGTTCAAGCAGAGCGTGAGGGTCTTCACCCAGGGCGAACAGCAGATGTTCACTTAAATGGTAAAGTCATTGGCTTTGTTGCCGCCCTCCATCCAGTTGTTGAAAAAGAATTGGATTTAAAAGAAACGTATGTGTTCGAGCTTGATTTAACAGATGTGATGACATCTGAAACGAAGGATATGAAATATACAGCGATTCCGAGATTCCCTGCTGTGACAAGAGATATCGCACTTGTTGTCGATCAGCATATTTCAAGCGGACAGCTGGAGCGTGTCATTTATGAAGCAGGCGGTCATCTACTCACAGACCTATCTGTATTTGATGTGTACGAAGGGGAACATATGGAAGAAGGCAAAAAATCTGTTGCATTCTCTCTTCAATATTTAAACCCTGAACAAACGTTGACCGAGGAAGAAGTGACGGCTGTTCATACAAAAGTATTGAAAGCACTAGAAGATACGTATCAAGCCGTCTTACGCGGTTAAAGAAAAAAGCTAAGGCCTCATGGGCTTAGCTTTTTTTATAGCATTTTTTTCGCTTTTTGTGTGTTGGCAAAATGCAGCTTTGTAAATTGACGTAAAGCATCTTCACCATGCAGCTTGATGAGCTTGGCGGCGGCCTTGTCTACATGAGGGCCGGCTCCTTTTGGGATGTCAAAGCCTGCAGCCTTTGATAATTTGTCCATTTCAATTAAAAAGGCGTACCTTGCGATAATGGAAGCCGCAGCGACCGACAAATGGATGCCTTCTGCTTTTGTACTAAAATACGTCCGCTCCCGAATGATTTTTTTCCCAGCCAGATGCTTGAAATAAATGCCTGGTTCTGCAAACTGATCAATCAAAATAGCCTCAGGCTGCTGTCCGCCCAGTTTTTCTAGCACAGAGGTAATGACTTGGTTATGAAGCAGTGCCTTCATTTTTCCTTGACTCATGCCCTTTCCCTGCATCGTATTGTACTTTTCATTTCGGAGAACGAGAAGGCTGAACGGAATGGTTTTGATGAGATCTTTGGCAATGTTAATAATTTGCGGATCCTTTAATCCCTTTGAGTCTTTTACGCCAAGCTCTTTCATTAAAGCAAGCTGGCTTGCATCAACATAAGCCGCACAAACTGTAATCGGTCCGAAATAATCACCTGTACCTACTTCATCTGAACCGATGACCGACATGGAAGCGATGCCGGGCGGCGGACTGTACTTTGTAACAGCAGGTGCTTTTTGACTTTTCGTATCAGCTGCTTGCAAGTGGCTGAACTGACTGGCTTCAGCTTCTGCCTTTTGTCCTTGAAAGAGCACTTTCCCAGATCGATAGGCTGTAATCGTACAGCCAGGGACTTTTGCTTGAAAGAGGGCACCTGGCGGCAAAGTGTCTGTTAAATGGTGCGCATACGCGCTCTTCATCTTTTTGAGGTCTTCTGATGTTGCTTTTAAAACGGATTGGGGCACAGTGGATAACTCCTTTTTACCTTGATATCATTGATTTCTAAAGTGTACCATAACAGGGAAGGGCTCGTCTTTCCATTCAATGTCTAAACATGTTATGATAGAGACTAGGATTCTCGTGGAATGGAGGAGAAACGTTGTCTGACGGCGGTAAAACGAAAACAACAGTTGAGATTTACGGACAGTCCTATACGATCATCGGACAAGAAACGAAGATGCATATGCGACATGTTGCGTCAATTGTTGATGATAAAATGAGAGAAATAAATGAAAAAAATCCATACCTTGATATAAACAAATTAGCTGTACTGACAGCAGTCAATGTCGTCCACGACTACTTGAAATTAAAAGAGCAATACGAAAAATTAGAGATTCAGCTAAAAGAAAAGGAATGAAATTACCGTGATCGATATCATCATTTTGTTTTTGCTTCTAATGGGAACGCTTGTCGGTCTAAAACGCGGGTTTATTCTTCAATTTATTAAATTGATCAGCTTTGTTGTTTCTATCTTAGTGGCTTCCATGTTTTATCAGTCACTTGCACCACAGCTTACGTGGATTCCGGCACCTAATTTTAGCGGCGGTCAACCACAGCTCGCTTTCTTTAGTGGGAATCTAGAAACAGCTTATTATAATACCATTGCGTTTATCATTCTGTTTATCTTGACCAAAATCCTGCTCGCCATCATTGGCGGATTGCTCACAACCATTGCAAGTATACCTGTGATTAAACAGGTGAACAAACTGCTTGGCGGTGTTTTAGGATTTCTTGAAACCTATTTATTTGTGTTTATTCTATTGTTTGTCGCTGCATTACTACCAGTAGATGCGCTGCAAACAATGATGAGCAAATCAATGTTAGCAGATGTGATCGTAAACAACACCCCTTACCTATCCGGTCTTGTTAAAGACCTATGGTCGACGTATGGAGTTTAAAAACTTCTCCTTTCCTGGAGAAGTTTTTTCTCATTCCATGACAGAAAGTTGTAGGATGAAGGGAAAGTTTGTATATTTATATAGGAAGATGCCAAAGCGGCTGGAGGATGAGAGATGAATAAAAAAGATATTATCAAACTTCTTGAAACAATTGCAGTATATATGGAACTAAAAGGAGATAATCCGTTTAAAATTTCTGCCTTTCGTAAAGCAGCAGCGGCACTGGAACAAGACGACCGCAGCCTTTCGCAAATAGATGATCTATTAGCATTACCCGGCATTGGAAAAGGAACCTTTGCTGTGATCACAGAGTATATTGAAAAAGGACAATCAGAAACGCTTGAACAATTAAAAAAGGAAGTGCCTGAAGGACTTGTCCCGCTCTTAAAGTTGCAAGGACTTGGCGGGAAGAAGATTGCTAAGCTTTACCAAGAGCTTGGTGTCCATGATGCACAGTCGTTAAAGGAAGCATGCGAAGCGGAAAAAGTACAAGCGCTTGCAGGCTTCGGTAAAAAAACCGAAGAAAAGATTCTCGCTGCTCTTGAGGAGGCTGGAAAACAGCCAGAACGACTGCCAATTGGCTTTGCATTAGATGTGGCAGAGCGGATTGATCATGCGCTTGAACAGATGAAGGGGATTATTCGTTTTTCAAGAGCTGGCAGTTTAAGACGTGCACGGGAAACTGTCAAAGATTTAGATTATATCATCGCGACTGACAATCCTGAACAAGTCAGAGAGCAGCTCGTTGCACTTGAAGATGTCAAAGACGTCATCGCAAGCGGTGATACGAAGGTATCTGTCATTCTTGCCCTTGATTTTGAGATCAGTGTAGATTTCCGGCTTGTGACAACAGACCAATTTGCAACAACGCTGCATCATTTCACTGGCTCAAAAGATCACAATATTCGAATGCGTCAGCTGGCGAAGGAGCGCGGAGAGCGTATTAGTGAATATGGTGTGGAAACAATTGAAACTGGAGAAGTCAAAACGTTTGAAGACGAGGCCGCTTTTTATGCGCATTTTCAACTTCCGCTCATTCCACCAGAAATTCGTGAAACCGGAGCGGAGATTGATACGTATAAAGAAAGTATGCAATTTGTCGAGCTAAAAGATATTAAAGGCGACCTTCATATGCACTCGACTTGGAGTGACGGCGCATTTTCTATTCGTGAAATGGCAGAGGCATGTATTGCAAAAGGCTATGAATACATGGCGATTACAGATCACTCGCAATATTTAAAAGTAGCAAACGGTTTAACAAAAGAACGTTTACGTCTGCAAGCAAAAGAAATTGACAAGCTCAATCAAGAATTCGAGCATTTTCACATTTTCAAAGGGGTCGAAATGGATATTCTCCCGGATGGATCATTAGATTATGATGATGACTTTTTAGCAGACATGGATTTTGTGATTGCGTCTATCCATTCTAGCTTTTCTCAGCCGGAGGAAGTCATCATGGAGCGCCTTGAAAATGCCCTGCGGAATCAGCATGTAGATTTAATTGCACATCCAACAGGCCGTTTGATCGGCAGACGAGACGGCTATGCCTTAAATATAGATCAGCTCATAGAGCTTGCGAAGAAAACGGGAACTGCACTAGAACTCAACAGCAACCCGTCAAGGCTTGATTTAAAAACAGAGCATTTAATGAAAGCAAACGAAGCAGGTGTGAACATCATGATCAATACAGATGCACACAATATCGCCATGCTGGATCATATGGAAGTTGGTGTAACAGCTGCAAGAAAAGGCTGGACACCAAAAGCAAATGTCGTGAATACTTTTTCTCTAAACGAGATCAAAAAGTTTTTAACGCGTGACAGGTAGTCGTTAGGAGGCTGGACCATGCTGCAACAAAAAGTGTTAGCATCATTAGAATTTCATAAAGTAAAAGAAAAAGTCATGTCCTATACCGCATCCTCATTAGGAAAAGAAAGAGCGCAGGACTTAACGCCGCTGACGGATATCGAAACCATTCAGCATTTGCTAGAAGAGGTAGCAGAAGCACAGGATGTCATCCGCTTAAAGGGATCTGCGCCATTTGGCGGGCTGACGGATATTAGACGCGGGGTCAAACGAGCAGAAATCGGCAGTACATTAAGCCCATCTGAGCTCATGGAAATTGCAGCGCTATTATACACTGCGAAAAATATGAAGCACTTTCTCACGTCCCTGTATGAAGATGGTGTAGATATACCGCGCCTTCATACATATGCAGAGACGCTGATATTACTGCCTGAAGTCAGAAAAGAAATAGAAAGCTGTATCGGTGATAATGGAGAAGTGCTTGATCATGCAACACCGGCGCTACGAACAATACGTACGCAATTACGTTCATTAGAATCAAAAGTTCGAGATAAATTAGAATCCATGATTCGTTCACAATCTGCTTCAAAAATGCTGTCAGACACGATTGTTACCATTCGTAATGACCGGTTTGTGATTCCGGTAAAGCAGGAGTACCGTTCGAATTACGGCGGAATTGTTCACGATCAGTCATCATCTGGGGCAACCCTTTTTATCGAGCCGCAAGTGGTCGTGGATTTAAATAACACCTTGCAGCAAACCCGTTTAAAAGAAAAACAAGAGGTCGAAAAGATCCTGCAAATGCTGACAGCGAGCGTGTCAGAACACATTGAAGAACTGCTTCACAATGTAAAGGAGCTTCAAACGCTAGATTTTATTTTTGCTAAAGCCAAATATGCAAAGGCAGAAAAGGCCACAAAGCCTGCTGTGAATGATCAAGGGGAGATTTATTTAAAGCGGGCAAGACATCCTTTATTGCCTCGTGATCAGGTTGTGGCAAATGACATTGAGCTCGGCAAAGATTTTTCAACCATCGTCATTACTGGACCAAATACAGGTGGTAAGACAGTTACCTTAAAAACGCTTGGTCTTTTGACACTTATGACGCAGGCAGGCCTTCATATTCCAGTTGAAGAAGGCTCGGAAGTGGCTATATTTGACCAAGTCTTTGCTGATATTGGAGATGAACAGTCCATTGAGCAAAGCTTGAGTACGTTCTCATCTCATATGGTCAATATTGTGGATATCTTAAAGAATTTGACATCTAACTCACTCGTGTTATTTGATGAATTAGGGGCAGGAACAGACCCTGCTGAAGGTGCGGCTTTAGCCATGAGTATCTTAGATGAGGTGCATCAGACAAATGCACGCGTCATCGCAACGACTCACTATCCTGAGCTGAAGGCTTACGGATATAACCGAGAAGGTGTCACAAATGCGAGCGTGGAGTTCGACATTGAAACCTTATCACCAACGTACCGCTTGCTCATCGGTGTACCTGGACGAAGTAACGCATTTGAAATTTCTAAACGTCTTGGTTTGCCAGATCACCTCATTGACCGGGCAAAAGCGGATATGCATGCCGAACATAATGAAGTAGACCAAATGATTGCTTCATTAGAAGACAGCAAGAAACAAGCAGAAGAAGAGCTGCATGAGACAGAAGTCTATAGAAAAGAAGCAGAAAAGCTTCATAAAGAATTGCAGAGACAAATTCTTGAATGGAATGAGCAAAAGGACAAACTGCTTGAAGAAGCTGAACAAAAAGCGACAGAAAAAATTGAACAAGCCTCAAAAGAAGCAGAAGACATCATTCAAGAGCTCAGGTCGATAAAAAATGAGCATCGCTCATTCAAAGAGCATGAACTCATCGATGCGAGAAAGCGTCTTGAAGAAGCAGTGCCTGAGTTTGACCGAAAGAAAAAGCCAGAGCCGGTGAAAAAAGCAGCAAGACAGCTAAAATCAGGCGACGAAGTGAAGGTGCTCACCTTCGGGCAAAAAGGAACGCTGCTTGAACAAACAGGTGACAAAGAATGGAGTGTCCAAATGGGCATTCTGAAAATGAAAGTAAAAGAAAAAGACATGGAATTTATCAAATCAGCACCTGAATTTAAGCAGGAGAAAGCCATTACGGCAGTCAAAGGAAAAGACTATCATGTATCGCTTGAGCTTGACTTAAGAGGAGAGCGTTATGAAAATGCCTTAAGCAGAGTCGAGAAATATTTAGATGATGCTGTCTTAGCCGGTTATCCCCGTGTGTCGATCATTCACGGAAAAGGAACTGGCGCCCTTAGAAAAGGGGTTCAGGAATTACTGAAACAGCACCGAAGTGTGAAAAATGCTCGTTTTGGGGAACAAGGCGAGGGAGGATCAGGCGTCACCATCGTCGAATTAAAGTAAAAAGGAGAAAACGCATGAAAGCCTTTTGGGAAAATGAACTTGTGGAAATTGCCGCCTATTACAGCGTGGCCGTCCTATGTCTTGTCTTATTTCTAACCATTTTTGAACTCGTTACCTCCTATAAAAACTGGGAAGAGATCCAGCGTGGAAACTTAGCTGTTGCCATGGCAACAGGCGGAAAGATTTTTGGGATTGCGAATGTGTTTCAGCATTCAATCGCACAGCACAATTCCCTTCTACAAATGGTTGGGTGGGGCGTATACGGCTTTGTGATGCTGCTTGTCAGCTATTTCATTTTTGAATTTTTAACACCAAGATTTAAAGTAGATAAAGAGATTGAGAATGATAATAGAGCGGTCGGGTTTATTTCACTCATTATTTCAGTTGGGCTGTCTTACGTAGTAGCAGCCGGCATTTAAGGAGACGACATGGAAAAGCTAGCAAAAGTTTTAATCGTAGTTGCCTGTACTTTTGCGGTCATTGGTGCCGTTTACATGTTCCTGTAAAATGAAGAAGACAAAGTGAGAAAGCTGTCAGGGGTCCCTTGGCAGCTTTTATCTCACCCGAAGGCGGCGAATCACATGAAGCAAATTCTGCAAAAAGACGAACTCATAAAACGTATTGATACTTGTCTCCAAATGACATCCCTGCCAAGAGACATATATGAACCGTATATTGCACGTCCATTTCAAACGACTGGATTTTTTGATGATTTGAGCCCTTATGTTCAAATCGATCCGAGCGGCTATATTCTCATTCAATATGAACGAGGAATCCAAATGCTGCACAAAAGAACAAAAGCGGCGGATGAAGTCATTTACTGGATTTTAGAAGACACGATCTTTCTCACAGTCTACATCGACATGATGAGGCAGTATCAAGTCGACAACATCCAGACGCATTTACCTAATGACCCAAGTATCCATCAACAGATTGTGGAGAGAGTAAATGAGTCATTTTGTGCAATTGGTGGATTATATGAACAGTGGCATCATGAAGGAAAAAGAGCATCAATCGAAACAACAGCGAAGAAATAAAGATGTTATGGAACCAAGCTCTATTTGAAAAAAGCAAACTGCCTTGAGGAAAAGTTTGCTATAATAAAATAGTACGAAAGTTCAGGAAGGAGGGTTTTTATGCAGTCAGATAAACGTTGGCTTCTGCATTACCCGAATCAAATTCCCCACGAACTCACCATCCCAAATGAGACGTTACAATCTTACTTATTCAGCTCCGCAGAGGCTGCACCTGAGCATACAGCCATTCATTTTCTAGGAAAAAACATCACCTATGAACAGCTCCAGGAAGAAGCATTAAAACTAGCTGGTCATCTGATGGAAATTGGCGTGAAAAAAGGCGATAGAGTAGCAATCATGCTGCCAAACTGTCCTCAATCCGTCATTTCTTATTATGCTGTTTTAATTGCAGGCGGCATCGTTGTTCAAACGAACCCGCTTTATACGGAGAAAGAACTGGCATATCAAATGGAGGACAGCGGCTCAAAAGTGCTGATTACATTGGATTTATTGTATCCAAAGGCCTATAAAATGAAAGCGCTGACAAGTATGGAGCACTTGATCATCACAAAACTACAGGATTATTTACCATTTCCGAAAAACATTCTGTTTCCTATCGTCCAAAAAAGAAAAAATAAAATGGTCATCCAAGTAGAGGAAAGTGAGACCATTCATCACTTCTCACAAATCATGAAAGAATCGTCAGTAGACCAGATTCCGGCGCTTGCCTTTGAACCGAAAGAGGATGTCGCTGTTTTGCAATATACAGGCGGAACGACTGGTTTACCAAAAGGGGTCATGCTTACGCATGAAAATATTTTAGCGAATACTGAAATGTGCGCTTCTTGGATGTATAAAACGACAAGAGGAAAAGAACGAATCCTTGGCATCATTCCATTTTTTCATGTATACGGAATGACGACCGTATTAAACCTTGCTGTCAAAGAAGGACATTCAATGATTCTACTTCCGCGATTTGACGCAGCTGATACCCTCAAAACGATTGAAAAACAGAAACCGACGCTCTTTCCCGGTGCACCAACCATGTATATCGCCTTGCTGCATCATCCGAACATTGAAAAGTATGACCTGTCGTCCATCACCGCATGTTTAAGCGGCTCGGCGGCTCTTCCTGTTGAAGTCAAACAGAGCTTTGAGAAATTAACAGGAGGACGTTTAGTGGAGGGGTATGGTCTTTCAGAAACATCACCAGTGACCCATTCTAACTTTTTATGGGGAGCGAACAAAACAGGCAGCATTGGCTGTCCGTGGCCTGGGACAGACGCAGGCATTTATTGCGAGGAAACGGGTGGACTTAAAGAGCCGTATGAGCACGGAGAAATTATCGTCAAAGGACCGCAGATTATGAAAGGATACTGGAATCAGCCAGAGGAGACAGCAGCTGTATTAAGGGATGGATGGTTTTTCACCGGAGATATTGGGTATATGGATGAAGACGGTTTTTTCTATATCGTTGACCGGAAAAAGGATGTCATTATTGCGAGCGGTTATAATATTTACCCAAGAGAGGTCGAAGAAGCCCTTTATGAGCATGAGCTTGTACAAGAAGTTGTTGTCGCAGGTATACCAGATCCTTATAGAGGAGAAACAGTAAAAGCATTTGTTGTGCCGAAAAAGGATGCTTATTTAACAGAGGATGAACTCGATCGCTTTGTGAGAACGAGAATTGCTTCATTTAAAGTACCGCGCGTGTATGAATTTAAAGAGTCACTGCCTAAAACGGCCGTCGGAAAAATTTTGCGCAGAGTTTTAATTGAAGAAGAAAAAAGAAAGCACGCTTCATCATCTGAAACAACTGTCGATCAATTAAAGAAATAACGACCTTCATCATCCGGTCGAGCGACCGGATGATTTGAATGATGATAGTCTGCACTGGTATGATAAAGGTTGAAAAGAAAGAAGAAGATCTCTTGACAAATCACCCGTTTCTTTTTAACATAAAGTTATGAATGAATGCTCATTCAATTTAGAAAGGGACGAAGCACATTGAAGCAGAAAAGACCGAAGTACATGCAAATTATTGATGCAGCAGTTGTGGTGATTGCAGAGAATGGCTATCATCAATCACAAGTTTCAAAGATTGCGAAACAAGCAGGGGTCGCAGACGGAACCATTTATCTTTATTTCAAAAACAAAGAGGATATTCTCATCTCATTGTTCAAAGAAAAAATGGGACAATTCATCGAACGGATGGAAACAGATATCCAAAAGAAGCCGTCTGCCAAAGAAAAGCTTCTACTGTTGATTGAGGAGCATTTTCGCATGCTGGCGCAAAATCATCATTTGGCTCTTGTGACACAGCTTGAACTCAGGCAGTCAAACCTTGAGCTGCGGCAAAAAATCAATGAAGTGCTAAAAGGGTATTTAAATATGCTCGATTCAATTTTAACAGAAGGAAAGAAAACAGGAGAATTCAGACAAAATTTAGATGTTCGCTTAGCGAGACAAATGGTATTTGGGACGATTGATGAAACCGCAACAACATGGGTCATGAATGATCAAAAGTATGATCTGCCTGCACTCGCAGAAAATGTACATGATCTGCTGTTAAACGGAATACATCAATCCTAAAGACACTGTGAAAAAGGATGATTACATGGAAAAGATACTCAGCTTACATCATGAAGGACAGACAGCGCTCATCACGATTCAGAACCCACCTGCAAATGCCTTATCCTCTCAGCTGCTCACTGAGCTTAATGACATGTTCGATGAGCTCGAACAGAATGAAGAAGTAAGAGCGATTGTGATTCACGGAGAAGGAAGATTCTTCTCAGCAGGTGCTGATATTAAAGAATTTACCACTTTACAGGAAGAGTCTGATTATGCAAGCCTTGCAGATAGAGGACAGCAAGTTTTTGAACGGATTGAACAATGTCCAAAACCAGTCATTGCCTCGATTCACGGAGCAGCATTAGGCGGAGGACTTGAGCTTGCCATGTCTTGTGATATTCGAATCGCAACAAAAGATGCGAAGCTTGGACTTCCAGAACTAAACCTCGGCATTATTCCAGGATTCGGCGGCACGCAGCGCCTCCCGCGCTACGTTGGTTCTGCTAAAGCGCTTGAAATGATGGGAACAGCTGAACCGATTACAGGTGAAGAAGCATTTGCTTGTGGACTTGTTACAAAGCTGGCAGAAACAGAGGAAGAAGCGCTCGCAGTGGCCAAAACACTTGCGGGGAAATTTGCAGCGAAAAGCCCAAAATCACTTGAGTATGTGCTTGATTTATTGAACGCAACAAAATTGTATTCATATGACGGCGGAATGAAGCTGGAAGCCAAAAAGTTTGGTGAGGTTTTCCAATCAAATGACGCCAAAGAAGGCATCCAGGCCTTTATCGAAAAGCGCAAACCGAACTTTAAAGGGGAATAAGGGATAAGTACGACACAAGGGGGAGAAATAAATGAATATATTTGTTTTGATGAAGCGTACGTTTGACACGGAAGAGAAAATTTCTATACAGTCTGGTGCAATTCAAGAAGATGGAGCAGAGTTCATTATTAATCCTTATGACGAGTATGCCATTGAAGAAGCCATTCAGCTTCGCGATGAGCACGGGGGAGAAGTGACCGTTGTGACAGTTGGCGGTGAAGATGCGGAGAAACAGCTGAGAACAGCGCTTGCTATGGGCTGTGACAGGGCCGTCTTATTAAACGTGGAAGATGACTTAGAAGAGTGGGACCAATATTCAGCTTCTACCATTCTTTATCACTATTTAAAAGACAAAGAGGCTTCCTTGATCTTAGCAGGGAATGTAGCAATTGACGGCGGCTCTGGACAGGTAGCCCCGCGTCTTGCTGAATTACTCGGCTTTTCATATGTGACAACGATAACAAGCATTCAAATTGATGGCGGCTCTGCGTCGATTGAACGAGATGCAGAGGGTGATGTGGAAGTCATTTCTGCCGAGCTCCCGCTTGTCGTCACAGCTCAGCAAGGACTCAATGAGCCGCGCTATCCATCATTACCAGGCATTATGAAGGCAAAGAAAAAGCCTTTAGAAGAATTGGAACTTGATGATTTAGATCTGGACGAAGACGATGTACCATTTAAAATCAAAACAATTGAACGTTACTTACCGGAGAAAAAAGAGGGTGGCAAGGTGCTGAGCGGCGAGCTTCAGGATCAAGTCAAAGAACTGACAGATCTACTCAGAAATGAAGCGAAAGTCATCTAAACATCCACTTTACGATATCACGAGAACAAGGGGGAGCTTGAAGATGAGTAAAAAAGTTGTTGTACTTGGAGAAAGTCGTGACGGTAAATTAAGAAATGTGACATTTGAAGCCATTGCTGCCGCTCACAAAGTGGCAGATGGCGGTGAGGTCATTGGCGTGTTAATAGGGGATGACGTCAAAGGCCTAGCGGATGAACTGCTTTACTATGGAGCAGATCATGTCATGATTGTGGAGCATCCGCACCTTTCATATTATACGTCAGATGGTTTTGCGCAGGCGCTTCAAGCTATATTAGATCAGGTCGATCCAGATGCTGTGCTTTTTGGCCATACGTCTATCGGAAAAGACTTGTCGCCGAAAATAGCCGCACGTCTTCAGACTGGCTTGATTTCAGATGCGATCGATGTAAGCGTTACCGGCGAACATCTTGTTTTCACTAGACCGATTTACTCTGGAAAAGCCTTTGAAAAAGTCATTTCAACAGACCGCCTGCTTCTAGCGACCATTCGGCCAAACAACGTGGCGCCACTTGAGCGGGATGCGTCACGAGGCGGAGAAGTCACACCAGTTTCTGTCGATATTCAGAACCTTCGGACGATCGTGAAGGAAGTCATTAAAAAAACGTCAGAGGGTGTAGATTTATCGGAAGCAAAGGTCATTGTTGCTGGAGGGCGCGGGGTTAAAAGCAAGGAAGGCTTTGAACCGCTGAATGAACTTGCTGAGACGCTCGGGGCAGCAGTCGGAGCCTCGCGTGGCGCCTGTGACGCCGATTACTGTGATTATGCCCTGCAAATTGGTCAAACGGGAAAAGTCGTCACACCTGATCTTTATATTGCATGCGGGATATCAGGAGCGATTCAGCATTTAGCGGGAATGTCTAACAGTAAAGTCATTGTGGCCATCAACAAAGACCCAGAAGCAGAAATCTTCAAAATCGCCGATTACGGAATCGTCGGTGACTTGTTTGAAGTGGTACCGCTTTTGAATGAAGAGTTAAAAAAGATGAATATCCACTCGTAACGCTCATACACTCAGAATGCCTAGGTATTCTGGGTTTTTTTGTATGTAATTAAGAAGAAAAGGAGCGGTTGACAAGTGAAGGGGACAGTAAAAGTCAATGACGTGATCGGACGCATTTCTAAACACATTTATGGGCACTTTCAGGAGCATTTAGGAAGAGGGATTTATGACGGGATTTGGGTAGGAAAAGACTCAGAGATTGACCATATTGAAGGGATTCGTACCGATGTGCTGAAGGCCCTTCAAGCATTACATATTCCGGTGTTGAGGTGGCCGGGGGGCTGTTTCGCAGACGAATATCACTGGGCAAATGGTGTAGGTGATCTCAGTGAACGAAAGCCGATGGTAAATACCCATTGGGGTGGGACGGTTGAATCCAATGCATTTGGTACACATGAATTTATGGCATTGTGTGAGCTGCTTGAATGTGAGCCATACATTTGCGGCAATGTGGGAAGCGGGTCTGTTCAAGAATTAGCCGATTGGGTCGAATACATGACATTTCCAAAAGGGACACCTATGTCCGATTGGCGCATTCAAAATGGAAAACAAGAACCTTGGCAGCTGACCTATGTTGGTGTAGGCAATGAAAGCTGGGGCTGCGGCGGGAATATGACGCCTGAATACTATGCAGATTTATATAAACGCTATCAAACGTACGTAAGAGAATTTGCAGGGCAGCGTATTTATAAAATCGCCTGCGGTGCGAATTCTAATGACGTGAATTGGACGAAAGTATTGATGGAGCGGGCTGCACCGTGGATGGATGGGCTCAGCTTACATTATTACACCGTACCTGGTACATGGGAGAAGAAAGGGTCAGCGACTGAATTTGATGAGGATGAATGGTTTATCACGCTGAAAAAAGCCTATGAGATGGAACGGCTTGTCGAGGACCATGGTGAAATCATGGATCGTTATGACCCAGACAAGCGAATTGGGATGATTATTGATGAATGGGGGACATGGTATGACCCAGAGCCAGGGACAAATCCTGGGTTTTTATATCAGCAAAACACACTAAGAGATGCCCTTGTGTCCGCCCTCCATTTTCATATTTTTCATCGCCATTGCGAGCGGATTCATATGGCAAATATTGCTCAGACGGTCAATGTGTTGCAAGCGATGGTATTAACAAAGGACGAAAAGATGCTTCTGACGCCTACGTATCATGTATTTCACATGTTTCAAGTACATCAAGAGGAAGAAGCGCTTGAAGTGGAGTTCGTTTCACCGCCGTATGAACGAAAAGGTGAAAAAATTCCTCAGGTCAGTGTGTCAGCCTCACGTTCATCAGGTAAGATGCATATTAGCTACTGTCACCTGAATCCGCATGAACAAAAAGAGGTATCCCTTGCCATTGAAGGGGTTGATGCACAAACGAAAGTCATCGGACGTGTGCTGACAGCTGATCGCATGAATGCGCATAATACATTTGATGATCCTCATTCTGTTCAGCCAAAAGATTTTCAGCAAATGACTGTAAATCCCGGTGAATTAACGGTAGAGCTGCCGCCAATGTCAGTGGTCATGATAACTGTCGACCTCACTTGATTGCATATTTCGATGTTTGATGAGAAGAATGTTGGGGCATCATACATTGTAAATGAAGCGGAAAGGATGTCATGTCATATGCTTAGAACCATTCTCATGATCATCGGTGCGATTGTTGTCATTGGTGCGATTATACGGTTTGTTTTTTAATTCATTTCCTAAAAAATGATTCGTAAGCATTTCATTCGCAAGTCACATTGGTAGATGCTATACTAAAAAGCATAATTTACATTGGAGGAATGAATAATGGCAATCGTAAAAGCTACTGACGCAACATTTTCACAAGAAACTGCAGAAGGTGTTGTTCTTGCAGATTTTTGGGCACCATGGTGTGGACCTTGTAAAATGATTGCTCCAGTTCTTGAAGAACTTGATCAAGAAATGGGCGACAAAATGAAAATTGTAAAAATTGATGTAGACGATAACCAAGAAACTGCTGGTAAATACGGCGTTATGAGTATCCCAACACTTCTTGTTCTAAAAGACGGTGAAGTTGTAGAAACTTCTGTTGGTTTCAAACCAAAAGAAGCACTTGCTGAACTTGTCAACAAACATCTATAAACCGATCTATGTCCAAGCGGCATAATCATTGAAGCGGTTCTCGTAAAGACGAGAGCCGCTTTTCTTTCAACATGGTATAAAACAAATGTTCGTGATACACTAGAAGGAGTGAAAGAGGAAAACAAGGACGGATGAAAATATGAACAAACTAATCAAAGAAAAACTGTCAGTCCTGCCGGATCAACCAGGCTGTTACTTAATGAAAGATAGACAAAATACGATCATTTACGTGGGAAAGGCAAAGGTGTTAAAAAACAGGGTGCGCTCTTATTTCACTGGATCACATGACGCCAAAACGCAACGGCTTGTCAGTGAAATTGCAGACTTTGAATACATTGTCACCTCTTCTAATATCGAAGCGCTCATTTTAGAGCTGAATTTAATCAAAAAATATGACCCAAAATACAATGTCATGCTCAAGGATGACAAGACGTATCCATTTATAAAAATTACGAATGAACGCCACCCTAAGCTGATCGTCACCCGCAATGTAAAAAAGGACAAAGGGAAATATTTCGGTCCATATCCAAACGTACAAGCAGCACGAGAAACGAAAAAGCTGCTCGACCGCTTATATCCACTGAGAAAATGCGCCACTCTTCCTGACCGCGTCTGCCTTTATTATCATCTTGGGCAATGTCTTGCACCATGTGTGTATGACATTTCCGAGGAAACGAATAAGCAGCTCGTGGACGAAATCACAAGGTTTCTAAACGGAGGACATCAGCAAATCAAAAAAGAACTGACCGAAAAGATGCAGGAAGCTGCTGAAAATTTAGAGTTTGAACGTGCAAAAGAACTGAGAGACCAAATCGCTTATATCGACTCAACGATGGAAAAACAGAAAATGACGATGAGTGATTTATCAGATCGAGATGTCTTCGCCTATGCCTATGATAAAGGCTGGATGTGTGTCCAAGTTTTCTTCATCAGACAGGGGAAATTGATTGAACGTGATGTCAGCCTGTTTCCTATGTATCAGGATCCTGAAGAGGAGTTCCTCACGTTTATGGGGCAATTTTATGAAAAGAACAACCATTTTCTGCCGAAGGAAATTTTGGTGCCGGACAGTGTCGATCAAGAGATGATTGAGCAATTACTTGAGACAAACGTTCACCAGCCGAAAAAAGGAAAGAAAAAGGATTTACTTTTACTTGCCCATCAAAATGCCAAAATCGCCTTAAAAGAAAAGTTTTCGCTCATTGAGCGTGATGAAGAGCGGACAATTGGTGCGGTGAAGCAGCTTGGGGATGCACTTAATATTTATATGCCGTACAGAATTGAGGCGTTTGATAACTCCAATATTCAAGGAGCAGACCCGGTTTCTGCTATGGTCGTCTTTCAGGACGGGAAGCCATATAAAAAGGAATACCGAAAATACAAAATTAAAACCGTCTCAGGACCAGATGATTATGCATCCATGCGTGAAGTCATTAGAAGACGATATACCCGCGTGTTAAAGGATGAACTGCCGCTGCCAGATTTAATTTTAATTGACGGAGGAAAAGGACAGATCAACGCAGCCATCGATGTGCTTGAAAATGAATTGAATCTGTCTGTCCCGGTCGCAGGTCTTGTAAAAGATGAAAAACACCGGACTTCAAATCTCATGATGGGAGATACACTTGAAATTGTTGCGCTGGAGCGAAATAGCCAGGCTTTTTACTTGTTGCAGCGCATTCAAGATGAAGTGCACCGGTTCGCCATTAGCTTTCACCGGCAGCTGCGCGGAAAAAATGCATTCCAGTCTATTTTAGACGATGTACCAGGTATCGGAGAGAAGCGTAAAAAGCAGCTCCTCAAACATTTTGGCTCTGTGAAAAAGATGAAAGAAGCCTCTATCCAAGACTTTCAGGAGGCTGGCATTCCGAAACAGACGGCTGAACTTTTAATGGAAGCATTAAAAAAATAGATTGTACTTTTACCAAAAGTTTGTTAAGATGTGACTAATTTAATAAATGAACGTGTTGTTTGTTGAAGATAGAGGTGCGAACTTCAAGAGTAAGCCTTCGGAGATCGATGGGATCTAAGAAGAGGGCTGAAAGGGGAGCGTCGCCGAAGTGAATAAAATCCACTCATTTTATTCGCTGGCTGTACATTGAAGAAATGTAGGGCTGTCAAGAATTCAATTCTTGGAGGGCTATCTCATTGTTTGCATCGTTTAATGATGATTTTAAAGCAATGGGAGATTTGTCTCTCATTGCTTTTTTATTTGCAGTGAGCGGACAGTCTCCAAAGCAGCCTCTTCTCTCACACGTGAACTTTTGAAAAAGGGTGGTAGACATGGGACTAATTGTACAAAAATTTGGCGGAACTTCCGTTGGGTCAACAGAAAAAATTCGCAATGCCGCAGAGAGAGTGATCGCTGAACGCGAGGCAGGACATGATGTGGTTGTGGTTGTATCAGCGATGGGTAAATCAACAGATGTTCTAGTAGAGCTAGCGAAAGAACTTACAGACGATCCAAGCAAAAGAGAAATGGATATGCTGCTCGCAACTGGTGAACAGGTGACCATTTCATTATTAACGATGGCGCTCCAAGCAAGAGGCTATGATGCCATTTCCTTTACAGGCTGGCAGGCTGGTATGAAAACAGAGCATGTACACGGAAATGCAAGAATCGTGGACATTGATGAAGCAAGAATAAAAGAGGAATTAGGTGCGGGGAAAGTCGTTGTTGTGGCAGGCTTCCAAGGAATTGCAGATGACTTACATATCACAACACTTGGACGCGGAGGATCAGATACGACTGCTGTGGCACTGGCTGCCGCATTAAAAGCTGATAAATGTGATATTTACACAGATGTACCAGGTGTGTTTACGACAGATCCGCGTTATGTACCATCCGCGCGGAAACTTGCGGGTATTTCATACGATGAGATGCTTGAGCTGGCTAATTTAGGAGCTGGGGTCCTGCATCCAAGAGCTGTTGAATTTGCGAAAAATTATCAAGTCCCGCTAGAAGTCCGTTCTAGTATTGAAAATGAATCGGGTACGTTAATTGAGGAGGAATCATCCATGGAACAAAATTTAGTCGTCAGAGGCATTGCGTTTGAAGATCAGATTACACGAGTGACAGTGTGCGGGCTTTCAAGCGGTTTAACAACATTATCGACCATTTTTACGACGCTTGCGAAACAGAATATCAATGTTGATATCATCATTCAGTCTGTCACAAGCACCAACCAGACGTCGATCTCTTTCTCTGTGAAAACGGATGATTTGTCCAAAACAGTTGAAGTATTAGAAGAATATAAAGGGGCGCTTGGCTACGAGCAGATTGAGACAGAAAGCAAATTAGCGAAAGTATCCATTGTGGGATCTGGAATGGTCTCAAATCCAGGCGTAGCTGCTGAAATGTTTGCTGTATTAGCGCAAAAAGACATTCAAGTGAAAATGGTCAGTACGTCTGAAATCAAAGTCTCAACAGTAGTCGGCCGTGATGATATGGTCAAAGCGGTTGAAGCGCTGCATGATGCGTTTGATTTATCAAAGGTGAGCGCAGCTGCTCACTCTTAAAAAGGTAAAGAGGTGATCTCATGAAAGTGGGACGCCTCTTTTTTCTATATGGAATTGGCTGAAACGAGCGTAAACCCATTCATTAAGTATGCTATGATAGATGAAGACATATAAAAAGGCGTGACCTGAAGTCCGCGCCTTTTATCAAGAGTATTAGCTAGGGTCTCTTAAATCCCATTTAACGGTTAAAATGACTTTCTCAGCACGCTTTTTCACTTGTTCATAGGATTCAGCTACGTGCTCATTAAGAAGCTGAATTTGTTCAGCAATAAAACCGGCTTCCATCTGAAAGCATGGCTCCTTTTGATAGGTGAGTCGATTTGATACTAGTGGACCTTCGAGCTCAAACTCAATTTCCTGTTTTTTCGAATGGACCATCGTGAGAGTCCCCCATCCGGCAGCATGGAAAAATTCGGGGATCTTTTCCCATGACTCTTGAGGAAATTTACGAGCAAGCAGTTTACCCGCAAAATACATCATAGATGAATGGTCCTGACCAAGAATATCAGGCAGCAGAACTTCGCGTATCAGCTCGTAGGCAAATCCATTGACTTCAATTTCTTTTAGCTGTTCTAAGTTAGATTCGAATTTATTCATTGTACGGCTCCCCTCTTTCAACAATTTATTATAGCTTATGTGGGCATATGATGACAGAGTTTTCCCTGAAGTCTAAGAAATTCTTATTGTAGTAAAACGAATTTTGATTTAAAACTTTTAAATTTCGGAAAATTTTAATTTATGTACGCGGTTTCTTGACGCTTTTTTGACATAGGAGTAAAATGAAATTGTCAATAAATTTGAATAAAGTGCTTACAATTGAAAGAAGCGGGGGTAAGACAATTTTCAAGCAATTGCACTTTTTTTACTAGGGGGTAAAGTAATGTCGGGGAACAAAGAATTTTTTTATCGGAGATTGCATTCTTTGCTTGGCGTCATTCCGGTCGGTCTATTTTTAGTACAGCACTTAGTGATTAACCACTTTGCGACGGATGGACCAGAGGCGTTTAACAAAGCTGCACACTTTATGGAACAGCTGCCATTCAGGTACGCACTTGAGCTGTTCGTGATTTTCTTACCACTGATCTATCATGCTGTTTATGGGGTGTACATAGCCTTTACGGCACAAAACAACACGTCTCGCTTCAGTTACTTAAGAAACTGGCTGTTCAGACTGCAAAGGGTTTCAGGTATCATCACTTTGATTTTTATCACTTGGCACGTATGGGAAACACGCATTCAAGCTCAGCTTGGAGCTGAAGTCAACTATGACATGATGGCGAATATTTTAAGCTCTCCATTTATGCTTTGCTTCTATATTGTCGGCGTTTTATCTACTATTTTCCACTTTGCTAATGGCTTGTGGTCATTTGCTGTCAGCTGGGGAATTACGGTTTCACCACGCTCACAAAGAATCTCCACATTTGTGACATTAGGTATATTTATAGCGCTTTCATATGTAGGGCTAAGAGCAATTTTCGCTTTTGTTTAAGAGGAAATAGATTAGTAGAAGAGGGAGAGGGGCTACAATGAGTAATTCTAGCATCATCGTTGTCGGAGGCGGCTTAGCTGGTCTCATGGCAACTATTAAAGCAGCAGAAGCGGGAACAGCTGTTCAACTATTTTCAATCGTACCAGTGAAACGTTCGCATTCTGTATGTGCACAGGGCGGAATCAACGGAGCGGTTAATACAAAAGGTGAAGGGGATTCACCTTATGAGCATTTTGATGACACGGTATACGGCGGAGATTTCTTAGCCAACCAGCCGCCAGTAAAGGCAATGTGTGAAGCAGCGCCGTCCATTATCCACTTACTTGATCGCATGGGTGTTATGTTTAATAGAACACCAGAGGGATTATTGGACTTCCGCCGCTTCGGGGGAACACAGCACCACCGTACAGCGTTTGCTGGAGCTACAACAGGCCAGCAGCTATTATACGCACTGGATGAGCAGGTTCGCCGCTATGAAGTAGCAGGGCTTGTCACGAAATATGAAGGCTGGGAATTCCTTGGCGCTGTTTTAGATGACGAGGAAGTATGCCGAGGGATTGTCGCGCAGAACTTGACGACAATGGAAATTGAATCCTTCCGTTCAGATGCAGTCATCATGGCAACAGGCGGCCCTGGAATCGTGTTCGGTAAATCAACGAACTCTATGATTAACACTGGATCTGCTGCATCCATCGTCTATCAGCAAGGTGCGCATTATGCAAATGGAGAATTCATTCAAATTCACCCAACAGCGATTCCAGGAGATGACAAGCTTCGTCTCATGAGTGAATCAGCTCGTGGTGAGGGCGGACGAGTTTGGACATATAAAGACGGGAAGCCTTGGTACTTCCTTGAAGAAAAATACCCAGCATACGGGAACCTTGTACCGCGTGACATCGCAACGCGTGAAATCTTTGACGTATGTGTCGAGCAAAAGCTTGGCATCAACGGAGAGAACATGGTATATCTCGATCTTTCTCATAAAGATCCAAAAGAGCTTGATATTAAGCTTGGCGGAATCATTGAAATCTATGAAAAATTCATGGGTGATGACCCGCGTAAGCTGCCGATGAAAATCTTCCCAGCTGTTCATTACTCAATGGGCGGATTATGGGTCGATTATGATCAAATGACGAATATCAAAGGTCTATTCGCTGCCGGAGAATGTGATTACTCGATGCACGGCGGAAACAGACTTGGTGCAAACTCACTTCTTTCTGCGATTTACGGCGGAATGGTCGCTGGACCAAATGCAGTGAAGTACATTAGCGGTCTTGAGAAATCTGCGGAAGACCTATCTTCTGCAACATTTGACAGCGCCGTGAAGAAAGAGCAGGAGAAATGGGATAACATTCTCAGCATGGACGGAACAGAAAATGCATACGTGCTTCATAAAGAGCTTGGAGAATGGATGACGGATAACGTTACAGTGGTTCGTTACAATGACAAACTCTTAAAAACAGATCAGAAGATCGAAGAACTAATGGAGCGCTACAAGAAAATCAACATCAACGATACCGCATCATGGAGCAACCAAGGCGCTGCCTTCACGCGTCAGCTTGACAACATGCTTCAGCTGGCAAGAGTCATTACGATCGGGGCATATAACCGGAATGAAAGCCGAGGCGCACACTATAAACCGGAATTCCCAGAAAGAAACGATGAAGAATTCCTTAAAACAACGATGGCTACGTTCAAAGGGAAAAATCAAAAGCCTGCATTCCACTATGAGGACGTCGATGTATCGTTAATTGCACCTCGTAAACGAGATTACTCGAAGAAAAAGGTGGAGAAATAAGATGAGTGAAAAAAACACAATTCATTTCATAATCACACGTCAAGATACAGCAGATGGAAAGTCTTATGATGAGGAATTCGAAATCCCTTACCGTCCGAATATGAACGTCATTTCTGCACTCATGGAAATTAGACGTAACCCGGTCAATAAACAAGGTGAAAAAACCACGGCGATCAACTGGGATATGAACTGTCTTGAAGAGGTGTGCGGAGCTTGTTCTATGGTCATTAATGGCACACCGCGCCAGTCATGTACAGCACTAATTGATCAGTTAGATCAGCCGATTCGTCTCCAGCCGATGAAGACATTCCCGGTCGTGAGAGACTTGCAGGTTGATAGAAGCCGTATGTTCAACTCCTTGAAAAAAGTAAAAGCATGGGTGCCGATCGATGGCACATATGATCTTGGACCTGGACCAAGAATGCCTGAGAAAAAACGTCAATGGGCGTATGAGCTTTCAAAATGCATGACATGTGGTGTCTGCCTTGAAGCTTGTCCAAACGTGAATGATAAGTCTTCCTTTATGGGCCCTGCACCGCTTTCGCAAGTACGTCTATTTAACGCACATCCGACAGGTGCGATGAATAAGTCAGACCGTCTAGAAGAAATTATGGGTGACGGCGGTCTTGCGAACTGCGGGAACTCTCAAAACTGTGTGCAGGCGTGTCCGAAAGGAATCCCGCTGACAACATCAATTGCAGCACTTAACCGAGATACAACATTACAAGCTTTCCGTAACTTCTTCGGAAGCGATCACGCAGAATAACAGCACATTCAGTCCTCTTTGCCAATCATGATGAGTGTTTACAAGAGGCTGGGTGGAACACAGAGTAAACGCCTCTTCCAATATGGGAGAGGCGTTTATTGATGAATAAGGAGATGATAAAGTGAGACTTCCGTCATATATTGAGGAACCGTTTGAAGAGTGGAGGGCATCCTTTCGATTTTATGTCGAAACGACTGTCCGTTTTTCAGAAACGGATATGTTCGGCCATATGAACAATGTCACCCCATTTGTGTATTTTGAAGAAGCACGGATTGCCTTTTTTCAAAAAACAGGAATTGTGGATAAACGAATGAAACGTGTGAAAGAGACGATTACAGTCGTGGCAAACCTGCAATGTGATTACATCAAACAGGTGGAGATAGGGGAGCGGCTTCGTGTGTATGTAAAGCCGGAAAAAGTCGGGTCAAGCTCACTTATTCTTCATTATTTAGGAGAAAACGAGCAGCAGGAACCATGCTTTACAGGTTCAGTCACCATGGTCCAAATTAATAAAGAAACAGGTGCTCCTGTTCCATTTACAGAGGAAGAAAAAGAGACATTTCAAGCTCAGCGAAATGGGTAGTATGCAGGCCTCGTCAACGTGTAAGCTTCATTTTGTTATAATAAAAAGACCATATCAAGAAGAAACAAAAGGAGAACACATGAAGATTTTTCAATATGACACCATCGATAGTACAAATAATGAAGCGAAAAGGCTCATTCAGCAAGGAGAAAAACCTTCATTTGCTGTCTATGCACATCAGCAGACAGCAGGAAGAGGCAGGCTGGGCAGGCCGTGGGAAACGCCTGCAGGAAATGTCGCTGTGACCATGACAGTTTTGCCGCCAGTAGAACTCTCCACCCAGTCAACGATTGCTCCGCTGACCGCACTAGCGATCTACGATGTACTTAAATCTCTCATAAGGGCTGAGGATCAGCTGGCGATTAAATGGCCAAACGATATTCTCATCAATGAAGCAAAGGTATCAGGCACATTGATTGAAGCGGACCGTACCGCTATTTATATCGGAGTTGGCATTAATGTGAAGACAAAGCCGGAGCATGTTCCGTACAAAACCATTTGCCTATCAGAGCTTACAGAGGTGAATGCCGATCAGCTTGTGAAGGAACTTGCAGCCGCTTTTGAAAAATATCATACACGCTGGAAGAACGAAGGGTTTGAAGCACTCACTGCCCTTTACAACAAACGGTTATATCGTCTTCATAAACCGCTGCGGATTTCGTTAGACCGTGAAAAACAAACATGGGAAGAGGGCATTTGCTGCGGGGTCAACCGTTACGGTCATCTCCAGCTAAAAGATGAAAAAGGGCAGATAAAAGCTCATTCTGCCGGAGATATAGATGCACCGCTACAGCATTAAAAAAAGCAGACGAGGTTCTCGTCTGCTCAGCGTGTAGACAAACCCTCGCATTCGCCCGCAGGTCTGCGCTCCGGTGCTCACGAATGTCACATTCGCTCCGCTTCTGTGCTCGTCCTTCCTAGGGCTGCAAAGGTTTTCTATCACGCTGAAAAGAAGACAAAGGGCTAAAATCAAGATCATTTTAGCCCTTTGTCAACAATCTGAGCAGACGATGTTCTCGTCTGCTTTAAGCTTCTCTTTTAATCTGAGGCTGAACCACATAGTCTTGTTTTGTGAAGACAACTCCGTCTAGAATTTCTCTTGCGGTTCGAATAACTTTGACTCTTTTTTCAGAGATGTCAATTTCAGTTTGCATAATACCAGCAGGATGCCCAATACGAAGGGTGTCATCTTTTCCTTGAAACAGCTGAGAAGGAAGCGTTTCATCTAAGAAACAGCTGGCTGTCACGCAGACAGAGCCGGTAATGGCAAGTGCTTGGTGCGGTCGTTGCATCGATAGCATACGAACGATAATGTCCATATCTTCTGCTCGTCTCAAGATGCCATTTGTATCTACATAGTCAGTAGGCTCACTAATGAGCGCAAGCTTTGGAACAGCTGGAGACTGTAATGTGGCCATTTCTTTTGGTGCAAAATGACACATTTCAGCAGCAAGGGAACGAATTTCTTCTAAATCATCCAGTAATTCGTCTGTAAACTCTTCAGGCAATTCAGTTCCTTTTAATTGTATATCTTTCGCGCGAATAAAGGCAATTGGATTTGCAATGTCAACGATCGAGATTGGAATCTCCCCAAACTTTGTTTGAATCGTATCAATTTTGTTTCCAGTCGGAAAGGTTTTACCTGTGACAGCGCCTTCAGGTTTCTCGAAGGATAAATAAATGGGAGACCCAGTTCCTTTTACGCCTGGAATTTCTGCCTGTCCTTCAAATTTTACTTCTCCATTTTCAACCTCGACCTCTGCCGTAATGACTTTATTTGTATTGGTATTGAGGATACGTACAGTCGTAATGGGCTCAACCGCTTGAACAAGTCCTTTAATGATGGCATACGGCCCAACGGCTGATGAGATGTTCCCGCAGTTTCCTTTAAAGTCGACATATCTCTCATTTATGCTGACTTGTGCAAATGTATAGTTCACATCCACATCCGGGCGTGTGGCTTTATCGATAATGGCCACTTTGCTTGTTAAAGAATTACCGCCACCTATTCCATCGACCTGCAGCCGGTCAGGGCTGCCCATAATGTCTAATAGAAATGCTTCGAGCTCATCGTGTTCATATGGTGCATTGTTCGCGTGAATGAATACCCCTTTGCTTGTACCGCCTCGCATGATTGTGATTGGAACTTTTCTCATTACTCTCACCCTCAATTTTTAATAAACTGTTTATCTAACCAAAATGGTAAAGTATAATAAGAAATAAGTTAAATACATTATTTTAAGAGAAATTAATAAAAATATTTTATAATTAGTAAAAAAGGAGGGTAAACAATGGATGAAAAAGATTGGCGGTTTTTAAAGGTACTTTATGAAGAAAAGAACATCACAAAAGCGGCAGAAAAATTATTTGTCTCTCAGCCTGCCTTAAGCTATCGATTGAAACAGCTTGAAGAGGAGTTTGATATGAAGCTTTTCTTTAAAAGAAAACGAGGAATTGAATTTACATCAGAGGGCGAATACTTGGCTAAATATGCAAATGACATGCTCAAACAGCTGCAGCAAACAAAAGATGGCATGCTCAATATGCAAAAAAAGGTCAAAGGAACGATCCGGTTAGGGGTCTCAAGTAACTTTGCCCAGTATAAACTGCCAGAAATATTAAAAGAATTTTCTAAGCAGTATCCACATGTTCAATTTATGGTCAACACAGGCTGGAGCACAAAGGTAATGGATTTATTAGGAACATCAAGTGTGCATTTAGGGATTTTAAGAGGCGATTATGACTGGAATGGAGAGCGCTTTTTGCTCGATAAAGAGCGTCTTTGCATCATTTCAAAATCAGAAATCCAGCTAAAGGATCTCCCGAATCTGCCGCTCATTGACTATCATACAGACAGTTCATTGAAACGGCTGATTAACAGATGGTGGCAGGAAACATTCACAATGCCTCCGCTTGTCACGATGGAGACAGACCGTCAGGATACATCAAAAGAGATGGTGAAGCATGGTTTAGGCTATGCCATTGTCCCAGAAATTTGCCTCAGACCAAGTGATGAGTTATTTGTAAAAGGTCTTTCGTATAAAGATGGACAGCCTGTTTTAAGAGATACATGGCTCATGTACCAGCCAGACTCACTTCATTTGTCTGTTGTGAAAGCGTTCATTGAGTTTTTAAGAAATCAGCAAGGTTGATTATAAAATAAATTTATTGAATATACGAAAAAATCGATATTTTCATTATAAAAAAAGCTATTATATCCTTGAAATAGAAAGCGCTAACATATAGATCGCAAGTGCAAGGGGGCGCTTGCAGATCATGTGAAGAAGAGGATGGAGGGATATAAAGTGCTAGCTATTTTAGGGATCTTGATGGTCTTGACATTTACATTTCTCATTATGACTAAACGTATGCATCCGGTGGTGGCTCTAACCGTTGTACCTATCATATTTGCATTGATCGGTGGCTTTAACAAAGGATTAGGGGACATGATGCTTGATGGACTGAAAACTGTTGCACCATCAGCTGCTTTATTGTTATTTGCGATTTTATTCTTCGGTGTCATGCTGGATGCTGGATTGTTTGATCCTCTGATTAAACTCATTCTACGTATTGTAAAAGGTGATCCTGTCAAAATTGCTTTTGGGGTAGCGATTTTGTCTATGCTTGTTGCATTAGATGGTGATGGAACAACAACGTATATGATTACCGTATCAGCTATGCTGCCACTTTTCTTAAGAATTGGGATGAACCCATTAATTTTAGGAACAATTTCATTATTATCATTAGGAATTATGAGCGGAATGACGCCATGGGGCGGACCAGCTACTCGTGCCATCGCGGCGCTTGGATTAGATGCAGGCGAATTTTTCATTCCATTACTCCCAACGATGGTTGGAGGCGGTCTTTTTATACTTTTTACTGCTTACGTACTTGGAAAAAAAGAAAGAAAACGGATTGGGATTGCAGAGATTCAGTACAAAGAAGAGCCGTCCATTTCTCCTGAATTGGCTGCATCAATTGAGGATGGAGTAGCCGATATCAAAAGGCCGAATCTGATTTGGATTAACTTCTTCCTTACAATTGCTGTCATGGTCACACTAGTCCTGGATATCATCCCAATTCCTGTACTCTTCTTAATTGGATTTGTCATCGCTCTTATGATTAACTATCCAAAGGTTGAAGATCAGCGCGAGCGAATTTTATCTCATGCAGGTAACGCATTAACGGTTATCACACTTGTATTTGCAGCAGGAATTTTCACTGGGATCTTTTCAGGAACAAAGATGGTTGAGGCCATTGCCAATTTGGTCATTTATATGATTCCAGATTCCTACAGCTCATTTTTCCCGCTGATTGTTGCTTTGACGAGTATGCCATTTACATTTATTCTTTCAAATGATGCTTACTATTTCGGTGTGCTGCCGATCTTGGCTGAAGCCGGCGCAGCTTACGGGATTGATCCGGTGGAGATTGCGCGTGCTTCTATCATAGGACAGCCTGTCCACTTACTGAGCCCGCTTGTGGCTTCAACGCTGCTGCTTGTTGGAATGCTGAACAAAGATATTGGTGATTTACAAAAATATGCACTCCTATGGACCGTGTTAACTGCCCTTTTTACAACACTTATTGCATTGTTAACAGGCGCCATTACAATCTTTTAAATACCACGTAAAAAAGGACGATGTCTCGGGAGGAGACTCGTCCTTTTTTGCGTGGATGAAAGCGCAGTAAATTGGACGCTGATATGCGGGATTTCTTGATTTTAACGTCACCTACCTCAGGCCCCTGGCATATGATATCTCGACTATACAGAATCCCATTCTATAGAGACTAGAGCTCTCACCTTAGCAAGGAGGGTTACAATACTTGAAGGAGAAAGAGTTTCAATCCAAGCCGCTATTAACCAAAAGAGAAAGAGAAGTATTCGAATTGCTCGTCCAAGATAAAACAACAAAAGAAATTGCAAGCGAGCTTTTTATTAGCGAAAAGACTGTTCGAAATCATATTTCGAATGCCATGCAAAAGCTAGGAGTTAAAGGCCGTTCACAGGCCGTAGTCGAGCTTCTGCGTATGGGTGAGCTAGAGCTCTAAAGTCAGCCGGTTTTCCTTCCATATCGGGAAGGAACCGGTTATTTCTATATGGTTTCCATGAGTCTCTTCTTGCATTTTCTTTGAAAAACGAGGAAAATAGACATGTACGTTTTAATCAAAGTGAGATGCTATAGTGAGGTATCAATAAAATGGAAACGAATGAGTCTGGCCATGTTGCAGAGATTGAAAAATCATTGCGCCACATTGCTGCAATTATTAAGCAAAAAGGCAGAGAAATCCTGAATCAATATACAATTACACCTCCACAATTCATCGGGCTTCAGTGGCTTTATGAATTCGGAGATATGACAATAGGTGAACTGTCACAAAAGATGTATTTGGCTTGCAGCACAACCACTGATTTAATTGATAGAATGGAAAAAAGTGAACTTGTCGAACGGGTGAAAGATCCATCTGACCGCCGTGTGGTTCGCATTCATTTATTGCCTGAAGGCGAGAGGATCATTCAAGAAGTGATTGCTAAACGCCAAGAATACGTCAATGAACTTCTAGGGGCTTTCTCAGAAGAAGAAGCCATCGTTTTCAACCAATCCTTAACGAAACTACAGCAGCAAATGAAGAGAAAATGAGGCGATTTTGTTGGATCAACCAATCGGCGTCATTGATTCCGGCGTCGGCGGTTTAACCGTTGCAAAGGAAATCATGAGACAACTGCCAAAAGAAAACATCATTTATGTAGGCGATACAAAACGATGTCCATATGGCCCTCGTAAAGAAGAAGAAGTTCTTCAATATACTTGGGAAATGGCGCACTACTTATTAAAACACCACCATATTAAAATGCTCGTCATTGCGTGCAACACAGCAACGGCGATCGCACTGGACGAAATCAAAGCAACGCTTGATATTCCGGTCATTGGCGTGATTCAGCCCGGCGCCCGTACAGCGATCAAGGTGACAAACAATCAGCATATTGGCGTTATTGGCACAGTCAATACGATCAAAAGTGAGGCATACAAAGAAGCGCTGCTGTCACTAAAAGCAGGTCTAACGGTTCAAAGCCTGGCGTGTCCGCTCCTTGTCCCATTTGTGGAAAGCGGTACGTTTTTAGATCAGACAGCAGAGGCAGTGGTGAAAGACTCCCTTGAACCAATGAAAGAAACAGGAATTGATACACTTATTCTTGGCTGCACACACTATCCGATTTTAAAAGAGCCGATTCAGCGCTTTATGGGCAGTGATGTCAGCATCATTTCATCAGGGGATGAGACAGCGAGAGAAGCGAGTACGATTCTTTCATATAAAGGGCTGTTAAATACCTCTAAAGAAGCACCTGTCCATACATTTTACACAACAGGACAGCAGCAAAATTTCCAAAACATCGCTCGTGACTGGTTTGGCTACCTGCCAGGGAAGGTCGAAACCGTGTCACTTGAACACATCTACCAGCAATAACCCCTTCTACTTGAAGCGGGTTATTTTTTTATGAAAAGGGTCTAATCCTCCGAGGGAGCTCGTATACATAGTAGTACAAACTACTAGAGGAGGGTGAAGTATGCTGAAAAAAGGATCTACAGCAGCTGTTACGTGTATCGCGTCAGCCATGCTTTTGTCAGGATGCGGATTGTTTCAAACAGACCAAGCGAAAACAGAGATTGATCCACCACAAAACGTCACATATGTGAAAGAAAATAAAGAAGACAAACAAACAGCCAAAGAAGGAAAAGAAGAGAAGCAGGCTGATACAGTCATGAGAGAATTATATTTAATTGATAAAAACGGGTATGTCGTATCTCAATCCATTCCGCTGCCGAAAAATGAAGGAAGTGCCAAACAAACCCTTGAATATCTCGTGGACGGGGGACCTATTTCTAACTTAATGCCGAATGGTTTCAGAGCAGTGTTACCTGCGGACACGAGCGTATCTGTCGATATTAAAGATGGAACGGCGATTGTGGATTTTTCAAATGAATTTAAAAACTATAAAAAAGAAGACGAACAGCGAATCCTGCAATCTGTTACTTGGACGTTAACACAGTTTGATTCCATAGCCAAAGTCAAATTGAAGATGAATGGACATGAACTAAAAGAAATGCCTGTGAACGGTACGCCCATCTCAGATGATTTAAGCAGAGAAGACGGGATTAATATCCAGCACGAGGCTGCCGCTGATATGACTTCAACAAAGCCTGTTACTGTCTACTATTTAGCTGAATCTGATGAAAAGACGTACTACGTTCCGGTCACCACAAGAGCACCAAAAGACGAGGATGATCCGATTACAGCAGCGATTGATGAGCTCGTCTCTGGGCCAAGCAAAAAAAGCCATCTGCTTACAGACTTTGACCAAGATGTGAAGCTGAATGATGTACCAAAAGTAAAAGATGGCCATGTGACACTTGATTTCAACGAATCTATTTTTGGCAGTGCGGATGAAAAGAAAAAGGTGATTTCACAAAAAGTTCTTGATAGCATTGTGCTCACATTAACCGAGCTTCCGGACGTCAAAAGCGTATCTGTTAAGGTGAACGGCAAGGCTGAGCTTGTGAACGAAAAAGGAGCAGAGCTTACAAAGCCGGTTTCACGACCAGAACAAGTGAATACAGGTAGTTTTTAACGTCACACATTGATATAATGGAGAAAAAGAGGCATGCATATTCGCTGCCTCTTTTTTATTCCGAGCGGTTAGAACAAGCCGAGGTTGTCAAAGTTAGTAGGAGAACCCCGCTGGCATACGCGCGGAATGTATATTGTAACGGAGGTAAAACATGAGATTAGATGAAAGACAATATGACGAATTGAGAAAAATTGAAATAGAGGCAGGCTACATCACGCACCCAGAAGGCTCTGTCTTAATCTCAGCGGGAAATACGAAGGTGATTTGTAACGCATCGATCGAAGACCGCGTACCTCCTTTTTTAAGAGGAGAAGGAAAAGGCTGGATTACAGCAGAATATAGCATGCTTCCAAGAGCAACCGCACAAAGAACGATAAGAGAATCATCTAAAGGAAAAGTCACAGGACGTACGATGGAGATTCAGCGTTTAATTGGACGAGCACTCCGAGCAGTCGTTGACTTAGAAAAGCTTGGCGAACGCACCATTTGGATTGATTGTGATGTCATTCAAGCAGACGGCGGTACACGCACAGCGTCGATCACAGGTGCTTTTGTTGCCATGACACTCGCGATTCAAAAGCTACGAGCTGAAGGAGTCATCAAAGAAAACCCGATTACTGATTATTTAGCGGCGATATCCGTCGGAATTGATTCTCAGCAAGGTCTTCTGTTAGATTTAAACTATGAAGAAGATTCTTCTGCTGAAGTAGATATGAATGTCATCATGACAGGCGCTGGCCGTTTTGTTGAACTTCAAGGCACAGGTGAAGAAGCGACATTCTCAAGAGAACAGCTAAACGGACTGCTTGATTTAGCCGAAAAGGGCATCAAAGAATTAATCGAAAAGCAAAAAGCAGTAACAGGAGAAGTCATCGAATAAAGAGAAGGGTTTGATCAGGATGAAAACAGCCATCATTGCAACGCACAATGCGGGCAAAGCGAAAGAATTCAAAGCCATTCTTGAGCCAAAAGGATTCACGGTCAAAACACTAGCAGACATTGGTTTTACTGAAGAGATTGAAGAAACAGGACAAACCTTCGAAGAAAATGCCATCATCAAAGCGGAGGCCATTCAAGCCAAAGCAGGTGAAATGGTCATTGCAGACGATTCCGGTCTGTCCATTGATTATCTGGGCGGAAAACCTGGCGTGTATTCAGCGAGATACGCAGGTGAGCATAAAGACGATGCGGAGAATGTGGAAAAAGTGCTGAGCGAACTTCAAGGCATTGAAAAAGAAGACCGCACAGCCAGATTCAGATGTGCCCTTGCTGTCAGCATACCGGGAAAAGAAACAAAAACGGTAGAAGGATCAGTAGAAGGCTTCATCGCAGAAAAGCCAATCGGCGAAAATGGCTTCGGATACGACCCGATTTTCATTGTCAAAGACAAAGACCAGACGATGGCCGAGTTATCACCAGAGGAGAAAAACAAGATCAGCCATCGAGCGGTCGCGCTTCAAAAGCTTTCATCACTGCTAGACGCAAATGAATAAGGGGGGAATGAAGCCATGAAGATACTCATTATTAGTGACAGTCATGGACTCACAGATGAACTTCAAACCATTGCCAAACGGCATGAGGCTGAAGTCGACATGATGATCCACTGCGGAGATTCAGAACTCGAAACGAACCACCCAGCACTCGAAGGATACAAAGTCGTCAAAGGAAATTGTGACTTTATGGGCGATTTTGAAGAAGAGCTCCTGCTCCCACTTGATGGAGGCGGAAAACTATTTCTCACTCACGGACATCTGCATGGCATCAAACAATCCTTACTTCAAGTCTACTACCGTGCAGAAGAGCTAGGCGCAGACATTATCTGCTTTGGTCACTCGCACATCCCGGGCAGTGAACTGCTAAGAGGAAAACTCCTCATTAACCCAGGCAGCGTACACCTGCCAAGAGTGCGAAAAGAGCGCAGCTATGCTATACTGACACTAGATGGAAGCGAAGCAAACGTACAGTTTTTCACCGACGAAGGTCAGGTCATACAAGACCTCGAAAACACTGTTACATTGGAAGGTATTTCATAAGGGTGCAGCATTTGCCCCTTATGAAAAAACTTTCGAAAAACCGTTGACTTTAAAGAACAATAGTAATATAATAAATCTTGTCGCTGAGGTAATACACCACAGCACACTACATAACAACATGTCCCAGTAGCTCAGCAGGATAGAGCAACGGCCTTCTAAGCCGTCGGTCGGGAGTTCGAATCTCTCCTGGGACGTACTAAATTAAAAGCCTGAAACCCTTTATTAGCAAGGATTTCAGGCTTTTTTGTTCTTTGGAACATAAGTTCGCAACTCGCTTCAAAAGAGGGAGTGGATTTATTTTTAAGTATTTCCGTTCCCTGTTTTTGTATCGAAGAAGCTATCAAAATGGGTGGCTGATTTTTGATCAGCTTCTTCGATGACATGGGCGTAAATTGACATAGTTATATCCATTTTTGTATGTCCTAACCGTTCCTGAATAACTGCGATTTATTTAAATGATTGGATAATTCAGTTCATAATTTGGGTAGCAATAATAAGGCGGCCTACGTCCAATTTCAGACATTGGCCATGAATGCTCCATATAAACCATGGTGACTTTTTCCATTGAATGGTTCACAAGTAATAACTCTACTTCTGGATTAAATTCATATCTCAATCTAATGACCTCCTTATATTAGGAATGTGTGGATTCCCCACCGTCAACATGCAACACTTGACCTGTAACAAAACGTGAATCATCAGAAGCTAGATAAACAAATGTTGGTGCGAGTTCAAATGGATGGGCAACTCGTTCCATTGGGTTAAATGCTCCATATACAGCCACTTGGTCTGACGAGAAGCTTGCTGCAATGAGTGGCGTCCAGATTCGACCTGGAGCAACGGCGTTTACACGAATTCCTTGTTTTACAACATTTTTAGCCAAAGCACGTGTCCAACCAACAATTGCACCTTTTGTGGCTGTATAATCAATCATTTGTTGCTCGCCTACATACGTTACGACTGAAGAAGTACCGATAATAGAACTGCCTGGTTTTAAGTAAGGAAGCGCTGCTCTGGTTGTGTAAAAATGTGAGTATATGTTGACTTTAAAGGTGTCATCGAATTGTTCGTCTGTAATGTCAAGAAGGCCTGGTTGTTGAAATTGGATACCAACGTGGTTACATAGAACATCTAGACGCCCGAAGGTTTTTACTGTTTTCTCTACAATGGTGATACATTGCCTTTTATCTCGCAAGTCTCCTGGCATCAATAAACAACGTTGCCCGAGTTCTTCGATTCTTGCTTTTGTTCTATTAGCATCTTCGTGTTCATCTAAGTATGCAATCGCAACGTCAGCACTTTCCTTTGCGAAGGCAATGGCTACTGCTGCACCAATACCACTATCCCCTCCTGTAATAAGAGCAACTTTTCCCGCTAACTTACCACTCCCTTTGTAATTTGTATTTTCAATAATTGGAAGTGGTACCATTAAACCTTCTACACCCGGATGACGAAGTTGACGTTGTTCAGGTAAATTAATCGGGATTTCTTCATAGCGTGTGATTTTTCCGTAATTAGGGTACATGGGATAAGGTTGAGTTTTCATTTTCTCTAGAAACATCTGTTGCATTTGTTTTATTTGTTGCAACTTACGCTCATCAGATTCTTGTGTCATTTAACTCCCTCCAATTGTACACATTCCCTTTAAATGTTTATGTTGTTTACTGCTAATCCAAGTTTTAATAATGAATAAACTTGTGAAGGAGTTATTTGAAGAGTTTCAGTAAACTTTCATGAGTAGGTTGGTATTTCTAGATATTTGAACGCGTTCGAAAACAAGTAATATAACGTATTATGTCAACTATCACACTCTTTTCCTTAATCCTAGATCACTACATTAAAAAATATCTTAAAGAGCGGAACAAACGAAATCTGCTGCTTTTTGTGGCCGGGATCAATCTAGGCTTGAGAATATCTGATCTTCTTCAATTACGTGTCAAAGACGTTAAGAAACAATATGTGTCTTTAAGGGAGAAGAAGACAGGCAAAGAAAAAAAATCAAGATAAACAAGACACTTAGGAAAGCACTAGATCAATATATTAAAGAACGTGATGATCAAGAGTATGTATTTAGAAGTAGAGAGGGGCTAAACAAGCCTATCAGCCGCAGCAGTGCATACAACATTTTGAGAGAGGCAGCGGAGTATGTCGGGCTTGATAGCATAGGTACACATACATTAAGGAAAACATTTGGATACTGGCATTATAAGAAGTTCAAGGGTTTGGCTTTGCTGTAAGAAATATTCAACCACTCAAGACCAGATATTACATTGAGATATATCGGGATCACACAAGACACAATGGATAGAACAATGGACGATTTTTGCTTATAGGCTCATCTGTTTAAATGACAGGTGGGTCTTTTTTTGCGCTCTTTTTCATCAACTAACCATAATGAGAAAATGTCCAACCCATTTTAAAGAATTGGCTGAAAAGCAAGAGGGACAAAGGATTCAACGATTCCCCTGAGTTAGACACAATAATAGATATGGTTAATTGGTGGATTGTGTGAATAATTGTAAGAAATAAGATAATATTTTCTTTTAATAAAAAACACTTAGTGTCGATATAAAAATAAAAAGGGAATGAATATTATGGAAAGAACAAATAGATGGAACATAATTACTAAATACCTTGATTTACTTGAAGATTCTCCTATTTTATATCATTATACGAACGTTTATGGTTTAGAAGGTATAATGAAGCATAAGGAACTATGGGTATCCAATGCAGATTTTTTAAATGATAAAACGGAACGTAAGTATACAGAAAAAATCCTGTTTAATTTGATTGAGGAGAAATTAAAAGATAATAAAATGAAAGACTTGATAATGGATACTTTGACAATAGCTTTGGACATGACGGAATTTCCTACTTATGTTCTATCATTATCTATAAACAAAGATTCTAACTTATTATGGTCAAATTATTCACAAGATGATGGTTATAACATTTCATTTGATTTTGAAACACTTGAAGAAATAGGAGATTCTTTAAATTCAAGTGTTTTTAAATCAAAAGTTATATATGAAGAAGAAATACATTATGAAGCATTAAATGAATTAGCTGATTATTGCGTTGCAGCATTTAGTAAAAGTAAACCGAATTACGAAGAACTTGTAAGTGAAGTAAAAGTGGTACATACTTCTTTGCAATTACTTGCCTCCTTTTTTAAAAATTCGAGTTTTCAACAAGAGGAAGAGTATAGAATAGTGCTTATCCAAAATACTGAGAATGAACACGATTATGAATGCAGAGTCTCGAATGGAACCTTCATCCCTTATATAAAAATGAAATTTAATAAGAATAATGTCAAAGGAATAACTATAGGTCCGAAAAACAAAATGGATATATCAGAAGAAGGATTAAAGAGTTTTTTAACATTAAACAAATTTAATGTGGAGACTATAGAGATTAACCGATCCAAGATTCCATACAGGTATTAAAGAAATAGAAGGCCTTAATATTCTTTAGGCATTAAAATGGCACACTTTTGGCATAGCCTTTTGTCTGAGAGCGGTTATGATTGTATTAGGTGATAAATTGAGAGCGGCTTCCATTGCAGAGGTCGTTTTTTCGTTCGACAAAATTTGCGAATAATAAAATTTTCACAAGACAGGTCGATATATCATCTGAGGTGATCATATATGACTAGGAAACTTGGAGAATCTAAAGATGTTACAAAATATTTAAAAGGTCGCTATAAAAAAAAGTACAAAAAAATATTAAAAACAACTTTGGACGAAGATGTTAAATTACAAAAAGACATTATTTTAGATCATGATAAAGATGAATTAAACAGGATGTTAAAAAGAATTGAAGCTTCTATAGAAGTAGAGAAAGACACTCAATCTTTATACAGTCAGCCTTTTTCAATAATACTTGTTATGGTAACTGTTATGATGTCAGCATCAATGGCAATGGTATCAAGTTTTATGTCACTTATGAATAATATCTTTGGTAAATATTTAGACAGTCAAGATATTAAAAAGATTAATTTTAACGAGTTGTTTAACTCTCTATCTAGTTTTAAACCTGTAATTCAATATGTGTTAATAAGTGCTGCTGTGCCTTTTTTGGTTCTGATGGTTTTTTGGACTTGTATTTATATAAAACGGCATAAATCCATTGGAAGGTTATATGCGACCTTGGTTTTATTGGAAGAGTGTATAGTAGATTATGATAAAGTAGTACAACAGCAAATTAATAGTAAATTAATTCAAGAAACAAAAACTAAAATCACATAAGTATTTCTTTCGAATGAAAGAGATGAAATATATTTTATCTTATTTGAGAGTAGATGGAGGGCATAAAATGAATGAAATCATAACTGCTGCAATTATTGCCGGTGTTGTTTCTATAGTGACAGGTATTATAACAATAATAATTCAAAATAAACATGCAAGAAGGACTTCTATAGTCGATACTATAAGTCGTCAACGAATTGATTGGGTTAACAAGATGAGGGATAATTTTGTAGAAATTAATGATTTGATTTTTACATATTCTTTAAAAAGGAGTTCATATCTTAGAGATAAAGATGGTTGGGATGGAGAATACGATTTCGTAAAGAATCTCACAACAATAAGGAAATTAAAAATTGATATTGATCTACTACTCAATCCAACAGAAGAATATGCGAATGAACTTAGTGTCAAACTTAATTCTTTGCTGCAAATATTTCCAAAATCGGAGCTTGATAAAGATGAAGCAGGGCTTTATCAAAGAGAAATTAAAAAACTTCAGCAAGTGATAATAAAATCTGAATGGAGCCGAACTAAGAAAGAAATACAACAAGGAAAGGTTTTGACTGATAAAGAGGTTAAAAAAATATATACAGAAAAAGCTAAGAAATTAAATATGGAATTAACCAGATAATAAACTTATAGAGTAAAAATCTTTCTTTTAGGAAGGTTTTTTATTTTTATATGAAAAGGAGAATTGAATCGCTGAAACCATGCAATGAACCTGAATGTCCTCAACTAACGCTTGAAGGATATTGCAAACAGCATAAGACATTGAAGTTTTCATACGATCTGCACCGTGAATCATCATCACTCTGGGGATATAACAGCCGTCAAACCGCATAAGGGAGATAAAAAAATGTTCTGGCTTTCTTCTAATTGGCAGCCACTGTGTGCGTCCTGTCACAGTAGGAAGACCGCTAAAGAAGATGGAGGGTTTGGAAATGGATTATAAAAAATGCACATGTGATCAATGCGGAACAACATTTATTATTAGATACTGTTCTAGGATTATGAAGATCGGACGTGGAATCAAACAACGTCTACTAGTGTATCCGAGGTGTAAAGCTGAGTACACATCCTACTATACAAACGCAGAAATCAGAAAGTAGCAAAGGAAAATCAGTAAGCTTATAATGCTATTCGAATGAAGAGGAACAAAAGCCTCCTTGGACAGCAAAGCACAAAAAAGTAAAGTCGGGTCAAGCATTCACGCTTGATAGATAGTTAATCAATGAGGCAAAAATGTAAAAGCTGAAATCAGTCCATTATATTACAGCAACTTTAAAGTATGTTGAAGTAAAGCAGAAGTAAAAGAAAAGCCCTTCCGACGTGGAGGGGCTTTTCTTAGTTATTCATCATTGGCCAATTCCCATATTTTTTGACCGTTTGCCATATAAACTGCACGTGGTGTATCTTCATAAAGAGAAATCTCAAACAAAGTGTTTCCCTCAATTAACCAAGTATATAAACTGTCTTTTTCATTATTAAGGGGAGGAGATAAAATCTTATTTACTTGAAAGACTGTAGCGTAATATTCTTTATAATTGATGTCATCATCTTCTAGACCGTTATCAGTTTCAAAAAATGTATCAGTTCTACCGATTAGCCTTAATCCATTTTCATATTCCAATGTAAGGTCTCTATTTTTGTATTTTGATAATGTTTTAAATAAAGAATCAGGTTCCATGTCAATCCTCTTTTCTCATATTTATGATGGTTGTGAAGGCACGATGTGAGCGCCGTTTTTACTATAATGTATAATGCCTCTTGTAGTCTCTTCATACTTATTGGTCTCTGTATTGTAATGCTTTCCTATGACTTGACCAAAATCCACTCTTTCTTTATTTTTTGTTTTTAACATATCACCAGTACCTGCATGTTTATCAAGCAATTTTTGTGCTTTTTTATTATCTCCAAAGAAGATACTCTTTGTTTTACCATTAGCTATCTCCTGTTTATAGTTAGGTGCATCAGGAATATGTTTCTCTTGAGCGCCTGGTTTTACTTTTGCCGGGAAACCATTTACTTCACGATACGGACCTTTTGGTACGGAGTGTTTGCCGAAGGAAGGTGTTTTGACAATCTTCTTGGCTACTTTCTCTCCTTTCATTATTTTAAATACGTATTTTCCAACTTTAGCGATTTTAGCTCCGGGTATCATGTACAAGCTTGATACTAAACGGTCCATGTCAGCGGCTTTGTCACCTGTTACAGGGTCTCTTCCTGTGATGACTCGAATGGCATCATTTATTCCTGTAAATTCAACCGCTGTATTTAAGATGTTTGAGGTTTGTTTCAAGTCGGAAATCTTTGTGATGCTTTCAATATTCACTTTGTTTTGATCCGATATTCGTAACCGATATAGCATTCCGTCTCGAATAACTTCAACTGTTTTGGCATTTGCGAAGTCAATCTTTTCATTTGTATTATATACTTTTCCATTTACGAACACGGCGTTTTGATTGATTTTATTAAACGGTTTCCTATTTAAAATCGTATCCACATTTGATCGCTCTTTATCTTTCAGCTTCTTCAGCATGATTGTCATTGGATTTTCTTTAGAGGAGTCTATATTTTTATTCATTCCACTGATGGTACTGTTGATTTTTTCTTCTTTTCCATCTTTGAAGATAGAGCCTTTTTGATAACTAGTAATTTCAATTTTCGGGCCAGTGAACATCTTGCTTAAAGTATCTATGTATTGTTTCATTGTGTGAAGGGAACTTTTTGTTTCATTTATAGCACTTGTTTGTTCTCTGTCAAATGCATGAAGTAGTCCGATGGTTTTGGACGTCTCAAGCCAGGCTTTTTGATAGCTTTGTTGGAAAGTAGATTCGTCTACATGAGGCAAATGCTCAATATGGCTGACCCTGCTGAGGGCTTGATTCACATCGGATACAATATCAGAAATAGTCCGTTCGGCTTTTTTTAACCCTTGGTCAAGCTCGTGTTCAATGAATGATTGAGAGATAAAACCATTCGGGTTTGATTCAAAAGCATGAAGTGCCTGTTTTGTCTTTTTTAGTGCACCACTGTATTCTTCAATGACGATCTGAAAGAATTGCAAAAAGGGAATGTGACACTCCATATAAAAATCTTTTATCGCTTGTCCAGCTTCTCCCTTTAATGCACCATCTAAGGAGATGATTTGATTGATTTGTTTTTCTAGGGACTTCACATTATGTGATTGCTGCTTCAACTTGTTCAGCGTTTGGTCAATTCCATTCTTCAACTCAAAGACATCAAGGTTTTTCATTCGGTTCTCCTTTATTTTCTGTTAGTACTCATAGCAATTAAGCGTCCACATAAAGAAAGGGAGCTGCATAAACGACAGATCCCAAGTTGAGGAGTTAATTTTTCTTTTTTCTGTAGTCTTTTACTAAGCTTGAAACAACCAAACCCATCACACTGAAAGCCACAAGATAAAATAAAACATTTGTTACAGGTGTATCAATTTTCCCTAAGATCATCACAAGGGCAATAATAGCGCAGGGTAAAGTAATTAATAACGTTTTGGATGGCGTGCTTTGCTGTGACACTTAATGACCTCCTGATTGATCCATTAAATAGATATTTTAGTTGATTTTAACATATGGAGATTGTACGAACAACATAAGGAGGATAGCAATCTACTTTAAGAGCGGACAAATGAAACTTACTGATTTTATGGAAATCATTTCAATTAAACCTTTTGTGTAATAAAATGTATATGATTTATACAAAGGGGTGAGATGGAGGTGAAGCATCTTTTAACGGCAATCGTAGTGGCTAGCATTGTGGGGATCATGGTATATGTTGCAGACGATCGTTTAAGCATGTTTCCGTTGATGCTGATTATAGCGGTTGCGATCTATATCGTAAGCAGGATTAGCGAAGCATTGATTAAGAAATACTCAAAAGAAAATAGTTAATAGCACCGCCCTCCATTGGAAGGGCATTTTTAAATTAACCTCCCTAATGAAAAAGGCATTGTAAAGCGGTAAACGTTCAAAAGAGAGAATATTCTTTCTCCCACTAAAAAAAGTAAGGTGTATAAGATGAAAACGAAGAACCAGTTTGTCTTGTGACGGATTTTCTAATCATGCAATACGAGAAACCCATGAAATCATGGGTTCTTTTATTTCTCTAGTCAAACTAAATTAAGGTGCCACCAATTCAACTTTCATTCTATCAGGATCTTCAAAATAAACAGCGTAATGTTTATCGCCGCCTGCGAAGGGGTGTGTATCGGTATAAAGAATTTTAACACCCATGCTTTTTAACTTTTCAGTCATATCATCTACTTGTTGCCGGGAACTGGCATGAAAAGCCAGGTGGTTTAGACCTGCCCTGCGTCTATGATAGGGTATGTCCATAAATCGTTCCTCCGTTTGTACGAAAACGATATAAGTTTCTCCCAATTTCCAACTTCGACCGCTTTCCCAGTTTTGATACGGCTCGTAGCCTAACTCCTCTAAAAACCACCCCCAAAAAATAATCGAATTCTTTAAATTCGAAACATTTAGTTCAATGTGATGAATCAGTCCTTTTGACAATAGATGAACCCCCATTTAGAAGATTAATGATTATATGACTTAATGTAACTTAATTCAGATGAATATGGAACTCTATTTAATGGTTTAGCTGTTAATGAATAAATCTAAAGAAGAATATGCTGCTTCACGACAGCTTTCAGCAATTTTAAGGCAAATTTAAGCTCGGATTTTATTTCAAATGTATTAAATCTTTGTTACAATAAGACAGCTTTGCTCAAAAGAGACGTTCCAAGGTTCGACATTTTTTTAGTATTTCTTAAAAATTTTATGGTTTGATATGAAACTCTTTGAATGAGTCATGCGTCTCTATAAGTGTCAAAAGAAAAGAGGTTATCAATATGCTATTCAAAAAGCTATCAGAAAATAAGTCTGTAAAATGGATAGGATATACAAGCTTTTACTTACTTATTTTGCTATTATTGTTCTTTATTTACGGATTCCACACAGCAAATACGGGATCATTCATTTACAACGATTTTTAATTGGAGATTAAACTATGAAACTATTACACACGATTCATGAATACCAGCAAACGAAACCAACACAGCCAGCATTTGTTTCTCAACAGGCGTCGATCACATATGATGAGCTTTGGCATTTATCAGACCAAATGGCTGGTGCGATTGATGCGGTCGCAGCTGGCAGTGAACCTGTCATTGTCTACGGTCATATGGAGCCAGAGATGCTGATTTCTTTCTTAGGCAGTGTGAAATCAGGCAGACCTTATATTCCGGTCGACATCTCAATACCTGTCGAGCGCATCGTCTCAATCATTGAAAGCTCAAAAGCCAGTTTATTGATTTGTGCAAATGAGCAGAATGTATTAGATGTAGAAGAACACATTGAAGTGAAAAGTGCGGCATCACTTTTAGCACTTGAAAAAGAAGCACCGCCAGCCACGCAGTGGGTTCAACAAGATGATGTTTTCTACATTATTTATACGTCTGGCAGTACCGGAAAACCGAAAGGCGTTCAGGTAACAGCCAATAATTTAGAAAGCTTTACAGAGTGGATGTGCCGCGATTTCCCAATTGATGAGGGACGCACATTCTTAAATCAAGCACCATTTTCTTTTGACTTATCAGTGATGGATATCTATCCAGCGCTTCAATCAGGCGGCACGCTTTACTGTTTAGTAAAAGATCTCGTCAACAAGCCAAAGGATATGTTTGCAGCACTTGGTCAATCTGACGTTGAAGTGTGGACATCAACACCATCCTTTGTGCAAATGTGCTTAATGGACCCTTCCTTTACAGGGGAGCTTTTACCAGAGCTGAAAGTTTTCTTGTTCTGCGGTGAGGCGCTTCCTGTAGCTGTAGCAAGTGCACTTCTGGAGCGTTTTCCAAAGGCGCAGGTCTTTAATACGTATGGTCCAACTGAAGCAACTGTTGCGATCACATCGATTGAAGTCACGCAGGCGATTCTTGATCACCACGATTCTTTACCAGTCGGCTATGCCAAACCTGATACAGATATCGTCATTTTAGATGAAGAAGGCAAGACACTTCCTGATGGTGAAAAAGGTGAAATTGTCATCGTGGGGCCAAGTGTCACGAGAGGCTACTTAGGTGAACAAGCCCTAACAGATAAAGTGTTCTTTGAATACGAAGGACGCCCTGCTTACCGCACAGGTGACGCAGGTGTAGCGCAGGATGGATTAATTACGTGCCACGGTCGTCTCGACTATCAAATTAAGCTTCATGGATACCGGATGGAGCTTGAAGAAATTGAATATCATGTGAGCGAGACAACCTATGTCAATGCTTGTGTGATTGTGCCATTCCAGCCAAACGGTCATGTCGAGTACTTGATTGCAGCGATTGTTCCAGCAGCTCATTCATTTGAAAAAGAGTATCAGCTGACAAGCGCGATTAAGAAAGAAATGGCGGATTCACTGCCAGCGTACATGATTCCAAGAAAGTTTGTCTATCTTGAGCAGCTGTACATGACGCCAAACGGGAAGGTTGACCGTAAGAGAATCGCGAAAGAGGTTCTTCTATGATTCCGTTTAGTTCATTCTTTTTCTTCATTCTAATGGGTATTCTTCTTTTGCCGACCATCATTCTTGGTCTTCGTGGCAAAAGAATGCAGGGCTACAATATGTTTGCAACAGTTGTGGCACTCGCGCTTATTTTCTCAAAGGATGCACATGGCGCACTGCTGCTCTTCTTGTTCACGGTGTGGCAAGTCTTAATCATCCGCCTGTACCTTGCATACCGGTTAAAGGCGAATCAGGCATCCGTTTTCTATGCAGCAGTGGTGGCATCTATTTTGCCGCTTGTGCTGTCTAAGATTTTACCATTCTTTTTAACTCATCAGCCGCACCAGCCGGCGCCAATGAACTGGCTGAGCTTTTTGGGGATCTCGTACTTAACATTTAAAGGTGTTCAGTTAATTATTGAGACAAGAGACGGCTTAATTAAGAAGAAAATTCCGATTCACCGTTTGGTCTATTTCATTGTCTTTTTCCCGACGATTTCATCAGGTCCGATTGACCGTTACCGCCGATTTGAAAAGGATATGGATACGCCGCCTGAAAAGGAAGCATACAGTGATCTTCTGTATGCCGGTATTCATAAAATTTTCATTGGCTTCTTATATAAGTTCATTATTGGATATTTGATACACACGTATATTCTGATGAATATCCATCATATTAGCAGCAGTCACTTTGTTCAGCAGTTAACGTATATGTATGCTTACAGCATGTATTTGTTCTTTGACTTTGCTGGATATACAGCATTTGCTGTAGGTGTGAGTTATATTATGGGCATTAAGTCGCCAGAGAACTTTAATAAACCGTTTATCAGCCGAAATATTAAAGACTTCTGGAATCGCTGGCACATGTCCCTGTCCTTCTGGTTCAGAGACTACGTGTTTATGAGATTTGTGTTCTTTATGACCAAAAAGAAGTGGATTAAGAACCGTATGGCTGTATCAAATATCGGGTACTTTGTCCTCTTTCTATTGATGGGTGCTTGGCATGGTCTTGCCCTTCAATATATTATTTACGGACTATATCATGCAGTTGTTATGTCCGGTTACAATTTATTTGAGAAATGGAATAAAAAGCACAAGTGGTGGCCGGATAATAAGGTCACAATGGTTGTGTCTATCATTATTACATTCCATGTGATTTGTTTCGGATTTTATATTTTTTCAGGAAAACCATTTCATCATTAATGATTAAGGGAGTAGAAAATTATGGAATTTAAAAATCAAGTATACGGTATTATTGCAGAGGTTTGTCAGGACGACGTTGTGAAAGAAAATCCAGAGATTGCGATTTTTGAAGAAGGTCTTCTTGATTCATTTGGTACAGTAGAACTGCTTATGGCAATTGAAAGTCAACTCGGAATCACTGTTCCGATTACAGAATTCGATCGTGATGTGTGGGATACGCCGAATCATATTGCTGAGCAGCTGGCAGAGATGAAGTAATGAAAAAGCGTTTTTTTGGGCCGCTTATTTTAGCGGCTGTTCTATTCATTGGTGTTCTTCTTGTACCAAATGCATGGCTCTCACACCTGATCCCAAAAGACAAATTACAAAAGTCAGCCACAGAATTAGATCCAGGGATGTTTCAAGGGCTTTATTTACAAGATGAAATGCTAAAAGATCCAACTTATTTGCCGATCTATGGATCTTCTGAACTATCACGTTTTGATCCATATCACCCTTCGAATTTCTTTCATGAGAATCCTCAAGGGTTTACACCTTATCTTATTGGAAAAGGTGGATCGCAATCATTAATTCATGCGATGAACTTTGCAGCGCATATGGATGAATTAAAAGGGAAGAAGCTTGTATTTATCGTGTCCCCGCAGTGGTTTGTGAAATGGGGATCTGACGAGAATCACTTTGCCCCTAACTATTCAGCGCTTCAAGCGCTGAATCTCGCCTATAATAAAGAAATTGATCCAACTGTGAAAAAAGAGCTCATCAAAAGAATCATGAAGTTTAAAGCAGTCAAAAACGACATGGTGATCACAGAGCTTTTTAAAGCAGAGCTATCTGGAAACAAGTTCGCTTATGGCGCTATTTCTCCAATTGCGAAAATGTATTATGGTATGCTTCAAAAGAAAGACATGTACTATACGATTGGATCGGGGCATGAGCGCAAGCTTCAACCGTCTCCTTCAGTCAAAGGAAAAACATGGGCTGAGCTTGAAAAAGAAGCGAGCATTTTTGGTGCGGAAAGAGCAGGGGACAACCCGTTTTATATTAATCAAAAACTGTTTGACCGTAAACTGAAACCGATCATGAAGAAGATGAAGGATTCCCGTGAAGGTCATTCTTATGCCGAATCACCAGAATATAAAGATTTTCAAATCATGCTGGATATTTTAAAACAGGCAGGGGCAAAGCCTTTGTTTGTAACGATTCCTGTCAACGGAAAGTGGTATGATTACACTGGTTTTCCTAAAGAAGGCCGTACAGGTTATTATGAAAAAATCAATCGTCAAATTCGAGATAATGGGTATGAAGTCGCAGATTTGACTAAGCATGAGTACGATCCATACTTCTTTAAAGATACGATTCATGTGTCTTATAAAGGATGGGTTTACATCGATAAGGCAATTGAAAAGTTTTACAAAGAGCAGTAGAATGCAGCAGCTTTCTGCTGCTTTTTGTTTGTCGAATCAGCGGATATCTTGTATAACTGAGGGAAAAGGGCTATGCTGTAGATGGAGGCGATATGATGAATCGTTCTGAGAAAAAAGAACTATTAAAGCGTTCGAAGAAGCATTTTAATGATCATGCCTTTTGGGAAAAGCTAAAAAAGACGGCACAAAAAGCTGGTGTCTCTCTTGTCTATGCTGTGCTATTACTTTACTATACATTGCAAAAACCCGAAGTGCCGGTTAAAGCAAAGACCTTGATTATTGGAGCACTCGGCTATTTTATCCTTCCGCTTGATCTCATTCCGGATACATTAATTGGTGTCGGCTATACAGATGATTTAGGAGCCATTACATTTGCTTTGCTGCAAGTAGCAATGTACATTGATGATGATGTGAAAGGGAAAGCAAAAGACAGGCTGTCAAAATGGTTCGGCGAAAAAACCGATACGTCTTTAATTGATCAAAAGCTTGAGGATGGCGGTATGCCGTCTGCATAAAGAAAAAGCCTCCGTTATTGGAGGCTTTAGCGTGTAGACAAACCCTCGCATTCGCCCGCAGGTCTGCGCTCCAGTGCTCACGAATGTTTCAATTCGCTCCGCTCCGGTGCTCGTCCTTTCTAGACTGCAAAGGTTTTCTATCACGCTGAAAAGAAGACAAAGGGCTAAAATGAAAATCATTTTAGCCCTTTGTCAACAATCTGAAGCCTCCGTTATTGGAGGCTTTTTTCTTTACCCTAAAAATTTCACGCAAACTGGATGAGGGACGGTAATGTCTGATTGTAAGACAGTGAGTCGTCCTGTTTCTTTGTCGCGTTTGTATAACACGAGATTGCTAGATTCTTGGTTTGAACCGACGAGGAATTCTTCTGTTGGATCAAGCACAAAATCTCTAGGCCAGTTTCCTTCAGAAGAAGCAATCTCGACTAGGCTTAATTGGCCGTTAGCGTCTGCTTTAAAAATCGCAATGCTGTCATGACCGCGATTTCCTGCATAAACAAATTGTCCGTCTGAAGAGACATGAATGGCACTGCCTTGATTGTTCTCTGTAAAATCGCTTGGAATGGTCGCGATTGTTTGGATCTCTTCAAAATGACCATCTTCAAAGTAACGAAGCACAATGACCTCTGAGCTTAGCTCTGTCATGACATATGCCACAGGTTTCGTTGGGTGGAATGTGATATGACGAGGTCCGCTGCCTGGCTTTGTTTCAAATGTATGAGCAAGCTCAAGTTTGCCGTCTTCTTTCTTATACGTATAAATTCCATCTGTTCCAAGGTCAACAGCCACAGCAAATTGTTCATCTGGCGTGAGACCCATAAAGTGAGTGTGCGGTTTTTCCTGACGATCTTCGTTAGGGCCAGTTCCTTCATGCTGCGCCTGTGAGAGCGTGCGGATCACTGAGCCATTTTCAGCATCGATCTCATACATCTCTGCTGTCCCTTTATGATAGTTTGCTGTATACGCCGTTTTCGTTTGACTGTCCACGCTGACGTGACAAGGAGAAGCTCCATCGGCAAGCTCTTGGTTGATGAAGAGAAGTCTGCCTGTTGTTGAATCAATTTGATACGCAGCAAGGCCGCCCTGTGATCCTTTTTTCACAACAGCATAAACAAACTTTTGATCCTCTGACACGGTTAAATATGTAGGATTTTCAAGCTCAGCAGCGACTTCTACTTGCTCAATCTGCTGCTTGTCCGTATTTAAAGTAAACGTATAAACGCCTTTACTGTCTCCCTTTGTATAAGTACCGATATAACCTCTGATGTTAGCCATGTATTGCCCTCCTTCTATTAGATGCTCTCATTCTATCATAAATTCATAGGAAAACGCTTTAGAAAGGCATGCCAAAAGAAAAAACGAAGTCAATGAAATCTCACAATATTCATCAAAAATCATGTGAAAAAATATCACAAAAGTTTTCTCAAAAGAAAACCGTTCATGTAAAGTAAATAAATTGAAGAAAAAATACAAAAAATTTTAAGTTTTTGCATTCCTTGTCTAGCAAAGGTGTAAGCGTATACATTTAATTTTGATTAGTCTAAATTGTCTAATAATTTTAAAAATGCTGTTGACACTGTATGGAAAGCGGCGTAAGATGGGTTCAACAAAAGCTAAACAAACACGCAGTGCAAGCGATTGACACTTCAACATAAAGTGTCTGAAAATTCAACTACTTTTTGTTTGAAAGAGAGGGTGCTCACTGAAAATGGAAGACCAAAAGGAACAGTGGATCTTTTTAAACGATGAACTCGTGAAAAAAGAGGATGCGAAAATTTCAGTTTACGATCATGGCTTTTTATATGGCGACGGTGTTTTCGAAGGGATTCGCGTGTATAACGGAAATATCTTTCGAATGAAAGAACATTTAGACCGCCTGTATGATTCCGCCAGATCCATTATGCTGAACATTCCATATTCACTTGAGGAACTCACGGAAAAAATGATTCATACAGTTGAAAGGAACGGCCTAAAGGATGCCTATATCCGCCTTGTTGTCTCAAGAGGAGCGGGTGATCTTGGATTAGATCCTAACAACTGCGGGAGAGCCAACACAGTGATCATTGTAGAGCCGCTGGCCATTTTTCCAAAGCACCTATATGAAACGGGTATTGACATTGTGACGGTTCCAACAAGACGAAATCGTCCAGATGTCCTTAGCCCAAAAGTGAAATCATTAAACTATTTGAATAACATTCTTGTCCGAATCGAAGCCCATATGGCCGGTGTGAGTGAAGCGCTGATGCTGAACGATCAAGGGTACGTGGCGGAAGGTTCTGCAGACAACGTGTTTATTTATAAAAAAGGCAAGCTTTATACACCGCCAGGTTATATCGGCGCACTTGAAGGCATCACAAGAAATGCCATCATGGAAATTGCAGAAGACTTAGGCTACGAAGTGAAAGAAGAACCTTTCACAAGACATGATGTGTATACTGCAGAAGAAGTATTTCTAACAGGAACCGCAGCCGAAGTCATCGCCGTTGTCAAAGTTGACGGCCGTACAATCGGTGAAGGGAAACCTGGGTTCCACACAAACAAACTTCTTGAACAATTCCGCAAGCGAGTAGTTGAAGAAGGAGAAAAAGTCGTTTTTACAGATGAAAACATTCATGCAAGTTAAATAGATATCGATAAACGTTGAAGAGGACTAGTAGCTTTAGAGTCAGTATCTACAGAGAGCCGGTGCTAGCTGGAAACCGGTGTTACTTTCTAAAGTGAACTCACCTCTGAGTGTCTGCTTGAAATGATAGTAGGGCAGACCGAGTGACATTGCTCACTCGTTACCAAAATGGACGAAAGATGTCCATGAGACGGCAGCAGGATTGCCGTGAACAAGGGTGGTACCGCGAAAAACAAAGCTTTTTCGCCCCTTTGACCTAGTGAAAAGTAGTGTCATTGTGGGGTGAGAAGGCTTTTTTATATGGTCTCATATCTCTATCTTGAATGGAAAAGGGTGAAAGGACTTGACTGAAGCAAGACAAAGAGGAGGAAATCAAATGGGGACAAATGTACAAATGGAGACGGAAAAATCAAAAGCACCACAAACGATGAACGGTGCACTCATGTTAATTGAAGCACTCAAAAGAGAAAAAGTAGAAGTCATTTTCGGCTATCCGGGCGGAGCAGTTTTGCCAATCTACGATAAAATTTACGATTCTGGTTTATTTCATGTCCTGCCAAGACATGAGCAGGGAGCGATTCACGCAGCAGAAGGATATGCAAGAGTATCTGGTAAACCGGGTGTGGTCATTGCCACATCAGGACCTGGAGCGACAAACCTTGTCACAGGAATTGCAGATGCAATGATTGATTCACTTCCCCTAGTTGTATTCACAGGGCAGGTGGCAACGTCAGTCATCGGATCGGATGCTTTCCAAGAAGCAGATGTACTCGGCATCACAATGCCAATTACAAAGCACAGCTACCAGGTGAGAAATCCGGAGGAATTACCGGGTGTCATCAAAGAGGCATTCCATATTGCAACAACAGGCAGACCTGGTCCAGTATTGATCGATATTCCAAAAGATGTCGCAGGCATTGAAGGAACGTTTGAATATGACCAGCCAATTGATTTACCTGGTTATCAGCCAAAAGTAGAGCCGAACTATTTGCAAATTCGCAAATTAGTAGAAGCTGTCAGCAGAGCGAAAAAACCAGTCATTCTAGCAGGAGCCGGCGTTCTTCATGGCAAAGCATCTGAAGAATTAAGACAGTATGTAGAGCAGCAGCAAATCCCAGTCGCTCATACATTGCTTGGACTTGGCGGATTCCCGGCAAAGCATCCTCTTTTCCTAGGGATGGCTGGTATGCATGGCACATATGCAGCAAACATGGCTCTTCATCAATGTGACCTGCTCATTTCAATCGGAGCAAGATTTGATGATAGGGTAACAGGCAACCTCAATCATTTTGCGAAACATGCGAAGGTCGCTCATATTGACATCGACCCAGCGGAAATTGGTAAGAACATTCATACCCATATCCCGGTTGTTGGAGACAGTAAGCTCGTTCTTGAAGAGCTGATCAAGCAAGACGGGAAGCAAGGGGAATCAGACGAATGGAAAAATCAATTAGATCAGTGGAAGGAAGAATATCCACTCTGGTACGTTGAAAACGAAGCTGAAGGTTTTAAACCTCAAAAGCTGATTGAATACATTCATCAATTCACAAAAGGTGAAGCCATTGTCGCAACTGATGTCGGACAGCATCAAATGTGGGCGGCACAGTTCTATCCATTTGAAAATGCAGATAAGTGGGTCACATCTGGAGGTCTTGGCACAATGGGCTTCGGATTACCAGCAGCCATCGGCGCCCAGCTTGCTGATCAAGAGGCAACCGTTGTAGCGATTTTAGGAGACGGAGGTTTCCAAATGACCCTGCAAGAACTTGCCGTTATCCGTGAGCTGAACCTTCCAGTCAAAGTGATTGTACTCAATAATCACAGCCTTGGAATGGTAAGACAATGGCAAGAAATTTTCTACGAAGAACGCTACTCACATTCTAAATTTTCAGAGCAGCCAGACTTCGTAAAATTATCTGAAGCTTATGGCATTAAAGGGATCAGAATCTCATCAGACGAAGAGGCGAAAGAAAAACTCGAAGAAGCCTTAACCTCTAGAGAGCCTGTTTTCATCGATGTCAATGTAGCGAGAGATGAAAAAGTATTCCCGATGGTAGCACCGGGGAAAGGACTTCATGAGATGGTGGGGGTGAAACCTTGAAAAGAATTATTGTGTTGACTGTATTAAATCGATCAGGCGTACTGAACAGAATCACAGGCCTCTTTACCAAAAGACACTACAACATTGAAAGCATTACGGTCGGCCATTCTGAGATTCAAGATGTATCACGCATCACGTTCGTCGTCCATGTAGACCAGGAGAAAGACATCGAACAGCTGACAAAACAGCTGAACAAACAAATCGATGTTTTGAAAGTAACAGACATTACAAACCAATCAATCGTTCAGCGAGAGCTGGCTTTGATAAAAGTCGTATCTGCACCGGCATCTAGAATGGAGATCACAGGGGTCATTGAACCTTTTAGAGCTTCTATTGTAGATGTGAGCAGAGAAAGTGTCGTCATTCAGGTGACAGGTGAGTCTTCAAAAATTGAAGCACTCATTGAATTACTTAAGCCATACGGCATTAAAGAAGTCGCCAGAACTGGCACTACGGCCTTTGCAAGAGATAATCAGCAAAAGCCGCAAACAAATAAAACAATTTCAATTGTCTAAACAAAAGGAGAGAGTCAAATGGTAAAAGTATATTATAACGGTGATATTCAAGAAAACGTATTAAATGGTCAAAAGGTAGCAATCATTGGTTACGGTTCACAAGGTCATGCACATGCATTGAACTTAAAAGAAAGCGGCGTAGATGTGATCGTCGGCGTAAGAAAAGGCGGATCTTATACAAAAGCACAAGAAGACGGCCATCAAGTATTCACAGTTAAAGAAGCAGCAGCACAAGCAGATGTCGTCATGGTACTACTTCCAGATGAGCAGCAAAAGAAAGTATATGATGAAGAAATCAAAGATCAATTAGAAGCTGGCAACTCACTTGTATTCGCACACGGATTTAACGTCCACTTCCATCAAATTGTTCCTCCAAGTGACGTAGACGTGTATCTAGTAGCTCCAAAAGGTCCAGGACATCTTGTGAGAAGAACGTATGAGCAAGGCGCTGGTGTACCTGCCCTATTTGCTATCTATCAAGATGTATCTGGCCAAGCGAAAGACAAAGCACTTGCTTATGCGAAAGCGATCGGCGGAGCAAGAGCTGGCGTTCTTGAAACAACATTTAAAGAAGAAACAGAAACGGATCTTTTCGGTGAGCAGGCAGTTCTTTGTGGAGGTCTTACTTCACTAGTGAAAGCAGGTTTCGAAACGTTAACAGAAGCTGGTTATCAGCCAGAGCTTGCATACTTCGAGTGTCTGCATGAACTGAAATTAATCGTTGACCTTATGTATGAAGAAGGATTAGAAGGCATGAGATATTCAATCTCTGATACAGCACAATGGGGTGACTTCGTATCAGGACCACGCGTTGTAGATGCAAAAGTAAAAGAATCGATGAAAGCTGTTTTGACTGATATCCAAAACGGAACTTTTGCAAAAGAATGGATCGTTGAAAACCAAGTGAATCGTCCACGTTTCAATGCAATCAATGCAAATGAAAATGAGCACCAAATTGAAATCGTTGGTAGAAAGCTTCGTGAAATGATGCCTTTCGTTAAACAAGGAAAGAAAAAGGAAGCGGTGAGCGTCGGTGCGGAAAATTAATTTTTTTGACACAACACTTCGAGATGGAGAGCAATCACCAGGAGTGAACTTAAATGCACAAGAAAAGCTAATCATTGCAAAGCAGCTTGAGCGCCTTGGGGTTAATATCATTGAAGCGGGTTTTCCCGCTTCATCCCGAGGGGATTTTTTAGGCGTACAAGAAATAGCAAGAACGATTAAAAACTGTTCTGTTGCTGGTCTTGCACGATGTGTGAAAGGTGACATTGATGCTGCATGGGAAGCATTAAAAGATGGAGTGGAGCCAAGGCTTCATGTCTTTATTGCTACTTCTGACATTCACCTGAAGCATAAACTAAAGAAAACACGTGAAGAAGTCGTAGAACAGGCTGTTGCAATGGTGAAATATGCGAAAGAACGTTTTCCAGTTGTCCAGTGGTCAGCAGAAGATGCGTGCCGTACAGATCTTGCTTTCTTGGCAGAAATTGTAGAAAAGGTCATTGACGCTGGGGCGAGTGTCATTAACTTGCCAGATACAGTTGGATACCTAGCGCCAAAAGAGTACGGGAATATCTTTAAATATATGAAGGAACACGTTCCGAATATCGACCGAGTTAACTTGTCCGCTCACTGTCACGATGATCTAGGAATGGCTGTGGCAAACTCACTTGCTGCCATTGAAAATGGAGCAGATCAAATTGAAACGGCTGTCAACGGAATTGGCGAGCGCGCTGGAAATGCCGCGTTAGAAGAAATTGCAGTAGCTCTTCATATTCGAAAAGACTTTTACCAGGTCGAATCAACGATTCAATTGAATGAAATTAAGCGTACAAGTGATGTAGTGAGCAAATACTCAGGAATGATTGTGCCGCGTAATAAAGCAGTCGTTGGAAACAACGCTTTTGCACATGAATCAGGTATTCACCAAGATGGTTTCCTCAAAGAAAAAACAACCTATGAAATTATTTCTCCAGAGCTTGTCGGTGTGACAACAGATGTGCTTGTCCTTGGAAAACACTCCGGAAGACACGCGTTTAAAGATCGCATGAAAACACTAGGTTTTAAACTAACGGAAGATGAAATCAATAAATTCTTTGAGACTTTCAAGAACTTGACAGAGAAGAAGAAAGAGATTACAGATGATGATTTGATCTCTATTATATTAGAAGAAAAAGTAGCAGATCGAAAAATTGGCTACGAATTTGAAAGTCTGCAAGTGCATTATGGAACAGAACAAATGCCAACAGCAACAGTTTCTCTAAAAAACCAAGAAACACAGGCAGTCATTCAAGAAGCAGCTACGGGTGCAGGCAGTGTAGAGGCTGTGTACAACACGCTTGAGCGCTGTATGGAGGAAAGAATTCATTTGCTGGACTACCGCATTCAATCAAATGGAAAAGGCAGAGATGCACTAGCAGAAGTATATGTCACTGTTTCAATAGAAGGAAAAGAAACAGCAGGACGCGGTGTAGCGCAAGATGTGCTTGAAGCATCGGCGAAAGCTTACGTCAATGCAGTGAACAGACATTTAATCTTCAAATCAAATCTAATTGAAATTGAGAAACATCACGCGATCTCATAGGAAAGGAGGAAGGTTCTCATGAAAAAGAAAATTGCACTTTTGCCCGGCGATGGAATCGGACCGGAAGTCGTGACATCTGCAGTCGCTGTCCTTCAAGAGACAGCGGCTCAATTTCAGCACGAATTCGAATTTGAAACTGCGCTCATTGGCGGTATCGCAATAGATGAAAAAAACAATCCGCTTCCAAAGGAAACAGTAGATGTATGCAAAAGCGCTGATGCGATTTTATTAGGAGCAGTCGGCGGACCAAAGTGGGATCAAAACCCGCCAGAGCTTCGTCCGGAAAAAGGCTTGCTCGCCATTCGTAAACAGCTGGACTTATTTGCTAACATCCGCCCTGTAAAGGTGTTCGATAGCTTAAGCGAGGCATCTCCATTAAAACAGGATCACATTAACGGAGTCGATTTCGTCATCGTTCGTGAATTAACAGGCGGTCTCTATTTTGGTGAACCAAGCGAACGCTATACAGATGATGAAGGAAAAGAAGCTGCCGTTGATACGCTCCTTTATACAAAGGAAGAAATTGTCCGCGTATTAAAAGAAGCGTTCGATATGGCCTTAACGAGACGGAAAAAAGTGACGTCTGTGGATAAAGCGAATGTTCTTGCTTCTAGTAAACTATGGCGGGATGCAGTAGAAGAAGTTGCTTCTCAATATCCAGAAGTTGAATTTGAGCATATGCTCGTCGACAATGCGGCCATGCAGCTGATTTACAAGCCTGCTCAATTTGATGTCATTGTGACTGAGAATATGTTCGGCGACATTTTAAGTGACGAAGCTTCGATGATTACTGGATCACTCGGCATGCTGCCATCTGCTAGTTTATCAAGCACAGGCCTTCATTTATATGAGCCAATTCATGGTTCAGCACCCGATATTGCGGGGCAAAACGTTGCAAACCCTCTGGCAACCATTTTATCAGCAGCAAGCTTGCTTAGAACATCCTTTGCATTAGAAGAAGAAGCGGCTGCAATAGAAGACGCTGTGGAAGCTGTTCTTGCCTCTGGCAAACGAACAAAAGATTTAGCAGCAAAAGAGGGAACATATCAAACGACTGAAGAAATCACTAATGCGGTTGTAGACGCACTCAAGCAGCGCGTGCAAACCATTGTATAAATAGAATCTTGTGGAATTAGATAGAGGGAGGAAAAGGGTTATGCCTCGAACAATCATCGAAAAAATATGGGATCAGCATATAGTCAAAAGCGGCGAGGGGAAACCAGACCTTTTATATATTGATCTGCACTTGGTGCATGAAGTGACATCACCTCAAGCATTTGAAGGATTAAGACAAAAAGGGCGCAAGGTGAGAAGACCTCAAAACACGTTTGCGACGATGGATCACAACATCCCAACTGTGAATCGATTTGTGATTAAAGATGAGATTGCTAAAAAGCAAGTGAGTGCCTTAGAGCGCAACTGTGCGGAATTTGGCGTTCGTCTTGCTGATCTCCACAGTGTTGACCAGGGGATCGTCCATGTCGTTGGACCGGAGCTTGGATTGACACTTCCGGGGAAAACAATCGTTTGTGGAGATAGTCATACATCAACTCACGGCGCGTTTGGTGCACTTGCCTTTGGGATCGGTACAAGTGAGGTTGAACATGTACTTTCTACACAAACACTTTGGCAGCAGCGTCCGAAAACGCTAGAAATTAGAGTAGACGGAAAGCTGCAAAAAGGGGTAACCGCCAAAGATGTCATTTTAGCCGTCATTGGTGCACACGGCGTGAAGTTCGGTTCAGGTTATGTCATTGAATACACTGGGGAAGTATTCAGAAACATGACGATGGATGAGCGGATGACTGTTTGTAATATGTCGATTGAAGCAGGCGCGAGAGCAGGATTGATTGCACCTGATGAAGTCACCTTCGAATATTGCCGCGGCCGCAAATATGCACCGCAGGGCGAAGATTTCGAAGCAGCTATTAAAGAATGGGAAGAACTTAGAACAGATCCAGGTGCAACCTACGATAAAACCATTGTGTTAGATGGAAATAAGATTTCACCAATGGTTACGTGGGGAATTAACCCAGGAATGGTACTGCCTGTGGATGCATCAATTCCAGGACCTGAGGACTTTGCACAAGAAGATGATCAAAAAGAAGCGATTCGTGCTTACGAATACATGGGAGTCCATCCGCATCAGCGTATAGAAGATATTACGATTGAGCATGTCTTTATCGGCTCATGTACGAACTCAAGAATGACTGATTTACGCCAAGCCGCTTCTATGATTGAAGGACAAAAAGTAGCAGATCATGTCAGAGCGATTGTGGTGCCTGGCTCTCAAAGTGTCAAATTGCAAGCAGAAAAAGAAGGTCTTCATGAAATCTTCCTTGAAGCAGGATTTGAATGGAGAGAATCAGGCTGCAGTATGTGCCTTAGTATGAATAACGATGTGGTACCGGAGGGCGAACGCTGCGCGTCCACATCAAACCGTAACTTTGAAGGGCGTCAAGGGAAAGGTGCGAGAACGCATCTTGTCAGCCCGGCAATGGCTGCAATGGCTGCGATACATGGCCGATTTGTCGATGTCAGGAAGTTTAATCAAGAGAAAACAGTCGTGTAAGGAGTTGTCATAGATGGAGCCTTTAGTCACTCATAAAGGGAAAGCCGCTGTGCTTAACCGTATCAATGTAGATACAGATCAAATTATTCCGAAGCAATTTTTAAAAAGAATCGAACGAACAGGATATGGCCGCTTTGCCTTTTTCGACTGGCGTTATTTAGCCGATGGCAGCCCAAATCCAGATTTCGAACTGAATCAGCCGATCTATGAAGGAGCATCGATTTTGATCGCAGGAGAAAACTTTGGCTGCGGATCATCTAGGGAACATGCTCCTTGGGCGCTTGATGATTATGGCTTTAAAATTGTCATCGCACCATCATTCGCAGATATATTTCATCAAAACTGCTTTAAAAATGGGATGCTTCCGATTCGCCTTGATTATGATGTGTGGAAAACCTTCGCAGCGTCATATGAGAACAAAGGGTATGAGATGACGGTTGATCTTGAAAAACAGCAAATAGAAGATCACGAAGGGAATATCACCCCTTTTCAAGTCGACCCTCACTGGAGAGAAATGCTCCTAAATGGTTATGATGAGATTTCATTAACATTACTACTAGAAGATGACATTCAAGCATTTGAAGAAAAGCGTAGCAACTGGCTGCGCGCTTAAGCAACGAGAAGCTGTCCGCCCGAGGTGTGACGGCTTCTTTTTTGCATGAAAACCTCTCGTTACTTGTGTTTACTAATCTTCGTTGGTAAACTGATAAAAAATATGCGCCCGAAAGGAACGTAAGCATGAAGCATGACAAGAAGAAAGATAATGTCATTTTGTTTCCTGGTCTGAAAGAAAGACTGATTGAAAAAGGAATGGCAGCATTAAAAGATAAACAGTATCAAGAGGCGCTTCACTTGTTTTCAGAAGCAAAATCGTATGATGACGATGAAGAATCCGATATTCACCTCGGAATGGCCATTTGTTTTCTGGAGCTGGGTGAGCTGCAGGATGCAAAGCGTGTTTGTGAAAAAATGCTGCATGAAGGATATGGCCACTATTTCACTGTGCTCCAAGTGTATATGACGATCTTAATTCAGCTGAAAGAATATGAAGAAGTCAAACAGACGATTGAGGCTGTGCTCGAGGAAAACCATCTTCCGGCAGAAAGCGCGGAGCATTTTTACAAGCTGCTCGAATTTAGTAGAAAAATGATTGAATCACCTGAAGAGATTTTAGATGAAGATGAGGACGCCGGAAGTGAGGTCAACATAGATGACATGCTGAAGCGGCCGGAAGAACAGGTTCAGTTCATCCATTCATTGAAAGACCGGAATATTACACCGCACATGGGTCTATTAAATACAATCTTACAAAATCCTGATGGGAACCCTTTGGTCAAATCAATGATCCTGCAGCTTCTGGCAGATCATGATGTGGCAAAGCCGGTTCATGTGACAAAATTCGGTGATTCTTTAACACTTATTCCTTCTGAGGCTGTAAAGCCAGAGCAGATGCCGCTTCTTCAGCAAGTCCTTCGTATGCTCGACGACACGCTCGGCAATGAGAACCCAACCCTTTACCAAGGCGTGGAAGAGCTGTGGCGCCGGCACTTATTTGTGCTGTATCCATTTCTACCTAAGTACACAGATCCGAGTCTTTGGGCAGCGGCACTTCATAAAGTCGGCTATGAAATGCATGGGATCGAGATTGAACTCGAAGAATTGCATCTATTGTATGAATTTAACGAACGAGAGCTGAGAGAAGCTTGCACAATGCTGAAAGATATTGAAGAAATTTCTTATTTGTAATTTGTCGATTTAGTTGAAAGACGGACTTGTTATGTTATAATATAATGGTTGTATTTGTGCATATATAGTGCAGTTGTCAGATTCCAACGGTTGAAAGACGATATGTATAATCAAGTCAAATGTTGTATACATAATGCAAGCTTCTTAGCGGAGTGCGTGGTTTTTGATTGGACGAAGTCTTTATGATGCTTTAGAATGGAGCAACGCACAATCTGAATAGATTTTTGGAGGGAAACACACATGTCAGTAAAATGGGAAAAACAAGAAGGTAACGAAGGCGTTCTAACTGTAGAAGTTGACGCTGAAACATTTAACAAAGCACTTGATGATGCATTTAAGAAAGTGGTTAAGCAAGTATCAATCCCTGGATTCCGTAAAGGGAAAGTACCACGTGGTCTTTTCGAGCAGCGTTTTGGTGTAGAATCTCTTTATCAAGATGCATTAGATATTCTTCTTCCAGTTGAATATCCAAAAGCAATCGACGAAGCTGGTATCGAGCCAGTTGACCGCCCTGAAATCGATGTTGAGAAAATCGAAAAAGGCGAAAGCTTAATCTTCACTGCAAAAGTAACAGTGAAGCCTGAAGTAAAACTTGGTGACTACAAAGGTCTTAACGTAGAAAAAGACGACACAGCTGTTACTGATGAAGATGTACAAGAAGAGCTTAAAGGCATGCAAAACCGTCAAGCTGAGCTTGTTGTCAAAGAAGAAGGCGCAATCGAAAACGGCGATACAGTTGTTCTTGATTTCGAAGGATTCGTTGATGGAGAAGCATTCGAAGGCGGAAAAGCTGAGAACTACTCTCTTGAAGTAGGTTCTGGTTCATTCATCCCTGGTTTCGAAGAGCAATTAGTTGGTCTTGAAGCTGGCGCTGAAAAAGACGTAGAAGTTACATTCCCAGAAGAATACCATGCTGAAGACCTTGCAGGTAAACCAGCTGTATTCAAAGTGAAAATTCATGAAATCAAAGCAAAAGAACTTCCAGCACTTGACGATGAGTTCGCTAAAGATGTTGATGAAGAAGTAGAAACACTTGCTGAGTTAACTGAAAAAACGAAGAAACGTCTTGAAGAAGCAAAAGAAAACGAAGCAGAAGGAAAACTTCGTGAAGAGCTAGTTGCGAAAGCTTCTGAAAATGCGGAAGTTGACATCCCACAAGCGATGGTTGACACAGAGCTAGACCGCATGATGAAAGAATTCGAACAACGTCTTCAAATGCAAGGAATGAACCTTGAGCTTTACTTCCAATTCTCTGGACAAGATGAAGATGCGCTTAAAGAGCAAATGAAAGAAGATGCTGCTAAACGCGTAAAATCTAACCTAACACTTGAAGCAATTGCTGCTGCAGAAAACTTACAAGTGTCTGACGAAGAAGTGGAAGAAGAACTTTCAAAAATGGCTGAAGCATACAACATGCCAATTGAAAATATCAAACAAGCGATCGGATCTACTGAAGCAATGAAAGAAGATCTAAAAGTTCGTAAAGCAATTGATTTTCTTGTAGAAAACCGTTAATATGGTGCATAATAATAAAACAGGGCGCGAGTGACTCGTGCCTTGTTTTGTACAATTTTTGACTTATCATCGCTTCTTTTGGAAACGATAGTGTAAGTCGCATCTTTCTGTCATACATATCTCAATGTGCAGTGTTAGAAACACATCGTTACCGTCTTTTAGGAAAGTATGGTAAAATGCATACATACTGGACCCAGAAAGGTAGCTGACTGTTAGCTACAGGCAAGTGAAGAAGAATAAGGGGTGAAAGAATGTTTAAATTCAACGAGGAAAAAGGTCAATTAAAATGCTCGTTTTGCGGAAAAACGCAAGATCAAGTGCGTAAACTGGTCGCAGGACCTGGCGTATATATATGTGATGAATGTATCGAGCTTTGCACGGAAATAGTTGAAGAAGAGCTCGGCACAGAGGAAGAAGTTGAATTCAAGGATGTTCCGAAGCCTCATGAAATTCGGGAGATTCTTGATGAATATGTCATCGGACAAGACAATGCGAAAAAATCCTTAGCTGTAGCGGTTTATAACCATTACAAACGGATCAATTCCAACAGCAAGATTGATGATGTTGAGCTTTCGAAAAGTAATATTTCTATGATTGGACCAACAGGAAGCGGTAAAACATTACTTGCTCAAACACTTGCTCGTATTTTAAATGTTCCATTTGCGATCGCAGATGCAACATCATTAACTGAAGCAGGTTATGTTGGTGAAGACGTAGAGAATATTTTACTAAAGCTGATCCAGGCAGCGGATTATGATGTAGAAAAAGCAGAAAAAGGCATTATCTACATCGATGAGATCGATAAAGTAGCAAGAAAATCAGAAAACCCTTCTATCACTCGTGATGTATCTGGGGAAGGTGTCCAGCAAGCCCTTTTGAAAATTCTTGAAGGAACAGTTGCTAGTGTACCGCCTCAAGGTGGACGTAAGCATCCTCATCAAGAATTCATTCAAATTGATACAACAAATATCCTCTTTATTTGTGGTGGAGCCTTTGACGGCATTGAGCAAATCATCAAACGCCGCTTAGGTCAAAAAGTAATTGGATTCGGTGCGGAAAATAAAGTCGAAGATTTTGAAAAAGAAGTCCTTCTATCAAAAGTACTGCCAGAAGACCTGCTTCGCTTCGGTTTAATTCCAGAATTCATCGGTCGTCTACCGGTTATTGCAAGCCTAGAGCCGTTAGATGAAAAAGCACTTGTAGAAATCTTGACGAAGCCTAAAAATGCGCTCGTTAAGCAATATACAAAAATGCTTGAGCTTGACGATGTTGAGCTAGAATTTGAAGAAGATGCTCTTAGCGAAATTGCGAAAAAAGCAATTGAGCGTAAAACAGGAGCTCGTGGTCTTCGCTCGATCATTGAAGGCATCATGCTTGATGTGATGTTTGACCTTCCATCTCGTGATGATATTGAAAAATGTGTCATCACTGGTGCAACGGTTGCTGATGGTGAGCCGCCGCGTCTTGTGTTAAAAGATGGCACAGTCGTCAACAAAGATACAAAAACATCTGCATAAGAGAAGTCTCACTCCTGAATCATTTTGATTCAGGAGTTTTTTATTTATCGTGGAAGACGTGTTTATTCCGTCCAGCTCTAGGAAATACTAGCAGACAGAAACCAATACATACGATAGATGAAGGAGGGAGCACCGATTGAGCTGGACAGGAATCGTATTATTTATACAGCTGTTCTTTGGTATCGTCATCGGGCTGTACTTTTGGAACTTACTACGAAATCAGCGCACACAAAAGGTGACGATAGACAAAGAATCAAAGAAAGAAATGGAAGCACTCAGAAAGATGCGGTCAATCAAGCTGAGTGAGCCTTTATCAGAGAGAGTCCGGCCAAAGGGATTTCAAGATATTGTAGGGCAGGAAGACGGGATTCGTGCTCTAAAAGCAGCGCTGTGCGGACCGAATCCTCAGCATGTCATTGTCTACGGCCCACCGGGGGTTGGAAAAACAGCCGCTGCTCGTCTTGTCATGGAAGAAGCGAAACGTCATGCTGATTCACCGTTTAAGAAAGATGCGGTATTTGTGGAGCTCGATGCCACAACCGCAAGATTCGATGAACGGGGCATCGCAGACCCACTCATTGGTTCCGTGCATGACCCGATTTACCAAGGGGCGGGAGCGATGGGACAGGCAGGCATTCCGCAGCCAAAACAAGGAGCCGTTACACATGCTCATGGCGGGGTTCTGTTTATTGATGAAATTGGTGAACTGCATCCGATCCAAATGAACAAAATGCTCAAAGTCCTTGAAGATCGGAAAGTATTTTTAGACAGTGCCTACTACAGTGAGGAAAACACCCAAATTCCGAATCACATCCACGATATATTTCAAAATGGGCTTCCGGCTGATTTCCGGTTGATTGGTGCTACGACAAGAACACCTGAAGAAATTCCACCAGCCATTCGCTCAAGGTGTTTGGAAATTTTCTTTAAGGACCTTGACCAGCATGAACTGAAAATTGTTGCTGCTAAGGCTGTCCAAAAAATCCAAAAGGAATTAAGTGATGAAGGGCTGAACCTGTTAACCTCTTATGTAAAAAATGGCCGTGAAGCAGTCAATATGGTGCAGATCGCCGCTGGAATGGCCGTCACGGAAAACCGAAAAGACATCACGATCGAAGATGTCGAGTGGGTCATTCATTCAAGTCAGCTGACACCAAGATATGAACAAAAAGTACCGGAAAAGCCAAAAGTCGGGGTAGTGAATGGTCTCGCTGTCTACGGTCCAAACAGCGGTGCCCTGCTTGAGATTGAAGTGAACATATGTAAGGCGCTTGAAAAAGGCAGTATCAACATTACAGGCATTGCAGAAGAAGAAAGCATTGGCAGTCAGTCTAAATCCATTAGACGAAAAAGTATGGCCAAAGGGTCTGTTGAAAATGTATTAACAGTGCTGAGAAACTTAGGCATTCGGACAAATGAATATGACATCCATATTAATTTTCCAGGCGGTGCCCCGATTGATGGTCCGTCTGCTGGGATTGCCATGGCGGCGGCAATTTTCTCTGCCATTCATCAAATCCCGATTGATCATCTGACAGCAATGACAGGTGAAATCGGATTGCAGGGTCAGGTGAAGCCGATCGGCGGTGTGATACCGAAGATTAAAGCGGCGAAACAAGCTGGTGCCACAACCGTGATTATTCCTTATGACAACCAGCAGTCGATCTTAAAAGAGATTGAAGGCGTCACCATTGTGCCTGTGAAGCACTTCCAAGAGGTGCTGGATCAGTGTTTGGTCAACCCGCCAGACGAGAAGAAAGATGGACTAGAAGAGGAAATGAAAAGAAAATCTGTTTAATCCCCATCACATATGGGGATTTTTTAGTGAAATAGATCTTTTTTTCTTTTTCAAGATAAAAAGAAAGGGTATACTACGGTAAGATCATCATTTCTCAAGTCTTTTACATTGTACAAGACTGAAACAGGTATATTATAATGATTCATACTAGTGACGGAGGTGTCAATCAACATGGCAGATGAAATCAAAAAGAATGTTCCGCTCCTCCCATTGCGAGGCTTGCTTGTTTATCCAACAATGGTCTTGCATTTGGACGTTGGACGCGAGAAGTCTGTTCAAGCATTAGAACAGGCGATGATGAACGATCATATGATTTTTCTAGCAACACAGCGGGAAATTTCAATAGATGAACCAGGTGAAGAGGAAATTTTCAAAGTCGGCACCTACACAAAAATCAAACAAATGCTGAAGCTGCCGAATGGAACGATTCGTGTACTCGTAGAAGGCCTAAATCGAGCGCAGATCGAATCATATGTGGAGCTTGAGGACTATACGTCCGTCGATATTAAAGAATTGGCAGAAGAAGATTTAAAGGACGCAGAAGCAGAAGCACTTATGCGCACTTTGTTAGATCACTTTGATCAGTACATAAAAATTTCAAAAAAAATCTCAGCTGAAACATATGCAACGGTGACGGATATTGAGGAACCGGGGAGAATGGCAGATATCGTTGCTTCTCACCTGCCGCTTAAATTAAAGGACAAACAAGAAGTACTGGAGACAGTGGATGTTAAAAAACGTCTGAATCGTGTCATCAGTTTAATTCACAATGAAAAAGAAGTGCTGGAAATTGAAAAGAAAATTGGACAGCGTGTCAAACGTTCAATGGAACGAACGCAAAAAGAATATTATTTGCGTGAACAAATGAAAGCCATCCAAAAGGAGCTTGGAGACAAGGAAGGGAAAACAGGCGAGGTCAGTTCATTAATGTCTAAAATCGAAGAGTCCAGCATGCCGGATTCTGTTCGTGAAACGGCGTTAAAAGAATTGAATCGTTATGAAAAAATTCCTTCAAGCTCTGCGGAGAGCTCTGTCATTCGAAATTATATTGATTGGCTGATCAATCTTCCATGGGGCATCTATACAGAAGATCGTCTAGATTTAAAGCTGGCAAGTGAAATTTTAGATGATGAGCATCATGGGCTTGAAAAAGTCAAAGAACGTGTGCTTGAATACCTTGCTGTACAGAAGCTGACCAATTCATTAAAAGGACCGATTCTTTGCTTAGCAGGACCTCCTGGGGTAGGGAAAACATCACTTGCCAAGTCCATTGCTAAATCACTTGACCGGAAGTTTATCCGTATCTCTCTTGGCGGTGTGCGTGATGAATCTGAGATTCGGGGACATAGAAGAACATATGTAGGCGCGATGCCAGGCCGTATCATTCGCGGGATGAGCAAGGCAGGCACAATGAATCCGGTGTTTCTTTTAGATGAAATTGATAAGATGTCCTCTGATTTTAGAGGTGATCCGTCTTCTGCGATGCTTGAAGTGCTGGATCCAGAGCAAAATCACAACTTTAGCGATCACTATATTGAAGAGACATTTGATTTATCACAAGTGTTATTTATTGCCACTGCCAACAATTTAGCAACCATTCCGGGCCCACTTCGTGATAGAATGGAGATTATCACGATTGCAGGGTATACAGAGGTTGAAAAAGCAGAGATTGTGAAAGATCATCTTCTGCCGAAGCAGCTAAAGGAGCACGGATTAAAGAAAGGGAACTTGCAGCTTCGTGAAGCAGCGATTTATGATATGATTCGCTATTACACAAGAGAAGCAGGAGTTCGTGGATTAGAGCGTCAGCTTGCGGCCATTTGCCGAAAAGCGGCAAGAGCGATTGTGGCTGAAGACCGCAAACGTATCACGGTGACGGAAAAGAACCTATCTGAATTTCTCGGAAAAAGACTTTACCGTTATGGTCAGGCTGAAACGACAGACCAAGTCGGGGTTGTCACAGGACTTGCGTATACGACAGTTGGAGGAGACACCTTATCAATTGAGGTATCACTTTCTCCTGGTAAAGGCAAGCTCTTGTTAACAGGTAAGCTTGGTGATGTCATGAGAGAATCTGCACAGGCGGCATTCAGTTATATTCGTTCTAAAGCAGATGAACTGAACATTGATCCTAATTTTAATGAAAAGCACGATATTCATATCCATGTTCCAGAGGGTGCGGTTCCAAAGGACGGGCCATCAGCTGGTATCACCATTGCGACGGCTCTTGTATCAGCACTCACAGGACGTCCTGTGTCAAAAGAGGTTGGTATGACAGGAGAGATAACGTTAAGAGGAAGAGTGCTTCCAATTGGCGGACTAAAAGAAAAAGCATTGGGCGCACATCGTGCAGGATTGAAAACCATTATTCTTCCAAAGGACAATGAGAAGGATATTGATGATATTCCTGAAAGTGTGAGAGAAGGACTAACCTTTATTCCGGTCTCACATTTAGATGAGGTGCTTGAGAAAGCGTTGGTAGGAGAGGGAAGATGAAAGTAACAAAATCAGATATCGTCATTAGTGCGGTGAAACCAGAGCAGTACCCGAGCGGTGGACTGCCTGAAATCGCGCTTGCTGGACGATCAAATGTTGGAAAGTCCTCGTTCATCAACTCATTGATTAATCGTAAAAATTTAGCGCGTACGTCTTCTAAACCAGGAAAGACACAGACGCTTAATTTCTACATTATTAATGATATGCTCCATTTTGTGGATGTTCCGGGCTACGGCTTTGCCAAAGTATCAAAAACAGAGCGCGAAGCCTGGGGTAGAATGATCGAAACGTATATTACAATGCGTGAAGAATTAAAAGCAGTTGTCCAAATTGTGGATCTGCGTCATAAGCCATCAGTAGATGATGTGAACATGTATGAATTCCTTAAATATTACGGAGTTCCCGTGATCGTCATCGCTACAAAAGCGGATAAAATTCCAAAAGGCAAATGGGAAAAACATGCGAAAGTCGTCAAACAGACGCTCGACATTGACCCATCAGATGAACTCATCTTATTCTCTTCTGAAACAAAAAAAGGAAAAGATGAAGCTTGGAATGCGATCCTTGCGAAAGTAAACAGCTAAAAAAAGCATCTGCGATGAGCAGATGCTTTTTTACATTGTTTTCTTTTCAGCGTGAGATGAAAACCCTTGAAGTCTAGAAAGGACGAGTACTGGCGCGGAGCGAATTTGATATTCGTGAGCACCAGCACGCAGGACTGACACCGAATGCGAGGGTTTGTCTTCTCGCTGAAGGCATCTGCGATGAGCAGATGCTTTTTTATTGTATAAGTTATTTCCTTTTTAAAAATAATAAGAGGAGACTGACAGCAATCAGTACATAAGGCCAGTACAATTCAAAGCCGGAAGTAGGAATCGAAAGGGAACTTAGCTGTTTTGTAATTTGCTGAAAGAAATAAAGGAACAGACCGAGTGCGATCAGCACAACACTTTCAATACGATATTCTTTTTTCTGAGATGATTTCACAAAGAGTGCAAGTCCTACGATGAATACAATCATCGTAAATGTGTCTGGCCAGTGGTCCAATTTAGGCTGAAGAATAAAGTGTAGCGAAAGGCCTGTCATGAGCATACCGATAAACACATGAGCGCTTTCTTGCTCCTTTTTTCCTTGATATAAGAACGCGAGGCCAAAAAGCAGTACAAGTGTATACCATTTCTCTTGATCCTTCCAAATGTCAAATTGACCTCCTGAGAGAATGGCATATAGCGCTACAGCCAATAAAGTGAGCGGCAGCAAAATGGATTTCTTCTTCAAAGATGTCACCTTCTTTTAAGCAGATCATTTGTCCGCACGCGCCAAATCTGGTAAATTGCTTGAAGTGATGATATGGCATAATTGGTGTCGAACATTTTTCTACTATATCACAACATTTTTGAAATCTGTTCACAATTTTTATCCAGTTAAAAATGAATATATGTTATAATCATTATAAATAATAAATTCTATATTGTAATTATTATAAATTAGACAGGGCGTTGGGGGTGCAAGCTGAAGTTATGCATATTCTTGTTGTGGGTTTAGATTATAAAACAGCCCCTGTTGAGATACGGGAACAGCTGAGCTTTGAACCGAGTGAGCTCGGAACAGCGATGTCCAAGCTTAAAGAAGAAAAAAGCATTCTAGAGAATATCGTCATCTCAACATGTAATCGAACAGAGATCTACGCAGTGGTAGATCAGCTTCATACTGGACGGTTTTATATAAAAAGATTTTTAGCCGATTGGTTCGGTTTAGAAAAGGAAGATGTCTCTCCATATTTGAAGTTCTATGAAAATGATGGAGCGGTTGAGCATTTATTCCGTGTGGCCTGTGGACTTGATTCCATGGTGATTGGTGAAACGCAAATACTTGGTCAAGTACGTTCCAGCTTTAAAGTAGCTCAAGAGGAGAAGACCATTGGTACCGTTTTCAATTATTTATTTAAACAGGCGGTAACCGTTGCAAAGCGCTCTCATGCGGAAACGGATATTGCGTCTAATGCGGTGTCTGTCAGCTATGCAGCTGTTGAGCTTGCTAAAAAAATCTTTGGACGTCTTTCTGATAAGCATGTCCTGATTCTTGGTGCGGGCAAAATGGGCGAACTGGCGGCTCAAAACCTTCAAGGGCAAGGAATTGGCCAAGTAACGGTCATCAACCGAACGTTTGAGAAGGCAAAGGAATTGGCGGGTCGTTTTTCAGGAGAGCCTAAGAGCTTAAACCAATTAGAAAAAACATTATCCGAAGCGGACATTTTAATCAGCTCAACGGGAGCGAAACAATTTGTCATTACAAAAGAAATGGTCGAAAGCGCGAATAAAAAGCGGAAGGGCAGACCTCTATTTATGGTAGATATTGCTGTACCACGTGATTTAGATCCAGCCATTTCTGAAGTAGAAGGTGCTTTTTTGTATGACATTGATGACCTTGAAGGCATCGTGGCTGCTAACTTAAAAGAGCGCCGTGCAGTGGCTGAGCAGGTTGAGCTCCTGATTGAAGCAGAAATTGTAGAATTTAAGCAATGGCTGAATACGTTAGGTGTTGTTCCAGTCATTTCTGCACTTAGAGAAAAGGCACTCACAATTCAAGCCGATACGATGCAGAGTATTGAGCGGAAGCTTCCAAACCTCACAAACCGTGAAATGAAGCTGTTAAATAAACATACGAAAAGCATCATCAACCAAATGCTGAAAGATCCTATCTTAAAGGCAAAAGAAATTGCCGCGGAGCCGAATGCAGAGGAAAAGCTTTTACTCTTTAAAGAAATCTTTGATTTACAGGTTGAAGATGAAGAGCAAAAGGTCGAACCTGTACAGGTGGAGCAAGGGGCATTTCAGCTGTTCAAACCAAATATGGCACAAGGCTTTGCTACAGTTGCTAGTGAGTGATTAAGCGATGATGGAATCCATTGTAGCGAGACTCAATGAAGCGACGATCTTAATCTATGCACTAAGTGTCTTGTTCTATTTCATAGATTTTCTTCAACACAACCGGAAGGCTGGAAAAATGGCTTTCTGGTTGCTTTCTATTGTCTGGCTGCTGCAAACAGTCTACATGTTCTATATTATGATGGAAACAGACCGATTCCCTGTGTTGAATGTAGCAGAGGGGTTATATTTTTATACGTGGGTGCTTGTGACACTTTCTCTTGTCCTCACAAAGGTATTGCGCGTTGAATTTATTGTCTTTTTTACAAATGTGATCGGTTTTTCCATGATGGCGATTCACACCTTTACACCATCTGACCTCCATTCAGCAGAACTAACGGGGAAGCTGACGAGTGAACTGCTCGTGATTCATATTACGATGGCAATTTTATCCTACGGTGCCTTTTCACTTTCATTTGCGTTTTCACTGCTTTATCTCTTTCAATATCGTTTGCTGAAAAAGAAAAAATGGGGAAAATGGCTTTTAAGAATTGAAGACTTATCAAAGCTAGATCATATGGCGTACGTATTAAATATTATTGGTGTGCCTATGCTCTTGCTTAGTTTAATTCTTGGCATCATTTGGGCATATATTTCGTATGATACGTTGTACTGGACAGATGCAAAGGTGCTTGGTTCGTTTATTATGCTGTTTTTATACGGCTTTTACTTATATATCAGATTGGTCAGAAATATGCAGGGCAAAATCGTGGCACTGTGGAATGTCGCTTCATTTCTTGTGCTGATGATCAATTATTTTCTGCTTGGTAGCTTATCAACCTTTCATTGGTTTCAATAATGATGAGTCTTAAAGGCATTGTCGGGAGGAAGACGTATTGCGTACAATTAAAGTAGGTTCTAGACGAAGTAAGCTGGCAATTACACAAACAAAATGGGTCATTCAAAAGCTGTCTGAACTAAACCCTTCTTATTCTTTTGAAATAAAAGAAATTGTAACAAAGGGTGATCAAATTCTAGATGTGACCTTATCTAAGGTTGGCGGAAAAGGACTGTTTGTTAAAGAGATTGAGCAGGCGATGCTAAATCATGATATCGATATGGCGGTGCACAGTATGAAGGATATGCCGGCTGCTCTTCCGGAAGGTTTAGTCATTGGCTGTATTCCTGAGCGTGAAGATGTACGGGATGCCCTTATTTCGAAGGATCATCTGAGTCTCAGCGAACTGCCTAAGGGAGCAATTGTGGGAACGAGCAGCTTACGGCGCAGCGCCCAGCTTCTTCAGGAAAGACCAGATCTTGAGATTAAATGGATTCGAGGAAACATTGATACGAGATTGGAAAAGCTGAAAAATGAAGAGTATGATGCCATTATTCTAGCGGCTGCCGGCCTGTCCAGAATGGGATGGAGCAAAGAGGTCGTGTCGGAATTTTTATCTCCTGAGACGTGCCTTCCAGCCGTTGGACAAGGCGCGCTGTCGATTGAGTGCCGCGGGGATGATGAAGAGCTGCTTAAGCTTCTCGCCCAATTTACGAATGAATATACGAAAAAAACGGTCCTCGCAGAAAGAGCCTTCCTCAAACAAATGGATGGAAGCTGTCAGGTGCCGATCGCTGGCTATGCAACGATGAATAAGCATAATGAAATTGAACTAACAGGTCTTGTTGCATCTGCTGATGGGCACACGATTATTCGCGAAACCGTCACAGGCACTGACCCTGAAGCAATTGGAACAGCGTGTGCGAAGCAGATGGCCGATAAGGGAGCAAAGGATTTGATCGACAAGGTGAAAAAGGATTTGTCTCAATGAGCATAGGCAAATCGCTTCACGGACAGACGGTGCTTGTCACTCGAAATGAACGTCAAGCGGGCGTGTTTCAGCAAAAGATTGAAGCGCTGAACGGCCATGCGGTTTTAACCTCTCTTATTCGGTTTGAGCCTACGCTCACCAAAGAAAAAGCGCAGGCCTTTGTAAAGGACTTAGAAAATAGCCACTGGCTTGTTTTCACGAGTGTGAATGGTGCGTCTTTTTTTCTGAACTACATAAAAGACCATCATTTACATAAGAGTTTATCCCATTTGAAAGTGGCTGCTGTAGGAGAGAAAACCTCTGCCTATCTTGAGCAGCACGGCTTGAAGGTGGATGTTGTGCCAGAACGATTTATAGCGGAAGAGCTGGCAGATGCATTACTTGACCATGTACACCCAGGAGAGCGTGTGTTTGTAGCAAAAGGGCATCTATCACGAGATGTGGTGAAAGAGGCCCTCGTTCCGCTCGGCATTGAGGTAAAAGAATGGATTTTATATGAAACAGTCAAGGATGAGGAAGGAATTGCTGCTCTTAAAACGGCAATGACGAAGCAATCATTTGATTTTATTACATTTACGAGCTCATCTACTGTTCATTCTTTTATGCATGTGATGGAAGCAGATGCAGCGATGCTTGCTGCATCTGACACCTGTTTTGTGACGATCGGTCCTCTGACAAAAGAGGCACTGCTTCAATACGGGATTTCTTCTGAAACCCCAGATACTTATACGATAGACGGAATGCTTGATTTGATGTGCCGTTTATCTGAAAGGAAGTTGAACCATTGATGAAATTTAACAGACACCGCAGATTGCGGACAAGCGCAGGAATGAGAGAATTAGTCAGAGAAACCTTTTTAAGACCATCTGATTTCATTTATCCGATCTTTTTTGTAGAGGGAGAAAATGTCCGAAAAGAAGTCTCTTCAATGCCAGGTGTGTATCACATTTCTGTAGATCTTGTGAAAGAAGAAGTCCAAGAGCTTGTTGATCTTGGCATCAAATCGATCATTGTATTTGGTGTGCCAGATCATAAAGATCATGTAGGCAGTGAGGCGTATCACGATCATGGCATTGTTCAAAGAGCTACGCTTGAGATCAAAAAGCATTTCCCAGAGCTCGTGGTGATTGCAGACACTTGCTTATGCCAATATACAGATCACGGACATTGCGGAATCGTTGAAGATGGAGAAATTTTAAATGATGAATCTCTTCAGCTATTAGCGAAAACTGCTGTCAGCCAAGCGCGTGCAGGTGCAGATATCATCGCGCCTTCAAATATGATGGACGGATTTGTTGTCGCCATTCGTGAGGCACTTGATGAAGCAGGCTTTATTCATGTACCAGTCATGTCTTATGCCGTGAAATATGCAAGTGCTTTTTACGGTCCGTTTCGTGATGCAGCACATAGTACACCGCAGTTTGGAGATCGTAAAACATATCAAATGGACCCTGCAAACCGTTTAGAGGCTCTAAGAGAAGCGCAATCTGATGTAGAAGAGGGAGCTGACTTCTTGATTGTCAAACCATCTCTTTCTTACTTAGACATTATGCGTGATGTGAAAAATGAATTTACACTCCCTGTTGTTGCTTACAATGTGAGCGGAGAGTATGCAATGGTGAAAGCCGCTGCTCAAAACGGCTGGATTTCTGAAAAAGAGCTTGTTTTGGAAATGCTGACAAGTATGAAGCGTGCAGGAGCAGAACTCATCATTACGTATCATGCAAAAGATGCAGCAAAATGGCTCTCAGAATAAAGAACGGATAGACAGGAGGACATTGAAATGGGACGTAGCTATGAAAAATCAAAGCAAGCATTTGAAGAAGCACAGCATTTAATGCCTGGTGGTGTCAACAGCCCTGTGCGTGCATTTAAATCAGTCAACACAGACCCGATTTTTATGGAACGAGGCAAAGGCGCCAAGATCTATGATATTGATGGAAATGAATACATCGATTATGTCTTATCATGGGGACCGCTTATTTTAGGACATACGAATGATCGTGTCGTTGAAAGCATTCAGCGAGTAGCGGAAAATGGGACAAGCTTCGGTGCTTCTACGTTAGTTGAAAATGAATTAGCTAAACTTGTATCAGAACGGGTTCCTTCCATCGAAGTTATTCGCATGGTCAGCTCTGGTACAGAGGCGACGATGAGTGCACTTCGTCTAGCTCGAGGTTTTACAGGCAGAAATAAAATTGTGAAATTTGAAGGCTGCTATCATGGCCACGGTGATTCTTTGCTCATTAAAGCGGGTTCTGGAGTGGCAACGCTTGGACTCCCGGATAGTCCTGGTGTTCCTGAAGGGACTGCAAGCAACACGATCACAGTGCCGTACAATGATTTAGAAAGCATTCAAGTTGCTTTCCAAGAATTTGGAGACGATATCGCTGGTGTCATTGTAGAGCCGGTCGCAGGAAATATGGGGGTTGTCCCTCCGCAAGAAGGTTTCTTGCAAGGACTGAGAGACATTACGGAGCAATACGGATCATTACTCATTTTTGATGAGGTCATGACAGGCTTCCGTGTGGATTATCACTGCGCGCAAGGCTATTTTGGCATCACACCTGATCTGACGTGTCTTGGTAAAGTCATTGGAGGCGGTCTTCCGGTCGGTGCTTATGGCGGAAGAGCGGATATTATGAGACAAATTGCGCCAAGTGGTCCAATTTATCAAGCAGGAACGTTATCAGGTAACCCTCTTGCGATGACAGCAGGCTTAGAAACTCTAAAACAGCTCACACCTGAGTCCTATGAAGAGTTTAAACGAAAAGGTGATCGTTTAGAAGAAGGCATTTCAAAAGCAGCGAAAGCATACGGAATTCCATTAACGTTTAACCGTGCGGGCTCCATGATTGGATTCTTCTTTACAAATGAAGAAGTGATCAATTATGACAAAGCGAAAACAGCTGATCTCGCTTTATTTGCTGAATTTTACAAGGAAATGGCCGATCACGGTATCTTCCTCCCGCCTTCTCAATTTGAAGGACTATTCCTATCAACAGCTCATACAGATGAAGACATCGAATATACAATTGAGACAGTGGAAAAGGTTTTTCAAAAACTACGTCGATAAAAAAAGCCGATATGGAGACATATCGGCTTTTTTGCATTGGAGAAAACCAATCATATTTTCACTTCCTCCCACATACAACTGTATTGACATCTAATTTTATTTTTTAAGGATTAGATGAAAGGAGGACACCGACTTGTCTCAAAACAATCGATTACAGTTTTCGGTAGAAGAATCCATTTATTTCAAAAGCGGACAGGAAGTCAGTGAGCTGCTGTCAATTTCTCTCGACCCTGACATTCTCGTTCAAGAAGTGAATGATTATGTTTCCATTAGAGGTTCACTCGAGCTAACAGGAGAATACAACATAAATCAAGAGGAGCTATTGGGTGAATTGAGTTCCTTTCCAACATACAGGGAAGCAGATGAGGTAAAGGTAAGAGAAGACGGAACGGCGGAGCTTCTGCATCAATTTCCAGTCGATATCACCATTCCGAAGAACAAAATTAGTCATTTAAATGATGTGTTTGTGTTTATTGATGCGTTTGATTACCAGCTGACAGAGAATCGTTTGCTTACCATTCAGGCTGATTTAGCCATTGAGGGCTTGTTAGACGAGGAAACGCCTCAAGCGCCTGTAGTAGAGGAGCCGTATGAATTTGTCCATCGTCCTGAAGAGGATTATGGCGATATGGCTTACGATTATCAGTTGCAGCCGGAACAAGAAGAACAAGAAGAGCTGCAAGGCGAAGAACATGAGGATGATGAGAAGCAGCCTATATTTCAACATGACACACGTGCTGAGCAAGAGGAACAGGAAGTGCAGGAAGTACAAGAAGAAGAGGAAGAAGCAATTGAGATAGAATTGGTGAACAGGGAAGTAGAGGAAGCGTCTGAAGAACCTGAAGAACCTGAAGAACCAGAAGAGCCGGAACAGCCGAATAACCAAGAAGAAGCTGTGGCGCTTGGCTATCGATCCATCCCTGAAGCTCACGTGCAGGAACCGCCATTTTTTGAACCACCTAAGCTTTTAGAAGAAGAGGAGAGGGATGATACATTCTTTGAAGTGGAAGTGAGAAAAGATCCGGAAGCTGCCGAAGAGCAGGAAGAAACGGTACAGTCATATCCTGCATTTGAATCACCTGCTTATCAAGTGGAACCTGAGCAAGAGGAGCAGGATGACGAATATCAGCTCGGGCGGTTATATGAACGGGAAGCACCTAAAATATATGAGTCAGCTCAAGAAGAAGAGGTGCTTGAAGAAGACGTGAGAGAAACGTCTGGCAGTGAGAACTCTCTTTATTTAACAAAGCTGTTCGCTAAGCAGGAGGAGGAAGATTTTTCTCGCATGAAAATATGTATAGTTCAGCAAGAAGATACGGTCGATCGTATTTGTGAGAGATATCAATTGAATGTGCAGCAGCTTCTTCGCACAAACTCATTATCGATTGATGCGGAGCTTGAGGAAGGACAGATTCTTTATATTCCTGAATATCAAAAAAGCAATGCATAGCAAGCGATGACTGACCGAGAAAATGTGGTGAGTGAACGTGGATGAAATCCAATCTGTCTTATACGAATACGGACTTGAGGCTGAATATATTGAACCTGTCAGTCCTGTTGTCATCAAGGTATATACAAAGCAGGGTGTATTTGCCCTGAAGCGAGTAAAAGCCAATCGGCATATGCAATTTACAGAACAAATGCTTGAACTAGAATCAAAGGGCTATCGCTCCTTTGTTCCGATTTATCGGACGAAGAGCGGTTCCTTTTTCTCAAGTCATCGGGAAAGCCAGTATGCATACTATCTGATGCCGTGGCTGACGAATGAAAAGAGAGAAGAGCAGGACGATAAGCACGAATATTTATTTCAAGAGATTGCAAGACTTCATAAGCGGACTGAAGTCATGATGGATATCACAGAGCAAGAGATAGAAGCGCATTACACCCAAATCAAGACCAAATGGGAAACAGAGAAAGACATGTATGAACGATTCATAGAGCGGGCAGAACAAACGTGGTATATGTCGCCATTTGAGCTGGCCGCTGCTATGTATTTTTCAGAGGCGATGTCTGCCAGCGAATTTGCGCTTGAGCGTTTAGAAGATTGGCATGAAGAAATGAAAGACAAAGAGACAACGCGTGTTGTGCTAAATCATGGACAGCTATCGATCCATCATTTTTTGTATAATGATGTAGGAACAGGACATTTCACCAATTTCGAGCGGTCTAAAAAAGCCGCCCCCATCTATGATCTTCTGACCTATTACTTTCGGACATTCAAAACCTATCCCACGTCTTGTCCTGAATGCACTTCTTTGTTTTATACGTATCAAAAAGGAAACCCTCTTCGGGAGGAAGAACTGCATTTGTTCCTAAGCTACCTTGCTTATCCGCAAGGGCTGTTTGATACAGTAAAAGCCTATGAAGCAGGCGGGCAGGATGAAATGGAAAGCTGTCAGCAGCTGTTAAGAGCGTATTGGCAGATGAAAAATTCTGAGCCGACCGTTATGAAGATTCATGAGATTGAGCAGGCTAGACGGCTTGAAGAAGAACAAAGTGCCTCGTCATCAGCGGAATGACGAGGTTATGCTGCGTTGGCTTTATATCGGCAGGTACATAAGCATGAGTTTTAAAACCAATCAAGATGAAAGGCACATGCAAGAAAAATAAGAATACCTAGAATGAGGACGTCAAATGTTGTAGGGAAAATGATCGTACGAAATCCTTGAAATATAGCAATCGGGAGAACGACTTGGGAGGCAACTGCCCGAATTTGTCTCAGCCAGGGGGGGAGTGTGTAAGGATTGATCTTCTTCAAATCAAACGCCCTCCTTCTTCATTTTGTTATTATCATATGGGCAAAAGGGCGAAGGGTGCCTGCCCAATTTGTATAAAGAAGAAGAAAAGCGGAAAAGATGATTGACGAAAACAAAAGGCATTTAGTAATATAAATAAAAGATGAGTATGTGCTGATGAACGTGATATATCGTAAGCGTGGATCAGGAAGAGTACGAGCAAGACCCTAAAGAGAGGGAAGCCAAGAGCTGAGAGGTTTCCTAGGATGTACTTGTTTGGAAGGTCGCCTGTGAGCTTAATTTCTTGAATGAACAAGTAGAGAAATTCGGGAGAACCCCGTTATCCTTTAGAGTGTATGGGACACGTGTATGTGTCTCGTGAAAAAAGGTGGTACCGCGAAAAAAGCTTTTTCGTCCTTTTATAAGGATGGAAAGGCTTTTTTTATGTTTCATCAGCCGAAAAAATGTGGAGGTTACACAAATGGGAACAAATAATCAAGAAATGCCAACAAAGTACGATCCTAATGCGATTGAAAAAGACCGCTATACGTACTGGCTTGAAGGGAAATTCTTCGAAGCACAAAATGACAAAACGAAAGATCCATATACAGTCGTCATTCCTCCACCAAACGTGACAGGAAAACTGCACCTTGGGCATGCATGGGATTCTACACTCCAAGACATCGTGACACGTATGAAACGGATGCAGGGCTATGATGTTCTTTGGCTTCCAGGTATGGACCATGCCGGTATTGCAACTCAAGCAAAAGTCGAGGCAAAGCTCCGCAAAGAAGGCGTAAGCCGGTATGATCTTGGCCGAGAGAAATTTGTGGAAGAAACGTGGAAGTGGAAAGAAGAATATGCAGATTTTATTCGCAGCCAGTGGGCGAAAATGGGCCTTGGCCTCGATTACTCTCGTGAACGTTTTACTTTAGATGAAGGTCTGAATAAAGCCGTTCGCCAAGTATTTGTTCAATTGTATGAAAAAGGGCTTATTTATCGCGGAGAGTACATCATTAACTGGGATCCAGCAACGAAAACGGCACTTTCTGATATTGAAGTGATTTATAAGGATGTTCAAGGTGCGTTTTATCACTTGAGATATCCGCTTTCAGATGGCACGGGTTCAATTGAAATTGCGACAACAAGACCTGAAACAATGCTGGGGGATACAGCCGTAGCCGTACACCCTGATGACGAGCGCTATCAGCATTTGATTGGAAAAACAGTGGTTTTACCAATTACAGGCCGCGAAATCCCAATCGTCGGTGATGACTATGTCGATATGGAGTTTGGTTCAGGTGCTGTGAAAATTACACCTGCTCATGATCCGAATGACTTTGAGCTTGGAAACCGCCACGGGCTAGAGCGTATTCTTGTCATGAATGAAGATGGCACAATGAATGCGAATGCCCTGCAATATAAAGGAATGGACCGCTTCGAATGCCGCAAACAGCTTGTGAAGGATTTACAAGAAGAAGGCATTTTGTTCAAAATTGAGGACCACATGCATTCAGTTGGTCATAGTGAGCGAAGTGGAGCTGTCGTTGAACCGTATTTATCAACACAATGGTTTGTGAAAATGCAGCCGCTGGCAGACGAAGCTATTCATCTGCAAAAAGGTGACGACCAAGTTCAATTTGTTCCAGACCGATTTGAAAAGACATATTTACATTGGATGGAAAATATCCGTGACTGGTGTATTTCTCGTCAGCTATGGTGGGGACACCGCATTCCGGCTTGGTATCATAAAGAAACGAAAGAAGTATATGTTGGACTTGAAGCACCAGAAGATATTGAGAACTGGGAACAGGATAACGATGTACTTGATACATGGTTTAGTTCAGCGCTTTGGCCGTTTTCTACAATGGGCTGGCCGGATGCAGACAGTGAAGACTTCAAGCGCTACTATCCAACAAATCTGCTTGTAACTGGCTATGACATCATTTTCTTCTGGGTATCCCGCATGATCTTTCAAGGTCTTGAATTCACAGGAGAAAAACCGTTTAAAGATGTCCTCATTCATGGGCTTATCCGCGACGAACAAGGGCGTAAAATGAGTAAGTCGCTCGGCAACGGAATTGATCCAATGGAGGTCATCGACAAGTACGGTGCGGATTCATTAAGATATTTCTTAGCGACTGGAAGCTCACCAGGTCAGGATCTTCGTTTTAGCTTTGAAAAGGTTGAATCCACTTGGAACTTTGCGAACAAAATTTGGAACGCATCCCGCTTTGCTTTAATGAATATGGATGGTTTAACGTATGATGAGCTTGATTTAACAGGAGAAAAATCAGTTGCTGATCAATGGATTTTAACACGCTTAAATGAAACAATTGAAAGTGTCACACAGCTTGCTGACAAGTATGAATTCGGTGAAGTGGGCAGACACTTATACAACTTCATTTGGGATGATTTCTGTGATTGGTACATTGAAATGGCGAAGCTTCCGCTTTATGGAGAAGACGAAGCAGCGAAAAAAACGACTCGTTCGATCCTTGCGTATGTATTAGATCAAACGATGAGACTTCTACATCCGTTTATGCCGTTCTTAACAGAAGAAATCTGGCAGCATCTACCGCATGAAGGTGAGTCCATTACTGTTGCAGCATGGCCTGAAGTGAAGCCGGAGCTTTCCGACGAACAAGCTTCTGCTGATATGAAGCTGCTTGTGGAACTCATCCGCTCTGTTCGTAACATTCGCAGTGAAGTGAACACACCAATGAGCAAACAAGTAGAGCTTTACATTAAAGCCTCTACATCTGATGTGCAGGAACGCTTAGAGAAAAACCGTTCATATATTGAGCGCTTCACGAACCCAAGTGTTCTTGAAATTGGCACAGATATCCCAGCTAGTGATAAAGCGATGACGGCTGTTATTTCTGGAGCAGAACTCATTCTGCCGCTTGAAGGCTTAATCAACTTAGATGAAGAAATTGCTCGTCTGCAAAAAGAGCTTGATAAGCTGACAAAAGAAGTGGAACGAGTACAGAAAAAGCTTGGCAACGAAGGCTTTATGAAAAAAGCGCCTGAAAGTGTCGTAGAAGAAGAGCGTGCGAAAGAACGTGATTATGTCGCAAAACGCGAAGCTGTTCAAAAGCGTATTGAAGAGCTGAAAGCATAAGGTTAAAAAGACGGCTCCTAATGAAAGGGAGTCGTCTTTTTTGAAAATTTCGTATGAAATGAGAGATGACATTGTTTACAACCTATCATGAAGCCATTGATTGGATTCACAGCAGACTGGCTTTTGGCGTAAAACCTGGTCTTGAACGAATGAAATGGCTGATGAACAGACTAGGAAATCCGGAACAAAGTATAAAAACAGTACATGTTGCAGGTACAAATGGTAAAGGATCAACCATTGCGTTTACGCGTTCTGTGTTGCAGGCAGCCGGCTATTCGGTCGGAACTTTCACCTCTCCGTTTATACTAACGTTCAATGAAAGAATCAGCGTGAATGGAGTGCCTATAGATGATGAAGAATGGCTGAGTTTGGTGAATGAAATCAAGCCTTTTGTTGACGAATTAGATCAAACAGAGCTTGGCGCAGCGACAGAATTTGAAATCATTACAGCATGTGCATTTGCTTATTTTGCTCATGTGCACCAAGTAGACTTTGTCCTCTTGGAAACAGGGCTTGGCGGAAGGCTTGATTCTACAAATATTGCTGTGCCTATTTTAACAGCGATTACGTCGATTGGTCATGATCATATGGCCATTTTAGGTGACACACTTGAACAAATTGCAGCTGAAAAAGCGGGCATTATCAAAGAGGGTATTCCAATGATCACGGCAGTTCACCAGCCTGAAGCTCTTGCTGTCATTCAAAACACAGCCAAAGAAAAGAATGCTGAATGTATTTCATTACATGATACTTGTAGCTTTGATGAGCAGCAGCCGACAGAAACAGGTGAACGTTTCACGTTACGCACATCAAAAAAGCAGTATCCGCAGCTTGAAACAGGATTAATCGGAACGCATCAAAGGCAAAATGCTTCCCTTGCTGTTTTACTCATTGAATGGCTGGAGCAAGAAGGCTATATTAGTGTGACAGAAGAGCAAATATATGAGGGCATTCGGCAGGCAGCTTGGGCTGGGAGATTTGAAAAAGTCAAAGATCATCCTCCAGTGTATTTAGACGGCGCTCATAATGAAGAAGGGATCGACCGTTTAATTGAAACTGTACAAGCTCATTTTTCTAGTAAACAGGTGCATATATGTTTTAGTGCTTTAAAAGATAAGCCGTACAAGCAAATGATTCAAAAGCTTGAAGCTGTCAGTTCTTCTATCCATTTTGTTTCATTTGATTTTCCAAGAGCCGAATCAGCTGAAAAGCTTTATGTATGCAGTCAGTTAGAGGCAAAGTCGTATGATGATGACCCTCGTACAGTGCTTGAGTTCATCCAGAAAAAAAGTGATGATCCTTTAGCGGTGATCATTGTGACAGGCTCTCTTTATTTTATTTCAGATATACGAAATCGTATGATCGGGTAACACAAAAACGCAAATGGCTTCAATGCCATTTGTGTTTTTTTCTTTTGATATGCAGATGGAAAGTAAAATCATATTTTCGCTATGTGCTCAATGAATACGATCGTGATAAAATCCGGTCTATCTTATTCTCGGAAGGGGTCACGATATATGATAGGCATTTTTGTGTTTCTTGCAGGCATCACCATGGGGTCGTTCTTTCATCTAGTTGGTGAAAGGCTGCCACTTAAGCGGTCTATTCTTTTTCCTCGTTCTCACTGCACAGTGTGTAAACAGCCGCTTTCCCTGCACGAGATGATCCCGCTCGTTTCGTATGTGTTATTGAGGGGAACTTGTAAACATTGCGGCACTCGGCTGTCTTTGCTATATCCACTGGTTGAGATGCTGTCAGGCAGTCTTTTTTTGCTCATGTATAGAATCGCTGGTATTTCGTTTGAAGGTCTTTTTCTTGTGATTCTTTGTAGTTTATTTGTGATTGCTGTCGTGAGTGATCTTCTTTATATGAGGGTGCCAAACGAGCTGTTTCTCTTCTTTTTCCCTCTTTTCGTCATATACCGCACGCTTGAACCACTTTTTATTTGGTGGGAAGGAGCGGCTTCGCTTCTTTTTTGCTTTCTCATGTTTTATAGTTTAGATCGTTTCAAGCCAAATAGCATGGGCGGTGCTGATATGAAGCTGTTCGGTGTGCTTGCGTTTTGCTTTGGCTTCAAGCCATTCCTTCTCATTCTTTTCCTCTCATGTATCGCTGGAATCGTCTATACGAAGGTTTTTTCTTTCCGGTTAGATGAGCCATTTCCCTTTGTTCCTGCGATCTCTTTTTCTTTTTGGCTGTATCTCTATGGAGCTCATGTCATGCTCCCATTCGCAGGGTCGATCGGTTGAAAAAATTGGCGAACACTTTTTTTCCCTGCCGACAAAAGTCTTGTTCTTTTTTTTATCCGCTATGTTAAAGTGTGAAACAGAAAGAAGGACGGGTACATTCGCGCTGATTCATTGGACAAAAAGGTCTTTCTTACAAACAATGTCAGAAAGCGGGGAATGACAGTGAAAAAAAGGCAGGCAAAAAAACAAGGGTTAAAAGTCAATATTAATGGCAAAGAAGAAATGCTTCATGAAGATGACCACCAGCCGCCAAAACAGCAAGAGGATGATCAAGTGACGTTTTCGAATTGGGAGGAAAAAAGGCAGTCAGAACAGGAGACAGCTGCATCTGAGGAAGAACCGGCTAAACCGAAAGAAGAAGATTTCCAGTGGGATGATGCAGCTGATCATATTTATCATTCTGATCCAAAGGTCGTCACACCTTATCAAAAGAAAAAAGGTTCCTTTGATCAGAAGTTCGGTAAAAGCCGCGGCCCGTTTAAGAGAGTGATGACAACGATTGTGTTTGCAGTGGTTCTTGGGACAGGCCTTGGTGTGTTTGCACTTAGCTTAAGCCAAGATGGTACTCAGAATCCTTCAGGAGGAGATATCAGCGTTTCAGCATCCGGAAATCAATCATCGATGAAAGCAGGCGGTGATGCGCCGCCAGCAGATACTGCTAATGAATCAAAAGAAAATAAGGATGAAAAAAGCGCCTCTGGCCATTTTTCCACATATGTCGTACAGGCTGGAAAGTTTTCCTCTGAAAAAGGAGCAGATGAATTAGTTGGCAGTTTAAAAGAAGCAGGGTATGCGGGGAAAAAGATCTCAATGGATGATGGCTATTATGTCATTGCTGGGCTTGCGACAGAACAGGGCATGACAAGTGCTGTTGGGAAGAAGCTGATTGATCAACACTTTGAGGCATGGGGAGGCAAGGAGCTCTCATTTCAAGTACCAGATGAGCTGACTAGTTTAATAGAAAAGGCATCTGTATTATCCTCTAAGGTCATTGCAGGAGATGATGTGGATCAAAAGGAGGTTACGCAGCTGATCTCTGAGCTTGAAAGTGCCAAAACAACGGACGCACCAGCTAAAAGCAGTTTATTAAAAGCTGTCCAGCTGTTAAACGAACCTACTGCTGAAAACGGGTGGAAATCTCAGCAGGCACTGCTTGATCAATTAAATACGTAAAATCATATTTTAAGAAACCAAACTAGTCAAAAAATGACTAGTTTTTTTCTTTTGCATCCAACATAATGATGAAGGAACATGAAAAATGAATTTTCGTAAATTGTCGGTAAGATGTACATTTGATAGGATGAATGGGTATCTTACTTCTTAGGCTAAACCCTGAAAGGATGAACAAACATGAACCGATTGATTCTCGCATCTCAATCACCTAGAAGAAAAGAATTGCTTGATCTAGCAGGGTTTTCTTATGACATTCAAGCAAGTCAATTAAAAGAAGAAATAAATCGAAACTTTTCTCCTGCAGAGAACGTCCAATGGTTGGCAGAACAAAAAGCAAATGATATTCAAACACTATATCCCGAAGCAGTGATCATTGGTGCAGATACGATTGTTGCAATTGACGGCAAATGTCTTGGAAAACCAAAAGACAAGGAAGAAGCGGCCTCAATGCTTCAATTATTGTCAGGAAAGACACATCAAGTCTTGACGGGTGTCACAATTCAATCAGAGAATAGAAAAGAAACATTTTATGAACAGACAGAAGTAACGTTTTGGACACTTACGCAAAATGAAATAGACCGCTATATCGAAACGGGAGAACCGCTTGATAAAGCGGGAAGCTATGGCATTCAAGGAAAAGGCGCACTGTTTGTTCAAAAAATAGATGGTGATTATTTTTCCGTTGTAGGTCTCCCTATTGCCAAAACAGTTAGAGTGCTCGAAACATTTGGAATCACCCCTTTTTGATGACAGGAAGGAATCTAAAAGGAGTGGGCATCATGAACGATTTCCCTATGTTGCTAAAGCATTTTCCTCAAGATGAAAAGCCGAGAGAACGATTGATCAAATATGGTCCTGGCAGTCTGTCAAACCATGAACTTGTTGCGATTCTTTTAAGGACAGGCACAAAAAAGGAATCAGTTCTTCAAATTTCCGCAAGACTTCTGCAAACATTTGGCGGTCTTCGCACTATAAGAGAAGCCTCAATTGAAGAAATGTCGAAGATTCGAGGAGTTGGAAAGGCAAAGGCGGTCTCTCTTTTAGCTGCTTTAGAACTTGGCACTAGATTACACCATCAAACGACGGACAACCGCTATGTGATCCGCACACCAGAGGATGGGGCAAACTTTGTGATGGAAGATATGAGGTTTTTACAACAGGAAAATTTCGTTTGTCTTTATCTCAACACAAAAAATCAAGTTCTTCATAAACATACCGTGTTTATTGGAAGTCTGAACTCATCCATCGTTCACCCGCGTGAAATTTTCAAAGAGGCCTTTAAACGGTCCGCTGCTTCATTTATTTGTGTGCACAACCATCCATCTGGAGATCCGACGCCCAGCAGGGAAGATATTGAAGTCACACAGAGACTATTTGAATGTGGAAAGCTGATTGGAATACAGCTGCTTGATCATCTTGTCATAGGTGATCAAAAATTTGTGAGTTTGAAGGAAAAAGGGTATTTGTAACACTTTTTTTTTCAATGTTTTACGATATAATAGAGTTTATGAGTTTTTCCCTAAAGGGAATTTTGGTTTAAGAAAGGAAGATACATACATATGTTTGGAATTGGTACAAAAGACCTTGGAATAGATCTTGGAACAGCGAATACGCTTGTTTTTATTAAAGGAAAAGGCATTGTTGTGAGAGAACCTTCGGTCGTAGCTTTGGAAACTGATACGAAGTCTATAGTGGCGGTCGGAAATGATGCTAGAAACATGATTGGCCGTACACCTGGTAATGTTGTGGCACTACGCCCAATGAAAGACGGAGTCATTGCAGATTACGAGACGACAGCAACAATGATGAAATATTACATTAATCAAGCATTAAAAGGCAAAGGGCTTTTTGCTCGTAAACCCTACGTCATGGTATGTGTGCCATCTGGCATTACAGCTGTAGAAGAGCGTGCAGTCATTGATGCAACAAGACAAGCTGGTGCACGTGACGCTTACCCGATTGAAGAACCATTTGCTGCGGCAATCGGTGCTAACCTGCCTGTATGGGAGCCAACAGGAAGTATGGTTGTGGATATTGGCGGCGGTACAACAGAAGTAGCGATTATTTCTCTTGGTGGCATTGTGACATCACAATCAATTCGTGTTGCAGGTGATGAAATGGATGATGCGATCAGCAGCTACATCCGTAAAACGTATAACCTGATGATCGGTGATCGTACGTCAGAAGCGATTAAAATGGAAATCGGTTCTGCGCAGCCTGATGTACATGATGAGATGGACATTCGCGGACGTGACCTTTTAACAGGTCTGCCAAAAACAATCTCTATTACGGCAGAAGAGATTGCAAAAGCGCTTCGCGATACGGTGGAAACAATTGTTGATGCAGTGAAAATGACTCTTGAAAAAACCCCGCCTGAGCTGGCAGCAGATATTATGGACCGCGGAATTGTTTTAACAGGAGGCGGTGCATTACTGCGTAATCTTGACAAAGTCATTAGTGATGAAACGAAAATGCCAGTCATTATTGCTGAAGATCCACTTGACTGTGTGGCGATCGGAACAGGGAAAGCACTAGAACATATTCATTTGTTCAAAGGAAAATCAAAAGATAATCGATAATCGGGCGTAATTAAAGAGGTGTAAGACATGCCGCAGTTTTTTATGAATAAAAGATTAATGTTGCTCCTTGTCTGTGTCATCGTACTGGTGGCCATGATTGGTTTTTCAGTGAAAAGCGGCAGAGGTGCTTCATGGCCGGAAAAATTAGTGGGGGATACGACAGGCTTTTTTCAAGGTGTCTTTCATAAACCATCACAATTTATTGCCGGTATTTATGGGAACGTACAAGATTTAAAGAACACATATGATGAAAACGAACGTCTTCGGAAAAAACTTGATGGACAAACCCAATATGAGGCGAAACTTCAAGAACTAGAAGATGAGAACAAAAAACTTCGCAAACAGCTTGGCTATGTGAACTCTATTCGTGACTACACGCCAATTCTATCAACTGTTATCGCAAGAAACCCATCTCTTTGGGATAGCTTTGTGATGATTGATAAAGGGAAAAAACAAGGCGTTGACAAAGATATGGCGGTCACAAATGAGAGTGGCGCATTAATTGGGAAGATTGAAAGCGATAAGCTCAACAATTTTTCTTCAACTGTAAGGTTGCTAAGCTCTACTGACCAAAATAATAGAATTTCAACGAAAATTTTTGCGAAAAAGGGCAAAGAAGAACTCAATGGAATCATTAACGGTTATGACAGCAAGAAAAAAATGCTGACTATGAATATTCTAAAATCCGATGCAGATGGGGATGTCAAAAAAGGAGATCTTGTTGAAACATCTGGAGCAGGGGGCGTATTCCCGCAAGGCTTGACGATTGGTAAGGTGAGTGAAATCGAGCCAGACCATTACGGTCTGACAAAGATCATTTACGTAGAACCAGCGGCTGAACTCAACAATTTAGACCGTGTGATTGTGGTGAATCGCAGCACAAGTACAGCAGATGCATCTGAATTGACGAAGGGTGAAGGCTCGTGAAACGTGTCCTTCTTGCTTTCGTCATGTTGTTTATCTTCGTATTTGACAGCATTTTTGTCGATTTAGTGAAGCTCCCATTTGTTTCAGAGAATCAAATTTTAGCTCCTCATTTCATTTTACTTGCACTTGTATTTATGACTGCTTTTATGAATCAAAAATATGGTGTGATTTACGGATTTATCTTTGGACTTTTATATGATATTTCATATACAGGCATACTTGGTGTTCATATGTTTGGCTTTGGGGCGCTTTGCTATTTGCTAGCAAAAGCCTTTAAAGTTCTGCAAACGAATATGTTAGTCGTCGTCTTTCTGTCGATTATTGCTGTTTCCGTCATGGAGTTTTATGTATACGGCGTTCAAGCGACAATTCAACCAGGGATTATGCCGTTTAATACGTATGTCATCGAACGCTTTATTCCAACGATTCTTTTAAATACTGCTGCGTCTCTCATACTTGTTGTGCCGCTTAGGCTCTTTTTCATCAATGTGAAACAAGGACTGATCGACGAATAAAAGCAGGAGTTTGTCCAATTACGGCGAAATGAGTATGTTGTTGAGGTGAGCATCTTGAAAACTCAAAAACAGCAATATGTGACGATAAAAGGTACAAAAAACGGATTAACATTACAGTTAAATGATGACTGTTCGTTTGATGATCTTCTTTCTGGCTTGCGAGAGGTTCTTTTACTTGAGCAATATACAGATGGAAGAGAAGGACATAAGGTCAATGTGCATATTAAGCTTGGTTTTCGTTATTTAACGGAGGATCAGGAGAAGCGTTTGACTGAAGCGGTGTCTGAAAATGAACATCTCGTTATCCACTCCATTGAAAGTGACGTCATGTCAACTGAAGAGGCGAGACGATTAAAAGCAGAGGCTGAAATTACTTCTGTAGCAAAAATTGTACGCTCTGGACAGGTGCTGTATGTCGAAGGAGATCTTTTATTAATAGGAGATGTCAATCCTGGCGGAACGATTCGCGCAGGAGGAAATATTTTTGTGCTTGGCGCATTAAAAGGTGTGGCGCATGCTGGATGTAATGGCAACAAACAGGCTGTTATTGCGGCATCTCATATGATTCCAACACAGCTTCGCATCGCACAAGTTTTTAACCGTGCACCAGACCAAAAAGAAGATGGAAATGAAATGGAATGTGCTTATTTAGATATAGATGGCAATATGATCATTGAACGCCTGCAGCAATTGGCTCATATAAGACCTAATCTGACAAGGCTTGAGGGAGGAATGTGAAATTGGGCGAGGCTATTGTGATTACCTCAGGAAAAGGCGGCGTTGGCAAAACAACAACATCTGCAAACTTAGGCACAGCACTAGCAATTCAAGGGAAAAAAGTGTGTCTAGTTGATACCGACATCGGACTTCGGAATCTGGATGTCGTGATGGGGCTTGAAAACCGCATTATTTATGATCTAGTTGATGTAGTAGAAGGAAGATGCAAAATTCACCAAGCGCTTGTAAAAGATAAGCGTTTCGAAGATCTTTTGTATCTTTTACCAGCTGCTCAAACAAGTGATAAAACGGCTGTGGAGCCGGAACAGATCAAAGAATTAATTCAATCATTGAAGCAAGACTTTGATTATGTTGTCATTGACTGCCCTGCTGGAATTGAGCAAGGCTTTAAAAATGCTGTATCCGGTGCAGACAAGGCCATTGTCGTGACGACACCTGAAATCTCAGCTGTGAGAGATGCGGACCGAATCATCGGTTTGTTAGAACAAGAAGATATCGAACCGCCTCGTTTGATTGTCAACCGTATTCGTACACACATGGCGAAAAATGGCGATTCAATGGATGTAGATGAAGTTGTACATCACTTATCGATTGATCTACTCGGCATTGTAGCAGATGATGATGATGTGATTAAGGCTTCAAACAATGGTGAGCCGATTGTCATGGATGCTAAAAACAAAGTATCGATTGCCTATCGCAATATTGCCCGTCGCGTACTAGGCGAATCTGTTCCGCTTCAATCCTTTGAAGAAGAAAACAAGGGAATGTTTGCAAAGCTGAAAGCATTTTTTGGTGTAAGAGCATAATCGATATAGAAAACCTTTGCAATCTAGGAAGGACAAGCACCGGAGCGCAGACCTGACAACGAATGCGAGGGTTTGTCTACACACTGAGACCGATTCGATTTAGAATCGGTCTTTTTGTTGCATATCAGATGAGGTTGTCACATAAAATGTACAAACTGTTTGTATGTAAAGGGTGATCTCATGAAAAGAGTGGACGAGTACCGAAAGAAAATCGCGCAGCGCCGCAAAACGATGCAGCCAGCTGCTCCTCCTAAGAAGACGGCTTTCAAGAAAAAAGAAGATATCCCGCCATGGGTTATGCTGACAGAGGAAGAAAAGCATTCTGGCTCGACCTCCTATGAACCGGCGTCCCATCAGCCAAAGAAATATCGTCATCCCTTATTTAACCCGAATACCTTTGTACTTAAATGCTTATTATCAGCGTCCCTTGTGTTGATTGCTGCCATTTCGTTTAAAGGTCAGGCAGGTCCGTTTCAGCAGCTGAAGCCGATGATTACTCAGACCTTTGAGCAAGATTTTCAATTTGCTGCTGCCAACCGTTGGATAGAAAAAACAGTCGGACATCCGCTGGCATTTTTAACAGAGAAAAAAGAGGGCCAAAAGGACGTACAAGCGAATCAAGAACTAGCTGTGCCTGCCTCTGGTAAAGTGCAAGAATCCTTTACGCAAAATGGAGCAGGGGTCAAAGTTGAAACATCCGCTGAAGCCATTGATAGTATGAAGGAAGGCTATGTGGTCGAGGTGAAAAAGAAAAGCGACACAGGGCTTACCGTTGTGGTGCAGCATGCAGATAACAGCTATAGCTGGTACGGTCAATTAAAGAAAGCCGATGTGGCCTTATACGATTTTGTTGATAAAGGTGAAAAAATTGGCCAGATTTCGCTTGATGATCAAGGGAAGGGCACGTATTACTTTGCCATTAAGCAAAATGAACAATTTATCGATCCTATTCAGGTGATGACCTTTGAATAGATGGCTGCTCATGCTGACGAAAATTCACATCCATCCGCTGCTGTGGATTGTGATGGCGTTTGCGATTCTGTCAGGTCAAATTAAGCCGCTGCTTTGTCTGCTTGTGATCGTCTGTGTCCATGAACTTGGACATGCAGCGGCTGCCTGCTATTATCATTGGCGCATTCGACGGATTTTTTTACTGCCATTTGGCGGAACGGTTGAAGTAGAGGAACATGGAAACCGTCCGCTAAAAGAGGAGCTGGCGGTCATTTTGTGCGGGCTGCTTCAGCATGTACCGCTCCAGCTCATGGCTTGGCTTTTCATGGAGGCTTCTCTTATTTCGCATGACGTCTTTACGATGTTTACCTTTTATAATATGGCGATTTTTCTTGTCAATCTTTTGCCCATTTGGCCGCTTGATGGCGGAAAATTATTCTTTTTGCTCTTATCTATTTTTTACCCTTTCCAACGTGCACATGCTCTAGCCATAAAAGGCTCACTTGTCTTTTTCGGTCTATTGACAGCAGGATTACTATTGTTTGCACCGCTGCAATTCAATGGCTGGGTGCTGCTCACTTTTTTAGCTTATTCACTCGTGATGGAGCACAGGCAGAGGCATTACGTCAGGGTTCGTTTTTTACTAGAACGGTATTACGGTAAAAAAGAGCAAAAGGTAGAAAAACTGATTCCGCTGAGAGCAAGTGCAGAGGAAAAAGTTTACGAAGTGATGGCACGATTTCAAAGGGGCTGCAAGCATCCGATTATTATTGAAAGAGATGGCGTGAAGATGAGTCAGCTTGATGAAAATGAACTGCTCCATGCGTATTTTTCAGATCGCAGAACGACCTCCTCAATGGAAGAGCTTCTTTTACCGTACTAATGGTGAAAATACATTGACATTTTGCGTCTAGTTTGATATATTTTTTAATGTTATGGATATGTAGCACCCGTGCTACAACCGCGCGGAGCAGGTGTAAAGAGCCTATGGCCCCCTGTATTCGGCGAGTCTGAGTTTATTAGGAGGTGCAGAGATGTACGCAATTATCGAAACTGGTGGTAAACAAGTAAAAGTTGAAGAAGGTCAAACTGTTTATGTTGAAAAACTAGCTGCTGAAGCAGGTGAAACAGTAACTTTCGAAAACGTATTGTTTGTCGGCGGAGACACTGTCAAAGTGGGTAACCCTTCAGTTGCTGGAGCAACAGTAACGGCTAAAGTTGAAAAACAAGGTCGCGGTAAGAAAATTACTGTGTTCAAGTACAAACCGAAGAAAAACAACCACAAGAAACAAGGTCATCGTCAACCTTACACTAAAGTTGTTATCGAAAAAATCAACGCTTAAGGCGTGTGAGTGATATGATCAAAGCAACCATTACTCGGTCATCAGCAGATGAAAGCATTACGTCTTTTCAGATGACTGGACATGCCGAGTTTGCTGAAAAAGGTCAGGATCTCGTTTGTGCAGGTGTATCTGCTGTTGTTTTCGGCTCAGTCAATTCAATTATTGCACTGACAGGATTGGACCCACTGCTTGATATTGGTGAAGAAGGCGGCTACTTCTCTTTTGAACTGCCGGCTGATACAGATCCAGTATCCTTTGAAAAAGCCCAGCTGCTTTTAGAAGGCATGGTCGTTTCCTTAGAGACAATTGAACGAGATTATCACGATTATGTGAGAATATCAACAAAAAAATAGGAGGTGAACTTCATGCTTAGATTAGATCTTCAATTTTTCGCATCTAAAAAAGGGGTAGGTTCTACAAAGAACGGACGTGACTCTGAATCTAAACGTTTAGGCGCTAAACGTGCTGATGGTCAATTCGTAACTGGTGGTTCTATCCTTTATCGTCAACGTGGAACGAAAATCTATCCAGGTGAAAACGTTGGACGCGGAGGCGACGACACTCTTTTCGCTAAAATCGACGGAACGGTTAAATTCGAACGTTTCGGTCGTGACCGTAAAAAAGTGAGCGTATATCCTGCGGCACAATAATTGCTAAAAACTCCGGTCATTGACTGGAGTTTTTTTCACTTTTACAAGCAGTACCGAAGATGATAAAAGAAGATGCACTCCATAAATATCAAAGAACGTTTGCTGACTTTGCCTCATTTTCTCCTATACGATCAGAAAAAACAACCTTTCCTCACATAACTAGTGTTTTTCTATGCTGTCTTCTCTGTTATAATTCAGGGAGACATATTGATGATAAGACTCCTAAAAGAGAGACCAAACGATTGGGAGTGCGATAATGGAAGAGATACCAAGTAAAGAAAATGAAAAATTAACTCACGTTGCATTAACAAATGAATTGATCTATCTGCTCAGTCGTTCAAGACACGACTGGATGAATAAATTACAGCTGATCAAAGGCAACTTGACATTAGAAAAATATGACCGCGTGTTTGAAATTATAGAAGAAATGGTCATTGAAGCACAGCATGAATCCAAACTCTCAAATTTAAAAATTCCCCAATTGGCCTATTACTTTCTAACATTTAATTGGGAGTCGCATTTTATCACCTTAGAATATGAAGTGCTTGGTGAAACCCGAGACTTATCAGCATATGAATCACAGCTGCTATCGGTATCACAGGAGTTGTTTTCGATATTCGATCAATCAGTTTGCCAAAAAACTGAAAATCATTTAACGGTCACGTTCCAAACAGATCATGAAGAAAATGATGTGATCTTATATTTTGATTTCAAAGGAAAATTAACAAGTTTGGATGCGTTAAATGCGTTTCATGACGCAAACTATCCATGTATGAGTATAACGCAATTTCATGTGACGCCTCATGAGTCCATGATTGAGCTTTGTTTGAGGCAAGAACGAGATATGTGATGCAGAGAAACGGAGGAAGTTATGTTTGTAGATCAGGTTAAAGTGTATGTTAAAGGCGGTGACGGCGGAAACGGTATGGTGGCGTTCCGTCGTGAAAAATATGTACCAAAGGGCGGCCCAGCAGGCGGCGACGGCGGAAATGGTGCAGATGTTGTATTTGAAGTAGACGAAGGACTTAGAACGTTAATGGACTTTCGTTATAAGCGTCATTTCAAGGCTGACCGCGGCGAGCATGGAATGAGTAAAAACCAGCATGGCCGAAATGCGGAAGAAATGATTGTCAAAGTTCCGCCTGGTACGGTTGTGACAGATGCAGAGACGGAACAAGTACTAGCTGACTTGACAGAGCATGGGCAGCGGGCTGTGATTGCCAAAGGCGGACGTGGCGGACGTGGAAATTCACGCTTCGCAACACCAGCAAACCCTGCGCCACAGCTTTCTGAAAACGGTGAGCCAGGTAAAGAACGTGACGTCATCTTAGAATTAAAAGTACTTGCAGATGTTGGACTTGTTGGTTTCCCAAGTGTCGGGAAGTCAACGCTGCTTTCAATTGTCTCTTCTGCGAAACCAAAAATTGCGGATTATCATTTTACAACGCTTGTGCCGAACCTCGGAGTTGTTGAAACAGACGATAACCGAAGCTTTGTTATGGCGGATCTGCCAGGACTGATTGAAGGAGCGCACGAAGGGGTTGGCTTAGGTCATCAATTTTTACGTCATATTGAGCGTACACGTGTCATTGTCCATGTCATTGATATGTCTGGACTTGAAGGGCGTGACCCATACGAAGACTACGTGACGATTAATGAAGAGCTTGAGCAGTACAATATGAGATTGACAGAGCGTCCGCAAATCATTGTTGCGAACAAAATGGACATGCCAGATGCAGCTGACAATCTAGCGGCATTTAAAGAAAAATTAACGGATGACTATAAAGTGTTCCCGATTAGTGCGATCACAAGAGAAGGGCTTCGTGAGCTCTTATTTGAAATCGCCAATCAGCTTGAAACAACACCGGAATTCCCGCTCTATAATGAAGAGGAGCTGTCGGATAACCGCGTGATGTATAGATTTGATGAGGGCGATGCACCATTTGAGATCTCTAGAGATCCTGATGGCACATTTGTCTTAACGGGTAAAGCACTTGAGCGTCTCTTTAAGATGACAGACTTCTCGAGAGATGAATCCGTTAAACGATTCTCTAGACAGCTGCGCGGTATGGGTGTCGATGATGCCTTGCGTGAGCGCGGTGCAAAAGATGGCGACATCATTCGTCTGCTTGAATTTGAATTCGAATTTATCGATTGATTAAAAGGAGGGTCCAGTCCATGGGCTCTCCCGTTTTTAAAAGGGGAGAAAACAGGTGAAAGAAGAAACGTTCTATTTAGTAAGAGAGGATGTACTTCCAGATGCGATGCGAAAAACGCTTGAAGTCAAAAAGCTTCTCGATCGCAAAAAAGCGGATTCAGTTGCCGATGCTGTTCAAAAAGCGGATTTAAGCCGCAGTGCTTTTTATAAATACCGAGATGCTGTTTTTCCGTTTTATACAATGGTGAAAGAGCAGATCATCACATTGTTTTTCCACCTTGAAGATCGGTCTGGGGCTCTGTCAAGGCTGCTTCAAATTGTTGCTGACTCTGGCTGTAATGTGCTATCCATTCACCAAACGATTCCGCTGCAAGGAAGAGCGAATGTCACCCTATCGATTAGTACGGCAGGTATGGCAGATGATATTAACACCGTCATGAATCAATTAAGAAAGCTTGAATTTGTCGAAAAAGTTGAAATTCTAGGTTCTGGGGCGTAAAAGGAGAGATCATAGCAGATGAAGCAATTAACTGTAGGTTATTTTGGACCAGAGGCAACATTTACTCATTTGGCCGTATGCTCTTGTTTTCCAAAAGATGCAGTGCAGCGTGCCTATGCAACGATTCCGCAATGTATGGATGCTGTGTCAAAGGGCGAAGTCGATTTGGCGGTCGTTCCACTTGAAAATGCACTCGAAGGATCTGTGAACTTAACGATTGATTATTTAATTCATGAAGAAGCGTTGTCCATTGTGGGGGAGATGACAGCACCGATACGGCAGCATTTGCTTGTCCACCCGTCAAGAGCGGAGAGCTGGGAGACGTTAGATGTCATTCAATCACATCCTCACGCGATTGCCCAGTGTCATCAATTTCTGAAAAAACAGTACCCTCATATTCCTCACCGGCCAGTGGAATCAACAGGCTATGCAGCAAAATACATCAGTGAGCATCCAGATGAAGCTGTCGGGGCTATTGCCAATGAAATTGCCGCAAAAACGTATGGTTTGACGATTGCGAAAAAAGACATTCATGATTATCCGCACAACCATACACGCTTTGTGATTTTACATAAAGATCCTAACGCATCGTTCCCAATGAATTCTGGTTTTTCATCAAAGCCAAAAACGACCATTGTGGTCAGTCTGCCTAAGGATGACCAATCAGGTGCATTGCACCGTGTGCTGTCTGCTTTTTCTTGGCGGAATCTTAACTTGTCAAAAATTGAATCTCGTCCGACAAAAACAGGCCTTGGACATTATTTATTTATTATTGACATTGAAAAAGAAATGGATGATGTCCTAGTCCCAGGTGCGATTCAAGAATTAGAAGCGATTGGCTGTGAGGTCAAGCTGCTTGGCAGCTATCAAACATATGAATTAACGAATGAAAAATAGTGTCCCAACCAGGACACTATTTTTTTAGTCTTTTATTAAAAACCCAGCATCATCCAGCGCTTGAATGGCTTGGTCAAGCTGCTTTTGGCTGTAAGAAGAGAGAGTATGCAAATGCACGCCGTCTGTTAGTTCTGACAAGTAGGACGCTCCGGTGTTAGAAATATGATGGACAAAATCAGCGACTTGTTTCCGTGTACTGACGCGAATGGAGGCCGTTAGTTCACCATAAACAGGGTGCTCAATGATCACATCTTTCACCGTCACTCCAAAGTCTACAATCAAGGTCAGTTCCTCTTCTGTGCGAGCAGGATCATGCTTACAGGCGATGATTTGTTCAATTTCTCTTTCTGGCGCATGCTGCGCTGCCATATACACATAGCCTTGGCTTGTGGCAATAATGGGTTCATTTTTTGCTTTTAATAATGAAATATCTTGTACAATGACTTGTCGAGAGACAGCCGCTTTTTTAGCTAAAAAGCTTCCAGTAAGCGGTGTGTCTGTTTCTTTCAGCCACTCTAAAATGGCGGTTCTTCTTTCTTCGCCAATGAGTTTCCTCTCTTGCTCCACGTCCTAAGCTCCCTTCTTCTCCTTTTGCAAATGCTCAAATGTATGCAAAAGCTGATCGATGTCATCTTTTGATGACTGCCATCCAAATGATAGTCGAATAAATTGAAGGGCATCACGATCTGATACACGCAATGCCTTCACAGCAGGGGAAGGATGGTGATAACCAGAAGCACATGCGCTTCCAGTTGATAGACAAATCCCATGCCGGTTACATGCTAACATTACATATTGTCCTTCAAACCCTTCAAAAAAACAACCAATAATATGAGGCAGCGTGCGGCGATTGTCATTGTTCTGAAGTGTACGAACTGGCAGCTGTCTGATTTTTAACTGCTGAAGAAAATAATCACGCAGCTGTTCATCTAATTTTTGCTGTTCATCCAGCTTAAGCATTGCTTGTTCACTTGCAGCAGCAAAAGCACCGATACACGGAACATTCACTGTCCCTGGACGTAAGCCATTTTCCTGAACTGCTCCTGTATATAAAGGTTTCCAAGGAACATGAGTGCCCATATAAACGGCACCAGCGCCTTTAGGAGCATACACTTTATGACTTGAGATGGACACGGCATCGACTCCAAGTTCTTTGATGGACACACGTACCTTTCCAAATGTTTGCACAGCATCTGTATGAAAAAGAATGTTCCTTTCTTTTAAAAGAGGTGCTAACTCAGCGAGCGGCTGGATAATCCCTGTTTCTGAATTAGCATGCTGAATAGATACGAGTCCTGTTTCAGGCAATAATGCTTTTTTGAGAATGTCCTCTGTTATGATTCCATCCTGATTCGGTTCAATGATGGTGACTTTTACGCCAAGACGCTCTAAGCTGCTAACTGCATGATGAACAGAAGGGTGCTCGACTGATGTTGTGATGACATGCTGTTTATGTGCTGGTAGTCCATTGATGATCGATTGAATCGCAAGGAGATTGGATTCAGTTCCACCGCTTGTAAAGTAGATCCCATCTGGTTCACCCTCGATCATGGCAGCGAGTGATTGTCTGCTGTAAGTCAATATGTCATTTGCTTTTCCCCCAGCATCATGAAGACTGCTTGCATTTCCGTAGAAATTTTTACTCAGCTGCTCAAAAACATGCAGTGCTTCTTCTGAAACAGGTGTAGAAGCTGCGTAATCTAAATAAACCAACCTATCCATCTCCCGTGTGAAAATTTTTTCTTGTATTTATTTTAGTGTTGTGTAATGATATGTGTCAAGACAGGTGTAAATGACAGGAGGGGCAATGGTGTCATCAATCAAAAAAGTTATTGTGGTGGGATCAGGCATTGCAGCGCTTTCCTTTGCAAGAAATATCTCGAAAAACTGCCAGGTCATCATGATGACAAAAAAACAATTTTCATCTAGTAATTCCATGCTGGCACAAGGTGGAATTGCTGCTGCCTTTTCAGCACATGATTCAGCTGAGCGGCATGTGCAAGATACACTAGATGCTGGCTGTGACCACAATGATGAAAGAACCGTACAAGAAATCGTGAGACTTGGAAAACATCTTGTGCAGCAGCTCGTAGCAGATGGCTGTCCATTTGATCAAGATGAAGCGGGAGAGCCGCAATTAGGCAAAGAGGGGGCACACACCACTCATCGCATCTTGCATGCAGGAGGAGATCAAACAGGGAAAACCCTTGTACAGTATCTGAAAAGTCAGCTCGGCTCACATATTCATTTATATGAATATCATCATGTCATTGATCTATTGGTTCATGAAGGGACATGCAAGGGTGTTGTATGGAAAGACGAGACAGGACACGTACAAACAATGACCGCAGATGCCGTTGTTTTATCAACAGGCGGCTGCGGCTCCCTATATGAGACAAACACAAATGATCCTTCTGTCACAGGAGACGGACTGATGATGGCCTATCGAGCAGGTGCGCAATTAGTGGATCTAGAATTTGTTCAATTCCATCCAACTCTTTTGACAATCGATGGAAAAGCAGTTGGTCTCATTTCAGAGGCAGTACGGGGAGAGGGAGCTTATTTAGAAGATGAAACAGGCAGGCGGATCATGAAAGGTATTCACCCACAAGCTGATTTAGCACCTAGAGATGTGGTCGCTAGAGCTATTTTTCATGAGCAGCAATTAGGCCATCAATTGTATCTTAACATCCATGATATTCCGCATTTTTCAGCCCGTTTTCCAGCGATAGATGCGATGTGTCAGCGTGCAGGTGTCAATATGGCGAGCGGCAGGCTGCCAATTTCCCCGGGTATGCACTTTTTAATGGGCGGTATCAGCGTCAATGAATATGGAGAAACGACTGTTCCAGCGCTATTTGCCATTGGAGAAGCGGCCTGTACTGGCTTACACGGTGCGAATCGATTGGCGAGTAATTCTCTTCTGGAAGGTCTCGTATTAGGCAGCAAAGCGGCACAAAGAATTGAACAGCTGCCTAAACAGAAAGAAACAAGTCCACCTTTTTCTATTCAAGAAATATGGATGGTTCCAATGATTTCAAAGGATCAGCTGAGACAATGGATGACTACATTTGCAGCCATTGTGAGAGATGAAAAGGGCTTGCAGTCTTTGCTTCATACGTTACAGCATGTCACTTTTCAGCAAATTAATGTGAAGGATATCACAAATGAACAGATCGAATTAAGCAATCAATGGGCATTAGCGGTTTGCCTTGCTAAATCTGCATTACTCCGTACAGAAAGCAGAGGCGGCCATTATCGAATGGATTATCCAGAGCGAAGCGATGCGTTGTGGCAGGGCAGGCAGATTGTTCATGAAAAAGGTCATATTCATATCATGAAAAATGAAAGGATCGGTGCCAAATGGAACGTTTACAGTTAAAACAAATGCTCACTCATTTTTTTACAGAGGATATTGGCTTTGGAGATGTATCAGCTGATGCCATCTTTGGAGACAAGAAAGGAACAGCTCTTATCATTGCGAAACAATCTGGTGTATTGGCAGGATCACAACTGATTGATATAGGGTACCGCCTGTTGAATGAACAGATTCAAACTGAGCTGTTTTTTCAAGAAGGTGATTGGATTCATTCAGGCGCTGTACTGGCGAAAATAAAGGGCCCAGTCAACGACTTATTAAAAGGAGAACGGGTCATTTTAAATCTATTGCAGCGAATGACAGGTATCGCCACCTTAACACATGAGGCGGTGCAGCGATTAGGTGACCCGTCTATTACGATTTGTGATACGAGAAAAACGACACCCGGCTTGCGTATGTTAGAGAAATACGCAGTGAAGACAGGCGGTGGAAAGAATCATCGCTTTGGCTTATCAGATGGGGTGATGATTAAAGATAATCATATTGCGGCATGCGGTTCTATTCGTGAAGCTGTAGAAAAAGCAAGAGCATATGCCGGTCATATGGTGAAAATTGAAGTGGAAATTGAATCAGAAACGCAGCTAATGGAAGCCATTGATGCAAAAGCGGATGTCATCATGTTTGATAACTGCTCTCCGGACGAAGTAAAACGTTTTAAACAAATGACGCCAGAGTCCATTCTGACAGAGGCTTCAGGAGGCATCACGCTAGAGACATTGCCAAGCTACAGGGGGACAGGAGTCGACCTGATTTCACTTGGTTTTCTAACGCATTCTGCTCCAGCATTTGATTTTAGTATGAATATGGAATTCAGTCATAAAGGAGGAACGACTCATGTCCATGCTTAATGTATTAGCCAATCAACATGCAGCCATGATGCCAGATGAATATAAACACCGCTCTGATGATGAAATGAAGCAGCGAGTGTTAGAAATTAAGCGGGCTTTTGGCTCAAAGCTTTTTATACCGGGCCACCATTATCAAAAGGATGAGGTCATTGAATTTGCAGATGCAACAGGAGATTCATTGCAGCTGGCACAAATAGCTGCTGACAATCACGAGGCTGAATACATTGTATTCTGCGGTGTTCATTTTATGGCAGAAACGGCAGATATGCTGTCAAACAAGAATCAGAGCGTTATATTGCCAGATATGAGGGCAGGCTGTTCCATGGCAGATATGGCAAATATGAAACAAACAGATAGAGCATGGGAGCAGCTCACTGATCTGTTTGGGGATACAATACTTCCGCTTACGTATGTCAATTCAACAGCAGATATTAAAGCATTTGTCGGCAAGCATGGCGGGGCGACTGTTACTTCATCAAATGCTAAAAAAGTACTCGAGTGGGCGATGACGCAAAAAGAGCGGATTCTGTTTCTCCCTGATCAGCACCTAGGGCGTAATACGGCTTTTGATTTAGGTATTCCGCTAGAAGAAATGGCTGTCTGGGATCAGATAGAAGAAAAGCTTATCACCGATCAGCCGCTTTCCCGGATCAAGATGATTTTATGGAAAGGCCATTGCTCCGTACATGAGAAGTTTACCGTTCGGAATATAGAAGAAATGAGAAAAAAGGATCGTGACATTCAAATTCTTGTCCATCCTGAATGCACGCATGAGGTCGTAAGGGCTTCTGACCTAGCAGGTTCAACGAAATTTATTATTGATACGATCAAACAGGCGCCAGCAGGCAGCAAGTGGGCGATTGGAACAGAGATGAATTTAGTCAAACGGATCATAGCGCAGCACCCAGATAAACAAATTGAATCCCTTAACCCAGATATGTGTCCATGCTTGACGATGAACCGGATTGATCTGCCTCATTTGCTATGGTCACTGGAAAGCATTGAAAAGGGTCAGCCGGTCGGGTTGATACAGGTCAATGAAGACATCACGAAAGACGCTTTGCTTGCACTCGAGAAAATGCTCGCCATTAAATAATGATCAGCCCCTCCTATCAGAAAACAAGTTTTTATCATATCGGCTTGTAAATAGGCATAAATTTATGTTGAAACATATTGTACTTCTGACATAACTGTTACGTTCACGTTTTGCATAGGAGGGGAAAACGTTGAAAATTCATATTGTGCAAAAAGGAGACTCCCTTTGGAAAATTTCAAAGAAATACGGAGTCGACTTTCAAGAATTGAAAAAACTAAATTCTCAGCTCAGTAATCCTGATTTGATCATGCCGGGTATGAAGATTAAAATTCCATCTAGTGGTGTCCCTGTGAAAACAGATCATCACAAAGCAAAAGAAATGCCAAAAACGAAAGAACATCCGTATGTGAAAGAAAAGCCAAAAGATGTCGTGCAAGTGCAAGATACAAAGCCGAAGGAAAAGCCAAATGAACCGGTACCTTATGTACCGCCAGTGCCAAAGATCGAGCAGCCAGTTTTTCCGCAAGTCGATGTGAACTATTATCAGACCAATCTCTACCAGCCATTCACGCCTCCTCCCAAAAAAGATCATTATGAGAAAAAAGATCACGTTCATGACAAAAAAGATCACAAAGATCATTTTCATCATGAGAATAAAGACCATAAAGATAACAAGGGTCATTTCCATCATGAAAATAAGGAACATAAAGATCACAAGGACCATTTTCATCATGAAAATAAAGGTCATCTAAAAGATGAAGTGGCAAAGGGATATGACCCGTTTATTCATATTCCGCATCAAAAAGAGGAGGGAAAAGACATGGAGCATGGCAATTACCCAAACCTTCCTAACTTCCCGCAAATGCCAAATGTGGGAGGGGCAGCGGTAGGAGGTGTGGCTGAAAATAACGAGCATCATCACCAGCACCATCATCATGAACCATATGATCCTTATTTTGGTTATGGTCATTACATGCCGGCGATGTATCCATATCCGCAGCAAATGGTGCCGGCATCGCCAATTTTACCGGGATCAGGCCTATGTTATCCTATCCAGCCATATTATCACCATCATATGATGCCATATCCATACCCGGCTCATCCATATTATCCTGCGTATCAAGCGCCTGCTTACTACGGGGAAAATCATGAGCACCATGCAAACGACGGACATCACTGGCATCACCATATGCATTCAAACGCCAATGCAAATGCCAACGTAAATCAAGGCTTTTATCCAAACGTCTCAAATGCAGCATACGGCAAGGAAGACTGCGGATGTGATGATGGCATGAAGCATCATCAGCCTTGGCCAGGACATTATCCGAATCCTGTTCCTTATGGCCAAATGGGAGCTTATCCAGCTCAGCCTTATATGCAGCCATATCCAGGTCAATCCGTATTTGCAAGGCCGGAGGAGGAAGAAGAAGATTAATGACAGAAGGAACGATCTCAATCGTTCCTTTTTTTGTTTATAACTGACAGTTTGATTTTTTTCCTAACTGTACATGCTAAAACAGAGCCTGTTTCGCGCTCATGAGATTGAATTTGTACAGGGGGTTTTTCGTTTGCAAAAATGGCAAAAAACAATCGCATTAGTGCTTCTTCCTATTGGTTTAACGGCATGTGGTGCAAATAATAACGCAGGTGTCGATACACGTCATAATCAATCAGGCCAGCCGGTTGGTTATCATTCGAATCAACGAGCGGACGACAACAACCAGGATCATCAAGGACCAGTTTCTGAACTCATGGAGGGAATGAACGGGAGAAATACAACGAATGTTGATTACCGTACACGTCCTCAAGCTGATGATCGAATGCCTCTTGCAGGTGGAGATGGACGCTACAGTCATGGAGATATGAACTATCATAACCAAATGTCGTTCTCAGGCTACGATAAACAAGAGAATATCCAGCGTTCAAGAAAAATTGCCAACCGCGTCAATAAAATGAATCACGTGGCAGACTCTCAAGTCATGGTGACGGATGAGAATGTGTATATTGCCATTAAATCAGATGGTCGCCTGACATCAGAAGGCGTATCACAAGTAGAAGAAGCAGCGACTCGTTATGCGGATGGAAGAGCAGTCCAAGTCATGAAAGATGAAGGTGCATTCACACGCTTTAGAGATATGAGAAGAACGCAATTTGAAACAGGACAAACAGGCATGACCCGATAGTTTGACACAAAAAGGCTAAAGTTCATCACGAACTTTAGCCTTTTCTTAAAAATAAACCTTGATGCCTATATAAAATTCGTAAAAGAAATAACAGCCAAACCCTAATAATAAAATACCAGCAATAATGGATGTCCACTTGATCATCGTCCGATTCATCACTTTTCTTGTTAAGGATACAAGGGTGAGTAGACCAATGTCATGAAGGAGAATCCCTGCCAAAATACCGCCGGCAGCCAGCATAAATTCAGATGAATCTGTTTTTGTATAAGCATCCGCAAGTACAGCCCCAAAAACAGAAACCCAGAACACAAGATTTCCAGGAGATACTGCCACAAGCAAGCCGTTTCGATACGTTTTCGCGAATGATTTATTGACCTTTTCTCCTGCTAGATGGATATCTTGATCCGCATTTTTAATGGAATCGTATGCGAGAATCATTAAAAATACAGCTCCGATCAGCCAGAGCGGAATTTGAACAAACGGCAAAGATAAAAACTGAGCAAATCCAGCATATAAAGCCAAGATGAGTAATAAGTCTATGGTCATACCGCCTGCTCCGACAGTTAAACCATGAAAAAATCCGTTTTTCAGTCCCTGTTTTGTCATTTCAACCGTGATTGCTCCAACAGGCAGAGCAATTGAGAATCCTACGACGATAAATGTGAGAAATGTTTGCAATCGACTAGAACTTCCTTTGAATAAATTGTATAAAAATTCTCCGTTTAGATTAATTATACATAATAGGAGGAAAGGATCAATGATTATTTCAGATTTGATTGAAATGAGAGAGACAGATGATGTATAGAAGACTGTATATCAACATGATCCATAACGCTTGCAGGGAAAAGGAACTATTTTCCTGAATCTTCTTTTCTTCATGATGTCTCTATGCTACACTGATGTGGAAATCAATAAAAGTGACTAGGGGTGCCCGTAAATGGGCTGAGAGAGAAGCATAAGCTTCTTAACCCTTTGGACCTGATCTGGCTCGTACCAGCGTGGGGAAGTTAAAGATGATGCATGTATCATATCAATGATATGCATGTTTATTTCTGACGACGAAACCAGGTTCTTTAAATAGAGCCTGGTTTTTTGCTGGTGCTGATTCCATCCTGTCCGGTGACAAGAAGAAAAGGAGAGAACAGCAAATGAAAGAAAAGAAAAGTGTCCCATCCAACCAATCATTGTTATCCAGCTTTGACGGCAGCCATAAGGTATATGAGAAAGGATCAAGACCCGATATCTTAGTACCAAAAAGAGAGATCACGCTCTCACATACTGTGACAGAGGCAGGCGACATAAAAAATGAACCAGTCCGTGTATACGATACGAGTGGACCGTACACTGATGAGAACGTTCATATTGACGTCACAAAGGGGTTAAAGCGTCTTAGGGCAGCATGGATTGAAGAAAGAGGAGATACAGAAAGCTATGAAGGGCGTCATGTAAGACCGGAGGATAATGGATACCGTTCAAGGGAGAAGGAGTCCATCCATTCTGTCCAAACTGATTTTCATCATAAGCCGCTCCGAGCGAAACAAGGTGCATGTGTGACGCAAATGCATTATGCCAAAAAAGGCATCATTACGCCTGAAATGGAGTTTATCGCAATAAGAGAAGAGCTAAGCCCTGAGTTCGTTAGAGAGGAAGTGGCGAGCGGAAGAGCCGTCATTCCTTCGAATATTAACCATCCAGAAAGTGAACCAATGATTATCGGAAGGAATTTTCATGTCAAAATTAATGCGAATATTGGCAATTCGGCTGTCACGTCATCCATTGATGAAGAGGTTGAAAAAATGACATGGGCGATCAGATGGGGAGCAGATACAATGATGGATCTGTCTACTGGAAAGGATATTCATACAACGAGAGAATGGATCATTCGGAATTGCCCAGTCCCTGTGGGAACCGTTCCTATCTATCAGGCCCTTGAAAAAGTGAATGGAGTCGCAGAAGATTTGACGTGGGATGTGTACAGGGACACATTAATTGAACAAGCGGAGCAAGGTGTAGACTATTTCACGATTCATGCTGGCGTACTGTTAAGATATATTCCGCTCACGGTCGATCGGGTGACTGGAATTGTTTCAAGAGGCGGTGCAATTATGGCAAGATGGTGTCTTGCTCATCATCAAGAGAATTTCCTCTACACTCACTTCGAAGACATTTGTGAAATTATGAAAAAATATGATATCGCCTTTTCACTTGGAGATGGACTTAGACCAGGATCGATTGCTGATGCCAATGATGAGGCGCAGTTTGCAGAGCTGGAAACGTTAGGTGAGTTAACAGAGATTGCTTGGAAACACGATGTGCAGGTGATGATTGAAGGGCCCGGACATGTCCCAATGGATAAAATCAAAGAGAATGTGGACAAGCAAATGGACATTTGCAAGGAAGCACCATTTTATACGTTAGGGCCTCTTACAACAGATATCGCGCCGGGGTATGATCACATTACATCCGCGATCGGTGCGGCCATGATCGGCTGGTACGGAACAGCAATGCTGTGCTATGTAACGCCGAAAGAGCATTTAGGTCTGCCGAACAAAGAAGATGTGAGAGAAGGTGTGATCGCCTATAAAATTGCGGCACATGCCGCTGATCTAGCAAAAGGACATCCTGCGGCTCAAAAGCGCGATGATGCTTTATCGAAAGCGAGGTTTGAATTTAGATGGCGGGACCAATTCAACCTGTCACTTGATCCAGAAAGAGCCTTGGCGTTCCATGATGAAACATTGCCTGCCGAAGGCGCTAAAACCGCTCACTTTTGCTCGATGTGCGGACCGAAGTTTTGCAGTATGAAAATTTCTCATGATATCCGCAATCAATCTGAAGAAGTGAAAAGAGAGATGGAAAAGAAGGCGAAGGAGTTTGTCAGCCAAGGAAGTCAAATTTATCAGCCATAAAAAAAGAACCTCGCACGATGCTGTGCGGGGTTTTATCAAACCGCTGAAAAGGCTTTTCTCAAAAGGTGAAAAAATGCCTTTGCTGCATATGCCATCATGTCCACACTCGGAATGAGAGCATCTGTTAAATGAAAAAAGACTGTTTTTCTTTCTGGAGATGTTCGTTTCTTTTTCTGCTTCATCAAGGGCAGCCTCCTTTTTCACTAATATACTTCTTTGCAGATATGAGAGATAGATATGTTGTGTGAATTTAAACAAAATTTAAACTTCTTGGGTTTGAATGGAAAGAAGGAGGGGAAACGAGTTGAATAGAGAATGAATGAAAAGAGCTGATCTATTTGACCAGCGAACAAGAAGAGTGGAAGGTGATCTTATGATGAAAGTATTTAAGGTAACATTTCATATGAACAATGGGGAAGTGCTTGATTTCGAGCTCAAACGTCCAGCTACCTATGATGTGTATAAAAAAATTGAAGAAGCCAATCATTGGTTTAAGCTGAATAATGAAATCATTAACCTATTAAACGTCAATAGTATCCATGTAGAAACAGAATAACAGCAAAAAGCCGCTCAAAAGAGAGCGGCTTTCGTTATGCAGAAAAATCATTTCGATTATTAAGCTGCCCGCGGGACAGCCAGTTCTTTTTATACAAATAAGCAATCACTTCAAGCCACAGACGCGGTGCTTTTTTAGGGAAAAAAGGTTTTTGGTAATAAGCATAAGCGGCTTTTAAATCATCCCATTGATGACATGCTTTCGTTTGCGTGAATCTGGCAACGTCAATGACTCTGATCCGTCCTTCTTTTGTTAAGATCAGATTGCGCAGATGGATATCAGAAGGATTCAATCCTTTCTCGCGCGCTTCCTCCAGCGCATCATCGACTTGATTGATCATTTGTTTTTTAATAGGAATTCCTTTTGTAAGGCATTCATAGAATGTGTAGCCTTTAATATATTCCATTAAAATATACTGATCCCCAGACTCATAAATCTCAGGGTAGTAAGACGAACCAGAAAGTTTTTCGTAAATGGCAGCCTCTTTGCGGGCAATATGCTGATAAGAAGGGAAAAAGACTTTTAGTGCCATTTTCTTGCCGTCTTTTTTGTATAAAAAGACATAGGCACTTCTTCCTTTGCCGCACAGTTCAAGCTCTACTGGTTTATAGGCAAGCTTATGAAAACGTTTCTCTTCATGATACTGAATCGATTCGGCTAATCTTTTGACATCTGACATTGACTTCACCTTCTTTGGTTTCAGTTTATGCGGCTGAAAAACGAATGATGAAAAAACGTGTCACTCGATAAAGCAATGGATTGTATAAAACATAACATTTACGAATGAAGGATACAACGAAAGACTCTTACCATACATTTGAATCATCGATTTGGTTAATGTTTAGAAAAATGGGTCAAACTACATATGTCATGCATCGATCTCATGTTCTAAAGAGGTGTAAATAGTGAAAGTGAAGATGAAATGTTTCGTTACAGGACTTATCATGACAAGTGTGCTTTTTTTCGCTGCGGATATGGAAGGGAAAGAACACTTGCAAAAGCAGTCAAACTCTATCACCGTCCAGCTTGAAAAAGTCTATCTAGACGGCGATGTGAGTATTGAAAGACACCGGGCATCATTAGAAGACAAAGACACATTCTGGGCGCAGTATAAAGGCTGGACGCTGGTAGAACAAAAAGAGGATTTTGCCCTTTTTAGAAAGCAAATTGATGATATCTCTCCATTAAGTAAAGCAAATGGATATATCGGATTATCAGAGGACGGTGTGATTTCTACGTTTCATGGAAGGCCTGACGGCTGGGCGGAGCCTATTCATCTCTTTTTTCAAATTGATACGTCCCGTTTAGAAAGTCATGTGGAAAAGCAGCTTGAGCAAGGCATTCCTTTTCGAACAAAGGATGAATTTGAGCATGTGCTTGAAGTCATGAAGCCTTACCGAAATGAAATATCGTTTTAAAGCGTGTAACAGCTTGCTGGTGTGAAGACCGCAAGCTGTTTTTCGTGGTTTCATGATAAAAATATACTGAGCGAACGTATGTTAACTTTTATTGCGGTTTTCTCTTCGATTTATGTTACAATGAAGAACAGTCAAAGAGGTGAAAACGGTGATAGAGTTTGTAAAAGGGACCATTGATTATGTGTGCCCGCAATATGTTGTCATTGAAAACGGCGGAGTGGGATATCAAGTCTATACCCCAAACCCGTTTATCTATCGAGTAAACAAACAAGAAACGATTTATACGTATCATTACATAAAGGAAGACGCATTTTCGTTATACGGTTTTCAAACACGAGAAGAAAAAGCGCTGTTCACAAAACTGTTAAATGTCACAGGAATAGGGCCAAAGGGCGCACTCGCCATTCTTGCTTCCGGTGATCCAGGCGCTGTCATTTCAGCGATAGAACGTGAAGATGAAGCGTTCCTGATTAAATTCCCTGGTGTGGGCAAAAAAACAGCACGTCAAATCATTTTGGATCTAAAAGGAAAACTTGCAGATGTGGTACCAGAAATGATTGGCAACTTATTTAATCACGAGGACCACATTCAGGTTGAAACGCAGCAAACTGCATTAGATGAAGCGCTTGAAGCCTTGAGTGTCCTTGGATACGGTGATCGTGAAATTAAAAAGGTTCTTCCATTATTAAAAGAAGAAAAGAATCTCACAACCGATCAATATGTGAAAAAAGCTTTACAAAAAATGTTGAAATAGGGTGATGTCTCATGGATGAACGGCTCGTCTCAACTGAAGCAGACAACCATGAATCAGCCATTGAGCAAAGTCTGCGGCCACAGACACTTAGCCAATATATCGGTCAGCAAAAAGTAAAGGATAATCTCAGCGTATTTATTGAAGCTGCCCGCATGAGGCAGGAAACGCTTGATCACGTCCTTTTATATGGACCTCCTGGACTTGGGAAAACAACACTTGCGTCGATCATTGCCAATGAAATGAATGTTCAGCTGCGTACAACGTCAGGACCAGCCATTGAGCGTCCTGGTGATTTGGCGGCCATCTTAACATCTCTTGAGCCAGGCGATGTATTGTTTATTGATGAAATTCACCGCTTGCAGCGCTCAATTGAGGAAGTGCTGTACCCAGCAATGGAGGATTTTTGTTTAGATATTGTCATTGGAAAAGGAGATACAGCACGCTCTGTACGGCTTGATTTACCGCCATTTACGCTTGTAGGTGCAACGACCCGTGTCGGGCTGTTAACAGCGCCGCTTCGTGATAGGTTTGGGGTACATGCAAGATTGGAATACTATGAGCAAAGAGATTTGGCTCACATTGTGGCAAGAACAGCCGAGCTGTTTGAGATTGGGATCGATATTCGCTCTGCCGAGGAGATTGCGAGACGTTCCCGGGGAACACCGAGGGTTGCCAATCGTTTGCTCAGAAGAGTAAGAGATTTTGCGCAGGTGCTTGGGAATCATGCTATTACGCAGGACATTGCGGAAGATGCCCTTGAGCGTCTTCAAGTCGACAGGCTTGGCCTTGATCATATAGACCATAAGCTGCTTTTAAGTATGATCGAAAAATTTAGAGGCGGTCCTGTTGGGCTTGATACGATCTCAGCGACAATTGGAGAAGAATCACATACGATTGAAGATGTGTACGAACCGTACTTGCTGCAAATTGGTTTCCTGCAAAGAACACCAAGAGGGCGGGTCGTCACAAGAGAAGCGTATGAACATTTTCAAATGGAGGTTCCGATTCGTGACTGAATTCCCTAAAATATTAATGATTTTAGGTGGTGTCCTTTTTGCCGCAGGATTAGTGTTTCAATTGGTTGGTAAGCTTCCAGGTGATATTTTTGTGAAAAAAGGAAATGTAACGTTCTTTTTTCCTGTCATTACATGCATTGTCATTAGCATCGTACTAACCATATTACTGAATATCTTTGGACGGATGAAATAACGTTAACTAGTTAACTACAGAATAGGTGAAGGAAATGAAGCTAGAACTATTTGATTTTGATTTACCAGAAAGATTGATTGCCCAAGTGCCGCTTGAAAAAAGAGATGCATCAAGACTGATGGTCTTAAACAAACAAACGGGTGCGATTACACATGACACATTCTCACAAATCATCGATTATTTTCAAAAAGGTGATTGTCTCGTTCTAAACAATACTCGCGTTTTGCCTGCACGATTGTTTGGGATGAAAGAGGATACAGGTGCCAAAGTTGAGCTGCTTCTCTTGAAACAAGAAGAAGGAGACAACTGGGAAACACTTGTAAAACCAGCGAAACGGGTGAAAAAAGGGACGGTTATCACTTTTGGTGATGGACGGCTCAAAGCGGTATGTACAGAGGAAATGGAACATGGCGGAAGAAAAGTCGAGTTTCAATATACAGGCATTTTTTATGAAGTGCTTGAATCCCTTGGTGAAATGCCGCTACCTCCATATATTAAAGAGCAGCTTGACGACCGTGAACGCTATCAAACCGTTTATTCAAAAGAGGTTGGCTCCGCTGCTGCCCCAACTGCCGGTCTCCATTTTACAACCGAGCTGCTGGATGCGCTGAAAGCGAAAGGTGTACACATTGCCTTCATTACGCTGCACGTGGGACTTGGCACGTTTCGTCCGGTAAGTGCAGAACGTATTGAAGAACACGAAATGCACGCAGAGTTTTATGAAATGAATGAAGAGACAGCTGATGAGCTTAATCGCGTTCGCAAAGAAGGCGGACGGATTATTTCAGTCGGCACAACGTCAACAAGAACGCTTGAAACCATTGCAAGTGCACACGATGGTGAGTTCAAAGCCTCAAGCGGCTGGACGTCGATCTTTATTTACCCTGGCTACACATTCAAGGCAATTGATGGCATGATCACAAATTTCCATCTGCCAAAATCCTCGTTAATTATGCTTGTCAGCGCATTAGCTGGACGAGAGCACGTACTAAAAGCGTACAATGAGGCTGTGAAAGAGGAATACCGATTCTTCAGCTTTGGCGATGCCATGCTGATTCAATAACATCATACAACAAAGACAGGAGGGCTCATTTTTGTCGCAATTACCGATACGTTATGAGTTCATTAAATCATGCAAACAAACAGGTGCTCGTCTTGGCCGCGTTCATACACCGCACGGCTCCTTTGAAACACCTGTATTTATGCCAGTAGGTACACTGGCTACGGTCAAAACAATGGCGCCTGAAGAATTAAAGGCAATGGATGCAGGCATCATCTTAAGTAATACGTACCACCTATGGCTTCGTCCAGGTCACGATATTGTAAAAGAAGCAGGCGGTCTGCACAAATTTATGAACTGGGATCGAGCCATTCTAACAGATTCAGGCGGATTCCAAGTTTTCTCATTGAGTGAATTTAGAAAAATTGAAGAAGAAGGCGTTCACTTCCGTAATCATTTAAACGGAGACAAGCTGTTCCTATCTCCTGAAAAAGCCATGGAGATCCAAAATGCACTCGGCTCTGATATTATGATGGCATTTGATGAATGCCCGCCGTATCCTGCAGAGTACGATTACATGAAACGTTCTGTGGAGCGGACAAGCAGATGGGCAGAGCGCTGTCTAACAGCGCACCAGCGTCCAGAGGATCAAGGGCTGTTTGGGATTGTCCAAGGGGGAGAATACGAAGAGCTTCGAAAACAAAGTGCAAAAGACCTTGTTTCACTTGATTTCCCAGGCTACGCCATCGGAGGCTTATCTGTAGGGGAACCAAAAGATGTGATGAATCGTGTACTTGAGTTCACTACACCATTTTTACCGGCAGACAAACCAAGGTACTTAATGGGTGTCGGCTCACCAGATTCCTTAATTGACGGCGCCATTCGCGGTGTAGATATGTTTGACTGCGTACTGCCGACGCGAATTGCAAGAAACGGCACCTTAATGACAAGTGAAGGCCGTCTTGTTGTGAAAAATGCAAAATATGAGCGTGACTTTAGACCAATCGATGAGAACTGTGACTGCTATACATGTAAAAACTATACACGCGCCTATATTAGACATCTCATCCGAACAAATGAAACGTTCGGAATTCGATTAACAACTTATCATAATCTTCATTTTCTGTTAAAATTAATGGAGCAAGTGAGAGAAGCTATCCGTGAGGATCGTTTAGGTGATTTTAAAGAAGAGTTTTTTGAGCGTTATGGCTTTAACAAACCGAATGCGAAAAACTTTTAACGCATAAACGAAAGGCTTTACAATGCTTTAGAAAGGGGTGAAATAGAATGGATGGTGGTATGGGTTCAATCATTATGATTGTTGTCATGTTTGCTGTGCTTTACTTCTTGTTAATCCGTCCACAGCAAAAGCAACAGAAAGCTGTGCGTCAGATGCAGCAATCTTTATCAAAAGGCGATAAAATCGTCACAATCGGTGGTTTACACGGTGAAATCGACTCAATTGATGAATCAAAAGTGGTCATCAAAACAAGCGAAAACAACCGTTTAACTTTCGATCGCCGTGCTATTAGAGAATTAGCTGACAAAGGCTAATCCTCCAATACATAGCCATAAAAAAAGAGCGATATGATCCGCTCTTTTTTTATTTGCCTCGAAGATTGACGCCAATCATTCCCCCCAGCATACAAATGCCTAAAAATGCCCCATGATAGATGAACTGCTCTGGTGAAAACGTTTTTCCAAACCCCAAATATTGAAATAAAAATACAGTGAGAGAAAAAATGATAGATGTGATCGCACCAATTAGCCAGCCGCGCTCCTTTGCTTTCCCTCCAGAAATGATGCCTCCTAATAACAGGGCAACAAAGGACAAAATCATAATCATCCATTTAAATGATGATTCCTGCATACTTGTGAATGTAAGCATGAGTGACACAAGTAAACTTGTGACAACCATCACGACAAAAATGGCAATTAATCCCGATAAAATGCCTTTTCCAATATGTTTCGTTTCTTGCATGTGATTTGTCTCCTCTCCAATTGACCGAAGCTTGTCTTTTACTAAAATGTATTCACAGTGGAGAAAAAATAGACATGTTTCAGACGTTTCTTTTCTACATAAATAAAGTGTTTTGACACAAGCTATGTTGGAGAAGGAGGGTTTACATCACATGCAGGAAATCTTGATCATTTCCATGAGAACCATCATTTTATATTTTCTTATTTGGTTTATCTTTCGCTTAATGGGCAAAAGGGAAATTGGCGAATTGAGTATTTTAGATCTAGTCATTTTTATGATGATTGCAGAAATTGCGGTTCTCGCCATAGAAGAAGTAGAGGATCACATGTTACATACGGTATGGCCAATCCTGCTGTTAACCTTCATTCAAATCACACTTGCCTACCTCTCATTGAAATTCCAAGGTGTCCGGCGTTTTCTTGACGGTAAACCGGCTTTGCTCATCATCAATGGGAAAATAGACGAGGGTGCAATGAGAAAACAGCGATACAATTTTGATGACCTGCTCATTCAATTAAGAGAAAATAACATCGACAGCATTCAGGATGTCTCTTACGCCATTTTAGAGCCGTCTGGAAAGCTCGCCGTTGTCGAAAAAGAAAACAAGCGCAAACATGCAGCGCTTGAGCTTCCACTTATTGCGGACGGTGTAGTGCAGCATGATCACCTTAAGCAAATCAATCAAAATGAACAGTGGCTGAAAGATGAGCTTGTTAAAAGAGGTTATCATGATATCGATCAAATCTCTTACTGCAGCTTTAATCAAAAAACATTTTATATAGATTTGAAAGATGAAGTGATCAAAGAGAGATGAGCTAAAACAGCTTCCCAATGAACGGGATGCGGCGCAGCTCTTCTCGTTTCACTAGTCCTAGGCAGATTAATAGAATGACATACAGCATGCACGTAACAAAGATGAGTGTTACAAGTTCAATTGGAGCAGAAAAGAGTCCGTTTACTTGAGACTTCAGCCAAAGGCTGACAGCCCCTGTACCGATAATCACAAGGACACATAGACCATATTCCTTTAATGGTAAATGAATAGGCAGCACCTTTCCAACAGTTGCCGCATGGAGCAGTGTGACAAGGATGATGCCGATTAAGATCGCAAGTGCTGCGCCCATAATGCCAAAGCCTGGCTGTGAAGCAAGGACAAAAATCATCCCTGTTTTCACAATTGCACCTATCAGGCTGTTGGTCATCGCCGCACCAGCTAAATTGAGTGCTTGAAGCACGGCTTGAAGGGGCCCCTGGAAGTAATATAGAAGGAAAAATGGCGCCATGAATTTCACATATATGGCCGCATGCGACGAACCATACATAAAGAGCGTTAAATCTTCTGCGTAAACGAAAAGAATAATACATGATATGCCTCCGCTGAGTAAACAAAGGCGCATCGCCTGCTTCAGCCGGTATTCGACCGTTTTACGCTTATTCTGCTCCATTCCTTCACTGATCGCTGGAACTAATGCAGTCGAGAGTGAATACGTAATAAAACTAGGCAGTGTCAAAAGGGTCAGGGCAAGACCGGTCAACTCCCCGTACTGCCTTGTCGCCTCAACAGCCGCATATCCAGCAATAGCAAGACTTTGCGCGACAACAATCGGCTCTAAAAACCACGAAATATTCCCGATAAAACGGCTGCCTGTTGTTGGCAGAGCAATGCTCATCAGCTGCTTAAATGTGTCCTTCCCGTCATGAATCGCCTTAAAAAATCGTTTTCGAATCCGAATGGTCTTTTTATAGCGGAAGGCGATCAGTAAGTAAGCAAGTGAAATCATCTCTCCAATCACAGATGACACCATCGCACCTGCTGCCGCAAATTCAATCCCGTAAGGAAGGAAAGCCGTTGTACATACCGCGACTAATGAAATTCTTGCGACCTGTTCCAGAACTTGAGACATCGCTAGCGGACTCATTTGTTGTCTGCCTTGGAAATAGCCTCTTAACACACTGGAAATGGCGATGACTGGTACGACGGGTGTAATGGCAAGCAGTGGATAGACCGTTCTAGGGTCTGTCAGCATATTTTCTGCCATGATGGGCGCAAACCATAAGAAGAGCGGCGTGAAAATCAGGCTGAGTGTTCCTGTTATCGCAAGGGACATGACCAGAATACGTTTTGTTTTCTGTTTGTCACCCCGGGCTTCTGCTTCTGCGACAAGCTTACTAATGGCGACAGGCAGTCCGAATTGCGTGAGCGTCACGGCTAGAAAAAAGGTAGGTGCAGCCATCATATAAAGCCCGACCCCTTCTTCGCCAATGAACCTTGCAATGACAATTCGATTGACAAAACCCAATATTCTCGTGATAAAACCTGCTAAAATTAAAATAATGGTCCCCTTTAAAAACGTTTGCTTCGTCAAATCACAGATCACCTGCCTTCTCAAACGACATAGAATCATATACAATAAGATATGCGTGTATATCGTCCAAGCATGACAAGTCTCTCGATAAAAAACTGAAAAGGGGGAGCTACGCAATGACACAACACCCAGCTGCTATTTACAAAGACCATTTAAAGCCTTTTCTGTTCAGTAAGCTTGAAGAATTCATCGTTTTGGGCTATAAAGATGTAGATTTAGAGGAATTATGGTCATACTTAGAGAATAAGAAGTGGAAGAAAAAACAAGAGTATCCGATTCATGAAATGGTTGCAGATATCTTATCTGTGAAAATAGGCGAATTTATGAACTATGCAACCGTTCAGTCGTTTAAAACGTCTGCTTTTTTGGACAGTGAAGATGGCAAGAATATGCTTGATGAACTGTTGAAATAAGCCATCTTAATGGATTCAGGTGTTTAAGGAGGAAATACATAATGAAAAAAGGGCGCATTCTTGCGTTTTTCTTAGTGGTTCTGTTAATCGGAACTGGCGTGGGCTTACTGACAAAGCCTGTTGCGAAAGATATGACGCTAGGGCTGGATTTACAGGGTGGATTTGAAGTCCTGTATGATGTACATCCAGTGAAAAAAGAGGACAAGATCACAAATAGTGTTCTCGTTAGTACAGTGGAGGCTCTTAACCGAAGAGCAAATGTGCTTGGTGTAAGTGAGCCGAACATCTCGATTGAAGGCAACAACCGTATCCGCGTGCAGCTTGCAGGGGTAAAAGATCAAAACAGAGCTAGGGAGATTCTTTCCACTGAAGCACAGCTATCCTTCAGAGATACGAATGATAAAGAACTCCTTAACGGGGCTGACCTAGTCGAAAACAGTGCAAAACAAACATTCAGTCAAACGAATGAGCCAATTGTGACGGTTAAACTAAAGGATGCGAAAAAATTTGGTGACGTCACAAGAAAAGTAGCAGCGATGGCACCAAATAATCAGCTTGTCATTTGGCTTGATTACCACAAAGGTGATTCCTTCAAAAAAGAAGTTTCAAAATCAAACCACAAGTATGTTTCTGCGCCTAATGTGAATCAAGAGATTAACAGCAGTGACGTACAAATTGAAGGGAAATTTACTGTCCAAGAGGCAAAAGACCTTGCAAGTATTTTAAATGCTGGGGCATTGCCAGTGAAATTAACTGAAAAGTACTCCACTTCAGTGAGTGCGCAATTCGGTGAACAGGCATTAAATGAAACTGTCTTTGCAGGGATTGTGGGAATTGCCCTCATTTTCTTATTCATGCTTTTTTATTACCGAATACCTGGTCTTATTGCTGTCATTACGTTATCAACGTATATCTATATTACCTTACAGGTGTTTGACTGGATGGGTGCTGTTCTGACACTTCCTGGAATTGCAGCGCTGATTCTTGGAGTAGGGATGGCGGTTGATGCCAACATCATCACATATGAACGAATCAAAGAGGAGCTTAAGCTCGGTAAATCTGTCCGTTCTGCTTTCAGGTCAGGGAACCGCCGATCATTTGCGACCATCTTTGATGCAAACTTAACTAGTATTATTGCAGGGGGCGTCCTTTTCTTCTTCGGGACAAGTTCTGTAAAAGGGTTTGCGACTATGCTGATCCTTTCCATTTTAACAAGCTTTATTACGGCTGTATTCCTATCAAGATTCCTTCTTGGTCTGCTTGTGGAAAGCCGCGCGCTCGATCGAAAGAAAGGCTGGTTTGGTGTCCGTCAAAAAGACATCATCGATATTCATGAAACAACAGAAAATACTGAACCAAAAACACCGTTTGATAAATGGGATTTTGTCAGCAAGCGAAAAGGTTTCATGATTTTCTCAGTAGCCATTACCATTGCGGGGATTATCGTCCTTTCGATTTTCAAACTCAATGCGGGTATTGACTTTGCAAGTGGTACAAGAGTAGACATTCAAAGTGACCATAAGCTGTCAACTGCTCAAATCGAGCAAGACTTTCAAAAATTAGATCTTGATACAGATAGTGTTGTGTTATCTGGTCAAAAAGAAAATCAAGCAGCGGCACGATTTGTTGGTGTGCCAAATAAAGAAAAAATTGCAGAAGTGAAAGATTACTTTAAAGATAAGTATGGAGCAGAACCGAATGTCAGTACGGTGTCTCCTACGGTTGGAAAAGAACTTGCACGTAATGCTTTATATGCCATCATCATTGCATCGATTGGGATCATTATTTATGTTTCCATTCGGTTTGAATATAAAATGGCCATTGCAGCGATTGCTTCCCTTTTATATGATGCATTCTTCATTGTGGCATTCTTTAGTATCACACGATTAGAGGTAGATGTGACCTTCATTGCGGCGATCCTCACGGTGATCGGGTATTCGATCAATGACACGATCGTAACGTTCGATAGGGTTCGTGAGCAAATGAAGAAACGTAAACCAAAAACGGTAGAAGATCTATCTTACATCGTTAACTTGAGTTTACAGCAAACCTTTACAAGATCTATCAATACGGTACTCACTGTCGTAATTGTTGTGATCGCACTGCTTATCTTCGGATCAGCGTCGATTACAAACTTCTCCACCGCCTTACTTGTCGGCTTATTAACAGGGGTGTACTCATCCCTTTATATCGCGGCACAAATTTGGCTGATGTGGAAAGGCCGTGAGCTGAAAAAAACAGCTAAGATAGATACAGATCAAGATATTTAAATAGAAAGACTGCCGAGAAGGCAGTCTTTTTCTATCTGATTTTCCCGAAAATAAGACGCTTTGAAAAAACATTTCGGGTTTCATTGATCTTAAAATGGTCTTTTGCTATAATGACATACGTTTAGATCAGTATAGAAAGCGGGTGTCTGTTTAGGGCATTTTGCTTTATTCATTGGAGGGGCTGTGATGAAGGTTCGGGAAACTGAACTGCCAGGTATCGGTCATAAAGCCGAAATGATCACAAGAAATAATGAGAAGCTTGCCATCATTACACATGATGACGGCAGAAGAGAAATGTATCATTTTCAGGAGGACGACCACGAGGAAACGATTTCTCGCATTCTGCTAAACGATGAAGAAGCAAGACAAATTGCGGCTATTTTAGGCGGCATGGTCTATAAGCCGAAAGCACTTGAAACCGTAGAGGTAGCCATTGATGAACTAGTGATTGAATGGTTTAAAATTGAAAAGAATGCACCAGCTGTTCAGAGAAGCATCGGTGACCTCAATGTTCGCCAAAACTATCAAGTAACAGTCATCGCCATTGTGAGAAAATCACATGAGAAGATTTTAAATCCAGGACCAGATACCATCATCGAAGAAGGGGATACCCTTGTCATTTCTGGAGAAAGAAAAGAATTAAAGAACCTGATTAAAGAAAAACTTAGCAGCTGATGATGCCCCTGCTGATAGGTTTTCTTCCGCTGTTTTCTTTCAGTGTTTAAAAAAGGCAGTGAAAAGGGAAGAATAAAAGAAAAAGCTTGGGGGATTTGTAGATGAACAAACAACAATGGACCATCATACTCGCATTTATTTTCGTATTAATTGTCTCAGTATTTGCCGTGATTAATGTACGACCTGTCGAGGTAGACTACTTATTTGGAACGGCTGAATGGCCGCTGATCCTTGTCATTATCGGTTCTGTTTTAATGGGCGGACTGATTGTGGCATTTGCAGGGATCTTCCAAATTGTGAAACTGAAACGTGAACTAAAGGCATTAAAAGCTGAGCGTGCAGCCGCTGCACCTGCTGCTTCCACGAAAAAGGCAGACAAAGATATTCAAAAAAAATCGCATGTTACGCCTTTAAAAGAACAGCCAGCATCATTTGACCGGAAGGAAAAATAATCTTCCAGCACAATTTCATAAAATAAAAATTGAAACCCCTCAGGCCACTCTAGTATAATAGTGTGGTTGAGGGGTGAATTTATGTTATTATCCAAAATGCGCTGGGAATATGAACATCCAAGCGAAGAAAAAGTGAAATCACTCTCTGAAAATCTGAATATTTCAGCGCTGACTGCATCGCTTCTCGTAAAAAGAGGACTTGAAGAAGTAGAAGAGGCGAGGTCTTTTTTATTTGATCAAAAAGCCGAATTTCATGATCCATTCCTATTAAAAGGAATGAAAGCAGCAGTAGAGCGCATCAACAAAGCGATCGAAGAGCAGGAATCGATTGTGATCTTCGGAGACTATGATGCAGATGGTGTGACAAGTACGTCTGTGCTTTTACATACATTAAAAGAGCGGTCTGCAATAGTAGACTTTTATATTCCAGATCGGTTTAAAGAAGGCTATGGGCCTAATGAACAGGCTTTTCGATATATCAAGGAGCAAGGAGCATCGCTTGTCATCACGGTTGATACAGGCATTGCTGCTGTAAATGAAGCACGTATTGCAAAAGAAATAGGGCTAGACCTGATCATTACAGATCACCATGAACCAAGTGAGGAGTTGCCTGAGGCACTTGCCATTGTCCATCCTAAGCAGCCGGGATGCGAGTATCCCTTTAAAGAACTTGCTGGTGTAGGTGTAGCGTTTAAAGTGGCGCATGCACTTCTTGGGGAGCTGCCAGTTCAGCTGTTAGATCTTGCAGCAATCGGGACAATCGCGGATCTTGTACCGCTTCATGATGAGAATAGATGGCTCGCCAAAAAAGGGCTTATGCAGCTTCGTCAGTCGAATAGACCGGGGCTGAAAGCGTTATTGAAAGAAGCGGGAGCCACTTTAGAAGAAGCGAACGAGGAAACGGTCGGCTTTCAAATTGCGCCAAGGCTGAATGCTGTAGGACGAATTGAACAGGCAGATCCAGCTGTTCACCTTCTTATGACTGAGGATAAGGATGAAGCAGAAGAGCTGGCTCGTTTTGTACAGGAACTGAATAAAGAACGACAAAAGATTGTCAGTACGATTACAGAGGAAGCCATTCAAATGGTGGAAGAGGCAGGCGATGACCAGTCTGCAATCGTTGTAGCGAAAGCTGGCTGGAATCCGGGCGTTGTCGGAATTGTTGCCTCTAAATTGACGGATACTTTTTCTCGTCCGGCGATTGTGCTTGGAATAGATGAAGAGACGCAAATGGCAAAAGGATCAGCCCGGAGTATTCCTGGCTTCGATCTATTTTTCCATTTAAGCAAATGCCGTGATATCCTGCCGCATTTCGGCGGGCATCCGATGGCAGCAGGGATGACACTTCGAGCGGATGATGTCGCTTTACTAAGGGAAAGATTAAATCAATATGCAAATGAAACATTGACGGAAGAAGATTTTATTCCAATTCAGCGGGTCGATGCTGTGTGCAAGGTAGACGAATTGACGGTTCAAGCGATTGAAGAAGCGGGGATGCTGTCACCATTTGGTATGTCAAACCCAAAACCGTTCATTATGATTGAAGATGCGAAGCTTGAAGATATCCGAACAATTGGGGCAAATCACAACCATATTAAAATGTCTCTGAAGGACGAAGACAAGCTGCTTGACTGTGTCGGTTTTCACCAAGGGAAATTAAAAGATGAAATTGTTCCAGGAAGCCGCATTTCCGTGATTGGAGAAATGTCCGTCAATGAATGGAATAACCGGAAGAAGCCCCAGCTGATGCTAAAAGATGCACGTGTTGATGAATGGCAGTTGTTTGATCTGCGCGGGAAAAAGGATTGGGACAAGAAAGTTTCGACACTTGATTCAGAAAAATCTTTGGTTGTCTGTTTTGATGAAGCAACAAAACAGGATGTCGCTATCCCCATTCAACATGTTCATGCAGAAAATGTATCAACGTTTGATGTACACGGAAAGTATGTGGTCTTTGTGGATGTTCCCGCAGATGAGCAATTGCTGAAGCAGCTTTTAGAAAATCAAAAGCCTGCCAGAATTTATACGGTTTTTCAAAGAAAAGAAGATCATTTTATGTCTTCTTTCCCAAGCCGTGACCAATTCAAATGGTTTTATGGGTTCTTGTTTAAACGGGGAAGTTTTCCTATTAAAGAACAAGGAATGGAGCTTGCCAAACATAGAGGCTGGACAAAAGATACAATCATTTTTATGACAAAGGTGTTTTTTGAACTCGGTTTTGTTAAAATAGAGAATGGTGTGCTGTCAATAGTACTTGATGCCCCTAAAAAAGATTTAACGGCATCAGCGTCCTATACAGCAAAACAACGATTGATGGAACTCGATCAAACACTAACATATTCCTCAGCTAAAGAGCTGAAGGAATGGCTGAATAGCATGATGAGCGAAGTCTCACCTGTGCTTTGACGTACGAGGAGGAAAAGGAAAAGATGGATTTAAAACAATATGTGACAGTTGTACCTGACTACCCAAAGGAAGGTGTACAATTTAAAGATATTACAACGTTAATGGATAAAGGCGAAGTGTACCGTTATGCAACGGATCAGATCGTTGAATACGCGAAGGAAAGAGACATTGATCTTATTGTTGGACCTGAAGCGCGTGGATTCATTATTGGCTGCCCTGTAGCATACGCACTTGGTGTAGGTTTTGCACCGGTTCGTAAAGAAGGAAAGCTTCCTCGTGAAGTCATTAAAGTCGATTACGGCTTGGAATACGGTAAAGATGTATTAACGATTCATAAAGATGCGATTCGTCCTGGTCAGCGTGTCCTAATTACAGATGACTTACTGGCAACTGGTGGAACAATTGAAGCGTCCATCAAGCTTGTAGAGGAATTAGGCGGCGTTGTGGCAGGAATTGCATTTTTGATTGAGCTGACGTATCTGGATGGCAGAAAGAAGCTTGACGGCTACGACATCATGACGTTAATGCAATACTAATGGAGTTTTTCGTAAAAAGCACTCAGTAAGAAGGGTGCTTTTTTCCTATCAAAAATCTTTTAGCGGACTTCTTCTCTTTACATCTATCGAATTTTTCTTGATAATAAACTACAATACAGTTTTCATTTAAAAAGGTGATTCCATGGCGAACGAACAAGTTTTAACGGCGCAGCAGGTCATTGACAAGGCAAGAGAATACCTGTCCGCTGAACATATTCAATTTATAGAGCGAGCATATGAATATGCTGAAAATGCACACAAGGAGCAATACCGGAAATCTGGTGAGCCCTATATTATCCATCCAATTCAAGTGGCGGGCATTCTTGTTGACCTTGAAATGGATCCATCAACCATTGCAGGCGGTTTCCTGCACGATGTAGTTGAGGATACAGATGTGACATTACAGGATTTAAAAGAGCATTTTAACGAAGAAGTAGCAATGCTTGTTGATGGTGTCACAAAGCTCGGGAAGATTAAATATAAATCACAAGAAGAACAGCAGGCCGAAAACCATCGAAAAATGTTTGTTGCAATGGCGCAGGATATCCGCGTGATCTTGATTAAGCTGGCAGACCGTCTTCATAACATGAGAACGCTCAAACATCTTCCGCAGGAAAAGCAGCGGAGAATTTCAAATGAAACACTTGAAATCTTTGCACCGCTTGCGCACAGATTAGGGATTTCAAAGATTAAGTGGGAGCTTGAAGATACAGCACTCCGCTATTTAAATCCGCAACAATATTACCGAATTGTGAATCTGATGAAGCGTAAACGAGCGGAACGCGAGGAATACTTGGACGAGGTTGTCAATGAAGTGAAAGACCGCGTGTCTGAGGTGAACATCAAGGCCGAATTTTCCGGAAGACCAAAACATATTTATAGCATTTATCGCAAAATGGTCTTGCAAAATAAGCAGTTTAATGAAATTTATGATCTGCTTGCCGTTCGTATTTTGGTCGACAGCATTAAAGACTGTTATGCGGTGCTCGGTATTATCCATACATGCTGGAAACCGATGCCAGGCAGGTTTAAGGATTATATTGCGATGCCAAAGCCGAACATGTACCAATCTCTTCATACAACGGTGATTGGACCAAAAGGTGATCCGCTTGAAGTTCAGATCCGTACAGTGGAAATGCATGAAATTGCAGAATATGGGATTGCGGCACACTGGGCATATAAAGAAGGCAAAGAGTCAGCAGAATCAACGGAAGAAGCGGTCTTCCAGAAGAAGCTTTCTTGGTTTAGAGAAATTCTTGAATTCCAAAACGAATCCACAGATGCAGAAGAATTTATGGAATCGTTAAAAATCGATCTCTTCTCTGATATGGTGTTTGTGTTTACTCCAAAAGGAGACGTCATTGAACTGCCGTCGGGCTCAGTTCCGATTGACTTCTCTTACCGAATTCACTCGGAAATTGGGAATAAAACGATCGGTGCCAAGGTCAATGGTAAAATGGTCACACTTGATCACAAACTAAAAACAGGTGACATTATTGAAATTCTGACATCAAAGCACAGCTACGGGCCAAGTCAGGATTGGGTCAAGCTTGCCCAAACCTCCCAAGCGAAGCACAAGATCAGACAGTTTTTCAAAAAACAGCGCCGTGAAGAAAATGTCGAAAAAGGCCGAGAGCTCGTAGAAAAAGAAATCAAAAACCTTGAGTTTGATGTCAAAGACATTCTGACCGCTGAAAACCTGCAAAAAGTGGCTGACAAATTTAATTTTTCAAACGAAGAGGACATGTATGCAGCTGTTGGATATAACGGCATTACTGCACTACAAGTTGCCAATCGTTTAACGGAAAAAGAAAGAAAACAAAGAGATCAAGAAGAGCAAGAGAAAACCGTTCAAGAAGTGACGGTGGAACCAAAGACGTATCACGGGAAAAAACGGGAAGCTGGCGTAAGGGTCAAAGGGATTGATAACCTGCTTGTCCGCTTATCTAAGTGCTGTAACCCTGTTCCTGGCGATAGCATTGTCGGTTTTATTACGAAGGGCCGTGGCGTATCTGTTCACCGTGAGGACTGTCCGAACGTGAAGACAGGAGAAGCGAAGGAGCGGTTAATTCCGGTCGAGTGGGAGCATGAGCAGCCTGCTCAAAACCGTAAAGAATACAATGTGGAAATTGAAATATTAGGATATGATAGACGCGGCTTACTCAATGAGGTGCTTCAAGCAGTTAACGAAACCAAAACGAACATCTCCTCTGTTTCTGGGAAGTCTGATCGTAACAAAGTGGCGACGATCCATATGGCGATCTTTATTCAAAATATTAATCATTTGCACAAAGTAGTCGAACGCATTAAACAAATCAAAGACATTTACTCTGTTCGCCGATTCATGAATTAGAAAGGAAGTATATCGTCTATGAGGCTTGTTGTGCAGCGTGTGACAAATGCATCTGTGAAGGTAGAAGAAGAGATCACAGGTGCCATTAACGAAGGTTATATGGTGCTCGTTGGTGTCACACACGAAGATACAGAAGAAGATGTGCTTTACTTAGCTGAAAAGCTTGCACATTTACGTATTTTTGAAGATGAAAATGGGAAAATGAATCGTTCATTATTGGACATGAAAGGAAGCGTTCTGTCTGTATCTCAATTTACCCTTTATGGTGATACGAGAAAGGGCAGACGGCCGAATTTTATGAAAGCCGCCAAGCCGGATGCAGCCAATTCGCTTTATGAATGTTTCAATAAAACACTTAGGGAAAAAGGCATTCATGTAGAAACTGGCCATTTTGGTGCGATGATGGACGTGTCATTGACCAATTCAGGACCAGTCACGATCTTGATGGACAGCAAAGAATAGATTCTCTTTAGACTGTAGATGAACTCATGCGGGAGTTTGTTTAGAGTCTTTTTCTTTTGTGGTCAAACAAAAAAGAGGCGCAGAGGCCTCTCTTTCTTTTTAACGGAAATATTGTTTTAATCCTTCAGTCATTCCTTCTGTGACTCGTTCTTGGTAAGAGGCGCTATAAATGATCGCTTCCTCCTGAGGGTTGCTTAAGTACCCGAGTTCATATAAAAGGGAAGGGCGTTTATTTTCTCTTAAAACAAAGTAATCTCCGAATTTGACACCCTTATCAGGGATTTGAGAGCGTTTTGCGACTTCGGAATGAACGCTTGTCGCTAACTGCTGATCTTTTGCTGCTTGATAATAATACGCTGTACTTCCTCTAACACTTTGGTCCATAAAACTATCATAATGAAGACTAATAAATGCATCTGCATTTCGGTAATGAGATGTTGCCACCCTTGATTGAAGGCTGATAAAGGTATCATCACTTCTTGTTAAATACACATTTGCACCAGAAGCTCTTAATTTGCCTGCCAATAAATTGGCGGTTTTGATGGTGATGTTCTTTTCAAAAGCACCGTCTGCGCCAATTGTGCCGCTGTCTTTTCCACCATGACCAGGGTCAAGAACAATCGTTTTTCCTTTTAAAGAACCAGTTCCAGACGATGAATCATGCTGAGGTCTTGGCGCTTCGCTGCTATTTTTCTTCGTTTGAACGACCCAGCTCGCCACATAGCCAGTCCCGCCGTTCGATAGTGTCACCTCATACCAGTCACCTTGCGTCCGAACAATGTGATAGGCAGCTCCTTTTGTTGCTCTTTCTGCAATCCCAGCAGAGGTAGAAGCGCTTTTACGAATGTTGGTGCCGTCATAGACAATGTACGCTTTTTGCTCAGAAGCCGAAGAGGATGAACTCTTTTCAGGTGCAGAGCCTGCTCCTTTGCCTGTGACAATGTAATAGCTTGCAACCCAGCCTTTTACGCCTTTCCCCTCAATTTCATACCAGCCGTTCTGCTCTCGCAAAATGGTGATCTGTGTGTTGCGGGCAAGTGAAGCGACGACTTGTGCATTTGGTGCCGCGGATTGCCTCACATTCAAGCTCGATACGCCAACTGTGCCTGTCTGGTTAGAGCGAGAAGACCCGCCGGAGCTTGATTGAGAAGTTTTCTGCCCCCCTGAAACATAATCAGAGTGAACCCAGCCTTCTGCTTGTTTATACGAAATTTTCGTCCATTCGCCGCTTGTCTCTAGCTTTTTAGCGGAAGCGCCTTGCGGGAAAGTACCAATCACTTCATAGGAAGTCCCAGGGCCTGTCCGGATGCGAAGGTCGGAAGCTGTCGATGTAATGGTACTGCCTCCAGCCGTGCTTTGACCTTGCGCCTTTGGTTTCTCTGTTTTTTGAGCGCCGGATGATGTGGTGATCAGCCATGAGACGACCCAGCCTTTTTGTCCGTTTGATAATTGGATCTGCACCCATTCTCCTTGTTCAGTGAGAATAGGATAACTTTCGCCGCGTTTTACAACAGCTGCGATTCCATAGCTTAAACCAGGGCCCGTTCTCACATTGATTTCATCTGTTGCGACCACAGCTTGATCTGTTTGTGCTGTAGCATGTGTCATAGGCAAAGAACTCGCGATGAGAACAAAACAAGTAAGCAGCATCATCATTTGATTGTGTTTTTTCAGATTCAAAACGGTGTTTTCCCCTCCCTTGTAAAACCGATGAATGTTAATTCGTTATGTAGTGGATGAATTCCTTGCAGTTTCCCTAATAAAAATGAATCAATCTGTTTATACTAAATAAAAATGTGATAAAAGGATGTACAAACATGAGATTAAGCAGAAAATTAGGACGAGTGCAATATAATGGACATCGTGATATCGACCGCTGGCAGCATGACGAAATGGATCAGCCGGGCTTCCTTGAAGAAACCGCATCTGAATACGGATGTACGTCAAAAGAAGAGCTGGAAAAGAAAAAGAGGCACGGCAAGGGTTGACAGAGTGGCAGCACCGACCTTATTATAATATAAATCAACACACTTGAAAATTTAAAATGTGGAACTGATGATAGAGAATAGTAGGGTAAATTGCGTGAGCAGAGAGGAATCGCCTTAGGCTGAAAGCGAATCCGCATGGCATTTATCACGAAAGAACACTCTGTAGGTTTCCTGCTGAACGCTCGAAAAATGAGTCAATAGGCGGAGAACGTGAATCTGCGTTAAGGATTTGAGCGGGAACATGCTTGATCATGTTCCAACTAGGGTGGCACCACGGGTATAACTCTCGTCCCTACTATACACATAGTAGAGGCGGGGGTTTTTTATATGTCCACATAAAAAATGAATGATGGTCGTAGGAGGACGAAAAATGAGTTTTAATATTCCAAGAGGCACACAGGATATTTTACCTGGAGAGTCAGAACGCTGGCAGTATGTTGAACAAATTGCGAGAGATACATGTGCAGCCTTTCAATACAAAGAAATCCGCACACCGATTTTTGAGCATACAGAGCTGTTTGCACGGGGAGTAGGCGAATCAACTGATATCGTTCAAAAAGAGATGTACACATTTGAAGATAAAAAAGGACGCAGCATCACACTCCGTCCAGAGGGAACAGCTTCAACCGTCCGTTCTTATGTTGAAAATAAATTGTTTGCCCAGCCGGCTCAGCCAACTAAGCTGTATTACATCGGACCAATGTTCCGCTATGAACGTCCGCAAACAGGAAGATATCGTCAATTTTATCAATTTGGGATCGAAGCGATTGGTTCCAAGGATCCTGCCATTGATGCAGAGGTCATTTCACTTGCGATGAGTGTATATGAGAAAGCAGGTCTTTCTAACTTAAAGCTCGTCATTAACAGCCTTGGTGACAAAGAGAGCCGTGCAGACTACCGCACAGCACTGGTCAAGCACTTTGAGCCAAGAATTGAGGAATTCTGTCACGACTGTCAAACTCGTTTACATCAAAATCCGCTGCGCATTCTTGATTGTAAAAAGGATCGTGATCATGAACTGATGACAACAGCTCCATCCATTCAAGATTACTTAAATGAAGAATCACGGACGTATTTTGAAAAGGTCAAACAATACTTATCAGATATAGGCATTGAGTATGTCGTCGATCCAAATTTAGTGCGCGGTCTTGATTACTACAATCACACAGCATTTGAGATCATGAGTAATGCAGAAGGCTTTGGTGCGATTACAACATTAGCCGGCGGCGGCCGTTATGATGGACTCGTTGAAGGAATTGGCGGTCCTGAATCACCAGGGATCGGATTTGCGATGAGTATTGAGCGTTTCCTATCAGCGATCGATGCTGAAGGAATTGAGCTTCCTCTGCAAGATGGTATTGATTTATACATTGCTGCTCTTGGAGATCAAGCGAAGGATTATTCTGTTTCATTATTAAACCGTCTGAGAAAAGAAGGTATCTCAAGTGAAATGGACTATACAGGGAAGAAACTAAAAGGACAATTTAAAGCAGCTGATCGTTTAAAAGCCAAATTTATTGCAGTTCTTGGTGAAGATGAACTTGCACAGCAAATTGTGAATGTGAAAGATACAACTACGGGTGAACAAATTGAAGTGAAGCTTGATGAGCTGATTCAAATGTTGAAGGCCCACCAGAAAGCGTAAAGAAGGAGTGGAATGTTTGTGTTTGGTAGAACTTTTTATTGTGGAGAAGTAACAGAAGACCAAATCGGTCAGTCAGTTGTATTAAAAGGATGGGTTCAAAAAAGGCGTGACCTAGGCGGTTTAATCTTTATTGATTTGCGCGACCGTTCAGGGATTGTACAAGTTGTCTTCAATCCAGACTTATCAAAAGAGGCGCTTGAGACAGCAGAATCAATTCGTAACGAATATGTCCTTGATATTAAAGGGACGGTTGTCGCAAGAGAAGAAGCAACGATCAACCCAAATTTAAAAACGGGCAAAATTGAAATTCAAGTCGAAACGGTCACCGTTTTAAATGAAGCGAAGACTCCTCCATTTGTGATTTCAGATCAAGCAGACGAGGTATCAGAAGATGTTCGTTTAAAATATCGTTACCTGGATCTTCGCCGCCCTGCAATGTTTGAAACAATGAAAATGCGACATGAAGTCACAAAAGCATTCCGCCATTTCTTAGACGACAACGGCTTTCTAGACATTGAAACACCAATTTTAACGAAAAGTACCCCAGAAGGTGCGCGTGACTATCTTGTTCCAAGCCGTGTACACGAGGGAGAATTTTATGCACTGCCTCAATCTCCGCAATTATTTAAACAATTGCTGATGGTTTCTGGGATGGACCGTTATTATCAAATTGCCCGCTGTTTTAGAGATGAAGACTTGCGTGCTGACCGTCAGCCGGAATTCACACAAGTCGATATTGAAATGTCCTTTATGAGTCAAGAGGACATTATGACGCTTGCTGAAGAGATGATGGCGAAGGTAATGAAAGATGTCAAAGGTGTAGACCTTACATTGCCATTACCTCGTATGACATACGATGAAGCGATGAATTCCTATGGATCTGATAAACCAGATACACGTTTTGAGATGAAGCTGGTTAACATTTCAGATACGGTAAAAGACTCCGATTTCAAAGTGTTTAGTGGAGCTGTGAAAAATGGTGGAGCTGTGAAAGCCATCAATGTAAAAGGGGCTGCAGCGAACTACTCAAGAAAAGACATTGATGCACTTGGTGCATTTGCAGCGAACTACGGAGCAAAAGGTCTAGCTTGGCTAAAAGCAGAAGGGATTGAATTAAAAGGTCCTATCGCTAAATTCTTTGATGATGCAAAGCAAGCTGAATTAAAAGAACAGCTGCAAGTTGAAGAAGGCGACCTCTTACTCTTTGTCGCAGATAAGACGTCTGTTGTTCATGATGCACTTGGTGCACTTCGCTTAAAACTTGGTAAAGAGCTTGAATTAATCGATGAGTCTGTATTCAATTTCTTATGGGTTGTCGATTGGCCGCTGCTTGAAAAGGATGAAGAAGAAGGCCGCTTCTATGCTGCCCATCATCCATTCACAATGCCAGTTCGCGATGATCTTGAATTAATTGAAACAAGCCCAGAAGACATGAAGGCACAGGCTTACGATCTTGTGCTGAATGGCTACGAGCTTGGCGGAGGTTCTATTCGTATTTTTGAAAAGGACATTCAAGAAAAAATGTTTGGCTTACTTGGTTTTTCAAAAGATGAAGCTTACGAACAATTCGGCTTCCTTCTGGATGCGTTTGAGCATGGTGTTCCTCCGCATGGCGGAATCGCGCTTGGGCTTGACCGTTTAGTGATGCTGCTTGCAGGCCGCTCTAACTTAAGAGATACGATTGCATTCCCGAAAACGGCAAGTGCGAGCTGCGTTCTCACAGATGCCCCTGGCCATGTGAGCGAGGCGCAGCTTGATGAGCTGAGTTTAGCGATTAAAACAAAAGTAAAACAGTAAAATAGGCGCATGTTTATAGGTATGTAAACGCTTGAAAAAGAAATATGCCTATGATATGCTTTCATCAATCAATAAATAAAGTCCTGATACGTACGGTGGTTACCTAGTTTTGACCGAACATTTTTTTATACGGGAGCTTGCCTTTCCTTTCTGCATAAATGCCTCATTAGAGGACTTATAAAGTCAGGAAGAAAGCACCCACCTGCATGGTGCGGGGTTCAAAACGAAGGAAATGCTGGCGGCGTCATCGGGACTTTTTTGTGTTTTTTTCTTTTAGAGAAGGATGACGGAGAAGTCTGAATATGATATGATTCTTTCGATTCATTTTAAATAAAGGTGGAGTGAGGCACTTGTTACATCAGTTTTCAAGAAACGAGCTTGCCATTGGCAAGGAAGGCTTAAATATACTAAAAAACAGTACAGTTGCAGTGCTTGGTGTGGGCGGCGTTGGTTCATTCGCAGTAGAGGCACTCGCTCGTTCAGGCGTTGGCCGTATTGTTCTTGTTGATAAAGATGATATTGATATTACAAATGTAAACCGTCAGCTTCCAGCATTGCTATCAACAGTTGGCCAGCCAAAGGTTGACTTAATGCAGGCGAGAATCGCTGATATTAATCCAGAATGTGAAGTTGTTGCGCTTAAGATGTTTTATACAGAGGAAACATACGAGCAATTTTTTGAGTATCCGCTTGATTATGTCATTGATGCCTCAGATACCATTCACTATAAAATTCATTTGATGAAAGAGTGTCTGAAACGCGGTGTGAACATCATTTCAAGTATGGGAGCTGCGAACAAAACAGATCCGACACGCTTTAAAATTGATGATATTTCAAAAACACATACTGATCCTATTGCAAAAGTCGTGAGAACACGTCTGCGTAAGGAAGGGATTCGTAAAGGAATTGAAGTCATTTTCTCTGACGAAAGTCCGATTGTCATTCGCGAAGATGTCAGAAAAGAAGTTGGAAATGATGAAGCGAAGATTCGCAAGGCGCAAATGCCGCCATCATCCAATGCGTTCGTTCCGTCTGTTGCCGGACTGATCATGGGTGGTCATGTCATTATGAAGCTTTTAAAGGATATTCCGATTACACGTGTGAAGGATAAATAAACAGCCCGCCTGCTAATATGCAGGGGGCTTTTTTTATTTTTGGCGTTTTAAATTTTCATAGACCTGTTTCAATGCACCTTCAAATTTTCCGGTTTGCTTCGGTACATAGTATTGCTTGTTTTTCAGCGGATCAGGTAAATATTGCTGCTTCACCCAGCCGTTCTCGTAATCATGTGGGTATAAGTAATCGACACCTCTTCCGAGTGCTGTGGCGCCTTTGTAGTGTGCATCCTTTAAATGAGTTGGAACCTCACCAATTTTCCCTGTGCGAATGTCACCAAGTGCCGCATCAATCGCCTTATATGCCGAATTGGACTTAGGAGAAAGACACAGTTCAATCACTGCGTTCGCCAGCGGAATTCGTGCTTCTGGGAAACCGACTCTTTCTGCTGTTTGTACTGCGCTTAACACGCGGGGGCCTGCCTGCGGACTGGCTAAGCCAATGTCCTCGTAAGCCATCACGAGTAATCTTCTTGAAATGCTTTCAAGGTCTCCTGCTTCGATCAATCTGGCAAGGTAATGCAGCGCCGCATCTGTATCAGATCCTCTAATGGATTTTTGAAAAGCCGAGAGGACATCATAATGAGCATCACCATTCTTGTCATGTGAGAAGCTCTTTTTTTGTAAGCATTCTTCTGCTGCGGCAAGAGTGATTGTGATATGCCCTGTCTCATCAGCTTTTGTCGACAAGACAGCGAGTTCTAGTGCATTTAAAGCAGAACGCACGTCTCCTCCGCATCCATTGGCAAAATGATTCATCGCTTCATCGTCCACGGTCACCTCATAACCGCCAAGCCCGCGATGCTCATCCTGTAAGGCTCTTGTTAACGCAGCTTTAATTTGCTCTGTTTCAAGCGGCTTCAGCTCGAATATTTGTGTCCGGCTTCGGATGGCAGGATTGATCGCATGATAGGGATTAGCTGTCGTTGCGCCAATTAAAATGATCATGCCATTTTCTAAATAAGGAAGGAGAAAATCCTGCTTCCCTTTATCAAGCCGGTGGACTTCGTCTAAAATAAGGATCACCTGTCCGCTCATTTTCGCTTCAGCGGCGACAGCTTCCATATCCTTTTTGTTATGAATGACCGCATTCAATGTACGAAAAGCAATGCTAGTACTGCCAGCAATTGCGGTCGCAATCGATGTTTTGCCGATGCCCGGCGGTCCGTATAAAATCATCGAGGATAAATGTTTTGCCTCGACCATTCGTCTAATAATTTGACCTTCTCCAACAAGATGCTCCTGCCCAATAATGTCTTTAATATGACTTGGGCGCATCCGGTACGCTAAAGGTTTCATAATTATCTCTCCTAAAGCAATGTCTTGTTTGTATAGAGTACCGAAATTTCTTCAAATAGAAAAGGGATGCGTCCTTCTATTATGCTCAGTACCCGTAAATGAAAGTTGGCTGAAAGTATGATATAATTGCTTTTGGTCTATATATCAGCGTATATGAAATCAGAAAAATAATTGATGACATAGAATAGAAAACGCAGAGGTGTTTAACTTGAAAATATCAACTAAAGGCAGATATGGTCTGACGATCATGATCGAATTAGCCAAAAAACATGGCGAAGGCCCTACATCATTAAAATCAATCGCTCAAAACAATGATTTGTCTGAGCATTATTTAGAGCAGCTTGTATCACCACTCCGGAATGCCCGTCTTGTAAAAAGTATCCGCGGTGCGTATGGCGGCTATGTTCTTGCACATGAACCAAACGAGATCACAGCAGGTGATATTATTCGTGTATTAGAAGGACCAATTAGTCCTGTTGAAGTCATCGAAAACGAAGAACCAGCAAAGCGTGAACTATGGATTCGTATTCGTGATGCAGTAAAAGACGTACTAGACAATACAACTCTTGAAGACTTGGCAAGCTACACAGATGACGGGGATCAAGACTCGTATATGTTCTATATTTAGATCAGAGGTGTACCGGAAATGGAACGAATCTATTTAGATCATGCAGCCACAACGCCGATGGATCAGCGTATTGTGGACAAGATGATGCCGTATTTTACAGAGATATTTGGCAATCCCTCTAGTATTCATTCATATGGGCGCGAGGCAAGAAAGTGGCTCGATGAAGCAAGAGAAGTCATTGCAGGAGAATTACACTGTAAACCGCAGGAGATCATCCTCACAAGCGGAGGAACCGAAGCGGACAACCTGGCAATTACAGGTGTTGCCATGGCAAGGCAGCATGAAGGAAAACATATCATCACAGTGAAAACAGAGCATCATGCGGTGCTGCATACATGTGAACGCCTAGAGAAGCTGGGATTTGAAGTGACATATTTAGATGTAGACGAAACGGGATTGATTCATCTTGACCAATTAAAACAAGCATTGAGAGATGACACAATTCTTGTGACCGTCATGTACGGCAATAATGAAACAGGTGTGATTCAGCCAATCAAAGCCATTGGCGAACTTCTACGTGATCACACTGCTCATTTTCATACAGACGCAGTGCAGGCGTTTGGCACAGTGCCCATTGATGCAGCAGATCTCCATATTGATCTTTTATCTGCTTCTGGCCATAAGCTGAACGGTCCGATGGGAACAGGCTTTTTATATGTAAACGAAGGCGTGAAACTTTCTCCGCAAATATTCGGAGGGGAACAAGAAAGAAAGCGCCGTGCTGGCACTGAAAATGTTGCAGGAATTGTTGGGCTTGCAGAAGCTGTTCAATTAACGAAGCAAAATAGAAGAGAAAAAGCGATGCATTATGGTAAGCTCAAAGAAACTATGCTGCAAGTATTCGAAGAGGAATCTCTCAATTTCTCTATCAATGGACATCCGAAAGAGACATTGCCGCACATTTTAAATGTTCATTTCCCGGGCGTCTCCATTGAATCGCTGCTTGTGAATTTAGATATGGAAGGAATTGCTGTTTCAAGCGGATCGGCATGTACGGCTGGATCTGTCCTTCCTTCGCACGTGTTAAGCGCCATGTATGGCGAAGAAGCAAAAGAGCTGACATCCTCAGTCAGAATAAGCTTCGGTCTTGGGAATGAAGAGGATCATGTGAAGCAGGCGGCACATAAGATAGCAGCTGTTGTCAAACGCCTAGCCAAATAAATGCTTCCTTTTGTTCGTGTGTGAAAAATGAAACAGCGAAGCACCTGAAGAACGAAACGCGTATGTTGTTTCATTGAAATTGGAGTTGATGAAGATGACAAAAAGACCAGAAGATACAAGAGTTGTGGTCGGTATGTCCGGAGGAGTCGATTCATCAGTTGCCGCTCTTATGCTAAAGGAGCAAGGCTATGATGTCATCGGCATATTTATGAAGAACTGGGATGACACTGATGAAAATGGTGTTTGCACAGCAACGGAAGACTATGAGGATGTCATCCGCGTATGTAACCAAATTGGAATCCCATATTATGCAGTAAATTTCGAGAAGCAATATTGGGACAAAGTGTTTCAATATTTCCTTGATGAATATAAAGCGGGCAGAACGCCAAACCCAGATGTCATGTGTAACAAAGAAATTAAGTTCAAGGCATTCCTTGAGCATGCATTGTCACTTGGTGCGGATTATTTGGCAACAGGACACTATGCCCGTGTTGATAGAACTGGTGATGAAGTCAAAATGCTGCGAGGTCTTGATGCAAACAAAGACCAAACGTATTTCTTAAATCAGCTGACACAGGAACAACTTGATAAAGTCATGTTCCCAATCGGTGATTTAGAGAAAAAAAGGGTTCGTGAATTGGCAAAAGAAGCAGAACTCGCAACAGCAACGAAAAAAGATTCAACAGGTATCTGCTTTATTGGAGAAAGAAACTTTAAAACGTTCCTCAGTCAATATTTGCCTGCGCAGCCTGGTGTGATGCAGACAATGGACGGAGAAGTAAAAGGGGAGCATGATGGACTGATGTATTACACAATCGGTCAGCGCCAAGGACTTGGCATTGGCGGCAGTGGTGATCCTTGGTTTGTTGTTGGGAAAGACTTGGAGAAAAACATCTTGTTTGTTGAACAAGGCTTCCACAATCCACTTTTATACTCTGAAAGCATTTCAGCCGTTAATATCAGCTGGACTCGTCCTCATATTGTCGGAGAAAACGGTGAATTAACGTGCACAGCAAAATTCAGATACCGTCAAGAAGATCACCATGTGAAGGTCAAAATGACAGGTGAGCAAGAAGCGATGGTTATCTTTGATGAACCTGTTCGTGCTGTTACCCCGGGACAAGCGGTTGTTTTTTATGATGGCGACGAATGTCTTGGCGGCGGTACAATTGACGATGTCTTCAAAGATGGTCAAAAGCTGTCGTATGTGTAGCATGTTTCAAAACCTCAACGTCGCTGTTGAGGTTTTTTAATGAAAGGATGAGAGAGCGAATGAATCATAACGAAATCGGCATAGAAGCCTTGAATCAAGGGAATATCGAAAAAGCTGCTGAAGCTTTTACAAAAGCGATCGAAGAAAGCCCGAAGGATCCGGTTCCATATATTAACTTTGCGAACTTACTTTCAAGTATCAATGAATTTGAACGTGCTTTAAACTTTTTTCAAAAAGCAATTGAACTTGATCATACCGCAGCTGCAGCCTATTACGGGGCAGGAAATGTGTATACACTAAAAGAAGACTTTATGAAAGCGAAAGATTATTTTGAACAAGCACTAAAAGCGGGCATGGAAAATAGTGATTTGTTTTATATGCTCGGGCAGACGCTCATCAAATTAGAGCAGCCAAAGCTTGCGATGCCGTATCTTCAGCGTGCCGTTGAACTAAACGAAGAAGATAATGAAGCAAGATTCCAATTTGGCATGTGCTTAGCCAATGAACACATGCTGGAAGAAGCGGTGACAACTTTTACTGAAGTCATCACGCGTGATCCGCAGCATGCAGACGCCTTTTATAATTTAGGGGTTGCGTATGCGTACTTAGAGAAAAAAGACGAAGCGCTTGAGATGCTGGGGAAAGCCATTGACGTGCAGCCTGACCATATGCTCGCACTACATGCGCAAAAGCTGATTCAAGAGGCAGAATAGATGGAAGGAGGGAAGACCTGTGCAGGAACATCCAGATCAAATGAAGCTTGAGGACGAACCGTTTTTAAAGGGGACCATTCAAGCCGTTATTTTCCATAATGAAAGTAATTTATACTCGGTGTTAAAGGTGAAAGTCATTGAAACATCGGAAAACTTAGAGGAAAAAACAGCATCTGTCACAGGCTACTTCCCAGCACTTCATGAGGAGGAAACCTACACCTTTTATGGCAAAGTCACAAGCCATCCGAAATTTGGTGAACAGTTTCAGGCCACTCATTTTCAAAAGGAAGTACCGACAACGAAGCAAGGCATCATACATTATCTCTCAAGTGATTTATTTGAGGGGATAGGAAAAAAGACGGCGGAAGAAATCGTGGGAAAGCTTGGCAATCAGACGCTTCATAAAATTATGCGTGACCCAGCTGTTTTGTACGATGTACCGCGCTTATCAAAAAAGAAGGCGGATAAGCTGGCCGCAGCGCTTCAGGAGCATCAAGGACTGGAACAAATCATGATCAGCCTGAATCAATATGGCTTTGGTCCGCAGCTCAGTATGAAGATTTACCAAGTGTACGAGAGTGAAACGCTGCAAAAGATCGAGGAAAATCCCTATCAGCTTGTTAAGGATGTTGAGGGAATCGGATTTATTAAGGCGGATGAGCTCGGCGCTAGAACAGGTATTTCAGGAAATGATCCAGAGCGGATTCGCGCAGCCTTGCTATATACAGTGGAGACAGCCAGTCTTCAGGACGGTCATACGTACATACAAACGAAAGATTTGATCGTCGAAACCCGCAAGCTGCTCAACCAAACAGGCAATGATTACAAAGTGACGGAAATGGATGTTGCCGATCAGATCATTGCACTTGGCGAAGGAAAAGAAATGATCATTGAAGATGACCGCTGCTATCATCCATCCTTATTTTATGCGGAGCAAAGTGTCGCCAAACGCATTCAAAAAATCGTCTCCCAAACGGAATATGCAGATCAATTTCCTGAATCAGAATTCCTCCTTGCACTTGGTGAGCTGGAGGAGCGATTAGGCGTCCAGTATGCACCGACACAAAAGGAAGCGATTCAAAAGGCACTTATGTCCCCGATGCTGCTTTTAACAGGCGGACCTGGTACAGGGAAGACGACGGTCATTAAAGGAATTGTCGAGCTTTACAGTGATCTTCACGGTGTATCTCTTGATCCGAGTGATTATAAAAAGGATGAATCCTTCCCATTTGTACTTGCGGCACCAACTGGCCGGGCGGCTAAACGGATGACAGAATCAACAGGGCTTCCAGCTGTCACCATTCACAGGCTATTAGGCTGGAACGGGTCGGAGGGCTTCTCGCATGATGAAGAACAGCCGATTGAAGGAAAGCTTGTCATCATTGATGAATCAAGTATGCTGGATATTTGGCTGGCGAATCATTTGTTTAAAGCCATTCCTGATCATATCCAAGTGATTATGGTAGGGGATGAACATCAGCTGCCTTCTGTCGGACCAGGCCAAGTTTTACGGGATTTGCTTGCCTCAAAAGCTGTGCCGGCTGTTACCCTGACAGATATTTATCGGCAGGCAGACGGCTCAACCATTGTTGAACTTGCCCATGATATGAAAAATGGTGTGCTGCCAAAGGATATTACTGCACGTTCAAAGGATCGGTCCTTCATTCAATGTTCAGCTGATCAAATGAAAGAAGTCATTGAGAAAGTCGTCAGCAATGCTGCTCAAAAAGGGTTTTCAGCAAAGGACATTCAAGTACTCGCACCGATGTATAAAGGAAAAGCAGGCATCAATGAGCTCAACAAAATGCTGCAGCACATTTTGAATCCTAAAAAACCAAAGGGCAGGGAAATCCCGTTTGGTGATGTGGTGTACCGGACAGGTGATAAGGTGCTTCAGCTTGTGAATCAGCCGGAGAACAACATTTTTAACGGCGATATCGGTGAAATTGTCTCGATTTTTTATGCAAAAGAAAATACAGAAAAAGAAGACATGGCTGTGATCTCCTTTGATGGAAATGAAATCACCTTTACAAAAAAAGATTTTCATCAATTTACCCATGCTTATTGCTGCTCTATTCACAAATCACAAGGAAGTGAATTCCCGATTGTTGTGCTGCCAGTCGTCAGGAGCTATTACCGAATGCTTCGGCGGAATCTACTGTACACAGCCATTACACGCAGTAAAAAGTTTTTAATACTGTGCGGCGAGGAATCAGCGCTGGAGTGGGGCGTGAAAAACAATGAGGATTCCCTCAGACAAACGTCCTTAACGATGCGGCTAGTGCAAACCGAACAAATCATGGATGCAGAACTTGAAGCGCTCCAAAAAGAGCTTCCATTTAGCGTACATGACGCAAATATTGGCATGGAGGGAATCACTCCGTTTGATTTTATGCATGAGTAGAAGGCTTCCATATGGAAGCCTCAGCGTGTAGACAAACCCTCGCATTCGTTGTCAATCCTGCGCTCCGGTGCTCACGAATGTCAAATTCGCTCCGCTCCGATGCTCGTCTTTCCTAGACTGCAAAGGTTTTCTATCACGCTGAAAAAAGACAAAGGGCTAAAATCAAGATCATTTTAGCCCTTTGTCAACAATCTGAGGCTTCCATACGGAAGCCTTTTAGCGTGAAAAGAACTTCACCCATTCCGTTCATGGAAGCCATTTCTTCGTATGAGTCATGAAGCAAACGCACACGCTAAGACTGTTCCGCAAAAGGTGGTTGAGCACATTTTGAGAACATGCCGAGAACTTGAAGGAATGACGATCTATACAGATGAGCTGTCCCAATCGCTTGGTTCCATAAAAGATATTTGCTTTTTAGCCGGAGGCAGCTGCGGAGGATATGTGTTAGAGGGGAAAAAGAAAGACTGTGCACTCATTCCATTCTCTGCTTTTGATCAGCTGACAGACAAAGGTTTATATGTGAGCTGCCAGGAGGGAGTAGGCATGGATTCCTCTGCCCCATCCTTGTTATTTTCGAAGTTAAAAAAGAAAATGATGCAGTCGCCAGATGGTGAAAATTTAGGCATTTTGGAAGATGTATACTTTTGCTCAAATTCGGGCACAATCGTAGCATATGAACTCTCGGACGGCTTCTTTACAGAATTATCAGGGATTCGGAAACAGCTGCAGGCTGCCGGAACCTTGATGAACGTTCAAAAGGAAGCACTAGTTCTAAACCGAACGTAAAGAGGTGCTGATTATGCTCATTTGCCCAAATTGCAAATGTAAAGACATCGGAAAAATTGGGGTCAATCAATATTATTGCTGGGGCTGTTTTATTGAATTGACGCTGTCAAAAGGCAAAATATCGACACACCAAGTGGAGGAAGACGGGACACTAAGCAGCTTAGATGATCTGTTTAGTGACGATGAACGTTCAATTCAACTATAAGTGTTAAGGGGGAATTTCGAATGGGCAAAATGACTTCTTCACTATTAACGCTTGGTGCAGGTGCACTTGCATATCACTTTGCAAGCCGATATGATATGCCATCAAAGCGGGATATGAAAAAGCTAAGAAAACGTGTTATGAGAATGATGTAAACAAGAGGGCTAAAATGATCTTCATTTTAGCCCTTTATTTTTTTCAGACCGGGGCACAGGGTTTGTCTATAAGCTGAGCTGTTACGCCTGCCTGTATTCTAATCGTCTTGCAAGAATGGATAAGCTGAAATTGACGACAAAATACATCATAGCCGCCAATAGGAAAATCGGCAGTAAATAGGATTGGCTTTGACCGTTTAATATTTGAGCGTGATGTAATAATTCTGGAAGCGCAATGACGACGGCAAGCGACGTATCTTTTAAAAGAGATATGAATTGACTGACAATTGGCGGCACCATTCTGCGCAGTGCCTGCGGCATAATAATTATTTTTAATGTTTGAATATAGGTTAAACCAGAAGACCTGGCTGCTTCAATCTGGCCCTTATCAATTGATTTAAGGCCGCTCCGAATAATTTCTGACAGCATCGCGGATTCAAACACAGTTAAAGCTGCAATGGCAGAGGCTGTGATGCTTAGCTTGATGCCGATTTCAGGTAATGCAAAATACGTGAAAAAGATGATCAGTAAAAGCGGCAGATTCCGAATAGTTTCTACAACAACCGCGAGCACTTTTGATAAAATCGGAATTTGAGCGAACCGTAATGTGCCGACGACTAATCCAATGATAAAGCTCAAAATGATGGAGATAAAAGCCACTTTTAAGGTGACAGCAAATCCTTCAAGTAAAAAGGCGAGATGATCAGGCTGGTAGGCACCTATAAAATCCATGATGATGTTTCCTCCTTTCTAGTGGCTTCTTGCTAATCTTCTTTCTAAATAACCAACACCTAGACTGAGCGGAATGGTTAATAGCAGATAGAACATGGCAACAAAGATGTAGACATCAAACGTCACAAATGTTCTAGATGCAATAAGGTCTCCCTGATACATGAGATCAAACCCTGCAATGACACCTAAAATCGAGGAGTTTTTGACAAGGTTAATAAATTGATTCCCAAGAGGGGGAATGACGATTTTAATCGCCTGCGGTAGAATGATATACCGCATCGTCCCGCCATATGACAGACCTGAAGCGCGGGCTGCTTCCATTTGTCCAAGCGGTACAGCTTGTATCCCTGCACGAATGGCTTCAGCAATAAAGGCAGACGTATAAATAGCAAGAGCGATCGTTCCAGCAGTAAAGCCATCTGCTACAATACCTAGCACCGGTAAACCGAAGAAGAAAACAAAGGTGATCAATAATAACGGAATATTCCGAATAAATTCTACATAAGCCGTTCCGAACCAGTTGAGCGGCCTAAATGGCGCAATTCTCATAATGGCAATGAGTGTACCGATCAAAAAGCTTCCAATCAGAGCAATGACACTTGCACCAATGGTATATTTAAAGCCTTCTAAATAAAGATGAAAATTTTCAGTGAGAATGGAAAACCGCAGCAATCAGTTCACTTCCTTCCTGATCAACAGGGGAGCCATGGATCGGCTCACCCTGAGGGCATTGATCTTAACGAATCAAATGTTATTCTTTGATCCATTTTTTAAGAATCTTGTCATACTCTCCATTGTCTTTTAACGTTTTTAAGGCTTTATTGATCGCATCTGTTAATTCTTGATCCCCTTTTTTCACAGCAATGCCATAAGGTTCATCTGTAAAGGTGCCGCCGACAACTTCGTAATTTGAATCCTCATCTGCCATACCAAATAAGATCGCATTATCAGTTGTCAGCACTTGCCCTTGATTTGATTTTAAAGCTGTAAAAGCCTCTTGATAGTTCTCGAATTCTAATACGGATGCTTCAGGTGCTTTCTCACGGATATTTTGAGAAGAAGTAGAGCCTTTCACGGCCAGCACCTTCGTTCCTTTTTTAAGATCATCAATGGATTGAATGTCGCTTCCTTTTTTCACAAGCAGTGATTGTCCTGCTTCAAAGTAAACATCTGAGAAATTGACTTCTTTTTTACGCTCTTCTGTAATTGTCATGGTCGCAACAATCGCATGGATATCTCCTTTTTGAAGCAAAGGAATTCTTGTTTTAGAGGTCACTTCCTTAAATTCTGCTTTCCCTTCATCGCCAAGTATTTCCTTTGTGATGGCTTTTGCAATATCAATATCAAATCCTTCAATCTCGCCGCTGCTCGGATTTTTTAGACCGAATAGACGTGTGTCATTTTTTACACCGAAAATAATTTTTTTATCTTTCTTAATGGCTTCTAATGAGCTTCCTTGTTTTGCATCAGTTGAGCCTTTTTCAGTGGATCCGCAAGCAGCCAAAGCGGCGATGCAGCAAGTCATAAAGAGCAGCAGGCCAAAGCGTTTCATTTTTTTCATTAAACCATTCCCCCTAGTGATTTAAAATACGGCTTAAAAATAATTGAGCACGTTTCTCCTGCGGTTTTTCATAAAATGCAGCTGGTGTTGATTCTTCAAGAATTCTGCCTTCATCAATAAAGACAATGCGGTCGGCCACCTCGCGGGCAAAGCCCATCTCATGTGTGACGACAACCATGGTCATGCCTTCTCGGGCCAGCTGCTTCATCACATCTAAAACCTCGCCGATCATCTCTGGATCAAGTGCAGATGTCGGTTCGTCAAAAAGCATCACCTCTGGCTTCATCGCAAGCCCTCTTGCAATGGCAACGCGCTGCTGCTGTCCGCCCGAGAGTCGTGAAGGATAGGTATCTGCTTTTTCAGGAATGCCGACTTTATTTAAATAAAATTCAGCTGTTTCCTTTGCTTCTTCCTTGCTCACTTTTTTGACCTTCATCGGTGCAAGCATAATGTTTTCAAGCACCGTCTTATGCGGATAGAGGTGAAAATGCTGAAAGACCATTCCGATATTTTGCCTGACAAGATTGATGTTGGTCTTCGGATGCTGAACAGACACTTGGTTGACGAGAACTTTTCCCGCATCAATGCTTTCAAGACGATTGATACACCTGAGCATCGTGCTTTTACCAGATCCTGAAGGACCGATGATCACAACAACCTCCCCTTTTTGAATATGTAGGTTAATGTCCTTAAGTACATGGAAGTGGCCATAATGCTTGTTGACTTCTTCGAATGTGATCATGAAGAACCTCCTCTTGTGTTTCATTGGCTAAAGCTAAAGTGGATTCTAGCATAACTTGTGTAAAAAGAAGTAAATAATGGAATATTTTCTGACGAGATTTTACAGCAAATAGTGACTTTGGATGGAGCTGTATGTTTCATGTGTATTCATTTTTAACAAAGTTAGGACAAATTTTATTTACGTGGATAATTGCAGAAGATGGTTAAACAATAAGAAAAGAGGTGAAAAAGGTGAAGAAACGTCCGATCCAATTTCTGATATATGCTGCAGGGGTCCTGCTTGTCCTTGCATCCTTGCTCATTTTACTGCAGCTCGACGAGTTATGGATGCCTATTTTTTTATTGCTGAAGGCGGTTCTCATTCCGCTTCTCATCGCCATTTTTATTTCTTATCTGCTTTATCCGATTGTGGAAAGACTGCATGCACGAGGGCTGCCGAGAACAGTCAGTCTCTTACTCATCTATGTCCTGTTTTTTGGCGGGATTGGGTTTGCGGTTTATAAAGGAGCGCCTGTAATGATCGCACAGTTAAATGAGCTGTCAGAACAAATTCCTGTCCTCGCCGAAACTTATAATGGCGCTTTATCACATATTCATCGTCATACTAGCCACTGGCCTGACGGACTTCACGAGCGCTTGGACCGCTTCATTGTTCAATCGGAGACATATGCAGCCAATAGTGCTGAGCGGATGATCCTTAGCTGTAAGGTTTTATTTGATTACGCATTAGTCGCAGCACTCATTCCTTTTCTTGTTTTTTATATGGTGAAGGACATGAACACGATGAAGCGGGCGGCATGGTATTTAACACCGCCATCATTTAGGAAGAGGGGGCATGCTTTTGTCAAAGCAGTGGATGAATCGCTTGGTGATTATATTCGAGGGCAGCTGCTTGTCTGTTCTTTAATTGGTGGTGCAGCAGCTATTGTGCTCTGGCTTTTTCATATCCCGTATCCGCTTGTCCTTGGGATGCTGATAGGAGCAACGAACGTGATACCGTATTTTGGACCGATTATTGGCGCAGTTCCTGCCATCTTTATTGCGTTTACCATCTCAGTGAAATCGGTCATCATTGTGCTGATCACAGTAGCGGTGCTGCAATTTTTAGAGAGCAATGTTCTCAGCCCGATCATTGTAGGGCGAAGTCTTCATATGCATCCTGTCGTCATTATGCTTGTCTTGCTTGCAGGAGGGGAGCTGTTTGGCTTAATTGGGATGATTTTAGCCGTACCAGCAGCTGCGATTATCAGGGTGATCATTGTGCAATATATCCTGATGAGACGAAGCGTTCATTGACAAGACGAGCCGAGTTGTCTATAATAATTTCGATTCATACATATTGAAATTCAATGACGGACCCGAGTACGTTAAAAAGCTGTTGCAGAGAGAGGCTTTATTTGCTGAGAAAAGCCTTATCAGACCTTTAACGGAAGCTAGTCCCGAGTGCAGATAAACACTGCCGCTCTCTTCCGGCGTTATCGGATGTGAAGGTGATAGACGAATTTGTCTATAATCAGGGTGGTACCGCGAGAACATCTCGTCCCTGTGTAAGTCGTTTTGTGCTTGCATAGGGCGGGATGTTTTTTCGTTTGTGTGGAGATTGATGAATGATAAGGGAGGATTTTTTTGAATGAAAACTTTAACTTCAGCTCAAGTACGTCAAATGTTTTTAGACTTTTTTAAAGAAAAAGGACATGCTGTAGAACCGAGTGCGTCTCTTGTACCGCATGACGATCCGACACTTTTATGGATCAACAGTGGTGTGGCAACATTAAAAAAATACTTTGATGGCCGCGTCGTACCTGAAAATCCGCGTATTTGCAACGCGCAAAAATCGATTCGTACAAATGATATTGAAAATGTAGGGAAGACAGCACGCCATCACACGTTCTTTGAAATGCTTGGCAACTTCTCTATTGGTGACTACTTTAAAGAAGAGGCCATTGAATGGGCGTGGGAATTCCTCACAAGTGACGAGTGGATTGGTTTTGATCCGAATTTATTATCTGTGACAGTCCACCCAGAGGACGAAGAAGCGTATATCCTTTGGAGAGATAAAATTGGTGTGCCTGAAGAACGTATTATCCGTCTTGAAGGCAACTTCTGGGATATTGGCGAGGGCCCAAGCGGACCGAATACAGAAATTTTCTATGACCGCGGTGAATCATACGGTCACGACATGAACGATCCAGAATTATATCCAGGCGGGGAAAACGAGCGTTATTTAGAAGTATGGAATCTTGTGTTCTCTGAATTCAACCATAATCCAGATGGGTCATACACACCACTGCCGAAGAAAAACATTGATACAGGGATGGGTCTTGAACGAATGGTATCTGTCATTCAAAACGTGCCGACGAACTTCGATACAGACCTATTCATGCCAATTATTCGCGCAGTCGAAACGATCTCTGGAGAAAGCTATGGCGAAACAAAGGAAAAGGATACAGCATTCAAAGTGATTGCTGACCACATCCGGACAGTTGCCTTTGCTGTAAGTGACGGAGCACTTCCTTCCAATGAAGGCCGCGGATATGTATTAAGACGTTTGCTGCGCCGCGCTGTGCGTTATGCAAAAACGATCCATATCCACCGTCCGTTTATGTATGATTTAGTGCCAGTTGTTGCTGAAATCATGAAGGATTTCTACCCAGATGTACAAGCAAAAGAAGAATTTATTGCGAAAGTCATCAAAAACGAAGAAGAACGTTTCCACGAAACACTGAACGAAGGGTTAGCCATTTTGTCAGAAGTGATCAAGAAAGAAAGAGACAAAGGCAGCTCACAAATTTCAGGTGAAGATGTATTTAAGCTGTATGACACGTATGGATTCCCTGTCGAGCTGACAGAAGAATACGCAGAAGATGAGAACATGACAGTTGATCGAGAAGGCTTCCAAGCGGAAATGGAGAAGCAACGAGAACGGGCAAGAAATGCGAGACAAGATGTCGGCAGTATGCAGGTTCAAGGCGGCGCTCTAGGTGATATTAAAGTAGAAAGCACCTTCGTTGGCTATGAAAATCTAACAGCAGATGCCCGTATTATTGAATTGCTTCAAAATGGTGAAATTGTCTCTGAAGCACATGAAGGAGACACGGTGCAAATCTTGTTAGATGAAACACCTTTCTATGCGGAAAGCGGCGGACAAGTGGCGGATAAAGGAACACTAAAAAGTGCAGAAGCCATCATTGAGATCAAAGATGTGAAAAAAGCGCCAAACGGTCAGCATGTCCATGAAGGAGTCGTCGTAAGCGGTACGGCTCAAAAAGGTCTCGAGGTCACTGCAGAAGTGAAATCAGCTCTTCGAAAAGGCATTGTCAAAAACCATACAGCGACACACCTTCTGCATCAGGCGCTAAAAGACGTATTAGGCAGCCACGTAAACCAAGCAGGTTCATTGGTAAATGAAAACAGACTTCGCTTTGATTTCTCTCACTTTGGACAAGTGACGAAAGAAGAATTGTCTCAAATTGAAAAAATCGTCAACGAAAAAATTTGGGAAGGCATCTCTGTTGCCATTGACCTGAAACCAATTGCCGAAGCAAAAGAAATGGGGGCAATGGCGCTCTTTGGCGAGAAGTATGGCGATATTGTCCGTGTTGTCCAAGTGGGCGATTACAGCATCGAGCTATGCGGTGGCTGTCACGTGCAAAACACTGCGGAAATCGGTTTGTTTAAAATTGCATCTGAGTCGGGTATTGGTGCTGGAACACGCCGTATTGAAGCTGTGACTGGTAAAGGTGCCTATGAAGAATTAAATGAGCAGCTGGCGATTTTAGAGCAGGCTGCAAGTGAGCTGAAGTCAAATACGAAGGATGTCCCAAAACGAATCGCTTCATTACAGGCAGATTTAAAAGAGGTTCAAAGAGAAAACGAATCTCTTCTTGCGAAACTAAGCCAAGCAGAAGCAGGCTCTATTTTAGAGAAAGTGACAGAAGTTGGTGGAGTGAAAGTACTAACTGAAAAAGTAAATGCTAAAGATATGAACCATTTAAGAACAATGGTTGATGACTTGAAAGCTAAATTAGGATCAGCTGTCATCGTCCTGGGAGCCGTTCAAAACGGAAAAGTAAATATTTCAGCAGGAGTGACAAAAGACGTGATCGAAAAAGGTCTGCATGCAGGGAAGCTTGTGAAGCAGGCAGCTGAAATCTGCGGCGGAGGCGGAGGCGGACGTCCAGACATGGCACAAGCAGGCGGAAAACAACCAGAAAAGCTTGAAGAAGCATTGGCAACTGTCGAAGAATCTGTCAAATCCGTTTTATAATCAGGCAATGTAGTGTAGAATAATGGTATTAGATGAGCGGTTAGAAAAAAAGCTTGCTAGTAGAATGTTGGAAGAGAGGTGCAAGAAGCAGTGAGTTCATTTGATAAGACAATGAAGTTTAACTTCTCTGATGATTCAGCTGAAACCAATGTGAATGAAGTGCTCATTACAGTTCATGACGCACTCCAAGAAAAAGGATACAACCCGATCAATCAAATTGTCGGATACTTGCTGTCAGGCGACCCTGCTTATATTCCAAGACATCAGGATGCACGCAACCTAATTCGTAAACTAGAACGAGACGAATTAATTGAGGAATTGGTTAAATCGTACTTAGAGACACATAAAGAGGCGTAAAACATGAGAATTTTGGGCTTAGATTTAGGCACGAAAACCCTTGGTGTTGCGATCAGTGATGAAATGGGATGGACAGCTCAAGGGATTGAAACAATTAAAATTGATGAAGCAGGCGGAAACTTTGGTCTCAGCCGCCTGTCTGAGATCGTTGCAGAATATGGAGCGGATAAAATTGTACTTGGCTTTCCAAAAAATATGAACGGCACGGTCGGTCCTAGAGGCGAAGCCAGCCAATCATTTGCGAAAGTGCTAGAAAACACGTACAATGTTCCTGTTGTGCTTTGGGACGAGCGTCTGTCAACAATGGCAGCGGAAAAAATGCTCATCTCTGCAGATGTGAGCAGACAAAAGCGTAAAAAAGTCATTGATAAAATGGCGGCTGTCATGATCCTGCAAGGATATTTAGACAGCTTAAATTAAAATGAGGTGAATCAAATGGAACACGGAGAAAAGCAAATTACAATCGTTGATGATAATGGAAATGAACAGCTTTGCGAAGTACTATTTACTTTTGAAAGCGACCATTTTAACAAATCTTATGTCCTTTACTACCCAATTTCTGAGCAAGACAATGAGGAAATTGAAATTCATGCATCAAGCTTCACACCGAATGAAGACGGTGAAGATGGCGAGCTAGAGCCGATTGAAACGGATGAAGAGTGGGATATGATTGAAGAAACGCTAAATACGTTCTTAGATCAAGAAGACGAAGAATAAGAACAAAAAAAAGACCTGTGAACAGATCTTCTTGATCTTCTTCACAGGTCTTTTTTTACGATTATTATGTTAACTTAAATTTATTTTGTGTTGACATAATGAACTGTACCTTTTACTCTGTTTTTAACAATAATTTGAGTGAGGGGCATGAATATTGAGAATTCAAGATATGATGCAAATAGCGTTAATGACAGCAGTTATCGGGATGTTAGGCTTGATCCCGCCGATTTTACTGACATTTACACCTGTACCGATTACATTGCAAACCGCAGGTCTTTTGCTTGCTGGGGGGCTGTTAAAGCCAAAACAAGCATTGATCAGTTTATGTCTTTTTCTATTGATTGTGGCAGCAGGCGCACCTCTTTTATCAGGCGGGAGAGGCGGAATTGGGGTCTTTTTTGGGCCAAGTGGTGGTTTTCTACTTGCCTATCCGGCTGCTGCCTTCATGATCAGCCTATGGGTAAACCGGCTGAAAAAAGTAACCGCACTGCGTCTTTTTGTGATCTATGCGGTTTGCAGTATTGTGATTTTGTATATGTGCGGCATTCCTTTTCAAGCCATGATGATGCATATTAAGGTCTCGCAGGCCGCTTTTCTTAGTTTGATTTATCTTCCAGGTGATCTCATCAAAGCGGGAATGTGTGCTGTCTTTACGGTCAGAATCATTCAGGCCATGTCATATCGAAAAAGGGATCTGTCTAAAGGGAGGCGTGCAGTTTGATCAGAATAACGGGAAGCTATGCAGTACATGCAGAAATGAAACGAGATCAGATTGCCATCATAGATGAGCAAGAAAGTATTACATATCAAGATTGGTATGAACGTGTGCAGAGAGCGGCACAGTGGTTACAAGGAACGGCTCATCAGCAAAAAAGAATCGCTTTTTTATTATCAAATGGTGCTTCTTTTCTTCAAATATTTGCGGGCGCTGCTTGTGCAGGGTGGACAGCCGTTCCGCTTGATCCGAGATGGAGTCATGAAGAATGTGTAGAAAAACTCTTGTTAAGTGAGGCGGATCTCGCCATTATAGAGGATCGATTTATGAAAAGATTTGAACAGGGCAGCGTGGACATGCCGATTCTTTCTATATCTGAATGGAAGGAAAGAATCAGCCTTCTCACAGACAACAGTCCTTATAACACCTGCGATACCGAGAAGGACCCTGTCTTTTATATGGGATTTACGTCAGGATCAACGGGCTCACCTAAAGCCTTTATTAGGCGTCAGCAATCATGGATCGAGAGCTTTCAAATGACCGCCGCTTCATTTGGAATCACTCATCAAGATCATGCTCTTATATTAGGTACGCTCTTATCCTCTCATTTTTTATATGGTGCCATCAGTACATTATACTTTGGCGGCACAGTGACGCTTTTAGAAAAATTTGTGCCAGGAAAAGCGAAGCAAGCCTTAGACACAGGTGATATCACAGTGATGTATACTGTCCCAACAATGACAGAAACGTTACTGCAAATCGATGCTTTTAAAGGAGACAATCCGCTTCTTGTCATGTCATCGGGAGCAGATTGGAGCATCTCTTCAAAAGAACAGCTCGTCTCCAACTATCCATATATCACTTTTTTTGATTTTTATGGTACTTCAGAGTTAAGTTTTGTCTCTTATTTGTCTTCAAATGACTTTCTGCAAAAACCTTCTTCTGTTGGACGGCCTTTCTCCTCCATTCAAGTAGAAGTAAGGCGCCCCGATCAATCTGTCTGTCAACCATATGAAATAGGGAGGATTTATGTGAAGAGCCCAATGACTTTTTCAGGCTACTTGCATGAGGAGAAACCACCGCAGGAGTGGCTGACTGTTTACGATATGGGGTGGCTGGATGAAGACGGTTATCTGTATATGAGCGGTCGTGAGAATGGCATGATCGTCTATGGAGGACTGAATATTTTCCCAGAGGAAATTGAGCGCGTGCTAAATGAACAGCCAGAGGTGAAGCGGTCGATTGTGGTTGGCGTTCCTGACCCATATTGGGGTGAAATCCCTGTTGCCATACTGGAGCAAGTGCAGCAAATAAAGGTGGTTCGACAAGCTGTTAAAGAAAAGCTTGCGGCCTACAAGGTACCAAAAAAATGGCTTGTGATTGATCAAATGATTGAAACATCCGGCGGAAAAATTGCCCGCGTGAGCATGAAAAGGTGGGCGGAGGAGCAATTGTCATGCAAGCGGTGATTGTACAAGCAAAACGAACACCCTTCGGTGACAAAAATGGGATGCTGAAAAATTATCGCCCAGAGCAATTAGCCGCTCCCCTTATTCGGCATTTGTCTCAGAACATGACACCGGATGACGTCATATTAGGCAATGTCGTCGGAGGCGGTGGAAATATGGCCCGTCTGTCTTCATTAGAAGCAGGGCTCCCTTTACACGTTCCCGGTATGACGATTGACAGGCAATGTGCCTCTGGTCTTGAAGCGATCAGAACAGCATGCGTCATGGTTCAATCGGGGGAGGGATCGATGTATATCGCTGGCGGGACTGAGAGCATTTCCAGATCACCAATGAAAGAAAGAGCCCGCTTTTCACCGGAGTGGATAGGAGATCCGCATATGGGAGAAGCAGCAGAGCTGACCGCGTCGGCATTTTCTGTCACGAGAAAAGAACAAGATGACTATGCCCTTTTAAGCTGGGAAAGAAGTTTAGCCGCCTTCAAACATGGTACATATGCAGAAGAAATCGTTTCGATTGACGGACTGAGCATAGATGAAGCGGCTGCTAAAATAAGACCGATGGCAAAACTGATCAACCGGGCAAAACCTGTATTTTTGCCGGGTAAAGGAACTGTGACCGCCGCCAATAGCTGTAAGGAAGCAGACGGAGCAGCTGCCGTCGCTGTGATGGAAAGATCGCTAGCGGAAGCAAGTGGATGTAAGGCGATGTTACGGTATGCCGGAAGTGCTGTGACAGCGATACATCCTCATTTTCCAGCTGCTTCACCAATTGATGCGATCAAGAAACTTTTACATCAAGAAAACATCAAGGCAGAGGAAGTGGCGCTATTTGAAATCAATGAAGCGTTTGCGCTGAAAGCAGCACTTATTGCTCGGACGCTGGGTATACCATATGACCGGATCAATAGAAGAGGCGGTGCACTATGCCTTGGGCATCCATACAGCGCGTCAGGAGCTGCTATGATGGTGAGATTATTTTATGAAGCGCACGCTTTACCGAATGGAAGCTATGTCATCGCTGCTATTGGAAGCGGTGGCGGCGTTGGTTTAGCCGTTTTGTGGCAAGTTTTGTCATGACATGCATGAGCAAGGAATTGCCGAACTCCGTCGAATCATGTACTATAAAAGCTAGATGTGAGGAGGGCCATGCATGTTTTCAGAACAAAAGAAACGACCATTCTTCAAAAGAAAAATGGGGATCGTCCTGTTATCTGTCCTTGCTGTCATCATCATTGCAGCATTATCAGGCTTTTTATATGTTAAATCAGCACTCGGACCGGTCGATCAAAAAAGTAAACAAACCATTAATATTCATATTCCAAATGGGACATCTGTCCGCGAAATTGCGGGCATTTTAAAAGAAAATGGGCTCATTTCGAATGACACGATTTTCACGTATTATGCAAAATACAAAAAGGCGTCCGGCTTTAAAGCGGGATATTTTCATTTAAAACAAACAATGGACGCAGACACGCTGATCAAAAAGCTGACATCTGGCGGGACTGATTACGCCTTTCAGCTTGTGATTCCAGAGGGAAGACAGCTGTCTGATATTGCAGCCATTATTGCAAATCAGACGAATTTTTCAGCAAAGGAAGTTGAAGCAAAGCTGGATGATCCTGCTTTTATTCAAACACTAATGAAAAAATATCCGAAAACCGTCACATCACAGGTGAATGGGAAACAGGTGAAACATCCGTTAGAGGGTTACTTATTCCCTGCTACGTATCCATTTTATCGTGAGGATGAATCGCTCGAAACGATCATTGAAACGATGATTAAACAAACAGATCAATACGTGAAAACGTATGAAAAAGACATGAAAAAGAGAAACATGTCCATACATGATGTGTTAACGATGGCATCACTGATTGAAATGGAAGCAACAGAAAAGACAGATCGGGCAAAAATCTCAAGTGTATTTTATAACCGGTTGAAAAAGGACATGCCGCTTCAAACTGACCCAACCGTTCTTTATGCACTTGGTGAGCATAAATCCCGCGTTTATTACAAAGACCTAAAAGTGAAATCTCCTTATAACACGTATAACAACAAAGGGCTGCCGCCTGGACCTATTGCAAATGCTGGTGAATCCTCTTGGAAAGCAGCTCTGCATCCAGAGAAAACGGATTACGTTTACTTCCTTGCGAAGAAAAATGGAGAAGTCGTATTTACGAAAACGTTAAATGAGCATAATAAAGCAAAAGCGAAATACATCACAGGCAGCAATTAACGTACAAGTGAATCGAAAAAGACTGTAGACAACACGAGATTGCCTGCAGTTTTTTTCGTTGAAATATCCATTTTATAGGTTCGCAATTACCACTTCTTTGTGGTAAAATATATCGGGTTGTTTTTACTTAGATGAACGAAAGATTGACGAGAAAGAGAGCTGCAACAGGCAGGACTCTTCTTTTTCAGGTCATGAAGGAGCTAGACAGATAATGACTATCGAAGATGATCGAATAAATGATTATATTGAACATTTAATTCACCCAAGTCCTGATGCAATCGCTCAATTAGAGATCTATGCAAAAGAGCATCATGTGCCAATTATGGAAAAGGTGAGCATCGAGCTTTTACTGCAGCTTCTTTCGATGAAAAAGCCGAAGAAAATTCTTGAGGTTGGGACAGCGATTGGCTATTCCGCCATTCGAATGGCAACAGCTCTGCCAGATGCTGAGATTTATACGATTGAGCGAAATGCAAAGCGCTATGAAAAAGCGACACGGAACATTGAGGAATTAAAGTTAAAAGAAAGAATACACGTGTTTTTTGGTGATGCGATGGAATCGGCTAAAACGGTCCAAACGATGGCGCCCTATGATGTGATTTTTATTGATGCTGCAAAAGGGCAGTACAAGCGTTTTTTTGAATTGTTTGAACCGATGCTCGCTCATGACGGAATGATTATTACAGACAATGTATTATTCAAAGGCTTAGTGGCAACGAATTATGAAGAAGAAATTGAAGATAAACGAAAAAAACAATTAATTGGAAAAATTGATCGATACAATCAATGGCTCATGTCAAACCCTGATTTCCAAACGTGCATTATTCCAGTTGGAGACGGGATCGCCATTAGTACAAAAAGAGGTGACCAATCATGAAGAAACCAGAATTGCTTGTAACGCCAAGCAGCGTGTCAGACGTCATGCCATTAATTGAGGCAGGAGCTGATGCATTCTTAATAGGCGAACAAACATACGGTATTCGTCTTGCGGGTGAGTTTTCAAGAGAAGATGTGAAACAAACGGTTGAGGTTGCACATGCCTATCAGAAAAAAGTGTATGTGGCGATGAATGCAATTTTTCATAATGACCGCGTCCAGCTGCTTGGAGATTATTTAACTTTTCTCGATTCATTAAACGTGGATGGTGTCGTCTTTGGAGACCCAGCCGTGATCATGGCTGCAAAGGAAACAGGAGTGAACCTGAATCTTCACTGGAGTACAGAAACGACTGGGACAAACTATTACACTTGTAACTACTGGGGCAGAAAAGGCGCATCGCGTGCTGTTCTTGCAAAAGAGCTGAATATGGACAGTGTGATCGACATCAAAGAAAATGCTGAGGTGGAGATTGAAATTCAAGTCCATGGCATGACATGTATGTTTCAATCAAAACGTACGCTCATCGGCAACTACTTTGAATACCAGGGCAAACAAATGGATGTCGTAGGCAGAAATATGGAGGAAGGGCTATTCCTGCATGACCAAGAGCGTCAAAACAAATACCCTATTTTCGAGGATGCAAACGGGACACATATTATGAGTCCAAATGATGTGTGTATGATTGACGAATTAGAAGAGTTTGTTGACGCAGGCATTGACTCATTTAAAATTGACGGAATTTTAAAGTCACTTTCTTATATGACAGAGGTGACATCACTTTATAGAAAAGCAATTGATTTACTAACGACTGACAAAGACGCGTATGAAGATCAGAAAGAGGACTGGGTGAAGCGGATTGAAGAAATTCAGCCAGTGAATCGTTCGATTGATACAGGATTCTTCTTTAAAGAAACGGTTTATTAATATAAGAGGAGGCAGAGGAAATGGCATTATTGAAAGATGGTATTTCTGAAATGATTGATGGGAAACGTGTCATTACAAAAAAACCAGAACTGCTTGCACCCGCAGGAAACTTGGAAAAGCTGAAAATTGCTGTACATTATGGAGCTGACGCTGTTTTTATTGGCGGGAAAGAATTTGGGCTTCGCTCTAATGCAGATAACTTTTCAATTGAAGAAATGGCAGAAGGCGTCGCATTTGCAAACAAATATGGCGCACGCATTTATGTGACAACGAATATCTTCGCCCACAATGAAAACATGGACGGGCTGGAGGAATACCTTCAAGGGATTGAAGGCGCTGGAGTAGCAGGCATTATCGTAGCTGATCCACTGATCATTGAAACATGTAAACGAGTTGCACCGAAGCTTGAAGTCCACTTAAGCACACAGCAATCTCTTTCAAATTGGAAAGCTGTTCAATTTTGGAAGGAAGAAGGGCTTGAGCGTGTGGTGCTTGCACGTGAAACAAGTGCGCTAGAAATTAGAGAAATGAAGGAAAAGGTCGATATTGAAATCGAAACATTCATTCACGGTGCGATGTGTATCGCATACTCTGGCCGCTGCGTGCTCAGTAACCATATGACGGCAAGAGATTCCAACCGCGGAGGCTGCTGCCAGTCCTGCCGCTGGGATTATGATCTTTATAAACTAGAAGGTTCTGAGGAAGCACCATTATTTGGTGAAGAAGATGCACCATTTGCGATGAGTCCAAAAGATTTGAAGCTTGTTGAATCCATTCCTCAAATGATCGAAATGGGAATTGACAGCTTAAAAATCGAAGGACGGATGAAATCCATTCATTATGTTGCCACTGTTGTCAGTGTGTATCGTAAAGTCATTGATGCGTATTGTGCTGATCCAGACAATTTTGTCATTCAGCAGGAATGGTTAGATGAATTAGATAAATGCGCAAACCGTGACACAGCACCAGCCTTTTTCGAAGGCGTACCAGGAACGGATGAACAAATGTTTGGCATTCATGGAAAGAAAACCACATTTGATTTCGCAGGTCTTGTTCTTCATTATGATGAAAAAGAACAAATTGTGACATTGCAGCAGCGTAACTTTTTTAAAGCTGGCGACGAAGTCGAATTCTTCGGACCGGAAATTGAGAATTTCACATGTAAAATTGAAACGATTTGGGATGAAAAAGGAAATGAACTAGATGCCGCTCGTCATCCGCTGCAAATCGTCAAATTCAAGCTTGATCAAAAAGTATACCCTAGCAACATGATGAGAAAGGGGAAATAACAGCCACATGAGGAGTAAACCAGTTGTCATTGGTATTGCTGGCGGCTCGGGTTCAGGTAAAACGAGCGTCACCAATTCAATCTATGAAAAATTTAAAGGACATTCCATCCTCATGCTTCAGCAAGATTTATATTACAAAAATCAAAGTCATATGCCATTTGAAGAGCGCCTGCTCACGAACTATGATCATCCGCTTGCATTCGACAATGACCTGATGTTTGAGCATTTGGAACAGCTCTTAAGGTACGAATCCATTGAAAAACCAATATATGATTTTAAACTAAACACACGTTCAGAAGAGACGGTTCATGTTGAGCCAAAGGATGTCATTATCGTTGAAGGTATCTTTGCGCTCGAAGACGAACGTTTGAGAGACTTAATGGATATTAAACTGTATGTCGATACAGATGCAGACCTTCGCATCATTCGCCGCATTTTACGCGATACGAAGGAAAGAGGCCGGTCGATCGATTCTGTGATTGAACAATATGTATCTGTTGTCAGACCGATGCATAATCAATTCATTGAACCGACAAAGCGATACGCCGATATCATCATCCCAGAAGGCGGCCAAAACCATGTGGCGATCGACTTAATGGTGACAAAAATTCAAACGATTCTTCAAAACCGAGCAGAGTAAATGGTGGAGAAGAAAAAGACCTTTACAGTGTAAAGGTCTTTTCAGCATCGCGAATTGAAAAAGGGGAAAAATCCCAATGTTTCATTGATAGATGTTAATTAAGTGATTTTTAGAAATCACACCTTAAATGGAAGATTTGATATGATAGGAAAACAATGATGTGGAATAGATGTAGAAAAATGCCGTTTTCAAGCGTAATATTGAAGTTGTTTCGATTTTGTAAAAGTATATTAAAAAAACGACAAACAAATCATCACAAATTTTCAAACAATTCTTGATCAAAATGCAATTTTGTAATAATATAGCATAGACATATCGTACACTGACCATATTATGTATTGAAAGCAGGAGAATGGATAAGCTATTCTTCTACATATGATCGAAATGGCCGAACGAGGTACAGGAGCTTCCTGTGCCTTTCCACAGTTTGTGCGATTTTAGACCGCTGCAAGTGGTCCTGTCTAATAAAAGGCATAATAGTTGCATCTAAAAGGGACGCCATGTAAGATGGACTTTTACGAATATGGGACAGAAGGAATGAGGGCCTGAACATGTCCTCATTCTTGTATATTTCAGTCGTCACTCACGTGCAGAAAGTTTGTATGATGAGGATTAATAGAAGGAGTGAATGATTCATGGCACAAGAGAAAGTATTTCCAATGACAGAAGAAGGAAAGCGTAAATTAGAAGAAGAGCTTGAATATTTGAAAACGGTTAAACGTAAAGAGGTTGTAGAGCGTATTAAAATCGCTAGAAGTTTTGGAGACCTCTCTGAAAACTCGGAATATGATTCTGCTAAAGAAGAGCAGGCGTTTGTAGAAGGCCGTATTACAACGCTTGATAATATGATTCGTAATGCCAAAATTATCGAAGATGAAGGAAATTCAAATGTTGTCTCACTTGGTAAAACGGTGACATTCGTTGAATTACCAGACGGAGAAGAAGAATCTTACACAATTGTTGGAAGCGCAGAAGCTGATCCGTTCGAAGGCAAGATTTCAAACGATTCACCGATTGCAAAAAGCCTTTTAGGTAAACAAGTAGACGACAAAGTAACCGTTCAAACACCTGGCGGAGAAATGTTCGTCCAAATTGTAAAAATTTCGTAATCACGTTTATCACGTAAACACCTCGTCCACAATAGGGACGAGGTGTTTTTATGCGCAAAAAAAGAAGAATTCAATGGACAGGTGCGATTATTTTTATGCTATTTCTCGGTCTTCTGATGAGACTGGCAGAAATTCAGCTATTCTTCACAGAATCTTTTTCAAAGCTTGATATCAATTTAATACAAGAAAGTGTCAAACAAAGAACAGAAGAAGTCGTCATTTCAGACGGGCGCGGTGAGTTTTTAGATCGAAACGGCCAAGCACTTCTTACAAAAGAACAGCCCGCGGTTATCTTATTTCCTTTCCTGCAATATGATCTTTCGCGCTTACAGCAAACTGCCTCTATTCTTGAGATGGAAGAGAATGAACTCAAAAAACAGTTAACAGAAACGAAAAAACCGCTCATTTTAAAAGATGACATCACGAAAAAAAAGCTGAAAGACATCAATGATATGAAATATTCAGGTGTGTACGGCGTATATATGAAAGAGAAGGACAAAAAAAGACTTGCCCTCCACACATTAGGTTTCACAAGCGAGAATCCAGAACTATTGAGAAAGCGGTATCCTGACAAAAAAGAGCTTTCTATTCGTACTGAAATCGGCACATTTGGACTGGAAAGCACCTTTGACGAATTTCTATTACCCGAGCAAGACACAAAATTGTTATATCATGTGGACGGAAGGGGAAACCCTTTGTTCGGTATGGACGTCAAATATACAGCAGAAGCTCATTCCTTTTATCCACTTCAGGTACAGACAACAATAGATGAAGACATGCAGGCTGAAATGGAAAAGGTGCTCAAAGAACAAGGCGTTGAAAAAGGCGGTGCCGTTCTGCTCGACATTGAAAAAAGCAGTGTGCTGGCGATGGCGAGTACCCCAAATGTCACAAGCAAAAACCGGCATGAGGCAAGAAATTACATGCTGACAGCTATTGCACCAGGCTCTGTCTTTAAAACGGCTGTGCTTGCCGCAGCAATCGAAAAAAACCTTGACCAGCCACAAACCATGTATGACTGTCGAAAGAATTTATATGGAGAGCCTGAAGGAAAACAGGAAGTGCTAAATCTGACGGACAGTTTCTCGCAGAGCTGCAATTATACCTTTGCGACACTTGCTGAAAGGCTCATTCAAACAGATAATCAAATCATCGAAAAGACGGCTGCAAAGCTTGGACTCATCGATCGAGCTGGCTGGGAAGGGGATGTCTATCATAAGCAGCACTTCAAACAGTTTGATCGTGAAGAAACAGGCAGTGTGTGGGGAGATAAAAGAGACAAGCATGTCAAAAAAGCCATTGCACAAACCGCAATAGGACAAAAAAATGTCAAAACGACTCCTCTGCAAATCGCGAATATGATGGCTACGATCGCAAGAGGAGGAGAACGAAAAGAAGTGAAAATCGCAGAAAAAGTGCTGTATCAAAACGGAACAACGATGCTGTCCTTTCAAAACAAACGGCCTGAAGGTGCCAGTATAGACCGCTATACAGCTCAAAAGCTGCAAAAATTCTTAAGACAGGTGGTGACCTCTGACAAGGGAACCGGAAGAAGGTTTCAAGATTTGCCATACAAAGTAGCGGGGAAATCAGGTACTGCCCAAACCGGCGGTCAAGACAAAAAGGGGAATCCGCTTTATCATAAGTGGTTTGCTGGATACTTTCCGGTAGAAAAACCAAAATACGCCCTTGTCGTTGTTCACCTTGATGAGACAAGTGGCCGGGCTAAGACAAATGATGCGTTTTATGATATTGTAAAAAAGGTCAATGAAATTGAAAAGAAACAGACATAGAACATCCCTTCATGTCATGTTAGAATAGTAAACGACTTAGGGAACAGAGGCAAAGGAGTGCAGAGATTTTGAGTAGAAATTCTCGATTTGAACATCGTGATAAGCGCAGAAAGGCAAATATGGTGCTTAACATATTAATTGGTATCGTTGTGGTGCTTATTTTGGTTGTCGCATCGAGTTTGTTAATTTTTAATAAGCCGAAAGATCCAGATGTAGCGAAAGAGCCATCTAAAACGGCACCTGCAACAAGTGAAAATAAACAAAACTCAGAAGAAGATGTGAAAGATCCAAAGAAAGACACATCCGATGATTCAGATGCCAAAAAAGATGATTCATCTGATCAAGACGACGATACGAAGAAGACAGATGATGAAGAAAAACCTAATAAAAATGCGTTAAAAGACGCCAAAGAAACAGACGGCGGCAAAACAAGTGACGTCGACAAAACATACGAAAACGATGACTGGGAGCCTGTAGGAACAGAGCAATCCGGTTCACATACAGCAACCTATGATTCGAGCTCAAAAGACTGGAAAGAAATGATCAAAGCCATGTCCTATGCGACAGGAATTTCAGAAGATCAAATGACAGTCCTTTGGTTAGGAAATAACGGAGGTCCTCAAGATGCAAAAGGAACCATCCGTGATAAAGCAACAGGTGAACGCTACCGCGTGGAAATTACGTGGGTAGATGCAAAAGGCTGGAAACCTGTGAAGGTTGAAAAATTAAGATAAACATGAAAAAAAGATAGCAAATATGCTATCTTTTTTGTTTAAACATTCGCTTTAAAATGAACAACTGCTGTATACAAAATCCGCTCATCGATCACGGTCGTTTGATGGCTGACAGAATGAACGGTCAGCAGAATCGCCTGATTATGTTCAATTTGTTTTTGGATCTTTTGTTCAAGTTCTTTTAAAGATGTTGCTTCAAAAAATTCAATTTTATCCTTTAAAAAATCCAGCTGAAAATCCATTTGATTCACCTCTCTATACTCTTCATTCATCTTAATCTCTCTCCCTCAGAAGGGCAAATATTTTTCGGCCTCTCCCAGTATTTTTTAGTAGGAAAGAAACAGAAGTTGTGGTAGGATAGGAACTGTTCGACGGAATAAAACATACTATACGCATAGGAATAAATAGATAAAGTGGAGGGAAAGAAAATGGGACGTGAATTTCTTTCTTTATTTGATCATTGGGCTGACTCTTATGACGACACGGTAAGTGGTCATGACGAGCAGTATAAAGAAGTGTTTCGCCGGTATCCGGCTATTCTAAAAGAAATTGCCCGCCGTTCAGGTCAATATGTTCTTGAGTTTGGAAGCGGTACGGGGAATCTAACAGCGCTCCTGCTTGCAGCTGATAAAAACGTGTTTGGTGTTGAACCATCAGATGCCATGAAGAAAGCAGCTCTTCAAAAAGGAATACCAAATATATTTCATGATGGAGATTTTTTATCATTTCCAGCGCCGCCTTTTGAGCCGGATACGATCGTCAGCTCATATGCATTCCACCATTTAACGGATGAAGAAAAAAAACAAGCCATTCACACCTATAGCAACATCCTTCACTCAGATGGTAAAATAGTCTTTGCTGATACAATGTTTCAAAATCAAGCAGCACATCAAGCTGAAATCGACAAAGCGAGAGCTGCAGGGTTCGATCAGCTTGTAGAGGATTTAGAAACGGAATATTATCCATCCATTGATGTGTTAAAGCAAATCTTTGAAGAAGAGGGTTTTAGCACATCCTTTCATCAAATGAATGATTTTGTTTGGATCGTAGAAGCAAAGAAAAGGGAATGAAAGGATGTTTTGTTTTGAAAATCGCAGTTATAGGTGCAATGGAAGAAGAAGTGACGATATTAAGAGATCAACTAAAGAATGCTACACAAGAAAACATCGCTGGGTGTGAATTTACAACAGGTGTTTATGAAGATAAAGAAGTGATTTTATTAAAATCAGGGATTGGAAAAGTAAATGCAGCGGTCAGCACAACATTACTGCTTGACCGCTTTCAGCCAGATTATGTGATCAATACAGGATCTGCTGGCGGTTTCCATCACTCATTAAATGTAGGTGATATTGTCATCTCTACTGATGTGAGACATCATGATGTAGATGTGACCATCTTTGATTACGAATATGGACAAGTGCCGGGACTTCCAGCTGCTTTCATTGCAGATGAAAAGCTTGTAAAGCTGGCAGAGGAATCTGCTTTAGAGATCGATCATATTCAAGTGGCAAAAGGAACAATTGCAACAGGAGATTCATTTATGAATGATCCGGATCGTGTAGCGTTTGTAAGAGAGAAGTTTCCAGAGCTATATGCGGTGGAAATGGAAGCTGCAGCTGTTGCACAGGTCTGCCAGCTCTTTGGTACGCCATTTGTTGTCGTTCGTGCGCTATCAGATATTGCAGGGAAAGAATCCAATATCTCCTTTGATCAATTCCTTGAGCAAGCAGCGATTCACTCAACCGACCTTGTCTTGCGTATGATAAAGCAAACACAATAAAAGAAGGGGTTTCCCCCTTCTTTTCCATGCAAAGGAAGGGAATTATATGGCTGTCATAAAGGATATTACCGAATTAATTGGCCGCACACCGCTTTTAAAGCTGTCAGGGATTGGCGTCCCAGAAGGCGTTGAGGTGTATGCAAAGCTTGAGATGATGAATCCAGGTGGAAGTATTAAAGATCGTTTAGGTGATATGCTCATCAGAGAAGCATTAGCATCTGGCAAGCTGCGTCCAGGCGGAACCATTATTGAAGCAACTGCTGGAAACACAGGAATTGGGCTTGCCCTAAGTGCAAGAAAGCATCAATTGCAGACCATTTTTTGTGTACCAGAACATTTTAGTCAAGAAAAACAACAGATGATGAAGGCGCTCGGTGCAGAGATTATTCATACGCCAAGAAATGAAGGCATGAAGGGTGCGATTGATCGAGCCCTTGAACTAGAGGCAAGCCTTGACAATGCCTATTGTGTTTTACAATTTAAAAACCAAGTAAATCCATTGACTTACTACAGAACGCTCGGTCCGGAATTATGGTCCGACTTAAAAGGGAATATCGATGTGTTCGTCGCAGGAGCAGGATCTGGTGGGACTTTTCAAGGTTGTGCCGCCTATTTAAAAGAGCAGCATCCGTCGTTAAAAACGGTTGTTGTGGAGCCTGAAGGGTCAATTTTAAATGGCGGGGATCCGGGCCCGCATAGAACGGAAGGAATTGGTCTTGAATTTATCCCAGATTATATGGAGCAGGCTTTATTCGATGAGATTTACACTGTCAGTGATGATGATGCGTTTCAAATGGTGAAAGAAGCAGCTGAAAAAGAAGGTGTTCTCATCGGCAGCTCTTCTGGTGCCGCCTTATTTGCCGCTTTAGAGGAAGCAAAGAAAGCAGCACCTGGGACAGTCATTGTGACCATTTTTCCTGATAGCAGTGAGCGATATTTAAGTAAAGGAATTTATGAGGGAGGAAAATAGAATGAAACCAAAAACAATGATGATTCACAGTGGAACAACGGGTGATGAAAGAACAGGCGCCGTGTCTGTACCTATTTACCAAGTGAGCACGTATAAGCAGCCAAAAGCAGGCGAACATACGGGGTATGAATACTCCAGAACAGCAAATCCAACAAGAACCGCACTGGAAACAGTCATTCGTGATCTTGAAGGAGGAGCAAACGGCTACGCATTTGGTTCAGGGATGGCAGCCATTACGGCTGTGATGATGCTGTTTAACAGCGGGGATCATATTGTGCTGACAGATGACGTATATGGCGGAACCTACCGCGTCATCACAAAGGTGCTAAACCGCATTGGCATTACTGCAACCTTTGTTGACACAAGTGATCCTGAAGCGGTGAAAAAAGCCATTTTACCTGAAACAAAAGCCGTTTACATTGAATCACCAACCAATCCTTTACTCAAAATGACGGATCTAAAAGCGATCGGCGAATTGACAAAGGAAGCCAACATCTTGATGATTGTCGATAATACATTTTTCACACCGTATTTCCAAAAGCCGATTGAATATGGTGCGGACATTGTTCTGCATAGTGCGACTAAATATTTAGGCGGTCATAGTGATGTAGTAGGCGGGCTTGTTGTCACAGCGACGAAAGAGCTTGGAGAAGAACTGCACTTTGTTCAAAACTCGACAGGCGGAATTCTTGGACCGCAGGATTCATGGCTTCTCATGAGAGGGATGAAAACGCTTGGGCTAAGAATGGAAGCACATCAACAAAATGCACAGAAAATCGCGGAGTTTTTAAAGCAACATCCAGCTGTCACACGTGTTTATTATCCAGGTCTCGGTACTCATCCTGGCCATGAACTTGCGAAAACACAAGCATCTGGCTTCGGCGGAATGATCTCTTTTGATATTGGAAAAGAAGAACATGTTGATGTATTTTTGAGCCAGCTAAAGCTGTTTACGATCGCAGAAAGCCTTGGAGCAGTAGAAAGCTTAATTTCTGTCCCTGCCCGGATGACCCATGCGTCCATTCCAAAAGACCGCAGGGAGGAGCTTGGCATCACAGATGGTTTAATTCGTATTTCCGTTGGGATTGAAGATGTTGATGATTTACTACATGATATCAAGCAAGGACTTAGCGCGCTGGCGAATGGATAGATTTACATGCTCCTCGCTTTCTCTCACTATGTTAAGCTATGAATAGACATTGATAACTGGAAGGTGAAACAAGTGAAGAAAAAGTGGAGTGATTTAGTGACAGATTACAAGCAGTACGCTTTTATTTTGCTTGCTGTCAGCACCTTTTTATATATTGGTACGATCTTACCGAACCAGCACATCGAAGCATCTCCAAAAATGCTGATGATGGGAATAGATTGTGTTTTCTTATTAGCCGCTTTTGTTTGTGTGAAACGTGCGATTTTCTTTCAAAAGAAACTGCAAGAATTAGATGAAGATTAATTCGAAAGTCTCCTCATGTGCCTGAGGGGGCTTTTTTCATTGTATTGGACAATCGGACAAGAATAACTGTAGAAATTTAGTCAAAAACACAAAAATCATCTATATTACTAAAAACAGGTTTACAAAATGGTGCTTGCTGGATATACTTACAAAGTAATTAAAAAAAACGTAAAGGAGGCTGAAGAATATGTTATTCGTATCTACTTGTGATCAATTCAACCAACAATTTCATCATGTCATCAGCCTGTGGAAGAGTTCGTGTCCTTCCTTTGCCTTATACGGTGCACGCTTCAAAACTGTTTAAGTAAACGAGGATTTCACACGTATCATCCAGTGCAGGTTGGAAGACACTGTCTTTTGAGCTGCATTTTTGTGTGCCCGCAGGTCAACTGATAAAGAAGATCTGCGGGCTATTTCGCGTGCTGCGAACTGAAGGGAGGTGAACGTATATGACAATCCATTTATTTTTTATTACTTTGACGATCAAGCGTAAATACAAGGACATTGAGACCGTTCTTTACGAACAAGAAGTCGAAACATTTTATGAAGAAATGAAACAGAAACAACTAAAGTATATGAACTAAAACAGGAAAAGAAAAATGTGAAAAGGAGGAGATTGACATGTTTATGATGCTTGCAATGCTTGATTGTTATACGAGGGAGAAGGACCAGGTTTAGACACGCTCCACATTGATCACCTGCACATATGATAACCGTAAAAGGAGATTGTGAGGTGATCAATGAAATGTCGATGTCACCATATATGAGGTTCCCGTCTGTGGGGCACGGATATGCATCCATTCCGCATTCCTTAAAGCACGGGTACGGCAATCCATACCGCATGCAAAGAGAGCAAGAGGAAATGCTCAGACGTTATATGTATCAGTACCGGACTTATTGGTATTAAAGAAAAGGAGCAGGAAACGTCATGGTTTCCTGCTCCTTTTACGTTAGCAAATCCAGCTTGCACCAATGATGATCAACAAAATGAACAGTACAACAAGCAATGCGAATCCGCCTGCAAAACCGCCACCGTAGCCACCGCAGTAGCCTCCAGAATAACCGCCAAAGCCCATAATCTAGCACCACCTTTATCTAATCAAGATACATTTATAAATTATGCAGCTCATGCAGAAAACGAAATCAATCTAAGCACAAATAATGAAAACGCCTATTCAGGTTAAAAAATTTTCACTTTCTGCGAAACATTTTCTGAAAAGAAGCGTCTTATAAAGGACAAATAAATTAGGACTAGGTCTTAATTTTTGTTAGGTGAGAGCCGATATGAAAAGTAGAAAATTTGTAAATAGTTTTATTTACTGGTGAAAAGCAGGTGTTAACATTGATTCAAAGCTGGATTGGAAAACAAATGAGGGAACCAAAAGGCTTGTTCTCAAAATGGGTTGCCCGCTATATGGAAAAAAATCATCATAATATCAATGAATGGACGCTTCAACTCTTAAATATACAAGAAAATGACCGAATTTTAGAAATTGGGACTGGAAGAGGCATCACATTATCAAAGGTAGCAGAAAAACTTGACCGCGGAAAAGTATATGGAGTGGATGCCTCTCGTCATATGATTAAATATGCAAAAAGAAAACATAAGAAGCTTGCGGAACAGGACAAAGCTGTTATTACGCTTGGCAAGGCTGAGCAATTACCTTTTGAAGACAGATCATTCAATAAATTATTTACGGTGCAGATGATCTATTACTTGAAGGATATTGAGCAAGTTATGAAGGAAGTGTACCGCGTCCTTCAAGTGGACGGTGAAGTATTTTTATCTTTCCAAAAGCAAGAGCTGATCAAGGAACAAAAACGGTCAACATCTTTTTCATCGTACAGTGAACAAGAGATCAGCCGTCTGTTTTCAGCATATCACTTTAGAGAAGTCTCGGTTTATCACTATGATACATACATCTGTATCAAAGCTTTAAAATGATGAAAATATTTCCCAGGTAATGAACAAGCACTCAAAAAGAGGCTCTTTGTCGGAGGAGCCTCTTTGCCTGCAATCAAATGTAAAAATAAATAAAGGCTCTTCATCAGAAGAGCCTTTTGTATGTAAGGTAGGCGCCAGCCAGGTGTGTAAGGAATGATAGTATATATAAGGAATTTGTTTGTCGATTAAGGATACCTGTCTGGCTTATTTCTTATATCGACACCGTTCTGCAAAAGTTTAGCTTTTTTTTCAATATTTTCTTTTTTATTTCACTGGAAGACACATTTTTCTTTCTCACGTAGACATGTACCCCATTCTTTTTCACATAATGTGCGGTTTGAAGAAGGAAATTGCTTAAGAAATAGAGAAAATTGTAGAGACTTCATTTTTAAACAAAAGGGAGGAATGAAATCATGTCGGGAAACAAAGGTGTCGTTTATAAAGGAGCAGGAAAAGTAGCAGTTGAGGATATTGGATACCCTGATTTGGTCTTAAAAGATGGCCCGGGTGTACCTAAAGCCAATGTGGGGCGCAAATGTGAGCATGGCGTCATTTTAAAAGTAGTGACGACGAATATTTGCGGAAGTGATCAGCACATGGTAAGAGGGCGTACGACTGCACCTGAAGGACTTGTCCTTGGTCATGAAATTACAGGTGAAGTCGTTGAAGTTGGGCGAGATGTGGAATTTATTCAAAAAGGAGATCTCGTGTCCGTTCCGTTTAATATTGCATGCGGACGCTGCGTCATGTGTAAGGAACAAAAGACCCATGTGTGCTTAAATGTAAACCCGGACCGTCCAGGCTCTGCCTATGGATATGTAGATATGGGCGGATGGGTTGGCGGTCAATCCGAGTATGTCATGGTTCCATATGCAGATTTTCAGCTGCTCAAATTTCCAGACAAAGATCAAGCGATGGAAAAAATCCTTGATCTGACAATGCTTTCCGATATTTTCCCGACAGGTTTTCATGGTGCTTATACGGCAGGAGTAAAGCCTGGTTCGACCGTATATATTGCAGGTGCTGGCCCAGTAGGTCTTGCAGCAGCCCATTCGGCTCAGCTTCTTGGCGCATCTGCTGTGATTGTTGGAGATCTGAATGAGCAAAGACTGGAGCAGGCAAGAAGCTTCGGCTGTGAGACGATCAATTTACGAAAACATGATCGAATCGGCGAACAAATTACGAATATTTTAGGGGAGCCAGAAGTCGATTGTGCTGTCGATTGTGTCGGCTTTGAAGCTTCGGGTCATGGAGATCAGGGAGAAGCACCAGCGACCGTTTTAAATACAATTATGGATATTACCAAAGTTGGCGGCAAGCTTGGAATTCCAGGGCTTTACGTCACAGAAGATCCAGGAGCAGTGGATGCCGATGCAAAAGTCGGTTCTCTGAAAGTGCGAATTGGACTTGGCTGGGCGAAAGCTCATACCTTTGTGACAGGTCAAACCCCTGTTATGCAATATCATCGCAGTCTAATGAAATCCATTTTAAGCGGAAGAGCACAGATCGCCAAAGCCGTCAATGCGACCGTCATTGACCTTGATCAAGCTCCTAAAGGATATAGTGACTTTGATTCGGGTGTGGCGAAGAAATTTGTCATTGATCCGCACGGGATGCTTTCTCGATAATTTTTAACATGAAAGGAGCCGCTCAATAAAATGGGACGGCTCTTTATTGTGGAAAATCCAATCTATTTCAAAGGGGAGGAATCAGATGAATACAGATCAAGCCAAAAGAAGAGTTATAGAACAATTTGGGAGAAATGCAGAAAAGTATGTGACGAGTCAAACTCATGCAAAGGGAGCAGACCTAGATCTCATTGTTGAATGGGCAGCTCCAGAAGAAAGCTGGGTCGTTCTCGATATAGCAACTGGTGGCGGGCATACCGCAAAAACACTGGCTCCATATGTGAAACAAGTGTTTGCGACGGATTTAACGAAAGAAATGCTTTCTCATACATCACTTCATTTAAAAGCGTATCCACAAATTTTTTATGTAGTAGCGGATGCAGAAAGCCTTCCTTTTTTAGATGGCACATTTGATATGGTCACATGCCGAATTGCAGCACACCATTTCCCGCACCCTGAACAGTTTGCCAAAGAGGCATCTCGTGTATTAAAGTCAAATGGTCTGTTTTTCTTTATTGATAATATTTCGCCAAATGATGAAGAGCTTGCACTATTTATCAATGAGCTAGAACGATTGAGAGACCCAAGTCATGTCTCCTGTCTATCGACAGAACAATGGCGGGAATTGTTTTTAAAAGAGGGAATAAAAGAAGTAAAATCAATGGAACGAAAAAAACGTTACCCTTTTCAAGAATGGGTCAAGCGAACAACGAAAACTTTAAAGGAAGAAGAGATCGTTACAAAATACTTGTTAGATGCTAACGAGAAAATAAAGCAATATTATAGATTAAAAATGACAGAGGATCAAATAGAATCAATAGAGGTAGATGACTGGATTGCTCTTTTCAGGAAAGGGTAAAAATGTCGATTGAACTTTCTGGAAAAAGAAGGATCAAATATTTGTGAGGGGTGACACCCCGCTTTTGCTGCAATATGACTGAAATTAGTATTTGATCCGCATAGATTGATTACAGAACTTACAAGAATATCTTGTAAGTTTTTTTGCTTTTTAAACCTATAAAAGTACGTACTATTCTTCTTCATTACATAACATGTTAAAATGAACATATTGGAAATATTGATATATAGTAGAATTTTATATCATATATTATGATTTGATTGGATGGTAAATATTTTTGGATTTTATGTAAGAGAACGATATACAGTTTAGAGGAGAGAGATAGGGTGCTAAAAGTACATGACATTAAGAAAAATTATGAGGATCAACAGGTATTAAAAGGGGTAACCTTTCACTTAAAAAAAGGAGAATCATTTGGTCTGTTGGGACCGAATGGTGCTGGAAAAACCACATTAATTGGCATCTTGACAGGGCTTATCCGCGCAACAAGCGGTACTGTAACGATTGGGGGTTTAGATTTAAATAAAGAAACAAAAAAGGCCCAGCAAATGATTGGTATTGTCCCGCAAGAAATCGCTTTATATTTACATTTGACAGCAAAAGAAAATTTAATATTTTGGGGGAGAATGTACGGACTGAAAGGAAAGGAGTTAAAAAGCAGAGTACAAGAAACACTTAAGTTAATTGGTCTTGAAGATAGAGCAAATGACAAAGTGAAAGTATTCTCTGGAGGAATGAAAAGAAGAGTGAATATCGGATGCTCGATTTTGCATCAACCGAAACTATTAATCATGGATGAACCGACTGTAGGTATAGATCCACAATCAAGAAATCACATACTAGAAACAGTAAAAATGTTAAATAGTGAAGGGATGACAATTATATATACTAGTCATTACATGGAAGAAGTCGAATATTTATGCGAAAGAATGGCTATTTTGGACCACGGATCGATCATTGCAATGGGAGATCAACATGAATTAAGTGAGCTTGTCGGCAATCAAAGGGAAATTATTTTTACTATTAAACGTGAACATGGACAGAGCGAAATAGATCGAGTGTGTCAATACATAAATGATGAAGATCCGTTAAAGGAAATCGTGATTCACGGAAATCAAATTAAAATATTTGATCAACATCCTCAACAGCTATTAAGTCGTCTCATTCAAGGTGTGACTGCATTAAATGTTCAAATTATTTCAGCAGAAATCGTAGAACCAAACCTAGAAAATGTATTTTTATATTTAACTAGTAAAAAATTGAGGGATTAGGCTGTTTGGAGGTGAGCATATGAGCATTTGGGTTGTACTGAAAGATCTATTATTGTTTTTTAGGGATAAGAAAAGCTTTTTTACACTTTTTTTTATGCCTATCATATTAATTGCTATTTTAGGTGCAGCATTTGGAGATAACATGAAGAAAGATAGTGAAATCAGGATCAATTCATTTCGAGTGGGAATAACAGATCAAGATAAGTCCGCTACAAGTAAAATGTTTCTTTCAACATTGTCTAAGAGTGAACTCAGTGACATATTTGATGTGAAGGTCACCTCGAAAAATCAACTAGAGAAAGATTTAAATAGTAGGGACATTACAATGGGTATAATCATCAAGCCGAATTTTGAAAAAAGCATATTGAATCACGATCATGTGCAATTGAATATTTTGAAAGGACCTAATTCAAACTTACAGGAAATGGTTCTGGAAAATGTGATTTTGCAATTCTTTCAAAATTATCATATGAATCGTATTCTGTTGCCGTTGAATCAAGGTAAAGAAGTGGAGATCGTGTCTGATCAACTGAAAAAAGACCTAGTGAACGAGAGAAATATTCATATCAACAGCCAGCCGATTACATCCTTCCAATACTACGCAGGCGGGATGGGTGTGCTTTTTTTATTAATGACTGTTGTTTTTCTAGTTGGCAGTATGATAGAGGAAAAAGAGGAAGATGTTTATAAAAGGTTGATTGTATCTAAATTAAGCAATACTAGTTACATCGTTGGAAAGTTATTGGGTATTGTTTTGATGAGTATAATTCAACTCGCAGTCATTATTTTATTTACTAGTTTTGTCTTTAAGGTGAACTGGGGAGAGCCTTTTACTGTTGTTATGATCGGATGTAGTTTTATATTAAATGCTGCAGGTTTCGGGGTGCTAATTGGTTCTTTTATCAATAGAGAAAAAACGTTTAACAGTGTGGGGATTTTAGGAACTCAAGTGTTAGCTGCTTTAGGTGGGAGTATGGTGCCCTTATACTTATTCCCACAATGGGTGATTGATATCAGCTATTTTTTACCTAATTCTCTTGCACTTCAAATGTTTTTGAAAAGTATGGCAGGTGCTGATTTTAGTGAAATTCAAAACGGATTATTACTTAGTTGTGGGATGGGACTAGCTTTCTTCATCATTGCTTTATTAAGAATGTCTTTTGAAAGGAAGCATCGTTATGCATAAAATATTAGCCATTATCACGTTAAAGCTAAAAGAAACATTAAAGTCCCCATTGACTCTCATTTTTTTATTTGTTATGCCAATGGTATTTAGTTTTATCTTTGGAAGTACCGCATCTGATACAAAGAAACCGACAGTTGCTTTTATTCTAGAGTCCAGTCAAGGTAAACTGGATCAAGAGATTTTTCATATTCTTGAAAAAAACACCAAATTTCTTTGGGTAAAGACGACTGAAAGCGACGCAAAAGATTTAGTATCTGAAGAAAAGGTAGTTGCATCTGTGAAAGTGGCAAACCAATTAAAGTCCCATCTAAAAGAAAATAAAGAGATTTTTGATGTGACAGTTTATAAGAAAACTGAGGAATATGCAGTCTTATCTCCCTATTTAAAAGAGACAGCAGCCATCATTTATCAAATCAATCAGGGTGTGAAAGAGCAGAAAAGTGTTTCTCTCACCAATGCATTGCACAAGTTAAATGGATCTGGCACCATTTCATTGGTTGAAAAAAATCAAGATGGTCAAGCAAGCCAGCAGCCAAATTTGATACCGCTTGGGTTTACCATTATGTTTATGATGTTTGCGATTTCAAGCTCTGTGTCATCTATACATTTGGAGTATAAAGATTATACATGGCAAAGGTTGCTTTCTAGTCCAATTCATAAAATATATGTGCTTCTGGGCTATTTTATGGCTTATTTCCTCCTTGGGTGGATACAATTAGGTGTTCTTTTGACCGTCTTATCTGTGTTCTTTCATGTATACTTAGGCAACCTGTTTTTTATTTTAGTGTTCGGATCATTTGTTATAGGACTTGTTGTGAGTTTAGGCTTTATGATCGCCACCTTATCTCATACAAAAAAGCAAGCTGAAGTATTTAGTGCAATTGTCATTGTAGGATCGTGCATGCTGGGTGGTATTTATTGGCCTTTAGATATCGTTCCAGACATTATGAAGAAGATCTCTTTGGCTATACCGCAAACGTGGATGATGTCTGGTTTTGGTGAGATCATGAGCGGTACGGTCAACCAATCAATCTTATTATTAGACATAACAGTTTTAGCAGCTTTTACGATTGCTTTTATGGTGATTGGTTTGAAAAATATCAGATCCTATTAATCACTTTTCTTCATCCCTTTAGTTTTGAAAAAATCCTCTATTGCTCTCAATTGTAATAAAGGGGTTTTTTATTCATGCCTACTCCTCAAAATGGTATGATAGACGACAACATCTCATGGAGAAAGGAATCAATCAAATGCTTAATTTTAAAGGAAAAACCGTCATCATCACAGGCGCAGCCAATGGAATTGGTGAATCAATCGCCTCTGGCTATGCAAAAGAAGGAGCATGTGTGGTGCTTGCGGATATAGATGAAGAGAAGGGGAAGCGTTTGGAGGAGCAGCTGAGAAAAGAGTCCTATGAAGTTTATTTCATCAAAACGGATGTGAAACAGGAGAAGGATATCCAGCGCTTAATGTCGTTTGCAGCGGAGCGCTGCAAAACGATTGATATTCTCATCAATAATGCAGGCGTCATGTGCACAGCATCGCCTTATGAGTTAACAGTCGATGAGTGGGATCATGTCCTGCATACAAACGTAAGAGGGACTTTCTTATGTGCTAGAGAAGCAGCACGTTATATGAAAGAGAATCCAAAAGGCGGTTCCATTGTGAACATTTCATCCACCCGTGCGACCATGTCAGAGCCTCATACGGAAGCTTATGCTGCATCAAAAGGCGGGATTTCCGCGCTTACTCATGCCTTGGCGGTTTCTTTTAGTCAGGATCACATTACGGTGAATAGCATTTCCCCTGGGTGGATTGAAACGAAGGATGAGAAAAGTCTTCGAGAAATTGACCATCAGCAGCATCTTTCCAATCGAGTCGGCACGCCAAAGGATATTGTGAAAGCTTGTTTTTATTTAACAGATGAAGACAATCAATTTGTGACCGGCACAGATTTGGTTGTTGATGGCGGCATGACTAGAAAAATGATTTATGCGGATTAACATGAAAAAAACATTGACGCTTTGCTCGAGGCGCAGTACAATATGTAACAATTCAGCTGAAGATCGTGATGAAAAAAAGACACAGCGCAAATAGAGAAGAGTACATCATAGCTGCCCCACACAGAGAACTCCGTGAAGCTGAGAAGGAGCTGGGAAGCATGATGGAACCAAGCCTCTTAGCTCTGCACCGGATTCTCTCGGATGGTGGTGCAGCGAATTTCTCCCGTTACAGAGAAGGGTGAATGATCACCCGCTAAGGTTCATCTGGCAACAGATGAATGAACTGAGGTGGCAACGCGGAGTAAATCCCGTCCTCAAGACAGAAATGTCTTGGGGGCGGGATTTTTTTTATGACAAATAGGGGGGACAATGATGACAAAACATTGGCGGGATATGAGTATTTTGCTTGGAGCCATCGGGATCGCAAACATAGGAGAATGGATTTATATGATTGCCCTCCATCTTCTTATTTTTCAAGAAACGGGCTCTGTACTTGCTGTAACAGCAGTTTATTTGCTAAGACCGGCAGCTTCTCTTTTGACAAATAGCTGGTCTGGCAGTTTGATTGACAGGCTGAATCAGCGGAATGTGATGATCAGTTTAGATATTACCCGTGCTTTGCTCATTGCATGCATCCCTTTTGCCTTATTTTCAGGACATTTGCTCATCCTGTATGTCATGGTGTTTTTCATACAGATGGCACAAGCGATGTTTCATCCAGCGTCGATGGTGTATATGACAGGACTCATCCCGGCCGATAACCGAAAACGGTTTAATGCCATTCGCTCTTTATTACAATCCGGTGGATTTTTACTTGGACCCGCAGCAGCAGGTCTGCTTTTTTTAATCGGGACGCCTGTTCTTTCAATTTATGTAAATGCGAGCTGCCTTTTGATATCTGCTCTGTTAACGATGTGTTTACCGAATTTGCTCAAAACAGATGCTGGCCAAAAGGGGTTTTCCCTTTCAATGTTAAAAGAGGATGCAAAGCTGGTTCTGCGATTTAGTCTGACGTCACGCCAGATCATAGCGGTATATTTATTATTTAGTGCGGCGATATCGGTCCTTCCTACGGCCATTGACTCACTTGAAACAGCCTTTGCAAAAGAAGTACTGATGCTGACTGATACTCAATATGGCCTTCTTGTTAGTATAGCTGGAGCAGGCATCATCGCAGGGGCAAGTCTTAATTCGGTCATTGTCGAAAGGCTGTCAGTTTCGCTGATGCTTGGAGTCGGCAGTTTGTTTGTGGCGTTTGGCTATCTTATTTATGCATTTTCCAGCACACTATTTGTAGCAGCCGGTGGTTTTTTTATATTAGCCTTCTTTTTAGCTTTTGCAAATACAGGTTTTATGACGTTCTATCAAACAAATATCCCAGTAGAGGTGATGGGAAGGATAGCCAGCTTTTATGCTTTCATTGAAGCCATTTTGACAATAGCCATAACAGGAATATTCGGCGGGCTCGCTCATGCTTTTTCAATCAGAATCTCCGTCATCATTGGGTGTATATGTATGCTTCTTATCTGTCTATTGCTATGTTTTGTCATCTTTCGTCCATTGACTGCCAAAAAAATAGTGCATCCTACTTAGAAAATTAAAAAAATTATGTTATCATTATTTAAGTAAGTTAATTAAATTGATGAGAAAAGGAGTCTTACAAATGAAAGCACTACGCTGGCACGATCAAAAGGACATTCGACTAGAGGAAATTGACGAACCAACAGTTGCTCCAGGTAAAGTGAAACTGAAAGTAAAATGGTGCGGCATTTGTGGTAGTGATTTACATGAATATTTAGGCGGACCGATCTTCATTCCTGTGAATGAACCTCATCCACTTACAAAAGAAAAAGCACCAGTTACGCTGGGACACGAGTTCTCTGGGGAAGTTGTTGAAGTAGGAGAAGGCGTGAGCAATTACAAAGTAGGCGATCGAGTGGTTGTTGAACCTATTTTTGCAACTCACGGGCATCAAGGTGCTTATAACTTAGATGAAAACATGGGCTTTTTAGGACTTGCCGGAGGCGGCGGTGGATTCTCTGAATATGTATCAGTTGATGAAGAATTACTTCATTTATTACCAGACGAAATCTCATATGAGCAAGGCGCGCTTGTTGAGCCTTCTGCAGTTGCTTTATATGCGGTACGTTCTAGTAAAGTACAAGCTGGGGATACAGCGGCTGTGTTTGGCTGCGGACCAATTGGTTTACTTGTCATTGAAGCATTAAAAGCAGCTGGTGCTACTGATATTTATGCAGTTGAACTATCAAAAGAACGCCAAGAGAAAGCAAAAGAGCTCGGAGCGATCATTGTGGATCCTTCTCAGTATGAAGATGTTGTTCAAGAAATCGCACGCCGTACAAACGGTGGCGTCGATGTTTCTTTTGAAGTGACAGGTGTACCTGTTGTATTGAAGCAAGCAATCCAATCAACTAGAATTTCAGGCGAAACAGTCATTGTGAGTATTTGGGAAAAAGGCGCAGAAATTATGCCGAATGACATTGTCATTAAAGAACGTACAGTAAAAGGAATTATCGGCTATAGAGACGTATTCCCATCTGTATTAAACTTAATGAGAAAAGGCTATTTCTCTGCAGACACACTCGTCACGAAAAAAATCAAGCTGGACGATGTGATTGAGGATGGCTTCCATGCATTAATCAATGAAAAAGATCAAGTGAAAATTTTAGTCAGTGCTGAATAAGTAAGATAACAAAGAGGATGGCATAAGCCATTCTCTTTTTTTATGTAATCAGATCATTTTCATAAAGGGAGCTGCGGTCGAATAGTGATAAGTGAAAAGATGTTTTTGATAAGGGAGATGACATCATGTTTTATCACATCAAAGAATTGCAATATGAAGCAAAGCCCTCAAAGCCTGATCCGCTTTACGCGAAAAAGCTGCAAGAAGTGTTAGGCGGTCAATATGGTGAAATCAGTGTGATGATGCAATATTTATTTCAAGGCTTTAATTGCCGGGCAGACCAAAAATATAGGGATTTATTATTTGATATTGGGACAGAGGAAATCGGCCATGTCGAAATGCTAGCGACGATGATCGCACGTTTGCTTGATAAAGCACCGGTAAAAGAACAGGAACAGGCGTATCAAAGCGATCCAGCACTTGCGGCTGTTATGGGCGGAATGAACCCGCAGCATGCAATTGTTGCCGGCTTAGGGGCGATGGCAGCGGATAGTCAAGGGTATCCGTGGAATGCCAAGTATATCATTGCAAGCGGAAATTTAATGGCAGATTTCAGAGCCAATTTAAATGCAGAATCACAGGGGAGACTTCAGGTCACAAGGCTTTACGAAATGACAGATGACCGCGGTGTCAAGGATATGCTTTCCTTCCTCATTGCTCGTGATACATATCATCAAAATATGTGGCTTGCGGCAATTAAGGAATTAGAAGAGCGGGAAGGGGATGTCGTCGTACCAACCACCTTCCCTCGTTCACTAGAAAAACAGCAAGTATCCTATGATTTGTTTAACTTCTCAAGAGGGGAAGAAAGCAAGGAAGGCAGATGGGCACATGGCCGCAGCATGGATGGAAAAGGAGAGTTCAGATATATTTCTGCACCTGTCGTATTCGGCTCAGCACCAAAGCTCAAACCCGCACCAAAAGAACTGTTTAACACCCCAAAAAAAGGTGAATAAAAAAGTCGATCAGGTTTTTGTGCCTGATCGACTTTTTAACGTCCGAGAGTTCTTCCGTACACGCTGACACGTTTCTCTAATAATGTAAAAGCTAATTCAAAGAAAATGCTTAGCAGCCAATAGATCAAAGCAGAGACGAGATAAGTTTCTAAAAACTGATAGCCGTCATTTGCGATGATCCGGGAAATACCCATGATTTCGAGTACTCCAATTGTAAACGAAAGAGATGTCGCTTTTAATAGCTGGACGAGCTGATTGCCTAGGTTCGGTAAGGCCACAACAAATGCCTGCGGCAAAATAATACGCAGCATCGCCTGCCTTGTTGTCATGCCTACAATTTTTGCCGCTTCAAGCTGCCCTTTGTCTACTGCGAGAAGTGCACTTCGGACCACCTCTGTTAAATGGGCGGCTGAATGCAGGCTGAAGGTAATGAGGGCAACAGCTAGTGGGGAGACCATATCCGGGTGAAAGGTTAGCCCGAAGACGCTCATGCTACTTAGAACAAAAGGAAGCCCATAAAAGAAAGCGAACAGTTGAACAATAAGAGGCGTTCCTCTAAAAAAGGAGACGTAGAGCGTGACCAGCTGCCTGAGAACAGGGATGCGAAAGAGACGAATGAAAGCAAAAACAGATCCGATCACAAGACTCACAGCCATAGAAACTAGTGCAATTAATAAGGTGAAAGGAACGCCTTTTAGAATATGAGGTACTTGGTCAATCGCAAATGGAATATCAATGGTTTGCATCTAAATCGCCTCCTTAACGTGACAGGCTGGTGCGGCCTTTTACAAATTTCTTTTCAAGCAGCATGGTGACTAGTTCAATGCTCATACAAATGAGCCAGTACACAATCGCAATGATTACATACACTTCAAACATGCCGATTCCATAGTTATTTCCTAAGATAATCTTCACCTGTCCCATAATATCGATGAGCCCGATCGTAAAGGCAATCGCCGTGTCTTTCACAAGATCAATGGTGTAATTTCCGAGGTTTGGAAGGGCAATGAGAAAGGCCTGTGGGATAATGATCCTGATCAAGGCCTGTGTATCTGTCATCCCAACAATGTAGGCGGCTTCAAGCTGATCTTTTCCAACTGATGAATACGCACTGCGAAAAACTTCAGATAAATAAGCGCCCGTATGTAAAGAGAACGTCATCATCACAAATAACACACGATCCCAATGGTTGATTTGAATTCCTGCCACAAGTAAAAGCTGAGGCAGTCCAAAATAAATTAAGAATAACTGAACAATTAATGGCGTACTTCGTGTAAAAGATAAATAGACAACAGCCAATTGCTTCAGCACTGGGATTTGCTTAATACGAATGCATGCAAATAAAAGTCCTATTATGATAGCGAAAAACAATGACACTACAATAATGAGAAAAGTGAGTGGCAGGCGTTCAAGCACCTGTAAAAAGATCCGCAGCCAATCTCCAGCTGTAAACGTCATGACGCTTCCTTCCTTTCTTCATATTGATAGCCTTGCTCTGAGATGTAGTCAATATCTTGAAAGAAATCAACCCCAAACCACTTTTTCGCAAGCTTAGGCAATGTTCCATCATCAATCATCTCTTGTGTAACCCGGTCCAAATCTGCTGTAAGCTGTTTCTGGCTTGGCTGTAAGACAAGATAGATAGGCTCCTTTGACACGATCCCGCCCACTTTGACCTTCAGGTTCAGATGCTGTTGAATGGTATCAAAGGTCGAAATATTCATAAAGACCGCATCGGACCGTCCGCTTTCAACGCGCTTTAAGTTGAGTTCATTTGAAGGGCTTTCAATGGTTGTCAGCGAAATATCTGGATCATGTTCTTCATTATATTGATTTAATATGGAACGCAATCCGCCGCTAGGACTGACAGGAGCCAGCTTTTTAGATGTCATATCGTCAAGTGATTGAATATCTTGGTTTGATTCATCCACAATTAAACCTGTCATCGAATAGCCGTACGGAACTTTAGGGTAAAGAAACCGCTTTTCACGTTCAGGGTTACTGAAAAACCAATTAGCTGCCATTTCAAATTTCCCTGCGCCAACACCAATTAAATTGGATTCTTCCTCGCCAAAGATGTAATCAAAATGTATGTGCGGAAGTCTTTTTTCTACTTCATTTAAATAATCAATGTTATAGCCAATTGGTTCGTTTCGGTCATTTGTCGCTAAAAAGGGTGGATTGACCTCTGCGCTCAGTGCGACTTTCACAATTTGTTTCCCATCATCTGTTGTTGTTTTTACACTGCTGCAGCCAATCAGAGCGAGGAGAAATAGGAGGACACCAGCTGTCATGAATGCTGTCTTTTGCTTCATATGTCTTCCTCCGATTCTTGCCACATTCCGCGATGGATTCTGGATAAAAATTGTTTCGTTCGTTCATGCTGTGGCTTTATCAGGACGTCTTCTGGTGAGCCTTTTTCAACAATTTCCCCATCTGCCATAAAGATCACCGTATCCGCTACGTCCTTTGCAAAGGAAATTTCATGTGTCACAATGACCATCGTCATTCCTTGGCTTGCAATATCTTTGATCATTTCAAGGATTTCTCCAACCATCTCTGGGTCCAGTGCGGACGTTGGTTCATCAAACAAAAGCACCGCAGGATTCATCGCAAGAGCGCGGGCAATTCCAATCCGCTGCTGCTGACCGCCTGATAATTCACTCGGAAATGCATCCTTTTTATGTAGCAGTCCAATCCGCGTTAAAAATTGCTCTCCAACCTTTTCTGCTTCTTTCTTAGACATGTTTTGGGACACAATCAATCCCTCTGTAATATTTTCAAGTGCTCGTTTATTTTGAAACAAGTGATAATGCTGAAATACCATGGAAGATTGCTGCCTTAGTTTTAAAAGATCTTTTTTATGATATTGTTCAAATTGAATCGTGGCTTCTCCAACAGTCAGCTCTCCTTTGTCTGGAATATCGAGGCTGTTTAAACTGCGAAGAAGTGTTGTTTTTCCTGATCCGCTCGGTCCAATAATGGCAACCACTTCACCTTCTTGTACGGAAAAATCAATGCCTTTTAACACATGGGTCTGCCCATAAGATTTATGTAGATTAGTAGCTGAGATCATAAAAGCATCACGTTCCTTTGACAGATGTACTTAATATTGATAAAATTTAACACATTAAATCCTATAAGTAAAGTGTGTTTTATTCATTCCGATTGGATAAATGAGATATCATAGATTGTGAGAAACAGAGGAGTTGGATACGTTTTGTCTAAAGCATTATTTGTCGATACCGATTTTCAAAAAACATGGCTCAATCAGCTGGAATCTCTTCGTGAAACGATTGAACAAAACGCAAAAAAACATGATGAAGGCGCTTATTTTCCTAAAAAGAATATTGAATCATTAGTAAACATGGGATATACAACCCTGTCTCTTCCTACTGAATATGGAGGCGGAGGTCAATCTGTAACAGATATGGTTCTATTTCAAGAAACGCTTGGGAGCATGGACGGAGCAACTGCCTTATCGATCGGCTGGCACCAAGGAGTTGTAGGTGAAATTTATGAAAAGAAACTATGGAATGAGAATCAGCTGCAATTCTTTGCGGAAGAAGTGAAGAAGGGCGCCCTTGTCAACCGCGCTGTGAGTGAGGCGCAGACAGGCAGCCCAACAAGAGGCGGCAAGCCTGGAACAACAGCGATTAAATCAGGTGATCGCTGGGTGATCAATGGACGTAAAATTTTCACAACGATGTCACCAGCTCTCACATACTTTTTAGTCGGTGTATGGATTGAAGAAAAAGAAGCGATGGGATTCTTCTTAATTCACCGTGATACAGAAGGTGTTTCTATAGAAGAAACATGGGATGTTGTCGGCATGAGAGGAACAGAAAGCCATGATTTAATCCTAGACCAAGTGGAAGTCCCAGATGACATGCTTGTTGAAGTGCAAAAAGGACCTCGAGGCGGTACGTTAAACCCTTGGATCGCCCATATTCCTTCCTGCTATTTAGGGATTGCGCAAGCGGCAAGAGATTATGCTGTTCAGTATGCCATTACCCATTCACCGAACAGTATTAGCGGAACGATTAGTGACCTGCCGAATGTCCAAACACTGATTGGCGAAATTGATTTACTACTAAAGCAAGCACGCCATGTCATCTATTCAACGACAACATTGTATGAACAGCCTGAGAAAAGAGAGCTGTTAATCAATGAATTCGGTGCAGTGAAGCATACAGTCGTCAATCATAGTCTGCAGGTGGTCGATAAAGCCATGCGTTTAGTCGGTGCAAAAAGCTTGAGCCTTGGCTGTCCGCTTCAGCGTTACTATCGAGATATTCGGGCTGGGCTCCATAACCCGCCAATGGATGATATGACGATTTCAAAAATCGCGAAGCAGGCTATCGAAGAGAAAAAAGAAAGCTAATATGATCAAAAAGCCGGATGAAACCGGCTTTTTTTATTTGGTAGAAAAGAGGACAAGCGTACCTTATGTCCCATCGCTCAGGCATGCTACAATTGATACAAATCATGGGAAAAGGAGCGATTTTTTTGAAGAAAAAGCATATGAAATGGCTGGTTTCCTCCATTATGCTGATGGCACTTTGTATCGGTCAGCCGTCATCAAGTGAGGGAACATCACCAGCCTGGTCAGTAGATGAATTCTTGAAAGACAGGGAAGGCACATTTGTGATACAAGAAGTAAAAGAAAAATCGCCATGGGTATATAACAAAAAAAGAGCGAACAAGCGCTTTGCCCCACAATCAACATTTAAAGTGGCAAATGCCCTCATCGGCCTCCAAACCGGCGCGGTGAGAGATGAATATGACATTAAATATTGGGACGGAGTAAAAAGAGAAATTGATAACTGGAATAAGGATCATACACTGGGCTCTGGCATGAGAGATTCAGTCGTCTGGTACTATCAAGCCATGGCGCGTGACATCGGGGAAGAACGCATGAGCCATTGGGTGAAAGCCATACAATATGGCAATGAAGACATATCTGGCGGAATCGATCAATTTTGGTTAAGCAGTTCGTTGCGCATTTCTCCAGTAGAACAAGTCCATTTCCTCAAACAGCTATATGAAGAAAGTCTCCCATTTGACCTATCTGTCATGAGAACGGTCAAACGAATGATGATACAAGAAGAAGAGAAACATGCCACCCTATACGGAAAAACAGGCTCCGGCTCAGGCATTGGCTGGTACGTAGGCTTCATCAAACATGAAAACAAAACCTACATCTTCGCCACAAATATCGAAGGCACTGGACTAGAAGCAAAAGAAATTACCTATCGTATTTTGAAAAAATATCATTTGATTGAAGCATCCGTTTAGGATGCTTTTTTATATATAAAAGGAGATATTTTGATAAGATGATGATATATGGGTTATTTTTAGAAAGTAATAGTGACATCACATGAGAAGGGGGCTTTTCCTTGAACCAGCCTGAGCACTTGTTTATTCATTCAGAAAAAGAATTCAAGTTCTATCAGAATTTAGTGGAGCATGTATTTGATCAAAATAAAGGTCTTCCACAACATGTCTTCCGTAAGAATTTTGATTGTTTTTTATTTCAAGAGTTTGATTGGGCATTAAGTGATGATATCTTACCTACAATCAAGGAGTTATCCAATTTAACACATGATGGAGAATTTTTGACCGCAGTCCTTAAACCAGATCCAGTTGATTACTATTTAAAGGAGTTTGGTTATTACAATTGGCTGAAAGCGAGTGTGAACATTTCAGGTGAGGATTATGTAAATGCACTATGGATGCACCCGAAAGGTTCCATAGCGGATAATATAATCACGAATTCGAATATAGTTGTCTGGTTATCTCATTCTTTGCAGTGGGCGATTTGGGCAGATAGAGATATGGAAATTTGTATCATAGGGTTGGTATTAAAAAAAGATTGTCTCCAAAATATTTTATTAGATGAAGAATGGAAACCATTGGATCATCCTGTTTTAGCAAATTGGTTAGAACTGTTATTTAATCAAGAGAAATTATCCAATGAATATTTCTCTCGATTTCAATCTAATTATTCCGACTTAGAGTGAGGATTTTTACTGAAGAAGGTAACACATATTTATGGGGATGTACACTATTTTTAAAATTTATCATTTCATGAGATGGAGAAAGTATATGAGAATCGTATTAGCCGAAGATTTATTCGAAGCAAATGAATTAATAAAGAAAATCAATTTAAACGTAGAAGAGTATAACTGGGTCATAAGCGATGTGACACTCACAATGCTTCATGATCGGCAAAATGAATTCCATTCAGAAGTAATGCCGGATTATACGGATTTTTTATTTCTAAAGGGTGAACATTTCAAAAAATTCTTAAATGATTATTGTTATTCTTTTATTTTCGCTGTTTTGACCGCATTGCCTCGACATGTAGATCATTTGAATATCAGTTCAATTCCTCAAATTGAAGATAATGACCGGTATTGGAACGTGAATTATACACCAGCTATCCCTCAAGCCGTGTTTGAAATGGGTTTTTTTGATTCGACAGATGTTATTTTTACAGGAGATCAGAATATTTTAAGCCAATTTCGAAAAAAAGCTGACTTTATTTCATTTGAAGAATATTTACAAACTCCGTGACACGATTCGTTAGGAGAGTGAATGTGATATTTAGTAGTTTAGAAAGATGGATCGAATGTAGCTATCATCCTCGTGGGATATGGAACTTGTACAATGTACTACTTGAAGAATTTGATAATTTAAAGACAATGAGAGAAAGGGGAAAAATCCATGAAAATCAGCCGTGATAAACAAGATTTATTCGATGATTTAAAGCAGCGTTATCAATACTTATTAGATTCCGCTTATCCAGATGATATCGTCTCTTTTGAAGAAGAAACTGGTATGCCCTCAGATGATTTTTATTTATTTTTTTCACTTGTTGCAGGCAGTTTGAGTTATGTGGTTGATCATAAACGAATACCGAAAAAACAGTTAAACGTGTTACGTCAGTCATTTGGAGAGCAATCCCCTCAAATCAAATCGTTTCAACATATCCTTGAATCGTATCCTTTATTGCATTCCTACGTTCAATACCATGAAGAAACAAGAAAACGAATCATTGCATTTATACAATAACGTCTTGGAGGACAAACAATGACATGGATTTTAGATGGAAAAATCCAGAATCAAATCCCTGATTTCGATATCAACTATCTAAAGCAAATCAATGAAATTCACTACTTTAAAGAGTATAATGAATATGACGACTTGATCAATTGTTTTGCTCTTGCACATCCCATATGAATCTAGTATCGAATTGAATGGTGCTAGTTTATCTACATATCTGCTACTTATGCTTCCCCATCCCAACACAGAAAGGTGCAATGACATTGAATCGAATCTTGAAATGGCTCTTATTTGCAGCAGTCATCGCTGGTTTATTGGTATGCGCATTCTTTGTGTTCCGTTTCAACCAGCCTAAGCCGACAACCAATATCCATTATGCAGACACACAAAATAAACAGCAAACACTCGATATGTATATGCCGAAGGGCAAAGATGAAGATAAAAAGAAGAAGCATCCAGTGATGATCTATCTCCATGGCGGCGGCTGGACGGGCGGCGATAAGAATAGAGTCGCTTCTAAAGCTGATTATTTTACAGGTCAAGGGTATGTGTTTGTTTCAATGAATTACAGGCTTCACCCTGATGCAAACTATGAGCAGATGGCAGATGATACGGCAAACGCCATTAAATGGGTGAAGGATCATGCGGATGAATATCAAATCGATTCATCCAAAATCAATGTCATGGGTCACTCAGCGGGCGGTCATTTGACGGCGCTGGTTGCCACAGATTCGACCTACTTAAAACGTGTAGGGCTGTCGCCAAAAACGATCAATTCCATTGTTGTTCTAGACGGGCCGTTAAACCTCAATCAATTTATACAAGCCATCCCATCGTATAAAAAAGTCTTTGGCAAACAAAAGGAGAATTGGACAAAGGCATCACCTGTCACTTATATGAATCAAAAGAATGTACTGCCTGTTTATTTGGTCACGGGCTGGGAAAATCCTGAGGTGTACCGATTTGCAGAAAAACTGAATCATGATAAAGGCTCTCGGTTTGTTTTTCGGGTGCATACGCTGAGCCACAGTGACCTGAATAAATGGTTTGGATCAGACAGAGCGCCAAAAGAAGCACAAAAAATGACAGAGGCTGTGATGGCTTTTGTTAAAAAACAAAATCAATAACGAAGACCATATGTTCGACAATCCATTTTGTTGCAGTTATGATAAAACCTAAGTGGTTTGTTATTAAAGGAGTGTATGTCGTTGTCATCACGAATGGAAAATAAAGTGTTTAACTGCGAAAAAGAGCTGACGCTGAATATAATCGGCGGTAAGTGGAAAATGCTGATTTTATGGCACCTTGGCAGAGAAGGGACAAAACGTTTTGGTGAGTTAAAGTCGTTAATGCCAGGGATTACGCAAAGAATGCTTGTCAATCAGCTAAGAGAATTAGAGGAAGATCACATTGTGCACCGGGAGGTTTATCCTGTCGTCCCGCCAAAGGTTGAGTATTCTCTCACAGAACTAGGAGAAAGCTTAATGCCGATTTTAGAGGCGATGTATGATTGGGGAAAACAATATCTCGACAGCAATTTCTTAAAAGATGATAAATAGAAAGACTACCGATTGTAGACAAAGGGCTAAAATTACTTTATTTAGCCCTTTGTCTTTACCCTGAGATACTGGCCAAAAGACAGTATCTTTTTTGTAACCATATGCGGAAAAGTATAGTATGTAAAAAAAAAGTGCGTACTTACATTGCGTCATTCCTGTTGTTATACTCATTTCATCGTTCAAGATGCATCATCCGCGGAGCTCTTGAAGATGAGATGAAAAACGGGAGTGAAAGTTGATGAAATTACAATTAGCATTAGATTTAGTGAATATACCAGAGGCAATTGAGCTGATCAAAGAAGTAGAAGCATCCATTGATGTGGTCGAAATTGGGACACCTGTTGTAATTAACGAAGGGCTTCGTGCTGTAAAAGAAGTCAAGAAGGCTTTTCCGAATTTACATGTACTCGCTGATCTAAAAATTATGGATGCTGCCGGCTATGAAGTGCAGCAGGCATCTGAAGCTGGAGCAGATATCGTCACCATTCTTGCAGCGGCAGAAGACATGTCCATTCAAGGAGCGGTGAAAGAAGCGAAAGCAAGAGGAAAACAAATTTTAGTTGATATGATTGGCATCAAAGATATCGCAGGCCGTGCAAAAGAGCTGGATGCGCTTGGAGTCGATTATATTTGTGTGCATACAGGCTATGACCTGCAAGCGGTTGGTCAAAATTCATTTGCTGATCTTATGACGATTAAAGAAGTTGTCAAGCAAGCGAAAACAGCGATTGCAGGTGGAATTAAGCTTGATACGTTACCTGAAGTCGTGAAATTAAACCCTGATTTAATCATTGTCGGCGGCGGTATCGCAAGCCAAGACAATAAAGCAGAAGTGGCTGCACAAATGAAGCAGCTGATCGCACAATCATGAAGACCAGCGACTATGTGAAAGCCATTTTAAATGAGCTTTCTGATCATTCGTCTGCCATTCAAGACGAACAAGCAGAGTGCCTGGTCACAAGTATTTTATCTGCACAAAAAGTCTTTGTGACAGGTGCAGGCAGATCTGGCTTGATGGGAAAATCGTTTGCGATGAGACTTACGCATATTGGCGTCAAGGCATATGTAATTGGAGAAACGAATACGCCTTCCTTTACAGAAGAGGATCTTTTGATTGTCGGGAGCGGATCTGGCCGTACAGAGTCTTTACTTGTCCTTGCAAAAAAGGCAAAAGCAATTGGCGGAAAAGTGGCAGCGTTCACGCTTTCTGCTGAGTCACCTTTAGCTGATCTATCGGATGAATTCATCTTATTGTCAGGTGCACCGAAGGATCAACAGGAAGGAAACCATCATACCATTCAGCCAATGGGCTCACTATTTGAGCAGTCGCTTCTTCTGACATACGATGCGGTCATTTTAAGGTTAATGGAAATAAAAGAGCTTGACACACATAAAATGTACGGACACCATGCAAATTTAGAATAGGTATTTTCAAAGCCTTTCCTTTCTTAAAAGGAGAGGCTTTTTCATTTAAATCAAGATCAGAATCTTGACATCATCTAATTGATGTAACTATAATTGTTACATCGTTGAAGAAAAAGTGCAGCACGGAAGGAAGATGAAGATGAAAGTACAAATTTGGTCAGATATCGCCTGTCCTTTTTGTTATATAGGAAAAAAACAGCTGGAAACAGCGCTAGAACAATTTCCAGAGAAGAAACAGGTAGAGATAGAGTTTAAAAGCTTTGAGCTTGATCCGCACGCACCTGTTGATGTCGATCATGACGTTCACGATATGCTTGTCAAAAAATATGGTATGAGCCGCAGCCAGGCCATGGCGATGAATGAGCAGGTGAAGCAGGCTGGTAAAGAGAAAGGAATCGATTTTCAATTCGATCCGCTCGTGTTGACAAACACTTTTGATGCTCATCGATTGGCGCAATATGCTGGTCAAAAGGGGAAAGGTGATTTCGTCATGGGAGAGCTGTTTCAAGCGTATTTTACAGATGGAAAGCATGTTGGTGACCGTCAAACTCTTTTAGACATTGCAGAAAAAGCTGGTCTTGATGAGAAGGAAGTACAGCAAGTTTTGGGCGGCGAAGCATTTGCCGATCATGTCCGAAAAGACGAACAAGAAGCGAGACAGCTTGGTATCAATGCTGTTCCGTTTTTCTTGATCAATGACAAGTATTCAGTTGCAGGTGCACAGCCAGCCGATACGTTCCTGCGTGCACTTGAAACAGCTTGGAAAGAGGAAGCAGCTCAAGCTGAGAAAACGGCTGCCACTTCATTTGAAGCGGCATGTGCAAATGGCGTATGCGCAGTACCTACCCCTAAAGAAGAAGCGTAATAGGCAAATTCCCTATCTTTCTAAAAGATGGGGATTTTTGTTGATTTAATATAAAGTTTGCTTCATAATTAAGGTATATTAATTATGAAGGTGATAAAAGTGATATCCAAAACAGCTATGATCCAAGAGCTAAACAATATCGAAGCTCGCATCCATCAAAAGCTCCGATTAGAGTTTGAAGAATTATTTGTAGATGAGTTAACCGATAAGCAGCATATTGTACTGAATTTTATTGAGCAGAAAGGGGGAAGTTCTCCTATTCAAATTGCCCAGCAATTAGGTATCACTCAAAGTGCAGTGAGTCAATTGTTAAACACGCTTGAAAAAAAAGAATGGATTTGCCGCAGCATTAACCCGCATAATCGGAGGGAATTGCATGTTGAACTTTCTGAGAAGGCCATAACGTACCTAGAGAATATGAGAAAGGTAGAGCTTGCGATTATTGAAAAATATTATTCAGCATTATCCTTCGATGAGATCTCCACATTGACATCGATTTATGAAAAGCTTGATCAATTGATCCCACATCAAAACGAAGAGAAAGGATGAGAATGAATGACGCTCAAACAAGAAGTACAGAGAATCGCTTCCTCTTATACAGAGAAAAAGAAGGACGCACTGCTTGTGATCGGATTGATTCATCAAGGGGAAACACATGTCTTTCATTTCGGGGATCACCCTATACAAAAGCGAGTGGAGCCAGAGGATGTCATTTTTGAGATTGGCTCGATTTCAAAAGTCTTTACGACAAGTATATTGTCAAGCATGTTGCAAAAAGGGCAGATAAAACTCGATGATTCGATTTCACTGTATTGTCCTCATATTCGAAAGAATCATCCCATTCAAATAGAGCAGCTGGCAACTCATACGTCTGGACTTCCTCCGCATCGTCTTCTTAGAGATTTGCAGCTATGCTTCCTTCCTAAAGTGAGAAGAGATATGTTCTGTCAATATTCACTCGATGAATTAATGAAACTGTTAAACTCGAAAAAGTGGAATCAGCCAAAAAGCTTTCCATCTCGTTATTCCAATGTGGGTGTGGGGCTGCTTGGTTTAATCATGGGCTGGTCTCGTCACAAAACATATGAACAGCTATTGATGGAATATATCGTGGATGAGCTTCATCTATCAAGTACCTTTATTGCTATCAAGGATGATATAAAATCAAAGATGATCTTAGGTCATCGAGAAAATGGTAAAGAGGTTCCGCCGCTTCATATGCTTGACTATCAAGGAGCTGGCGCTATTCGCTCGACCATCACAGATTTATTGTCATTTCTCTCGGCCCATCTACACGCAGATGCGGATTCTTTTTGGAAACTCACGCATGAACCAAGACGGGATATGGGCAGGAACATGTCAATGGGACTCGGCTGGGTCATCGATGACACAGGACTCATTTGCCATAATGGGGCGACGTCGGGATTCTCCAGCTTTATGGGCTTCCGCCCGCATTCCAAAGCAGGCGTGGTCGTTTTATCCAACTACCGTAATCGAATCACGCAAGACTCTCCCGATCGTATAGCGTATGATCTGATGGATATGCTGGAATCTTAAATAAAATGAGCCACCTGAGGCAAGGGCTCATTTTATTCGTTTGATCGTTTCACCTGGAACCAATTCAGGCTCGTAAAACGTTTGATCAGGGAGATTCTTTTTCCCTTGTACTTTTTTAATCATCCAGTCTGCTGCATCACGGCCCATTTGCTCCTGTGGATGGGTCAGTGTTGTCAGCTTCACATGGGCATTTTTCTGGGCAATATACGAATTATCCTGTCCAATAATCGAGAGATCATCTGGAATGGACAGCCCGATTTCGCTGCATACATTGGCTACTTCTAAACCCACCTCATCGTTATAGCAAACAAGAGCAGTCAGCTCATGCTGGTGCGCCATCAGGAATGTGTGAATTTGCTCTCCCAAATGCTGCTTCGATTCTGTATCGAAAAAGAGCACATGCTCAGGCAGGAAATTAAGCTTCGCTTCACCTAGCGCTTGAATATAGCCCTTCATTCGATATTTTCCCTGTAAATCATCTGTTTTTGAAATAAGTCCAATTTGCTGATGGCCTGAGGTGATCAGCTCTTTTGTGGCTAAATAGCTGGATTTTACATCATCTAAACAGAGAAAAGGAACCTCTAGCTGCTCATAATAGGCATTGATCATAATGAGCGGTACATCCTGTTCTTTAAAGGATAAGTAGTACGAAATGTTTGGATTATATAAATTGCTTTTCGTCGGCTCGACAATAAGTCCGTCCACCCCAAAAGACAGCATCATCTCCAGCGCTTTTTTCTCCTGCTCAACATCGTTATTTGTACTTGCCAGTAACAAGGAATAGTTCTCTTCGTTTAATCGGCTTTCAATGCCTCGAATGATAGAAGGGAAAATGTAATCGGATATGTATGTTGTAATGACCCCAATCGTTTTCATATGTGCATGTCCCGCAGGTTTTGTTTGATATTGATTGGTCACAAATGTGCCTGAACCTTTTTCGCTGCGCAAAAATCCTTCGCTGGACAATTCCAAAATGGCTTTTCGAACTGTATGTCTGCTTACTTGATACATGTCTTGCAGGCTTGATTCGGTTGGAATGCGCTCCCCGATCCGATAATCCCCTGTGAGTATTTTGCTTTTTATATCATCAATAATGATCTGGTACTTCTTTTTCATCGTTTCACTTCTTTCTCAGTTGATCATCTACTCGGATTGAGAAGAAATTGTATGGACATATTTTAACATGGTTGTCGAATCAAAAACAGGCGCTTTCCTTTTCAGTCATGACCCCTCCAGAAAAAATGCAGGTTTTTGTCACATTATGTATGTACAACTATATTTATTATTGACATATGTACGTACAAATATTATATTGTGATTGTACCAGAGAATCAATGAATCTAGAAAAACAAAATTGAAACCGCTATCAAAATGGGGGTGAACGTAGATTGAATCATAAAGAGACGGCCAAAGCCTTGAAAGAAGGACGGACATCTTTAGGCATTGAATTTGGTTCAACACGAATTAAAGCGATTTTAATAGATGAGGAATTTCAGCCAATTGCACAAGGTGCATATGAATGGGAAAGTTTTCTCCAGGATGGAATTTGGACGTACAACTTAATTGATATCATTACAGGTCTGCAAGTGGCCTATCGAGAGATGAAAGAACAGGCCGAGCAAAAGTATGGTGTGACCATTCAAACCATTGGCTCAATCGGGGTATCAGCGATGATGCATGGTTATGTGGCATGTGATCATACAGGAGAGGTTCTCGTTCCGTTCCGAACATGGCGGAATGCAACGACCATCGAGGCGAGTCAAAAGCTGACAGATGTATTTCAATTTCATATTCCAGAAAGATGGAGCATTGCCCATTTGTATCAAGCGGTATTAGAAGAGGAAAAACATCTATCCCGATTAGAATATATGACCACTTTGTCTGGATATATTCACTGGCTGTTAACCGGAAAGCAGGCCATTGGTATTGGCGATGCGTCAGGGATGTTTCCAATTGATGACGAAACGAAGGACTACAATGAAGAAATGCTCCAGCAATTTGAAGCATTGATTGCAGAAAAAGGCTACCCGTGGAAGCTTCGCCACCTTCTCCCGCGTGTCTATTTAGCAGGCGAAGAGGCAGGCGTGTTAACGGCAGCAGGAGCAGCCATTTTGGATCAAGGAAAACATTTGCAGCCAGGCATTCCATTTTGCCCGCCGGAAGGTGACGCTGGAACGGGAATGGTGGCAACAAACAGTGTAGAAAGACGGACTGGGAATATTTCTGTTGGGACATCGGTTTTTGCCATGATTGTCCTGGAGCAGGATCTAAAAGGTATGTATCCAGAAGTGGATCTTGTCACGACACCGGATGGACTGCCAGTTGCCATGGTTCATGCGAATAACTGTACAAGTGACCTAAACGCTTGGATGAATATATTCAGAGAGGCATTTGAAGCACTAGGCATGCAAGTGGAGTCAGAAAGGTTATACGAATCGTTATTGCAGCAATCTTTAGAAGCAGATCGAGATGGCGGCGGTCTCTTAAGCTATGGCTATTACTCTGGTGAAAATATTACGAGACTGCCAGAAGGAAGACCTCTTTTTGTCAGGTCTCCTGAAAGCCGCTTTAACCTCGCTAATTTCATGCGCACCCATTTGTTCTCCGCTTTTGGTGCTATGAAAATAGGCATGGACCGGTTAAAGGAACAGGAACATGTAGTGATTGACCGCTTACTAGGGCATGGGGGATTATTTAAAACACCGCTCGTTGGACAAAAAATGGTTGCCGCAGCGCTGAATACACCTGTATCAGTCGTTTCAACAGCGGGAGAAGGTGGTGCGTTTGGGATGGCGGTCCTTGCTTCATATATGGTCCATCATCAGCAGCAAACATTGGCTGAATTTCTTACCCAACGAGTATTTGCCCATACATCAGAAGAACTCATGGAGCCCGATCCACTCGATGTCAAAGGCTTTGATGAATTTTTAAAGCGCTATCAAAAGGGGCTTCCGATTGAAGAAGCGGCAGTAGCGCATCTGCTGCCAAAGAAAGGAGTGACGACGGTATGCTAGATCGCTTAAAAGAAGAAGTGTATCAAGCAAATTTAGATTTGCCAAAATACGGACTTGTGAAATTTACATGGGGCAATGTCAGTGCATGTGATCGTGACAGTGGTTTGTTTGTGATTAAGCCGAGCGGCATAGCGTATGACCAGCTATCAGCAAAAGATATGGTCGTGGTGAACTTTGACGGTGAAGTGGTGGAAGGAGAATTCAGTCCTTCGTCAGATACAGCTACACATGCAGTTCTTTACAAACACTTTGAGGAAATAGGGGGCATTTCACATAGCCATTCTATGTGGGCAACTGTTTGGGCGCAGGCAGGTCTTGATTTACCAGCAATGGGCACAACACATGCCGATACATTTTACGGCGCCGTTCCGTGCGCTCGTTTTCTGACAGAAGAAGAAGTCAATCGCGGTTATGAGGTAGAGACCGGCCGGCTGATCATCGAAACGTTTGAGAAAAGAAACCTAGATGTCATGGCGGTGCCGGGTGTATTGCTTCAAGGGCATGGTCCGTTTACATGGGGGAAGGATGCAAAAAGTGCGGTCACAAACAGTGTGATTTTAGATGAAGTTGCCAAAATGAACCTTTTTGCCAAGCAATTGAACGAATTTGCGGAGCCATTGCCGCAGCGAATTTTAGATAAACATTACTTAAGAAAACATGGAAAGCATGCGTATTACGGACAAAAACCTTCAAGATAAAGAAAAGAGGGATATCTATGTTAACAAGTCAGAAAAAAGAATTTTGGTTTATCGTTGGGTCACAGCATCTATATGGTGATGAAGCACTGCACAAAGTAAAAGAAAATGCACAAAAGATGACAGATACCTTAAATGAAAGCGGTTTACTTCCTTATCCAGTGATTTTGCAGGAACTGGCTGTCAGCGCCGATCAAATCACAAAGCTTATGAAAGAGGTCAATTATCGCGATGAAGTCATTGGTGTGATGACGTGGATGCATACATTTTCACCAGCGAAAATGTGGATACGCGGGACCAATCTTTTGCAAAAGCCTCTTTTGCATCTTGTCACACAATATTATGAAAAGATCCCGTGGGACACGATCGACATGGACTATATGAATCTTCATCAATCCGCACATGGAGATAGAGAATATGGCTATATCAATGCACGTTTAAATAAACAAAACCAAATTGTGACCGGTCATTGGTCAAAGCCTGAAGTGCAGCAGCAAATTGCTGATTGGATGGACGTTGCGGCTGCCTATCATGAGAGCTTTCACATCAAAGTAGCCCGGTTTGGTGACAACATGCGGCATGTGGCCGTGACAGAAGGCGATAAAATCGAAGCGCAGATTCAATTAGGATGGACCGTTGATTACTTTGGAATAGGCGATCTCGTCGAATATGTAAATGCAGTAGAGGAAGAAGAGGTAGATGCATTATTTGCTGAGTATTTAACGCAATATGATGTGAATTATGGAACGTATTCAGTTGAAGAATGGGAAAAAAGTGTCAAGGTGCAGGCGCGATATGAGATCGCCATCAAACGTTTCTTAGATGAAGGCGGCTATCATGCCTTTACAACAAACTTTGAAGATTTACATGGGATGAAGCAGCTGCCTGGACTTGCGGTACAGCGGCTGATGGCAAAGGGATACGGCTTTGCTGGGGAAGGCGATTGGAAAACGGCCGCACTGGACCGCTTATTAAAAGTGATGAGCCATCATCAATCCACTGGTTTTATGGAGGACTACACATATGAAATGACGTCTGGACAGGAAGCGGTGCTGCAATCTCATATGCTGGAAGTAGATCCAGCGCTCGCCCATACAAAACCCGTCATTGTCGTGTCTCCACTTGGGATTGGAAACCGGGAAGATCCAGCACGTCTTGTATTTGATGGAAAAGCAGGCGAAGGTGTTGTTGTTTCCATAGCGGATTTTGGAACACATTTCAAATGGCTGATACAAGAAGTCGAAGCCTTTGAGCCGGAGGAAGCTGCACCACATTTACCAGTTGCGCGTGTATTGTGGAAAATCAAACCGAATTTTCAGGATGGCGTCAAAGCATGGATTAAGCAAGGCGGAGGCCATCATACAGTCGTGTCTCTCAATTTAACGGTTGATCAAATTGTTCAATTTGCAAAGCTTGTCAATGCAGAATATGTGGTTTTATAGAAGAAGGGTGAAAGGTCTTCTACTGTTTACAGTGGAAGCACAGGGAGAAATGAAAGCGGTTAATTAAGTGAGGGGGTCATCCACTTGGAGAAAAAAGTGTCAAGCAAATTTATCTTCTTTTTCGGGTCCTTTGCAGGCATCTTATTTGGGTATGATATTGGTATTATTGCAGGGGCAGAAGGACATATTCAGGAAGAATTTCAGCTCAGCCCATTATGGCTTGGAATTGTTGTCTCTTCATTAATGGGCGGGGCCATCATTGGCTCCATCTTAAGCGGTCTCTTAGGGGATAAATTTGGCCGCAGAAAACTCATTTTGGTCTCATCCGTTATCTTTTTTGTCGGGGCTATCGGATCAGCTGTCGCACCAGAAGAGATTTCACTCACCATCGCTCGTATCTTTTTAGGGACAGCAGTAGGAACAGCCTCATCATTGGTTCCGGCTTACATGTCTGAAATCGCTCCTGCTAAAATCCGCGGGAAATTATCTGGACTCAATCAGCTCATGATTGTAACTGGACTCTTGCTCAGCTATATTGTCGCGTTTGTGTTTGAACCCATCCCAGACAGCTGGCGCTGGATGCTGGGAAGTGCCGCTTTATTTGCGATCGTGCTTTATATTGGCATGCTGAAGCTTCCTGAATCTCCGAGATATTTGATTAAACACGGAATGGCTCATAAAGCACGAGAGGTATTAGGATCACTGCGTTCTTCCCGTGAAGAAATCGAATCAGAAATGCAGGAAATTTTAGAAGTCGCCAAAGAAGAACGCTCGGGTATTCGTGAATTGTTTCAAAAGAAATTCAGAATGGCTCTTTTCATTGGGGTTGGAATGGCGACCCTTCAGCAAATTCAAGGCGCGAACTCCATTGTCTATTATGCAACGAGTATCGCTCGGAATGTAGGTCTTGCGCCGCAGGTTGCCGCAGGTTTTACAGTCATTGTCGGTGTCATTTTTGTCGTCACGACCGTGATCTTTTTACAATTTGTCGACCGCTTCGACCGCCGAACGATTCTCACTGTAGGGGGATCGGGCATGGCCCTTTCTTTCTTTGCTCCAGCCGCATTAGGTGCACTTGGCGTCAGTGAAGGAATTTTAAACTGGGTGACATTGATTTCACTTTGCTGCTTTATTTTGTGCTATGCCTTCTCGTGGGCACCGATCACTTGGATCATCATTGGCGAAATCTTCCCGCTTTCTGTCAGAGGCATCGGAGCAGGTATCTCTTCTGCCTTTAACTGGACCGGATCGTTAGCAGTTGGACTCGTTTTCCCTATTTTGGCTGATCAATTCAGCTTTGGGGTCATTTTCTCCTCATTCGGAGTCATCTGCTTAATCGGGCTGTTATTCACCCGTTTTGTGCTAGTCGAGACAAAAGGAAGAAGCTTAGAGCAAATCGAAACGGATATGGCTGCACGTGTATAAAATAAAGAAAACCATCTATCCCATGTGGATAGATGGTTTTTTTACTCAAGCGTCTGTTTGAGCTCATCTGGCAGTAAATCAATTAATTGATCATAGGATGACAAATCCAGCACTTCAAGCAGCGCGTAATATTTCGCGTAAATTTCACTCAGCTGATCAGGATGATTGGTTTGATATTGATTCAGATGTAATTGAGTTAGTTCTAGTGCAATGTCTAGCTTGTTTCGTTCGAATGGCTGTGTCGTGTTGATCATATCGTTCACCTCTTATTTGATGATGAGTAGAAAAAATGCAGTGAATAAAAAGAGCTTATGTGTTGTTTTCATGGATGTCCTATCTTCTCAATGTATCATTTGTATAATATGTTAAAATTGTCCTTTTGTAAATAAAGAGAAAACTAGATAGAAAGTGGATTTCTTTAAAAATAGACATGCATCTAATCACGAAAGATAACTCTAACATACGATAGAGTGTAAGTGAAAGACAACTTGAAGGGGTGTTAAGATGAGCCGAAATCGATTAGATGATTTCTTCTTTGGACCTCGCCGAGAAGAAACGGTTGTTTTCCCTACACGTCAAATTGTCAACACAAGAACGAATGAACAAACGATCAGAAAAATTCATCCAACGCATATCACAAACGTCAATAAAAACATTAAAAGAATAGAAAACTACTATCCGGTCACTGAATCGACTCACAACGAGTATATTGTAGAAGAATATGATTGCGGCAGTGATATCAAAAACCCTTGCTGCCGTCCGGTGAAGCGCTGTAAGTGGTAATGAAGGGGCATCCTTTTATAGGATGCCTTTTGTATGTCTAACGTTCCATTTCATTTAATTGTCCTTGATCGAGCTTGAAGAAACGATTTCCTAATTCTGAATAAAGGTAGCGCTGATGACTTGTAAATAAAACACATCGATGTGAGAATTCTTTTTTTAATAAAGAAATCGATTGTATTTGAGAGGCTTCATCAAGAGAGGTAAAAGGCTCATCAAGAATAATCAGCTCTGGTGATCTTGCCACCATACTATTAAAAAAAAGTTTATATCTCATGCCCAATGAATACTGTTTGACAGGCATTTTTAGGGCATGAGTTAAATCAAATGCATCACAAAGCGATAGAAAGGTCTCTTTGTATAAAACCTTTTCCGACTTTTTCATATTCCATAAAGACTGGATAAGCTCCATATGCTCCAAACCAGTGAGCGCATCATAGACTAAAGGTTTATCTGGAATGTACGCTACCAGACTTTTATATTGAGCGGTTCCAGGGTGATGCTGCCCGTTAAGTAAAATCGTTTCGGATGCTGAAGGAAGCAGACCTGCGATGATCTTTAAAAGTGTCGATTTACCGCTGCCGTTCTTTCCAATAATACAAGCTCGATCACTTTCTTTCAGATCAAATGACACATGATCGAGAAGGGGAGAAGTCTTTTCTGTTGTTTCATAGTGAAAAGATAGCTGAGACACTTGAAGATTAGCCATTGATGAATCCTCCAATAACAAACGCAGTCGTCACCAGCATATACAAGATCACAGTTGCTAAGGCAGCTTTTTTTGATCCTTCAGCATAGTAAATAATTCCATCATAAAGGATGCGTAAAAGATATAAGTTGAATAAGAAGGAAACTATTTGAATCAAGAGAAAATAGTGATCTAATTGTAACACCATCACACAATAGATCGCTGCACTATTCACTAATAAAAGAAATGCATTATAAACCAAAATAACAAGATACATTTTGCGTAAAATAAAAGCTTTATGAAAAAAATACATATAAATAGAAGTTAGAACAGTACTGAGAAAATTTAAAATGAAATAAAGCGGAATTGTCAGCAAAAAGATAAAAACAATGCTGGCAAGTTGTTTCCCAGTGGATAAAGGTTCATCTACTAACAAATCAATAATAAAAAATGTTAAAAAGACAGTCGACACAAATAATGATAGTAAGACAAGACCTATAATGGTTTTAATCGATTGATTCTGATTGAAAAATTGCTTAGGTCGTAGAAGTAGCTCCATGGAACCACATTCCCCTTTCTTCTATGGTAGATGTACATGGCTAACGTATTGCTCTAAAAGAGATGCTATGAATAAAAGAACGGCTGCTGCAAAAATCAATTGAAGCACAGTTAGGATCAGTTTTTTTAATTCAATTGCTTCTCCTTTTATAAATCGATAAAGATAAATAAAAGGAAAAGAGCTGACGATTGAAAACAGAATTAATCCAAGAACTTCTACAAAAGCATGAGGCAGGAGTCCTGTGAATAGCTGCTGCGCTTCGTGATTGACAATCAGATACTGAACGAGTTTGCCAATAATGTAGCCGTTGTAAAAAAGAATGCCTGCAGACATGATCCCACCTGTAAAAGCTCCGATGCCTAATATCGCCATTCCAACTTGTAAATTGTTTAAGAAAATAGATAGAAAAAACATCTCTTCATCCTTTTTAAGATAAGGAATCTGATCATAAGGAAGAAGGCTTCCAATTAGCACTGCTGCAATAAAGATAGCAGCGTAGAGGTAACCGAGGCGTAGAATCAGTCTATTCTCCGATAAAAAATATTTTATTTTTTTCAACATATTCAATCCCTTTATAGATGGTCTTGCGGCATAATACCCAGCAAATCACGGAAACAATCACAAAATACAAAGCAAACAGAACGCTAACGAGACTTGTAGAATGCTGCAAAATAGGTAGAAAAGAGGTCAAAATCATATAGTACATGAAAGGCAACACGAGAAAATTCCTAGCAAAGGCCTGTCCTTTATCGATAACATCTATTTCTTCATTGGTTGTCCCTATTTCATGCTCGTGAATAAAATTAAATTTTGTTATGAATGGAAACAAATACAGCTGAATCAATGGAAAAATGAAAAAGCCAACTCCCAATGCCACCAATTGAATAAGCATCTGAACATCAAAAAGTTGATATACACTAATGATTGTTAGATTAATGAACAATAGAAAGAGTGATGGTATGGAAAATAAACAATAAAATAACTGGATTTTTGATAAGAAAAACTGCATAAGAGATGTTTGAGAAAGTCCATAAAGCCAAATATTCTTTTTTTCAGCACTTAAAGAAAATATAGAAGGGGTCAGCATTCTCATTTCATATGTTTGATTAGCTAAAATCATCACATTTAATGTGAATAATAGCTGAACTTGCAAGGTATGATGATCAATAATCGAGATCAAAGCGGTCATAACCCCGACATAGAAGAAGGCTTCATATGACATGAACATATAATTAAAAAACTCTTTAGACAGCAGCCATCTTTTTTCTTTTAGCACCTTAAGATCTTTTTGAATCAGCATATTCTTTTGAAACAGCGAGCTCTGAATTTTATCAAGTGCTTGAAAGTACCAATAAAATAAATCTCTAAAATGTTTTGAGCTTTGATCATGCTCTTTTCCAGTCGGAATCCAGCGAACAGGGAGCTTCATAACGAGTGTTGCAGCTAATATCACGACGAAAAATGTGACAGGTGAAGTAAAAAGCGCAAGAAATTGTAGAAATACCGAATCCTGTGAAAATAAAGCATGATGGATTTGTTGAAGATTATTCTGATATAAAGACATCAAGTTGTTTGAAAGTGTCATCCAAAACGCATCTTCTGCAAGCGAAGAAATTGATTGAAAAAGTTGTCGGAAAGTGTGATAAAAAGGGAAAATAATGTTTGATATTAGAACCCTTCCGAATAAGAAGAAGAGTAAAGAGATGCTGGCGAAAAAAAGAACACGAACAATCCCAATTTTTTTTACGACAATGTTATAGATGTAAGCACCAAATATCTTATTACTGACGATAAAAAGTAAGAAGCCTGTCAATATAACATTGAGATGCTTCAACCAGAATATCCAGTCATGTGTTTGAGCAATGAAATATTGAAAAAGGAAATAGATCAAATAAGTACTCAAGCTTGTAAATAGAAGCCAAACCAACTCTGAAAATAAAAGCGTTTGAAAAAGGCGTCTCGAGGAAACAGGTGCAAGCTGTATCAACTCTTCAAAAGGAAGAATATGCGTTCTTCTATAAGATTCAATTCCTTTGACAATAGAGAAAAGGAACAAAAATATCACAAAAGCACTATCCCATTCTATTTGATAGACCGGGGAGTAAAGATAAGAAGAAATAACGAATACAATCAGGCAGCCGAATAAAGTATCTAGGATACAAGAAAATAATATGTACTGTTTAGATGAAAACGATTTAAAAAATGGAACCCTGCGTATGATAAACTGAGCTAGATTTGAATATTGTTGTTTCATTCTAATTGATAGAAGTAGTGATAATAACGGATATAACATCTTCTCACCTGCATAAAAATTTAAATAGAAGGAGAACAAAGTCTCCTTCTATTGGGTCATAAAATTGAATTACCAAGCAATAACAGCTTTACGGCCTTTTTTCTTAATTTCGTTTTTAAGGTACTGACGAATTGTCTCTTTACCAGCCGCTGCAATGAGAGAAAGACCACCTGATCCAACAGCAGTTAAAATGGAGACAATTGTTGTAACAGCCCCGCCCGCTTCAACCACGTTCAGAACAACAGCTGCAACACTGCCTGGAATACCAAATTCTTTTGCTAGATCAGCAACGGGCAGCATTTGTAGCGAGAAGGAAAAAAGAGCTAGCATAAGGAATCCTACTGCTAAAGCACCAAAAAGAACATGTAGTTTGATTTCGTTTTTTGTTTCCGTCATATCAAATTCCTCCCTTTTTTGTATTTTTATTACTATTATATCTTAAGGTATCTATTAGTTCATCGCAATCCTTTTTTTTCATTTTTTTCATGAATTAGTTATAGATTAATATAAAAAAAGTGAGAAGATAAGTGAAAAAAGAATCGTTTTTGCTAGAATAAAACACGTAAAGATGATCGGAAATACCTTGTTTTACAGGTGGGGAAGCGATTCAGAGAGCCCAATATTCTTTGATCAAAATCTCCATTCAAGATAAAATTGGAATTATCCATCATTCTTTGGAGGCGATTTTCTGAATACTCGATTATTAACCCCAGATGATGCTGAAGAATATGCAGCACTCAGACTAGAAGCGCTGCGATTAAATCCAGAAGGTTTTGCGATGAGCTATGAGGAAGAGCAAATCAATACAAAGGACAAATATAAAGCGCGTTTTGCTTCGACTCAATCTATGTGGACTTTTGGCGCTTTTCATCAAGGGCAGCTTGTGGGAGCAGTCACGCTCATCCAAGAAACCTTGCAGAAGTTAAAGCACCGAGCGAATTTGACTGCGATGTATGTAAAAGCTGATGCCCGCGGAATGGGAGTAGGCAATGCTTTAATGACGAAAGCTCTTTCCTTTGCGCAAGAACAGCAGGACATCGAGCAAGTGTATTTATCAGTGGTGACAACTAATCACTCAGCAAAGCGCCTCTATCGCTCCGTTGGATTTGAGTCGTACGCTGTCGAAGAAAAAGCGTTAAAATGGGCTGATACATATGCAGATGAGGAAAAAATGGTTTTATTTTTATCATAAGACTGGAGGAGATAGAAGTGAATCAACAGGCCATGCGCATTACGTTAGCAGCAGGACCCAATAGTGAGCTGGAATCTTTTGCACTGCGTGCAGCACTTGAAAACTTCGGCGCGAAAGTCGATATGCATTGGATCGGAAGACCAAATGACCTGATTCATGTGTTATCTGGTAGAAATAGAGGAGAAATAGATTACCTTCTTTTATCGTTTCATGGTGAAGAAGGAGCATTTATCATGCCTGAATTAGGGGAAGATGTATACGAAGATGAAGAGCCTAGGGATACTGCTTTTGGAGCGGATGAAATCAAGCGGTATGCTTCCTTAGAAGGAGTTCATGTCATATCTACAGGCTGCACACTAGGAGAGAAAAATCTAGCAGATGCTTTTTTAGAGGCAGGAGCTACATCTTATTCGGCGCCGGACGATTACATTGATGGGAATGCAGCTTTTATCTTTGTGCTGACCATGATGTACGAGCTCATGAACAATACAAAGACAGTGAGAGCGGCATTTGATCGAGCGCGTTCCATTGATGAAGAAACGAAATTATTTCAACTATATATGCAAAAATAATCAAAGGACTGAGAAATCAGTCCTTTTTTATTCCTCTCTAAAAATGTGTCGAAAATGTGACGGTTTTGTGATTTGCAAACTAAAAAGGGGGCATGCAAAGTCTATCCTACAAACACACGTCATTCAGGCATGACGGCATCACGAGAGGAGAATTTTTGTGTCAATTAAATGGAAAGTCAGTCTCGTCCTATGCGGACTTGCGATGATCATCGGAATCGCCGCGTTTTATCATAATCAGCAGGCAAGCGGGACAGAGAAGAAGAAGGTAGCACCAGATGCGAGCTATAAAGAAGTTGAAATTGTGACCCTCGTGAATGACGGGAGATACTTGAGATATGCTGTGAACTATCCTGTGTTTCATCAAAAAAAGCTAGATCAAGAGATGAAAAGATTTGCAGAAACAGCGCTCGATAAATTCAAAACATCATTTAGTGAAGCAAATGATGTCGATGAAGATCATCGATACGAATTAAACATAGATTACGAGATTACTCACTATGCCAAACAAACTGCTGCGATCAAATTCAATACATATGAATTAAAAGGCGGAGTAAAAGGCAGTCATGAAACGAAGATATTCAATTTTGATTTCAAGAAACAGCAGTTTTTATCAATAGATGATCTATTTTTATCAAAGAAACAAAATCTGCAAAAATTGTCTCAAATGACATTTGAGGAGTTGAAAAAAGATCGCTCTCTTGCTGAAAACAAGCATTTGCTTAAACAAGGAACATCTCCTGAGGCAGAGCATTATCAGTATTTTGCCATCAAAGATCGTTTTATTGAATTCTACTTCCCAGCGGGGCAAATTGCACCAGACAAGAAGGGCCCTCAAGTGCTGGCGATTAAGAAAACACTGCTTAAAGGAATGTTAAAGCCAGAATACATCAATAAAGAAAAGAACAAAAACGAGAAAAAAGAACCGATCGCAAAAAGAAAGATCGTAAAACTGCCAAAACAGCGAGTATTTAACCCACATCAAAAAGCCATTGCCCTTACATTTGATGATGGACCAAATCCATCAACGACTTCAAAAATCTTAACAGCTTTAAAAGAAAACAAAGGACATGCGACATTTTTTGTATTAGGAAGCAGGGTTCAATATTATCCCGATATGCTAGGTGAAATCAGAAAAGGTGGAAATGAAATCGGAAATCATTCCTATAACCACCCTTTACTCACAAGATTGCCATTAAAACAAGCCATCAAACAAGTAGAAGATACGCAGCAAATTATTGAAAAAGCTAGCGGATTCACACCGACTCACTTTAGACCGCCATATGGTGGAACAAACGGACAGATCAACGAAGCTGTCAACATGAAAGTCACGCTTTGGGACGTTGATCCTGAAGACTGGAAATATCGCAACAGCCAATACGTCGCAAACTACATTCTTACACATGCGTCTAGCGGAGAAATCGTCTTAATGCACGACATCTATGACACCTCTGCAAACGCGGCTGTCACGATCATCAATGAATTGACGAAGCAAGGATATCAGTTACTAACAGTATCGGAGCTTGAGCAGTGGAAGGAAGCACGGGCGAAAAAGGTGAATTGAATACGTAAAAAAGATGCGAGTCTTAATGGATTCGCATCTTTTTTAAAGCCAATTATGAAAATAAAGGGAAAATATGTTAAAGTGTTTTAGAAAGGGAGGGCTTCGAATGGTATTGATGAGATTGATCAGCATATATATGCTGACAGCGTTTAGTTTGGGATTTGTTATAAACTATGTACCTGGTTTGATGCTGCCCATCTATATTCTTGCAATGATTGGGCTCATTTTATGTCTCGGTCATATTGCGCTCCATTATATTCGGCGAATTAAATATATGTTGTTTGATGAAAAACGGTAAGATTTCTCCTATGGAAAAAACCTCCTGCTAGTTGCGTGAGGTTTTATTTTTTTTATGTTCTAACAGTTTGATGATTTTCTCGTTTGGTGCTTTGATTTGTCTCAAAAGAGAAACGAAATTCCCCGTAAATCGTGTGAGGACAATAAGTAACATGATGATCATCCACAAGCAATGACCTCCAATCGGTATGAAGGATACAGTACAATAAGAGTGTATAAAATGAACAGTTCATGCCATCTATTCGACTATTGATGTGAATGGAGAATGTTAAGGGGGATTCATTTGAAACGAGTAGACGTGGTTTCAGCTATTATTTATGACGAGGAAGAAAATCTATTAACGGTCAAGAATGTAAAGGGATATTGGGAACTTCCGGGCGGTGCTGTGGAAAAAGGTGAACACCTGCAGCAGGCTGTCATCCGTGAAGTGAAAGAAGAGACAGGGTATGTTGTCAAAGTAAATGAACTTCATTCGGTTCGAGAAGCATTCTTTCAAGATAAAAAGCATCATGCGCTGATCATTACGTTCTTTGCGGAAATGATCGGGGGAGAGATGAACATTCTAGATCCGGATCAGGATATTGAAGAAGTAAAATGGGTCAGCACTCAAACCTTTCAAAAGCTAAACCCAAAGCTATATCACATGCTAAAATTAAACCAACAAACACAAGCTTTTTATGATTTTGAGGGAGATAGAACAATTGGTTAAATAGGCATGAAGGAGCGATATCGATGTTTTTATACTACGGACCTACAGGAGCTCCAGTAGAAAATCCGGGAGAAGAATTCATGAAAAGGATCTTCTTTCAGGAGGGGGAAGGGTATTGGAAACAAGGTAACGGGGAATCTTCCATTGAGATAGAGGAAGATTGGGAATGCGAAAGTCTAGTTTTCTTTTATACTGAACCGTATGGATTCTTTATCATCAGATATCCAGATTTTTTAGTCCCTTTTCAAAAGGTAAAAAAGATCGAAACGATCGAGCATTTCATAGCAGGATCACCATTGTATGTGCCATCATGCAGCTATGTTGATCGTAATCAGGCGTTTGAAATCGTTCAACATTTTGTGACGGCAAAAAAGGTATCTGATCTTGTTGAATGGGTCGAGTTGAGGAATATTCATTTTCAGCATGATGTGAAAAGGTAGGGGAGTAAGGTGAAAGTGTGTACAAATGAAAGAATACATAGTTTAGATGAGGGTATGCATTTACATGTAGGATATTATGAACAAGGTTATGATTATGAAGGCGTCTTTTTTAAGAGTTTAGAAACAGGAAGATGGTTATTGTTTTTTGATCAGAAAAGTTACGAGTTGAATCTCTTAAAGAGTTATGAGGAATACGACCATTTAGGCTTATTCATTGGGGAATATCCAATTGAAGATGATCAAATTGAAGAGGAAGGTCAGCGATTATTTGAGCACTTTTTAAAAGGAAACAACATAGTGGGATAAATGAATGGATCTTTAACTGACCTTACTTTTCATAAGAATGTACTGATTTTAACTTTCTACCGATAAAATTAGCAGATACAGGTGTTAATTCTTTTTCTCTTGCCCAAACAGAAAGTTGACCAATATGGTGAATTTCGTGGGTAATTATATGATGTAATATTTCATTTTTAGTGTATTCATCTTCATCCCAAGGAACTGATACCATTCGATCTTGTTTTTCATCTAAATGAGATTTTAAAAATTCGACTATTTCATATCGTAAAGTAGTTGAGAGCGTTTTTACTTTAGCCATAGTCTTGTAATCATCAAAATCTAATACCACGTCTTCTTTACCCTGAATACCACGAATCCAACTATATTCAACATCCATAATGTGAAAAAGAGTGTATAAAATACTCCCTACTCCACCTATGCGGTCTTGTAGCAACTCTTCTGTTGTTAGTTGATTACACCAATTAATCCATTCGTCTCTCACCTGCCAGTTGTACTCAAAAAACTTATTCATTATCATCACTCCAAAGTTTAATTGTTTGTTTAATTACTGCTATCTCTTAAAGATTTTCTTGTTGAATTAAACGACACAATGTACATGATCTGGTGTCAGTTTAGAACCAATCATACTATTAACCTTGTTTTCGTAACATAGCCCTTGGAAACTGTTACGTTTATAGCGTCTCTTGCAGCAAGTTGTTCTTTTTGGTAAGTGGTAGTTTATCTACAATTACTAACCCCGAATATTTGTTCCTATATTGATTATACTAAGCTTTCTGACAGGTATCAAATAACAACATTTAAAATTGATTTGCAAGAATACATGAATCATTATATTTTATTTTTTCGTATTTAAATTTTTTAAGCATAAATGCTGAATACAATACTTATATGCAAATCGCTTTGTCATCATTTCCTGTAGCTCTCTAAATAGTGGGGCATGATGAATTGATTTCCTTCATGTCTTAGTTCATGACCATGACCAAAATCTTGCTATTTTGTTCTTGAGGGCTAAGACGGCAGCTATTATGAAATGAAATGCAGCGAGACAGTAGCTTATTGCCGAAATAAAAAACAGACCTAGTGAGGTCTGTTTTTTGTTAGAAGTTAAGGAAATTTATTTTCACTTCCCCTTCTCCCGCTTCCGTTTCTCCTTCTCCGCGCGGTAAAACTCATGAAACATCTTCATCAACGCCCGTTTCTCAATACGGGATACATAGCTCCGCGATATGCCAAGCTCTTTGGCTATTTCCCGCTGCGTTTTTTCTTTCTTTAAATCAAGGCCGAACCGGCCGACGATGACTTCTTTTTCTCGGCCGTCCAGAATGTCGATATACTCCTTTACTTTTTCAAGCTCCATGTTGAGCTGAATGGTATCGATCACATCTTCATTTTCGGATTTTAAGACATCAATTAATGAAATTTCGTTGCCTTCTTTATCCTGACCGATGGGATCATGCAAGGAGACGTCTTTTTTCGTTTTTTTGAGCGCGCGTAAGTGCATGAGAATTTCATTTTCAATACACCGTGCCGCATACGTTGCCAGCTTTGTTCCTTTTCCAGAGGAATAGCTTTCGATGGCTTTAATGAGTCCGATCGTCCCGATGGAGATGAGGTCTTCAGCGTCTTCCCCGGTATTTTCAAATTTCTTTACAATATGGGCGACGAGCCGAAGGTTATGTTCAATTAGCATGTTTCTTGCGTGTTCATCGCCCTGTGCCATGAGGGCTAAGTATTTTTTTTCATCATCTCCCGAAAGGGGCTGTGGAAAGGCATTGTTTTTGACATAGGACACTAAAAACACCAATTCTTTGACCATCAATCCCATCGCTGTAAATACTCCTGCCACGATTTTCACCTCCACCATGTTTAGGCCGCTGCCTATATCCTCAAATGTATGTGAAGGAGGGATTGTCTGTGTCTGTACGATGAAAAAATCATCTTTTTCAAAAAAATCGTGCTTCTGTTCGTCTCTTTTTTATGTTTGCGGTTTCTTTGCGGTGCTTGGCGGTCAAGAAGCGTGCTAAAATATGTAATATTAGACCGAAAAGGAAGGGGTAATTTCGGAACATGGGGAAGGTTCTATCTTCACATGTAGGTATGAAAATTAATGAATGGTATCGAATGATACGGCAGTTCAGTGTTCCAGATGCGGAAATCTTGAAAGCGGAAGTTGAAGCGGAAATTGAACAGATGGAAGAGGACCAGCATTTACTGATTTATTATCAGCTCATGTGTTTTCGGCACCAAATCATGCTTGACTATATACACCCTTCAAAATATCAACCTTTCTCAGTATCTAATCTAGTCGATAAAATCGAAAACTCCAATCATGAGTTATCTGATATGCTGCATTATTACCATGCATTTTTTCGTGGCATGCATGAATTTAGTCAAAAAGAATATTTAGAAGCCGTCAAATATTATCGAGTCGCAGAAAAGCAGCTGTCCATGGTATTTGATGATATTGAGCAGGCAGAGTTTCATTTTAAAGTGGCAGAAGCCTACTATATAATGAAACAAACTCATGTCTCCATGCACCATATTTTAAAGGCGCTGGAAATATACGATCAGCATGATGCGTATACCATTCGCATCATTCAATGTCTCTTTGTCATCTCAGGAAATTATCAAGATTTAAAACGAAAAGACCGGGCACTGCCTCATTTAAAAAAGGCAAAACAGCTCGCATCTCAAATTGATCACCCGCGCATATACAGTTCAGCGCTCTATAATTTAGGAAAATGTTATGGCGAGCTTGGCTATAGAGAGGAAGCGGAACGATATTTAACGGAATCCGCTGATCTTGCCCGCAAAGAGCTGCTCCCAACGCTTCCGCATACGCTCTATACGCTGGCGAAGCTGCTTTTTAGACAGAATGAACAGGCGGATGCCCTGCGCATATTAGAAGCTGGGAAATTGGCCGCAAAGAAGCATGAAGACCAGCTGTTCTGTCATATGTTTGAGTATCTGGATGCTTTATATGTTCAGGAAATCAATGAAGACCAACTGCAAAAAACCATTGATTATTTGGAAAAACTTAGCCTATACTCTTATATAGAGGATATCTCACTAGAAATTGCGACAGCCTTAGAAGCCTCTCAACAATACAAAAAGTCCAACCAGTATTATCAGAAATTATTATGGGCTCAAAATCAAATCCAAGAAGGAGAGTGTCTGTATGAATTCTAAGCAACGTTCGACAGTTGAAGAGAGAAACCAAACGTGAAACAAAGAGCGGGCCAATATGGCCGGCTTTTTTTATTTGAAAAAGAAGAGGATATCACCATGAAGCTTGCATGAATTGATGAGAAAGCGGGCAATTTATCGGTAATGATGCTCGGTGGAGGAGGCGGTCGAATGAGAGGGCTGCATATCTTGATGTGTATATGGCTGCTATGTGCTTTTATTCCTAATAAAGTAGAGGCACGGACATTAAAACGAGTCGATCTTGAAAAAACGGGACGTGCCTTTTGGGATGTGAGAGCGGAACGGAAAAAGATTGCGATCACCTTTGATGATGGACCTCATCCAGTGTATACAAATCAAATATTGGATGTGCTGAAAAAGCATCAAGTGAATGCGAGCTTTTTTGTGATAGGGAGCCGAATCCATGCAAATCCGATGATCGCAGAACGGATTGTGGACGAAGGGAATGAACTCGGCAATCATACGATGAATCATACGTATTTTGACCTGTTGTCGTCAAAGGAGATCAAGCAGGAATTAAAAGAATCAGCGGCTCATATCGCTTCACTCCAGCCTGGCGGTCCCTTATTATTTCGCCCTCCTGGTGGACGTTTAACAATGAAATCATTCCGCATTCTGTCAAAGCAAGGGTACGATGTGGTCATGTGGTCATTTACGCAAGATCCGAAGGACTGGTCAAGACCGGGCGCACGTATAATTGCAAGCCGAATTATTGATCATATTCAAGGCGGCGATATCATCCTTCTACATGATGGCGGGGGAAATCGCAAGCAAACGGTAGAAGCATTGAAACAAGTGATTCCTGAGTTGAAGAAGAGGGGCTATGAATTTGTAAAAATAAGTGAACTACTGCACCATGACAAAGCATATATGCCTGTTCAGCTGCAATAGGCAGCATTCGTCAAAAACAGTCATTCATTGAAACCAAAAGTCTTGTCGTTTACTATATGAAGAGGGCTTTTGGAGGTGAATGTTGTGAAGAAATATGTTTTCCTTTTTATCCTATTATGTGTTGCTGCTGGGTGCTCAAAGCCAGTACAAGAAAGCGTCATTGCATTTGGTGACAGCAATACAAGAGGATCAAACTGGGACTTTCGAGATTATCCAACATCTGAAAAATGGGTGAATCTCATGAAAAACGTCGAGCGCGGCCAAATTCAAGTGAAGAATGCAGGCATTGGCGGGCAGACGACTGAAGACGCGAAACTTCGCTTTGAGCAGGATATTTTAAAACAGAAACCAACTTACGTCCTCATCATGTTCGGTACGAATGATGCGGCGATTTTAGACGGGAAACACCCCAGAGTGACGAAAAAACGGTTTAAAGAAAATTTAACCTACTTCATTTCTGAAAGTAGAAAAGAAGGCATTACCCCGATTCTCATGACCTGTGTCCCTGTTGTAGAAGGCGGGAAAAAGGGCTTGTATTATTATTCTAGATATAAGTCATCTTATTTTGCCGGGAGAGGCGGGGCAAGAGCTTGGCAAAACTCTTATAATGACATCACGAGAGAAGTAGCGAAGGATGAGCAGGTGCCGCTTGTCGACAACTGGAAAGCTTTCATCCGAGAAGCTGGTGAAGATAGTGATCATGCCCTGATTCATTCAGGCTTGATCGACCCTTCTGGCAATCATATGACACCAAAAGGGGCCAGAATTATTTATAACGAAATCAAAGAGCGTGATGTCATCAAACATTTTTAAATGATGGCCATCTGCCTAAACAAGACCATCCATCCAGCATAGTCTAACAGTATATCTTCCTAGAAGGAGGTAACTGATATGTGGGGATGTCCTTATCCTTACCCTGCGTGTTCGCCTTATCCAGCACAAGGAGCAGGAATCGGTTACGCTTTTCTTGTTGTGTTCCTTGTGGTCATTTTAGTCGTAGGCGGAGGGCTATGGTTTTGGAATGAACAGCCTTGTCATTAAGACACCTCTTCTTTTATCAGAAGGGGTGTTTTTTACGGAAAATAGTAGTAAGCCTATAGCGCAAGTGATATAATATCAGTCACCTGAGTTTAAAAAAGGAGAGTGCTCGGGAGGCATGGTTCCTGTGATATGGAATTAAGAGGAAACAGAGAGCATATGCCCGAGCGAACGTCTTTTCATTTCTGTCTCAATTAATTCAATGAAGTCGCGATTTAAGTTCATTTCATTTGCTTTATAATACGATTCTATAAGTAAATCATCTGACAGCTTTTTCATACTAGAAACCCATATGATGGGAAAAACACCTCCCCTGAAAAAGTTGGCATAAAATTTGAGGAAAAGACATATCATCATAGGTTGATCGACTGTCTTTGAAGTACCTTTAATCTACCATGAATGGGAAACAAGAACAATCGTTCTGTTATCCACATGGGTAAGTGGATAACTTGTGGGTAGAGTGTTTATAATTGAATGAAAGCGTGATGAAATATAGGTGGATAATGTGTGTAAAATTATCCACACCTGTTGAAGGTCCTCATCATATGTCGAAAACTTTTTCATTGTATTCGATAGACAGACAAATTGTGATTTGATTCGACACAATCGCTGAAAACCAATGGAAGAAAGGGTGCAAATTGTGCTAAAGAAGTATTTCTTACCGGATGAATTTGTGAAAAGTATTTTCCACATTTCACCGCAAAAATTAAAAGAACGAAATGTAAAAGGAATTATTACCGATCTAGATAACACACTAGTAGAATGGGACCGTCCAAGTGCGACACCGCGGTTAATTGAATGGTTTCAAGAAATGAAAGATCACGGGATACAAGTGACGATTGTATCGAACAATAATGAAAAAAGGGTCAAGCTTTTTTCTGAACCGGTTCATATCCCGTTTATTTATAAAGCGAGAAAGCCTATGGGAAGAGCCTTTAACAAGGCAGTTGCTGATATGCAATTGAAAAAAGAAGATGTGGTTGTCATTGGAGATCAGCTCATGACAGATGTTCTTGGCGGGAATCGTCATGGCTTCCATACGATTTTGGTCGTTCCTGTTGCTGCCTCGGACGGATTTTTCACAAAGTTTAACAGGCAGATTGAACGCAGAATTTTAGGTGCCTTAAAGCGTAAGGGCCACATTCAGTGGGAGGAAGAGTAATAATGGAAAAGGTTGTTTGTATTGGCTGCGGTGTAGCCATTCAGACGGAAGATAAAGATCAATTAGGATATGCGCCGGCAGCATCTCTATTGAAAGAAGATGTGATCTGTCAGCGCTGTTTTAGGTTAAAGAACTACAATGAAATTCAAGATGTTTCTTTAACAGAAGACGACTTTTTAAATATATTGCACAGCATTGGAGAGACAGATTCTCTCATTGTGAAGGTCGTTGATATTTTTGACTTTAACGGAAGCTGGATCAATGGACTGAGCCGTATTGTCGGTGGTAATCCGATTTTACTTGTCGGCAACAAAGTGGATATTTTACCGAAATCCGTGAAAAAAGATCGTCTGATTCATTGGATGAAACGGGAAGCAAAGGAAAACGGATTAAACCCTATCGATGTTTTCTTAATTAGTGCAAGCAGAGGCCAGGGCGTACCTGAGGTGATGGAAGCGATTGATCATTACCGCGCGGGAAGAAATGTCTATGTTGTCGGCTGTACGAATGTTGGGAAATCAACATTTATCAATCGAATCATCAAAGAAGTATCTGGAGAAGAGAATGTCATTACTACCTCCCAATATCCAGGTACTACACTTGATGCGATTGAAATTCCGCTTGATGACGGGTCTGCATTATTTGATACACCGGGCATCATCAACCGCCATCAAATGGCGCACTATGTCAGTAAAAATGACTTGAAGATTTTAACGCCGAAAAAAGAATTGAAACCAAGAACGTTCCAATTAAATGAATCACAAACGCTTTATTTTGGCGGACTGGCTCGATTTGATTACGTAAAAGGCGGCAGAACATCATTTGTCTGCTATATGCCAAATGAGCTGAACATTCACCGTACAAAGCTGGAGAACGCAGATGATTTATATGAAAAACATGCAGGAGAACTGCTGTCACCGCCATCAAAAGAGGGAATGGAAGATTTCCCGCCGCTCGTTCCGCATACCTTTACCATTGATCAGCCAAAAATGGACATCGTCTTTTCAGGTTTAGGCTGGGTCACTGCAAATGATGCGGACAAGCAAATCAAAGTCTATGCGCCAAAAGGCGTACATGTGTTTATGAGACGTTCGTTAATTTAAATGTTCAAAGGGGGAGAGACCTTGAAACCTTTATACGGAGTAATCGGAAACCCTGTTGGCCACTCAATGTCTCCGGATATTCATAATGCAGCATTAAAGGATGCTGGAATTGATGGACATTATCATGGCTTTCAAGTAGAAAATGATGACCTGAAAGATGCGATTAGCGGCATAAAAGCGTTAGGAATCAACGGCATTAACGTCACTGTTCCGCACAAGGTAGAAATCATGAAGTATCTTGACAAAATTGATGTCACAGCTGAACGCCTTGGTGCCGTCAATACGGTGCGGCTCGAAGGGGATCAGCTCGTTGGGTACAATACAGATGGAGAAGGCTTTCTTCATTCGTTGCTTGAAGCCCTGGATCAGCCGTTATCAGAGCTGTCATTTCTCTTGATTGGTGCTGGCGGAGCGGCAAGAGCGATTTATACGACAATTGCTCAGTATGCACCGAAGTGCTTTGATATTACGAACCGCACCATTGAAAAAGCTGAAGCTTTAATTGAAAGTGCAGAGGGGAAAATCACATCTCAAGCAATCACATTAAATACAGCAGAAGAGCGGCTTGGGGAATATGATGTCATCATCCATACGACCTCGATCGGCATGTATCCAAATGTTGAAGAAACCCCGATTTCTTTAGCGAACGCAAAAAAAACAGCGGTCGTTTGTGATATTGTGTATAATCCAATAGAAACAAAACTGCTATGTGAAGCAGCAGGTTTAGGCTTGAAAACAGTGGATGGGGTTGGCATGTTTGTTGGACAAGCAGTAAGAGCCTTTGAACTGTGGACAGGAATGACGCCTGACGCCGGAAAAATGAAGTCAATTGTCATAGAGAAATTAGGAGGAACACCATGTTAAAAGGTAAGCAAAAACGTTTTTTACGTGCACAAGCACATCATTTATCACCTATTTTTCAAGTTGGAAAAGGCGGGGTAAATAACAATATGGTCAAGCAAATTTCCGAGGCGCTTGAAGCAAGAGAACTGTTAAAGGTCAGCGTATTGCAAAATTGTGACGAGGACAAAACAGAAGTTGCGAAAGCACTTGTAAAAGGTGCAAAGGCAGAACTCGTTCAAACGATCGGAAATGTGATTGTCCTTTACAAAGAATCTAAGGAAAATAAACAAATTAAGCTGCCGTAAAGGTGGATGCGATATGAAAAAAATAGGGTTGTTCGGCGGTACGTTTGATCCTCCCCATAATGGGCATTTACTGATGGCAAGTGAGGTGCGGATTCAAGTAGGGCTTGATGAAATTTGGTTTATCCCAAACCATATGCCTCCTCATAAAACAGGACGGAAACGAGCAGATAGTCATCACCGGATAAACATGGTGGAGGCGGCGATTCAGTCAAATCCGTATTTTCGGCTCGAGCTCATTGAAATGGAGCGAGAGGGTCCGTCTTATACCGTAGATACAGTGAATCTGCTAAAGAAGCGTCATCCAGAAGATCAGTTCTTTTTTATGATAGGAGCGGACATGGTCGAGTATTTGCCAAAATGGCATCGGATCGATGACTTGCTTCAAATGATCACCTTTATTGGGATGAAAAGACCGGGTTACGTTGGAAGTACGGCATATCCTCTTTTATTTGCAGATGTTCCAGCTTTTGATGTATCATCGACATTGATTAGGCAGCGAATAGAGCAGGGAAAACCTGTCGATTATTTGATTCCGAAAGCTGTTGAGCGTTATATAAAGGAGCATCATTTATATGAATCGTGAAGAAGCATTGAATTGTGTCAAAGAGCAGTTAACAGAGCATAGATATACACATACACTTGGAGTCATGGAAACAGCCATTTCATTAGCGGAACGGTTCGGTGCAGATGTGAAAAAAGCAGAGATCGCCGCTATTTTTCATGATTATGCGAAATTTAGACCAAAGGAAGAAATGAAGGGGATTATCCAAAAAGAACAGATGAACCCTTTATTGCTTGAATATTCGCCAGAGCTTTGGCACGCTCCGGTCGGTGCCTATTTGGTCAAAAAAGAAGCTGGAATTGACGATCAAGATGTGTTAACAGCCATTGAATTTCATACTTCCGGCAGACCAGACATGACTTTACTTGAAAAAGTCATTTATGTCGCAGATTATATAGAACCAGGACGACATTTCCCTGGGGTCGAAGAAGTAAGGGAGTTAGCAGAACATGATCTAGATCGTGCACTGATCCAATCATTAAAAAACACCATCAGTTTTCTAATGAAAAAGAATCAGCCAGTCTTTCCAGATACGCTTGCTACTTACAACTCGCTTGTGCATAAGAACAACTAAGGAGGAATTTTGGATGGATTCATCATCAATTTTAAACGTCGCAGCAGGAGCATGCGATGATAAACGGGCTGAGGATATTATTGCCCTTAATATGCAAGGAATCTCACTTGTTGCAGATTATTTTCTCATTTGTCACGGGAATTCTGATAAACAAGTGCAAGCCATTGCAAGAGAAGTAAAACATCTTGCAGAGGAAAGCGGAATTGAAGTAAAGAAGATGGAAGGCTTTGATGAAGCAAGATGGGTATTGATTGACCTAGGTGATGTCATTGCCCATGTGTTCCACAAAGAAGAAAGAGGATATTACAATCTAGAAAAGCTTTGGGGAGATGCGCCGAGAGAAACGCTTTCACTTGGCATTAACTCATGATTTATCAAGGGTTTGCAGGTGTGTATGACGAGCTCATGACACATGCACCTTATGATGAATGGGTTCAGTGGATCCAGCAGTATATTAATCCGAATGCTGCCATCATCGATGTAGGCTGTGGAACTGGAGAGATTTCTCTTCGGTTAGCTGAAAAGGGCCACAAGGTCACAGGAATTGACCTCAGTGAAGAAATGCTGGCCTTCGCGCAGCAAAAAGCCCAGGCGAAAAAGCAGTCGATTCAATTTCTACATCAAGATATGAGAGAGGTTACGGGCTTTGAGCAAGCCTTCCAGGCAGCCGTTATTTGCTGTGATTCCTTGAATTACTTAAAAAACGAAAATGACGTCAAAAAAACCTTTAAAAACATGTTTCAGCTTTTAGAGGAAGATGGGGTTTTACTTTTTGATGTTCATACGCCTTATAAAATGGAAGAGGTATTCCCGGGATCGACTTTTGCAGATCAAGATGAAGAGATTAGCTATATTTGGCAGAGCGATAAAGGGGATGACATGTATTCGGTCATTCATGATTTAAGCTTTTTTGTAAAAGATGGAGACATGTATCAGCGTTATGATGAGACGCATGAACAGCGCACATTTCCATTTGAAACATATGCAGCGTTCCTTGAGTCCGCTGGTTTTGAACAAATAGAAGTGACCGCTGATTTTACAAATGAAGCTCCCGGTGAATTCACCGAAAGATATTTTATCTCAGCTAAGAAACCAAAAACCATCGTTTAATAGAACGATGGTTTTTTAAAACCCTTTTTTCGCTTGTTGCAAAGGTGATTAATTTCTGCGATCATCAGTGAACACACTTGGTGGATATTGATGCGCAACTGCTTCAAGGTCTTCATCGAATTTTTCATGAGTGTTTTGAAAGAGACGGTGAAACATATCTTGCACACCTGCTTCAAGTGCTTTAATGCCTTCACCAGTTACGCCGCCTTTCACACATACTTTGTCTTGGAGTGTCGGAAGGGTATAGACTCTTTTTTCAATCAAACGGCCAAGTCCAACAAGCATATCTTCTGATAAGGTGGTGGCTTCTTCTTTAGAAATATCCGTTTCTTCTACAGCCGCTTCAATCATTTTCTGAACGAGAAAACTGATAAAAGCAGGTCCGCAGCTGACAATATCGGAAGCCGCTCTTGTAATCGAATGGTGGATCTCGATTGGTGTTGAAATGCACGAAGCTAACTGCCTTAACGCTGTTTTCGTCACGGCATTGCATGATGAACCAAAAGTTAAAAGTGATGCGCCTGATAATGCGCGGTTTGTAATGCTTGGAATCAGCCTGGCTGTTTGACAAGGAACGATATCCTGAAGCTGTTCAGGATGAACCGGACTTGTAATGATGACAATGGTTTGCTGCTCCGTTAAAAGAGGGCTCAGCTCCTTTAAAAGTGGATAAATATCAAGTGGTTTGACACAAACAAAAATGAAATCTTTATTCGTGACAGCCCCTGAAAGCTGTTTCGTTACTTCAAGCTCTGGATGGTTCTTTTTTATATTGAACGCTTTTTCAATGGTTCGGTTTGTAATGGTGATCGATGAGGGATTGACTGCCTTTGATTCAATAAATGCCTCAGTAAGTATGGTACCCATGTTTCCTGTACCGATTAACCCTATATTCAAACGTTCTCCCTCCTTAGACGCATAGGATCTGTTATCTTCTAAACAGTATGTCGAGCAGTAGAAAAATATGATTGAAAGAAGCGTGAGTAAGTGAAACGACTCATTCCATTAAAAAAATACAGTCTTTATATTGCAGCTGGGCTCATGGTTGTGATGATCACCAGTTTCTTCTTTTTCACTGGAAAAGGGGAGGGCAGCAGAGAAGCAAATGTATTGAAGGGGAATAAAGACATACAAGTCACATTAGAAGACAAACAAGAAAAGACAGAAAAAGAGCCATCGACGATTTTTGTAGAAGTCAAAGGAGCTGTAAGAAAGCCAGGTGTTTATACGTTTCAATCTGATGCTCGGGTAGAAGAAGCGATTCGAAGGGCAGGAGGCTTTACTAGCAAAGCAGATTCGATTGAAATCAACCAAGCAGCAAAATTAGAGGATAGTATGATGATTTATGTTCGAAAGCAGGGGGAAGCAGAAAGAGAGACGCAAACAGCATCAGCTGACGCATCAACGGACGTTGAAAAGAGTGAGGGTGTAAATGTCAATCAGGCCGATGCAGCCGAATTGCAAACAATTAACGGCATAGGACCAGCTAAAGCCGAAGCTATTATTACGTATAGAGAGGAACACGGAGATTTTCAACAAATTGAAGACTTGCGGAACATTTCAGGTTTTGGGGAAAAGACGATTGAACGGCTGAAAAGTCAATTGACCGTGAAGTAGAATTGACGGTATAGAAGAAAGGCATGTACACTTAATATCAACCATCATTCTGGAGGGATCAGCTCGTGGAAAGAATTTCATGGAATCAATATTTTATGGCACAAAGCCATTTGCTTGCTTTACGAAGCACCTGTGAGCGGTTAGCTGTTGGGGCGACCATTGTAAGGGACAAGCGCATCATTGCAGGGGGGTATAATGGCTCCATTGCCGGTGATGTTCATTGTGCGGATGTAGGATGCTATGTCATTGATCATCACTGTGTTCGCACGATCCATGCGGAAATGAATGCTATTTTACAATGTGCCAAATTTGGTGCACCTACAGCTGATGCTGAAATATATGTCACACATTTTCCTTGTTTACAGTGCTGTAAAGCCATCATTCAAGCGGGCATACGGACAGTGTACTATGCAAAGGATTATAAAAATCATCCATATGCCGTTGATTTATTCGAGCAGGCGGGTGTTCAAACAGAGCAAGTTGAATTAGATGAAATGATCATCGACTTAAAAAATCAAGAAAAATTGGCCTTTGTTGCAGATTTAATTGGGAAGCTGAGTGAATCAGGACTTAGCGAAACAGAGATTCGCGATATGCATGAGAAGGCGAATCAATTATTTACTTCCTATGTTTAAATATTTGCCGTTTGGAGCAATTTCAGCAGCTGTTGGAATTGCTCTGGCTGCATATCATCTTCATATGTATTTCCTTCTTTTACTTCTCATCTTATTACTTCTCAGCCTGCTGAAAAAAATGCCTCAGCTCTTTTTAATGGTCAGCCTATGCGGTGCTGTCTATATACTCATTTTTATGGTTCATGAGTCTCTTGAAACGGATCAACTCATACAAGAAAAATTCCTATCTGGTTCCGTTGTGATTGAAAGCATTCCGAAAACAGATGGCAATCGTTTTTCAGCGACTGTATCGACAGACCATGAACGACTAGCCACTTTTTATACAATTCAAACAGAGCGTGAAAAGGAGGCATTAAAAGAGGTAGAACCTGGTATGAGCTGTCACATGACTGGTGATGTTCGCCCAGCAAAACACGCAACCATTCCTAACGGATTTCAATACGATCAATTTTTAAAAACAAAAGGCATTGCAGCTATTTTCCTGCCACAGTCGATCAAAAACTGTACAAAAAAAGGCGGTTCTTCCTACTATCTTCAAGCGATGAGGCAAAAGGGTTTGAAATTTTTAGAGGACCATGTGCCAAAACACTCTGTTGGCATTGTACAGGCACTTATTTTTGGCGATCGTGAGTTGATAGAACCTGACACATTAAGAGATTATCAAATGCTCGGTATTATTCATTTACTAGCGATCTCAGGATTGCATGTGCAAACGCTTCTTGTGTGTTTATTTTGGTGCCTCCTTCGTGTGGGTGTGACAAGAGAGACAGCGCGTATTCTTCTATTATGCTTTCTTCCTGTTTATGCTTGTTTGACAGGTGCTGCACCATCTGTTTTAAGAGCTTGTCTCATGGCAGGAATCTATTTAGTGATGACTAGTCTGCCAAAAGAATTGAAACAGCCTTCTGCTGTGGTATTAAGTGCAACGTTTTTACTCTTATTAGCAATTCATCCTCTTTATTTATTTGATATTGGATTTCAGCTTTCCTTCGTGGTGACGTTTTTTATTTTGTTATCGACTAGGATTTTATCAAAAGCAAAAAGTTCGGTCATGCAATTATTCCTGATTTCCTTTATTGCACAGCTAGCTTCGCTCCCTGTTCTTTTATATCATTTTCATCAATTCTCTTTACTGAGCGTTCCTTTGAACATGATATTTGTTCCTTTTTATACAACGATCGTCATGCCGCTATCCTTACTCTTTTTTCTTTTGATGATCATTTATCTTCCGCTTGGACAAACATTGTTTCAACTTCTTGATTCGGTGATCCAGCTTAGTCATCAATTGTCAGCCTATATGGCTGATTTTGATGGATTCAATTTGATTTTTATGAAGTCAACTTGGTGGCATATTGTTCTTGAGGTGAGTGCCTTAATTGTTCTGTTAGTTATGATGGAGTGCAAAACTTCTGTGAAGTCCTATGCTGTGCCGCTCCTTTTTCTCATTGGTGTCTTGAGTACACACTATTTCACCCCGAATTTTTTCGAAAAAGGGGAAGTGACGATGCTGGATGTAGGACAGGGGGATAGTTTGTTTATTCAGCTGCCCTATCGAAAGGGGCACCTGCTTGTGGACACGGGAGGCAGGCTTTCTTTTGAAGAAGAACCGTGGAAAAAAAGACGAAAAGTGTCTACGATCGGTGATCAAACGCTGATCCCGTTTTTACATTCTAAAGGTATAGCGAAACTTGATGTCCTTATTCTGACGCATGCGGATCAAGACCATATGGGAGAAGCGGTTCGTTTAATCAAGCGAAATAAAGTAAAGCGGCTGGCTATACCAAAAGGCTTTGCACGGAGTCCAGAGGAAGCGGAGCTGTTAAAAGAAGCAGCTGATCAAGGGATTATGATTGATGAATTAGAGAGAGGAGATCAGCTTCAGATTGGAGAGCAAATATTTGACGTTCTTCATCCGTCTCGTGATCGTGTGACAACTAAGAATAATGATTCACTTGTTTTGACATTTACTCTAGGCGGGAAGCGGTTTATGCTCACTGGAGACCTTGAACAAGAAGGAGAGCGAGACATTATAGAAGCCTTTCCTCATCTGCGGGCAGATATCTTAAAGGTTGGACATCACGGGAGTAAAGGGTCAACAAGCGAAGCATGGCTTCAGCATCTCAAGGCCTCACATGCACTCATTTCAGCAGGTGAACGCAATCGTTATCAGCATCCACATCAGGAAGTCTTGAAAAAATTAAAGGACCACCAAATGAAGGTGTATCGTACAGATACCGACGGGAGCGTGACGTATGAATTTCTCGATGAGGAAGGAACGTTTTACACTCACCCTCCATATGATATCTTACAAACTCAATAAAAAAACTGCCAAAACGGCAGTCATGTAACCTTCATGAAGTTAAGATCCAACGAGGTGTATAATAGTTGCCAAAATAAACATTGAGGCGAAAAATCCGAATGTGACGATAAAACCAACGGCTGAGTCGGTCACATCATTCCGCTTGCTTTGAACATTTTTTTCAAATTCATTCATTTTCATCCCTCCTGGCTAATTTTAGTATACTTGAACTCATTTGGAATTGCTAGAAGGTAAAGTAACCGTTTTCCATTTTCATGATCATTTTATGAATATCGTCTGACAGCAGGCTGACCCGGGAGCCTGCGCCGGACGTTTACTATAAATGAGGAGGCGGCACTTTCAGCTTCCTCTTTACTAATGTCTTCACACACTTTAGGATAGAGGAGGAAGTGAAAGAGAGGGATTCAATTGATGGTCTTTGATGTATGGAACAATTTAAAACGAGGGGATATCCATCCCGTTTATTGCTTATATGGGAAAGAAACATATTTACTGCAAGAAACCGCCGCTAAATTGAGACAAGCTGTAGTAGACGAGGAAACGAAAGATTTTAATTACTCCATCTTCGATATGGAAGAGGTGCCGCTTGAACAGGCTGTGACGGATGCAGAAACATTTCCGTTTATGGGAGAACGACGTCTCGTCGTGATCAAGAATCCTTATTTTCTTACAGCTGAGAAGAAAAAGGAAAAGATCGAGCATGAGCTTTCTGTATTAGAAGCTTATTTAGAAAAGCCAGCGCCCTATACCATTCTCGTGTTATTAGCACCATATGAAAAGCTGGATGAGCGTAAAAAAATCACCAAATTGCTAAAAAAGAAAGCTGCTGTTGTTGAGGCGAAAGAATTAAACCCAAAAGAAACAACTGATTTCACCATCACACTGGTGAAGACAGAAGGAAAGATGATTACATCTGAAGCGGCTGAGCAGCTTGTGATGCTATGCGGCGGAAGTCTATCTTCTCTATTCCAAGAGGTTCGGAAGCTAAGTACATATATTGGAGAGCGGGAGGGAATTGAGTTAGCGGATGTCAATCAGCTCGTTGCAAGAAGCTTAGAGCAAAATATTTTCGAGCTGATTAATCAAATTGTAAACAGACGCCGCTCTGAGGCCATGCAGATGTTTTATGACCTGCTGAAGCAAAATGAGGAACCCATTAAAATATTAGCACTCATTTCAACTCAATTTCGATTGATTTTGCAGACGAAGTACTTCGCTCAGCAAGGATATGGACAAAAACAAATCGCTTCAAATCTAAAAGTCCATCCATTCCGGGTCAAACTTGCTATGGATCAGGCAAGACTGTTTTCAGAAGAAGAGCTCAAGCAGATCGTCAAAGAGCTTTCAACGATTGATTATGAAATGAAAACGGGTAAAAAGGACAAGCAGCTGCTGTTAGAATTGTTCCTGCTTCGATTGTTAGGCGCTTGAACATAAAAAAACGACCTTCTAAAAAGAGGGTCGTTTTTGTTTAGATGTATAATTGCCAGTCTGTCCTTAGGCTCGGCCGGTCAGGACGGACGTACAGTTAAACAGGTGCCTCATCACTGAGGCGTTGCAAGCATTATGCAGAAAGTCCGTTTACTTGTTTAGCAAGTCTTGATTTGTAACGCGCAGCTGCGTTTTTGTGTACAAGACCAGTTTTAACGGCTTTGTCAATGCGTTTTGCAGCAGAAGCAAGAGCAGCTTTTGCTTGCTCAGCATCGTTGTTAGCTACAGAAACTTCAACTTGTTTAATCGCAGTACGCATCGCAGACTTGATTGTTACGTTATGTGCACGGCGTTCGTTATTCGTTTTTGTACGTTTGATCGCTGATTTAATATTTGGCATGTGTTTCACCTCCTAAGATACAACCTAAACACAATTGTCTTAAGGTTAAATCTTCACAATAGAACAAATTGTATTCTATCAAACACACCTTTAGAATGCAATATAAATGTAAAGTATTTTTCATTGATGACGTGCTCGAATGTTTCTTTAAAGAGATGGAAAGACTACTGTTAATTACTTGGTGGAAGGAGTCTTTTTATGGAGAAACAGAAACTCGATTTAAGCGTTTATCAAATCCGGACAGACCTGGCTGTTGAAACAAAAGAGATACTAGAACAAGAGAACGATCCGAATGTCGTCAAAAAGGACGGGATCCAAGGGATCGTCGAAAAAGAAAAGGATGAGCAAGGCATCCGCATCCGTACTGTAGAAATCACGAAAGAAGGGGAGGAGCTGACCGGCAAAAAGGCAGGGACATACTTGACGTTTGAAGCGCAAGGCATTCGGGAGAAAGACTCTGAGATGCAAGAAAAAGTCGTCCAAGTCTTTGCCCGTCATTTTGCTCATTTTTTAAAAGACAGAGGCATTCAGGCAGATGCGAGCTGCCTTGTAGTAGGACTGGGAAACTGGAATGTCACGCCAGATGCACTAGGTCCTCTCACAGTCGAAAACCTGCTTGTGACCCGTCATCTCTTTGAATTACAGCCGGAAAATGTTCAGGAAGGCTATCGCCCGGTTTCCTCTTTGTCGCCAGGTGTGATGGGACTGACTGGTATTGAAACAAGTGACATTATCCAAGGTGTGATTGAGCGGTCTAAGCCTGATTTTGTCATTGCGGTTGACGCCCTTGCTGCTCGTGCGGTGGAACGAGTGAATACAACCATTCAAATTTCTGATACAGGTATCCATCCCGGTTCTGGTGTAGGGAATAAGCGAAAAGAATTAAGCAAAGAAACATTGGGCATTCCAGTAATTGCGATTGGCGTTCCGACAGTTGTGGATGCAGTAACGATTGCTAGTGACACAATTGATTATGTCTTAAAGCATTTTGGTAGAGAACTAAAAGATGATAGACCATCCCGCTCTCTTGTGCCGGCTGGTTTGACATTCGGGAAGAAAAAAGTGCTCAACGAAGAAGACTTGCCAGATGAGGAAACACGTCAATCATTCTTAGGCATCGTAGGAACCCTTCCTGAAGAAGAGAAAAGGCAGCTGATCCATGAAGTGCTTGCGCCGCTCGGGCAAAATTTAATGGTCACGCCTAAAGAAGTCGATACATTCATTGATGATATGGCAAACGTACTTGCCAACGGATTAAACACAGCGCTTCATCAAAAAATCACTCAAGATAACATGGGTTCATATAATCATTAATCGGTTCTACTTTCTCTAGCTCGCTCATAGTGTAATTACTAGAAAGCGTGCTGGAGGGAGTAAATGATGAAAAAAAGACCCCGCCGTCCTCGACAGTTGGTCGTTGCGATTAATGGAACGAAAGTAGTCAAAAGCATTTTCTTATTTATTGCCTCTCTTGTTGTGGTGTTTGTAATGTCAGGGGCTTTAACATCTTTAAAACCTGAGCTGAGACCGCAAGCCTCGTTATATGGTGTAGCAGATGAGCTCTCTGGCGCATTTTTTGCCACATTAATGGGCATGGAAAACCAATATTTCGCCTCAGCAGTTCCAGAAGCTCAAAGAGGATTTCATTTCTCTGGGCTGTCACTGAAGCTTGCAACCAGTATTAATTTAGAAGACCCGCGCAGTTTCCTAGGAAGAGAACTCCCAGGTTTTGAACATTTTGATACAAAAATCATCTTAGCGGGTGAAGGAACAGACTATACCAACATGCCAATGGAATCGCCGCCTCCGAGTGAAGTGATCCAAGATGAAAAAGAAGCAAATTTGGCTGAGCTGGACAAGCTCGATGATGATACACCGAAAAAGCCTGCCAAAGAACCTGACCGGTCAACAGGAAAACGAAAAGCTGTGTACATTTATCACACACATAACACGGAATCATATTTACCATTCTTAAAAGGAGAAACGAATCCAAATAATGCACGGCACTCAAAAGTGAATGTCACGCTTGTCGGCGACATGTTTGGAAAGGCACTTGATCAGCAAGGTATCGGCAATACAGTCGACAAAACGGAAATAGAAAAAAGACTGTTGAAAAAAGGATTAAAGTATCCGCAGTCTTATAATGAATCAAGATTGGTCGTGAAAGAAGCCTTGGCCAAAAATGATGACCTCGATTATTTAATTGATATTCACCGGGACTCAAGAAGAAAGAAAGATACGACTGTCGAAATCAAAGGGAAGAAATATGCGAGAATTGCGTTTGTTGTAGGGAAGAAGAATCAAAGCTATGAGAAAAACTTAAAGCTTGCGACAGAGTTCCACCATTTGATGGAGAAAAAATATAAAGGTCTTAGTGTCGGTGTGTTTGCCAAAGGAGAAATTGGCGATAATGGAATCTATAATCAAGATTTATCCGACAAAGCCCTTCTTTTAGAATTTGGCGGAGTGGATAATAATATGGAAGAATTAAGAAATGCATCCAATGCGGCAGCTGATGTATTCAGCGACATTTTCTGGGACGCGGAAAAGGTGGACGGCAAAGCAACGGATGAGAAAAAACGCTCTTAAGGTGGTGACGGGTATGGGCTCATTTATTGGAAAAACCATTATTTTAGGATTGGTCTTGCTGTTTGGTGTCTTTTTAGGAATGCAGCAAGCGAATAATGGCATGCTGCAAATGAAGGGCTACCATGATCCGCAATTAAAAGGAGCTTTCTCCATTCAAATGAACGACGATGAAGAAAAGGAAGCTTCTATCTTAGGAACGGCTGTTACAGAAAAGGATCTTGCCGAAAAACAAAAGCAGCTGGAGGAAATAGAAGGATTTAATGCCTTCTCCAAGGCAGGAAAAGCCCTGTCTGATGGTATGACACATGCAGCCCGTTCTCTTTATGATTGGGTGAATGGGAAATAAATGAATTTCATGAGATATCACCCTTTTAATCAAAGCCGCTGACCGATAAGCGGCTTTTCTTGATTTCGATTGAATCTTTACAGCCCTATTGATATAATCTAACCTAGCGCAACCCGCGTTTTATAGTAGGAGTGATAGATTGTGACAGATAAAGAAAAACGATTAGAGCGGCAATCAAGAATTCGAAATTTCTCCATTATCGCCCATATTGACCATGGGAAATCCACATTGGCGGACCGTATTTTAGAAAAAACAGCGGCGATTACTCAACGGGAAATGAAAGAACAATTACTTGATTCCATGGATTTAGAGCGTGAACGCGGCATAACGATTAAATTAAACTCTGTCCAGCTGAAGTATAAGGCGAAGGATGGAGAAGAATATATTATGCACCTGATTGATACACCAGGGCATGTCGACTTCACCTATGAGGTATCTCGAAGCCTAGCTGCCTGTGAGGGTGCGATTCTCGTAGTAGATGCAGCACAAGGAATTGAAGCACAGACACTTGCGAACGTTTATTTAGCTCTTGATAACAACTTAGAAATTCTTCCGATTATCAATAAAATCGATCTGCCGAGTGCAGAGCCTGAGCGTGTAAGAGAAGAAATTGAAGATGTCATCGGGTTGGATGCATCTGAAGCTGTTCTCACCTCTGCTAAGGCGGGTATTGGAATCGAGGATATTTTAGAACAAATCGTTGAAAAGGTGCCGGCACCTGCTGGAGATCCAGAAGCACCACTTCAAGCCCTTATTTTTGATTCTCTTTACGATGCGTATCGCGGCGTTATTGCGTACATACGAATTGTTGAAGGAACCGTCAGACCTGGTCAGAAAATTAAAATGATGGCGACGGGGAAAGAATTTGAAGTCCTTGAAGTCGGCGTATTCACACCAAAAGCCATGCCAACAGATGAACTCACCGTTGGAGATGTTGGCTACTTAACAGCTGCAATTAAAAATGTCGGTGATACACGTGTAGGGGATACGATCACAAGTGCGGAAAACCCTGCGAAAGAAGCACTGCCAGGATACAGAAAGCTAAACCCAATGGTATACTGCGGACTTTATCCGATTGATACAGCGAAATACAATGACTTACGTGAAGCGTTAGAAAAGCTTGAATTAAATGATTCTTCACTTCAATATGAGGCAGAGACATCCCAAGCACTTGGCTTCGGTTTCCGCTGCGGCTTCCTTGGAATGCTTCATATGGAAATCATCCAAGAACGGATTGAACGTGAATTTAAAATTGATCTGATTACGACAGCGCCAAGTGTTATTTATGATGTATATATGACAGACGGAGAAAAAATCGTCGTAGATAACCCGTCCAATCTGCCTGATCCGCAAAAGATTGAGCGAATTGAAGAACCATATGTAAAAGCAACAATGATGGTGCCAAACGATTATGTAGGCTCTGTGATGGAGCTTTGCCAAGGAAAGCGCGGGAATTTCATCGATATGCAGTATCTTGATGCGAACCGCGTGAGCATTGTGTACGAAATTCCTTTGGCAGAGATCGTATACGAATTCTTTGATCAGCTAAAGTCCAACACAAAAGGCTACGCGTCCTTTGATTATGAGCTGATTGGCTATCGTCCATCGACACTCGTGAAGATGGATATCATGCTGAATGGCGAAAAAATCGATGCCCTTTCCTTTATCGTACACCGCGATTATGCATATGAACGAGGCAAGATCATCGTAGAAAAGCTAAAAGAACTAATTCCACGCCAGCATTTTGAAGTGCCAGTTCAAGCAGCAATCGGTCAAAAAATTGTTGCTCGTTCCACCATTAAAGCAATGCGTAAAAACGTACTTGCCAAATGTTATGGTGGAGACATTTCCCGGAAAAGAAAGCTTCTTGAGAAGCAAAAAGAAGGGAAAAAGCGCATGAAGCAAGTGGGCTCTGTTGAAGTCCCGCAAGAAGCATTTATGGCCGTGCTGAAGATGGACGACAGCACACCGAAAAAATAACATCCTCAAGGCTGCTTGCTTTACAATGTCTGCCTTGACGTTTATAGTCGATAACAAACAAAGGCGCCGCAGCGATAAACTGCGGCTCTTTACCTGTAAAGAAGGTGTCATCAAATGAAAGCAGCATACATTCACATTCCATTTTGTGAGCACATTTGCCACTATTGTGATTTCAATAAATTTTTCATTAAAACGCAGCCAGTCGATGAATACTTAGCGGCTCTTGAAAAAGAGATGCAGCATACGATCGAAAAAAAGGGCGAGCAGGAACTCAAGACGATTTTTATTGGCGGGGGAACCCCGACATCACTGACTGTCAGCCAGCTAGACAAGCTCATGAACAGCATTCACCGTGTATTAAAGCCGACAAAAAACCTGATTGAATTTGCAGTGGAAGCGAACCCAGATGAATTATCACTCGAGAAGCTGCATGTGCTAAAAGCAGCTGGCGTGAATCGGCTGAGTTTTGGCGTTCAAACCTTTGAAGACGATTTGCTCAAAAAAATCGGACGAGTTCATCAAAAAAAGGATGTCCTTACGTCCTTTGAGCGAGCTAGAGCGGTTGGATTTGACAATATTAGCCTCGATCTCATGTTTGGCTTGCCGCATCAAGAAAAGCATCATGTGATGAATTCACTTGAGACAGCTTTCTCGCTGGGGGCAGAGCATTATTCGGTTTACTCACTCATCGTCGAGCCGAAAACCGTTTTTTACAACTTAATGCAAAAAGGAAAACTTCATTTACCGCCGCAAGAACGTGAGGCTGAAATGTATGAGCTTGTGATGGATGAAATGGAGCGCCAGGGATTAAAGCAGTACGAAATTAGCAATTACGCCAAACCTGGCTTTGAAAGCCAGCATAACCTGACCTATTGGAGCAATGAAGATTACTTCGGTTTTGGTGCAGGCGCACACGGGTATGTAGATGGCGTCCGAAATGTGAACGCAGGGCCGGTGAAACATTATTTGGAGCTGATCGACCAAACAGGGTTCCCGTATAAGGAAACACATCAGGTCACAAAAGCAGAGCAAATAGAAGAAGAAATGTTTTTAGGTCTTCGAAAGATCGAAGGAGTGAAAAGCGCTGATTTCCAAACAAAATATGGTACTGCACCAGAAGCACTTTTTCCCACTGTTCTTGAAGAATTAGAAGAAAAAGGCCTCATTGTAAAAGATGACATAGGGATCCGTTTAACAAGAAAAGGAAAATTGTTAGGGAATGAAGTATTTCAAGCGTTTCTCGGTGAGTTATAATTGACATTTTAATTTGAGTTTGGTAATTTTGTTTATACAATTAGCACTCGTTGAAAGAGAGTGCTAACAGGGGTGATGATGATGTTAACAAATCGTCAGCTTTTGATTCTGCAAGTCATCATTAATGACTTTATTCGTTCGGCGCAGCCAGTTGGATCAAGGACTCTTTCTAAAAAAGAAGACATTACGTTCAGCTCTGCGACGATTAGAAACGAAATGGCTGATTTGGAGGAACTTGGTTTTATTGAAAAGACCCATTCTTCATCAGGAAGAATTCCTTCCGAAAAAGGATATCGTTATTATGTAGATCATTTGCTCTCTCCGCGAAAACTGTCGTCTAAAGAGCTTGTGCTCATCCAGTCGGCCTTTCAGGAGAAAATTTTTGAGCTGGAAAAGACAGTTCAAAAATCGGCGGAAATTTTATCAGATCTCACAAACTATACATCGATTGTGCTTGGACCAAAGCTAAGTGAAAATCGATTAAAGCAAATTCAGCTTGTCCCTGTTCAGCCAAACAAAGCAGTGGCAATCATGATTACAGACAGCGGACATGTTGAAAACAAAACCATTACCTTCTCTGAGCATCTCGATGTCTCCGATATTGAGAAGCTGATGAATATTTTAAACAGCCGCCTAGCCGGAGTCCCGATGGATCAGCTGAAGGACAGAATGTATAAAGAAGTTGTGATGCTTCTTCGCACGCATTTAAAAGATTATGATCATATTTTAGATGCACTCGGCAATACATTTACATCGACTCAAAATGAATCAAAACTTTTCTTTGGCGGGAAGATTAATATGTTGAATCAGCCAGAGTTTCATGACATTGACCGCATTCGTTCACTCATGATGCTTATTGAGCAAAAGAATGATGTCATGCAGCTGTTTCATCCAAATCAGCAAGGAATCACCATTAAAATCGGTTCAGAAAACAATTTGGAAGCGATGGAGAATTGCAGCTTAATCACAGCCACTTATTCGATTGATCAAAAATCACTCGGCTCCATTGCTGTCATCGGTCCAACCCGTATGGATTATGGCAGGGTTGTTAGTCTCTTGCATCATGTATCAAAAGACTTGTCAAACGCACTTTCCAATTTGTATGATGAGTAGGGTGATAAAAGATAGGGGCACAGCCCCTTCGTATTTTTGAATCTTTTGAGGGAGGTGAACACAATGTCAGAAGAAAAACAGACACCTGAGCAAGAAGCAGAGGTTGAAGCACAAGAAGAAGCAGTTCAAGCAGATACTGAGGAAGTAACACATGATGAACAGTCTGCCTTCCAAGAAAAAATCGATGAATTGCAGCAGCTTCTAGATGAAAAAGAAAACAAAATTCTGCGTGTTCAAGCAGATTTTGAAAACTATAAACGCCGTGCTCGAACTGAAGTGGAGACCGTGCAAAAATATCGTTCTCAACATGTTGTTAGTGATCTTCTCCCAGCTCTTGATAACTTTGAAAGAGCGCTTGGAATTGATCCAGACAATGAGCAGACGAAAAGTTTGTTAGAAGGAATGCAAATGGTTTACCGCCAGCTGGTAGAAGCGTTGAAAAATGAAGGCGTTGAACCAATTGAAGCTGTCGGCAAAGAGTTCGATCCAAACCTTCATCAAGCTGTCATGCAAGTTGAAGATGAAAACTACGATTCAAATATCGTTGTAGAAGAATTGCAAAAGGGCTATAAACTCAAAGACCGAGTTATTCGTCCATCAATGGTAAAAGTAAATCAATAACTACATAATGGGAGGTCATCGAATATGAGTAAAATCATTGGGATTGACTTAGGAACAACAAACTCATGTGTTGCAGTACTTGAAGGCGGCGAGCCAAAAGTCATTGCTAACGCTGAAGGAGCACGTACAACACCATCTGTTGTCGCTTTTAAAAATGGAGAGCGCCAAGTTGGTGAAGTAGCAAAACGTCAATCAATTACAAACCCGAACACGATCATGTCTGTTAAAAGACATATGGGTACAGATTATAAAGTAGAAGTTGAAGGCAAGAACTATACACCGCAGGAAATCTCTGCAATCATTCTTCAACACCTTAAATCTTACGCTGAAGGCTATCTTGGCGAAGAAGTAACAAAAGCTGTTATCACAGTTCCTGCTTACTTCAACGATGCAGAACGTCAAGCAACGAAAGATGCTGGTAAAATTGCTGGTCTTGAAGTAGAACGTATCATCAACGAACCAACAGCAGCTGCACTTGCATATGGTTTAGATAAAACAGAAGAAGATCAAACGATTCTTGTATACGACCTTGGCGGCGGTACATTTGACGTATCGATCCTTGAGCTTGGAGACGGCGTCTTTGAAGTGCGCTCAACTGCTGGGGACAACCGTCTAGGTGGAGACGATTTTGACCAAGTCATCATTGATCACCTAGTGGCTGAATTCAAAAAAGAAAATGGCATTGATCTTTCTAAAGATAAAATGGCGCTTCAGCGTTTAAAAGATGCTGCTGAAAAAGCGAAAAAAGATCTTTCAGGTGTATCTTCTACACAAATTTCACTGCCATTTATCACAGCTGGAGAAGCAGGACCTCTTCACCTTGAATTAACGTTAACGCGTGCTAAATTCGAAGAGCTTTCTGCAGATCTTGTAGAGCGTACAATGACACCTGTACGTCAGTCATTGAAAGATGCTGGTTTATCTGCTAGCGAGATTGATAAAGTCATCCTTGTAGGTGGATCAACTCGTATTCCTGCAGTCCAAGAAGCAATCAAAAAAGAAACAGGCAAAGAGCCTCATAAAGGTGTAAACCCTGATGAAGTAGTTGCACTTGGTGCAGCGATCCAAGGTGGAGTCATCACAGGAGACGTCAAAGACGTTGTTCTTCTTGACGTAACACCACTTTCTTTAGGAATTGAAACAATGGGCGGCGTGTTCACGAAGCTGATTGAACGTAATACAACAATTCCAACAAGTAAATCTCAAGTATTCTCAACGGCTGCTGACAACCAAACAGCTGTAGATATCCATGTCTTGCAAGGTGAGCGCCCAATGGCTGCAGATAACAAAACATTAGGCCGCTTCCAATTGACTGATATCCCGCCAGCACCACGCGGCGTACCGCAAATTGAAGTATCTTTTGATATCGATAAAAACGGTATTGTCAACGTACGTGCGAAAGATATGGGTACAGGCAAAGAGCAAAACATCACAATCAAATCTTCTTCAGGTCTTTCTGATGATGAGATCGAAAAAATGGTCAAAGAAGCAGAAGAAAATGCTGAAGCAGATGCGAAGAAAAAAGAAGAAATCGAAGTGCGCAACGAAGCAGATCAATTAGTGTTTACAACTGAAAAAACATTAAAAGATCTAGAAGGCAAAATCGATGAAGAGCAAGTGAAAAAAGCAAACGACGCGAAAGATGCACTAAAAGCTGCGATCGAAAAAGGCGAGTTTGAAGACATCAAAGCGAAAAAAGATGAGCTGCAAACAATCGTTCAAGAATTAACGACAAAGCTCTATGAAGAAGCTGCAAAACAAGCACAAACTCAGCAAGAAGGCGCTGAAGGTGCTCAAAAAGCAGATGACAATGTAGTGGATGCAGAATACGAAGAAGTAAACGACGATCAAGAGAAAAAATAATCACCTTTACTTTTGAAAAAGGCTGCTGAAACGTACTCGTCAGAAAGTCAAAGTCAGGATCTCTTGGCTTTGACTTTTTTTCTTTTCAACGATGAAAGGAATTGAAAAAAGTTAAATCAAAATGATACAATCGTATTTATGTGAGAAAATCGGGAGTGTGAAGAGATGAGTAAGCGTGATTACTATGAAGTGCTTGGCGTAAGTAAGAGCGCCTCAAAGGACGAAATCAAAAAGGCATACCGCAAGCTTTCAAAAAAGTATCACCCTGATATTAATAAAGAAGCTGGCTCAGATGAGAAATTCAAAGAAGTAAAAGAAGCCTATGAAACCCTTTCTGATGATCAAAAACGTTCGCATTATGACCAGTTCGGTCATACCGATCCAAACCAAGGCTTTGGCGGCGGCGGTTTTGGTGGAGGGGGAGATTTTGGCGGCTTCGGCGGCTTTGATGACATCTTCTCTAGTATTTTTGGCGGCGGAGCGAGAAGAAGAGATCCAAATGCACCACGCCAAGGAGCGGACCTGCAATATACAATGACGCTTTCATTCGAAGAAGCGGCATTTGGAAAAGAAGCAACGATTGAAATCCCTCGTGAAGAATCTTGTGAAACATGTCATGGATCAGGAGCAAAGCCTGGTACGCAGGCGAAAACTTGTTCACATTGCGGAGGATCTGGTCAATTAAATGTTGAGCAATCCACTCCGTTTGGTAAAGTGGTCAACCGCAGAGTATGTAACTACTGTAGCGGAACAGGGAAACAAATTGACCATAAATGTTCAACATGCGGCGGATCTGGCAAAGTGCGCAAGCGTAAGAAAATTAACGTGACGATCCCTGCAGGTGTTGATGATGGTCAGCAGCTCAGAGTATCTGGTCAAGGTGAACCAGGTGTAAATGGAGGACCTCCAGGCGATCTATTCGTTGTATTCCATGTGCGTGCGCATGAATTCTTCGAGCGTGATGGAGATGACATATACTGCGAGATGCCGCTCACCTTTGCCCAAGCTGCATTAGGTGACGAAATTGAAGTGCCGACATTACACGGAAAAGTAAAATTAAAAGTTCCTGCTGGCACTCAAACTGGCACGAAGTTTAGACTTAAAGGAAAAGGTGTGAAAAATGTACGCGGCTACGGCCAAGGCGATCAGCATATCGTTGTACGTGTCGTCACACCGACAAATTTAACAGACAATCAAAAAGATATCATTAGAAAATTTGCTGAAGTGAGCGGAAATAAACCGGACGAACAAGAAATGAGCTTTTTCGATAAGGTAAAACGCGCATTTAAAGGCGAGTAAGACGGATAAGGAGTTGGTAGTATTGAAGTGGTCAGAAATTAGCGTCCATACAACAAATGAAGCGGTGGAACCGATCACCAATATTTTGCATGAAGCAGGTGCAAGTGGTGTCGTGATTGAGGACCCGCTTGATTTAGTCAAGGAACGTGAAAATGTATACGGTGAGATCTACCAGCTCGATCCGAATGACTATCCGGATGAAGGTGTCATTGTCAAAGCTTATCTTCCAATGAACAGCTTTTTGATGGAAACGGTAGATGAGATCAAAGAAGCCATCAACAATCTTCTTCTATACGATATTGACCTTGGACGCAATACACTGTCAATTTGTGAAGTGAATGAAGAAGAATGGGCCACCGCATGGAAGAAATACTATCATCCTGTGAAAATTTCTGAAAAATTCACCATCGTTCCAACGTGGGAAGAATATACGCCGGTTCATTCTGATGAACTGATTATTGAAATGGACCCTGGAATGGCATTTGGAACAGGTACGCATCCCACAACCGTCCTTTGTATTCAGGCGCTTGAGCGCTATGTAAAGGAAAACGATACGGTGATTGATGTTGGAACAGGCTCTGGGATTTTAAGTGTGGCAGCAGCGATGCTTGGTGCAAAGGACATTCAAGCCTTTGATCTCGACACCGTTGCGGTAGAAAGTGCGAAGCAAAACATCGAACTAAATGGTGTAAGTGAAAAAGTGGCGATCAAACAAAACAACTTGCTTGATGGGATTTCAGGTGAGCGTGATGTGATTGTCGCCAACATTCTGGCAGAAGTAATTTTGCGCTTTACAGATAAAGCCTATGACCTATTGAAGAAAGATGGCTATTTCATTACATCAGGCATCATTGGACAAAAGAAATTACAAGTCAAAACAGCATTAGAAGAAGCAGGTTTTGATATTGTTGAAGTGCTGTCAATGGAAGATTGGGTCAGCATTATAGCGAAAAAATAAAGCGAGTAGGTGTCAGGACACGTATGCAACGATATTTTATCGACCTCACGAAAGAAGAAGTGACTGCAAAGGGAGCCATCGTTATAAAAGGTGAAGATGTACATCATCTTTCCAATGTCATGCGGATGAAAGCAGGGCAGGAAATCCTTTGTTTAACGACAGACGGCTTTGAAGCGCTTAGTAAAATTGATACAATAACAAAGGAAGAAGTGATTTGTCACCTTGAAAGCTGGACAAATCAGGACAGAGAACTTCCGATTAGGGTGACGATCGCAAGCGGTCTTCCAAAAGGAGATAAGCTTGAGCTCATTATCCAAAAAGGCACAGAGCTTGGCGCAAGTGCTTTTATCCCATTTCAAGCGGCTCGTTCTATTACAAAGCTTGACCAAAAAAAGTCACATAAAAAACGAGAGCGCTGGGAGAAAATCGCGAAAGAAGCAGCAGAGCAGTCCTACCGGAATATCATTCCGCGTGTTTATTCAGTATCAACGTTTAAAGAGCTGACGCAATTAGCTGGTGAATTCGATAAATGTGTCGTTGCATACGAAGAATCATCGAAAGAAGGAGAGCAAAGCCGCTTTCAAACTGTTCTTCAACAGATGAAAGGCGGACAAACCTTGCTAGTGGTTTTTGGCCCTGAAGGCGGTTTGGCAGAAAAGGAGATTGAAGAGCTTGAAACGCTTGGTGCAGTCGTTTGCGGGCTCGGACCACGCATTTTAAGAACGGAAACCGCTCCTTTATACGCGCTTTCCGCTATATCTTATCAAACAGAGTTATTAAGAGGTGAATCATGATGGGAACAGTAGCGTTCCATACACTTGGCTGTAAGGTCAACCACTATGAAACAGAGGCGATCTGGCAGCTGTTTAAAGAAGCTGGCTATGAAAGAAAAGAGTATGAATCAAAAGCAGACGTATATGTCATTAATACATGTACGGTCACGAATACAGGCGATAAGAAAAGCCGCCAAGTCATTAGAAGAGCCATTCGTCATAACCCGGATGGTGTCATTTGTGTAACCGGCTGCTATGCGCAAACATCTCCAGCAGAAATCATGGCGATTCCTGGTGTTGATATTGTGGTTGGAACACAGGACAGACATAAACTACTAGGTTATATAGAAGAATACCGCAGAGAAAGACAGCCGATCAACGGTGTTGGCAATATCATGAAAGCACGTGTGTTTGAAGAACTTGATGTTCCTGCCTTTACAGACAGAACGCGCGCTTCATTAAAAATCCAAGAAGGCTGTAACAACTTCTGTACATTCTGCATTATTCCTTGGGCGCGCGGCCTTCTTCGTTCTCGCGATCCAGAAGAAGTCATCAATCAAGCGCAGCAGCTTGTTGATGCAGGCTATAAAGAAATTGTGCTTACAGGTATTCACACAGGCGGATACGGAGAAGACTTAAAGGATTATAACTTTGCGAAGCTTCTGAGAGAATTAGATGAACGTGTTATTGGCTTAAAACGAATCCGTATTTCATCTATTGAAGCTAGTCAAATTACAGATGAAGTGATTGAAGTGCTTGATCAGTCAGATAAAATTGTCAGACACTTACACATCCCGCTTCAATCTGGCTCAAATACTGTGCTAAAAAGAATGCGCCGTAAATATACGATGGAATTCTTTGCAGAGCGTTTAACAAAGCTGAAAAAAGCATTGCCAGGACTTGCTGTCACCTCTGATGTAATCGTAGGATTCCCTGGGGAAACAGAAGAAGAGTTCTTGGAAACATACAATTTTGTCAAAGACCATCAATTCTCTGAGCTGCACGTCTTCCCTTACAGCAAACGTACAGGTACACCGGCTGCAAGAATGGAAGATCAAGTGGATGAAAATGTGAAAAACGAACGTGTTCACCGTTTGATCGCTCTTTCTGACCAGCTTGCGAAAGAGTATGCATCAGCATATGAAGGTGATGTGCTAGAAATTATTCCGGAAGAATCCTTCAAAGAACAAGAAGGAAACCACAATCTTTATGTTGGTTATACCGATAACTATATGAAGGTTGTATTCGAAGGGACAGAGGACATGATCGGCCGATTGGTCAAAGTGAAAATTACGAAAGCGGGTTATCCTTATAACGAAGGACAATTCGTTCGTATCAGCGATGATGTGCAACCAGAAAAAGTGAGAATGACCTCATAATAGATAAAAAAACCGGCAGCCAAAAGGGCAAGCCGGTTTCTTTTATTTTGTCTGACTCGGCATGAGACACAAGATCAATGCGTGAAAAGGGCGTATGAACGGGAAGAAGAGGAGAGAGCTTGCCACATTAAACAGCAGGCTGAAATGCGCAATCTGCTGGGCGGGTGAGCTTGCGAGAAGGGCGACAACCTCTGTAATCAGAGCGAGAAACGGAAGGCATAAAAGAACCCCCAGTACATTAAACACGACGTGTGCATAAGCCGTCTGACGTGCCGCGTAGCCGCCAGATATGGCAGCCATCACAGCTGTAATACATGTCCCAATATTGGACCCTAACACAAAGCTGATGCCTTCCTGAAGTGCCACAGTTCCTTCGTTCATAAATCCCATTAAAATGCCGATACAGACAGAGCTCGAATGAACAATCGCTGTGAAAATGGTACCTGAAAGCAGCGCTGTCCAGTCTGAATGCTGCATCATTTCAAGAAAACGCAATGTCTCAGGCTGACTTGTCATCATCCCCGCAATTTTTGAGAAGCCTTGAATGCAAAAAAAGATCATCCCGAGCCCAAATAAACTTTTTCCTGCATGTCTAAAAGATGTCCTACCAAAAAGGATGCATACAAGACCGGCTATGATCAAAACCCACATGAAGACATCCATTTTAATAGCAATAAATTCTGTCGTAAACGTGGAGCCAATATTGGTTCCAAGAATCATTGGGATCGATTTTTTAAAAGAGAGAATGCCTGTACTGACAAAGCCGATGACGATGACCATAAACGCCGAACTGCTTTGTAGAACCCCTGTAAACACAATGCTGACCAAGAATGCTTTGACTGGGTGATCTGTAAAGAGAAGAAGTGATTTCTCAATACGAGACGACGCAAGCGCCATTAATCCTTTTCTCAGCAAACCCATTGACCATAAAAAAATGAAAATAAGTGCACAAAAATAAATGATCGCCATCATAAGAAAGTCCTCCTCTTACCAATGAATATATGGACTTGTCTACCTGCTCATGACGAAAATATATTTCCAAATCACTTAGTTGACCTCACACAAGGCTTATATTATAATGTCTAGGTACATGTTTTGCATGTATATCTTTTTTTAATGCAGTCGATTGGTGTATTCGGAGGGAGGGAAAGAGAATGTCAAAAACGGTCGTTAGAAAAAACGAATCGCTTGAAGATGCTCTTCGTCGCTTTAAACGCAGTGTATCCAAAACTGGAACATTGCAAGAAGCAAGAAAGCGTGAATTTTATGAAAAGCCTAGCGTAAAGCGTAAGAAAAAGTCTGAAGCTGCTAGAAAACGTAAATTCTAAAGAGGGTGGATTTTATGAGTCTTCTTGAGCAATTAAATTCTGATATGAAGCTTATGATGAAAAACCGTGAGAAAGACAAGCTTGTTGTCATTCGTATGGTAAAGGCTTCGCTGCAAAATGAAGCAATTAAGCTTAAGAAAGACAGTTTGACCGGCGATGAGGAACTAACCGTCCTTTCCCGCGAGATTAAGCAACGTAAAGACTCCCTCCATGAATTTTCGAAAGCTAATCGCTTAGATTTAGTAGATAAAGTTCAAAAAGAGATTGACATCTTAGACGTTTATTTACCGGAACAGCTTTCTGAAGAAGAACTGCAAACGATCGTGAAAGAAACGATTGCTGAAACAGGTGCTTCCTCAAAGGCTGACATGGGTAAAGTTATGAGCGCTATTATGCCAAAAGTAAAAGGTAAAGCTGATGGAGCTGTCATTAACAGACTTGTCAGCGAGCAGCTGTCTCAATAAAAAAGTATCCTTCTATTGTTAGAAGGGTACTTTTTTTATGCCCTCATGATTCTGTCATATAAAAATGAAACCTATGATACATTTGTAACGTATGTAAAGGAACAGTAAAATGGAAGAAAGAGAGGAGGGATCATCAAATAGATGAAAAAAATAAAAATTTCTATTGCTCTCTTCAGTTGTTTTATAATATGCTTGTTATTAGGGGTTCAATTGACCGCGAAATCAGCAGATCAGAAAGTTCATGTTATCCCAATTGAAGATACAGTAGAAAAAGGACTTTCTAAATTCATTGAACGATCGTTTGAGCAGGCAAAGGCGGAACGAGCGAAGCATATTATTCTCGACATCAATACACCAGGTGGTGCAGTCGATGCAGCGCTTGAGATCGCAGATACCATTCGCGCTTCCGATATCCCAGTGACAGCGTTTGTCAATCATAGAGCGCTTTCAGCCGGGGCCTTCATCGCGCTAAATGCCGATCAGATTTATATGACCCCGAATGGAAAGATGGGGGCTGCTGCGATCATTGATGGAGAAGGCAATGCTGCCGATCAAAAATCTGAATCTCTATGGCTTGCTGAAATGAGTGATGCTGCCGAAAAGCAGGGGCGTGATCCAAAGTATGCTCTTGCCATGGCGGATGTAGATATAGACGCAAAAGAAGCTGGTGCACCAAAAGGGGAATTGCTCACCTTTAACACAGATCGGGCGCTTCAATTCGGGTATGCAGAAGGTGAAGCAAAAAATATGGATGACTTGCTTCAGAAGCTGAAATTAACAGATGCTTCTGTTCAATACGATGAAGTGAGCTTTGCTGAAAAGGTTGCGCGTTTTCTTACGCACCCAATTGTCATTCCGATCCTTTTATCCATTGCAAGTTTAGGGTTAATTGTTGAGCTCTATTCTCCTGGCTTTGGGGTCCCTGGCACCATGGGAGTGACAGCGCTTCTTTTATTCTTTTATGGTCATCTCGTGGCAGGTTTTGCAGGATATGAGACGTTGTTCCTGTTTTTGGCAGGGATTGCACTCATCATTCTGGAATTGTTTTTGCCAGGGGGAATCGTAGGTGTCATTGGACTGATCTGTGTCGTTGTCAGCTTATTTTTAGCAGCTGGAAGCTTTACAGAAATGGCGATTTCCATCTTGATTGCCACTGCTGTTTCAATCATAGCAGTTATTTTATTGACAAAGGTGTTGGGGAAACGTATGAAATTCTTTAAAAAGTTCATTTTAACCGATTCAACCAATAAGGAAAGCGGTTATGTCTCAAATGAAACAAGAGAAGATCTTGTTGGACAAATCGCAGTGACAGCAACTGCACTTCGTCCATCTGGTACGATCGTATTCGGAGATGAGCGCATTGATGTTGTGTCAGAAGGTGCCTTTATCGATAAGGATGAACAAGTAAAAATTGTGAAAGCGGAAGGCTCACGCATTGTCGTGAGGAAAGTATAGATATACTGATTTTAGAGGAGGAATAAAATGGATCCATCTACTTTACTATTATTTGTGATTATCGCAGCAGGTTTGATTGTTCTATCGATCTTTTTCACCTTTGTACCGGTGATGCTGTGGATTTCTGCCCTAGCGGCTGGCGTAAAAGTGAGCATTTTTACACTTGTAGGAATGAGACTGCGCCGAGTCATTCCAAACCGAGTGGTCAACCCACTCATCAAAGCACATAAAGCAGGTCTTGATGTGACGATTAACCAGCTGGAGAGCCACTATCTTGCAGGCGGTAACGTGGACCGTGTTGTGAACGCATTAATTGCAGCTCAACGCGCGAATATCGAATTGAACTTTGCTCGCTGTGCAGCCATCGACCTAGCAGGACGTGATGTACTAGAAGCAGTTCAAATGAGTGTAAACCCTAAAGTCATTGAAACACCATTTATCTCTGGTGTTGCGATGGACGGGATTGAAGTCAAAGCAAAAGCACGTATTACAGTTCGTGCAAACATCGACCGACTTGTCGGTGGTGCAGGGGAAGAAACAATTATTGCCCGTGTAGGTGAAGGGATTGTCTCTACAATCGGTTCATCAGATAATCATAAAAAGGTTCTTGAGAATCCTGATATGATTTCTCAAACGGTTCTTGGTAAAGGATTAGATTCAGGTACTGCATTTGAAATTCTCTCGATTGATATCGCAGATGTTGATATCGGTAAGAACATCGGGGCGATTCTGCAAACAGACCAAGCAGAAGCAGACAAAAATATTGCACAGGCGAAAGCAGAAGAACGCCGCGCAATGGCTGTTGCACAAGAGCAAGAGATGCGCGCGAAAGTTGAAGAAATGCGCGCGAAAGTTGTAGAAGCAGAGGCTGAAGTACCTCTTGCAATGGCTGAAGCATTACGTGAAGGCAATATTGGTGTCATGGACTACATGAACATTAAAAATATCGATGCTGATACGGATATGAGAGATTCATTTGGTAAAATGACAAAAGGTCCATCTGATAATGAAAACAAATAAGCATCCTCTCACGCTTTAAGGAGGGAGCCCATTGGACATTCTATTTGAAAATCCGCTACTAATTGCGATTATCATCGGTATCATCTCTGCCGTCTTTGGGAAAATCGGCAAACAAGAGGAGAACGAAGAGCAGAATCAGCAAAAGAAGCCCGCTCCTCAGCGTAAGCAGGTGCCCCAGAAGCAAACAAAGCAAACACGTCCAGATCCAGTCGTGACGGATCAGCTGGACGATTTCGGCGATGTACATGATCATGGCGGGATGAAGAAAAAAACATCTCAGTCCTTACAAGATCGCTATACGGCTACACTTGCCGAAATGGAAGAAAGAAAAAACGAGCTGAACAAAGAGTTCCAATCGCTTGAAAGAGAGCTGACAAGGCCAAAGGCTGCATCTGCTGAAATGAGGCCAAAAATGATTGAGAAGCTGAACCAAGATACAATGGTTCAAGGAATGATCCTTGGAGAAGTATTTGGAGAGCCGCGCGCGAAAAAGCCGCACAGAACGATGAAACGGCCATATAAAAGATAAAGAAGAAAGCCCCCTTTATGAAAAAAGGGGGCTTTTTTTGCCTGATAACGATTTTTCTTAAAGAAAATGTTGAAAAGGCTGTTTTACGGGATTCATTAGCATGATATGAACCGCTGAGGAATAGGATGATATAGAGGCTTTCTCATCAGTCTCACCATCTTTCAGTTTGATCTCATACACATGAGGTGGGAAGGGGTTCTTATTGAATGGGAAAAAGAAAAAATCGACTTAAAGCATGGCTGACAAGAACGCTTGAAATCCCTCCAGACGTGATGATGGATCTTCCCCGTATTACGATGGTTGGCAGACTCCACATTTACATAGAGAACCATAAAGGGCTTTTACTTTTCAGTGATCAAGAGGTAAGGCTGATGCTCAAACAGGGACAATGCATTATTTCAGGGAAAGATTTTGTGATAAAAACGATTTTGCCAGAAGAGATTTTATTGGAAGGGAAAATCGATGAGGTCCGTTATATTGATTCTTAACTGACGGAGGGGAGAAGCGTGAAGAATAAATGGTTCGGCTATTTTATTGGCAGAGTGGAAGTGGAGATCAAAGGAAGCGGCATTGAGCGTCTCATCAATGAGTGCACGAGGCAGGGGATCACAATGTTTCAAGTGAGCCGCCGTCAAGACAGCGTGCGCTTATTTATTCGCCTATCAGATGTACATGCCTTCAGAAAGGTACGCAGACATCATGACGTGACATGTTCATTTCATCAAAAGAAGGGCTTTCCGTTTCTACTCCTTTGGTCAAGGAAGAATATCGGATTTACCCTTGGGATTGTATGCTTTCTATTGACGATATTGGCTCTTTCAAACATGGTATGGAAAATTGATATTAAAGGAGCCAATCCAGAAACTGAACATCAAATGAGAAAGCATTTAGACGACATTGGGGTGCAAAAAGGACGTTTTCAGTTTCTAATGGGAACACCTGAAAAAATTCAAAAATCCCTGACAACCAATATTCAAAGCATCACATGGGTCGGCGTTGAACTAAACGGCACAACCTTTCAAATGAAAGTTGTGGAAAAAAATGAACCCGAAAAAGAAAAATACACGAGTCCTCAGCATATCGTCGCCAAGAAAAAGGCTGTCATCACAAGAATGTATGTAGAAAAAGGCGAGCCACTCGCCGCGGTTGATGAACATGTAAAGAAAGGACAGATGCTTGTCTCTGGAGTCATTGGCAGCGAAGATCAGCAGAAAACGGTAGGAGCCAAAGCAAAAATCTATGGTGAAACGTGGTATCGTTCTGAAGTTTCTGTCCCTCTTCGAACATCTTTTGACGTCTTTACGGGTAAAATGAAGACAAAGCACAAGCTCTCCGCATTTGGAGGCTCACTGCCATTTTGGGGCTTTTCTTTTAAAAAGGATGATTTCAAGCAGCCAAAAACAGAAACAGAAGTTCATCCGCTTCATTTCTTAAACATGCAGCTCCCATTCTCTTATGAAAAGGAAATCACACGCGAAAGTGAGAAAATAAATCGAGAATACACAAATAAAGAAGCGGTTCAAGCAGGGATTAAAATGGGTAAAAAAGAATTAGAAGAGAAGCTAGGTCAAACAGGAGAGGTGAAAAGTGAAAAAGTTTTGCACGAGACAACAGGGAATGGTAAAGTTAAGTTAATCATCCTTTACCAAGTAATAGAAGATATTGTTCAACCAACACCTATTGTTCAGGGAGACTAGAGAATGACAGAACATTTACTTGAGATTCAACAAAAATTGGATAGTCCAAACGAAGCGATCGCTTTATTTGGCAATCAAGATTCTTATCTGAAACTGATGGAAAACGAGCTGAACGTCTCCATTATTACGCGTGGAGAAAAAGTGTATGTTTCTGGAGAGGAAGCATCAAGAGAGACAGTAAGCCGTTTGATCACATCTCTTTTACATCTTATTCGTAAAGGAATTGAGATTTCTGAACGAGATGTCGTCTATGCCATAAAAATGGCGCAAAAAGACAAGCTGAATTATTTTGAAAATATGTATGAAGATGAAATTACGAAAAATGCCAAAGGAAAGTCGATCAGGGTGAAAACAATCGGCCAGCGGGAATATGCTGCGGCGATGAAAAAAGATGACCTGGTCTTTGGAATTGGACCTGCTGGTACAGGGAAGACATATTTGGCAGTCGTCAATGCGGTACATTCACTGAAAAATGGACATGTGAAACGAATTATCCTGACAAGACCAGCTGTTGAAGCAGGGGAGAGCCTTGGCTTTTTACCAGGTGATCTAAAGGAAAAGGTAGATCCTTATTTAAGACCACTATATGATGCCTTGCATGATGTGCTTGGCAGTGATCATACTGAACGTTTAATCGAGCGCGGCGTGATTGAAATAGCGCCTCTTGCGTATATGAGAGGCCGGACGCTTGATGATGCATTTGTTATTTTAGATGAAGCGCAGAATACAACACCTGCCCAAATGAAAATGTTTTTGACGAGACTTGGGTTTGGCTCTAAAATGGTCATTACAGGAGATATTACACAGATTGATCTGCCAAAGGGCATGCAGTCAGGTCTTGCGGCTGCAAAGGACATGCTTGCAGAGATCAAGGGCATCTCATTTATTGAATTAGACCAGACAGATGTGGTCAGACACCCGCTTGTGGCGAAGATCATTGGCGCATACGAAAAGCAAAAATGAACTGAGTGACCCGATCGTCTTCATCGGGTCATTTTGTTTCGATCGTGGTTTAAAGTAAAAAAGGAGGTACTTTCCTTGAGAAAGAATCAAAAAGGCAGTAAGCGCAAAAGACTGCTGTCTAAAAAAGAACCTCAGAAAATGGAGCGCTCACGTTATTTAAATGTTTTGCTGTACGCTGGTTTAGCAGCCATTTTATTCGTAGTGCTCTTCTTCCATGTAAAGCCTGAATCGCTCGACTTAGATTTGTTTTCTGTGAGCGAACAGACCATCTATTCTCCGTCAACCGTTGATGATCAAGAAGCGACAGAAGAAAAGAAACAAGAAGCAATAGATCAAGTAGAGGATCAATATACGCTCAAAAAAGCGTATTCTGATAATCGCGTAGACCTCATCTCATCCCTCTTTGAAGCCATTAAAGAAGAGAAGAAAGCAGCTGATGATAAAGAGAACGCGCCATCAGATCAAGAAATGGTCAAGCGTGTCAAAGAAAAGCTCACAACAGATATGCAGGAGGCTGTTTCGGATCAATCCATCAAAGCACTGCTCCAGGCAAGTGATGAAAATCTCTCATTTACTAAGGATTCCATCATCACAGTGGTGAATTCACTGATGAGTAAAGAAATCACAGCCGCGAAATTACAAGATGAGAAAAAACAAGTCAAAACAGAGCTTAAAAATAATTCTATTCCGTCAAAATACTTAAATGCAGCGAAAGAGATCGGCGAATTTGCGATCATTCCAAACTATGTATTTGACCCAGTGGCAACAGAGAAGAAAAGACAGGAAGCCGCTGATAATATTCAGCCAGTGCAAATCAAACAAGGACAAATTCTAGTCGAAGAAGGAGAACTCATCGACCGAGAAGTTTATCGTAAATTAGAACTGACGGGCTTATTAAACAGCTCAAATTTATTTAAGCCTGTAACTGGTCTTTTCATATTAATTGGCCTTTTCTTAGCAGCGATTATTCATTCCCTTGAATCCAGGAAAAAATCGCTTGTCCATAAGAATAAGTCATTACTGCTTTACTCGCTTATTTTCACGATTATTTTAATTATCATGGAAGTGTTCAGCCTCTTCCAGGAAACGAAGTATACGACGATAGGATATGTTGTGCCAGTGGCACTTGGCACGATGCTGATTAAGCTGCTCATTAATGAGCGGTTAGCGATCTTCTCCGGTCTAGTATTTGCTCTTTGCGGCAGTATGATGTTTAATCAAGGAGTAACCGGCGTCTTTAACTATGTGATCTGCGCTTATTACCTTATGAGCGGGATGGCGGGTATTTTATTTTTAAGAAAACATAATGCAAGATCAAAAATATTGCAGGCCGGGCTTTTGGTGGCCTTGGTGAATGTGCTTGTGGTTTTATCCATTACACTGATCCAAAACTCTTCACCATCAGGGCTTGAAATCGGTGTAAACCTCATGATGGCGATTGTGTCAGGGTTTGCATCATCTATCTTGGTCATTGGGTTAATGCCTGTTTTTGAGAGCATGTTTGGCATTCTTTCAACAATGAAACTGATTGAATTATCCAACCCTAATCATCCGCTGCTCAAAAAGATTTTAACCGAGACACCAGGTACATATCATCACAGTGTCATGGTGGCAAATTTAGCGGATGCTGCATGTGAAGCAGTCGGCGCAAACGGTCTTTTAGCAAGGGTCGGCGCTTATTATCATGACATTGGGAAAACGAAAAGACCGCAATACTTTATCGAAAACCAAATGAACATTGATAATCCGCATGACAAGCTTTCTCCTCAGCTGAGTAAAAATATTATTATTGCCCATACGACAGATGGCGCTGATATGCTGAGAGAAAAGAAGTTTCCTGAAGAGCTTGTCGACATTGCAGAACAGCATCACGGAAAGTCTCTTTTAAAGTTCTTTTACTATAAGGCAAAAGAGCGTGATGATCAGGTGACAGAAGAAGAATTCCGTTATCCTGGTCCAAAGCCGCAATCAAAAGAAGCAGCGATTATTTCTGTGGCTGACAGCGTTGAAGCGGCGGTTCGTTCCATGCATAATCCTAATCCAGAGCGGATTGAAAAGCTTGTCAAAGGCATTATTTCAGATAAAATGCAGGACGGGCAATTTAGTGAATGTGACCTCACATTTAAAGAATTAAATATTATTAGCCAAACGATTTGTACAACATTAAAGGGGATTTTCCATTCTCGGATTGAATATCCAGATGCCCCGAAGCAGAAGGTGAAGTAAATGACATTGTTAATCGATTTAATAGATGAAACAGGACAAGTATCAAAAGAGCAGCTTGAAGAAGTGGAAAAGCTTCTTCAGTTTGCTGCAGACGAACTTGAGGTTAAGGATCAAGCAGAAGTATCAGTGACGATCGTTTCGAATGAAGAGATTCATCAAATCAATAAAGAATACCGCGGAAAAGACGCGCCAACAGATGTGATCTCCTTTGCACTTGAGGAAGAAGGAGAAGGGGAGATTGAAATCATTGGAGCGGATGAGATCCCGCCTGTACTTGGTGACATTATCATTAGTGTAGATCGAACGAAAGAGCAGGCGGAGGAATATGGACATTCCTTTATGAGAGAGCTTGGATTCTTAACGATTCATGGCTTCCTTCATTTGCTCGGATATGATCATATGACAGAGGAAGATGAAAAAGAAATGTTCGCCAAACAGACAAAAATCTTGGATGATTATGGCCTTTCGAGATCATCGTAAGAAAAGAAGGCCGCTCGCCCGTTTTTTTCGGAGTTTTTATTATGCATTTAGAGGAATATGGCGAACTTTCTTGAATGAACGGAATTTTCGATTTCACACAGTCGCAGCCATCATCGTGGTGATCTGCGGCTTTTGGTTCCGCATTGACCCATTTGAATGGCTGATCGTTCTTCTTCTTTGTGGGGGGATGTTTGCGCTTGAACTTGTCAATACAGCCATTGAACATACAGTGGATCTGATGACAGAAGAAAGGCACCCGCTTGCAGAGAGAGCGAAGGACGCTGCGGCAGGCGCTGTTTGCGTTTACGCCGCGATTTCGGTTATGATTGGGTTGATCATCTTCTTACCGAAGATCATGCAATAGAACAATATTACTATTTATTAACATTTTTAGAAATGGGCGTGAAAATGTCACGTGAATTATGTAAAATATAAATGTGACAGTGGTACCATTTCTTCTGAAAGTGGGAACTAGGAATGAACAAACAAGAGTTGATTTCAGAAGCAATCAAAGCAAGAGATTTTGCATATGTACCCTATTCTAAATTCAAAGTCGGTGCAGCGTTACTGTCGAATGATGGAAAAGTGTATGGCGGCTGCAACATTGAAAATGCAGCATATGGTATGTGTAATTGTGCGGAAAGAACAGCACTTTTTAAAGCCTATTCAGAAGGCATTACATCTTTTCAAATGTTAGCAGTGGTGGCTGATACAGACCGTCCTGTTTCGCCGTGCGGCGCATGCAGACAGGTCATTTCAGAGCTATGTGCACCTGACATGCCAGTGATTCTAACGAACTTAAAAGGACATATATACGAAACAACAGTAAACGAACTATTGCCAGGCGCATTTTCACCGGAGGATTTAAATGACTAACGAAAGCTTCAAATCAGGATTTGTATCAATTATTGGAAGACCAAATGTAGGGAAATCAACCTTTCTTAATCGTGTCATTGGACAAAAGATCGCCATCATGAGCGATAAGCCCCAAACGACGCGAAACAAAGTGCAAGGTGTCCTGACAACGAACACATCACAAACGATCTTTATCGATACACCAGGGATTCATAAACCTAAGCATAAGCTTGGTGATTTTATGATGAGGGTGGCTCAAAATACACTGAAGGAAGTCGACCTGATCTTATTTATGATCAACGCACAGGAAGGCTATGGCAAAGGTGATGAATTCATCATTGAACGACTAAAGCAAACATCTACACCGGTGTTCCTTGTCGTGAATAAAATTGACCAAATTCATCCAGATGAACTGTTCCTTTTAATTGATGAATACCGCACACGTTATCCATTCAAGGAAATTGTGCCAATTTCAGCTCTTGAAGGAAACAATATCGACACGCTTCTTCAGCAGATTGAAGGTTATCTTCCAGAGGGCCCTCAATTTTATCCGGCAGATCAAGTAACAGATCATCCAGAACGGTTTATTATTTCTGAATTAATTCGTGAAAAAGTGCTGCATTTAACGAGAGAAGAGATTCCGCACAGTATTGCGGTTGCGATTGAATCGATTAAGCCAGATGAAAATGGCAAGATCCATGTCGCGGCAACCATTGTCGTAGAACGTGATTCGCAAAAAGGGATCGTCATTGGTAAACGAGGTAGCTTGTTAAAAGAAGTGGGACAAAAAGCGCGCAGAGATATTGAAGCACTTCTAGGCTCAAAAGTGTATTTAGAGCTTTGGGTCAAAGTTCAGAAGGACTGGCGTAATAAATCCACTCACTTGCGTGACTTCGGATTTAGAGAAGACGAATATTAAAAAATCGCGCATTTGTCAGCAAATCTGACAATGGTGCGGTTCGATTAGTAAAAATTGTTTATCATGAAATGGAGGTAGCCTGGTCAAGATAAAATTAATATGTTGGATGTAGCGTTGCTGCTTCTAATAAAGAAAGGTGGGGTTTTTATGTTGAATTTTACATGGAACGTATTTTCACAAACAGGAAGCGTTGACACGTATCTGCTTTTCAAAGAGTTAGAAAAGGAGAACCTGGAAAGACCCGATGTACTTGAAGAAGAAATAGCACGATTTGATTTTCCAATCTTATAATTCTTGACCCCCTCCAGCGCTCGGAGTGTAGACAAATGCTCATTAAAAGTGAAGGAATCGTCCTTAGAACAACAGATTATGGCGAAACAAACAAAATTGTCACGCTGCTCACAAGAGAACATGGAAAAATTGGCGTGATGGCAAGAGGCGCAAAAAAATCAAACAGCCGCCTGTCAGCCATAAGCCAGCCGTTTTTATACGGCACCTTTCTTATCCAATCATCAACAGGACTTGGAACGCTCCAGCAAGGCGAAATGATTGAAAGTATGCGGGCCATTCGGGAAGACTTATTTCTGACCGCATATGCCGCATATATGACGGAATTGATTGATAAAGGGACAGAAGAAAAAAAGCCAAACCCTTATTTGTTTGAGCTTCTGCTTCAATCTCTGCGTCATCTCAACGAAGGCACAGATGCTGATATTATTTTATTTATCGTAGAGGTTAAAATGTTATCAGTGATGGGGATGAAGCCTGAACTTGATCAATGTGTTCACTGTGGTCAAAAAGAAGGGCAGTTCCATTTCTCGATAAGAGATAACGGCTTCATTTGCCAAAATTGTTTTTCGAAAGATCCATATAAACTGCCCTTGTCCCCCGCAGCTGCAAGGCTGCTCCGTTTGTTTCATTATTTTGATTTATCAAGGCTTGGTCAGGTTGATGTGAAGCCGCAGACGAAACAAGAAATTCGTCAAGTGCTTGATCACTACTATGACGAATATTCTGGCCTCTATTTAAAATCAAAAAAATTCATGAATCAGATGGAATCCATGAAAAAGCTAATGGGTGACGAAAACAAAAGTTGACATCTCCCATGACTTTTTGTAAGATCATCTAAGATAAAATATGTTGCATTGACAGAAAGAAGTACTTACGTAAAATCCATAAAAGCGACCTTAGGGCGGTGTGAGCTAAGGATGGAGGCGTAACGAAAGGCATTCTTGAGCAGCGTAAAACAAAGCGGCTGGATGCTACGACACCAGCAAATAGGGTGGAACCGCGGGAAAAACTCTCGTCCCTATGTTTGCAAAGAACCTTGCGAGCATAGAGACGGGAGTTTTTGTGTTCTCTTACAAGGTTCTAATCCCACCCGCCATACATAGCGGTTGGTGTAGAAAAGATGGAGGTGCGATCATTGAATATTCAAGACATGATTTTGACGCTGCAAAAGCATTGGTCAAATGAAGGCTGCGTATTAATGCAGGCGTATGACACAGAAAAAGGTGCCGGAACGATGAGTCCATACACGTTCCTCAGAAGCATCGGCCCAGAGCCATGGAAGGTAGCATATGTAGAGCCTTCAAGACGCCCGGCTGATGGCAGATATGGAGAAAACCCAAATAGATTGTATCAGCATCATCAATTTCAAGTGATCATTAAGCCATCACCTGACAATATTCAAGAACTATATCTTGAATCATTGAAGGCACTTGGCATTGACCCGCTGAAACATGATATTCGTTTTGTGGAAGACAACTGGGAAAATCCATCTCTTGGCTGTGCAGGACTTGGATGGGAAGTATGGCTTGATGGGATGGAAATTACACAATTCACGTATTTCCAACAAGTCGGCGGCTTAGAATGTAAGCCGGTTTCTGTTGAAATCACATACGGTATTGAACGTCTTGCTTCTTACATCCAGGACAAAGAGAATGTCTTCGATCTTGAATGGACAGACGGATTTACGGTCAGAGATTTATTCTTAATGGCTGAATATGAGCACTCTGTTTATACATTTGAAACATCTAATACTGACATGCTGTTCGAGCTATTTACAACCTATGAGAAAGAAGCACATAGTCAAATGGACAAAGGGCTTGTTCACCCGGCATACGATTATGTCCTCAAATGCTCTCATACGTTTAACCTGCTTGATGCAAAGGGCGCTATTTCTGTGACTGAGCGAACTGGTTATATCGGAAGAGTGCGTCAGTTAGCAAGAAAAGTAGCCAAAACCTATTATGAAGAACGCGAAAAATTGGGATTCCCTATGCTAAAAGAGGAGGCGGCTTCTCATGAATAAACAAGATGTATTACTTGAAATCGGCTTAGAAGAGATGCCGGCTCGTTTCATGCCAGAGAGCACAAAACAGCTAGGTGAGAAAGTAAAAGCATGGTTTGAAACGCAAAATATTTCATTCGAAGAGACTGCTTTATTCAACTCACCAAGACGTCTTGCTGTACTTGTGAAAGGTGTCGCAGAAAAACAAGAAGACATCAAAGAAGAAGCAAAAGGCCCAGCTAAAAAGATTGCCCAAGATGCCGAAGGCAATTGGACAAAAGCTGCTGAAGGCTTCGCCCGGGGCCAAGGTGCTTCAACAGATGATCTCTATTTCAAAGAGATCAAAGGAGTGGATTATGTCCATGTCCAAAAGTTTCAAGAAGGTAAGCAAGTCAAAGACCTTCTGCCAGCGTTAGGTGAGATCGCTGCTTCATTAAGCTTTCCAAAGAACATGAGATGGGGAAGCGAAGATTTACGCTATATCCGTCCGATTAAATGGATTGTTTGTTTATTTGGACAAGAGATTGTACCTGTTGAAATTGCTGGTGTGAAAAGTGGCCGTGAAACAAGAGGACACCGTTTCCTTGGAACAACAGCCAGCATTGACACACCTGCTTCCTATGAACAAACATTGCGCGATCAATTTGTGATTGCAGACTCAGATAAAAGAAAACAATTAATTACTGAACAGCTAAATGCGCTATCTTCAGAAAAAGGCTGGGTCATTCCTGTTGATCCTGAACTTCTAGAAGAAGTGAATGATCTTGTAGAATACCCAACTGTGCTGTTTGGTTCCTTTGAAGAGGAGTTTCTTGCATTGCCGGAAGAAGTATTGGTGACAACAATGAAAGAGCATCAGCGCTACTTCCCTGTGAAAAATGAGCAAGGAGAATTATTACCGCACTTTATTACAGTCAGAAACGGAAACAGTGATGCGCTGGAAAATGTCGCAAGAGGGAATGAAAAAGTACTTCGTGCACGTTTATCAGATGCTGCATTCTTCTATAAAGAAGACGAAAAACTAGTGATTGAAGACAATATTAAAAAGCTTGATAAAGTGGTATTCCATGAGAAACTTGGAACAATCGGCGACAAGCTGAAGAGAGTGACAGACATTGCAACCCGTCTAGCGGCTCATGTCGGAGCAGATGACGAAACAACTAAACGTGTGGCGAGAGCAGCAAGTATTTCGAAGTTTGACCTTGTGACTCAAATGGTCTATGAATTCCCTGAATTACAAGGAATCATGGGTGAGAAATATGCAAGAGCTCTTGGTGAACATGAAGAAGTGGCAAGAAGCATCAACGAGCACTATATGCCGCGCTTTGCTGGTGACGAGGCACCATCCACTTTAATTGGTGCGATTGTGGCCGTAGCAGATAAGCTCGATTCTATTTGTTCATTCTTCTCAATCGATGTGATCCCAACGGGTTCTCAAGACCCTTATGGACTTAGAAGACAAGCGAGCGGTATCGTTCAAATCCTGCTCGACCGTCATTGGAATATTTCATTTAAAGAGCTGTTAGCACTTGCTCAAGTAAAGGCAGAACATGAAGCTGCTCTATTTGAATTTTTAACGCATCGTTTAAAATATGTTCTTCAAGCAGAGCATATTCGCCATGATGTTGTTGATGCAGTGCTGGATGTTGAAAATATTGAGCCATATGCAGTCGTCAAAAAAGCAGCTGTTCTTGAAGAGAGTGTAAAACAAGAAAGCTTCAAAGAAACGGCTGAAGCATTGGGACGCGTCATTTCAATTAGTAAAAAAGGGGAAGACGCAGAGATTCAGCCTGAATTGTTTGAAAATGAACATGAGCAAAAGCTGTTTGAGGCGTATCAGCAAGTAGAGAAAGCTGTCAAGGAACATGTAGCAGCAGGACAATACAACCTGGCACTTGAGGCACTAGATACATTAAAAACACCGATCGTTCATTATTTCGATCACACAATGGTTCATGCGGATGATGAAAAACTGAAGCGAAATCGTTTGGCACAAATGGTCAAACTAGCCAAAGTGATTCAATCATTTGCGAATATGAACAATTTAATTGTAAAATAAATACTTAAGAACGGTTGCCTTTTCCGAAGGGCAATCGTTTTTTACTCATTTAATTCACGGTTTTTGAGTGGATTTTTGTTTCATTCGGACAAAGATGCGCTATAATATGATGAGTTATGAAAATGATATACATAAAATAAAGATTTCGCTCTCTCTATTTAAAGGTGGTGAGTACAATCGAGTTAAATAAACGGCAAGAGCAGATTTTACAGATTGTCAAAGAGAATGGTCCGATTACTGGAGAGCATATCGCCGATCGGCTGAACTTAACAAGGGCGACCCTCAGACCGGATTTAGCCATTTTAACAATGTCAGGCTTTTTAGAAGCAAGACCAAGGGTCGGCTACTTTTTCACAGGAAAAACAGGCACGCAGCTTCTCGCAGATAAGCTGAAAAAACTTCAAGTGAAAGACTTTCAATCCATTCCAGTGGTGATACATGAGAATGTTTCGGTTTATGATGCGATTTGTACGATGTTTTTAGAGGATGTGGGCACATTATTCGTTGTGGACGATCACTCTATTTTAACAGGTGTGTTATCAAGAAAAGACCTCCTTCGCGCAAGTATAGGGAAACAGGAGCTTCCATCTATCCCTGTCCATATTATTATGACAAGAATGCCGAACATCACCGTTTGCCGCAAGGAAGATTTCATTATGGATGTGGCGAAGCACTTGATTGAAAAGCAAATAGATGCACTTCCTGTGATAAAAGATACGGATAAAGGCTTTGAAGTGGTCGGTAGAATTACGAAAACAAACATGACGAAAATACTTGTTAGCTTATCGGAGAACGAAATAATCTAATGACAGAAGACTGCGAGGGGATGTTATGAGTAATCGCGTAATTTTTGTGGTATCAGATTCAGTAGGAGAAACGGCAGAGCTCGTGGTCAAAGCGGCGCTTAGCCAATTTGATGGCGGCTCATCAGACCATTCAAATATTAGAAGAATCCCGTATGTAGAGGATGTTGGTACGATTAAAGAAGTCATTTCACTGGCGAAAGCAGATAATGGGATCGTCTGCTTTACTCTTGTTGTGCCAGAAATGCGCCAATTCTTAATTGAGGAAGCAGAAGCAAACGGTGTTGTTTATTATGACATCATCGGTCCACTCATTGATAAAATGGAGACGGCATATGGAAATGAAGCGAAACATGAGCCGGGTCGTGTACGTCAATTAGATGAGGACTATTTTAAAAAGGTAGAAGCTATCGAGTTCGCTGTGAAATACGATGACGGCAGAGACCCAAGAGGCATTCTAAAGGCTGATATTGTGCTCATTGGTGTATCACGCACGTCCAAAACACCATTATCTCAATATTTAGCGCATAAACGGCTGAAGGTAGCGAACGTTCCAATTGTACCTGAAGTTGATCCGCCAGAAGAGTTATTTTCAGTTGATCCGAAGAAATGTATCGGTTTGAAAATTAGTCCAGACAAATTAAATCATATTCGCAAAGAGCGGTTAAAATCTCTTGGTTTAAATGATCGCGCTATTTATGCGAACATTGAGCGGATTAAAGAGGAACTAGAGTATTTTGAAAAAGTGGTTGACCGCATTAACTGTCAAGTCGTTGATGTATCGAATAAAGCAGTTGAGGAAACGGCAAATGTCATTCATCAAATGCTGACCAAAAGAGGTTCCGAATAAACTCAGGATGCTCCTCCTGGGTTTTTCCTATGGTGGGAAACGGGTAAACAAAAACAATAGCATATTTGCTGCATTTGTATTATAATAAAAAATTGTGATAAAATGATTGATTTTAGGTTTAAGTTAAGTCAAGAACGAATAAACTAATATTGGCAGAAGTCAAGTGATTCTGAACATAACTTTTCGACAAAATGAGTTGTACTGTTGATTGCTTTATGGGGGAAAAGTATGGTCTTTTTGCTTCTCTAAAGCAGGAATAAGGTGGAGGGATGGAGAATTAGTCACCTGAATGAACGTAAAAAAGAGAGGACGATTTATGTCGATGCAGATGCTTGTCCTGTAAAAGACGAAATCCTTTCTGTCGCATCTCAATTTCAAGTACCAGTGACATTTATTGCTTCATATGAGCATTTTCAAACCAAAAGATCTCCACTTGAAGATTGGCGGTTTGTAGATACACATAAGGAAGCAGCGGACTTAGTCATTGCCAACTCAGCTGCCGCACATGATATTGTCGTCACCCAAGATATTGGTCTTGCCTCCTTATTGCTTCCGAGACAGGTCATTGTTCTGTCTGAAAGAGGACGAATGTACACAAACGAAACAATTGATTTTGATTTGGAACGCAGGCATGTTTCCAGCAAACAGCGAAGAAAAGGTGTATACGGAAAAGGTCCCAAAAAGCTTTTGGAAGAGGATAAGAAGCGATTTATGGCGCAACTACAAAAAATCCTGTCGAATCATGAAGGATTTTTAAATTAAAAGGCGAATAATGTACGACGGAGTGTTATTAGGATGAGCAAACGTATACCAGATGAACTTTTGGAGCAGATCCAAAAAAACGCAGACATTGTCGAAGTGATTGGAGAATACGTACAGCTTAGAAAGCAAGGTCGAAATTACTTCGGTCTTTGTCCATTCCATGGTGAAAATACTCCTTCATTCTCTGTTTCAGCAGATAAGCAAATCTTCCATTGTTTTGGCTGTGGTGCAGGAGGCAATGTGTTTTCGTTCCTCAGACAAATGGAAGGCTACTCATTTATTGAAGCCGTTTCACATGTGGCTGATAAGTACCATATTGATCTGCCTGATCAGGTGGCGAATGCTCAGATGAGTTCCTCTCAGCAGGAGGACACGGCAGATCATAAAATGATTGAGGCCCATGAGCTTCTTAAGAAATTTTACCACCATTTGCTGGTAAATACAAAGGAAGGTCAAAACGCACTCGATTATTTACGGTCCAGAGGCTTTACGGATGAAACAATTGCCAAGTTTGAGATCGGGTATGCTCTTGATTCTTGGGATTTCGTGACCAAGTTTTTAGAAAAACGAGGATTTGATCCTGTGATGATGGAGAAGGCTGGTCTTTTGATTCAACGTGAAAACGGCACAGGCTTTTTTGACCGCTTTAGAGATCGTGTCATGTTTCCCATTCATGATCATCATGGAACGGTCATCGCTTTTTCCGGAAGATCGCTTGGTGATCAGCAGCCTAAATATATGAATAGTCCTGAAACGCCGCTTTTTCATAAAAGTAAGCTGCTTTATCACTTTCATGAGGCACGTATGCATATTCGCAAACGCGAACGGGCAGTTCTTTTTGAAGGATTTGCAGACGTCATCTCAGCTGTTACATCAGGTGTCGGTGAAAGTGTTGCAACAATGGGTACGTCTCTTACAGAAGAGCACGTAAAGCTTCTCAGGCGGAATGTAGAAGAGATCATCCTTTGCTATGACTCTGATACGGCCGGATACGAAGCGACCATGAAAGCATCAGATTTGCTTGGAAAAAGAGGATGTAAAGTTCGCGTTGCCATGATACCAGATGGACTTGATCCAGATGATTACATTCGTAAATATGGCGGCGAGAAATTTAGGAATGACATCATAGATGCAAGTGTGACATTAATGACGTTTAAGATGAATTTTTTCCGAAGAGGAAAAAACTTATCAGACGAAGGAGACCGTCTTACTTATATGAAGCAGGTTCTCCGAGAAATCAGCCGGTTAAACGGCTCTTTGGAGCAAGAGATTTACATGAAACAGCTTGCTGGGGAGTTTTCGATCTCACTTGATTCATTAAAAGAACAACTGGAGCTGTTTGAAAAGCAGCAGCGGCAAGAAACCAAAAGCACGCAGGAAGAAAACGGGCTTGAAAAACGGCGTGCACATCTGTCAACACAAGTGAGAAGAAAGCGTCTGCGGCCGGCATATGAAAATGCAGAGCGAATGCTGCTTGCTCATATGTTAAAAAGCGATGACGTGATCCGCAAAGTACTTGACAGAATCGGGATTGAATTTAATATAGATTCGCACAGGGCGCTGGCAACATACATTTATGCCTTGTATGAAGAAGGCAAAGAACCAACGCCGCAGCACCTGATGAACCGTATAGAAGATGATGTCATGAATCAACTGTTGACGGATATATTGATGATTCAAGTCGGAGACGAACTAAGTGAAGCTGAATTAAGTGATTATGTAAAAAAAGTGTTGAATCATCGGAATTTGTCAATGATAAAGGAAAAAGAGCTAGAACGTGCAGAAGCGGAGAGGCAAAAAGATTTCTTCAAAGCGGCAACACTTGCAAAAGAAATTATTCAGTTGAACCGTTCGCTGAAGTAATACGTCTAATATTAATGACAGGACTTACGGCTGGCAATGAATCCTTTACGGGAGGAGCATAAGACCGCAAGCATCTTGCCTTCATCATTATTTATTTTATTTCCTATTTGCTTCGTCATCTGTTTGATAGAGAGAGAAAAGCAGGGCGGAAGCAAATCGCAAGTTACTTTAGAATTCGTTGCAAGCTTTGGAAGGAGGGATCCATAATGGCTGATAAACAAGCCCACGAAACCGAAACTGAATTAACCTTTGAACAGGTGAGAGATAAGCTCACTGAAACGGGTAAAAAACGGGGCGTTTTAACATACGAAGAAATTGCAGAGCGTATGTCTAGCTTTGAAATTGAATCAGACCAAATGGATGAATACTATGAATACTTAGGCGAACAGGGTGTAGAGCTCATTAGTGAAAACGAAGAGACAGAAGACCCAAATGTTCAGCAGCTGGCTAAGGCGGAAGAAGAATTTGACCTGAATGATTTAAGCGTACCACCAGGTGTCAAAATTAATGATCCTGTTCGTATGTACTTAAAAGAAATCGGACGCGTCAATTTGTTATCTGCTAAAGAAGAAATAACGTATGCTCAAAAGATCGAAGAGGGCGATGAGGAATCAAAAAGAAGATTAGCGGAAGCGAACCTTCGTCTCGTTGTCAGCATTGCGAAACGGTATGTCGGTCGTGGCATGCTGTTCCTTGACTTGATTCAAGAAGGAAACATGGGTCTGATGAAGGCGGTTGAGAAGTTTGATTACCGCAAAGGATATAAATTTTCAACATATGCGACTTGGTGGATTAGACAGGCGATCACACGTGCGATTGCCGATCAGGCGAGAACAATCCGGATCCCGGTTCATATGGTGGAAACCATTAATAAATTGATCCGTGTTCAAAGACAGCTTCTGCAAGACCTAGGCAGAGAACCAACGCCTGAAGAAATTGCTGAAGACATGGATTTAACTCCAGAAAAGGTAAGAGAGATTCTTAAAATTGCGCAAGAGCCTGTATCTTTAGAAACACCTATTGGTGAAGAAGATGACTCGCATCTTGGTGATTTTATCGAAGACCAAGAGGCGACATCTCCATCTGACCACGCTGCGTACGAACTCTTAAAAGAGCAGCTTGAAGATGTATTAGACACGCTGACGGACCGTGAAGAAAATGTGCTGAGACTACGTTTCGGACTAGACGACGGAAGAACACGCACGTTAGAAGAGGTTGGTAAGGTGTTCGGCGTAACAAGAGAGCGTATCCGACAAATTGAAGCGAAAGCTCTTCGTAAATTAAGACACCCAAGCAGAAGTAAACGATTAAAAGACTTCTTAGAGTAGAAACCGGACGGATCTTGAAAGAGATCCGTTCTTTCTTATCAAAAATGAAAACGCTTTTTTCAATCTGATTATATTTTACTGAATAACAAATGAATTTGCAACGTTCTTAGAGAAAAGATGTATAAAAAATACATCTAAATGTGCTGAAGGCTTCATTTCTCATCTTGAATCATTTTTGTCTAATCTGTGAACTTGACCAAAGTTTTGTATCATAATTCGTTTACTTTTTGTAAAATTAAAGTAGAATTAGAATTGTTTGCATAGTCTCAAAGGGGTTTTCACAAAGGGGAGGATGAAAGAAATGAAACGGAATCCACTTATACCATTTTTATTGATTGCCATTTTAGGTATTGGACTCACTTTTTTCTTATCAATGAAGGGGCTGAAAGATGAAGAAAAGATTGCCTCAGGGGGCAAAGAGCAAAAGCAAGAAGAGACAGCAAATGCGACGCCGGAAGAATTGTATAAACAGAACTGTCTAAGCTGTCACGGGGAAAACTATGAAGGCGGCGCAGGTCCTGCTTTAAAAGGTGTTGGAGACAAGCTTGAAGTCGCTGACATCAAGAAGAAAATTCAAGAAGGCGGCAACGGGATGCCAGGCGGGCTGATTCCGAATGAAAAGCTCGATGAAATGGCGGAATGGGTATCTAAAATTAAATAACCTTATACAAAAAGCTCTTTTTCAAAAGAAGAGCTTTTTTCATTTGAAAACGACTTTTAAAAAGTCCATAATTTATATAAGATAGACAAGTATGAACATTAAAGAAAAGTAGTGATACGTATGAATGAAATGAATTTATCCAAACGATTAAAAAAAGTCGCAGACTTTTTACCAGATGAGGCAGTCTTCGCTGATATCGGCTCAGACCATGCCTATTTGCCATGCTATGCGATCCTGCATCAAAAAGCAGTGAAAGCCATTGCTGGTGAAATTACCGATGGACCGCTCCAATCGGCGCAGCAGCAAGTACATAGACTTGAATTAGATGAACAGATATCTGTCAGAAAAGGAAATGGCCTTGAAGTCATTGAAAAAGGCGAAGTGAATGCAGTGACGATTGCAGGTATGGGCGGGGCACTCATCGCAAGTATTTTAAATGAGGGCAAGCATAAGCTCGCAGGCCATGAGCGGCTCATTCTTCAGCCGAATATCCATGCCCACCATATTCGTTTATGGCTTTATCAAGAGGGGTATGAATTGATGGATGAAGTCATTTTAGAAGAGGACGGCAAAATATACGAAATCATCATCGCAGAAAAAGGCGATAAAGATAAAGCTTATGAAGGAATGTCACTTGAAGCAGGCATGCTCGTTGGTCCGTTTCTTGCGAAAGAGCAAAATGACGTCTTCCAGCGCAAGTGGATGCAAGAGCTTCAGCATATGGAGAAGATAGAAAGTCAAATTCAGCAGGCAGCACGGACAGAAGAAAACAAAGAGCGCCTTGAAGAGCTGAATGCGAAAATAAAGACGCTAAAGGAGGTTTTGACTGTTGGCTAAAACAGTAAACGGGCATGAAATCATCCAATTGTTTGAACAATTTTCACCAAAGGCATATGCCATGGAAGGTGATAAAATTGGTCTCCAGATTGGAACATTGAATAAAAAAGTAAGTAATGTGATGATCACCCTAGATGTATTAGAGAATGTAGTAGATGAGGCGATCGAGCGAAAAGTAGATCTCATTATTGCTCACCATCCGCCGATTTTTCGTCCATTAAAACATGTAGCGACAGATCAGCCAGCTGGACGGATCATTGAAAAATGCATCAAACATGATATTGCGGTATATGTGGCACATACGAATTTAGACGTAGCTGATGGCGGAGTCAATGACCTGCTTGCTGAGGCTCTAGAGCTTGAAGAAACAAGTGTGCTAGTGCCGACATACGAGGATCCAATCAAACAGCTTGCTTTGTATGTTCCTGAAGAGTTTGAAGAGGCCATCCGGACAGCTTTAGGAAATGCGGGCGCAGGTCATATCGGCAACTACAGCCATTGTGCGTTTTCAAATGAAGGGACAGGCAGCTTTTTGCCATCAGAAGAAGCTAAGCCGTTTATTGGGGAGTCGGGTCAATTAGAATTTGTGAAAGAAGTGCGGATTGAAACCATTTTCCCAGCAAGTATAGAAAAACAAGTGATTCGCGACATGATCAAAGCACATCCTTATGAAGAAGTTGCCTATAGTGTACACACGACAGATCTTCCTCCTATTCAAAAAGGCCTTGGCCGTATTGGAGAGCTAAATGAGCCTATGACACTTAGAGATTTCACACAATTTGTGAAAACGAAGCTAGATGTGAATGGTGCTCGTTTTGTAGGAGATCAAGACGCTGTAGTGAAAAAAGTGGCAGTGCTTGGCGGAGACGGAAATAAATACATCCATCAAGCGAAAAGAATGGGTGCAGATGTGTATGTAACAGGAGACCTTTATTTCCATGTTGCGCATGATGCCATGATGCTTGGGCTGAACGTAGTGGACCCAGGGCATTATGCTGAAAAGATTATGAAAGAGGGCGTAAAGGTGAAGCTTCAATCGCTATGTGCAAATAAAAAGTATGACGTACAGCTCTTTGTTTCTGAATCAAACACAAACCCATTTCAATTTATGTAAACAAAAAACGTCAGAGCATATCCGCTCTGACGTTTTCTTATTTCTTTGTTTTGACGCGAGGTAAAATTTTAGAAAGAGGAACGGTTCGTTCAATCTTCCAAGTCGTTTCATCATCCGGTTCATAGTTTTCTAAGAAACGAATGACTTCCTTTGTAATAGGTGTTGGTGTTGAAGCACCAGCAGTAACGGCAACGGTTTTGACGCCCTGCAGCCACTCCAGCTTGAGTTCACTTAAGTCGCCAATACGGTAAGCCTGCGTTCCGGCTATCTCCATTGACACTTGTGCGAGACGGTTAGAGTTATTACTTTTTGGGTCGCCGACAACAATGGTTAAATCGGCTTGACCAGCTTGCTGCGAAACAGCTTCCTGACGCACCTGTGTCGCAAGGCAAATCTCTTGATGATACTCGACGTGAGGGTATTTCTCTTTAATCAGCTCCATCAGATCGTGGACATCCCATTGAGACATCGTCGTTTGGTTCGTGATGAGCAGTTTTTCAGATGTTAAATCAAGCGCCTCAATATCGGCTTCTGTTTCGACAAGATGTACCTTGTCAGGGGCTACTCCGACAGCTCCTTCTGGCTCAGGATGACCTTTTTTCCCAATATAAATAATGTCATAGCCATCGGCTGTTTTCTCTGAAATGAGTTCGTGGGTTTTCGTGACATCAGGACAGGTCGCATCAATGGCGACAAGGCCTTTTTCTTCTGCGATTTGACGAACCTCAGGAGAAACGCCGTGAGCCGTGAAAATGACTGTTCCGCTTTCCACCTGCTTTAAAATGTCTAAGCGGTTTGGTCCGTCCAGTGTGTAAATTCCATCTTCCTCGAAGGCATCAGTGACATGTTTGTTGTGCACAATCATACCTAATATATAAATTGGGCGTGGCAAGTTCTTATCAAGTGCGGCATTTTTAGCAATGACCATTGCATCCACAACGCCATAGCAATAGCCACGCGGCGATATTTTAATTACATTCATTTATTCGTCCTCCTGTAGGGAAGTGCTGCTAGAGAAGAACAATATAAAAAGCCGTAAAAAACGGCTTTTTATCATTCTCTTGCTTCCATTATAGCCAAAGTAAGCGTATATATCAAAGATTGTTATACGCAGTGAACACTTCGCCGTTAAAAGATCACTAGACATATAGTTTTGGAACAGAGCTGCCAGATCTTTTTTTCGGTTTTGCTTCAGAAGCAGGTGATGTGTGTGGTGCTGCTTTTTTGACAAGGATGTCTTCGGGTTCAACATTTTCTTCTATTTCATCAGCTTGTGCTTCTTCCTCGGGCACTTCTGTTTCCGCGCTGGTCTCCGTTGATTCTGCATCATCGTCATTTGCATTTGCTTCATCATCGTCCGCACTGCCAAGCTGGCTGTACAGTTTAATCATTGCAGGTAAGTTTCTCACTAAAGGACCGTATTGCTGAATCATTGGCGTAAATTGCTGCGCCATCCCGAGCACTTTTTGAACATTTCCTAACATGCTTGAGAGGGTCGCAGGATTAGTGAAGCTCTGGATTCCTTGTAATCCCGCACCACCTCCAGAGACTCCAGCTCCTCCTGCGCCAGGAAGAAATTTAGAGAGCATGCCTTTAATTCCTGCTCCGCCGCCTAGTGCACGGCTCTCACCTCCTGGAATTCCGCCCATCCCGGGTAAACCGCCTCCCTGTACAGACGGGGAGCGAGGCATTTGCTGAAATGGATTGCCTTGCCCTTGAAAAGGCTGTTGGATAGGAGGCTGCTGCCCTCTTTGAAACATTCGGGGCTGTCCGCCATTTCCAAGGTGCCGGCGTGAGGGGCGGCGCGGCTGAAAATCGCCCATAGGCCTTTGCCCTAACATACTTGTACCTCCCTTACTGCATTCTCTTTCTCTTCATAGGTTATGCAAGGAAGCATCAATTGGTTTCCTGTAGGAAAAGCGGACATGGTTTTTTTACTGAAAATCAGCTATAATGAGGAGATGAGCAAAAAGGCATTGCCTTAAGGAGTGAAAACATGAAAGAAACAAAATTTACGACATATGAATTAAAGCCTTTTATTATAGATGCTATTCATGAACTAGGCTTTTATGAGCCGACTGATATTCAAAAAAGAATCATCCCTGCTGTTTTAAAAGGAGAAAGCGTGATTGGCCAGTCACAAACAGGAACAGGAAAAACTCATGCGTACTTACTGCCGCTGATTCATTCAATTGATCCAAGCAAAGAGCAGGTACAAGTCGTGATTACTGCGCCTACAAGAGAATTAGCCAATCAAATTTTCAAAGAAGCTCAAACGATTTTAAAGAATGCTTCTCCAGAAGAAGAGATCAAAGCAAAGCTTTACATTGGCGGAACGGACAAGCAAAAATCAATTCAAAAGCTAAAAAACCAGCCGCATTTGGTTGTCGGCACACCTGGACGTATTGCTGATCTCATTCATGAGCAGGCGCTGAATGTTTACAAAGCGACCTCTCTTGTCATTGATGAAGCGGATTTAATGCTTGATATGGGATTTTTAGAAGATGTAGACCGTATTGGTGCACAAATGCCAGAACAGCTGCAAATGCTTGTGTTCTCTGCAACCATCCCAGAAAAACTAAAGCCTTTCCTGAAAAAATATATGGACAATCCAAAGTATGCGCATGTTGAACCAAGACGGATTACAGCAGAAAACATTCAGCATATTTTAGTTCCTTCTAAACAGCGTGATAAATTAAAATTGCTCCATGAAATGGTGACGAATGTACAGCCATATTTAGGGATCATTTTTGCCAATACAAAAACAACTGTTGATGAAATCGCATCGTTCCTACAAGAAAAAGGAATGAAAATCGGTGTGCTTCATGGCGGATTAACGCCGCGCGAACGTAAAAAAGTCATGAAACAAATTGAAGATTTGGAGTTCACTTATATTGTGGCATCTGATCTTGCAGCACGCGGAATTGACATTAAAGGCGTCAGCCACGTGATTAACTATGAACTTCCATCTGATCTTGATTTTTATGTTCACCGCGTTGGAAGAACAGCTCGTGCTGGTTCATCTGGAATTGCCATGACCATTTATGAACTGGCTGATGAGGATGCACTCATTCAAATTGAGAAAATGGGCGTTGTGTTTGAAAACAAAACCATTGTTCATGGCGAATGGCGAGATGCAGATGACCGTCTGAAGCGTCAAAGACGTAAAAAAGCACCAAATGAAATTGAAGAAAAAGCAAAACGTCTTGTGAGAAAACCGAAAGCCGTCAAACCTGGATATAAAAAGAAAATGACACGTGAGATGGATAAAATCAAAAGACAGGAACGTAGAAAGTCAAAGCGTAATGGAAAGTAGGGGGAAACATTGTTAAAGATTGGTTCACATGTATCCATGAGCGGAAAACATATGCTTCTTGCAGCGAGTGAAGAAGCTGCCTCTTATGGTTCAAATACGTTTATGATTTATACAGGTGCACCGCAAAATACGCGCCGCAAAAAAATCGAAGACCTCAATATTGAAGCTGGACAAGCGCATATGAAAGAGCACGGCATGACAGATATCGTCGTACATGCTCCGTATATTATCAATATTGGAAACACAGTGAATCCCGCGACATTTGAGCTTGGGGTAGACTTCCTTCGCTCTGAGATCGAGCGTACGGAAGCGCTAGGTGCAAGGCAAATTGTCCTTCACCCAGGTGCGCATGTTGGAGCAGGGGCAGAAGCAGGGATTCAAAAAATCATTGAAGGTTTAAACGAAGTCATTGTGAAAGGTCAAGAGGTTCAAATTGCACTTGAAACAATGGCAGGAAAAGGATCAGAGTGCGGAAGAAGCTTTGAAGAGCTTGCCCAAATTATCGACGGCGTGACACATAACGAAGCTCTTTCTGTCTGCTTTGATACGTGTCACACGCACGATGCTGGTTACCCGATTGTGAGTGACTTTGATGGTGTATTAGAAGAATTTGATCGAATCGTCGGTATTGATCGAATCAAAGTTCTTCATATTAATGATAGTAAAAACGTACAAGGCGCAAGAAAAGACCGACATGAAAATATCGGTTTTGGTGAAATTGGTTTCGATGCACTGAACTATATTGTGCATCATCCACAGCTTCAAGATGTGCCGAAAATTCTAGAAACGCCTTATGTAGGTGAAGATAAAAAGAACAAAAAACCACCTTACAAATTCGAAATTGCGATGCTGAAAGAAAAGCAATTTGATGAAGGCTTACTAGATAAAATTACGGGTCAGTAAAAAAGGATGCAACATGTTGAGGTGCCGCTAAATGCGGCCCTTTTTTGCTTAACTTGTAAACTGGTTAAACAAATCATTCACAGTCTGTGCTGTCTGTTTAGAAGTAATCGCTTCCACTTGCTTAAGAAGCCGGTTACGCTCTGAGTCATTAAAAATATTGATGTTTTTGCCGTTCATGAGTTTGGCAACCTCAGCAGCTTGATGAGACGTTAAACTGACACCATACTGTTTCGCATACCTTAACAGATCATTTGCTGTGATCTGATTGAGCCGCTGCAGGACAATTTTTTGAATTAAAATCAATTCCATTCCTCCCCTCTGTAACAATGTATGGGCGAAAACGGAAAATGTGCAAAAAATTTTATTTTATTCTGTGAAATGATAAAATAGTAAAGTGGATAAAATGTTCATTGGAAATTTAACTTGTGTAGAAGGGAGAACGTATGGCAAATAGTAAACAGCATAGAAAGGAATCAGTGCCTCATTTTATTTTGAGAATTTTTCTGATTCTAGTAGGAGCTGCATGTGCAGCAGTCAGCATTGAATTATTTTTAGTGCCAAACAATATTATTGATGGGGGCATCATCGGCATTTCGCTTATTTTGGATTATCTCTTTACAGATAACCCGTTTATTAATTTTGCGACGATTGTTGTCATTTTAAATATTCCATTTATGATATCAGGATACAAGCATATTGGGAAAACCTTTTTGATTTCCACTGTGATTGGGATTGTCAGCTTAGCCGTGATTGAATCTTCACTTCATCATGTGGAGGCATTTACAACACAGCCGATTTTAGCCACTGTATTTGGTGGGCTATTACTTGGATTTGGTGTTGGACTTGTCATCCGTAATGGAGGTTCAATGGATGGAACAGAGATCTTGGGAATTCTTCTGACGAAAAAAATTCCTTTCTCCGTCGGTGAGTTTGTCATGATCGTCAATGTGTTCATTTTTATTTGGGCGGGCTTTGTTTTCGGACCAGAGCAGGCTATGTATTCTGTCATGACATATTATTTGGCAATGAAAACAATTGATGCTGTCATTCAAGGGCTTGATGAAACAAAAGCTGTGATTATCGTATCAGATTATTATGATGAAATTTCAGATGCGATTCTGCATCGACTCGGCAGGGGAACGACAAAGCTGAGAGGAAAAGGCGGCTATACAGATGAAGAAAAAGATGTCATCTACGCCGTTGTCACAAGGCTAGAAATTACAAAGCTGAAATCCATCGTATTTGAAATTGATGACCAAGCATTTATCACGATTATGGATACGCATGAAACAAAAGGCGGTAAGTTCAAAACAGCCATTCATTAGCTTTTATTTTACTTTTTTATCTTTCTTTTATATAATGAAATGTATGTATGGACAGAGAAAATGGCAAAAGCCATTTTCTTTTTGTTGTATAAATCGTAATCATTCTTTTTATATTGATTAAAGGTGGAAAGATTCATGGCAAAGCCAATTATTGAAATGAAGGACATTTCGTACTCATATGGACAGCGAAATGTCATTGATCACATTCATTTAACAGTAGAGGAAGGAAACTTTCTAGCACTTGTTGGACCGAATGGTTCTGGTAAAACAACTTTATTAAAATGCCTGCTTGGGCTCATTAAACCGCAGCAAGGTGAACTAAAGCTATTTGGCACGCCTGTTTCAAAATTTAGAGACTGGGATCAAATTGGATTTGTTTCTCAAAAGGCGAATAGCTTCAATACGGGTTTCCCTGCTTCTGTATATGAGGTCGTCGCAAGCGGATTGACTGCGAAAATTGGTTTATTTAAACGAATGAGCAAGCAGGATAAATGGCAAGTGGAAGATGCCATTCGCTCAGTCGGTATACAAGATTTAAAGCATCAAAACATCGGGGAGCTTTCTGGAGGGCAGCAGCAGCGCGCATTTATTGCCCGTGCGCTTGTCAGTCAGCCAAAGCTGCTCATTTTGGATGAGCCCACAGTTGGGGTAGACCAGCGGACAGTAGAAGGCTTTTATCAGCTGCTCGAAACATTGAACAAAGAAAGAGGAATGTCTTTAATTCTCGTCACACACGACGTTGGCACCGTTTCCGATAAAGTCACCCATGTGGCTTGTTTAAATCAGACACTGCATTTCCACGGGGATGCGGAAGCGTTTGATTCAATGGATGATCAGGCGCTATCCCAATTTTACGGGCATGACATTCAAGTGATTCATCACGACCATCACCATCATGGGGGACATGAATAATGCTATTTCCATTTTTTCATTATGAATTTTTACAAAATGCGTTTATCGCAGGGTTACTGATTGGTTTTATTGCGCCCTTACTTGGTGTATTTATTGTCGTAAGAAGGCTCTCGCTTATTGCAGATGCCCTCAGTCACGTATCACTTGCCGGTATTGCCGCAAGTCTATTTCTTGATAAAAAGTTTGGCCTTTTGACAGGGGTAAGCCCGCTGTACTTAGGGATGGCTTTTTCTGTTGCTGGTTCATTGTTTATTGAACGCCTGCGCTCCGTGTATAAACATTATCAGGAACTTGCCATTCCCATTATTTTATCAGGGGGAATTGGGATCTCCGTCATCTTCATTTCACTAGCGAATGGCTTTAATACAGATTTGTTTAGTTATTTATTCGGAAGTGTCAGTGCGGTGTCAAGACTCGATCTTTGGATTATTGTAGGGATCTCACTCGTTGTTGTGTTAGTTGTTGTGCTTTTATATAAAGAATTGTTTTTGCTTTCTTTTGATGAAGAGCATGCAAAGGCTTCTGGTATTTCAGCAAAATGGATTCATTTTATTTTTATCTTAGTCGTCGCACTTGTGATTGCGGCATCGATGCGTATCGTCGGTACACTGCTTGTGTCGGCGCTCATGACGCTTCCTGTTGCGGCAAGTATCCGCATAGCCAAAGGATTCAAACAGGCGATTTTCCTTTCGATCTTGTTTGGTGAATTGTCTGTATTAGCCGGACTGATCTTGAGCTATTATCTTGATTTAGCGCCAGGCGGAACGATTGTGATACTGTCCATCTTGATTTTAATCGGGTGTATTAGTATCGGGAAATTCAGAAGGGGGAATCAACATGAACGTACAAGAAGCGCTTGATTTATTAAAGGAAAAAGGCTACAAATATACAAGCAAACGTGAAGATATGCTTCAATTGTTTTCTGATTCTGATAAATACTTGACCGCTAAAAATGTGCTAACGGCACTGAGTGAAGACTATCCCGGACTCAGCTTTGATACGATTTATCGAAACTTGTCACTATATGAAGACCTTGGAATATTAGAAACAACGGAATTGTCAGGGGAGAAACTATTTCGTTTTAAATGTTCATTTTCTCATCATCACCATCATTTTATTTGTCTTGCATGCGGTAAAACAAAGGAGATCGATGCCTGTCCTATGGACAAGCTTGATGCCGATCTAGAGGATTATCATATTAGCGGACATAAATTTGAAATATACGGAACTTGTCCTTCTTGTGAACCGAAGGAAGTTCACTCATGAAAAAGCCAGCCATGGAGCTGGCTTTTTTGTTTTGTCTTTTGAAAACGTTTTACAAAGGGAGGGTGTTTCATTAAAATGAGATCAAGGTACTACAACGTGCAATTTGAGTCTTTTGGAGTAAAGGGAGGGTTAAAAGTGGCCTATTACGTCGTGTTTGATGTAGGCGGGACGAGAACGAAACATGGATTAATGGATCAGGATGGAAAGCTGGTCTCTAGCGGTAACTATCAGACGAACTGCCGGCAGCTTGAACCGTTTTTAGAAGCCATGGCGGATGTGGTTAGGGAATATCAAAGGATGACGGACGTCAGCGGTATCGCCATCAGTCTTCCTGGCTTTGTGGATAGTGAATCAGGTTATACAGAATTTGCAGGCGCCATCATCGCCTTAAATGGTCAAAATGTAAAAACACTTTTAGAAGAGAAAATGTCTCTTCGTGTAGAAGTGGAAAATGATGCGAACTGTGCAGCTCTTGCAGAAAAATATAGCGGTCATGCGAAAGATTGTGACAGCTTTATTTGTATGACAATTGGCACGGGTGTCGGCGGGGGTATTTTTGCTAATGGTCAGCTTGTGCGCGGTGCATCCTTCCGTGGTGGTGAATTTGGCATGATGCTGACAGAGACGGAAAATGGCCAGTTTACAACTCTTAACAGCAGCGCTTCAACGGCTGGATTAATTCGGAGCTATAAGGAAAAGCAAGGAATTCCGCAAAGTACTCAAATAGACGGTCAAGAAATTTTTGAAAAGGCGAAGCATGATCCGGCCATTGAGAAGCTGGTGGATCAATGGTACAAGCGAATAGCCATTGGCGTTTACAATGTAGCGACTGTTCTTAACCCAGAGAAAATCCTCATCGGCGGAGGCGTAAGTGCAAGACCAGATTTATTACAAAACATTGAAAAACATTTATATACACTGCATGCGTGGAAGAACATTCAGGTGAAGCTGGAAACTTGCTACTACTTGAATCAGGCAGGAATGAAGGGGGCACTGTACCATTTTCTCATGAAAGAAGGGCAGCTTGCTCCGTCAAAAAAGCCGATACATTAAATGTATCGGCTTCAGCGTGTAGACAAATCCTCGTGTTTGTTCCGCTTCGGTGCTCGCTCAGTTACATTAATAAGCAGTTTGCAGACGCTGCTCGTATTGTTGGATCCATTGAGATGCCTCCTGCCAGTTGTTTACACGTATAATTCTGTCGTCGATTGGCATCTGGTTATAAGGGGAGTTAAAAAGGATAACTGGGATGTCAGCCTCTTTTGCAATCATTGTGGCATTGCCATGATGGTCCTCAAAAAATACATCAATCTTGTGCTTTTGAACGGCTTCCAGCTTATGATGACCGCCAACGAGCTCAATGCCATCATAGTGAACGTGGTGTTCTTGAAACCATTTGTAGGTGATATCTGCATGCTGCTGCCTTCTTGCTGTAATATAAATCAGCCTATGCTGCTGCTTCAATTGATCGAGGATCACTTTTGCACCCTCAGCAGGCTTTGCCTGTTTATAAATAAGAGGCTCATGCTCATTCATCCAGCCCCAAAACTCTTCTTGAGAAATCTTCAAAAGCTTCGTCAAATCATACTCTGTCATATCATCTAGTGTCATGGCACATTTGAACGACTCATTTAAGTAGGGAACAAAGGTATCCTGCGCCGTCACTGTACCATCAATATCAATTCCTAAACGTAACATGCCCACACTCCTCATTTTTATACTCTTAAAGTGTAACATAATCAATTCACAATTCCAGCAAGTTTTAGCAAACATGAAACAGACATTTTTGCTCATACTAAAAAAGCTCCTTTCTATTAACCAAAAGGGGGAATTGATCATGGAAAGAGACGAGGATTTCAGAAGAAATGATCGTGAAATCGACACACACTTTAGTAATGATGATGGCTATTTAGAGGAAACAGCTGCTGAAATTGCAGAGCCATATCAAGCTTCAAGAGATCGAGAAGATAGACGAGGACGTGACCAAGCAGGTGACGATTCAGGCAGTAAAGGGATAGGCTATACAGCACTCGCGATTGCGATTATCTCATTATTTGTCTTGCCGGTGCTATTAGGGGTAGCGGCAATCGTCGTTGGTTATATTGCACGAAGAAAAGGAGCACATGCGCTTGGCGCGTGGTCAATTGGGATCGGAATTGTTTCCGTCATCCTAGGCATATTTATCACCCCGTTCTTTTAACAAGAACAGAAAAACGCCTGACTATGACGTCAGGCGTTTTTTGTTAAGCATTCGCTTGTTTTTCTTTTTCAGCTTCCATTTTCGCATAATGTTCTTCGGCGATTTTATCGATTTCTTTTTTCAGTTCTTCGACCATTGTTTCTTCAGGTACTTTACGAACAATTTCACCTTTACGGAACAATAAGCCTTCGCCTCTAGCACCTGCGATTCCGATGTCCGCTTCACGCGCTTCACCTGGACCGTTTACAGCGCAGCCGAGAACAGCTACTTTAATCGGTGCTTTGATTTTAGAAATATATTCTTCGACTTCATTTGCAATGCTGATAAGGTCAATTTCAATTCGTCCACAAGTTGGGCAGGAGATCAGTGTTGCTGCATTTGATGCAAGACCAAATGATTTCAACAATTCACGTGCTACTTTTACTTCCTCAACTGGGTCCGCACTTAATGAGATTCGGAGTGTGTTCCCAATCCCCATATTCAAAATAGCTCCTAGTCCAGCTGCACTTTTGACTGTACCTGCAAATAACGTACCTGATTCTGTAATCCCAAGGTGAAGAGGATAATCAAAGGCTTTAGCCGCTTTTTCGTATGCCTCAATTGCAAGGTTTACATCAGATGCTTTCATACTGACGATGATGTCATGAAAGTCGAGGTCTTCTAGAATTTTAATGTGATGCAGTGCACTTTCGACCATACCATCTGCAGTTGGGTAGCCGTATTTATCAAGAATCTTTTTCTCTAATGAACCAGCGTTTACCCCAATACGAATTGGAATGCCTTTTTCTTTTGCTGCTTTGACAACAGCTTCAACTTTTTCTCTTCTTCCAATGTTTCCTGGATTGATTCGGATTTTGTCTGCGCCTGCTTCAATCGCTTTCAGTGCAAGTTTGTAGTCAAAATGAATATCCACAACAAGCGGGATGTTAATTTGTTTTTTAATGTCCGCAATTGCATTTGCTGCACGTTCATCTGGACATGCGACACGCACGATTTGACAGCCTGCTTCTTCTAAACGTTTAATTTCAGCGACTGTCGCTTCGACATCATGTGTTTTGGTTGTTGCCATACTTTGAATGACAACCTCATTATTTCCACCTATAGTTAAAGGTCCCACTTTGACGGGACGCGTTTTAGTACGATGTGTGACTTCACTCACTTGTCAATCGCTCCTTAGTGTACAAGCAATTCTTTGCCGTGTACGTCGTGTTTTACAGTTCATATTGTAACAGTCTCTTTGTATGAATGACAAGGAATTAACGTTTTATCTCTTATAGACAGGAAACTTATATGTGCTGCCTGCTCTGATTTCGTTCGCTTTAACACCTTGATTCAGCTCCTCGAAATCTTTAATGACATCATCAAGTGGCTTGCTTGTATGTACGATGGAGAGGACCGTTTCACCTTGTTTTACCGTGACGTTCTTATATTTCTTTTTCTCAGCTGTTTGAAGGGCACTTGCTGGAACGGCTGGATTTTCTTCAACAGGAATGGTTCCATTTTTTAAATCAAAAAAGATAATAAAGAGGACAAACAAACTGATTAGTAAAAAAAGAATTCGCCGCATTTTACTCACCGCTTTTAAGAGTTTACTTCAGTCTATGCATGTCCTGAAATGATAGAACCAAAAAGAGGAGAAAAGCTGGAAAGGATGGTTCTAGTTAGTTCTAGTATGTCTTGTAATAAAACTGCTTGGGTCGTTTGTGTAAATAGAAGAGCAATCTCATATGACGATTATGATAAAATAAAAAAGGGGGAGATTTAATGAAGAAAGTTAGTCAGCATATATATGTGAGAACACTAACAGAAAATGATGCAGAATCACTGTTAACATTAGAGCTTGAGAATCGCTCATATTTTCAGGAATTTACACCTTTGATCAAAGATGATTTCTTCACGTTACCTCGTCAAATTGAACGAATTCAGCGGAGTAGGCAAAGAAGTGCACAAGATGAATCTTATATGCATGGTATTTTCTTAAATGAAACAGGTGCTTTAATTGGGACGATTTCATTAAGTTCTGTCGTAAGAGGTCCGATAGAAGGAGCTTGGCTCGGGTATGTACTCGATCAAAGGCAGGGCGGAAAAGGGTATATGACAGAAGCCATTCGTTTAATCATTGACTATGCCTTTTTTGAGTTGAATCTCCATCGAATTGAGGCTGGAGTAAAGCCGAGTAACAAGGGTTCCATTCGTGTGCTTGAAAAGACAGGTTTTGAGAATGAGGGACTAAATCGTAAAAAAGTAAAGATTAATGGAGTGTGGGAGGATCATTATTTATTTGCGATCATCCATCCAGATGAGTCCTAGCGCATGAACATACATAAAAAGCTCCTCCGAGACGGGGGAGCTTTCATCGTGTAGACAAATCCTTGTTGGATGGATCATTTGCTTTTTTTTGCAGGTATTTCTTTTACAACAAGATATAAAAAGATAAAGTTAATGACCCAATTTAATAAAAATGAGTTTGCAACAGGCGTGTTTAATGCACTCATGATGGCGAAAAAGACCGTTGTTAATGTGAGTGAATAAGCGGAGAGCTTCCAAAGCATTTGGAAAGACAGCTCTTTTTGCTGCATTCGTTTAATAAATGTACCAAGCATCGCAAGGAATGTTGCGCTAATAAACATGAGAGCCGCAGTTGATAAATATAGCAGTACACAGATGACAGGGATAATAATCGCTTGGTTCTGATTTGTGACGCGAGCGAGTTCATCTTTTGTCAGAGTTCCACCAAGGAGCTGGTATGGAATATCTGTCATTTGTCCATCAATGGCAATCACTGCTTTTTCCTTTAATAAAGCGATGGCCGTTTGCTTTGATTCAAGTTCACTTGCTTTTATTTTTTCAGCAGGATCAAAGATGATCGTAATGCCGTTTTCTTCTTTTTCTATTGGTGCACTTTGATCCGATTGAAGCTTTCCCTTTTCAATTGAAAAGTCGGGTAAATCTTTTTTGATCACGTGCTGAAATCCTGACATCGCATTTGAGATTTCTTGGCTCATATGATACCCCTGAGGAACTGCTGCGATAATCGAGAGGATAAAAATGAATAAAATCGCTTTACCGATTCCTGTAAATCTTGCTTTAGCAATATCTTTCGGTGAATAAATTCCTTTTAACAATAGATTAAATACGTTCAATACCCATTCACTTCCTACATTCTTTTCTATTTCTCATATTGTATCAATGTCTATCCATCAAGTACAAGTATGGCCCTCATCACTGGTTAAGATAGAAGGAATGAGGCATAATGTATACAGCATATAAAAAGGAGGCGGTAGGGTCTTGGACGTGCTTTATTGGATACTGATTGGCTGTGCATTTATCATTGCGTTTGTTGGACTGGTTTATCCAATTATTCCGAGCGTGGTCTTTATGGTACTCGGATTTATTCTATATGGTTTCTTCTTTAGCTTCGAGCCGCTTACACTGACGTTCTGGCTCATTCAAGCCATGTTTACTGCCGTCTTATTTGCGGCAGATTATGTCTCAAACCTTATTGGGGTCAAGCGCTTTGGCGGCAGCAAGGCGGCTATTTGGGGAAGCACCATTGGGTTATTGGCTGGTCCTTTTGTGATCCCCATTGCAGGAATTATTATTGGTCCATTTCTCGGGAGTGTCATTGCAGAGCTCCTTGTTCATCAGAAAGATTTGAAGACGAGTGTGAAAGTCGGATTAGGCTCATTAATTGGATTTGTATCAGGTGTTTTTGCAAAAGGATTGATTCAGGCGCTGATGCTGGGCATCTTTTTATTTTATGTCCTTCGCTAAGTTAAAAAAGGGTGTTTAAAACTTTATCTAAAGGGCTAAATACAAAATAAACACTGAAATGTTCCAGAACATGAGCAATAACGTTGAAACAAGCTGTTTCTTTTGATACTCTTTGAGTAGGGTGAATTGCTGACTTACAAAGGAAGCATTTCAGTACATACATTTTAAGGAGGAAATTAACCATGGCTTTTAAACTTCCAGAATTACCATATGCTTACGATGCATTAGAACCACATATCGACAAGGAAACAATGACGATTCACCACACAAAACACCACAACACATATGTAACAAACTTAAACAAAGCAATCGAAGGTGTATCAGCTCTTGAAGATCAATCAATTGAAGAGCTAGTGGCTAACTTAAACTCAGTGCCTGAAAACATTCGTACAGCTGTACGTAACAATGGCGGAGGACATGCGAACCACTCATTATTCTGGACGCTTCTTTCACCAAACGGTGGCGGCGCACCAACTGGTGAACTTGCAGATGCAATCGAAAAAGAATTAGGCGGATTTGAAAAATTCAAATCTGATTTCGCTGCAGCAGCTGCAGGACGCTTTGGTTCTGGTTGGGCTTGGCTTGTTGTGAACAATGGAAAACTTGAAATCACAAGCACGCCAAACCAAGATTCTCCTTTAACTGAAGGAAAAACGCCAATTCTAGGACTAGACGTTTGGGAGCATGCTTACTACCTAAACTACCAAAACCGTCGTCCTGATTACATTTCAGCATTCTGGAATGTTGTGAACTGGGATGAAGTAGCTCGCCTTTACAGCGAAGCAAAATAATGATTTGATTCTAAAAGACCTGCTTTCAAGAGAAGCAGGTCTTTTTATATTTTCCCTCCTTTTTTTACATATCTGCCTTTTGATGAGACAGACTATTGTGTAGAAAAGGAGAATGAATGGTATGAGCAGATTAAAGAAAATGTTCGGGGACATGGATGTTACAAGAGATTTATTGCTCCTCCTCACGATTGGCGGGTTATACGCACTTGCCATTGCGCTTTCTAATACGTTTGTAAATGTGTACTTATGGAAACAGTCTGGGAAATTCACGGATCTTGCGATTTATAACTTGGCCATTGTGGTGCTTCAGCCCATTACGTTTTTATTTGCTGGCCGGCTCGCTAAAAAAATAGACCGGGCGTTTGTCCTTCGTTTCGGTGTCATCTTTTTAGCCGCTTTTTATTTAATTGTCTTAATGGCAGGAGAACAAGCGGCCGCACGGCTTGTTTTATTGGGAAGTGTCCTTGGGATCGGCTATGGTTTTTACTGGCTTGCTTTTAACGTACTCACCTTTGAGATCACCGAGCCTGAAACAAGAGACTTCTTTAATGGGTTTCTCGGGGTACTTACTTCAACTGCCGGCATGATCGGTCCGCTTATTGCAGGTATTGTCATTTCTCAGTTAACGGATGATACAGGCTACACAGTCATTTTCACGTTATCGCTTTTTTTGTTTTCATTAGCTGTTGTGATGAGCTTTTTCCTCAAAAGAAGGCAATCAAAAGGCAAATTTATCATCAAACAAATTTGGAAAGAGCGTCATTCAGATGAGAATTGGCGCAGGATTACAACAGCTCACTTTTTTCAAGGGCTTCGTGAAGGGGTCTTTGTCTTCTTAATCAGTGTCTTCGTGTTTATTGCAACAAACAGTGAGCTTGCTCTCGGGACGTTTGGTTTAGTGAATTCAGGTGTAGCCTTTTTTGCTTATTTCTTCGCAACACGTTTGATTAAGAAAAAGTGGCGGAAGAAGGCGATTATGCTTGGCGGGCTGATTTTATACGGCGCCTTATTTTTAATCATCTTTCACTTGTCCTATGTATCACTTCTTATGTATGCAGTAGCCATTGCGATAGGATATCCGCTCCTGCTTGTTCCTTATGTATCCTTAACATATGATGTCATCGGCCATGCAAGGTACGCCAGAAAGGCCCGAATTGAATATATTGTGGTCAGAGAGCTATTTTTAAATGCCGGCCGTATTTGTTCGATCGTTTTGTTCCTGTTGTCTGTTACCTTACTAGGTGATGAGCTCGGAATCCCAGCATCACTTGTTGTGCTCGGGGCGGGACATACCCTCATTTATTATTTTGTAAAAGATATTCATTTGAAAGAAAAAACAGCTGATATGAAAGAGGCTGACGGTCAAAAGCCAGTTTCTCACACGAACCTTATTAAGGGAGAAAGGTAAAATTTCTTGCCAATGGAACATCAAATTTCTAGATAAATGATAGAAAAACCGCTAAAATGATGATGGCACCTTTTAAACACAAAAAGGGGTGCCATTTCTTTCTTGATAGAAAAGGTGATGTGATGAGAAACAAGAAAAACAAAAAAGACGCGAAGGAAGGGCGCAAAACACTTCCGATCCGGCTGAATTTATTATTTTTAGCTGCGTTTATTATTTTTACCGGTGTTGTCGTTAGACTCGGGTTTGTGCAAATTGTCAATGGAGAAGATTATAAAAAGCAGGCAGAAAAACAAGAGGATGTGAATGTCAGCTCATCTGCTCCGCGCGGAAAGATTTACGATCGAAACTACAATACGATTGTCAGCAATAAAGCGCTAAATGCCATTACATATACGAGAACCTCGACGACTTCACAAGAAGAGCGGCTCAAAGTGGCATCAAAATTAGCGGATATGATTCATGTGAGTACGAAAAAAATCACAGATCGTGACAAAAAAGATTTCTGGATCTTAACGCATCCGAATGAAGCGAAAAAGCTTGTTCAAAAGGAATCAGAATTAAAGGGTGACGATAAGGTCTCTGATGATAAACTATATGAGCTTCAGCTAAAACGCATAACAGACAAGGAATTAAATCAACTGACGAAAAAAGATTTACAAGTGCTTGCCATTAAAAGGCAGATGGATGCAGGCTATGCACTTACGCCTCAATTTATTAAAAATGAAGATGTAAAGCCAAGCGAAATTGCTTACGTTTCTGAGCATTTGGACGAGCTGCCAGGTGTTGATGTAACGACAGACTGGTCACGCAGCTATCCGTATAAAGGACTGCTCCGCAGTATGCTTGGCAGTGTGTCTTCGAGTGATGAAGGTCTTCCGCAGTCACTTCTTGAGCATTATCTATCACTCGGCTACAGCCGAAATGACCGTGTAGGAAAAAGCTATCTCGAATATCAATATGAAGATGTCCTGCAGGGCCAAAAGGAAAAAGAACAGAGTACAACTGATAAACAGGGCAATGTCACAAGCTCTAAAGTGTTAACAGAAGGTAAGAGCGGGAAAGACCTTGTGCTGACAATTGACATTCAGCTGCAAAAAGCGGTTGAAAAAATTATTGAAAAGAACTTGAGAAGTGCGAAACAAAGAGGGGGAACTGAGCTTCTTGACCGCGCATTTGTTGTCATGATGGACCCGAGAAATGGAGAGGTTCTCTCTGTTGCGGGTAAGCAGATTTCAAACAAAAACGGAAAATACAAGTTCGATGACTACTCATTAGGAACGATGACATCCTCATATGCGATGGGATCAGCTGTAAAAGGGGCAACGGTACTGACCGGATATAAAACAGGCGCTATTCATATTGGAAGTACCCAATACGATGAACCGCTCTATATCGCCCAGTCACCGCCAAAGAAATCCTATCAAAATATGGGACTCATTAATGATTTAACAGCATTAGAGCGTTCATCAAACGTGTATATGTTCAAAACAGCGATCGCCATTGGGAAAAGCGAATATCGTAAGAATCAGCCGCTCCCAATTGATCCGAAAGCATTTGATACGTTCCGCTACAATTTCAGTAAATTTGGTCTTGGCGTCAAAACTGGTATTGACCTGCCAAACGAGGCAACGGGCTACAGAGGAACGTCTACACAATCAGGTCTCTTACTTGACTATGCGATTGGACAGTATGATACGTTTACACCGCTGCAAATGGCGCAATACGTTTCAACCATTGCAAATGGCGGGTATCGTTTGCGTCCGCAGCTTGTCAAAGAAGTGAGAGAGCCAGATCCGCAGCGCGGCATTGGAGCTGTGACAGAATCCGTCAAACCGGATGTATTGAATAAGCTAGACATGACAAGTGATCAAATCAAGCGTGTCCAGCAAGGCTTCAAGCTTGTCATGCAGAACCCAAGAGGGACAGCCTATTCAAACTTTGGCAACAAAAAGTATAATCCAGCTGGCAAAACAGGGACCGCTCAATCATTCTATGACGGTCCAATTAAAAGCAAGCGCGGTACACCGACATATAACACAACTCTTGTAGCATACGCGCCTGCTGATAATCCTGAAGTGGCCATTTCCGTTGTCGTGCCATGGGTGTATCAAGACTACAACCAGCGCTATCCAATTACAAACGATATTGGGGAACAAGTATTAGACAAGTACTTTGAACTGAAATCAAAACAGGAAAGCAATGATACACAGGCAAAAAACAAAAACAAAATTGAAAATGAAGCAGAAACAAATAACTAGACCTTTCATAGGTAAAAACGCTCACTTTTTGTGGGCGTTTTTTTACGTTTTCTTCAAAAATTCCGATATAAATTGACAAAATTCATAAAAAACGCCGCAATTTCTCTACAAAACTTCGACATTTACAAAACCTTAACATTCCATTTAAACGAAATTAATAAAGAACCTTTAATGTATTACTCGTAGGACAAATTATTCAGGGGGTATTCTTGAAATGAAAAAGAACAAATTATGGCTGCTTACTTTCCTTACTATCGCATTGTTAGCATTCGTCACAGCATGCGGAAACAGCAGCTCAAGCGGAGATTCAAAAGACAGTAAAGGAAATGCTTCAAACAAAGATGAGGCATCAGGTTCCATTACCATCTCAGGATCATCTGCGATGCAGCCTTTAGTTCTTGCGGCAGCAGAAAAATTCATGGATAAACATCCAAAAGCCGATATTCAAGTACAAGCCGGCGGTTCTGGAGCAGGACTTTCTCAAGTATCAGAAGGATCTGTACAAATTGGGAACTCAGATGTATTTGCTGAAGAGAAAGACGGAATCGACGCAAAAGCTTTAAAAGACCACAAAGTAGCAGTTGTTGGAATGGCCGCAGCTGTAAACCCTGAAGTGGGTGTCAAAGACATCACAAAGGACGAATTGAAAAAAATCTTCACTGGTAAAATCAAAAACTGGAAAGAGCTTGGCGGGAAAGACCAAAAAATCACGCTTGTCAACAGACCTGATTCTTCAGGAACTCGTGCAACATTTGTGAAATATGCACTTGATGGCGCAACACCTGCAGAAGGTATTACAGAAGAATCTTCAAATAATGTGCAAAAAATCATTGCAGAAACACCAGGTGCAATTGGATACCTAGCATTTTCTTATTTAAAGGAAGATAAAATTACACCGCTTAGCATTGATGGTGTGAAACCGGAAGAAAGCAATGTAGAAAGCGGTAAATATACAATTTGGGCATACGAGCACTCTTATACAAAAGGTGAGCCGGAAGGTCTAGCAAAACAATTCTTAGATTACCTTATGAGTGACGAAGTACAAAAAGAAATCGTCAAAGATCAAGGCTACATCTCAGTCTCTAATATGAAAGTAGAAAGAGACGCAGCAGGTAAACAATCAGATAAGTAAGAGGTCTTGAATTGCTGATGAAGGAAAAGTGGAGCATTTCACTTTTCCTTTTATGACATTCATAGGAGTGTAGAAAAAAATGAAGCAGATAGAACATACAGAAGCGAGCGATCGGCTGATTAGCTCGAAGAAAAATAGGCAAATGGATGAAGTAAGAGGAAGTATTTTGGTGAGATTCTGCGCATTCTTAATGATTGCAGTATCCATCGCCATTACCATCTTCCTTGGCATTAAGGGTTTACAATCTTTCATCGTAAATGGTGTAAGCCCAATTGAGTTCTTAACCAGTATCAATTGGAACCCAACAGCAGAAAACCCGGAGTATGGTGCATTTCCATTTATCTTTGGATCGATCGCCGTCACGCTTCTATCGGCACTTATTGCAGCGCCGCTAGGCATCGCAGGAGCGATCTTTATGACAGAAATTGCACCTGCATGGGGCCGGAAAATTCTCCAGCCAGTCATTGAATTGCTTGTAGGGATTCCATCCGTTGTTTACGGATTCATAGGTCTTACAGTATTGGTGCCGTTTATTGGACAATTCAAGTCAAGCGGCTCAGGGCACAGTTTGTTAGCGGGAACGATCGTTCTGTCTATTATGATTTTGCCAACCGTTACATCTATTGCAACTGATGCAATGGCTTCACTTCCAAAAAGCTTACGCGAAGGATCGTATGCACTTGGCGCAACAAGATGGCAAACGATCCGACGAGTTCTTGTGCCAGCAGCGTTCCCGACGTTAATGACAGCGGTTGTGCTTGGAATGGCAAGAGCATTTGGGGAGGCCCTTGCCGTTCAAATGGTCATTGGAAACACACGTAATTTACCAGAGAGCATTATGGATACAGCTGGTACATTAACAACCATTATTACGTTAAACATGGGACACACAACGTATGGAAGTGTTGAAAACAATACACTTTGGTCAATGGGACTTGTCCTTCTAGTTGTATCATTTATGTTCATACTCATTATCAGATACTTGTCGTCTAGGAGGAAGATTTAATGAATAGCAAAATGACCGATCGTTTTGCCACGTTTGTTTTTGGATTATGTGCCGCCATTATTACGGCGATCCTAGTTGGTTTGTTTTCTTATATCATTTTCAACGGTGCAAAAGAATTAAACTTTGACTTTTTGACAACCCGCTCAAGTGCGATTGGCTCTGGCGGCGGCATTAGGGATCAGCTGTTTAACTCGTTTTACATTTTGTTTATTACAATGCTGATCACAGTACCACTTGGTGTCGGCGGCGGAGTGTACATGGCTGAATATGCGCCTCAAAACAAAGTCACTGATTTTATTCGCACATGTATTGAAGTGCTGTCTTCACTTCCTTCCATTGTCATTGGTATGTTTGGTTTACTCATGTTTGTCAATTTAACAGGATGGGGCTATACGATCATCGGAGGAGCTCTTGCGCTCACGGTGTTTAACCTGCCAGTGATGGTCAGGGTGACAGAGGACGCACTTCGCTCTGTACCGAAGGATCAAAAGGAAGCATCACTTGCCCTTGGTGTGACGAAATGGCATACAGTGAAGACGGTCCTGATTCCAGGTGCAATTCCTTCTATTATTACTGGTGCGATTTTAGCATCTGGAAGAGTCTTCGGGGAGGCAGCAGCGCTTCTTTTCACAGCAGGTCTCACCACACCGCGTCTTGATTTTACAAACTGGAGCCCATTTTCTGATACGTCACCGCTGAATATTTTTAGACCGGCAGAAACATTAGCGGTTCATATTTGGAGCGTCAATACACAAGGAATCATTCCAGATGCAGAGGCCATTGCAAATGGTGCCTCAGCCGTTCTTGTGCTTTCAGTTTTAGTATTCAACTTAGCAGCTAGATGGCTTGGTTCATTTATTCATAAGAAGCTTACGTCAAAATAATGTAAGAAAGGTGTGAAGGGGATATGGTTCAAATGCTAGCAGAAAAAAAAGAGATTGCAGCAAAAAAGGCTCCACTTCAAGCAGAACAGATTTTACAGGTACAGGATTTAAGCATTTATTATGGGGAAAAAAGAGCGGTCAATCACATTTCATTTGAAATTGAGAAGAACGCAATTACCGCATTAATCGGCCCATCTGGCTGCGGGAAATCAACCTTTTTACGCAGCATTAACCGCATGAACGACTTGATCCCAGGTGCGAGAAGTGAAGGGGCGATCATGTACGAAGGGCTCAATATTTTGGATGACCGCATTAACGTGGTCAATTTACGAAGAGAAATCGGCATGGTTTTCCAAAAACCAAATCCATTTCCTAAATCAATCTACAATAACATTACCCATGCGTTAAAGTATGCGGGTGAAAAAAGAAAATCAGTGCTTGATGATGCGGTAGAGGAAAGCTTAACAAAAGCGGCGCTTTGGGATGAGGTCAAAGATCGTCTGCACCGCTCAGCTTTGTCATTATCCGGCGGTCAGCAGCAGCGCCTTTGTATTGCCCGTACACTTGCGATGAAGCCTAGCGTTCTTTTATTAGATGAACCTGCTTCTGCCCTAGACCCGATCTCAAATGCAAAAATTGAAGAGTTATTATCAGAGTTGAAAAATGATTATTCGATCGTCATTGTGACACACAACATGCAGCAAGCGTTACGTGTATCTGATCATACGGCCTTTTTCCTAAACGGTGATCTAGTAGAATATGATGCCACTGAACGTATCTTTACACGTCCTGCGCAGCAAAAAACAGAAGACTATATCAATGGTCGATTTGGATAAGGCGGGTGGATTTTGATGAATGCAGTAGCAACTGAAACAGCAAAAAAAGAAGTGTTTCGTGTGAATGATATGAACCTTTGGTACGGACAACATCACGCACTGAAGCATATTGATTTAGACATAAGAGAGCATGAAGTCACAGCAATTATCGGTCCGTCCGGCTGCGGAAAGTCAACGTTTATCAAGACCTTAAATCTCATGGTCAAAACAGTCCCAGGTGTGAAAATTACCGGGGATATGATGTATAACGGTGACAATATTTTAAAAGGCCGCGTCGATCTCGTGGAACTGCGTAAAAACGTCGGCATGGTCTTTCAAAAAGGGAACCCATTCCCTCAATCTATCTTTGATAATGTCGTCTACGGGCCAAGAATTCACGGGGTGAAGAGCAAGCAGCAATTGAAAGAAATCGCTGAAAAAGCGCTTCGTGATGTTGCCCTTTGGGATGAAGTGAAAGATCGCTTAAGTGCGCCTGCATTAGGTCTTTCCGGCGGTCAGCAGCAGCGTCTTTGTATCGCAAGAGCTATTGCCACAAGCCCAGATATTTTATTAATGGATGAACCAACATCAGCGCTTGATCCTGTCTCCACATTAAAGATTGAAGAACTGATTATGAAATTAAAAGAGAAATACACGATTGCCATTGTAACGCATAACATGCAGCAAGCGGCCAGGGTATCAGATAGAACAGCCTTCTTTTTAATGGGTGAGCTTGTTGAGATCAATGATACGAATGTGATGTTCTCTGAGCCAAATGATCAAAGAACAAATGATTATATATCTGGTCGATTTGGATAACAAAACCCCCTGGAGGTCAGTGCCGCCAGGGGGTTTTACTGTTATTTTGTTAAGGCTTTGACGATTTGTTTGAACGTCATCCCTGTTTTTAAATTGAATTTGCCTGCACGAATTTCTTTATGGTAGCCGGCGTCAATCACGTAATCATTAAAATCTTTAGACGAGTTGATGATTCCGTCCTTTTCAAGCATGTCTGAAACATCACTTGTGCTCATCCCGTTTTTAATAACGAATTTGACCGATTTGCCTTTAGGCTTGTCTGATGTTTCTTTATCATTTTTAGAATCGCCGTCTTCATTTGCTTTCAGTGCTTTTTCTTTATAATCAAGAAGCTGCTGATATGTTTCACGGCTGACGGAGACTTCTTTTTTAGAGTCTAAATAGTTTTTCACATCAGTGTCTGTTACTTTCGCTGCGAGCGTTTCTTTTGTGGTTGTATCAGCCGCCGCTTCATCTTTTCCAGTGAGGAAAAAAACGATTGCCAGAACACCAGTTGCAAGAATCATACCTGCCGCAAACGTTTGGATGCTTTTTTTCGTCATACAAGCACCTTCTCGTTGTCTTTAATGATCATGTTGACCTCATCTACAGATACATGCTCAGCGCGCGCAATAGCCTCAGGAGACATGCCATTTTGATGCTTTGAAATGATTTGTCTTGCGATAGATGGATCAATTTCTGAATGTTTGCGGACGACAATGTTTGTTTCAAGCAATTCTTCTTCAAGAACCTTCATTTTCTTTTTCAGTTTATAGATTTCTTGCATTGCAGATAGTTGAAGTGTTTCAAGTTCCTGCTCGACTTCTTTAATCGGCTCTCTTTGAAAATATGAGAATGCGATCAGTACGATACTGACAACAAGCAATCCGATAATTGCAATTTCCATGTTTCATCACCTTTTATTCATATTTTAATGCTGAAAGCCATAAAAGGCTTTCATGATTGTTTCAGACAGTTTTCGACCCTTCTTTTTTATACCATAAAAAAGCTAGTTTCAAAAGGAATTGCTGAAAAAATCACCTTTTTTTCATCTTTTTTCTTTTTATATGAAAAACGAGTATGAAAATCTTGCTCGCTGTCAAAATAAAAGAGGGTTTCTCATGTATACAGTACGACAAAGATTGACGTTTTATAGGGGAGTAGGCCATTTTTCATGAAATGACCGTGCGATATAGATCAGAACGCAGTCGGATTGCACTGAAATTGAAATTGGTGAAAAAACATTCTAGCATTCCTAAGCTAGAAGTGGTATTATAGTTAGGTCTGAATGTGAATTGATTTTAGTTTGGAGGGAAAAACATGCGCGTAAATATTACTCTAGCTTGCACTGAATGCGGTGAGCGTAACTATATTACTAAAAAGAATAAGCGAAACAATCCAGATCGCGTTGAATTCAAAAAGTATTGCTCACGTGATAAAAAACAAACTTTACATCGTGAAACAAAGTAAGCAGCAGGGAATTTTCCTGCTGTTTTTTTATGATGGGAGATGATCTGTGTGAAAAAGGAACTTCGCCTTCAAACATTAGCCAAGCTGGACAAGATGAGTGCTGAGGAATTCAAGCGAAGCACCGCTTTACTTCATGAGCACTTGTTTCAGCTGTCAGCATGGAAAGAAGCAAATACGATTGCACTCACCATGTCTAGAGGAAAAGAGGTACCGACAATGCCTCTCATTGAAAAAGCCTGGCAGGAGGGAAAAACAGTATGTGTACCCACCTGTTTTCCGGAAACAAAAGAGATGACGTTTTATGAATATACACCGGAAACGAAAATGATATCCCACTACTTTGGGCTATTGGAGCCCGACCCTATGGCGTCGGCCGCTGCATCTAAAAAATCAATCGATTTGATCATTGTGCCTGGGGTGTGCTTTGATCGACAAGGCTACCGTATCGGATATGGAGGCGGCTATTATGACCGCTACTTAGCTGACTATCACGGCGAAACGCTTGCCCTTTGCTTGACAGTACAGCAAACCGAGCATATTCCGGCTGAAACGCACGACATCCCGGTCTCAATCATGGTCAGTGAGAAAGGTACCATATATTCAAAATAAAGTCCGCTGCTTATACGTATGAACGGGCTTTTTGTGTTGAGCGAAGGTCTTGTTTGTGATCAAAAGTCACATGAAAGATAGCGATCAACATTCTTCATTAAAAAGCATTTTAGCTGACGGGGGGACATGTTTTGAAAAAATTTCGTGGAAAGAAAAGATACTTCCGTAATATGTGGGAGGAAGTGAATACTCATCAATTAACGCTCGACCACGATTCGTGGTTCTCTTTTTCGCATACGCACCTTGATTTTTTTGGAGTCGGGGAAAATAGCTTAAAAATAAGAAGAGAGCATATTAAAGCTCATATCGCTTTATATCATAGGCTGCTAAAACAGCTTGAAGGCTTTGAAAAGCCATACCAAACTTGGATTTGTATTCACGAACATGACCCTGGTTTAGATGCTGTATATGTTCATACACCCAATCCATACGACAGTTACTTCCCGCACAAGGTGGAGGGGTTAGAGCGGAATTGTAAGCTGCCTCATACTTTCAAGGATTTAATCGACCTTCATCAATTTGACGTTTCTTATGATCAATCAGAGGGAGAGGTTTATTATATTCAATCAAAAGAACAAGGGATTAGATTGTGAAGGCCTGCTTTTAAGCGATAAAAATGTTGGTTCATGCATAAACAAATCCTATTTAAGCCACGATACGAACATAGGAGGGAATATGATGAATAAAATGATTTGGAGCATTGTGTTCACACTGTTTGCATTCGTTCTCGTGCAAAATCGTTATCGGCTCATGAATTTGATTTTAGGCCAAAATCAAGTACGTCACTTTTTGATTAAATGGCTGATGAAAATCCCATATTTTCGGACGAAATTTATTCGCCAAGCATTCTAATCCCGCAAATGCCGGGATTTTTTTGTTTTGAAATGCGGATCAGAACGATTCTTGCTATAATAATGTAAAAAATGGAGCGCGAATGTATGAATGTCATAGATAGTCTATTTTGGCGAGTTGTTGATGAACTAAGACAAAAAGGATACGAGATGATTCAAAGTCCGTACCCAGAAGATGAAATATTTTTTGAAGCACCACGAAACTCAGGCTATGATCTCATCCGTCTGTATAGAAAAGATGTGAATTTCAGACAGGAGATCGTTCGAGATATCGAGGAGCAAACATACCGGATCAATCAGCTGAGAGAAGCTATGCGTAAACGATCGCTTCATCTCTTGCAGCTGCAATTTACAACTGATGTCCCAGTAGATGATTGGGAAGACTTAAACGGTCAGCCGCAAAAAGAGAATAAGGTGACAGTTACTCCTGTGTTACTCAATGCAGACACGCTTCTAAACGATGTAAATGAACTGCAAAAATGGCTGAATACATCTCTTGCAGTTGATGTAGAAGAAGCGAAGAGAGACACAGCTGAGGATGCAATGCAGCTTAAAAGGAACGTGCTCCAGGCATTTGATGATCAGGAAAAACAGCGTGAACGAGAACGGGCCGTGTTTCAAAATGGCAGACCCATTTTCACCTACTTGCTGATCGCTGTCCAAGTGGTGATGTTTCTTTTACTTGAGCTATCTGGCGGAAGTACCAATACGGCAACTTTAACTGCATTTGGTGCTAAAAATAATGTGCTGATTTTAGAGGGTGAATGGTGGCGCCTGATAACACCAATGTTTTTACATATTGGCTTGACGCACTTACTCTTTAATACTTTTGCTCTTTGGTCCGTTGGAGCGGCTGTTGAGAGAATTTATGGGTCAGGAAGATTTTTGCTCATCTATTTGATTTCCGGCATTTTTGGCTCTATAGCGAGCTTTGTGTTTAATACGGCAATTGCAGCCGGAGCATCAGGCGCGATTTTTGGCTGTTTAGGGGCACTGTTATATTTAGCTATCTCAAACCGAAAGCTTTTCTTTCGGACGATGGGGACAAATATTATTGTCATTATTCTCATTAACCTAGGAATAGGCTTCACTGTATCAGGTATTGATAACGCAGGGCATCTTGGCGGCTTGGTTGGCGGCTTTTTCACGGCATTAGCTGTCCGTCTGCCTAAACAGACGCAGCCTGTCAAAATGCTTCTTGCGACTGCTGTTTTGCTCTTGATTGGCGGTCTTGGATTGTATACAGGATTTCATTCTGATAATCAAAAGGAAGCAGCGGCAACAAGTGAGGCAGCGAGTTTATTTGATGAGAAAAAGTATAGCGAAGCAAGTGAACGACTAGAGGAATACGTACACGAAAAAGATGCATCAGCTGAGGCACTTCATATTTATGCACTATCGGAAGCGCAGCAGGGCCGCCTTGATAAGGCCATTCAATTTTTACAAAAGTCGCTTGAAAAAGATCCAGATGAACCAAATAAACTGTATCATTTATCGTTGTTATTCGTAGAAAAAGGAGAGACAACGAAAGCAGAAGAACTATTAGAGAAAGCATTAAACCAGGATCCTCAAAATGATCAATTTTTAAAGCTGAAACAATATATCGAAAATAGTCAAACACGTTGAATGACTTGACTGAAAGCGCATTTATGAATACGCTTATCCTATCTGTTGATGAGAAGAAATGGTGGAAACAATGAAAACGTTATATGATGTACAGCAGCTGCTCATGAGATTTGGGAATTATGTGTATTTCGGAGATCGTGAAGTAGAATTAGAATTTATGGCAGACGAATTGAAGGAAATGTATACATCGGGCATTATTGACCGGACTGAATGGTCAAACGCAATGACGATTCTTCAAATGGAGCTAGCCAAATTAAATCGAAAAACAATGTGAAGGTGGAGGGCATATGACAGGGGATTGGTTTGTAGGTATTGATCTTGGCGGTACGACAATTAAGCTTGCGTTCATTAATTTATATGGTGAAATTCAGCATAAGTGGGAGATTCCTACGGATAAATCCGGGCAGACGATCACAGTCGATATTGCCAAATCAATTGACCATAAACTGGTTGAGATCAGTATGCCAAAATCAGCACTTATTGGGATCGGAATGGGTGCACCTGGACCTGTAGATAAAGTATCTGGAATCGTCTATAAAACAACGAATCTGGGCTGGACAAACTATCCGTTGAAAGATCACCTAGAGGCAGAGACAGGACTTCCATCTGTCATTGAAAATGATGCGAATATTGCTGCACTCGGTGAAATGTGGAAGGGTGCAGGAGATGGCGCAAAAAATATCCTGATGGTCACACTTGGAACGGGGGTTGGCGGCGGCATCATCGTCAACGGTGAAGTTGTTCAAGGGGAGACAGGAGCTGGCGGAGAAATTGGCCATATTTGTGCCGTTCCATTTCAAGGAGCACAGTGTAACTGCGGAAGAACAGGCTGTATTGAAACGATCGCATCTGCAACTGGCATCGTCCGGATTGCAAAGGATAAATTAGAAACCGAGCAGCATACATCTTCACTTGGCACGCTCGCTTCGCTATCAGCAAAGAATGTATTTGAAGCGGCAGAAAACGGAGATGATCTTGCAATGCGTGTCGTAGAAGAAGTGACGACACATCTTGGACTTGTCCTTGCGAATCTTGCCAGTGCTCTAAACCCAACAAAAATTGTGATTGGCGGGGGTGTTTCAAAAGCAGGTGAGCTTCTTCGCAGTAAAGTAGAACGCGTTGTGAAACAACATGCGTTCCCGCCTTGCGCAGACGATGTTGAAGTGGTGATTGCATCTCTCGGAAACGATGCGGGTGTCATCGGCGGTGCATGGATGGCAAAAACCAAATGGCTGTCTTGAACAAAAAAGTCATAATGATGTCATTTTTATTAAAAAAAGCGATAGATAGGCATGAAATTGGATGTTTAGCATATTCATAAGTTTGTCATGAGGAAAAAGACATTGATTTTCCATCATATACAGGATAAGATATACTTTAGTTATTTTTCTAGAAGCACCAATAATTAGGGTATATCTAGAGCCTAGGTGCGCGCTTAGCATAAGGAGGTTACAATGCGAAAGAAAAGATTAAAGGCGATTTCATTTTTACTGATTGCGACATTGCTGATGTGGGTCAAAACCTATGTTATCTATAAATCTAGCTTCAATATTAAAATTGAAAATTTCATGCAGGAGTTTATCCTGTTTATTAATCCGCTTAGCTTTCTCTTGTTTATCTTCGGTATCGGTTTATTTTTCAAAGAGAAAAATCGAAATCGATATATCATCGTGACAAGCTTTATCCTGACATTCATTTTGTTAGCCAACATTGTGTTTTATCGATTCTATAGTGACTTTCTAACCATCCCCGTCCTATTTCAAACAAACAATATGGGTGACCTCGGGTCAAGTATTACCTCTTTAATTGAACCAGTCGATTTACTGATGTTTGTTGATATCATCATTTTAATTTGGCTCTATAAAAAACAGCCTTCCTTTAGAACAGATGTCACAGTTTCACGAAAAGAACGAGCAGCATATTACTTATTTGTGGCAGCTACATTTTTCTTTAACCTTGGTTTAGCTGAAACAGAAAGACCAGAACTGCTTACTCGCTCATTTGACCGTGAGATGCTGGTGAAAAATATCAGCTTATATAACTTCCATATTTATGATGGGGTATTGCAATCGAAGCAGTCTGCTCAACGAGCCCTTGCTGACAGTAATAGCTTAACGGAAATTGAAAACTATGTAAGCGCAAATCAAACGGACCGTAATGAAAAGACATTTGGTCAAGCAAAAGGACGAAATGTCATTCTTGTATCACTTGAGTCTACACAGAGTTTCGTGATCAATGAAAAATTAAACGGGAAAGAAATTACTCCGTTTTTAAACAAATTGATCAAGAAGAGCTATAACTTTACTAATTTTTATCACCAAACAGGTCAAGGGAAAACATCTGACTCAGAGTTTATTGTAGATAATTCTCTTTATCCACTTGGAAGAGGGGCTGTGTTCTTCACAAATCCAAGTAATGAGTTTACAGCGACACCTGAGCTGTTAAAGGATGAGGGCTACCACTCTTCTGTTATTCATGCGAATAACAAAAGCTTCTGGAACCGTGACCTTATCTACGATAGCTTTGGCTACGATAAGTTCTTTGATATTAAATCATTTGATGTGAATGAGGAAAACTCAGTTGGCTGGGGACTGAAAGATGGTCCGTTCTTTGAGCAGTCCGCTGAATTAATGAAATCGATCCCGCAGCCTTTCTATACGAGATTGATTACATTAACGAACCATTTCCCTTTTGATTTAGATGAAGAAGATAAGCTCATTGATGAATATGATTCAAAGAGCAAAACGCTGAACAAGTACTTCCCTACAGTGCGTTATCAAGATGAAGCCCTTAAGCTTTTCTTTAAAAAGATGAAGGAAGCTGGGTTATACGATAACTCCATTTTTGTTTTATATGGGGATCACTACGGAATTTCTGAAAACCATAACGAAGCCATGGGACAATTTTTAAATAAAGAGGTTACGCCATTTGAAGAAGTACAGCTTCAAAAAGTCCCGTTTGTTGTACACATTCCAGGGGTAACGGATCAACATCCAAAAGAAATTGATACTGTAGGCGGTCAGGTCGATATCCGTCCAACTGTACTCAATCTTCTAGGCATTGATACAAGTAAACAAATTCAATTTGGTCATGACCTTTTATCGAAAGATACGAATGACTTTACAGTACTCCGTGATGGAAGCTTTATTACGAAGGACAGCATTTTTACAGATGGTGTTTGCTACAATAAAGAAACGGGCGAGCCAGCAGATGATAAAAATGTGTGTCAGTCTTATGAAGAGAAGGCGAAGCAGGAGCTTCAATTCTCTGATCAAATCATCTACGGAGATCTCCTTAGATTTTATGATCGAAACAGCCCGGACCATTCACCATCCAAAAAAGAAGGTGAAACGGAGCTGAAAAAGGCGTCCTAATAGATGAAAAAACCTCTGTTATTTTTAGAAGCAGAGGTTTTCTTTTTTTGCCTGACGGTTCATATAGTATGAGAGGAGGGATGTAAATGAAGACAACGTCGTTTGGAAAAATTGAATGGCAGCTCGATGAAGCGGAGAGGGATGCTGTGGCAAAGCAGCTTGGTATTGGCAAAGCTGCTTTTCATTTATCTAATCAAACAAGCACTGATGACCTTCTTTTACCGGGATATAGACTTCCAGAAGGAGTCCATATATTTGATTCCATCGGTGATGTGCAGAGATTTATTGCGCCTTACAGACTGCAGCAATCCGATGATTGGATCAATGGAACATTTGAATATGATAGCGCTCAATTAGAAGAAGAGCTGAGCCGCTTGAAAGCCGTATTTCCTTTTCTTCATATCAGCGTCATTGGCCACTCAGTGCTTGATACACCTATTTATGAAATCCGAACAGAGCCTGTTCAGCATTTACATTCTATTCATCTCAATGCCTCATTTCATGCAAATGAATGGATCACGACGTCTGTTTTATTAAAATGGTTGAAATCGCTTTGCTTATCAGCGTCTGACCCGGTGCAGGCAAGACATTATGAAGCGGTTCATATTCTGCAGACCACCGCTTTATCCATCGTACCAATGGTCAATCCAGATGGAGTGGATTTGGTTCGTAATGGACCGGAGTCACTAGGGCTTCATCGTGAAGAATTCACACTGCTAAACGATGGATATTCCGATTACCGGGAATGGAAAGCAAATATTCGAGGGGTGGATTTAAACAATCAATTCCCTGCTTATTGGGAGATCGAGTACTATCGTCATCAGTCGAAGGCACCGTCCTACCGGGATTATCCTGGGCGCGAGCCGTTAACAGAACCAGAAGCGAAAGCGATGGCAAATCTTGCGCTGCGAAAACGATTTGACCGGCTGATTGCCCTTCATACACAAGGAGAAGAAATTTATTGGGGTTTTCTTGGCCATGAGCCAGCCATCTCAAAAGAAATGGTCAAACGATTCGAACAAGTGAGCGGCTACAAACCGATCCAATATCTCGACAGCTATGCAGGCTATCGCGATTGGTTTATTTATCAATTTCATAATGAGGGCTATACAGTTGAGCTTGGTCTAGGGAAAAATCCTCTTTCCATGGATCAATTTGATTCGATTTATGAAAAAACAAAGCGGCTTTTGTGGGAAGCGTGTAAGTGTTAAAAGCACCTGTCTGGTGCTTTTTCATATTCAGAGAAACAATCAATTGCTTATGGTCAATAAAAACAATGTTGAAGTAATTGACGAAGGCTTTCTTGTAAGCTATTGTGAAAGATATGGATGTAAAAAAAAGGATATGATTTAGGGAGATGTCGACTATTGAGTGCTCAAAGCCTGTGGAAAAGAAATTTTACTTATCTATTTGTTTCTAAAATGTGCAAAATTACAGCTGATAGTTTATCTTTCAACACCATCTTATGGCTTTTGGTACTAGGAGGGAAAGGAGCAATAGGGACAGCTTTTTTTATTGCGGTCAGCTTTGTCCCTCAAGCGATTGTTGGACCATTTATTACGCCCATGATGAAGCCGCATCAATTGAAATTTTGGATGTGCTTTGCTGATTTAACACGAGGAGCGATTATTCTTGTGATCGTGGTTAGTTACTTTTATGGTTTCACACCGCTAGTCCTCATCATTGGCTGCATGCTGCTTCATTCGGCGACAGGAGGCTCCTACGAACCGGCATCTGTATCGATTATTCCAAAGCTTGTCCATGAGGATCTCATACAAAAAGCGAATGCAACCATCCAATCAGCAAGTCATGTCGTAAGACTTGTGACGGTAACGATTTGTGGTGTCATGATTGCATTTGTAGGCGTAGGCTATACAATGCTTGTGATCATTCCTCTTTATCTTTTGTCCGCTTTATTGGTGTTCATGATTTCATATCAAACAGAAGCCATCATCGATAAAGCCAAAAAAGGATTATCCTATGGCAAAAGATTAATTCGAGGTTTTTCACTTGTTAGAAGCCATCATATTTTGTTTCCCTTAGCGATTTTTTGTGTCTGCTCAAACTTTGCTGCGGCACCATGGGAAGCATTGTCTGTTATTTATTTAACTGAAGATTTACATAGTGGACCGGTCGTCTATTCATTCATCAAAGTCACAACCGCACTAGGCGCATTTTTGATGGGGTTTGTTTTGACAAAAATAAAAGTGAATCGGTATGGATTGCTGTTTATAGGTGCTGGGATTGTTGATGGAATCGCCTTCTTCATCACAGGCATGAACGCATTGTTACCACTTGTGTTTATATCAGCTTTTGCTTTAGGAGCAGCCATTAGTGCAGTTAACGTACCCGAACATACGATGATTCAATTGTCAGTAAAGGCAGAGGATCAGCCGCAAGTGTACGCGATTATCAACATGATTTCCTACTTGATGATTCCGTTAGGCGCCCTCATTGGCGGTTATATGGCAACACTGTTTGGATCTGGGTATGTCATTGCGGCTGGCGGCATCATTGAAGCTGTTTCAGGTATATGCCTGCTTTTGTTTACAAAGATCGGAAAGGTAGAGAGGGCGGATTTGACGATAGAACGAGACAAACCTGCCGTAAACGCAACGTGAGCATGGCATGATTGATTGAAGATAGGTTACAATGAGGACGAGAAAACATGAGAATTTGATTGAAAGGGGAAAAACGATGGCTATAGCAGACGTCACCATCATTCCGATAGGCACTGAAACACCAAGTGTCAGTGCTTACGTAGCAGATGTACAAAGAATTTTAGAAGGCTTTCAACAAGAAGGGAAAATCAAATATCAATTAACACCGATGAATACGTTAATTGAAGGCGAATTATCCATTTTATTTGAGGTCATTCAGCGCATTCATGAAGCCCCTTTTGAAAAGGGATTGCACCGAGTAGCGACCAATATTCGCATCGATGACAGGCGGGATCAAACCACAACGCTTACAAGCAAATTAGAAAGCGTGAATAAGCATTTAAATCAATAAAAAAGCCTGCTATAAGCAGGCTTTCAGCGTGTAGACAAACCATCGCATTCGATGTCAGGTCTGCGCTCCGGTACTCACGAATGTCACATTCGCTCCGCTCCGGTGCTCGTCCTTCTTAGACTGCAAAGGTTTTCTATCACGCTGAAAAGAAGACAAAGGGCTAAAATCAAGATCATTTTAGCCCTTTGTCAACAATCTGAAGCCTGCTATAAACAGGCTTTTAATGTGCAGTTGGATAACCGCTATAGATGATGGTCATGACAGTGAACCATCCAAAAACCAAAAATGTAGCGCCAGCAAAAGCGATGGCAAGTACGTTCACTTTTTTTAGTGAGCGATAGATACCGAGCGCAGCTAAAATCGTGACTAGACCAAAAATAATGACGAGCATCATGTGAAAGTCCCCCTTTGTCATCAATCCCCTTGATTTCCTTTCTTTTCATTTTAACCGTTTTCATAAAGCTTGTCGAGTAGATTCCAGTTGACGATTGTTTGAATTTTTATTGAATAGCCTTCATAATAAAAAAGAATGAATAAAGTAGGTGATGAAAATGAATTGGAGAAGAATGCCACTAGGCTATGTACAAGCGAACGCATATATTTGGAAAAACGAGCAGGGAGAATGCTTAATTTTTGATCCAGGCGGTGAAGCGCAAAAGCTGATTTCCTATGTAAAAGAAAAACAGCTCACACCGCTTGCTGTCTTATTGACACATGCTCATTTTGATCATATTGGTGCGGCAGATGAGGTGCGCGAAGAGTGGGGAGTGCCGCTGTATGTACACGAAAATGAAAAAGAATGGCTCACGAACGCTGAATTAAACGGTTCAGCTCGATTGATTGGAAATGGAATTACGGTCAAAGAAGCTGAAAAATTGATTACGACAGAAGGAACGCTTCAAATTGGGTCGTTTACATTAGAAATGTTCCATACACCTGGGCATTCACCTGGCAGTGTGTCTTACTATTCGGCGGAAGAGGGCTTTGTTATTTCTGGTGACACGCTATTTGAAGGCGGCATTGGGAGAACAGATTTAGTAGGCGGCAGTCAGGAAGTGCTGCTTCAATCAATCCATCATAAATTATTGTCATTGCCAGAATCAACTCTTGTATTAAGCGGGCATGGCGGGGAAACCACTGTGCTGACGGAGCAGGAGCAAAATCCGTTTATTAATGGTTTTTCTCTTTAATTGCATGCATGAAAAAAGCATCTCTTTAGAAGAGATGCTTTTTTCAATTAATGTCCGGTACCGGGAACCATGATGAAAATCGAATAATATGTAAATCCGGCAAAGAAAATCGTCAAGTACGCTCCGAAAATGTAAATATACATTCTTTCGGATAAATTCAAGTAGGATAAAAATACAAAAAGAACGGTTTGACCGAAGAACAGCAGCGATGCATCTTTCATATGTCCTAAATAGAACATGACAGCAAAAATACCCGTCCAAAAGCCAAGCACGCGGAACATGCGATTCATTTCTTTCCCTCCCCTTAAAAAAACCCCTTTGATTCATATTATAGCTGATCACCACTTGTTATGTAAACATTTACATTTTTGACAACGTGTGAACAATTTATTTTGAATGTAGAAAAAATTTTTTTGAAAAAATGATGAAAAAGTGTTTATGTCGAAAAACATGAGGGTACTTACTCCATAAGAGAAAAGGTTAATGACCTAAGGAGGAAGACTAATGAGTGACATTACTTTTTATTCATACCCGAGCTGCACGTCTTGCCGCAAAACAAAACATTGGTTAAAGGCGAATCAAATTGATTTTAAAGAGCGTCACCTTTTCAGAGAAACGCCAACTCTAGATGAATTAAAAAAGATTCTTTCTTTAACAACAGAAGGAATGGATGAAATTTTAGCCACAAGAAGTCAAGCTTTTAAAAGCTTAAATTTAAATATTAATGACTTAAAAGTAAACGAGGTTTTGCAGCTTCTCATTGAAAAACCAAAACTGCTTCGAAGACCAATCATCATTGATGGAAATAAATTAGTAGTTGGTTATAATCCAGGAGAACTTATGAAAATATCTAAAAAGAAAGCGATTCATCAATCAGTTTCCTAATAAAAAACGAAGATCAGCTGAAACATGCTTCAGCCGTCTTCGTTTTTGTGCTGAACTGGGCTAGCTGGGTTCGAACCAACGATCACGGAGTCAAAGTCCATTGCCTTACCACTTGGCTATAGCCCAATATCAAACGTGTAATGATATTGTTCACCATCTACGGTCATTTATACATAAAAATTGTATGTCACGAGTTTTAAGTGCAAAAGGAGCGAAAGAAATAAATGAAAAATGAAAAATCAAAGCAATTATACGAATTTATCCTAAAAGAAGCCCCTGTCATGACCGAAGAATGGCTAAAGACAAGAACAGAAGAAGGCTCATTATATTCTAAACATGCTTCAGAGGAAACGGAAAAGAAGCTGAAGGAACAGAACACAGCGTTTATTCAAACCATTGCAGCAACACTTGTGACACTGTCAGACAAAGTAGAAAACCATTTGAAAAAGTGGTCTGTTGATATTGCTCGTGATCGAGCAGTGCACGAGGTGCCGTTATATGAGATCATTGGACAATTTAAGATTTTCCGCCACATTTTCTGTTCGAGAATTGAGACATTCACCCAAGAAACAGAGCTTGAAGTGACGCTGCAAGATGTGTGTCAGTGGAATCAGCACTTTCACGCCACATTTGATGATATGATTGAGCGTTTATCAGAAGAGTATGACCGCGTGACACTCAGTCAGCTGAATGCACAAAGAGAGATGATTCAAGAACTGAGTGCCCCTGTTATTCCAGTATCAAAGGAAATCGGGATTTTGCCATTGATCGGAGAAATCGATACGTACCGGGCTAAAATCATTTTGGAATCCGTGCTAGAACAGGCTTCAAGACTGCGCCTAACGCACTTATTTATTGATATATCTGGCGTTCCCGTTGTTGATACGATGGTTGCTTATCAGCTGTTTAAAGTGGTCGATAGTGCGAAGCTATTAGGAATTGAGACGATTATATCAGGCATTCGCCCAGAGATCGCTCAAACTGTAGTGAAACTCGGCATTGATTTCTCAAAAGTAAATACAGAACACAGCCTTGCAAAAGCTTTAGAAAAAAGAGGATTTCGCATTTTTGAAGAGCAGCAGCAAGAAGCCACATCATGACGAAAAAACCTGCACTTGTAAAAGTCAGGTTTTTTTATATGCTCTTTTCTAAAAAATGATGTGATGCATCTTGAGTTGATGGTTTTCATGCTTTATTAGCCATGAAAATCATAAAATGCTCTTTTGTCATTCAGATTCCTCCATTCTACAATGTGATCAATGAAAGGAGTGATCCACTTGTATGGGATTGAATATTTAAGGCAAGAGCTGCTAGAAGAAGCATGCCGCATGAGAGCATCTGATGTGCACATTGTCCCAAAAGAAAAGGAAGCGTTGGTATCTTTCCGCGTAGACTCAGATTTAATCCAGCAGCGAACCATTGATAAAAAAAACGGTGAGCGGCTCATTGCTCATTTTAAATTTTTATCATCCATGGATATCGGAGAAAAACGGAGACCGCAAAATGGGTCATTAGCTGTGATGCTAAGAAGCGGCCAGGTGTTTATTCGAATGTCTACCTTACCAACTGTAAATGATGAGAGTTTAGTGATCAGAATATTGCCGCAGGATCATGTTCCGAAAATAAAACATCTGTCACTATTTCCGAAAGCTTCAGCCAGGTTATTGTCATTTTTGAAGCATTCGCATGGGCTCATTTTATTTACCGGTCCAACCAATTCGGGGAAAACAACAACCCTCTATTCACTGATCCAGTTTGCAAAAAAGAATTTCAACCGAAATATTATTACACTTGAAGATCCTGTGGAAACAAGAAATGAAGAAGTGTTACAGGTTCAAGTAAATGAAAAAGCCGGCATCACATATGCCGCTGGATTACGCGCTATTTTAAGACATGATCCAGATATGATTGTGCTAGGAGAAATAAGAGATGCTGAAACGGCCAGAACGGCGATTAGAGCAGCACTGACAGGCCATTTAGTATTGAGTACGCTCCATGCAAAAAATGCAAAAGGAGCCCTTTATCGTATGCTTGAATTTGGTGTCACGATGAATGAACTTGAGCAAACGATGGTTGCGATTGCTGCCCAGCGATTAATCGAGCTCACCTGTCCTTTTTGCGGAGAAACATGTCAGCTTTACTGTAAATTAAATCGATCAATCAGACGAACAAATGTATTTGAACTGCTGTTCGGAAAAGAGCTTGGTGAGTGTATCAAGGAAGCTAAAGGAGAATATGCTCACTCGTCATATGAAACACTGCAAAGATTAATTCGTAAAGGAGTGGCACTTGGCTATCTACCAAAAAACACTTACCATCGCTGGGTTTATGAAGAAGCGAGCCTCTAAAGTATGGTCTAAAAAGGACCAAGCTGAATGCCTATCAAAACTGGCTCAATTAATTCAGGCTGGATATACATTGATTGAGGCATTAGTGATGGTGAATATTCAGTTATCACAACAACAGCGGCAGCAATTAAAACTAGGTATTCAGTGGCTGCACGAAGGCGAGCCTTTTTATGTAGTGCTCGAGCGACTCCATTTTCAGCGGGAAGTCATCGCCATACTATGTTTTTCTGAGAAGCATGGCAGTCTAGCCCGTGCTTTAGAACAAAGCGCCCGTTTTTTAGAGAAAAAAGTCAAGCAGTTAGACACGTTTAAACGCATGTTACGTTACCCGCTCTTCCTCATCTTCACGGTTTTGGTCGTGCTGATACTCGTTCAGAATATGATCATTCCTCAATTTTCTGTTTTGTACTCATCGATGGATACCCGCATGTCTTGGCTGATTCAAGGAATGTTTGGAATGTTTCAATTCCTTCATGCTTTTCTGCTCATCATCAGTTGTATGTGTATTTGTCTTACCGGCTATTATGCTTTGTTTTTTAGGAAAAAGTCGACCCTTGAGAAATTGAGGGTGATGAGTAAGCTGCCTTTTTTATATAAAGGGATGCAGCTGATGCATACGTACCTTTTTTCTCTTCAGCTAAGCGGACTGCTTCAGGCTGGATTATCGATGTACGAGGGTTTGCAAGCTTTTAAACAGCAAAGCTACTTACCTTTTCTTCAAGAAATAGGTGAACAAATGATGGATGAGTTAAGAAAAGGAGAAAGCATGGCACATCAAGTAAGTGAGAGTCCTTTTTTCGAAAAACATTTTGCAGCCATCATCAAACATGGTGAAGCAAGCGGGATGCTTGCAAGAGAAATGTACACGTACAGCCAATTTCTATTAGAGAATGCAGAGCTGAAAATTGAAAAATGGATGTCTTGGCTGCAGCCGGTGATCTATGGTGTGACGGCACTTCTTATACTCATCGTGTATTTATCTATTCTTTTACCAATGTATCAACTAATGGAGCAAGTGTAAGAAGGAGGACAAAGACATGAATGATAAAGGGTTTACCCTGTTAGAAATGTTAATTGTCATGCTCGTGATATCCATTCTTTTACTCATTACCATACCGAATATCACACGTCATCACCAAGCAATTCAAGCAAAGGGCTGTGAAGGGCTCAAATCAATGGTCAGCACACAAGTGATGGCATATGAATTGGAGCATGATGGGAAGACGCCATCTTTAGCTGAGTTAGAAAAAGAAGGTTATGTTAAAAAGGGATTAACCTGTCCTAATGGAAAAGCGATTGTCATTCAAAACGGCAACGTGAAGCATGAATAAATTACTTTTACATGAGAAGGGTTTTACCCTCATGGAGCAGCTAATGATCTTACTAGTTCTATCGATTCTATTGTCGATCATAGGAATGAAAATCCCAAATTTAATAGTAAGCGCTGAAGCCAAAAGACAAGTAAACATCATGAAACAAGATCTTCAATTGGCATCATATACTGCATTTATCAAAAAAACACGTGTGCTTGTTGAGATCCAACCGCCGCATGTATCTTATCAGGTAATAGATCAAAAGAGTAACGAAGTCATTGCTTCTTATCAGCATAAAAAGGGCAGCATCAAAATTTCTACATTCTCGCAAGGTATCTATTTTAATGAAAACGGACATCCAAGCAGCGGAGGATCTCTCATTGTCGAATTTGGCGGTCAAACGTATAAACTCACGATTTATTTAGGAAGCGGGCGAATCCATGTTCAAAAGCAATAGAGGGTTTAGTACGATTGAAACGCTGTTTGCCTGCCATCTCTTTTTATTTGCTGCTCTTGTGCTCATGCCTGCCTATGAAAAACTCATGATGGGGAAAAAGGAAGTAAGAGCCAAGCTTGAAGCTTATCAAATCTTGCATGAACAGATGAATGAAGCGTTCATAGAAGGTAAAAAATCTTCTGTCAAAAAGAAGCGAGGCGACAACACATATGTATTCAATTGGAGTAAAGAGAAGGGATGTGTATCATACAAATTGCAAAAAAAGCAGACCATATGCTTTCACCAGGTTGCGGAACGGTGAACAAGGTTTTACCCTTGTCCAGGCTTTGTGGCAATTGCAGCTATTTTTGTTCCTCTCTTTTGGCTGTGTACTGATCTTTTCAACAGCTGAGAAAGCCCTTCCTTTTGAAGAAATTAACCGATTTTCACAAATGGAGTGGAAACAGACTGTCCTGCAATTAGATGAGGAATTAAGCCGTGCAACGGCAGTTCGATCGGTACAAGGAGGTAAAGTGTTAGAGTATGTATCTGATCAAGGGCGAGTGGTAACGATTGAGCCATATCAAGATATGCTTCGAAAACGAACGGATCAAGCTGGACATCTTCCTTTATTGCACAAGGTAAAACAATTTCATGTGAGAACGAGTCAGCATAGAGCCATCCTGAAAGTCACAGATGGATCTGGTAAGGTTCATGAAGCCGTTTTTTTCACATATAAAGGGGTGGTTCCTGCATCGTGAAAAGAGAGGAAGGGTTTATCTATCCGCATGTGCTTGCTGTGATTCTATTTTTTCTCTTGATCCTAGGAGCGATAACGATGGGCTTTCAAAAAGAGCTGAGAAGTGCAGAGCTCACGATTTCTTTTTATAAAAAACAGCAGCTTTTTAGGGTGGGTGTGAGTGAAGCTGCCAGCTCAGTAAAACGCATTTGTGAAAAGCAGAAGGTTCATATTGATACTGAAGAAGGCCATGTGATACTGAAGCAGATGAAATGCGATCAAAAGAATAAACGTGTCCTCGTTTTGGTGAGGGTGAAAACAAAGGATGGCCTATCCGATGAGCGGGAGCTGATGCTGGATTGGAAGACCGGTGAAATCATGAGATGGGCAAACCCTGATTAGCCAGTGTATAAAATCATCCTCTTTCTGGTAACACTTGAAGGAAGAAGAGGTGAATTTGCTTGAAAACAAATGACTATGTAAAATATATGACGCAGGAAATCATTAAATATATGAATACGCCACGAGACGAACGGAAGGAACACAAACAAGAAAAAATGGAAACAAAACCGCCGTTTTCACAGCGATTATTCGGGGTTCTACCGTTTGGTTTCTCCATGATGCTTAAAAAACGTAAGCGACATCGACGAAAGTAAAAAGCCGCCAGCAGGCGGTTTTTTTTATGCCATTTTAGTTGTATTCCTCCACAACAATCACTTTATTCACCTTGTTTGAGTAAGGATTATAGGAAATGGTGACAAATACCCCAAATTCCTTTGTATGGTCTTTTAACGTAATATGATACTGTTTTACAGATTCCTTATCACGGTGGCGGTCCCATACTTTTTGTTTAAATAAGACTTGCGTTAGCGGGTATCTTTTTTTGGCTTCTTTGACTGCTCGCGTTTCCCATTGATCTGCTGCAGCAGTCAAATCTCTCGCATCAACAGGTTTGACGTCTAGCATCATAGGACTCAGCAGTAAACTGAGCATGATTATGATTTTTCCATATTTCACTTAACATCACCTCATCTCTTCATATCCTGACCAAATCCTACATTTTTATGTAAGTTTTAAGAAGTACAAATGTCACACAAAAAAATATTGAATATGGCGAAAGAATGAGAAAATGGAAGAATTTTCTCGCAATGGTTCTTGTTTAAGAACAAAATGAACTAATTTGACGTTTTGGATTTTATAGGTATTTCCTTATACTGTATATAATCGTTCTTTTTAAAGAACAACCGTTCAAGGAGTTGAAGGGATTAATGAAACAGTCGCTCTTTGTCCTTTTTTGTGCCATTTGTTTGATGTTGACGTCTTACCTCATGACACCAACGAATGCCTCTTTTAACGATGTCGAGCACAAAAATTTTGTCATGAAAACATGTGAAAACTTTGAACAGACAGATCAGCATTGTCAGCCTAAAAAATGGGATCAAAGTCAATTGGAGCTTGTCGATCAAACGATGATCGAAGGAACAGTCTGCGCACCTCAAAAGCTGAGCATGACACTAAAAAATAGTGGACAGCCTATTGCGTACTCTGAATGGAACTGGGAACTACATAAAGTGGGAAATGGCCAAGAACCATTACAAGATGGTCATATTCTTGAAAAGGGCTCAATAAAGTCCCTATTGTCGCAAGAAACAGCGACTGTCACGACAGATAAAGCAAAAACAAATGGAATCTATGCATTTAAAATCTTTTATCCTAAAGGATTTGGCGCATCTGATCAGGCGTACTTTTGGTCTAAACAGATGGTGCTCTCAAAGTGTCAAGAAAAGGCGTCCTAGATGGGGCTGTCTTTTAAATCGAGAAATGATAGGCGAAGGGGAGAAGAGATCATGAAAAAATGGATGAAGATGTCTGGGAGTATTCTTTATGTGGTGGTGTTCACGGTGATGATAGCCTCAATTATTGTCGTGTTGTCATCAAGAACAACAGGAGGAGAACCTCAGATTTTCGGTTATCAATTGAAGCAAGTATTATCAGGTTCGATGGAACCAGAATTTTCAGCTGGGTCACTGATTGTTGTAAAGCAGGTCGCCTCACCTGAGACGCTCAAAAAAGGAGATATTATTACGTTTCAAACAAAGCAGGATCAGTCCTTTGTGACCCACCGAATTGTTGGGGTGAAGGGAAAGGATGCAAATAAAGCGTTTGAGACGAAGGGTGACAATAATATGTATCAGGACGGCACGCTGGTAAAAGCGGATCAGGTGACTGCGCAGTATATGGGAGTGAACATTCCTTATGCAGGCAAGCTTCTTTCGTATGCAGGGACATCAGCTGGAACTGCTTTGCTCCTTATTATACCAGGTGTCATGCTGCTTGTTTATTCAACCATTCATTTTGTGGGCGCAGCGAAACACCGTAGACACACGGCTGATGTACATATGTCAGAGGAACAAGCTTAAATCGTTTGTAACCTAATTAGGTTTCAATAAAACAAAATATTAGGGGGTTTATTATTCATGGCAATGAAGAAATCAATTCGTTTAGGTGTATTATCAGGGGCTTTAGGTCTTGCATTAATCGGCGGGGGGACATGGGCGGCGTTTAATGATTTTGAAAAGGCAAATGCGGTCTACTCGACAGGAGAGCTGGATTTATCTGCTAAAGAGAACTCCGGCGCCATCAACCTTTCGAACTTAAAACCTGGTGATCGGATCAAGAAAGAATTTCATTTTGATAATAAGGGATCACTAGCGATAAACCAAGTGCTGATGAGTCTTGATTATAGCCAGTTTACAGATGGATCTTCCGCGAAGAATGGCGGTAAGAATACAGCTGAAGAATTTCTCAGTCAGTTTCAGGTGAGTGTTCTGACGGTTGGAGCCGAAGGTGGAAATGGTTATCCGAAAAGCATTATTTTAGACCATGCAAACCTGCTTGACTTGCATCAATTAACGTCAAAACAGGATCAGACCGCATTTGAAAAGCTTCGTCATGCCGTCGATGAGAAGTTTTTACATGAAAGTGGGAAAATTAATGTAGCAACTGTTGATGGAACAGTGGCTCCAGAGTATGACGGCATTCCAAAGAATCCGTTTGATTACGATAAAGTGGAAATGACCATTGAATTTATCAATGACCAGACGAAGGATAAAGCTGGTCACTATATCCAAAATAAATACCAAGGCGATGCGATTCAAATTGATCTTTCCTTCGAAGCGACTCAGTGGAATGGTTTAACGATCAATCCAAAAAAGCATACGGATGAAAAAGGCTACGTGAAAGAAAACGAAAAAGCACACAGCGAAGATAAAAAATAAAGCCAGTCTTTAGGCTGATATCAAGATCTGCATAGCAATTGGAGGAGTATGCGCTAAAACGTGCGCTTTACTCCTCTTCTTGCTTTTTTCTCCAGATTTGATAATCTAAAAATTCACGAAATTGCTTTTTCGAAACCCCTGATGTCATTGCATCTCGAACTAGTTTTTCCCATTCACTATCTAATTGACCATCGTATTCGGTTTCATCTTTTTCGTTTAAAAGTGTATGAACCGAGACGTCCAGAACAGCGGAGACTTTTTCAAGAAATTGAATGGAGGGGTTTGTTTGCAAGTTTCTTTCTATTGAGCTTAAATAAGACTTCGCTACCCCAGCCTTTTCGGCCAGTTCTGATAGTGAGTAGCCTTTTTCATTGCGGTATTGTTTAATACGCTGGCCAATCAATGTCATCACCTTCCTTTCGATATTATAGCACATTCAGAAAGGTTTGATAGAATGACTTCTTACCAGAGGGGGAGACTCAGAGGACTTTTCATTTGATTTGAGGAAATGACGGACTTCTTCAACTGTTAGTCCTGCCTTGCGAGCTTCACGTAATAATTGAACCCATTCACTGTCTAATTTGTTCGTTTTCTTTTCCATACAAATACCCTCCTAAAATACTGAATCATGTATTTCAGGCACTTAACGCATGAAATGGAAAGACATAGGTGGTAAGACCTCATAGTTTGCTTGCGTCATGTTTCCGCCCAATACAAACAGACAAACTTAGCTTTAGACTGATCGAAAATTGTAAGTCACATAAAAGGGGAGGGGACTATGGGTCATCCTCCTCTTTTTTGCTGTAAGTAAAAAAGTCCGCCATTTTCAATCGTAAGACTGATTTTTGGTTCGTATAAAGTTTTGAGTGCTTGCCTTTCTATTTCATATTCTACAGATGTGTCTGAAGTCCCTTCATAAAACTGGTTTAAAAGTTCGGAGTCTTCCTTCCACTTTTGAACGGCCCGCACTGCCCAGTCGTCCGGTTCCTCATGGGCATAACGCTCCATGAGGCTGTAGAGCCGTTTGATTCCGCTTTCTGGCTTAATCATTGTACTCATCGTAAAACAATAATCGGGAATTTGAGAAGAAAGCTCGCGAGCTTCCAGCTTTTCTTGAAACTGTTCAATGACTTCTCCGCGTATAAGATGAAGTCCTAATGATAAAAGCTTATCCTTCTTCCGGTCTGCAAGGTAAGAAATTTTTACATTGAGACCAAGCCATGGCTCAAGTGCGATCTGATTGTTCGTGAGCGGGCTGACTCGTTCATAGAGCCGGATAAAACGTCCCTGTTGTTTGACCGCCTCAAATATTTGAAATAACCGGGGGGAGCCGAAATGGATGAATTCACCACTGACCGTATCACCCGCTTTTTTTTGATCTGTGATGAAAGTCAATTGCCTCGGTTCAGGTACACCGCCAGTTTTTTCAAGCCAGTGCCAATAAAAAGGACGGTTCATAATCAATTTATCCATTTCGATTGTCAGCTGTACGGTCATATGTCCTGCACTTTCTTCTATTATGCTGCATTGATTCGCCTTGAAAAAACGGAGAAGAAAGGTGTGAATGTCATGCTGCTCCATTGATCAACTCTCCTTTATGAGCCCTGCTGTCTCTTTTCTAAAAGTGGTGTTTGTGCTTCAGTTAAGTAAGAAGCAAACTGGGTTAATTTCTTTTTCATGTCTCCATCGGATTCATGCTGGAAGAGAATTTGATGCAACTCTGTTTCGACATCTTCAATATCAATTCTCGTTAAAATATCATCTAAATCGCCTATGACGTTTTCGAACAGCTGAATTTTTTCATATAAAAGCTTTAAAATATGCTCTTCAACTGTTCCGTTCGTTGCCATATTGTAAATGTGGACATCTCGTTCTTGGCCAAGGCGGTGGATACGTCCGATTCTCTGTTCTAAACGCATCGGGTTCCACGGGAGGTCGTAGTTGATGATTTGATTACAAAACTGAAGATTGATCCCTTCGCCGCCAGCTTCTGTAGCAATTAACACTTGCGCCCGTTCTCTAAATAAATCTTTCATCCAATCTTTTTTGCCCCGCTTAAAGCCGCCCCGAAATGGCACGGAGCTAATGCCATTTTGCTGTAGAAACCATTGTAAATAAATTTGTGTCGCGCGGTATTCGGTAAAAATAATAACCTTTTCATTTAACTGTTGAATGAGTTTGACCACTTCAAGCGCCTTTGAGTTTTGCTCCACTTGATTGATCTTCTCCATGATTTGCGCTATAGCAGAAGAGCCGAGAATATGCTTTTCTTCTTCCTGCATTTTTTTAATCGTCATATAAACTGCCTCACGGCTTGAACAGCATTCTCGTTCCAAGGTCATAATGGAAAACATATGCTTTGTATAAGACGGATTCTCTTTCAGCTTGCAGATTTCATCATACAATGCTTGTTCTGTCGGAGAAAAATCAATAGAAATCGTTTTGACATGCCGTTTTGTCCACTCGATGCCTGTGTCTTGTCTTCGGTTTCGAATCATCACTTTATTGACGAGCTGTTTTAATCGGTCATGGTCTTCAAGCTGCAAGTCCTTTTTGGCAAAGATATCTTTAAATTGATGTTCATTTCCTAGGTGGCCCGGCTTCAGAAGGGAAACGAGATTAAATATTTCCCCGATCCGGTTTTGAATAGGTGTCGCTGTCAGCAGCAGACAGAACTTCTTATTCAGGTTTCTCACAAATTCATAGTTTTTCGTTTTATTGTTTTTCAGTTTGTGTGCTTCATCGATAATGACCATATCGTAGGCAATCGATAAAATCGTGTCTCGATGCGGCTGTCTTTTGGCTGTGTCAATGGAAGAAACGACAACGTCGCACTGCTCCCACACATAGCTCTTTTTTTGTTCAACAGCATCAATATAAAATTTCGTCCGCAACTCCTGTACCCACTGAGATACAAGGGAGGCGGGGACGAGAATAAGAATTTTTTTGGCAAGTCCACGAATCATGTATTCTTTGATAATGAGTCCTGCTTCTACGGTTTTTCCCAGTCCCACTTCATCTGCTAGAATGGCTTTCCCATTCATTTCTTCTACGACTCTTCTGGCTACTTCGAGCTGGTGCTGTAAAGGTGTGAATGCAGGCAGGTGCGCGGGAGCTTGCAGCCCCTCGAATGAATCAATGGCTGTGACTTTTTGAACCTGCGTCGCTAATCGATACATATCCCAGTTCGCCCAGGGGCCGTCTGATGAAAGCCGCTGCTGAAATTCATTTGCCCATTCCTGATCAAAAATCATTTGAATATTCAATGTGGTCGCCTGCCTTTCTAGTAGGGTCTGATAAATTGTTCTGTTTTTAAACGCTTCATTTTTTAAGAGGTCTCTAAAAGACTAGATATATGAATAAAAGCGAACGATATCGAAAGGGTATTTTAAAAATGTTAATGATTTTTCTATTGCTCTCCATCCATTTCTAATGGTAGGATGTTGATAAGTGATCTAGAAAATAAGTCACCCATTTTGATAGTATGTCCAATAAATGTGAAAAATATGAGCGGATGATGGTATGGGGAGAGACTTGGCGGTTATTTTGCACTGGCAGGCGCCGAAGGAGCAAGCTGTATGATTCAGTGAATCTCTCAGGCAAAAGTACTCTTACCGGACGCAACTCTGGAGAGTGTTTGCTGATCGTTTTAGCAAACCACCAAAGGGGAAAACGCACAATGATGTTGTGCTGTAAACTTTCAGGTGCAAGGACAGAGACTTCTTTTTGATAAAAGGGAGCGCTCTGTCCTTTTTTGCTGTGATTTTTTTCTGAAAATTCAGCTTGCATTTGCACTAAAAAAAAGGGGGAAACGATTGATGTTGAAACGAACACCGCTTTTTCATGCGTATGAAACGTTTGGCGCAAAAACCATTGACTTCGGGGGCTGGGAATTACCTGTCCAATTTTCTTCCATTAAAGAAGAACATGAAGCTGTTCGAACAAAAGCAGGGCTTTTTGATGTGTCTCACATGGGTGAGGTGGACGTCAAAGGTCAAGATGCCCTTCCTTTTTTACAAAGGTTATTAACCAATGATGTGTCTAAGCTGACAGACGGTAAGGCACTATATACAGCCATGTGTTATGAAGATGGCGGAACGGTAGATGACCTGCTCGTCTACCAAAAAGAAAAGAACCACTATTTACTTGTCATCAATGCATCAAATATCGATAAAGACGTGGATTGGCTTTTGAAGCACCAAGAGAAGGATGACGTATTGATCAAAAATATGTCTGATCAAATCGCCTTGCTAGCGCTTCAAGGACCTCTTGCAGCTGACATCATCAAAGAGGTGGCGGATGAAGAGGTGACATCGCTTAAACCATTTACGTTTTTATCAAAAGCTGAGGTCGCAAATAAAGAAGTGCTCGTTTCCAGAACAGGCTACACAGGGGAAGATGGCTTTGAAATCTACTGCCAGTCAGAAGATGCGGTCCACCTTTGGTCAGCTTTATTAGAAGCAGGGCAGCCAAAAGGATTAATACCGTGCGGACTTGGTGCACGTGATACCTTGAGATTTGAAGCAAGGCTTCCGCTTTATGGCCAGGAACTGACAAAGGATATTTCGCCATTAGAAGGCGGAATTGGTTTTGCTGTCAAAACCGATAAAGAAGCTGATTTTATCGGAAAAGCAGCTCTAAAAAAACAAAAAGAAGAGGGACTGAAGCGAAAGCTTGTCGGCATTGAAATGATTGATAAAGGCATTCCGCGTACAGATTATCCAGTCTTTTCAGGAGAAAAGCAGGTTGGGATTGTCACAACGGGCACTCAATCCCCAACATTAAAGAAAAATGTCGGGCTTGCTTTGATCGAAACCTCAGAAGCGGAGCTTGGGGCAGAGCTGGAAGTACAAGTTCGCAAAAAACGTCTAAAAGCCAAAATCGTCGCAACACCATTTTATAAAAGAGCCAAATAACGAGGGGGAATAGAGGATGAAGCACAGGTATTTGCCGCAAACAGAGCAAGATCAAAAAGAAATGCTGGATGTCATCGGCGTTCAGTCGATTGATGAGCTTTTTTCAGATATCCCAGAGAAGGTGAGATTCAAAGGAGCATACAACATCAAAGAAGCCGCATCTGAAACAGCACTTGTCAGGGAATTATCCCGGCTAGCTGCAAAGAATAAGGATACAGTTTCCTATGCATCGTTTCTTGGTGCAGGTGTATATGATCATTACCAGCCTGTCATTGTCGATCATGTCATCTCACGCTCTGAATTTTATACAGCATATACACCTTATCAGCCGGAGATTTCGCAAGGTGAATTGCAAGCGATCTTTGAATTCCAAACAATGATCGCTGAGCTGACTGGTATGGATCTTGCCAACTCCTCGATGTATGATGGCGGGACGGCACTAGCTGAAGCGGCAATGCTCGCTGCGGGACACACAAAGAAGAAAAAAGTGGTGGTTTCTGAAACGGTTCACCCAGAATCAAGAGCAGTGCTGAAAACATACGCCAAAGGACAAAACATTGAAGTTGTTGAAGTGCCTGCGAAAAAAGGGCAGACAGATTTAGCTGCATTGGAAAAGGCGGTCTGCGATGATACAGCAGCAGTTCTTGTGCAATATCCAAACTTTTTTGGTGTCGTCGAGCCGTTAAAAGACATTGAACCCATTGCACATAAAGGAAAAAGCCTGTTCATTGTCTCTAGCAATCCCCTCGCACTCGGGCTATTGACGCCGCCTGGAAAACTTGGGGCAGACATTGTCGTTGGTGATGCGCAGCCGTTCGGTATCCCAGCTGCATTTGGCGGACCTCACTGCGGATATTTTGCCGTGACGAAAAAGTTGATGAGAAAAGTGCCAGGTCGTTTAGTCGGGCAGACAGAAGATGAAAATGGTGTTCGTGGATTTGTCCTGACTCTTCAAGCGCGTGAGCAGCACATTCGAAGAGATAAAGCGACGTCAAATATTTGCTCAAACCAAGCATTAAATGCGCTAGCTGCTTCTGTTGCCATGACGGCACTAGGGAAAACAGGCATAAAAGACATCGCCTATCAAAACGTGCAAAAAGCCCATTATGCCAAAACACAGGCAGAAAAATATGGACTGCAGGCGGATGTAGAAGGGGCTCATTTTAATGAATTTGTGATCAAGTTACAGGAGACTGTAAAAGAAGCCAATAAACGCTTGCTTGAAAAAGGAATTATCGGCGGCTACGACTTAGGGCTAGACTACCCAGAGCTTGAGCAGCACATGCTTGTAGCCGTGACAGAGCTGAGAACAAAAGAAGAAATTGATACGTTTATCAAGGAATTGGGGGATCGCCATGAATAAACAAGATCAGCCGCTTATTTTTGAATTATCTAAAGAAGGAAGAATTGGGTACAGCCTGCCTGATTTAGATGTACCTGAACAGGAGATCCCGTCTTTATTTGATGAGGCGTACATCCGTGATGAGGATGCTGAGCTTCCTGAAGTATCTGAGCTTGATATTATGCGTCATTATACAGCATTATCAAGACGCAATCATGGGGTCGATTCCGGATTTTATCCTCTTGGCTCTTGTACGATGAAATATAATCCAAAGATTAATGAAAAGGTTGCACGCCTTGCAGGTTTCTCGCAGGTCCATCCACTGCAGGAGGCAGACACTGTACAAGGTGCATTGGAATTACTATACGATCTAGGTGAACATCTTGAAGAAATTACGGGGATGGACGCTGTAACATTACAGCCTGCGGCAGGAGCACATGGCGAGTGGACGGGACTCATGATGATCCGTGCGTACCATGAAGCAAGAGGAGATCATCAGCGTACAAAAGTCATTGTGCCTGATTCGGCTCATGGAACGAACCCAGCATCTGCGACAGTCGCTGGATTTGAAACCATTACTGTCGCCTCTGATGAAAACGGGCTTGTTGATTTAGAAGATTTACGCCGCGTTGTTAATGAAGAAACAGCTGCTTTAATGCTCACAAACCCGAATACACTTGGCCTCTTTGAAGAAAATATTTTAGAAATGGCTGAAATCGTTCATGGAGCTGGCGGTAAACTTTATTATGACGGAGCCAACTTGAATGCTGTTTTAAGTAGAGCAAGACCAGGAGATATGGGATTTGATGTTGTCCACTTAAATCTTCATAAAACCTTCACAGGCCCACACGGAGGCGGAGGTCCTGGTTCAGGTCCTGTTGGCGTTAAAAAGGATTTAATTCCGTATTTGCCAAAGCCGGTGCTTGTAAAGAAGGAAGGTCGTTTTTACTTTGAATATGACCGTCCGGAATCAATTGGGCGTGTGAAGCCATTCTATGGAAACTTTGGCATTAACGTCAGAGCCTATGCGTACATCCGCTCTATGGGTCCAGACGGCTTAAAGGCTGTAACCGATAATGCCGTGTTAAATGCGAACTATATGATGCGACGCTTAAGTGCTCATTATGATTTGCCGTTTGATCGTCACTGTAAGCATGAATTTGTCCTTTCAGGTAAACGTCAGAAAAAATTAGGTGTGCGGACACTGGATATTGCCAAACGATTACTTGATTTTGGCTACCATCCGCCAACGATCTACTTCCCACTTAATGTAGAGGAATGTATCATGATTGAACCGACTGAAACAGAATCAAAAGAAACGCTTGATGCATTCATCGAAGCAATGATTCAAATTGCGAAAGAAGCAGAAGAGAATCCTGAAGTGGTGCAGGAAGCGCCGCATACAACGGTCGTCAAACGTATGGACGAAACAAAGGCCGCACGGAACCCAGTTCTCGTTTTTGAAAGAAAATAAAGAAAAAAGACTCAGGGAGAATCATGCTCCCAGAGTCTTTTTTGTTAGTTCTTCGTTTTAATGCGGCCGCCCCATTTTTTAAAGCCGCCTTTTAAATTATAAATCTCACGGCAGCCGTTTTTACGTAAAGTTTGGGCTGCTTTTCCGCTTCTGAAATTATTTTGACAATAAAGATAAACAGGCTTGTCAGGACGTATTTCATTTTTGCGCTGCTTTAGTTGGGAAAGGGGGATATTTCTTGCCCCTAAAATATGTCCGCCTTCAAACTCATTTGGCTCTCTCACATCAATGAGCTGGGCTTTGCGGTAACCTTTAATAAATTCTGCTTCCGTCAGCGTTTTCATAATGCGCTGCTGATAAATGTAGCTGCCGATGGAATAAAGAACAAAAAGTCCACAAAGTGAGAGGACGATATAGTTGAATATTGACAATACAACTCGACTCCTTCTTGAGCATCAGCACAGTAGCCTGTCTGATGGTACGTTTTAGACAAATACTATTATAGTAAAGCATAAGAAACTTGTCATCATAAATGGTAAGAATTATTTTCAATTCCGTCCCTATTTGATAGACTGATGAAGAGAGAAAATCGGTGGTGACCACCATCATCTAACATTGACTACGTAAAAGAGAAGGGATTTTATATGCAAAAAGAGAAATGGTGTTTCATTGATTCAGGAAACCAAGACCCTGCCTTTAACATGGCAATGGACGAAGCCTTGCTTTATTGGCATAGTGAGAAGCTCATCCCGCCTGTTATCCGCTTTTATGGATGGGATCCGGCGACATTATCTGTTGGGTATTTTCAGAACGTTGAAAAAGAAATCAACCTAGAAGCCGTCAAGCGCTATGGTCTTGGATTTGTCCGCAGACCAACCGGAGGACGAGGAGTACTACATGACCAGGAGCTGACCTACAGCGTGATTGTGTCAGAGGAACATCCAGAAATGCCTGCAACGGTGACAGAAGCGTACCGCGTCATTTCAGAAGGTATTTTAGAGGGCTTTAAAGAGCTGGGACTCGATGCATATTTTGCCATTCCTCGTACAGATAAAGAAAAGGAAAGCTTAAAGAATCCAAGATCTTCTGTATGCTTTGATGCCCCTTCTTGGTACGAGCTTGTTGTAGAAGGCAGAAAGGTAGCGGGCAGTGCTCAGACGAGACAAAAAGGTGTCATCCTCCAGCATGGATCTATTTTAATTGACCTTGATGAGGATAAATTATTCGATTTGTTCCTTTATCCTAACGACCGGGTAAGAGAGCGGATGCAGCGAAGCTTTAAAAACAAAGCGGTTGCCATCAATGAAATCTCAGACCGAACTTGTACGATAGACGATGCGCGTGTTGCGTTTAAAAGAGGATTTGAAAAAGGATTAAATATTGAGCTTGAACCTTATGAGCTGACAGATGAAGAATTAGCGTTTGTCCATCATCTCGCCAAAACGAAATATGCCTCAGATGATTGGAATTACAAGCGTTAAGACGATGGACACTCCTTGTTTTTTAATGAACGATGGTGTAGAATTGGGTTGATTATTAAGTAAAGGTGCATTATGGAGGGGTTTTATGACTACACCTAGTATGGAAGATTACATTGAACAAATTTATATGCTGATAGAAGAAAAAGGATATGCCAGAGTCTCTGATATTGCAGAAGCACTCGCTGTCCATCCCTCCTCTGTAACAAAAATGGTTCAGAAGCTAGATAAAGATGAATACCTCATTTATGAGAAGTATCGTGGTCTAATTTTAACCCCGAAAGGCAAAAAAATTGGAAAACGTCTCGTATACAGACATGAACTGCTGGAGCAATTTTTAAGAATCATTGGTGTAGATGAAGAGAAAATTTATGATGATGTAGAAGGCATTGAACATCATCTCAGCTGGAACAGCATTGACCGCATCGGCGATCTCGTTCAATTTTTTGAAGAAAACGATGAGCGATCTGTTCAGCTGAAAGCGATTCAAAAGAAAAACGAACAAACAAATCAAGAATCTTAATCAAAAAGGACACCCTTAGCATGGGTGTCCTTTTTGATTAAAGTTCTAATTGAAAGCAAATACTCCTACACTATTATTAGCGTGAAATCAAAGGGGGCTCCTTGATGAAGATAGATGGTGTGTTCTCAGGTGGAGGCATTAAGGGGGCAGCGCTTGCTGGTGCCTATGAAGCGCTTGAAGCGAGAGGATTTCAATTTGTCCGTCTTGCTGGTACAAGTGCTGGAGCAATCATTGCTTCACTCATCGCAGCAGGTTTTACAAGCCAGGAAATTCGGGAGCTTTTAGATGAAATGGATGAGCATCAATTACTTGATAGAAGATGTCAATTCATCCCGTTCAAAATGCTTAGGTGGGTATCCATTTACTGGCGTCTTGGTCTTTATAAAGGAGACCGGCTGGAAAAATGGCTGACTGATGTGCTAAAACGAAAAGGGGTCACCGTGTTTGGAGACCTCAAAAAAGATTCGCTGAAAATTGTTGCGTCCGATTTAACGAATGGAAAAATCCTCGTACTGCCAGACGACCTTCCTTCATATGGCTTAAATCCAGAGCGGTTTTCCGTGGCGAGGGCCATTCGAATGAGCTGCAGCCTGCCTTATTTTTTCGAACCTGTCAAACTGAAGTCTTCAAAAGGCATTTGTACCATTGTAGATGGAGGAGTGCTTAGCAATTTTCCAATTTGGCTGTTTGCTGAAGAGAAAAAAAGACCTTTCGTCGGTGTCACATTAACCCCAAACGAAAAAGAACGCCCTCAACACTCCATCCGCAATGCGTTTGAACTGTTTGGCGCTCTTTTTGAAACGATGCGTGGTGCTCATGACGAAAGACATATTGCCACAAAACACGAACGTCATATTATTTTTATTCCTGTAGAACACGTCATTGCCACTGATTTTCAACTCATGACAGAAAAGAAAAAGGCGCTCGTCGATCTAGGCAGACAGAAGGCCGAGCAATTTTTAAAAAGCTGGACATTTTAAAATAAGGCGCGATTCTTCTTTTTGTTTTTCTTGCCTTCAATGACAGTCAAATGTGTTTGGCTTTTCTTTTTGAGAAGGACGGGCTTAGACTTGTGGTCAGTCGGCACGCTTCGCAAATGAGTGACCCGATTTTTCATCTGGCTTTTCGTTTTTGGTTTAGGCTGCTGGTAGCGACGTTTTGATTGTTTGACTGCTTTGCGATAAAGATTGCCTTCTGTTCCAGTTCTTCGATTCATCAGCCATCTAAATAGGAAAAATAGGGCCGCTCCAATGATCACAACAGACAGCAGCATTGTAAAAAGTCTGCCTGGGTTCGTTGTGAGTAAGTACACAAATCCCAAAACACCTAAAGCGAAAATAATGGTAAAAGCAGGATGTACTCGGCGATTCATAACTGTCCACCTCCGAAGGAATTTACCGGATTTATAAGTTAGATCACTTGATGAGCAGAATCTGACGCTTGTTTTAGAGATGCTTCCTCTAAACGAAGAAGTTCATTAAAACTTGCAATGGCTACCTCGACTTGATCGTCAGAAGGTTCTTTTGTTGTAAGCAATTGCAGCCAAAGGCCAGGATAGCCAAGCACTTTAAGCACAGGCACTTCTCGGAGTTTGTTCGTGAGCTGAAGCACTTCAAATGAAATGCCCAGAACAACCGGAATGAGCGCCAAGCGGTTCAGAACTCTCACCCATAAAGGATCTGTCGGTACGAGTAAATAGACGAACATTCCAACAATGACAGTGAATAAAATAAAGCTGCTGCCGCATCGATAATGCAGACGGGATTGCTTTTGGACATTTTCCACTGTGATGTCAAGGTTCTGTTCATAGCAGTTTATGACTTTATGTTCTGCCCCATGATATTGAAATACTCTTTTAATTAAAGGGGTCATAGAAATAAAGTAAATATAGCCTAATAAAAGGACCAATTTAAAGAATGTTTCCACTGCGATTTGTGCGAAATTCCCTGAAAAGATGGGGCGCACAAGCTCTGCTAAAAAGACAGGTACCAGGGTAAAGACAAATTTACTAAAGAGAAGAGAGAGAACTCCGATCACAGCAATGCCGAAAATCATGGATAATTTCGAGCTTTTTTGTTCTTTTTCAAGAGTATGATCTTCAGAAGGATCTAAGTCATATCGCTCACTGGAGAAGTTTAAGTGCTTACTGCCGTTTGCGCTTGCTTCAACAAGTGCAGCAACACCCCTGACAAAGGGGATTTTCTTGAGAAAGGCGGTTCGTTTATTGGAGGTCCGGGGAAGCTTCAAAAACTCAATGGACTGGTCCTTTCGCCGAATCGCTGTCACATAGTTCTTCTTACCTCCAAACATGACACCTTCGACAACTGCCTGCCCTCCATAAGCTGGAGGTTTTGTTTGATTGGACATATTTCATCAACCTGCCTGTTTCCTGTAATTTACATGCATTTCCTTATACCTTTATTGTACAGGAAAAGAGGGGAAATCACTAGCGCACAGGTCGATTATCTACTAGAATTCTATCTACCTCTTTTTAGCCAGTATACCCTGTTTTAAAAATTTTACACTCACGTATGGAAATCCTTTTTTTTCATGACATTTTGGACATACTACTTGCTGGAGGTGTTCACAAATGAAACGTGATGAAAAGAAAAACCAAGAAGAAAAAAATCAGTCCGTGCAAACGACATCACTTGTGGCAAGAGCAGCTGCTACAGGCTTTGTAGGCGGTGTTTTTTGGGGCTTTATTGGGTTTCTGACCCATGTGTTTCATTTTTCAGAGGTGAGTCCCAATATGCTGCTTCAGCCATTTGTGCTTGGAGAATGGAAAAAGGGAGGACTTGGTACTTTTATCAGTATTGTGCTGTTAGGAATTTTATCGATTGGAGCCGCCTTTATTTATTATGGGCTTTTAAAAAGGATCAAAGGCTTTTGGATGGGTCTGGTTTATGGCGGGCTTTTATGGCTCCTTGTTTTTTACGTATTTAATCCCATTTTCCCAGATGTCAAGCAAGTACAAGACTTGCAGCAAAGCACCATTGTTACGACATTTTGCCTATATATTTTATATGGCATGTTTGTCGGGTACAGCATTTCGTTTGAATATAATGAATTGACGAGTCAAAAGCTTGCGAGGGCACTCGGGAAAAAGACAGAATAAAGTGTAAATCACCTATTCATATGATAAAATATTTTTGGAAACGAAAGGTTTCTAAGGAAAAAGAAACAGATCTCAATATAGATTGAATTAGGGTGAAGGAGTGGTCATATGCCTCATTTTCTTGTACTGAATGGACCCAATTTAAATAGGCTTGGCAAAAGAGAGCCTGCTGTTTATGGAAGTAAGACGCTGACAGATTTAGAGACGGATTTGTTCCAGTTTGCAGAACGAGCAAACATCCAATTAACGTTCTTTCAATCAAATCACGAAGGGGATTTGATTGATGCGCTCCACGAAGCAGAAGATCAGTACGATGGTGTCGTGTTTAACCCGGGTGCATTTACCCACTACAGCTATGCGCTGAGAGATGCCATTGCAAGTATTTCTTTATCAGTCATTGAAGTACATATCTCAAATGTTCATAAGAGAGAGGAATTCCGCCATCATTCTGTACTTGCTCCAGTATGCCAAGGGCAAATCGTTGGACTAGGCTTAGAAGGGTATAAATTGGCGATTCGTTATTTAGTCAGTGAAGGGGGAGCAGCATCATGAAACTTGAAAAACTAAGAACACTTTTAAGTGAATTAGAGATCGATGGCCTTGTCATTACGAGCAGCTTTAATTTACAGTACATGACCAGCTTTACCGGATCTGCCGGCCTTGCAGTTGTTTCAAAGGACCGGGCAGCTTTTATCACGGACTTCCGTTATACAGAGCAAGCGAAGGACCAAGTCAAAGGTTATGACATCATTGAACATAAAGGAAACATTGTGGAAACGGCTGCCCAAACGGCGAAGGAATTTGGAGTAAAAAGCCTTGGGTTTGAACAAAACCATATGACATTTGCCACATATCAGCAGTACGTAGCCAAAGCAGGTGATATAGAGCTTGTTCCAGTCTCTGAATCAGTTGAAAAGTTGCGCTTGATTAAGTCTAGTGAAGAGATTAAGATATTAGAGGAAGCTGCGAAGATTGCAGATCAAGCCTTTGATCATATTCTCACTTACATCAAGCCGGGCCTGACGGAAATTGCTGTCATGAACGAGCTTGAATTTTTCATGAGAAAAGAAGGTGCTGAAGGATCTTCATTCGATATGATTGTTGCCTCTGGTGTTCGTTCAAGCCTGCCGCACGGAAGAGCGAGTGAAAAGGTAATTGAATCTGGTGATTTAGTGACACTCGATTTCGGTGCTTACTATAAAGGCTATTGTTCTGATATGACAAGAACGATTGCTGTCGGAACACCAAGCGACAAGCTAAAGGAAATTTATCATATCGTATTAGAAGCAGAAAACGCTGGTGTGGATAGAATCAAGCCAGGCTTAACAGGAAAAGAAGCTGATCGCATCACACGAGACATCATTGAAAAGTACGGCTATGGTCAATACTTCGGGCATTCAACCGGGCACGGGCTAGGTATGGAAGTACATGAAGCGCCAGGCCTTTCCTCACGATCAGAGGTCGTCTTAGAAGAGGGAATGGTCGTCACAGTTGAGCCGGGGATTTACTTGCCAGATGTCGGCGGCGTGAGAATTGAGGATGATATTGTCCTGACAGCTGACGGCAATAAACGATTGACCCACTCACCGAAAGAACTTATCATATTATGATGGTGAAATGTAGGAGGATGACAAAATGATTTCAGTAAACGATTTTCGTACTGGCCTGACAATTGAAGTGGACGGCGGTATTTGGCGAGTAGTGGATTTCCAGCACGTAAAACCAGGGAAAGGCGCAGCGTTTGTTCGTTCGAAACTGCGTAACCTGCGTACTGGTGCCATTCAAGAAAAAACATTCCGCGCAGGTGAAAAAGTAGCGAAAGCTCAAATCGAAACAAAAACAATGCAATACTTGTATGCTAATGGTGATCAGCATGTCTTCATGGATACAAGTTCTTATGAGCAGCTTGAACTAAGTGAAGCACAAATTAAAGATGAGCTGAAATATTTGCTTGAAAATATGTCTGTTCAAATCGTGATGTACGGTGCTGAAACACTTGGAGTAGAACTTCCAAACACAGTAGAACTAGAAGTAGTAGAAACAGAGCCTGGTATTAAAGGTGATACAACATCAGGCGGTTCAAAACCTGCAAAAACTGAAACTGGTTTAATCGTCAACGTTCCTTTCTTTGTGAACCAAGGAGATAAACTAGTAATTAATACATCAGACGGCTCATACGTTTCAAGAGCGTAATGAACGAAAAAAGGCTGTAAACCTCGTGTTTACAGCCTTTGTCTTCTTTTCAGCGTGATAGAAAACCTTTGCAGTCTAGGAAGGGTGAGCACTGGCGCGGAGCGAATTTGTTATTCGTGAGCACCAGCGCGCAGACCTGACACCGAATGCGAGGGTTTGTCTACACGCTGAGACTGTAAACCTCGTGTTTACAGTCTTTTTTTATTGAAAAATGACTCCTCAAGACTGGTCTTCTCTCAATTCTCTCATTCATCTCTCTTCCTTCCTGAAAAACAAGACTACTTCCAGCTGGTCAAGCATATAGTGTAAAAAAAGCTGGAGGTTCTATATGAAACAATTTCTCCCAGGCATACACCCGTCGGTCGCTGCAATGGCAGGCATGAGGTTCTTATCCGCCGCCATTGAACTGACGGCAGCCATCCTCATTTTAATCACAAATGATGTACGGAAAGCGGTGGTCATCAATAGTATATTGGCGATCATCGGGCCACTCATTTTTATCATCACGATGACGATTGGAATCTATCAAATTGCAGGGCAGCTATCCTATGCAAAGCTCGTGTTCATTTTCATTGGTGTCGTGTTTATTCTTGTTGGGATCTATAAGTGAAACGGCTTGGCATAATTAACGGCTCACATCATACATTTTAGAGAAGAAAAAAAGGAGGGGAATTCGTTGCGGAGTTTGTTGGATATTCTCCCGCACTCGATTGGACAAGAACTCAGGTTGCTGAATGAGGCGGAATGGGCGCAAATAGAAGAAATCCGCATTCGCACGGATCGTCCTATTGAACTGATGCAAGGAGGAAAACCACGTTTTCTTTCTTATCACACAACCTGGGAAGATGCGTCTCAGCTATTAGGCAGGCTGAGCAATTACAGCATGTACACACTTGAGGAAGAGCTAAAACAGGGCTATATCACCATATCTGGCGGACACCGAGTAGGACTGGCAGGAAAGGTGGTCGTTGAAAACGGATTTGTCAAAGGGCTAAGAGATATCTCTTCATTTAATATCCGCATTGCGAAAGAAAAAATCGGGATTGCGCTTCCCTTTCTTCCTTATTTATATGAAAAGCACTGGCACAATACACTGATCATCGGTCCCCCGCAAACGGGAAAAACCACATTGCTCCGAGATATAGCACGTCTTGCTAGTACTGGCACAAAGACAATCCCTCCTAGAAAAACAGGCATTATTGATGAGCGTTCTGAAATCGCCGGTTGTATAAGAGGGGTGCCGCAGCACCATTTTGGCCACCGGATTGATGTACTCGATGCGTGTCCAAAGGCTGAAGGGTTGATGATGATGATTCGGTCAATGAGCCCAGAGGTCATGATTGTCGATGAAATCGGAAAAAGTGAGGATGTCGAGGCACTTTTAGAAGCGATTCATGCCGGAGTCAACATCATCGTCTCAGCTCATGGCTATTCACTTGAAGATGTATATAAACGTCCTTCATTTAAGCCGTTATGGGAGCTTCGTGTGTTTGAACGATATGTTGAATTAAATCGAAACAATGGACCAGGTACGATCGGGCGGATGTACGGCGGGGACGGCCAAGAGATGAAATGGAGGCGGGGAGTGGACGTATGTTAAAGCTCATTGGCGCTATTTTCATTGTCGCGGCCACGACTTGGGGAGGTTTCGAGTTTGCCAAACGATATAGCGACAGACCTAAACAAATTCGGCAGCTGCGGTTTGCTCTCCAGTCTCTTGAAGCTGAAATTATGTATGGCCAAACCCCTTTAGCGCGGGCTGCAGAGCAAATTGCAGCGCAGGTAGGTCCTCCTGTGAATCAGCTGTTTGAACAATTTGCAGAAAAGCTGAAAGTGGGGACTTTTTCTGCACGTCATGCATGGAACGAAAGTCTTGAAGATGTTTGGAAAAAGACTGTATTGAAAAAAGGCGAATATGAGGCGCTGAAGCACTTTGGGGAAACTCTTGGCCAGCATGATGTCACTTCTCAGCAAAAGTACATCAAGCTTGCTTTAGGCCATTTGGAATCAGAGGAGAAAGAAGCAGAAATCGCCCAAGCGAAAAATGAAAAAATGGTCAGAAGCCTCGGGTTTTTAAGCGGATTGTTACTGATTCTTTTATTGATGTGAGAGGAAGGGAGTCGAGAGCATGGGCGTTGATGTAAACGTCATTTTTCAAATTGCCGGAGTAGGCATCGTCGTGGCCTTTCTCCATACGATTTTAGACCAAATGGGGAAGAAAGAGTACGCTCAGTGGGTGACGCTGCTTGGGTTTATCTACATTTTGTTTATGGTGGCAACCATTGTAGACGATTTGTTTAAAAAGATTAAAGCCGTATTTCTATTTCAAGGATAGGGGAGGGCTTACAAATCGAAATCATACAAATTGTTGGACTTGGTTTAATCGCTACTTTTTTAGCATTAATCGTCAAAGAACAAAAGCCAACCTTCGCCTTTATGCTTGTCGTTTTTACTGGATGTGTGATTTTCCTTTATTTAATTGATCAAATCTATGCCATTATCTCAATGATTGAAAAAATTGCAGCAAGTGCCGGCGTCAATATGAAGTATGTTGAAACCATATTGAAGATCATCGGCATTGCCTATATTGCGGAATTTGGTGCTCAGCTGACGAAAGATGCTGGGCAAGGCGCCATTGCATCAAAAATAGAGCTAGGCGGTAAGATTCTCATCTTGGTCATGGCAGTCCCGATTTTAACAGTCATCATTGAGACGATCTTAGGAATGATCCCGTCCATGACGTAAATGAAAAGAGGTGATGACAATGAAACGGGTGACCGCTGTAATGGGATTGATGCTTTTCTTTTGGCTGATTGCTCCGCATGCAGGGGCAGAAGAAAAAGAACCTTTATCTAATGAACAGCCAGCAGCACAGGAAGTGGCGAATGGACAGGCTGATGCACTTGAGCTTCATTCCATCAGTGACTTTTGGGAAACCATTTTGGACGAGTATGGCGGCTTTTTGCCAGAAAGCCAAAAGGGCACAGTGAAGGAAATGATTGACGGCGATAAAGAGCTGTCTCCCCAAACATGGCTGAAAGCCTTTGTACATTATCTATTTCACGAGGTCATTGCAAACGGAAAGCTCCTAGGTACTCTCATTTTACTCACCATCTTTTGTTCGCTTTTGCAGCTTTTGCAAAATGCCTTTGAACAAAGCACTGTCAGCAAAGTCGCATATGCTCTTGTTTATATGGTACTGATTATTATTGCACTCAACAGCTTTCATGTGGCGATTTCCTATGCCACAGAAGCCATTCAAACGATGACCAGTTTTATTCTTGCTCTTATTCCTCTTTTACTAGCGCTTATTGCTTCATCAGGCGGACTTGTCTCAGCCGGATTCTTTCATCCCGTTATTTTATTTTTAATGAACACGAGCGGTGTTTTCATTCAATATGTTGTTCTCCCGCTCATCTTTTTATCAGCAATATTAAGCATTATCAGTACCCTGACCGAACAATACAAGGTCACTCAGCTTGCGCAGCTGTTAAGAAATGTGGCAATTGGCGGGCTTGCCGTTTTTTTAACCGTTTTTCTCGGCGTCATTTCCGTTCAGGGTGCATCTGCAGCGGTTACTGATGGAATCGCTCTTCGTACAGCCAAATTCATTACCGGAAACTTCATCCCTGTCCTAGGCAGAATGTTTACAGATGCGACGGATACCGTGATCAGCGCCTCTGTTTTACTTAAAAATACAGTTGGACTAGTTGGGGTCGCCATTTTGATTTCAATTGCCGCCTTCCCGGCGATTAAAGTACTTTCGTTAGCCCTTATATATAAGCTTGCTGCAGCGATCCTTCAGCCGTTAGGGGGCGGACCCATCATTAGCTGTCTTGATGTCATTTCAAAAAGTGTGCTGTATATATTTGCCGCACTTGCTGTTGTGTCGCTCATGTTCTTTTTAAGCATTACCGTCATCATTACTGCGGGTAACCTGACCATGATGATGAAGTAAGGAGGGGACACCTTTTGAGCTTTCTCACGGAATGGATCACAAGTATTATTCTCTTTATCTTATTTGCGATTGTCATTGATCTTCTGCTTCCCAATTCGAGCATGCAAAAGTATGCAAAAATGGTCGTCAGTCTGCTGCTCATCGTGGTAATGCTCAATCCGATTTTTGCTTTATTTCGAGCAGATCCTGACCAAATTTTTGCAGAATTGATGAAAGGGAAGGAAGAAGCGCAGTCAGAAGAAATAAAAAATCAGATGAATTTAGAAAAAAAAGAAATACAAGCCTCTCAGCGTGCATATATTTTAAAGCAAATGGCTGTCCAACTAGAAAAAAGCGCAAAGGAGCCACTGGAGAAGGAGAGCTATGAAATGAAACACATAGAAGTGCTGGCTGATGAGGAGCATCTGGATCAGAATATGGAGGCGGATCAATTTCGCATCAAAGCAGTTCTTTCCCGGCTCACAGGTGATGCTGTAGAAACGGTGGCAAAGGTGGACATTGATCTCTCCAGGCAAAAGGAGGAAAGCGCTGAATCTTCTAGCAAAGAGATCACAAGGGTGAAAGAGACACTGGCTGATGTTTGGAATACGAGTCCTGAGCACATCGCGCTGAACATTGAGGGAGGTGACGCAGCAGATCATGAATAACAAGGACTGGAAACAAAAGCTGAAATCATTCTTCCAGCCGCCTGAAAAAGGTGAAGGGAAACCCAAATTAACGAAGCACCATTACTTGCTGCTTGTATTCATTATCGGCGTATCTTTCATGTTAGTCAGTCAGATCTTGTCACCGCCATCAAGCAAACAACAAGCTGCGGTTCCTGCTGCAAAAACATCCTCAGAAGAGCAGGAGGTATTCAAACCGGCATCCTCAGGTAAACCAAAGAATTCAATTGAGGACGTGGAGCAAGAATACGAAAACCAGCTGAAAGAAATTTTAGAGACCATCATCGGCGTTGAGGATGTATCCATCGTGGTCAATGTAGATGCAACGTCTTTAAAAGTGTTTGAAAAAAACAAATCCAATAAAAGTACAACGACCGAGGAAACAGATAAAGAAGGCGGCGTACGAAGTGTCACCGATCAAACAAAAGAAGAAGAAGTCGTCATCATCAAAAATGGCAATGAAGAAACACCAGTCGTTGTGCAAACGAAAAAACCAGAAATTCGAGGTGTCCTCGTTGTTGCTCAAGGAGTAGACAACGTTCAAATAAAGAAAACCATCATTGAAGCGGTTACACGAGTGCTTGATGTACCGAGCCATAGAGTGGCTGTTGCCCCTAAAAAAATCAAGGAGGATTCGGAATGATGTTAAAAAAACAAACGGTTTGGCTATTAACGATGCTAAGTTTAGTTGTCGTATTAAGTGTGTACTATATCATGTCTCCACAGGGTGAAAATGCAGTGACAGTAGAAGATACGAAATCAAAAGGGACTGAAGAGAAAAAGGTTGAAACCGAAAAAGGGACGGACAAGGGAATGGAAAAAGGCGCTGATAAGAAATCCACTGACAAAGAAACAAACGGCAAACAAGAGGATATCGAAACAAGCGGTGAAGAAGGAAAGGCTGTGTCAGAGCAAACAGACGATGAGCTATTTACAACATACAGACTAGAGCTTGAAGATAAACGAAGCAAGCAGCGCGAAGAATACAACGAAATCGTTTCTAGTGACGATGCGACGGCACAAGAAAAAAGTGAAGCATACGATCAAATGACAGCACTTAGTGAGGCAGAAGGAACTGAGCGTCAGCTCGAGACCTTGATCAAAACAAAAGGCTATAAAGATGCGCTCGTAAGTGCTGAAGGAGATAAAGTGAGCATCACGGTTCGTTCTGATAAAAAATCAAAGTCTCAAGCGGCCGATATTATTGATATGGTCACAAAAGAAATGAGAGGTCTTGATAACGTAGCTGTCACTTTTGAGCCCACTAATCAATAAAAAATGAATTGGCGCCCTTTGCCGAAAAGGGCGTTTTTTGATGCGGCTTGACGCCCCTTCCAAGGTGCTTTCGCGAGACGCTTCGCCACAATAGTAGTTGAATTCATTGAAATCCTCCTGTAAGATGTGTATAGTACGTACTTTTAGTACTAGCCTATAATTAAAAGATAAATCCATACATAGGGGTGCAAATCCATGTTAAAAATTGAAGAAATTCATGAACTGATTAAATTAATTGACGACTCTACAATCGACGAATTTACGTACGAAAACGAAGGTGCGAAAATCAAACTGAAGAAAAATAAAGAAGTCGTTCAGCAAGTTGCGGCACAAGCACCAGTGGCTCCTGTCCAAGCAGCTCCAGCTCAACAAGCTCCTACAGCACAAGCTCCAGCTCAGACTGAAGCCCCTGCACAAGAGGCAACTGCGTCTGAAAATCTGCATAAAATCACATCCCCAATGGTTGGCACATTTTATGCTTCCTCTTCACCAGAAGCAGATCCATACGTGACAACAGGTTCTAAGGTGAAGGAAAATTCAGTTGTATGTATCGTTGAAGCGATGAAACTGTTTAATGAAATCGAAGCAGAAGTAAAAGGTGAAATCGTCGAAGTATTAGCTGAAAACGGTCAGCTTGTAGAATTCGGACAACCCCTCTTTCTAGTGAAAGCAGAGTAAGGAGTACGATCATGATTAAAAAGCTATTAATTGCAAACAGAGGAGAAATCGCAGTTAGAATTATCCGCGCTTGTAAAGAGCTTGGAATTGAAACTGTTGCGGTATTTTCTGAAGCGGATCGCGATGCGCTGCATGTACAAATGGCTGATGAAGCATATTGCATCGGACCGACTGCTTCTAAAGATAGTTATTTAAATGTCACGAATATTGTCAGCGTAGCAAAATTAACAGGAACAGATGCGATCCATCCAGGATACGGCTTTTTAGCAGAAAATGCAGACTTTGCAGAGCTTTGCGAGGAATGTAATGTGATATTTGTTGGACCAACCGCGTCAGCGATTTCCAAAATGGGAACGAAAGATGTTGCGCGAGAAACAATGAAGAGTGCAGGCGTCCCGATCGTTCCTGGTTCGCAAGGAATTGTAAAAGATCTGGATGATGCTGTTTCAACAGCAGCTAGTATTGGGTATCCTGTCATTATTAAAGCAACTGCAGGCGGAGGCGGTAAAGGAATCCGTGTGGCTCGTACAGAAGAAGAGCTTATTAACGGAGTCACCATCACGCAGCAGGAAGCGGCGCAAAACTTTGGGAACCCAGGTGTCTATTTAGAAAAGTTCATTGAAGACTTTAGACATGTGGAAATTCAAGTGCTTGCAGATCAGCATGGCAATACCATTCACTTAGGAGAGCGTGATTGCTCGATCCAAAGAAGAATGCAAAAGCTGCTTGAAGAAACACCATCACCAGCACTGAATGCAGACATCCGTGAACAAATGGGGGAAGCAGCCGTAAAAGCAGCAGAAGCTGTTGAATACACAGGTGCTGGAACAGTCGAATTCATTTATGATTATAATGAAGAGAAGTTCTACTTCATGGAAATGAATACTCGTATTCAAGTAGAGCATCCTGTGACAGAAATGGTCACAGGTGTAGACTTGATCAAAGAACAGATCAAGGTTGCATCAGGTGAGAAGCTTTCTCTTACACAAAAGGATGTCGTATATGAAGGCTGGGCAATCGAATGCCGTATCAATGCAGAGAACCCAGAGAAAAACTTCATGCCTTCAGCTGGTGAAATTAAAATGTATCTTCCGCCAGGCGGTTTAGGAGTACGTGTTGATTCTGCCGCTTATCCGGGCTATGTGATTCCGCCATATTATGACAGCATGATTGCAAAAGTGATCACATATGGTAAGTCGAGAGAAGAAGCGATTGCGAAAATGAAACGTGCGCTTCAAGAATTCGTCATTGAAGGAGTCTACACAACGATTCCATTCCACCTTAGATTGCTCGAGCATGAAACATTTGTGAGCGGTAATTTTAATACGAAGTTTTTAGAAACATACCAAATCATGAAATAATTACAGCTTTCGGAGGTGAATGATCGTGTCAGAAAACAATTTGCTTGAAATGAACCTTGATGAAGATCAATTGGGAAAAGTGCAAATTGCACCAGAAGTGATTGAAGTCATTGCTGGGATCGCCGCTTCAGAAGTCGAAGGCATTGCCGAAATGCGAGGCAATTTCGCTGCTGATGTAGCAGAACGCTTTGGTAAGAAAAATCACCGTAAAGGTGTAAAAGTAGATGTCTCTGATGAAGGCATCACAATCGATGTGTATTGTGTGGTTGAATTTGGCCTATCCATTCCAAAGGTATCCACTGCTGTACAAGAAAATATCCGTCAAACCCTTTTAAACATGACTGCCTTAACGATTAATGAAATTAACATTCATGTTGTTGGCATTCAATTTGATACAAAAGCACCTGAGGCTGAAGTAGATCAAGAAATGTAAAGAAGGGTTCAAGTGAAACCAAGGAGGCATTGCCTCTTTGGTTTTTTAAAGCCCATTTTTGGGTGATTTCCGAATATTGATAACGTCACGCGTTGATGGATTCGTTTTTCGTCACAGCTCGCATGGATCTTGGTGCGACCACGGTCAAAATATGTTATGATCTCTGTATGGCTTAACGACAAGCGGATAAAGTGGTTAAAGGAGTAAATAATGAAAAGAAGAACTGCAAGAGAAAAGGCGCTACAAACATTATTTCAAATTGATGTGAGCAATATTGATCCGAAAGAGGCCATTACACATGCGCTGGATGAACAAGAATCAGATCCTTTTTTCGAGGAACTGGTTTTCGGTGTGCTTGAACAAAAGGACAAGCTTGATGACATGATCTCCCAGCACCTAGTGAATTGGAAACTCGATCGTATTGCAAACGTAGACAGAGCCATTTTAAGGCTGTCTGTGTACGAGATGGTGTATCAAGAAGACATCCCAGTTAGTGTCTCAATGAATGAAGCGATTGAACTCGCCAAATTATTCGGCGATGATAAAGCACCGAAATTTGTAAATGGTGTACTTTCGAACATTAAAAACGACCTAAAGCAGCAATAGGAGGATTCGACATGACAGCAACAATCATCGATGGGAAAGAAACAGCAAAAGAAAAGCGTGAACAATTAGCAAAAGAAGTAGAAGAGCTAAAACAAAAAGGAGTCACACCTGGTCTTGCCGTTATTCTAATCGGTGATGATCCGGCTTCACTTTCTTACGTGCGCGGGAAGAAAAAAGCAGCAGAAGCAATGGGCATGCATTTCCAGCTTGATCATTTAGATGCTTCTTTAACAGAAGAAGAATTGCTTCAGCTGATTGATCAGTACAATGCGAACGATCAATTCCACGGGATTCTTGTTCAACTTCCACTGCCTAAACACATTTCTGAAAAAGCCGTTATTGAACGTATTTCACCTGAGAAAGATGTAGATGGTTTCCATCCTTTAAATATCGGGAAAATGCTGCTTGGGGAAGATACATTCCTTCCTTGTACACCAGCAGGCATTGTTGAATTATTGAACAAAACGGGTGTCGATCTTTCTGGAAAAAAAGTGGTTGTTGTGGGGCGCAGCAATATTGTCGGCAAACCAGTTGGACAATTGCTGTTAAATGAAAACGCAACGGTTACTTACTGCCATTCAAGAACGGCGAATATTTCAGAACACACGTTAAAAGCGGACATTTTAGTTGTTGCCGTCGGTCGAGCAAACTTTATTAAAGCTGACCAAATCAAAGAAGGCGCAATTGTCATCGATGTAGGAGTCAATCGTTTGGATACTGGGAAGCTTGTCGGGGATGTTGATTTTGAAGGAGCAAAAGAAAAAGCTTCTTACATCACACCAGTCCCTGGCGGAGTCGGTCCAATGACGATCACGATGCTTGCACACAATACGGTTAAATCAGCAAAACGTACATTAGCATAAGCTTTATCCATTCATCCACCTGCATGTTGCCGGTGGATGAATGTGCGTTTTTGAAGAGGAGGAATACGTCATGAGTGAAAAAGCCTTTGTGACGGTCACAGCCCTTACAAAATACATAAAAAGAAAATTTGATGTTGATCCGCATTTAGAAGATATTTGGATCAAAGGTGAGTTATCCAATGTGAAGATTCATTCAAGAGGTCATGTGTACTTCACCTTAAAAGACGAAAACGCACGCATGCAAGCTGTCATGTTCCAGCGTTCCGCAGCAAAGCTGCCTTTTACACCAAAAAGCGGAATGAAAGTGTTTGTACGCGGCGGGATTCAAGTATATGAACCAAGCGGCAACTATCAATTATATGCAAAAGAAATGCAGCCTGATGGTGTTGGTGCTCTTCATCTCGCTTATGAAGAACTGAAGAAAAAGCTGGCAAGTGAAGGCTTATTTGATGTGCGCTATAAAAAACCAATTCCTGAATATCCAGAGATTGTTGGTGTCATTACATCCCCAACAGGAGCGGCTGTCCGGGATGTCATTACAACGATTAACCGGCGCTATCAGCAGGCGAAAATCATTGTGCTTCCGGCGCTTGTCCAAGGTGAAAATGCCATCCGTTCAATCGTAGAGCGGATCAAGGAAGCAAATGAAAAACAGCTCTGTGATGTCTTGATTGTCGGAAGAGGAGGCGGTTCGATCGAAGAACTTTGGGCCTTTAATGAAGAAGCTGTTGCAAGAGCGATCTTCGCATCAGACATTCCAATCATTTCTGCAGTGGGGCACGAAACGGACTTTACGATCAGTGATTTCACTGCAGACATGAGAGCACCCACACCAACAGGAGCAGCCGAGCTCGCTGTTCCAAGCACAGCCGATTTAATAGAACGAATCAAATCCATCGACATTCGGCTGACAAGGGCCGTGAAGAATCGAACTTCACAAGCGAAAGATCGTCTTGTGGCGCTGCAATCCTCTTATGCTTTCCGATTTCCAAAACGATTGCAGGAGCAAAAAGAGCAGCAATTCGATTTGGTATTTGACCGTTTTCAAAAACAGCTGACGAGACAAATTGAACAAAAACGCAGTCAACTAGATCGCCAGACATACAGGTTGAAGCCGCTTCATCCAAAAGAGCAGCTGCTTCAGGCGAAAAAACGCCATGCCAATGAAACAGAACAGCTCATCCGCAGCATGAATGTGCAAATGAAAACAATTCATTCGCAGTTCCAATCTGTTCTTGGTAAACTAAATGCATTAAATCCACTTCAAGTGATGGAAAGAGGCTACAGTTTAGCCTATAAAGATGATGAACTGATTAAAAGTGTGAACCAAGTTGATACGAAGGATCAGCTGGCTATTACTATGAAGGATGGACGTCTGATTTGTGAGGTTATTGAGAAGGAGGGGCAATCATCATGACAGAACCAAATAAACAAAAAGAAGAACAAATGACATTTGAGGAAGCGATGAAAGGTCTTGAGGAGATCGTTGGGAAGCTCGAAGAAGGAGATGTACCACTTGAGCAAGCCATTCATTATTTCCAAGAAGGAATGACACTTTCAAAGCTTTGTCATGAAAAATTACAGCACGTTGAAAAGCAGATGGATTTCATTTTAAAAGAGGACGGTGAGCTGGCTCCTTTCTCAGTGAAGGAGGCAGATGCTGGTGACAAGTAATTTGCAGGATTTTTTAACAACACGAAAACAGGCCATTGAAGATTATTTATTTACATATGTTCAGGAATTGAAGATTCCAGAAGATCTAAAATCTTCGATGCTTTACTCTCTTAAAGCTGGAGGGAAAAGACTTCGTCCTGTTCTCGTTCTTGCTTTATTACATGCCTACGGAAAAAACGAAGAAGACGGCATACCGGTGGGCTGTGCTGTAGAGATGATTCATACGTATTCATTGATACACGACGACCTTCCTTGCATGGACGATGATGACCTTCGCAGAGGAAAGCCGACCAACCATAAAGTATACGGGGAAGCAACAGCGGTTCTTGCTGGCGATGCTCTTTTAACAGAAAGCTTCCGTCTGATTACATCGGAGTTATCTAGCAGCGTCTCTGCTGACCAAAAGCTCAGAATCGTAGATGAGCTTGTGAGGTCAGCAGGTGCACTAGGAATGGTTGGCGGTCAATTTGATGACATGGAAGCAGAGCAAAAACAAGTCCCGCTTGCAGAACTAGAATCCATTCACGCCCGGAAAACAGGAAAGCTTCTCACATTCAGCGTCACAGCAGGTGCAATGATGGCAGGAGCATCAGATGACGATATCGAAAAACTAAGAGAATTCAGCTATCATATTGGCATTGCTTTTCAAATCCGTGATGACATTTTAGACCTCGAAGGAAGCGAAGAAAAAATAGGAAAACGGGTCGGCTCTGATACAGCGAATGAAAAGTCGACATATCCTTCTTTATTAACGCTTTCAGGAGCAAAAGAAAAACTGCATGAACACATCACACGTGCAAAAGAAATTGTCTCAAATCTTGAATTAGAGCAGCAATTGCTGCATGAGTTATGTGATCTAATCGCCTCAAGAGATCATTAAAAACAGCCTAGATTTGAGGGTCTTCGAGCAATTGTGGTAAACTGTAAACAGTTTATCATGATGAGACAACTCTTATTCCCGCTTGGTTTTCAAAGGAATAAGGCATTATATATGTAGATAGAAATTTTGTTGAAAGCGAGTTGATCCTGATTGGATCTTTTATCAATAAAAAATCCAACGTTTCTAAAAGGAATGTCAAATGCAGAATTAGAGGAGCTTAGTGCTGACATTCGAATGTTTTTAATTGAGTCCTTGGCTAACTCTGGCGGGCATATCGGTCCGAATCTGGGTGTCGTTGAACTTACGGTTGCCCTTCATAAAGTATTTGACAGCCCGAAAGACAAATTCCTTTGGGATGTTGGACATCAGTCTTATGTTCACAAACTGTTAACTGGAAGAGGGGCGGAGTTTGATACACTTCGTCAATATAAAGGACTTTGCGGTTTTCCTAAACGAAATGAAAGTGAGCATGATGTTTGGGAAACAGGCCACAGCTCAACCTCATTATCTGGCGCGATGGGTATGGCAGCGGCGCGGGATATTAAAGGGACAGATGAATATATCCTGCCGATTATCGGAGATGGTGCATTAACCGGAGGTATGGCGCTGGAAGCCTTGAATCATATCGGTGATGAAAAGAAAGATATGATCGTTATCTTAAACGATAATGAAATGAGTATTGCACCAAACGTCGGTGCAATTCACACAATGCTTGGCAGACTACGCACAGCAGGCAAATACCAATGGGTAAAGGACGAGCTTGAATATTTATTCAAGCGGATCCCAGCTGTAGGCGGAAAGCTTGCTGCTACAGCAGAGCGTATTAAAGACAGTCTCAAGTATTTACTTGTGTCTGGCATGTTCTTTGAGGAAATGGGATTCACTTACTTAGGTCCTGTCGATGGACATTCTTATGACGATCTTTTTGAAAACCTTGAATATGCAAAGAAAACAAAAGGCCCTGTCCTGCTGCATGTCATCACGAAAAAAGGAAAAGGTTATCAGCCGGCAGAATCCGATAAAATTGGGACATGGCACGGCACAGGTCCATACAAAATTGATACGGGTGATTTTGTAAAACCGGCAGCAGCTGCACCGTCATGGAGTGGTCTTGTCAGTGAAACTGTCAGAAAGCTGGCGCGGAAAGATGAGCGAATTGTGGCCATCACGCCTGCGATGCCTGTTGGCTCAAAACTTGAAGGCTTTGCAAAGGAATTTCCAGAGCGAATGTTTGATGTAGGGATTGCTGAGCAGCATGCAGCCACAATGGCAGCTGGGCTTGCGACGCAGGATATGAAGCCATTTTTAGCGATTTATTCAACGTTCCTGCAAAGAGCTTATGATCAAGTGCTGCATGATATTTGCCGTCAGAACCTCAATGTCTTTATCGGGATTGACCGTGCGGGTCTTGTCGGCGCAGATGGAGAAACGCATCAAGGTGTGTTTGATATTGCCTTTATGCGTCATATGCCGAATATGGTGCTCATGATGCCGAAGGATGAAAATGAAGGTCAGCACATGGTCAATACAGCCATTCAGTATGATGACGGTCCTATTGCCATGCGTTTCCCGCGTGGAAATGGGCTGGGCGTGAAAATGGATGAACAGCTGAAAACCATTCCGATTGGGTCTTGGGAGGTTCTTCGTCCAGGGAAGGATGCCGTCATCTTAACATTTGGTACGACGATTAAAATGGCGCTGCAAGCAGCTGAGGAACTTCAAAAAGAAGGAAAATCAATTCGTGTCGTCAATGCTCGATTTATTAAGCCGCTTGATGAAGCGATGCTAAATGACATTCTTTCAGAAGGGATTCCGATTTTAACAATTGAAGAAGCTGTGCTCCAAGGCGGATTTGGCAGCAGCGTATTAGAATATCTACACGACAAAAAAGCATCACATATCAAAGTAGAACGTATGGGTATCCCAGATCAATTTATTGAGCATGGAAGTGTTGATGCCCTGCTTGAAGAAATTGGTCTGACGAAAGCACAGGTTGCTGAGACTTTACGTGACCTGCTTCCCGCAGCACCAAGAAAAGGAATTGGATCATGACATCAAAGAAAGAACGACTTGACGTTTTATTAGTCGAACAAGGACTAATGGAAACAAGAGAGAAAGCAAAGCGTGCCATCATGGCAGGAATCGTTTACTCAAATGAAAACCGTTTGGATAAACCAGGAGAGAAAATTGCTCGTGATACTCCGCTCACAGTGAAGGGGAATCCTCTCAAATACGTAAGCCGCGGCGGGTTAAAGCTCGAAAAAGCGCTCAAAGAATTTGACCTGACAGTTGAAGGGAAATTGCTGATTGATATTGGCTCATCAACAGGTGGATTTACTGATTGTGCACTTCAAAATGGAGCGGTCAAATCATATGCTGTAGACGTTGGCTACAATCAGCTTGCGTGGAAATTAAGGCAGGATGACAGGGTCATCGTCATGGAGCGCACCAATTTCCGCCATTCCGTTCCAGCTGATTTTACTGAAGGATTACCAGAAGTGGCTTCAATTGATGTATCTTTTATTTCACTTAAACTCATTCTGCCAGCTTTAAAGCATATTCTTGTTCCGGGTGGGGACTGTATTGCACTCGTCAAGCCTCAATTTGAAGCGGGCAGAGAGCTTGTTGGGAAAAAAGGCATCGTGCGCGAGCCGTCTGTTCACCTCGGTGTACTAGAAGAGATGAATCAATTTGCTGCTAAAGAAGGCTATGATGTAAAGGATGTTTCATTTTCGCCTATCACTGGTGGAGACGGAAATATTGAATTTCTGCTTCATTTAGTGCTTCATCCTGATCAAGAGGAGAATATGGCGCTTCCGGTTTCAGAACTTGAGAAAGTCGTGAAGGAAGCCCATTCTGTATTGAAAGAAAAGAAAAACAGCTCTGAGCCGGCTGACACATGAAATCATTGAAACAAAAGGAATAATAGCTCGCTATTATTCCTTTTTACATGGTCAAAAGACGAGAATCGACAGGATCTCACGTAATGCTTGTTTTTTGAAGTGTGCATCATATAACATAGAACATAAAGACAAACTGAGAATAAAACGCCTAGGGGGGTCAAATATGAATAAAGGTCAAAGGCATATTAAAATTAGAGAAATCATTGCAAGCCAAGAGATCGAAACACAAGATGAATTGGTCGATATTTTGAAAGCCGATGGATATAACATCACACAAGCGACCGTTTCTAGAGATATTAAAGAATTACATTTAGTGAAAGTTCCGACGAACAATGGAACATATAAATACAGTCTTCCTGCTGATCAGCGGTTTAACCCGCTGTCAAAGCTGAAGCGATCCCTAATGGATGCATTTATAAAAATGGATGCTGCCAGTCATTTAATTGTTCTTAAAACAATGCCGGGTAATGCTCAGGCGATCGGTGCTTTAATGGATAATTTAGATTGGGAAGAAATTATGGGAACGATTTGCGGAGATGATACCATTCTAATCATTTGCCGCACCCCAGATGATACAGAGACAGTTTCGAGCAAAATTTTAGAGCTTCTATAAAGAATCAGGTTTACTAAAGAGGTGTCAACTGAGTGTTAGCAGAACTAACCATTAAAAACTTTGCAATCATTGAAGAGTTAACGGTTTCATTTGAAAAAGGACTCACAGTCCTAACAGGGGAAACAGGTGCCGGAAAATCCATCATGATTGACGCTGTCTCACTTCTTGTGGGAGGAAGAGGGTCCTCTGAATTTGTTCGCTATGGTGAAAAAAAGGCAGAGCTGGAAGGGCTTTTTCTTGTACCAGCCGATCATCCTGTATTTTCTCTATGCGAAGAGCAGGGAATTGACGCATCAGATGAAATGATGATCCTCCGCCGTGATATTAACAACAGCGGGAAAAGCATTTGCCGCATTAATGGAAAGCTTGTCACCATCTCACTTTTACGTGAAGTAGGGCGGCTTTTGCTTGATATACATGGTCAGCACGATAACCAGCTGCTTATGGAAGATGAAAATCATCTGCATTTGCTCGATCAATTTGGAGCAGAAGAAATTGCACCGGCTCTCTTGCAGTATCAAGAAGCATATGATCAATATATGAAGACGGCTCAAAAGCTAAGACAGTTGTCCGAGAATGAGCAGGAAATGGTGCACCGCTTAGATTTACTGCAATTTCAGCTAGAGGAGATTGAGGCAGCGCAGTTAGAGCCGGGAGAAGATGAGCGGCTTCAGGAAGAGCGTCATCAAATCAGCAACTACGAGAAAATCTATTCCTCACTCCAAAACGCGTATAACGCTTTGCGTAATGAGCAAGGAGGACTAGATTGGGTTGGCATGTCCTCAAGCGAGCTTGAGCAAGTGTCTGAGATCAATGATGATTTGAAAAAGCTATCTGAACAAGTATCGAATTCCTACTACTTATTAGAGGATTCAACCTTCCAAATGCGAAGCATGCTGGATCAATTAGAATTCGATCCGGCTCGTCTTGATTTTATTGAATCCAGGCTGAATGAAATGAAGCAGTTAAAACGAAAATACGGCACAACCGTTGAGGAAATTTTGGAGTATGCGGCGAAGATTGAAGAAGAAATAGATCAAATCCAAAATCGAGACAGCCATCTGCAGACGCTCAAAAATAAACTGGATGCGATGAGCCGTGATGCCCTGCTGGAAGCACTTAACGTTTCGGAGTTACGTAAAAAATGGGCCAAAAAGCTAGCGAAGCAAATTCAAACGGAGCTCAAGGATTTGTATATGGAGAAGTCATCATTTGACACAGCTTTTTCTGTTCGATATGCGCCTTTTGGCAGCACCGATTGTCCGCTATTAGACGGAAAACCGGTCCAGCTCGGGAAAAATGGAATCGACCAAGCACAATTTGTCATTTCTACAAATACAGGCGAACCGATGAAATCTTTATCGAAAGTGGCCTCAGGTGGAGAAATCTCACGTGTCATGCTCGCTGTGAAGAGTATTTTCTCAGCCAAACAAGACGTCACATCCATTATTTTCGATGAAGTTGATACAGGCGTGAGCGGCAGAGTCGCACAAGCCATTGCTGAGAAAATTTACAAAGTTGCGTCTGGATCACAAGTGCTCTGTATTACACATCTGCCTCAAGTAGCCGCAATGGCTGACACACATCTCTTCATTTCGAAACGCTCGAAAGCGGGCAGAACACTGACGAGTGTCAAACCATTAAGTCATGAAGAAAAAGTGAGTGAAATTGGCCGGATGATTGCCGGTGTGGAAGTGACTGAGCTGACAAAACAACACGCAAAAGAACTATTGCACCAAGCAAATGATGTCAAAACAACAGGGTAGCTGAATCATCAGCTGCCTTTTTTATGTTGTGTAAAAGCCGGCGTATATACCCATAAAATCGTCTTTTTCTTTTATCAATTTATCCAATCATTTTCTAAAGCTGTCGGTTATAAATCCTCTCGAAGAAGGCAAAAGTAAAGATGTAGCCAAAACATGAGTGTTCTGGTGTGGGTAAGGAGCGAGGAGAGTGAAAAATGAATGCCCGAAAAGATGAGAAAAGCCATTGGTGTGATTCTCCTTGTTTCTTTAATAAGTACAGGGTTTATGAGCATAGTGAAGGAATACATCAGCATTCCAACAAATGTTGCTGTATTTGAAAAACAGAAGCACTCAATTGACACATCGATTGAAGCGTCAGCCAATGCTTCTTCACCAGCCTTTAGCCTTTCAGAGAAAAAGAATCAGCTGGATATTACAGGACAAAAGGCGGGAAAAGCCGAAATTGTTTATGATTTTAAAGGATTTCCTATTAAGAAAACAAAAGTTGACGTTCTCCCTGAATTAAAAGTCGTTCCTGGAGGACAATCCATTGGCGTCAAGCTCCACTCTGTAGGAGTTCTCGTTGTAGGTTTTCATCAAATCACAACAGCAGACGGCAAAAAATCACCAGGTGAAGCCGCAGGCATTCAGTCAGGGGATATGATCATTGAAATCAATGGTCAAAAAATGGAGAAAATGAATGACCTCACCCCATTTATTCAGAAAGCAGGGAAAACGGGTGAAACGCTTCGTTTGCTCATAAAGAGAGATCATAAAACCTTTCAAACAACATTAACACCGGCAAAAGATGCAAGTGAAGGCATCTATCGAATTGGTCTTTACATTCGTGATTCTGCAGCAGGAATCGGCACGATGACCTTTTTTGAACCTTCATCTAAAAAATATGGTGCCCTTGGGCATGTGATTTCTGACATGGATACAAAAAAAACCAATTGTTGTCGACAATGGTGAAATTGTCAGATCAACCGTGACATCGATTGAAAAAGGCACAGGAGGCAATCCTGGAGAAAAATTGGCGAGATTTTCTTCCGAAAGAAAAACAATAGGAGATATCTCCCGCAACAGCCCTTTTGGTATCTTTGGTACGTTAACGGAAAAGCTTGAAAATCATGTAGCAGATAAGCCACTTCCAGTCGCTTTATCAAATGAAGTAAAAGAAGGCCCAGCAGAAATTTTAACCGTTGTGGATCATGATAAAGTGGAGAAGTTTGATATTAAAATCGTCAGCACAACACCGCAGAAATTCCCAGCAACTAAAGGAATGGTATTGAAGGTAACAGATGAGCGGCTCTTAAGCAAAACGGGCGGAATCGTCCAAGGAATGAGCGGAAGCCCTATCATCCAAAATGGCAAAGTCATTGGAGCTGTCACACACGTATTCGTCAATGATCCGACTAGCGGGTACGGCGTACACATTGAATGGATGCTGTCAGAAGCAGGGATCGACCTTTATCAAAAAAACAAAAAAGCAAGCTGATCATCAAACTGCCGCGAATCTTCCGGCAGTTTTTTTCTACCCTTTCTTTCTCTTCCATCATGTTATAAAATAAGGAAAAAGAGATTTTTCGACAAAATGGAAAAAAGCATGTTGTCAAATTGCAATAATCGTCGATTCGTTAAGAAAAACGTAGAAAAAGCTAGATAATGCTCTATTATTCGGAAAATTAAAGTTTTTTAAAGGGGATAGCATGGTTTTGTCGAATTGAACACTCAGAAGAGAAATGCAAAAGACTAAAGGAATCGACATTGGGGAGGAAAGAACGTGGAGAAAATTAAAGTGTGTGTAGCTGATGACAATCGAGAGCTTGTTGGCCTTTTGACAGAGTACATTGAGGGACAGGAAGATATGGAAGTACTTGGCGTGGCGTATAATGGTCAGGAATGCCTGACATTATTTAAAGATAAAGAGCCCGACGTTCTCCTCTTAGACATTATTATGCCTCATTTAGACGGTCTTGCTGTACTAGAACGCCTCCGTGAAAACAATGAAATGTCAAAACAGCCAAGTGTGATTATGCTAACGGCATTTGGACAAGAAGATGTCACGAAAAAAGCAGTTGATTTGGGCGCATCCTATTTCATTTTAAAGCCATTTGATATGGAAAACCTAGTAGGTCATATTCGTCAAGTCAGTGGAAACGGCACACAAGTTACCCATCGCTCTTCATCAATCCAAAACAGTGTTCTTCGTAACAAACCTGAACCGAAACGTAAAAACTTAGATGCGAGCATTACAACCATTATTCATGAGATTGGCGTGCCTGCTCATATTAAAGGCTATTTATACTTAAGAGAAGCGATTTCTATGGTGTACAATGACATTGAGCTTCTCGGAAGCATTACTAAAGTGTTGTACCCAGACATTGCAAAGAAATTTAACACGACTGCCAGCAGGGTAGAACGAGCGATTCGTCATGCCATTGAAGTCGCTTGGAGCAGAGGAAACATTGATTCCATTTCCTCACTCTTTGGTTATACTGTCAGCATGTCAAAAGCGAAACCAACCAATTCAGAATTTATTGCCATGGTAGCTGATCGTCTGCGATTAGAGCATAGAGCTAGCTAGTTTATTTTTCATGAAAAAACGTTTCTTCATTGAGACGTTTTTTTATTTTGAAACATGTTGTCAAAAATTGGTTAGGTTGATAAAATCATTTTAATGTTTAAATTGGACAAACGGGCTGCTTTATTTTCAGAATAAAATGAAAAATAAAGCATGAAAAAAATAAAAAAGACATAGAGTAGTGGTAATCAGCTGCGCCAGTCGATCATGAAGTCTTCAAAATAGAAGAAGAAAACGCTCATTCGTAAGAAAAAGGATGAGAGGAAAAGGTCTTATGGATTTGGTAATTAAAGCAAACGAGATCGAAAGTTCTATTTCTATTGACCTGATTGGTTGGCGTTTTAAAGTCACTGGCTTCTTAGAGATTGTGCCATTTGAACTGAATATTCCCATTGTCGAATTTAATAATTTTCACATTCTTTTACTATGCTATAATAATGAAAAGAAGAGGGTGAGGTTATGGGAAAGCTGAAAATCCACTCTGCTGAGGTAGCGAACGAAATTAGCAAGTGGACGAGGGTCATTTCTCAGAATGACTTAGAAAAATCTGCTGTCTATAAAGCGAAAATTCAGAATTTGCTAAAAAATACAGATGAAGACCGTGAAGTTCTCCTTTATTATCAGCTTGTTGACGGCAGACATGAAATGTTACTTGGAAATATTGAAAAAGCCAATCAAATTATGAAAAGTGTCGGAACGCTCGATGAGAAGGCAGATGACATTATTAATTTTTATTTTTACTTTTACAAAGGCCAATATGCTGCATATGTGAAAAAGTATGATGAAGCCATTAGCTTTTACAAAATTGCAGAACAGCGGCTAAAACGTGTGAATGAAGACCTGGAAGTAGGAACTTTTCACCATAAGGTCGCTTCGATCTATTACGAACTGAAACAAAATTTCATATCCATTAATCATATTAAAAAAGCTATCGATACATTCAAAGCGCATGAAGAGTACACAGCGCAGGCAATTGACAGCTTGATTTTACATGCAAGTAATTGTATTGATTTGTTCCAATTCGATGAAGCAGAGAAAAAGTATAAAGAAGCACTTGAGAAAAGTGAGCGCATTAACAATGAAGTGCTGATTGGAAAATGCTATCACAATTTAGCTGTTCTTTATTATGCAAAGCATGATTATGATAAAAGCGCACATTATGCAAAAAAAGGAATGGGCATTCAAATTCACCGTGACAATAGTCATTATTACATCCAATCTTTATATGTTCTGGCAAATGCCTTAGTACATCTAGGAGATCAAGAGGCGAGGGAATATATTAAAGAGGGTATTTTGTATAGTTGCGATATCCAAAATAATGAATATATAGTAAAATTTGAAATTTTAGATTTGATGTGCGAGAATAGTGGGGCAGCAGACGTATTCTCTGAAAAATTAGACTACATAGAAAAAAATAGATTATATGTGGAGCTTGAGGATTTGTCTGAACAAATATCGAAATACTTCAAGGAACGAAATGATTATCAAAATGCCATTCGTTTTCTTGAAAAGAAATTCGATGCACAAATACTTCAAAAGAAAGTGGAGGTTATCTTATGAAAAAGTTGTTGTTAGGTGTAACCGTTGTTACAGCAGTCGCAGTTGTTTCTTCCCTTTTTGCTCTTGACGCAGAGACGACAGAGCAAGCCATCAGAGCGATTACGTGATCGAATTTATCTGTCAACCTCTTCATGCGAATCAGAAGAGGTTTTTTTATGCGCTCAAAACTGGAAAAACGAAAAAAGACACGTCATAATGAAAGGAAGCATCATATTTAGAGGTGACCTATGACGAAAATTTTTGCACACAGAGGCTTTAAAGGCATTTATCCAGAAAACACCATGATAGCCTTCGAGCATGCACTCCATTCCGGAGCTGACGGAATTGAGCTGGATGTTCAGCTGACGAAAGACGGTAGACTTGCTGTCATTCATGATGAGAAACTGAACAGAACAACGAATATGAAAGGTTTAGTGAAAGACCATACATATGAAGAATTAAAAGCGGGAGATGCGAGTCATTCTTTTTATGAAGAAACCGGTGCTGTATCCATTCCTCTTTTAGAGGAAGTATTAGAGCTAGTGACGCAGCAATCATCATTGATCATTAATATTGAACTGAAAAACTCCATTTATCGATATCCAGGTATCGAGGAGAAAGTAAAAAAGCAAATCGAGCATTTTCAAATAGAAGACCGTGTACTTGTTTCATCGTTTCATCACGGCAGTTTAGCTCTTTTTCACAAACTGATGCCGCATGTTGAACTTGCTGTACTCACAATGGATGTGATTCATCAGCCGGAGAAGTATATAAAAACAGTACCAGCAAGAGGCTATCATCCAAATATTAAGGGTGCAGGCGTGACTAAAGAGGTCGTGTCAGCTCTCCATGCATCTCAGCAAGTGATCAGGCCGTTTACAGTAAATAGTGAAAAGCAAATGAAAAACATGTTTTCCTTAGGTGTCGATGGCATTTTCACTGATTTTCCTGACCGAGCCGTGAAAATAAGAGAAGAAATGAAATAAAGACCTGCTATCATCAGCGGGTCTTTTTTTCACGTTTTATCTCTGCTTAAAGCGAGCAGTCACTTTATTTCGTTTACGGTCTCTATATAAAATAAAGCCAGCCACTACATAAAGACCTCCCCCTAAAAATAACAACCCTGCAATTCCTTGCAGCCATAAAAATGGAAATGGTGCAATGATGATTCCGAAAACAGTGTCACGCAGCAGCTTAATCCCAAGTGCAGCAAGCGCGCCAGGTATTAAAATAATCACTAGTGCAAGTATTCTCCCCATCAAATGTCCCCTTAAACGTCATTTACTTCCATTGTCTAATTCAAAAAATATTTTGTCAAGAAAGGAAAACGTGGTAATATAAGAGTTGTGCAATTTTTTGCAACGGAAAAATATGGTGTGCAAATTTCTTCATATAAAGGGGTAACGGGATGCAGAGAGTCTTGATTGTCGGTGCAGGACAGGGTGGATCAGCATTACTAGAAACATTGCTGAAAACAAATATGATTCAAATCATTGCGATCGCCGACCTTGATCTTGAGGCACCGGGGATGGCAGAAGCGAAAAAGAATGGAATTGATACAACAACGGATTGGAAAGAATACATAAAAGATGACATTGATATCATCATTGAAACAACAGGCAGTTCAGCAGTGCTGAAAGAACTGATGGAAAAAAAGCCAGAGCACGCAGTCATTGTTCCAAGTTCAATGGCTTATGTCATATCAGAATTAATGTCAGAAAAACAGCAGCTAATTCAAATATTAAAGGAACAAACCTATAAGCATGACCGCATTTTTAATGCAACGAACGATGGGATGATTTTTATAAACATGGACGAAGAAGTCGTCCTGTTTAATCGATCAGCGGCCAAAATGGTTGGATGCTCGCAAAAAGATGCGATTGGCCGCCACATACGAGAAGTGATTCCAAACACAAAACTTCCCGACATTTTAAGATCGAGAGAGCCAGAATTTAATCAAAAACAATTTCTGAACCAGCAAATACAAATTGTCACAACGCGTTTGCCGATTATTGATGACGCGGGGAGAATGCTAGGTGCTTTATCTATCTTTAAAGATATTACAGATGCCGTTGAGCTTGCGGAGGAAGTAACCAACCTTAAAGAAGTGCGAACAATGCTGGAGGCGATCATTCAATCGTCAGATGAAGCCATATCGGTTGTTGATGAGCAGGGAAAAGGGATCTTGATCAACCGAGCTTATACGAAAATGACTGGATTAACAGATAAAGAAGTTGTGGGGAAACCTGCAGGTGCAGATATTTCTGAAGGAGAAAGCATGCATTTGAAGGTACTTGAAACAAGAAGACCGGTCCGAGGTGTCAGAATGAAAGTCGGGCCGAATAAAAAAGATGTGATCGTCAACGTAGCGCCAGTCATCGTTGATGGCATCTTAAAAGGCAGCGTCGGCGTCATTCATGACGTATCAGAAATTCAATCGCTCACGAATGAACTAAATAAAGCAAGGCAGCTCATCCGGACGCTTGAAGCAAAGTACACATTTGAAGACATCATTGGAGAAAGTGAGCAAATGCTTGTGGCACTTGAGCAGGCAAAGCTAGGAGCAAAAACGCCAGCCACCATTTTACTCCGGGGAGAATCAGGTACTGGTAAAGAGCTGTTTGCGCACGCCATTCACAATGAAAGTGACCGAAAATATAATCGCTTTGTACGGGTCAACTGTGCAGCCTTATCAGAGACCCTTTTAGAGTCAGAGCTTTTTGGTTATGAAGAAGGGGCGTTCTCTGGTGCAAGGCGCGGCGGGAAAAAAGGGCTTTTTGAAGAGGCAAATCAAGGCAGCATTTTTTTAGATGAAATTGGTGAAATGACGCCAAGTACACAGGCGAAGCTGCTGCGCGTCATGCAGGAGAAAGAAATTGTAAGAGTAGGCGGAACAAAGGCCATACCGGTCGATGTTCGTGTGATCACGGCGACAAATGTCAATATTGAAAAAGCGATGGCAGAAGGAAAGTTCAGAGAGGACTTATATTATCGCATGAACAGATACCCGATTTCCATCCCGCCGCTAAGGCAGCGCCTTGAGGATATTGACTCGTTAAGCAAACGTCTCATCCAAAAGATTAATTTAGACTATGGACGAAACGTGCGCGGGTTAACAGAACAGGCGCTTCATAGACTGCGATCATATAAGTGGCCTGGAAATGTAAGAGAGCTTGAAAATGTACTTGGACGAGCCATGATCTTTTTAAACCCGCAAGAAGAATGGATTGATGAGGGGCATATTTCGTTCATGGAGTCTGAAGATCAGGAAGAAAAAGAGCAGCAGGAACTGGCTGTCAGTCAATTTGAGGGAGAGACGCTTTCGGATGCTGTTGAGGCATTTGAAGCGCAGCTGATTAAACAAACCCTTGAAAAGCATCAATTTAATCGCACGAAAACAGCGAAAACGTTAGGGATCAGCATTCGTAACCTTTACTATAAAATGGATAAATATCAACTTGCAAAAGATAGCATGCAATAAAATGCATGTAACCTGCAATAGATTGCACGAATGTCATGCAAACTGCCTCATTTTACTGCATTTCAAACTGGCACGGAACTTGCATATAAAACATGAACCGAGCACAAGGAAAGGTGGGCATATATGAAGCTTGACGATCTGATTATGAAAGCCGCCCAGCTGCAGAATAAAACGGCGGCTGTGGCTCATGCAGAAGACGAAGAAGTGCTTCATGCCATCAAGATGGCAATTAAGCGAAAGGTCGCTCGCTTTCTCCTGGTTGGGAACAAACGCAACCTGAAGGAGCTAGTGAAACAGCATGAAATCGATGAGGACTGGATAGATATCATTCATTCAGATTCTCCCGAAGAATCTGCCAAAATAGCCGTGCAGGCAGTGAGCGAGAAGCATGCAGATATTTTGATGAAGGGGCATGTCCCGACAGCCGTTCTTTTAAAAGCGGTACTGAATAAAGAATATGGGCTCAGGACAGCAAGTGTCCTATCACATGTCGCAGCATTCGAAGTACCGGGCTTTGACCGCTTTATTTATGTTACAGATTCTGCGATGAACATCGCGCCCGATTTAAATATGCTGAAAGAGATTACGATCAATTCTGTTCAAGTAGCACAAGCTGTCGGAAACGACATGCCAAAGGTTGCAGTGCTCTCTGCGGTCGAGGTCGTGAATCCGGCAATGGATTCAACTTTAACTGCGGCAAGTCTTGCGCAAATGAATCGGCGGGGGCAAATTTCTGGATGCCTGATTGATGGGCCTCTTGCTTTAGATAATGCCATTTCTCAAACGGCAGCTTCTCATAAAAATATTACGAGTGATGTAGCCGGCCATGCAGATATTTTGCTTGTGCCAACAATTGAGGCAGGAAACATTCTTTATAAATCTCTCATCTACTTTGCACATGCGAAGGTGGGAGCTGTGGTGGCAGGAGCGAAGGCGCCGATTGCTTTAACAAGCCGGTCTGATTCAGCTGAAAGTAAGCTTTATTCAATTGCGCTTGCCATCTGTACATCAAATTAAGCGGAAGTAATAGGAGGAATAACACAATGGAACTTTTTAAATATATGGAACGTTACGATTATGAACAGCTTGTATTTTGTCAGGATGAGCAGTCTGGCTTAAAAGCGATTATTGCGATTCATGATACAACACTTGGGCCTGCACTAGGCGGAACGAGAATGTGGACGTATGAAAACGAAGAAGCAGCCATTGAGGATGCACTGCGTCTAGCAAGAGGAATGACTTATAAAAACGCGGCAGCAGGACTTAATCTTGGCGGCGGAAAAACAGTGATCATCGGTGACCCGAGAAAAGACAAAAACGAAGAAATGTTCCGTGCATTTGGACGTTACATTCAAGGGCTGAATGGCCGCTATATTACAGCGGAAGATGTCGGTACAACGGTAGAAGACATGGACCTCATTCATGAAGAAACCGATTTTGTCACAGGGATCTCTCCTGCATTTGGTTCATCCGGAAATCCGTCTCCAGTCACAGCTTACGGTGTATATAAAGGGATGAAAGCCGCTGCCAAAGCTGCTTTCGGTACAGATTCATTAGAAGGAAAAACAATTGCTGTCCAAGGTGTTGGAAATGTGGCCTACAATCTGTGTAAACATCTGCACGAAGAAGGCGCACAGCTTATTGTCACAGATATCAACAAAGACTCTGTCAAACGAGCTGTTGAAGACTTCGGCGCAAAAGCAGTCGATCCTGACGATATTTATGATCAAGCATGTGATATTTATGCACCGTGCGCACTTGGTGCAACCATTAACGATGTAACCATTCCAAAGTTAAAAGCAAAAGTGATTGCAGGTGCTGCAAATAACCAGCTAAGAGAAACGCATCACGGAGACCTTATCCATGAAATGGGGGTTGTATATGCTCCTGACTATGTGATCAATGCAGGCGGTGTGATTAACGTGGCTGATGAGCTTTATGGCTATAATGCAGATCGTGCGATGAAAAAAGTCGAAGGCATTTATCAAAATATTGAACGTGTGATTGAAATTTCAAACCGTGATGCCATTCCAACTTATAAAGCGGCAGACCGATTGGCTGAAGAGCGAATTGAAAGAATGCGCAAATCAAGAAGTCAATTCTTGCAAAATGGTCAACATATTTTAAGTCGTCGCTAATTGGAAGAATGAGTTGAAACGGAGGTTTTGTTTTTGCTGACAAAAGAATGGCGTATTCTCACGATTAATCCTGGCTCTACTTCAACAAAAATTGGTGTGTTTCATAATGAACGTTCTATTTTTGAAACGACACTTAGACATACAGATGAGGAATTAAAGTCGTTTCCTCATATCATTGATCAATTTTCTTTCCGCAAAGAAACCATTTTGAAAACACTGCATGAACAGGGGATGAATATCTCAAAGTTTGATGCAGTGTGCGCGCGTGGCGGTCTCCTTCGTCCGATTGAAGGAGGCACATATGAAGTCAATGAGCAAATGGTGAAAGATCTAAAAGAAGGATATGCCGGCCAGCATGCATCCAATCTCGGCGGAATCATCGCGAGAGAAATCGCACTTGGCCTGAATATCCCAGCTTTTATTGTCGATCCAGTTGTGGTGGATGAACTAAAGCCAATTGCTCGTATTTCAGGGCTGCCAACGATCGAAAGAAAAAGCATCTTTCATGCATTAAATCAAAAAGCGGTCGCAAGGAAAACAGCGGCTTCTTTTGGAAAAAATTATGAAGATTTGAACATGATTATTACTCATATGGGCGGCGGTATCACCATTGGTGTTCATGAAAAAGGGAAAGTCATCGATGTGAATAATGGTTTGCATGGCGAAGGTCCTTTCAGTCCTGAGCGTGCGGGAACCTTGCCGACAGGTGATCTTGTAAATCTTTGTTTTTCGGGAGAGTATACCCAAGAGGAAATGCTCAAACGCATTATTGGCGAAGGCGGACTTGCGGGCTATCTTGGCACGACAGACGCTGTAAAAGTGGAACGCATGATTGAAGCAGGTGATGAGCGTGCGGCGCTCATTTATGAAGCAATGTGCTATCAAATTGCCAAGGAAATTGGTGCGGCTAGCGCTGTTTTAAAAGGAGCAGTTGACGTCATTGTATTAACAGGCGGACTTGCGTACAGCAAACAAATTACATCAAGTATTCGCGGCTATATTGACTGGATTTCAGATGTTGTCGTGTATCCAGGTGAAAATGAGCTGCAATCGTTAGCGGAAGGTGCGCTTCGTGTTTTAAAAGACGAAGAATCACCGAAAGAATACCCAAATGATCAACAGGAAAAGAAAGGAGTGACAAGTCATGGCAACTGAATATGACCTCGTCATTCTTGGTGGAGGCACAGGCGGCTATGTAGCAGCCATCCGTGCCTCACAGCTTGGATTGAAAACAGCAGTTGTAGAAAAAGAAAAGCTCGGCGGAACATGTCTTCATAAAGGCTGCATTCCGTCTAAAGCGCTGCTCAGAAGTGCAGAAGTTTATCAAACCGTCAAACGCGCAGCTGACTTTGGTGTTGAGGCAGGCGGCATTGCTTTGCAATTTGCTAATGTGCAGAAAAGAAAAACAGAGATTGTCGAAAAACTAGCAGGCGGCGTCAAACATTTAATGAAACAAGGAAAAATTGATGTATATGAAGGGATTGGCCGTATTCTTGGCCCATCTATCTTTTCGCCAATGCCAGGAACGATCTCCGTAGAGATGGCAAATGGAGAGGAAAATGAAATGCTTATTCCAAAGCAGGTCATCATTGCAACAGGCTCAAGACCGCGGGTGCTGCCAGGGCTTGAAGCAGATCGAACACACATCCTCACATCAGATGATGCACTTGAACTGCCAGAGCTTCCGCAGTCGATGCTAATTGTCGGAGGCGGAGTGATCGGAATCGAGTGGGCATCCATGCTCAATGATTTTGGTGTGAATGTCACTGTGATTGAGTTTGCAGACCGCATTTTGCCAACAGAGGATCATGACATTTCTAAAGAAATGGAAAAGCTATTATCTAAAAAAGGCATCACCTTTGTGACAAATGCGAAGGTACTGCCAGATAGCGTAGAAAAGCAGGAAAATCTCGTGACAATTCAAGCGGAAAAGGATGGAGACATTCAGACATTTGAAGCGGAAAAACTCCTTCTTTCAGTCGGCAGAGTACCTAATATCGAGGGCATAGGTCTTGAAAACACGGACATCCAAACCGAAAAGCAAGGCATTGTCGTGAATGAACATTATCAAACGAAAGAATCGCATATTTACGCAATAGGAGATGTCATTGGTGGGCTTCAGCTGGCACATGTGGCTTCACACGAAGGTATGATTGCTGTTGAACATATGGCTGGGAAAGATCCAAAGCCGCTCGATGAAACGCTCGTATCTAAATGTGTTTACTCTCACCCAGAAACCGCTAGTGTTGGACTCACTGAACAGGCGGCAAAAGAGCAGGGCTTTGAAGTCAAAATAGGGAAATTTCCATTTATGGCGATTGGAAAAGCGCTTGTGTATGGGGAGTCTGATGGATTCGTCAAAATCATCGCCGATCAAAAGACAGATGATATTTTAGGAATTCATATGATTGGTCCTCATGTAACAGATATGATATCTGAAGCTGGATTAGCCAAAGTACTTGATGCAACGCCGTGGGAAGTGGGGCAAACGATACATCCGCACCCGACCTTATCAGAGGCGATTGGCGAGGCAGCCCTTGCTGTTGACGGGAAGGCGATCCATTTTTAATCAAGGAGGGAAACATGATGAGTAACATGCGTCATCAGGAATTAGGATTATCAGATGAACAAGCAATTGACATATATAGAACAATGCTTCTAGCAAGAAAAATCGATGAACGGATGTGGCTTTTAAACCGTTCAGGAAAAATTCCATTCGTCATTTCTTGTCAAGGACAGGAAGCACAGCAAGTCGGTGCTGCATTTGCCCTTAATAGACAAGAAGATTACGTCTTACCTTACTACCGTGATATGGGGGTTGTCCTTGCTTTTGGGATGACAGCAAAAGATTTAATGATGTCTGGTTTCGCAAAACAAAACGATCCAAACTCAGGCGGAAGACAAATGCCGGGGCATTTTGGACAAAAAGCAAATCGAATTGTGACCGGATCTTCACCTGTAACAACGCAGGTTCCTCACGCGGTGGGAATTGCCCTTGCTGGACGATTAGAGCAGAAAAACTTTGTCAGCTTTGTCACGTTCGGTGAAGGCTCATCAAACCAAGGAGATTTTCACGAAGGCGCTAACTTCGCTGCTGTGCATAAACTGCCTGTGATTTTCATGTGTGAAAACAATAAGTACGCGATTTCCGTGCCATATGACAAACAAGTGGCCTGTGAACGCATTTCAGATCGTGCGATTGGATATGGGATGCCTGGCGTAACTGTAGATGGAAATGATCCGCTTGAAGTATATGCCGCTGTCAAAGAAGCGAGAGACCGTGCGGCTAGAGGCGAAGGCCCGACATTAATTGAAACAATCTCTTACCGTTTAACTGCGCATTCAAGTGATGACGATGATTCAAGCTATCGAGAAAAAGAAGAAGTGCTCGAAGCAAGAAAGAAAGATCCGCTCATCCAATATGAAACGTATTTAATCGAAGGAAACGTCATGACTTCTGAAATGAAAGAAGAGATGACAAAAGAAATCATGCAAATCGTAAACGAAGCTACTGATGAAGCGGAAAACGCAGCTTATGCTGAGGCAGAAAGCGCACTTCGTTACGTGTATGCGGAGTAAGGGGGAAGAAAAATGCCTGTTATGTCATATATAGACGCCATTACACTGGCGATGAAAGAAGAAATGGAACGAGATCCGAAAGTGTTTGTGCTCGGAGAGGATGTCGGGAAAAAAGGCGGCGTATTTAAAGCGACAGCGGGTCTTTACGAGCAATTTGGAGAAGCGCGCGTCATGGATACACCTCTTGCAGAATCAGCCATTGCTGGTGTAGGTATTGGGGCAGCGATGTATGGAATGCGCCCAATTGCAGAAATGCAATTTGCGGATTTCATTATGCCTGCAATCAACCAAATCATTTCAGAGGCTGCAAAAATTAGATACCGATCAAATAATGATTGGAGCTGTCCAATGGTCATCCGCGCACCTTACGGGGGCGGAGTACACGGGGCACTTTATCATTCACAATCGGTCGAAGCGATTTTTGCTAACCAGCCTGGTTTGAAGATTGTGATGCCTTCTACACCTTATGATGTCAAAGGTCTTTTGAAGGCTGCAGTGCGTGATCCAGATCCTGTATTGTTCTTTGAACATAAACGTGCATACCGCCTTATTAAAGGAGAAGTGCCTGAAGAGGATTACACTCTTCCGATTGGAAAAGCAGATGTGAAACGAGAAGGCGATGATATTACGATCATTACATATGGCCTTTGTGTCCATTTTGCGCTGCAAGCAGCAGACCGCCTTGCAAAAGACGGCATTTCCGCTCATATTCTCGATTTGAGAACAGTGTACCCGCTTGATCAGGAAGCGATTATAGAAGCGGCTTCTAAAACAGGGAAAGTGCTTCTGTTAACGGAAGATACAAAAGAAGGCAGCATCATGAGTGAGGTTGCGGCGATCATTTCTGAGCATTGCTTATTCGATTTAGACGCACCAATCAAACGCTTGGCAGGACCAGATATTCCGGCAATGCCTTATGCGCCGACAATGGAGAAATTCTTCATGGTCAACCCGGATAAGGTAGAAGCTGAAATGAGAGAGCTAGCGGCGTTTTAAGAAAGAGGAGGGTTTCAAAGTGGCAATTGAACAAATGAAAATGCCTCAGTTAGGTGAAAGTGTAACAGAAGGAACCATTAGCAAATGGCTCGTTTCACCTGGCGATCATGTGAATAAATACGATCCGATTGCGGAAGTCATGACGGATAAAGTGAACGCAGAAGTCCCGTCTTCTTTTACAGGAACGATTACAAAGCTATCGGCTGAGGAAGGCGAAACGCTGCAAGTAGGAGAAGTATTCTGTGAGATTGAAGTTGAAGGAAGCGAGCAGCAGAGCGAGACAGAAGCAGCAGCACCTGAGCAAAGCGAAGCGCCTGAAGCAGATCAAACAAATGAGAATCAAAGTCAAAAGAAACGTTACTCTCCAGCCGTTCTTCGTTTAGCAGATGAGCATGGCATTGATTTAACAGCTGTTCAAGGTACGGGAGCAGGCGGCCGAATTACTAGAAAAGATTTGCTGCAGCTCATTGAAAACGGCGGCGTCAAAGAAAAGACAGTAACTGTCAATGAACGTGCTGTTCAATCGGAGCCTGCGCAGCCATCTCCATCTAAAGCAAAAGCGGTGCCTCCCGTCCCTTCCATGCCTGGTGATGTTGAGCTGCCAGTCACGCCTGTCCGGCAGGCAATTGCGGCAAATATGCTGAGAAGCAAACATGAAATTCCGCATGCATGGACGATGATGGAAGTCGATGTGACAAATCTAGTGACAAGAAGAAATCAGCTGAAGGATCAGTTTAAAGCAAAAGAAGGCTTTAACTTGACGTTCTTTGCGTTCTTTGTCAAAGCAGTGGCTCAGGCCTTAAAGGAATTCCCTGAAATGAACAGCATGTGGGCTGGAGATAAAATTGTGCAGAAGAAAGCGATCAATGTTTCGATTGCTGTCGCTACAGATGACGCGCTTTTTGTTCCAGTCATTAAGGATGCGGATGAAAAGACCATTAAGGGCATCGCCAAAGAAATTCATGAGCTTGCGTCTAAAGTGAGACAAGGAACACTCAAGCAAAGTGATATGGAGGGCGGTACTTTCACTGTCAACAATACCGGATCATTTGGTTCGGTACAATCAATGGGAATCATTAATTACCCGCAAGCGGCGATTTTACAAGTAGAATCGATCGTGAAGCGTCCGATGATAGTAAACGGAATGATTGCGGCAAGAGACATGGTCAATCTTTGTCTTTCATTAGATCACAGAGTACTAGATGGTCTTGTATGCGGCAGATTCCTTCAGCGAATTAAACAAATCCTTGAAGGCATCGACGAGCAGACATCTGTTTATTAAAACAATCATTTTCCCCCTCCCGGCATGAGAGGGGGATTTCCACATCTAGGAGAAAGGAGCGATGATATGTCTGGACTAGATTTTTTTGCTTTTCTAACGATTGGTCTCATGTTTATCACAGCGATTGCCTTCGCTTTTCTACGGTACATTTCTAAATCACGCAATCATCCTGAACGATTACTGCTTATCATATCGATCGTTTCAATCATTCAAATCGTGTACTGTTTGCTGATTGTCGGTGGGTTTAAAGGAGCAGCCAATAGCTTTTTAGGAATATCACTTCTCGCTGGAACACTTCTCGGATATGCACTTGAATATTTATACAGACGCTATATCAAAAAAAAGCCCGAATCAAAATGATGTCGGGCTTTTTTTTATTCTGCTGGAACAATAAAGGTCAAATGCTGTTTTAACACTTCTAAAGAAGAGGGAGCCTTCATATAAACCTCACCATCCGTATCAGCATCCATTTCCTCTTTTGTGTGGATACGAATACTGGACGCTTGAATGAGAGACAGATCGCCGGTGAAATCCTCCAGCTCTTCCCGGTTCATTGAGAAGATTTCTTTTAAAGCAGAGAAACTTGTATTTCTGCAAATTAAGATTTCAGCTTTTCCATCATCAATGGATGCATTAGGCAAATCAATTTTATTTGTACCGATAAAATGTCCATTCATGACAAGAACGATGACTGCTTCCTCTTCCCAGCTTTCCTCTTCGGTCTCAATCCGTACGTGAAAAGGATCTGTTTGCTGCAGAGTGCGCAGGGCACTTGTGAAATAGCTGATTTTGCCGAGTACGGCTTTTTCCTTGTCATTAATATTGGTGGACGTGTCTGCAATCAGCCCAATGCCCCAAAAGTTTAACAAGTATCGATCTTCAGCCTTGATTAAATCAACCTTTTTTTCTATGCCGTCTACAATCATTTGAGCGGCTTTTTGCATCTGTTGGGGAATTCCAAGCGTTCTAGAAAAATCATTGCATGTCCCGCCTGGTAATATCGCTACCGCAGGCCTTTTTTCTAAACCGCCAATACCGTTTATGCATTCATGCACGGTACCATCTCCGCCTAATATGATGAGCAATTCCACCGTCTCATCAATATGACGGCAAAAATCATAAGCATCATTTGGCTGCTTTGTTGCTTTTAGAATGAGTTCATCAATATGTAGAGAAAGAAGAGGCACTGTTTGACCGAGTGTTTTTTCCATGTTTTTTTGTCCAGCATTTCCATTATAAATGAGCATCGCTTTTTTGAATTGTGCCATCACGCAGTTCTCCCTTTCATCTCTTTATCATCACTTTTCCCCAATTTGACAGCTCATAAACGATGTTCGGAAAAAGAGCCGACGGATAAGACAACACATTTGCCCGCAGGCGTTTTCCTTGATATGATGGAGTTAAAATGGTTATGGTACGCAAAAGGAGTGGACGGACATGAATATTGATTTTAATTTATTTATGAATGATATTGTAAAACAAGCGAGAGAAGAAATTAAGCAGGCAGGCTACACTGAGCTTACGTCAGCTGAAGAGGTAGACGAAGCACTGACTAAAAAAGGAACGGCACTTGTTATGGTGAATTCAGTATGCGGCTGTGCAGGCGGTATTGCAAGACCAGCTGCCGGCTATTCTGTTCATTATGATAAGCGTCCAGATCAATTACTGACAGTGTTTGCTGGGCAGGACAAAGAAGCAACAGCAAGAGCTCGTGAGTATTTTGAAGGCTTCCCGCCATCTTCACCATCCTTTGCCTTATTAAAAGATGGAAAAATCATTAAAATGGTTGAGCGTCATGAAATTGAAGGGCACGAGCCAATGGAAGTCGTGTCAAAACTACAATCCGCTTTTGATGAGCATTGCGAAGAAATCTAACATATGACTTTTGAATGAATAAATATAAAGCAGTCCGGTCTTTAGATCGGTCTGCTTTTTGTTTTATAAGACAATAGAATCAAAATAATTTTAGCAAAATACTATTGCATCTTAAAAAGAAAGTGTTTAAAATACATTATAGTGAATAAATATTCAAATTAATACATGATTTTAAATACTGGGAGGCATCATCATATGAAAAAGTGGTTATTATTACTTATGACAGCTGGTCTTGCAGCTGCACTCGCAGCATGCGGAACTTCTTCTAATAATTCAAACGCATCAGGAGATGACAAAACACTCGTGATGGCGACATCAGCAGATTATCCGCCATTTGAATCAAAAGACGGAGATAAAATTGTCGGTTTTGATGTAGATCTTGCAACAGCACTAGCGAAAAAGAACGGCTACAAGCTAGAAATTCAAGATATGGACTTTGCTAGCCTTGTATCAGCCCTTAAAACAAACAAAGCTGATATTGTTCTTGCAGGAATGACACCTACAGAAAAACGTAAAAAGCAAGTTGATTTCTCTGATGTTTATTACAATGCTAAAAACTTGGTTGTATCAAAGAAATCTAGCGGTATTAAGGCAGAGAAAGATTTAAAAGATAAAACAGTCGGCGTTCAATTAGGTTCTATTCAACAAGATGAAGCAAATGGATTGCAAAAGAAATATAACCTAACAGTCGAAGACCGTAATAAAATTTCTGATATCATTCAAGAGATCAAAGCAGGCCGTTTTGATGCAGCAATTATTGAAGATAAAGTAGCTGCTGGTTACTTGAAAAAGGAAAAAGACTTCCAAGCATTTGGATTGAACAGCTCAAACGAAGGTTCAGCCATTGCATTCAAGAAAAATAGCGACTTAACAGCGAAGTTTAATAAATCATTAAATGAAATGAAAGATAATGGTGAACTTGATAAATTAATTAAAAAATGGTTTGCTGATGAAAAGTAAGTCAGGAAAAGGATCAGCGTCATTCAAGAAAATCAAGTAGAAAAGCGCTGAAAAGTTCAACTCGTGTTGAACTTTTTTCCTGTTTTGTATGAAGGCAAAAAAAAGGAGAATGTCATGTTTGATTTTAAAGATGTAATACCTCAGATGCCCTTTATTCTAGAAGGGCTTAAGGTCACGCTTTCTATTGTAGTGGTATCCCTTTTCCTTGGATTTATCTTAGGGATTTTATTAACGCTTTGTAAAATTAGTGTGTTTAAACCGCTCATTTGGCTTGCAGACTTTTATACGTCAATTTTCCGAGGCACACCGCTTGTGCTTCAATTGCTCATTATTTATTTTGGTCTGCCGCAGCTTCTTGGGTTCCAAATCGATCAATACTGGGCTGCTGTAGCGGCATTTTCACTCAACTCGGCGGCATACGTATCTGAAATTATTCGTGCGGGTATTAATGCCATTGATAAAGGTCAAAAAGAAGCGGCCGTTGCTTTAGGCATCCCTTATGCTAAAATGATGAAGGACTTATTGCTTCCGCAGGCGTTTAAAAATATTTCACCTGCACTTGTGAATGAAACGATTACACTGACAAAAGAATCAGCGATTGTAACAGTCATCGGACTGGGTGATGTCATGAGACGAGCCTATCAAGCAGGGGCCGTCACGTATAATTATCTTGAACCGCTTATTTTTGCGGGTCTTATCTATTATGTCATCGTGCTTGTTCTCACCTTTGTCGGCAAGTCGGTGGAAAGGAAGTTAAAATCAAATGATTAAAATAGAGAAACTCACAAAATCTTTTGGTAAAAACGAAGTTTTAAAGGGGATCGACACGACCATTAAAGAAGGGGAAGTTGTTGCGGTTATTGGACCATCTGGTTCAGGAAAATCGACCTTCCTCCGCTGCATGAATTTACTTGAAAAGCCGACTTCTGGTGTCATTACGATTCAGGACACCGAAATCACTAATCCAAAAACGAATGCACTAAAAGTGCGTGAGAACATCGGAATGGTATTTCAGCATTTCCATCTGTTCCCGCATAAAACGGTGCTGGAAAATATCACATATGCGCCAATGAATGTGAAGAATCAATCGAAGGAAGACAGCATCAAGCAAGCTGAAGACCTGCTCAAAAAGGTAGGGCTTTTAGAGAAAAAAGATGATTTCCCGAACCGTTTGTCCGGCGGTCAAAAACAGCGTGTGGCGATTGCACGTGCGCTTGCAATGACACCAGACATTATGCTGTTTGACGAACCAACGTCTGCCCTAGATCCAGAAATGGTCAAGGAAGTATTAGAGGTCATGAAAGAGCTGGCTCAATCTGGAATGACACTCGTCATCGTCACACATGAAATGGGCTTTGCAAAAGAAGTGGCTGACCGTGTAATTTTTATGGATGACGGGAAAATTGTAGAGGATGCAAACCCAGTACAATTTTTTGAATCACCGTCTTCACAGCGTGCGCAAGACTTCTTACAAAAAATATTATAAAGAAAAAAGAGAAGGAGACTTAACATCTCCTTCTTTTTTTGATTATAATGGGGAAAGTAAAAAAAGTTCATCATTTCACAAAAGTGAATGGAAACAAGACAGAAAAGAGTGAATCATATCATGTTTAAAATCGGCTACCGAACGCTGAAAACAGCATTAGGAACAGCGATCGCTATTTATATTGCACAATTGCTTGGCTTGCAAAATTATTCAGCTGCCGGGATTATTACGATCCTGTGTATTCAGGTGACAAAGAAAAGATCCCTCTTAGCATCGGGAGCCCGCTTTGCAGCATGCAGTCTTGCTATTTTATTTTCTTATTTATTTTTCGATCTGATCGGGTATCATCCTTTTGTGATCGGTTTGATGCTGCTTGTCTTTATTCCAACAACGGTTCTGCTTCGAATTAAAGAAGGGATTGTCACAAGTTCAGTCATCATTCTCCATTTATACATGTCTGGCGGGATTACCCTGCATCTCATTTGGAATGAACTGCTGCTGATTACTATTGGTGTTGGGGTAGCGCTGATTATGAACCTATATATGCCTAGTGTTGATAAAAAGCTCAAACGCTACAGCGAACAGATTGAAGCCAACTTTGCTAAAATCTTTGAAGAAATCGAGCAATACTTAATGACAGGGAAGCAAGACTGGACAGGAAAAGAAATACCAGAGACACATCAATTGATTAAAGAAGCAAAAGCTCTTGCATATCGTGATGTTGAAAACCATGTATTAAGACATGAAAACCTGTACTATCATTATTTCAACATGAGACAAAAGCAATTTGAAATCATTGAGCGTGTGCTGCCCAAAATTACGTCGATTTCCGTCACAACGGAGCATGGACAAATCATTGCAGAATACATTAGAGACTTACGCGAACATATTCACCCAGGGAACACAGCGCATAAGTTTTTAAGACGTCTCATTGATATGAAAGAAGAATTCGACGCACTTCCGCTCCCGCAAACACGAGAAGAATTTGAGGCAAGAGCGGCACTCTTTCATTTCCTCGGTGAAATGGAACAATATTTAGTACTGAAAAGCTATTTTAAAGGGATGAAAGAATAGAGACGCATGAGTTCCTCCTTCATTGGTCAATCTAATGAAAAAGGAGGAGCCTATGCGTCTTTTATTTTATACCGTACTGACCATGTCCCTTTCACCTATCTGGCCGCTTGGACAAAACCCGCTGCCAGGTGACCCATTTGTCATTATTAATAAACAAACGAATGAACTTGCCTTTATTGATCATGGGAAAATTCAAAAAGTATATCCTGCCTCTACAGGAAAAACAGCAGATTTAACGCCAGAAGGTGAATTTACCATTATGATCAAAGCGAAAGATCCCTATTACAGAAGAAAAAATATTGAAGGCGGTGCGAAGAATAATCCTCTTGGACGAAGATGGATTGGATTTGATGCACGAGGAACAGATGGCAGAACCTATGGAATTCATGGAACAAGTGATGAAACTTCGATTGGGAAATTTATCACGGCAGGCTGTGTGAGACTTCATAATCAAGATGTAGAGCTGCTGTTTGATCAGCTTCCAATTGGAACAAAGGTATGGATTACAAAATCAAGTGCTTCCTTTGAAACGCTTGCCAAAGACAAACAGGCCATTCGTTGATATCCCGAATCACCTGCTTGTCTGCTTTTATTCAATCCTTATAAAAAGGCTGCTGCTCCTGCTAAAAGTGAAGAAACTAACAGCAGGCTAATCATAAGCAATACCATAAATTTCATGAATTTTTGAGACATATCGCACCCCTATAACCGAAGATTTTTGCGACAAGCGCAGTTGTCTTTATTTTATCTGGTTTTTTCATATGCGACAAGTGATCAGCAAAGGAAGTGAACGGATGACACAAATCGATCATATTGCCATTGCCGTCTTTTCTATTAAAGAAACATCTCAAACGCTTCATCAGCTATTTAATTGGCATTTTTCAGACATACAAGAGATTCCTGAGCAGGAGATAAAAGCGTCCTTCGCTTCACTTGATGATCTGTACATTGAATTAATTGAGCCGATGTCAGCACGCAGCAAACTACATAATTTCTTAACAAAAAGAGGAGAGGGGCTTCATCATATTGCGCTAAAGTCGGGTGACATTCAGGCTGATCTTAGCCGTCTCGATCACCTTGGCGTGCAGCTTCTCCAAAAAACAGCACAGTTGGGCGCCAGCGGAAAGCAAATTGCATTTATTTCACCTAAAGAAACGTCAGGTGTGTTATTTGAATTGTGCGAGTCCTTGAAAGGAGAGAAACATAGTGATGAATGAATCGTTCAATGACTTGTCTGAATGGCGGAAGAAAGCGTTAATGGGTGGCGGCGAAAAACGAGCAGCGGTTCACAAGAACAAAGGAAAGCTGACGGCTCGAGAGCGGCTTCATGAACTTCTTGACGAGGGCAGCTTGATGGAAATTCAGTCATTTGCAACAGGCGATCTGTCAGAGCATGTTGGAGACGGTGTCGTCATTGGAACGGGACTCATTCATGGAAAACCAGTATGTGTTTATGCACAAGATGCAACAGTATATGGGGGCTCATTAGGCGAAATGCATGCGAAGAAAATTGCCGCTTTAATGGATCTGGCCGCTAAAAATCAGATGCCGGTCATCGGTCTAAAAGACTCAGGTGGTGCGAGAATTCAAGAGGGTGTGGTATCATTAGAAGGATACGGACAGATTTTTAAACGGAATGTGCTGTACTCTGGTCGAATCCCGCAAATATCTGTTATTTTAGGTTCATGTGCTGGAGGTGCAGTCTATTCTCCTGCATTGACTGATTTTGTCTTCATGACAGAGCAAACAGCTCATATGTTTTTAACTGGTCCGAAAGTAATAGAAAAAGCAACAGGAGAAACGGTCTGTCCTGACCGTCTTGGCGGTGCAAGTGTTCAGCATCAGACAAGCGGAAATGTGCACTATACTGGGAAAGATGAGAAGGACGTGTTAAAAGCGGTTCGAACTCTTTTAACGTACATACAAACGAAACAACAGGCTGTCACACGCGCTGGGGCACGAAAGCACGATTCCGCCGATCCAGGCAGAATTCTGCCAAAGAATCCATCACGCACCTATGATGTCAAACAAGTGGTGACAGCGATAACCGATCCAGACTCATTCTTTGAAACGCAGCCTTGTTTCTCAAAAAATATTGTCACAGGTTTTGCCAGATTACAAGGAGCCTCCATTGGTGTTGTTGCCAATCAGCCAAAGGTGCTGGCAGGCAGCCTTGATCTTGACGCTGCCGATAAAGCGGCCAGGTTTATTCGATTTTGCGATGCGTTTCATATTCCGATCTTAACCCTTGTGGACGTTCCTGGTTTTTTACCAGGGGAGAAAGCTGAGCATGCAGGAATTATCCGCCACGGTGCAAAGCTTTTATATGCGTATGCTGAAGCAACCGTTCCCAAAATCACTGTGATTTTAAGAAAGGCGTTTGGCGGTGCTTATGTCGCGATGAATAGTAAGGGCTTAGGCGCTGACTTTGTTTATGCATGGCCAGAGGCCGAAATTGATGTCATGGGGAAAACGTTCGCAGACGAAATCGTTCATCCTGCTTCGCGCGAGTCTATGAACAAACCAAGTGTATGGAAAGCGGCTCAGGCAGGTCTGATAGACGATATTTTCATGCCGGCTGAAACGAGAAAGCGATTGATCCGCTCATTTGATGTACTGCGCAGTAAGGAAGAAGATAGACCGTTAAAAAAGCATGGCAACATGCCGCTATAAGAGGAGGAGCATCATCATGATCAATGAAAAACGCTTACTAGACGAATTTTTAGAATTAGTTCAGATTGATTCAGAAACAAAACACGAAGAGAAAATTGTTGAAGTCCTAAAAGAAAAATTCTCGCAGCTTGGTCTAAAAGTGGTTGAAGACGATTCAAAAGCGGTAACAGGCCACGGCGCAGGCAACCTTGTCTGCACATTAGAAGGAAATCAAGAGGCAGATACGATTTATTTCACTTCCCATATGGATACAGTTGTACCGGGAAATGGCGTAAAACCAGTCATTGAGGACGGCTATGTGAAAACAGATGGAACAACGATTCTTGGAGCTGACGATAAAACAGGACTTGCTGCTATGTTTGAAGCGGTCCGCGTGTTGAAAGAGAAAAATTTACCGCACGGGACGATTGAATTTGTGATCACAGCAGGTGAGGAATCAGGACTTGTTGGAGCAAAAGCGTTAGATCCGAATTTGATGACAGCGAAATACGGCTATGCCCTTGATTCAGATGGCAAGGTTGGTACGATTATCGTCGCTGCACCAACACAGGCAAAAGTACGTGCAACGATTTATGGAAAAACAGCTCACGCAGGTGTCGCGCCTGAAAAAGGTGTGTCTGCGATTACTATTGCATCAAAAGCAATTGCCAGCATGCCTCTTGGCCGGATTGATGAAGAAACAACGGCGAATATCGGCCGTTTTGAAGGCGGAACACAGACGAATATTGTGTGCGATCAAGTCGATATTTTGGCGGAAGCACGCTCTTTAGAACCAGCAAAAATGGAAGCTCAAGTAGCGAAGATGAAAGAAGCCTTTGAAAAAACCGCTAAAGAAATGGGCGGAAGTGCCGATGTACAAATTGACATCATGTATCCAGGCTTCAAATTCTCACACGGCGATCAAGTCGTAGAAGTGGCGAAAAAAGCGGCAGCAAAAATTGGTCGTCCTTCAGAACTGCAGACGAGCGGCGGAGGCAGTGATGCAAACGTCATTGCAGGCAACGGCGTCCCAACTGTCAACCTAGCTGTTGGATATGAAGATATTCATACGAAAAATGAGAAAATGCCGATTGAAGAATTAGTCAAAACAGCTGAAATGGTTCTCGCCATTATCGAAGAAACGACAAATCCATCGTAAAGGCAGGAGACTCTGTGAGCGCGCAAAAGATTATTATTTTTCAGGTGGGGCAAGAGGAGTTTGGCATCAGTGTAGAGCATATTCGTTCGATTGAAAAGGTCCCTTACTTACAAGAAGTATCGAACCTTCCAAAAGAAATTAAAGGGCTGATGTCATTAAGAGGAGAGGTCATTCCTGTCAGTGACACAGGTGTGATGCTTCACGGAAAGCCTCTTGATGTAAACGAGCAGTCAAAGGTACTGCTATTTGAAGTAAACGATCAAATGATTGGCTGTCTTGTCTCAGATGCAAAAGATATTATCGATATCGAGCAAAGCGAGATCAAGCCATTTCATATGAACACGAAGGCCTCTGAATATTTCTTCGGCGTTGTTGAGAGAGAAAACAAAATGATTTTACAAGTGGACCCAAATAAGTTCCTTGGGAAAATTGAGGACCTCGATCAATTGCCAGACCGGTTGAAAGAAGAATTGGCATAATGAAAAGCCCCTTATCTTTAGATAAGGGGTTTATTTTTATTCAGCAGCTGGTTTGGCTTGTTCGTTAGCCGCAGCTTTCGTTTTTGATTTTTGGTACATGACATTTAAAATAATCGTTTGAATCGTGAGTAGTAGTCCGCTTGTCATCCAGTATAAAGGAAGAGCAGCGGGTGCATTAATTGAAAGAAACAGCATCATGATTGGAAAAATCATGCCCATTACTTTCGCTTGCTTCAGCGCAGCCTCTGTCTGGGTGCCTGATTGCTTCGCAAATTTTTGCGTGACATAAAATTGCAAGAAATACATAGCTCCTGCAAAAATAGCCACCAATAAATCGGTTTGTCCTAAGTTAAACCATAAGAATGAGTGTGTTGCGATCTCAGGTGTTGAGCGGATCGCTGAGTAAAAGCCAAGAACAATTGGAATTTGAATCAGCATCGGCAGACAGCCCATGGCAAGCGGGTTCACATTGTTCTCTTTATAAACTTTCATCATTTCCATTTGCAGTTCTTTTTGTTTTTCAGGATCTTTCGTTTTCTTCAATTTGCTTTGTATTTGGTCAATCTGAGGCTTCACCAGTGCCATTTTTTCCTGCATGACTCTTTGCTTCTTAAATTGGTTCGCAAAAAGCGGGAAAATCAGCAGGCGGACAATCAAGGTGACGAACATAATGGATAAACCATAATCATCATGGAAAAAGTTCGCAAGCCAAATGATCAGCTCAGAAAAAGGCTGAACAAAATAATGATGGAAAAACCCATCAGAGCTCGTATTCGTTTGCGCACTCGCTGCAAATGCAGGTGACGCAATCATCATCAAACATAAAGTCGTAAACACAGTCAATAAACGTTTCAATTCGTTTCCTCCTCATGATTAAAAAAATTTAATTCGTGAGAAGAAGCGAATGGTCTTCATCATCATTAGATGATCTTTTCATTCGAATGACTTTACTAATCCAAGTTGTAATGCGATCATATATGATAAACAGAAAGTCTGTTCGATTCAAGCAAGATGCGTCCAACTCTTCCAAACGATGCCCACCAAGGTGTTCGTTCATACGGCAGTCTTTTAGTAAAAACGCAATGCCGATGGCCGTCAGCGCTGGAAGAATAATCGTAAAGAATTCAACAAGGAAAAAGACTTCATTGAATGTATCAATAATCATGATTATCACATCCATTTCATTACTCACAGTGTACTATACACATGGTTAAATGTCTAACAGAACCGCGTGTTTTCTCTATAAAATAAAATTACCTATTTTGTTCAAAATAGGTAATGTCATCCAAACTTCATATTTCCTATCCTATAATGAGGGGGATGAAAAGAAATGGAGGTTTTGAATATGACAAGTATTTATCCAAAGTTTCGAGCAGCTGCGGTACAAGCAGCACCAGTCTACTTAAATTTGGAAGCAACCGTTGAGAAATCATGCGACCTGATTGACGAGGCAGCTTCAAATGGTGCAAAGCTTGTGGCATTCCCAGAAGCATTTTTACCTGGTTACCCTTGGTTTGCTTTTATTGGTCATCCAGAATATACAAGAAAGTTCTATCATGAATTATATAAAAATGCAGTTGAAATCCCTAGCTTAGCCATTCAAAAAATCAGTGAAGCAGCAAAAAGAAATGAAACGTACGTTTGTATATCATGCAGTGAAAAAGATGGCGGCTCTCTCTATTTAGCTCAGCTTTGGTTTAATCCAAATGGGGATTTAATAGGAAAACATCGGAAAATGAGAGCTTCTGTAGCAGAAAGACTCATTTGGGGGGATGGAAGTGGCAGTATGATGCCGGTGTTTCAAACTGAAATTGGAAACCTAGGCGGATTGATGTGCTGGGAGCATCAAGTCCCGCTAAATCTTATGGCGATGAATGCCCAAAATGAGCAGGTACATGTAGCCTCTTGGCCAGGTTATTTTGATGATGAAATATCAAGCAGATATTATGCCATCGCGACACAGACATTTGTGCTGATGACATCATCTATATATACGGAAGAAATGAAAGCGATGATTTGTTTAACGCAGGAGCAAAGAGATTACTTTGAAACATTTAAGAGCGGGCATACGTGCATTTACGGGCCGGATGGGGAGCCGATCAGTGATATGGTTCCAGCTGAAACAGAGGGAATTGCTTACGCTGACATTGATGTAGAAAGAGTCATTGATTACAAGTATTATATTGATCCGGCTGGACACTACTCCAATCAAAGTTTGAGTATGAATTTTAATCAACAGCCTACTCCGGTTGTGAAACAATTATATCCTCAAAAAAATGAAGTATTCACATATGAGGACATTCAATATCAACATGGTATACTTGAAGAAAAAGTGTAAATGAACGTGAAACCTTCTCTTTTTTAGAGAAGGTTTTTTTAAGGAAAGATGAAATAAATCAATGTATAATCAAAAATAGCTGATCAAAATTCAGGTAGACAGAAAATGGGGTTATGCCAATGTCAAATATTATTTTTCATATAGACATGAATGCTTTTTATGCCAATGTAGAAATGGCGTATGATCCTTCTTTGCGAGGGAAACCTTTAGCCATCAGCGGAAATGCAAAAGAGCGTAAAGGGATTGTTGTGACGTGCAGCTACGAGGCGAGAGCATTAGGTGTGAAGCCCCCGATGCCCTTGTGGGAGGCGAAGCGGCTATGTCCGGGACTCATTGTCCGCACACCGAACTTTGACCGGTACCGCAGCTCCTCACAAGAGATGTTTACAATACTAAGAGAATACAGTGATTTAGTCGAACCTGTATCGATTGATGAGGGCTACATTGATTTAACGCATACGCCATATGCCGAACATGCGGTAAAAACGGCTCATGATATTCAAACAAGGCTAGTAGAGGAGCTGATGCTTCCTTCAAGTATCGGCATTGCACCGAATAAATTTTTAGCGAAAATGGCGTCTAATTGGAAAAAGCCAATGGGAATCACCATATTGCGTAAACGAGATGTTCCGAATATGCTTTGGCCGCTCCCTGCTGGTGACATGCACGGGGTTGGACAAAAAACGGCAGATAAATTGAAAACCATCGGAATTCATACTATAGAAGACTTAGCGAAAGCGAATGAGTATACGCTAAAAGAATTGCTTGGCATTAATGGACCGAGATTAAAGCAAAAGGCGAATGGTGAACATGACGGCATCGTGGACCCAGAAAGAATATACGAATTTAAATCCGTCGGCAATTCATCCACTCTGCCTCATGATTCGGATGATTCAGATGAACTTGTCACGTTAATTGATAAGCTGTCACAATCTGTGAGTGCAAGGTTAAGGAGAAAAGAAGTGATGGCGAATCGGCTGCTCATCATGATTCGGTATGCAAGCTGGAAAAATATCACGCGAAGTGTCATGCTCACAAATCCAACGGATCGAAAGGAAGAAATATTTGAAGCGGCAAAGCAGTTATTCCTGAAACATTGGAATGACCAGCCAGTGAGGCTCTTAGGTGTAACGGGGACAGACCTTGTCGAACGAAAAGCAGCCGTTAAACAGCTTGATTTATTTTCATATACAGAAGATGCAAAAGAAGAGCCCCTCCAAACCATTTTAGATGGACTGAAAGAAAAATATGGAAAACCATTGGTGCAAAGAGGGATCACCATTAAGGAAAAAGAGAGTAAAACAAGCGGGACAAGTTTCAATAAAGATTTTTTTCAGGACGAAAGAGGAAATGACTAGCCTGAAAACTTGATAAAAGAGGTGATGTTGTGGTAATTTCAAAGGGTACATCATTTCAGCAGTAATCAATATAGTGTGTTAGAAGGGACGTCAGAATTATGTCAAAACAACAAATCGGTGTGGTTGGACTAGCCGTTATGGGGAAAAACCTTGCCCTCAATATTGAAAGCCGCGGTTTCTCCGTATCCGTTTATAACAGATCTAGCAGCAAAACAGAAGAGTTTCTGCAAGAAGCAGAAGGAAAAAACGTTGTTGGCACATACAGCATCGAAGAATTTGTTCAGTCGCTTGAAACACCGCGTAAAATTCTTTTAATGGTAAAAGCTGGTGCAGCAACAGATGCAACCATTCAATCATTACTTCCTCACCTAGAGAAAGGTGACATTTTAATTGATGGTGGAAATACATATTACAAGGATACACAAAGACGTAATCAAGAGCTTGCAGAAAGTGGCATTCACTTTATTGGTACAGGTGTTTCCGGCGGTGAAGAAGGCGCGCTAAAAGGTCCTTCCATCATGCCAGGCGGTCAAAAAGAAGCACATGAGCTAGTGAAACCAATTTTAGAAGCGATCTCTGCGAAAGTAGATGGCGAGCCTTGTACAACGTATATCGGCCCAGATGGAGCAGGACATTATGTCAAAATGGTTCATAACGGTATCGAGTACGGAGATATGCAATTGATCTCTGAATCCTACTTTATCTTGAAGCATGTTGCTGGATTGTCAGCAGGGGAGCTTCATGAAGTATTCTCAGAGTGGAATAAAGGCGAGCTTGACAGCTATTTAATCGAAATTACAGCTGACATTTTCACAAAAGTGGATGAAGAAACAAACCAGCCGCTTGTGGATGTGATCTTAGATAAAGCTGGTCAAAAAGGAACTGGAAAATGGACAAGCAAAAGCTCACTTGATCTAGGTGTCCCGCTTCCAATCATTACTGAGTCTGTTTTTGCGCGCTACATTTCAGCAATGAAAGATGAGCGAGTGGAAGCAAGTCAATTGATCCAAGGTCCTGAGCCTGCGCAATCAGCTGAGAATAAACAAGAGCTGATCGAAGCGGTTAGAAAAGCCCTATTCATGAGTAAAATCTGTTCTTACGCACAAGGCTTTGCGCAAATGAAAGCAGCGTCTGATGAATATAACTGGGATTTAAAATACGGTGAAATTGCGATGATCTTCCGCGGCGGATGTATCATTCGTGCAGCCTTCTTACAACAAATTAAAGAAGCATATGACCGTAATCCTGAACTGAAAAACCTATTGCTTGATCCATACTTTAAGGATATTGCTCAAAACTATCAATCATCACTTCGTAAAGTCATTTCACTTGCAGTGGAACAAGGAGTTCCTGTTCCTTCATTCTCAAGTGCACTTGCTTACTTTGATAGCTATCGCACAGCTGTCCTTCCAGCGAATTTAATTCAAGCACAGCGTGACTATTTCGGTGCACATACGTATGAGCGCACAGATAAAGAAGGCGTATTCCATACTGAATGGATGAAATAAATAGAGAACGACTGAAAAACCTTACCTTTGGTAAGGTTTTTTTGTTTGCATCTTTTCGGCTAAAAATGTGAAAAAGAGGGATGCTATGTAAAAAAGACAAGGAAGTAGGGATAGAGGTGGGCATCTTATATGCACTTCTCCCAGCGATATTTTGGGGAAGTATTGTTCTCATCAGTGTCAAATTAGGCGGGAATGCGTATCAGCAAACCCTCGGCATTACGCTCGGCGCGTTTTTATTTTCGATTGTAGCTTTTTTCATCAAAATGCCAGAGCTGACACCGCTTATATTTGCGGTTTCCGTCATTTCAGGAATCTTTTGGAGTATTGGACAAATGAATCAGCTTTCAAGTGTCGCTTTTCTCGGCGTGTCTAAAGCGGTTCCTTTATCAACGGGCATGCAGCTTGTGAGCACAACGCTATTTGGCGTCATGGTCTTCAAAGAATGGCAGACGATGACGGTCATACTCATTGGTTCTTGCGCCATTTTACTAATCATTGCAGGTGTTGTCATGACATCGCTCGGTCAAAAAAAGAATGGCGGTGAGGATGGCAGAGGCAATTTTAAAAAAGGGATCATTATTCTTCTCATCTCAACCGTTGGCTACGTCGGATATGTCGTCATTTTAAGATGGTTTGATATTGATGGCTGGTCTGCACTCGTCCCGCAATCTGTCGGCATGCTGCTTTCATCCTTAGCGATTAGTTTAAAGCAGGATCCATTTAGTAAATATACGTTTAGAAATATCATTGCCGGTCTTGTTTGGTCAACAGGAAATCTTGGGCTGCTTTTGGCCATTCCATTAATTGGCGTAGCCGTAAGCTTTTCGATGTCACAAACAGGGATTGTTATCTCAACGCTAGGCGGCATTTACTTATTAAAAGAGAAAGCATCGAGAACAAGCTTTGTCATTGCAGGCTGCTTGATGATTATTGCAGGCGGTGTGCTGCTAGGCTTTACAAAATAGGAGGTTACACGAATGTATCCAGATTTAGAAGGAAAAACAGTTGTAATTACAGGCGCAGGTACAGGAATTGGCCAAGCGATGGCACGCCGATTTGGACAAGAAAAAGCCAATGTGGTGATCAATTACTTCTTCGATAAAGAAAATCCGGATGACACCATTGCAGAAATTCAAAAACATGGCGGACAGGCTGTGAAAATCAAGGGAGATGTATCAAAGGAAGAGGATATGCAGGCGATGATTAATAAAGCTGTTGATACATTCGGCAGTCTTGATGTGATGATCAATAACGCAGGCATTGAAAATGAAGTGCCTTCCACCGAAATGACACTGGATAATTGGAACAAAGTGATGTCTACCAATTTAACAGGTATGTTTCTAGGATGCCGTGATGCACTGAGGTATATGACAGATCATGGGATAGAAGGCTCGATCATTAATATGTCGTCGGTTCATCAGCAAATTCCTTGGCCTCATTTTGTGCATTATGCAGCTAGTAAAGGAGGCGCCAAGCTTTTGACAGAAACATTGGCGCTTGAATATGCCCCTAAAAAAATCCGTGTAAACAGTATTGCACCAGGCGCCATTGATACCCCGATTAATGCGGAAAAATTCGATGATCCAGAATTGAAAAAAGGCGTGATTGAGCTGATTCCAATCGGCTATATTGGAAAGCCGGAAGAAGTGGCAGCATGCGCTGTCTGGCTGGCATCAAAAGAAGCAAGCTATGTTACGGGCCTAACGTTATATGTAGACGGCGGCATGACAAAGTATCCTGGGTTTCAGGCAGGAAAAGGATAATATAAAAAAAGAGCGTAAAATACGCTCTTTTTTATATTAAATACAGACAAATAAAACTAAATGTCTAGACATTTAAAAATAAAAATATATAATATTAATTGGAAGCGCTTTTATTACAACAATGGGGTGAGAGAAATGAAACGTATTTTATTAGCATGCAGTTCAGGAATGTCTACGAGTTTACTAGTGACAAAGATGAAAGCACATGCCGATTCAATTGGGGACGAAGCAGAAATTTGGGCAGTTGGGCAAGATCAAGCGAGAAAAGAAATGGCGAATGCGGATGTTGTGTTAATCGGACCGCAAATGAGCTTTTTAAAAGGAGACCTGCAAAAAGAAGCAAAAAAATACGGAATTGAGGTAGAGGTCATTGATATGCAGGCGTACGGGCTTGCTGATGGACAAAAAGCGTATGAACAGGCACTTACACTGATGGGGGAATCTTAAAGGATGGAAAAGAAAACACTCGAAGGGCTCACGGAGGAACAAGTCAGCTTTCAATTGATCTTACACAGTGGGAATGCACGCAGCAAATTGCTCGAGGCTCTGAAACAATATCGAGAAGGTCTAGAAGAACAGGCTTTTGGTCTCATGAAAGAAGCGGAAGAAGATTTACGGCATGCACATGACATCCATTTTCAACTCGTACAGAAGGAGGCAGGAGGAGAAACAACATCCTTTTCCTTACTGCTCATGCACGCCGAAGATCACTTAATGTCGACCATTACTATCAAGGAGCTTGTGGGAGAGCTCCTGCCGATATTCCAATCGCTGAAACAATAAAGGGTGTAAACAAGGGGGGAAACCAATGTTTGATAAAATAAGTGCCATTTTGGTTCCGATTGCTGGGAGATTGAACAACAACCGCTATTTAGGCGTATTACGGGATGCCTTTATGCTTGCGTTCCCGCTCACCATCTTTGGTTCCATTATGGTTGTGCTGATGAATTTGCCATTTTTAGATAAAATCATGAGTAAAACCGTACTGGAAGGCGTCCAGTCTGCACTGAATATCGCACCGAGTGCGACCATCAGCATTATGAGTGTGTTTGTTGTATTTGGGATCGGCTACTATTTATCAAAAAGCTATGATGTAGAAGCTGTCTTTGGCGGCGTGATTGCTTTAGCCTCTTTCTTGCTTCTAACTCCGTTTTTACTAGAACAAGAAGGCGGTGCAACGATTGCAGGCGTCATCCCAGTCGATCGTTTAGGTGCAAAGGGGATGTTCCTAGGAATGATCACAGGCTTTTTATCTGCTGAAATTTATCGTTATTTTGTCCAGAAGAAATTTGTGATCAATATGCCGCAAGGGGTTCCGCCAGCTGTTTCCAAGTCTTTTGCTGCACTGATCCCGGCTACTTTGACACTTACAACCTTTTTATTAATTAATATCATCATTACACAAGGCTTCAAAACAAATATGCATGATCTGATTTATCATGCAATTCAGGCGCCGCTTGTCGGTCTTGGAAGCGGTATCATTCCGACGTTGATCGCTGTTTTCTTTATACAAATTCTTTGGTTCTTTGGGCTCCACGGCCAAATTATTATCAACTCTGTCATGGATCCGATTTGGAATACATTATCCATTCAAAACCTAGAGAGCTATACAAAAACAGGTGAGGTTCCTAATATCATCAGCAAGCAGTTTATTGAAATCTATACGGTTGGAATGGGTGGAACCGGTATGACGCTTGCTGTTGTATTTACCATTTTAATTTTCCTGAAAAGTAAGCAATTAAAACAAGTAGCCAAGCTCGGCTTAGGACCAGGATTATTTAACGTCAATGAACCGATTATCTTCGGTTTACCAATTGTTATGAATCCGCTTATTCTGATTCCGTGGATTTTGGCGCCAATGGTCATTACATGTATTACTTATTTTGCGATGGCATCAGGCATTGTACCGCCGCCTACAGGCGTGAATATCCCGTGGACAGTACCGATCTTTATTAGCGGAATGATGGCGACTAATTCACTAGCTGGCGGTCTGCTTCAGTTGTTTAACCTGATGATTGTGTTTGTCATTTGGTTCCCGTTCCTGAAATTTATTGACCGGATGAATGTGAAAAATGAAAAAATAACGACAACAGAAAATACGAAGGCAGCAAACATCAAAGGTGAAGGAGACTCAATACATGTCGATGGAAACTAACAAGCAATCATATACATTCCCAGAAGGTTTCTGGTGGGGATCTTCTGCTTCGGCGACGCAAACGGAAGGGAGCGTCCCTGGTGATGGAAAGGGACCAAACATTTGGGATCATTGGTTTGAACAAGAGCCGACTCGTTTTTTTGATGGCGTAGGGCCGAACGTGACATCTCAATTTTATCGAAAATATAAAGAAGATATCCGTCTAATGAAAGAAATTGGCCACAATTCATTTCGGCTGTCGATTTCATGGTCACGACTTTTACCTGAAGGAACAGGTGCCGTCAATGAAGAAGCGGTGTCCTTTTATAATGATGTGATCAATGAACTGATTGCACATGATATCGAGCCATTTGTGAACCTATACCATTTCGATATGCCAATGGCGCTGCAGGAGAAAGGCGGCTGGGTGAACAGACAGGTGGTCGACGATTATGTCAGCTATGCGACATTATGCTTCCAATTATTTGGTGACCGGGTGAAAAAATGGTTTACCCATAACGAACCGATTGTCCCTGTAGAAGGCGGATATATGTATAGCTTTCATTATCCAAACGAAGTCGATTTCCAAAAGGCTGTGCAGGTCGGTTTTCATGAACTGTTATCAAATGCGAAGGCGATTGCGGCTTATAAAGAGATGCAGCAAGACGGTAAGATTGGCATCATCTTAAACCTGACCCCTTCGTATCCGCGAAGTCAGAATCCGCGCGATGTAGAAGCAGCAGAGATGGCCGATGCTTTCTTTAACCGCTCCTTCTTAGATCCTGCGGTGAAAGGACATTTCCCGGAAAAACTAGTAGAAGTCTTAAAGAAAGAAGGCTTTATGCCAAGTATGGAAGAAGGGGACCTTGAGCTGATTCAAGAGAATACGATTGATCTTCTTGGCATCAACTATTATCAACCAAGAAGAGTGAAAGCGAAAGAGTATATGCCGCATCCTCAAGCACCATTTATGCCGAACCATTACTTTGATTCTTTTGAGATGCCGGGAAGAAAAATGAATGTGTATCGAGGCTGGGAAATCTATGAAAAGGGCATTTACGATATATTGAAAAAAGTCCAGACAGACTATAATAATATCGAATGCTTTATTTCTGAAAATGGAATGGGTGTCGAAGGAGAGGAGCGGTTTAAGGATGAAGAAGGAATGATTCATGACGATTACCGCATTGACTTTATATCTGAGCATCTCAAGTGGGTGCATCAAGCCATTCAAGAAGGAAGCAATGTGAAAGGTTATCATCTGTGGACATTTATGGACAACTGGTCCTGGTCGAATGCATATAAAAATCGTTATGGATTTGTCTCAGTTGATCTTCAAAAAGACGGGAAACGAACGATTAAGAAGAGTGGATACTGGTTTCAATCAGTTTCAAAGAATAACGGTTTTTAATCAAAATACTTGCTCTTTCCTTGAAAAGGGCAAGTATTTTTCTTATGTGACGGTAAGTGGATGAAACAAAAATGGCTGGCACCTTTTAAGCTCACATCCCTTAGTGTAGAATGAGAGGAAGGCTACAAAAACGCCATATTCCTTCTAGAAATAAGGCGCTATGAAAAAACAAGTCAGTTGGTGGTGTGAGATGAAGAAGTACGAACTCATTTCAGAAGAAATCAGAAAACGAATAGGAACAGCATATTATCCAGAAGATCAACCCATTCCAGATGAAAACTCGCTTGCCGCTGAATTTCAATGCAGCAGAATGACGATGAAGCGTGCGCTTGATCTTCTCGTTGCAGAAGGTCTGCTCTTTAGAAAAAGAGGCCACGGTACATTTATTGTAAAGGCAGCGCTCAATCAAGGGGCCATCAATGTCTCAGGCCATGAAAATAAAGGGTTCACAAAAGTCATGGCGGATAAAAACGTCACGACTCAAATCATTCACTTTGATGTCCATTTTCCAAGCGAAGAGGTGGCAGCCCATCTATCTATTGACTCAACCACACCTGTTTATGATATCATCCGGCTCCGTCTAGTGGATGAAGAGCCTTATGTATTAGAAAAAACGTTTATGCCTGTCAATCTCATTAAGGGCATAGATGAAGAGGTTCTACTTGGTTCTATCTATAGCTACATTTCAAATGATCTTCATTTAAAAGTAGCAGGAGCGCACAAGAAAATCAGAGCGGCTAAATCAGATCAGCTGGATCAGCAGTATTTGGGCTGTGACCCAACGGATCCCGTGCTTGAAGTCGAGCAGGTTGCTTATTTAAACACCGGGCGGCCGTTTGAATACTCATTTAGCCATCACCGCTATGATAAATTTGACTTTTCAACGGTTGAAATCACGAAAACAGGACGTTAAAAAAAGAGCAGAACCCCCGAGGGAGACTGCTCTTTTTTATATATTCCACCAATGATATCCATCTTTTTCTAGAAGCTCATCCGCTTCTTTCGGTCCCATAGAACCAGCAGGATAGTTTGGTTTTAATGTTTTGTTTTCTGCCCATTTCTCAGAAATCGGATCAACAAAGTTCCAAGAAAGTGCTACTTCATCCCAGTGAGCAAAGTTTGTTGCATCGCCTAGTAAGCAGTCATGAATCAGTTTTTCATATGCTTCTGGTGTATTCATGATGTCGTTATAGTTTGTTTGGTAGTCGAGTTTAATCGGTTTCGCATACGTGCCGCCATCCAGCTTGCGAGCATTCAGGTGAAGGGTGATGCCTTCATCTGGCTGAATATGAATGACAAGTAGGTTTGGATGCATGGCATTTCCGTTACCATAGTACAGGTTCATTGGAATGTCTTTAAATTGAACCACGATTTGAGTAGATTTCTTTTCTAACCGTTTTCCTGTCCGAATGTAAAATGGCACCCCGGCCCATCTAAAGTTATCAATGAGCAGTTTCCCTGCCACAAATGTTTCTGTGTTTGAGTTCGGGTCAACATTTTGCTCTTCCAAATAAGAAGGAACCTCGCTGCCATCAATCGTACCCGTATCATACTGTCCGCGGACAAAGAATTGATCGACCTCATCTTTAGAGAAAGGACGAAGAGCGCGCAATACTTTCCGTTTTTCGCTGCGGATTTCCTCTGTATTCAGTTTAATTGGCGGCTCCATTGCTAAAAGGGCAACCATTTGAAGCATATGGTTTTGGACCATATCTCTTAGTGCACCAGAATTTTCGTAATATCGAGCCCGGTCTTCAACCCCTAATGATTCACTGGATGTAATTTGAATGTTTGAGATATAACGGTTTGTCCAAAGTGGTTCAAAGATGGCATTCGCAAAACGGATAACCTCAATGTTTTGAACCATTTGTTTACCAAGATAGTGGTCAATACGATAAATTTGATCTTCTGTGAATGCATCACGAATTTCTTCATTTAATGTTTTCGCACTTGGCAGATCATGCCCAAATGGCTTTTCAATGACAAGTCGTGACCAGCCGGTTGTTTCTGATACGCCCTCACTCTTTAGGAACTTCGCAATCGTTCCGAAGAATTCCGGTGCCATAGCTAAATAGAACATGCGGTTATTTGGAATACTGTACGTATCTTCAAGGCCTGTTAGAAGCGTGTTAAGTGATTGATAGGAAGCAGGGCTTGATACGTCAAAATCGTGATAATAGAAATGTGAAATGAATTCCTCTGTTTTCGCTTCTGCATCATCAGAAGAAACAGATTCTTTTACCACAGCTCTGAGGTCCTCATGAGACCACGGACGGCGTCCAACTCCGACAACAGCGAATTGATCACCGAGCTTTCCGCTATGATAAAGTCTATGTATAGAAGGGTAGAGCTTGCGTTTGGCAAGGTCTCCTGTTGCGCCAAAAATGACAATGACTGCTTTAGGGTTATTAGTTTCTGTATTCACGAGAAGTACCTCACTTTATTCGTAGCATTGTTGTAAAAACCGAGAATGTATGTACATTTTCTTTATTTTAAAGGTTCATTGTTCGTAAAGCAAACATTTGATTCGACTTTTTCTGCTCTCGTTTCACTTTTTTCAAAAATTCCGCTGAATTCACATTTACCTTGTCTTCATGTATTCTATATGAATGAAGATATTGTATACCGGCTTTAGGAGGAAAAGTAATGGAACTGCTCTTTTTAGGAACAGGTGCAGGCATTCCTGCAAAAACAAGAAACGTCACTTGCACAGCGCTAAAGCTTTTAGAAGAAAGAAATGCAGTGTGGCTTTTTGATTGCGGAGAAGCAACGCAGCACCAAATCTTACATACAACGATTAAACCGAGAAAAATCGAGAAAATATTTATCACACATATGCACGGAGATCATGTATATGGCCTTCCGGGACTTCTTGGCAGCAGATCCTTTCAAGGCGGGGAGGATGAATTGACGATCTATGGACCAAAGGGCATCAAGGCCTTTGTAAACGCAGCACTTTCAGCCTCGCAAACGCATTTGACATATCCGCTGCATATCATAGAAATAGATGAAGGGATCGTATTTGAAGATGATACCTTTCAAGTAGAAGCAAGAAGAGTCTCTCACGGGATTCCAGCTTACGGCTACCGGGTTGTGGAAAGAGATATGCCTGGTGCATTAAAAGCCGAAGACCTAAAAGAAATCGGTGTAAAACCTGGACCTTTGTATCAGAAGTTGAAAAATGGGGAATCCGTGACACTCGAAGATGGAAGAACTATCGATGGAACCGATTATTTGGAACCCCCTAAAAAAGGGAGAATCGTTGCATTTTCAGGAGATACCCGTTTGTGCGAGAATATAACAAGGCTTGCCAAAAATGCGGATGTGTTAGTCCATGAAGCAACATTCGGTAAAGAAGATGCAGATTTAGCCTACAATTATTATCACAGCACAACAGAACAAGCAGCGAAAACAGCACAGGAAGCAGGCGCAAAAAGGCTTATTTTGACCCATATAAGTGCACGTTACCAAGGAGAAGAGGCACTGAAACAACTGTTGAAAGAAGCCCGCGATATATTTCCGCTGACAGAAGCTGCACATGATTTCTCTTCTTTCCCCATTGAACGCACCCTGTAAAAATTGGATGAATCGTCAAAAAAAGTTGTGTGATTTTTTTGATATTTATGATGACGCTCTTTTTCAGGTAGTGGTAAAATGGTGAAGAAAAAACAAATGACGAATCAAACTATGAAGAATACGGGAGGCACAATCAAAGATGAGCGGTTTTACAGCATTAAGTGAAGCAGAATTGAATGACCTATATGTGGCACTACAAAATGAGTATGAAACTTACAAAAGTAAAAACTTGCACTTAGACATGTCTAGAGGGAAGCCTTCACCAAAACAGCTCGATTTGTCTATGGGCATGCTCGATGTTGTGACATCAAAGGATGCAATGACAGCTGAAGATGGCACAGATGTGCGAAACTATGGCGGCTTGACAGGCCTTCCTGAAACGAAGAAATTTTTTGCAGAAGTTCTGAATTTAAAGCCAGAACAAATCATCATCGGCGGTAACTCAAGTCTGAATATGATGCATGATACCATTGCACGTGCGATGACTCACGGCGTATGTGACAGCAAAACACCTTGGGGAGAATTGCCAAAGGTAAAATTCCTTGCACCAAGCCCAGGGTATGACCGTCATTTTGCCATTTGTGAGCTATTTAACATAGAGATGATCACGGTCGATATGAAGGCTGATGGACCTGATATGGATCAGGTAGAAAAATTGGTCGCAGAAGATGAAGCGATTAAAGGCATTTGGTGTGTACCGAAATATAGCAATCCAGACGGCATTACGTATTCAGATGAAGTCGTTGACCGCCTAGCTTCAATGAAAACAAAAGCAGACGACTTCCGAATTTTTTGGGATGATGCATATGCAGTCCACCATCTAACGGATACACCTGATACGTTAAAAGATATTTTTCAAGCAGTCGAAGAGGCAGGATACCCGAACCGTGTGTTTATGTTTGCGTCTACGTCTAAAATTACATTCCCAGGCTCAGGTGTTGCTCTGATGGCGTCTAGCCCGGACAATGTGAGCTTTACTCAAAAGCAATTATCGATTCAAACGATCGGACCGGACAAAATCAATCAACTAAGACATCTTCGTTTCTTCCAAAATCCAGAAGGTTTGAAGGAACATATGAAAAAGCATGCAGCGATCATTAAGCCGAAATTTGACCTCGTTCTTTCTATTCTTGATGAGAAACTTGGCGGGAAAGACATCGCTGAATGGCACAAGCCAAATGGCGGATATTTTATTAGTTTAAATACACTTGATCATTGTGCAAAAGCTGTTGTGCAAAAAGCTAAAGAAGCAGGTGTCACAATGACAGGTGCAGGTGCAACATATCCATATGGAAAAGATCCGCTTGATCGTAACATTCGCATTGCACCAACATTCCCGGCTCTTGAAGAACTAGAGCAAGCGATTGACATCTTTACATTATGTGTTCAGCTTGTCAGCATTGAAAAGCTGCTTTCTGAAAAAAGTCAATCTGCTCCAATGGCATAAATTAAAGAAACTCCTTGACTCATAACAGGTCAAGGAGTTTTTCGTTTTAATTGGCAGTTTGATAATAGGAGACAGGTTGTTTGGCTGCGCACCATACATCATAGATGGCAAGCTGTACAATATGCGGTTCATCTTGATGAATATAGTGCGAGCTGTTCTGCGCCTGAATCCATCCGCTTTGGGATGACAAAGACAGCATGCGTTTATGAAGTCTGAGCCAAGCTTCATGCGCTGGATGAAACAATCGGCTCTTACCTGATGAAATGACAAGAAGCGGCATCATCCCATAATGGTTTTGCTCCTCTTTGATTGTGCTTAACATTTGCTGAAAGTCCTCATGCGTACATTCTGCTGTAAATTGCGTCATATATGAAGTGCGTTCTTCCTTTGATAAAAGCGGCAAGATCACCTGCTCTTGTTCCTCGCTTGCTGGGTCTAGCAGCACCATGCCAATGACATCATCTCCTCTTCGGCTTGCCCATAGCCGGCTGACAAGAGAGCCGAATGAGTGAGCGACGATGAGAAATGGCGGCTGAATATTGGCTTCTTTCAGTAGCGCATCTAAATCATCAGCGAGGTCATGCAAGGTTCTTCCTTCACAGCTCTCACTGCTCTTTCCATTTCCTAAACGGTCGTATAAGAAAACCCCAAGCTCTGGGTCAATATCACGGGCCATATTCGACCACGTATCACTAGAAATGCCGTAGCCGGCTTCAAAGATAATCGTGGCTTGCCTTTTGCCTTGACGATGTTTTGTATAAAAATGGTGTCCATCTATATGATACATTTTTTCAATCATTGCCGAATTCATTCTTCCATCTCCTCTAAGTGGTTCTTTAGCTAAAAGACGGCACAAAAGGCAGATATGTTTCTCTTAAAAACAAAAAAGATGCCTATTTCGAAAAATAGACACCTTTTTTCCTAAGAGCTTTTACCAAGCGCGATCATATTGACGCGGGCTTTCAATGGATGTACGGAGCTCTTGAGCAGCTGTTTTTGGAAAGTATGGATCGCGTAAAAATTCTCTGCCAATAAAGATCAAATCTGCACGCTGATTTCGTAAAATCTCCTCTGCCTGTACACCAGATGTGATCAGACCGACAGCAGCTGTTTGAATGCCGGCACCTTCTTTTATTTTCTCAGCGAATGTTACTTGATAGCCGGGGAATGTGTTGATTTTCGCCTGTACGACAGCACCTGAGCTGACATCGATTAAGTCGACACCTTGCTCTTTGAGCCAAGTGGCAATGCCAATATAATCTGCAATATCAAGTCCTTTTGTTGTGTAATCAGAAGCCGACACACGGACAAATAAAGGTCCGTCCCATACGGCGTTGACTGCGTCTACGACTTCTCTTAAGAAACGATAGCGGTTTTCTGGTGAACCGCCATAGTCGTCTGTTCGGTGGTTCGCCAGCGGTGAAAGAAATTCATTGATTAAATAGCCATGTGCACCATGAATTTCAATGATGTCAAAGCCCGCTTTTTTTGCCCGTACAGCTGCATCCTGAAACGCCTGAACGGTATCTTTGATTTGATCAACAGACATCTCGACAGGGGTTTTAGATGTTTCATCAAATGGAATGCTTGATGGTGCAAGGATGTCCCCATCAAGTTCAGCTTTACGTCCTGCATGGGCTAGCTGGATGGCTGTCTTCGTTCCGTATGCTTTGATTTGTTCGTTTAATGAAGCAAATCCTTCAATGTGCTCATCGCTCCAAATACCGAGGTCTTGATCACTAATTCTTCCCTCAGGAGATACAGCACTTGCTTCCACCATGATGAGGCCAGCCTGACCTTGTGCACGGGAAATATAATGTGTGAAGTGGAAAGGCTGTAATTTCCCATCACGGTCATAGGATGAATACATACACATCGGGGACATCACGATGCGGTTTTTCAGTGTAACACCTTTTAATGTCCAAGGTGAAAAGAGTTTTGTTTCCAAATACCTTCGCCTCCTCATGGAATTGTATAGCCGATTATAACAGCCATTCAAACTTTCGTCATAAAAGGTGCTCAAAGAATATAGCTTTTATACACGTTTTTGTATAATGGAGAGATAGAGACATCAAAGGGGGAGAACGGATGAAATGGCAAACAGAGAGTGAACTAAAGGAGCTCCTGACAGCTCTTATGCAATATGAAAGCATATCAGGTACAACAGGAGAAGTCGCGTTAGCGGAATACTTATATTATTTGCTAAGGGAACGGCCTTATTTTGAGCAGAACCCTGATCATTTGGCTTTGCATCCGATGAAAGATGGCCGGTATTATTTAACGGCACTTGTGAAGCGCAGTACGCTGCGGTGTACCGTGCTGCTTCTTAGTCACTTTGATGTAGTTGATACAGAAGATTACGGCGAATTCCAAAACATGGCATGCAAGCCTGAAGAGTTAATGGCATCCTTTTCGCAAAAAAGTGCGCTTCTTCCAAAGAGGGCAAGAGAGGACCTTGCTTCAGGCGACTGGCTGTTTGGGAGAGGGGCCATGGATATGAAAGCAGGTCTCACCGTGCAGCTTTCTATGCTGGAAAGAGCGATGACAGAAACATTTGATGGAAATGTCCTGCTCGTCACAGTCCCTGATGAAGAAGTGAATTCACAAGGAATGCTTGAGGCTGTCCCGAAACTAAAGGAGCTTAAAGAAAAGCATGACCTTGACTATACCGCGTGTTTAAACAGTGAGCCCATGTTTGAAAAGTATCCAGGGGATGAACATCATTATATGTATACAGGCAGTATAGGAAAGGTATTAGCCGGATTTTTCTGTAAAGGGATTGAAACGCATGTAGGAGAACCATTCTCAGGCTTAAATGCGAATTTTATGGTATCTGAACTAAACCGGCTGTTAGAGCTCAATAGTGATTATTGTGAGGAAGTAGATGGTGAAGTAACGCCTCCCCCTACGAACTTAATGCAAAAAGACTTAAAAGAAGCCTATTCCGTTCAAACACCTCACACAGCCGTATCTTTATTTAATGTGCTCATGATGAAACGTTCAAGTGAAGAACTGCATTGCCTTCTCTATGATACTGCGAAACAAGCCGCAGACCAAATCGAGGCCAATCTTCAGCAAAAAACAGCTGACTTTCAGCGCTTCAAACACTTTACACCCATCGATGCGAGGGTTACGGTTCTCACGTATCACGAGCTGTATCAAAAAGCCGCAGAACGTTCTGGTGAACAGGAAGTCGAGCGCATTGTCAACTATGCATTCGCCAACCGAGGTGAGCTTGGAGATCGTGATTTTTCAACGAAAATTGTCTCGGAGCTGACGACGCTTTGTAAGGAAGAAGGACCGCTGATTGTTCTATTTTATAGTCCGCCATTTTACCCTTCTGTGTCCTCAACAGAAGATCCGCATATTCAGACGACATTAAAGAAGATTCAAGAAGAGGCAAAAGAGGCGTACGGACTTGAAGTGGAGGAAGTGAAATATTTCCCGGGATTGTCTGATTTAAGTTACTTACAGCTCGAAAAGCAGGAGGTAGGTCATTACACGACCAATATGCCACTTTACCAAAAAGGCTATTCTTTACCACAAGGAGAAAAGGAAGCCCTTTACGTTCCAGTCATCAACGTGGGTCCATTAGGAAAGGACCCGCACAAATGGACAGAGCGGCTGCACGTCCCGTTCTCTTTTGGCATTTTGCCAGAATTACTAGAATCAACGATTCATGCTTTATTAGAGAAAAAGTAAGTAGATGTGATGAAGAGCCCTATCTTGATGATAGGGCTTCTATTTTTAAATAAATGATCTTTCCATTTAGATAAATAGAGTATGATATTGATGAAGACTTACATTTATTTGAAGGGGGTAAGAACATTAAATGGAAACTGGGAAATTAACAAAAACAGACATCATCACATCGCTTCAGGAAAGTATGCGTGAACTTGAGAAGCTAGTGGAGGCTTGTAATGATAACACACTGGATCAATCTTTGGGGGAGGGGAAGTGGTCAATCAAGCAGCTCGCCGGGCATTTGTATGACACAGAAGAAGTCTGGTCAGAGCGGATAGAGCAGGCGATATCAGATGATCAAACGTCCTTTCAATCGTATGATCCTGAAATGTATGTGAAAGAAAGAGCGTATGAATGGTATAACGCAGAGGAGATCAAAGCATTGATCAAACGGATGAAAGAGAGAAGATACAACACGCTTCGGCTATTAGAAAAAGATATATGGGAACAATCAGGCCTGCATCCGGAAGAAGGACTGATGACCGTTCAAATATTAGCTGAAACCATCGCTTTACATGAACAACATCATCTGGATCAAATCAAAGCCATCATGTCAATGAGTGAATCATCTACATGAGGAGGTGCTAATAGTGAAGCATCAAGAATTGTTAGTTGATGTGAATTTTTATCAGGCACGTGATTCTTTATTACAACAAGCCATTTCTAGTAAAGAACAGAAAGAACCGAAGTGTGAATCACGAAATTCACACCCAGTGGCCAGCGAAAAAAAATAGAGGGGTATATGTGAAAAAGCACCTGCATCAAAACAGGTGCTTTTCAAATTCATTTATACGTGCTTGCTGAAAACATTTCGTTTAATTCTGCTGCGCGTTTAGTGGCTGTTTTGACACAATCGACAACAGCTTCTTCAAATTGATAGGCAGCCAGTGTGTTCAGGCCGGCTTCTGTTGTTCCGCCTTCACTTGTGATTTCTTTGCGCAGTTCGGCAGGTTCTTTTCCGCTGTCTTGAAGCATATTGGCGGCGCCTGCAATCATTTGGCAAATGAGTAATTTCGCAGTTGCTTGGTCCATTCCAAGTTCCGAAGCACCTCGCTCCATTCCTTCAATCAAATGATAAATGAAGGCAGGGCCGCTGCCTGCGATGGCTGTTACCGCATTTAGCTGCGATTCATCTAATACGGTGACATGCCCGATTGTTTCAAACAGCTCGACGGCCTTTTTCTTTTGCTCCTCAGTCACTTCTTGACTTACGGCAATACCTGTTGCTGACTGCTGAATCGCCGCTGATGTATTTGGCATCGCACGAACGACTGCACTCTTTCCGCCAGCATAGTGTTGAATCGTTTCAATGGAAATACCCGCTAAAATAGAAATGATCAGCTGTCCATGTAAATGAGGACGGACTTCAGAAATTCCGCTTTCTGCATCCTTCGGTTTTAAGGCAAAAACGAGAATATCCGCTTCTTCATAAATAAAGGACCGAGCGAAATCCGTTTTGACCCCATATCGCGCCTGTAATTCCTCTAATCGTTTTTCATTCGTTTTGTTTGTGACAATGATATCTTCATTCGACATCATGCCGCTTTTTAATAAACCTTTGATCATAGACTCTGCCATCGAGCCTGCACCGATAAATCCAATTTTACTCATAAGCTGCTCCTCCTTGTAGAAAATAAAAAAACCTCTCGCCTGAAAAGGACGAAAGGTTTTTCGCGGTACCACCCTCAATTAGCATGCAAACATGCATACTCAGCTCTAGTCCCTTAACGCGGGAAACGTTTAGGTTTGCCTAACAGCTCAAAGGGCAGGTTCAGCAAATAAGAGGATGGTGAAGTCTTACAGCCGGCGGACCTCACTCTCTTGCATCATTATTTTGCTTACTAATCCTTGTCATCGCGCATCATATATTTGTTGTTCATTATGCAACGATGGACAAGTTTATGTCAATAGGGGCAGTTAAAAAAATTGCCCATCTAAACCGCATGACAGTCTGCCTTTTGCAAGATACAATGAAGTAAGAAGACTGAGTCCCACAATCATGAGTCAAAAAGCAGGAGATGACATATAAAAGTGAAAGAAGACATCATTCAATTATCCATCCCGACGCCGTTTGCCGTTGGGGATGTGCATGCATATGTATTAAAAGGAGAGGCCGTAACCTTAGTAGATTGCGGGCCGATGACAGAAGAGGCAGAGCATGCCTTTGTCACCCAACTAAAGGAACATCGTTTATCGATAGACGATATTGATCAAGTGGTGCTGACCCATCATCATGCAGATCATGTGGGTCTATTGAATTTGATGAAACCTCATGTCCGTGTGATCGGGCACCAGCTAAATGAGCCGTATATTAGTCAGGATCCGGTGTTTAAGCAGCGCCAAGTGGACTTTATGACTCTTTTTTTTCAGCAGTTAGGTGTGCCGCTTCGACAAAATGAGTGTGAAAAAATGGTGAAGCAATCTTATACATATTCTTGTACTTCACATGTAGATGAGGTCATAAAAGAAGGTGATCGTTTAAGCGGGCATGAACACTTCTTTGTGATGGAAACACCCGGACACGCACAGTCTCACCTTTCCTTTCTAGACGAAAGAACGGGGAATTTTATTGGCGGCGACCTGCTTTTGACGACCATTTCCTCAAATCCGTTAATGGAAGCACCGGATGAAGGCGAGGAACGTCAAAAATCACTGCTTCAATATAAAACATCACTCAATCGGTTATTGCGTCTGCCAATCAAGACGATTTATCCGGGACACGGTCAGCTCATCACGGCTCACCATGAATTGATCGAAGAAAGATTTAAGAAACAAGAAAAACGGGCAAACACAATGTATCAGCTGCTCAAACAAAAAGAAATGACAGCCTTTCATCTTTGCCGTAAGCTATTTCCAGTGCTATATGAAGAGGCCTTATTTTTAACGATGTCAGAGACAGTCGGTCAGCTTGATGTGCTCTTAGCGGCTGGGCAAATTGAAGAAGTTGAAAAAGACGGAATCGTCTATTACAGGGCAAACTAAGGAGTGAAACGTATGGGGCGATTGACAGGAAAAAGAATTTGGATTACAGGCGCATCTGGGGGCATTGGTGAAAAAATGGCGTACTTGGCAGCAGAAGAAGGCGCAGAGATCATTATTTCAGCAAGACGAACAGAAAAGCTTACAGATGTGAAAGAAAAAATTGTGAGCGCTGGCGGGGTGTGTCACATCGCTCAGCTTGATGTCAGTCAGCTCGAGGACATTGATCGCGCGTATGAAGAAGTGGGGCCGGTCGATATTTTGGTCAACAATGCCGGCTTTGGTGTATTCGATCTCGTCGAAGATGCGTCCATCGAAGAAATGGTGTCGATGTTTGAGGTGAATGTGTTTGGCTTAATCGCCTGCACGAAAAAGGTCATCCCTGAGATGAAGCAAAGAGGGCAGGGACATATTATCAATATCGCATCCCAGGCAGGAAAGGTTGCGACTCCCAAATCAGCCATTTATTCTGCATCAAAGCATGCTGTTCTTGGATTTTCAAACAGCCTCAGAATGGAGCTGGCAGACTCAGGTATTCACGTAACAACGGTCAATCCAGGACCGATTGCAACAGATTTCTTTACCATCGCTGACCGCAGCGGTGAATATGTGAAGAACGTTGATTTTATGATGCTCAGTGCGGACAAGGTGGCAGGCAAAGTCGTATCTGCCATGATGACAAAAAAGAGAGAGATTAATCTGCCCGGGTGGATGAACGCTGGCAGCAAATTGTATCAGTTATTCCCATTTTTATTTGAAAAAGCAGCACGCAAAGCGTTGATGAAAAAGTAACAAAAAAGAAACCGGTTTTGAACTGGTTTCTTTTTTTGATAAGGCTTCATTGCAGAAGTCTTTCTATATCCGTCTTGCCGCTTGCTGAAGCGGGTCCCATACACTGTTAAAGGGCGGTGCATAGCTAATATCTAAATCTTCAAGGTCTGTTATGGTCAGCTCTTGGTAAAGGGCAGCCGCCACGATATCGATCCGTTTATCTACACCGTTTCTGCCGATGATTTGGGCACCAAGCAAGGTATGGTCATCGCTTCTGTAGATCAGTTTCACTTTCATTTTCTGCGCTTCTGGGTAATACTTCGCGTGATCTGTACTATCAATCGTGATCACGGAGAAAGGAATGTCCGCTGCTTTTGCTTCTTTTTCTGATAAGCCTGTTCTTCCCGCTGTCACTTCCATAAATTTCATGATGGCTGTTCCAGTCACGCCTTGAAACGCCCGGTTTGTTCCTGTCATATGAAAGCCTGCGATTCTCCCTTGTTTATTCGCAGTTGTGCCAAGCGGAATATAATCCAGTGATTTTTTGATGCGGTGATAGGTCGCCGCGCAATCACCAGCAGCATAAATGTCTTTTATATTGGTTTGCATGTATTGATTTACTGCAATAGCGCCATTTTGAAGACGCTTGATTCCGGTATGATGTAAAAAGGAGGTTTGCGGAGTAACGCCGATGGCTATGATGACCATATCTGTTTGAATGGTTTGTTTGTCTGTGATAACAGCTGTGACATGTGACTTGCCTTCTAATTGCTGCACTGTTTCTCCAAGCGACACGTGAATACCCTTGGCGTCAGCCTCTTCTTTAAGGTATATTGCTATATCGGAGTCAAAGCCCGGGCCGAGTGCTGCTCCCCGCTGAATGATATGTACGTTTTTTCCGAGCGCTTTTAAATTTTCAGCCATTTCAAGGCCGATATATCCACCGCCAATGATGGTGACATGTGTGATGTCTTTTTTTAAATGGTTCAAAATGGACAGCGCATGCGGGATGGTTTTTAATACGTGTACGCCTTCTAATGGCTGAGTGTCTAAATCCAGTGTGACAGGGCTTGCTCCTGTTGCAATTAAAAGACGGTCATAGCTTTCTGTAAAAGGTTCTTTTGTTTTTGTATGATGACCCGACACTGTTTTTTGCTCTGGATCAATGGAGGTCACTTCGTGTAAGCATCTGGCGTCAATTCCATATTTCTCACGAAAGGTTTCAGCACTGCGTGCGATCAGCTTACTGTGATGATCAATGAGACCGCCGATCAAGTAGGGAAGTCCGCACTGTCCATATGAGAAAATCTCTCCTTTCTCAAAAGCAACAATGTGTGCATCTGGATCCTCTCTATATATTTGCATAGCGCAGCTCATTCCTGCTGCATCTCCGCCAATCATCACATATTTCATTTGGTGTGCTCCCTTCTATCTATCGTACTGAATACTCTTATTTACCCTCATATTCCTTTTTTTAATGCTTTTTTTCGCAAAAGAAGCAAACTTTCGCTGAAAAATAAAGACAGCGCCTTCATTTTAAGCTACAATCGGATTATCGTCTTTTTGGGTTACGAGTTTAGTGAAGATTGGTGGGAAAGACTTTGAGTGACACGCGACTAGATTTTAATACGCTATACACGCGCCATACGAGAGAGGCCTGGGCCGCTCTTGGAGAATATATGCCGGTATCAGTTTCAGAAGAGGAAGCGAGAGCGCTGCAAGGGTTAAATGACTATTTATCGCTTGAAGAAGTTCGAGATATTTACATACCGCTTATTCGTTTTCTAACATTACATGTCTTTGCAGAAAAACAAAAAAACCAGCATGTGAATGCCTTTTTAAACTACCCGCATCATGCCAAAATTCCCTTTTTAATTGGAATTGCTGGAAGTGTAGCTGTCGGGAAAAGCACAACGGCTCGTATCATTGAAACGCTTTTATCAAGGCTTGGAGATGGGCTGAAGGTGAGTCTTGTGACAACAGATGGCTTTTTATATCCTCAAAAAGAATTAAAGGATCGAGGGCTGATGGAAAAGAAGGGCTTCCCGGAAAGCTATGATGTCAAAGCCCTGCTGTCTTTTTTAAATGAATTAAAATCAGGTAAACAAACTGTGCATGCCCCGGTATATTCTCATCTGACCTATGACCGGCTAGAAGGGGTGTATGAAACGGTAGAGGATGCGGATATTGTCATTATTGAAGGAATCAATGTACTTCAATCACCAGCGCTGGATGATCTGAAGGATGAACCGCGTGTGTTTGTATCAGATTTCTTTGATTTTTCGATTTATGTAGACGCCGCTGAAACGCAAATTCAATCATGGTATAAAGAACGATTTCGTTTGCTAAGGGAAACAGCCTTCCAAGACCCTGAATCCTTCTTTCATCAATATAAAGATTTGACGGATGAAGAGGCAGATCAAATGGCAAGCACCATTTGGAATACTGTGAACCGCCCTAATTTATATCAAAATATTTTACCGACAAAATATCGAGCTGATCTCATTTTGAAAAAAGGTGATCAGCACAAGGTGGAAGAGATCGCCATCCGCCGGGTATAAAGAAAAAACCGCTCAAACGAGAGAGCGGTTTTTTTAATGATCTCCACTTACTTTAATAGCTACGTCTGCCGCCGATCGCTTTTTTAAACGGTAATATCCTATGAGTAAGAATGGAACGCCTGCGATGGTGATCATTGACAAGACCGTAAAAATGGAGAGGGGATGGGCTGCGCCAAAATAGTCAATGCACAGTCCGCCGACAAATGGTCCGATGACGCTGCCGAGCTGAGAAAATCCCATCGCCCCAAAGTACGACCCCTTCACTTCAGGCTTTGCAATATTGTCTACAAAAAGATCCATCATCGCAAACAGCAGAACCTCCCCAATCGTAAACACGACAATGATGAAAGCAAGCATGCCGAGACTTTGTGAAAAAGCAATGGCAAACAAACTGCCGGCAAGAAGAATATTCCCAGTGGTCAGCGACAAAATGGTGGAGTAACGCTTCGCAATCATGATGAGGGGGTATTGTACGACAATGACAACGACTGCATTTAGAGATAAAAGATATCCAAACAGTTTAGGACCATCCTCAATCATAGGTGACGCGGATAAGTATTGAGGCAGTGTTGAGCTTAAATGCGAATACCCGAACGAACATAAGGTAACGCCGATAAGGATGATGCTAAAGACCGTATCTTTTTGGATAATGGAAAGGGCTTTTTTGACGCTGATTTGTTTCGTGCTTTCTGGAGCAGCAACTGGATGCTTCTGAAATTGCCAGGCCAGTGTTAAACCGTATAACAAATAAATGAAGGCAGCGACAAGAAATGGAAACGTTGTTTTCGATGACCCGAGATATAAGCCAAGCAGCGGGCCGAAGATCACACCAATATTAATGGCCGTATACCGTAAATTAAAAACAAACAACCGAATACTTGATGGGGTGACATCAGATAAGAGTGCCTTAGACGTCGGTTCAAACAGTGCCCGGCACAGTCCATTTAAAGCGTTCATGAGAAAGAAGACCCATATGGCATCTGCAAACGCAAAGCCAACAAAGACAAGTGTCCAGCCGAAGATGGATAGAAGCATGACCTTTTTCCTGCCGATTCGGTCAGAAACATAGCCGCCGTAAAAACTCGCCACGATCCCAATAAGGGAGCTGACGGCAATGATTAACCCAGCTGAAGAAGCTGAAGCCCCTTTGACTTGTGTCAAATAAACGGCCAAAAAAGGAATGCTCATGGACGTCGCCATTCGGCCGAATATGGTGCCGATGATGATCGTCCAACTAAGTGGATGTAAAGTACGTAAGTTATTTTTCATGCTGTTTCTCCCCTGAGTGTTAAGATGTTCCAATCATACATGAAAAATTGTGCAAATTAAATACACAATTTGATGGAGGAGACATCCGCCATATGACAGAGGAGCTCCGAATAGCTCACAAATTTGGAGAGCATGTTTTTTCTGCTGATGCTTCTATGTCTTTTAAATCTGCTGATTCGTACGATCACTTAAAGACCATTTAATCAAGATCAATCGCGACAATTTGCTGTAAGGACAGGTGGAGAACATCTTCATCATTGACGATTTTTATGCGCTGCGTTTCATAATGAATGGCTTTCACCCAGCCCCAAAACTGCTGTTTCATACCTGCTGCAGCATATGTCACGCAAATCGCTTGGTCTTCTGTAATCGACTGTGTGATCAAAAAATTCATTTCCTCTAGCTGATCAGTGCTCAGCGGAGGAGGCGTGTATTCTTTTTTCTTTCGTTTTTGAGCAAGCAGCTGTTCACGGTGCTCTGGGAGCATCATTCGGCTTGATTCCCACATGATGTTGTATCCAGGTGTTAATTTATTGGGATTCATGGCTGTTCGCCTCCGTTATTTGTAATGTCCACCAATTTTTTCGGCGCGGTGATACGCCTGCCCTGCACTTGTTAGTGACGAAGCGTGCAAGAGTGCAGCAGGTCCATATTTCATATGGATGGCATCAAATACTTTGCTGAGTCTGTCTTTTTTTAAATGGTGATCAAATAAACTCAGCTGATATTGGCTGTCAGGCTGCAACTGTGAGAGAGTAATACCTACACTGCGAACGGGCTGGCCGTCCCAGTGCTGCTGGCATAGCTGAATGGCTGCGTCTGCAATATCTGTCCCGTACTGTGTGGGTGAATGGAGCTTGATTTGTCTATGAAATCCAGTCGGATGAGAAAAATCAGCGCCTCTTACGCCAACAGACACCGTTTGCCCAACATAATGCTTAAAGCGCGCCCGTCTTGCCACTTCTTCACTCAATTCAAGAATGGCGACTTTAATGTCCTCAAAGGACGCATAATCATGGGGAAGGGTCATATGATGACCAACCGCTTTTTGCTGATCATGTGTGTGAAGAGTGACCGGGGAAGGGTCGTGTCCTAAAGCTGTTCGCTGTAGAAGCTCCCCATTGATTCCCCAGCGCTTTTTTAGCCGGTCTAACGGATAAGTAGCAAGCGTCCCAATGGTACTGATGCCCATTCGTTTTAAATGGTGCTCCATTCGTTTGCCGACGCCAAATAGTTTTCCGACCGGAAGCGGCCATAAATCAGCCGCAACTCGGTCTGCACGAAGTTCATAGATGCCAGATGTGTTTTTTTTAGCAAAATGGTCACAGGCCATTTTAGCAAGTACTTTATTAGGACCAATGCCAACACGTGCGTAAATGCCCGTTTGGTTCATAATGGTCGTTTGTATATTTTGGGCGATCTCGCGGGGTGAACCGAGTAGTGTCACACTCCCCGTAATATCAAGAAACTGTTCATCAATTGAATAGGGTTCGACAAGATCTGTGTATTGTTCAAGTAGTTCTGTCATCATGACAGAAACATCAATATAACGCTGCATACGTGGACGTACAACGACGGCTTCAGGGCATTTTTCCTGTGCTTCCCATAATCTTGATGCATTTTGTACGCCCCGTTTTTTAGCGAGCGGGCAGGCCGCAAGTACGACCCCGCTCCGCCGCTTGGGATCTCCTGAAACGATGAGCGGTACATCCTTCAAATGGGGAGCCTCCACTTTTTCGACCGACGCATAAAACGACTGCATATCCACAAGCAGAATGGCTCGTTCATTCATCATTTTCACCTCTTAGAACATATGTTCTGTATATATTTTAACCGCCAGAAGGTGAAATTGATACTGGTAAATCATTCAAAGAGAAGAGTGTAAATCCATACAAAAAAGACGAAGTGTCTCCACTTCGTCTCATCTGTGTAAAATGAGCCATTTTAAGCATGTGCCAAGTTATTGGATGTTTGGAGAGGCTCAGAACGCAAACGATAGGCCGTTAGCTTTTTCTTAGGCTTATGGGTAAACTGCCGCACCACATCCACGTGGTCATCGTAATGATACAGATAAAGGGTCACATCATGCTTGCCAAGCTTTGTTTGCATGGTAAGCGGCGTCGGTCCTTCCTGTGGATGAAGAAAACGCTCTTCGTCACCAGGATAAATATAATAGCGTTCAATAAAGATCGCATCATTAAAATGTTGAATAATTTCAGATGTTTGCTGATCATCGAGTGGACGTCCTTGAAACGTCATCGTTGTTTGATCACTTGTTACTTTTGCATGCACCGCATAACGACTAAAAAGGCGTTCAACAACACCGGAAGGCAGCGAAGTGACAAGCAGCTTTAAAAGACTAAACACAACAAGTGAAGTAACAATCCAAACCAATATCATCATCTCCAATAAACATTTGTTCCATTTCCTATATGAACCATCTTAACATAACAAAAGAATAAAGCTTTCACACAAAAAGTGAACTTTTTGAAATAAGTGTGAAGATTTAAAAGGAGATGACAGCGAAAGAACGAAGAACCAACAAAGCTGAAAGGAAAAAAGGCTGATACATCATCTTTACAAACAATCGATCAGACAGGTAGACTATTGAAACAGTTGATTTTTTGTGAAACGGTACAGCTAAAAATGGAAAGGGGCGAGGCCATCATGATACGTCAAGTGAAGCCGTCAGATTTTTATGCGGTCACATCCGTCATTCAAAGCTGGTGGGGAGGCAGAGATTTGCGCGCAAAATTGCCAAAGCTATTTTTCGAACATTTTCAGCAAACAAGTTTTGTCGTTGTTGAAGAAGGTGAACTGATCGGCTTTTTAGTCGGTTTTTTATCGCAATCGCATTCAGATGAAGCGTATATTCACTTTGTGGGGGTACATCCAGACCACAGAAAATTAAAGATTGGCAAAATTCTCTATCAAGCGTTTTATGAAGCGGCTGAAAAGGAAGGAAGAACAACGATTAAGGCGATCACAGCTCCTATCAATAAAGTCTCGATTGCTTACCATACAAAGCTCGGTTTTCAGATAGAAAAGGGAGATAAAACGGTTGATGGCATTTCAGTTTTTTCAGATTACGATGGCATTCATGAAGACAGGGTGCTATTTGTGAAAAAGCTGGAGGCGAAAGCATGATCATTAGACTGGATCAAAAAAATAAAGAACAAGCAAAAGAGCTGTTACATATCCAATTGGCTGCATATCAGCGGGAGGCAGAGCAAATTGGCTATCAAGATTTACCGCCCTTAAAAGAAACAGTTAAAGATATAATAGAAACAAATGAAATTTTCATAGGATTTGAAAAAGAGGGGCATTTGTTAGGGGTCGCTTCATATGAACTGCATGACGATCGGATCATCCTCAGCCGGTTAGCTGTGCACCCTCATCATGTCAAACAAGGAATCGGGACAGCGCTCCTGCAATCCATAATCCAGCATCAAAAAACAATTGAGCTCACAACAGCGGAAGCAAATATACCAGCAATCAAGCTTTATGAAAAACTAGGGTTTAAACAGAAGGACCGTTTGCAGGTGGAAAACAATCTGATGTTAACAAAGATGGAACGTTTGATGCTTCGAAAAGTGGAAGTGATTGAATACCAATCGAGCTGGCCAAAACAATTTCAAGATGAGCATGACAAGCTGAAAAAGATAGTTGGTGACAACTGGGTATATGGCCACCATATTGGCAGTACTTCAGTCATAGGAATGGCGGCTAAGCCAATTATTGATATCTTGCTAGAGGTGAAGCATATCAGCAGCTTAGATGAGTGTAACCACCTTTTTCGCAAGCTTGGATATGAACCGCTCGGAGAAAATGGACTCAAGGGAAGACGTTTTTTTAGAAAAGGCGGCTTGAACCGAACACATCACGTTCACGCCTATGAAGCCGGACATGATGATGTAAAAAGGCATTTGGTGTTCCGAGATTATTTAAAAGCTGCACCTGATCGTGCCAAAGCCTATTCCGATAAAAAGCGTCAATTGGCAAAAGCCTATCCTGAAGATATGGCAAGTTATATGAAAGGAAAAGATGGGCTCATTAAAGAAATTGAACAAGAAGCGTACAATTGGTCAGAGCAGTTAAAGACAAACGATCAGACATAAGAGCTGGCAGGACGTGAACATGTTTAATTAATGACTGATATGTTACAATGTAACAATCAACGAAAAAAGGATGTTCGGCATGTATATTCATATAACAGAACCAGCAGCAGCGTTCCTTACAAAACAACAAGCAGCGCATGAAACAAAAGAACTGCTCCTTCGATATGATTCAGATGGGTGCGGCTGTGCGGTAAGCGGTGTTCCAATGATTTGGCTCATAGGTGAAAGAACAGGCGAATGGGAAGAGCTCAAGCATAATCAGCTCTTTAAGCTGTACATACACACAGCACAAAAGGTCTTTTTTGACGAGGAAATGACGATTGATTTTAATGAAAAAGCCAACACACTCATGTTGAAAAGTCCTCAACAAATACTCAGCCCGAGAATGGGTATACTTGTAAAGTAAGGTGGAAATGTAGTGGATCAAAAGCTAAAAGTGATACAAAATACGGCACAAAATAAAACATGGGTGTCGTTTTTAAATAACAATCATCCCTATAGCCTTTTGCACTGGTCAATAGGTGGAATGGATTCGGTGAAAAAGGACGTTTGGCTTCTTCAAGATGAAGTCACATTTGAAACGGAAGAATTTCCAACGCTCGAATTAGCTGTCAATTGGATCAAAGAGAATATGGACCAAGTAACAGATGTATTATAAGAGCCCTTTTTCGAAAGGGTTTTTTTCGTGCGTTCATCATCTCATCAAACCGCACGGTTGTCTAATCTGAAAAATGATCTTTTGAAGCGGAAAAAGCAGTTTTCAACAAACAATTCGACAAAATGAGCAAGCTGGAAATAAAAAAATAATGGCTGTAAATGCCGAAAAATAGGCATTCGCAGCGTTTATTGCGGGATACCGAAAACTTTGCGAAAAATGACATTTCATATTTCTTCCATTCGAGGAAATGTGATAGAATACAACATGTATCGTATATGAGAAGGGAGGTGCTAAAGTGAATTGAAGCTCAAGCTGTCATCGCCTCAGGTTGGAATCAAAATAAACGAATGGTATAGGCAGATTTGCGGATTTCATGTGATGAAAGCAGAGAAGCTGAAGGCGGAGATCGAGCAGGAAATCCTCGAAATGGAGCAGGATCAAAACTTGTTATTGTTTTACCAGCTGATGGATTTTCGCCACAAGGTGATGCTTGAATATTTTGAACCGGCAAAGAAAGCCTCAAATGATGAAGAAATTAAGAATTTGCTAGAAACGATCGAACATTCACAAACGAAATTAACGGATATGCTTGAATACTATGTTCATTTTTTCACAGGAATGTTTGAATTTGAACAGCGAAACTATTTAAGTGCTATTGCTTATTACCGCTCAGCAGAAAAAAAGCTCAATCTTATATCCGATGATATAGAAAGAGCAGAATTTTACTTTAAATTAGCAGAAATTTACTACCACATGAAACAAACCCACTTTTCGATGCACTATGCCTTGCAAGCGTTAGATACGTATTCTGCCTACAGAACGTACACGCTGAGAATCATCCACTGTGAATTTGTCATCGGTGCAAACTATGATGATTTGAAATGCTATGAACATGCATTGCCCTACTTTAAAAATGCTCTAAAGCGAGCACGCTCAATTGGAAACCCTCGAGTCATAGGTTCGGCCCTTTTCAACTTAGGTAACTGTTATTATCAAATGAACGATCTTGCGGAAGCAAGCCGTTATCTGAAAGACTCTATTGAAGTGTTTGAAAAGGAGAATTTAACCCATCTTAATCGCTCTCTAGACCCACTATTTATGCTGACACAAATCCTGTTTAAACAAAAACAAATAGAAGAGTCGTTAACCCTCTATCAACAAGGTATTATGAAGGCCTGTGAATTAGAAGATGAAATTTACATCTGCAAATTTCAGTTCTTAAAAGCATTATACGTTGATGCAGACATAACAATCATAGACGATACATTAGACCTGCTCGAGGACAAGCGCTTATACCCAGATATTGAGGAATTGGCACTTGATGCGGCTCATTATTACAATGAGCTTGGACTGTTTGAAGTATCTACCCGGTTTTACGAAAGGAAAATTCAAGCCATATCAAAAATTCAAAATGGGGGTCATTTATATGAAAACGAGTTTGATAGTTCTTTTATTGGCAGCAACTGCAGGATTATCGGTCATGAGTCAGCAGCAATCGGAAGAGAGCCATATGGAGCTTGCGGGCAGACACCATACAACAGTGGTGACTATCGCATAAGTTAGCTCAAAAAGAGGGGACGAACTGCTGTTCATTCTCCTCTTTTATTTTCATTCAATTCAAATCTTTGAAGAAATGCTTGAATTTCTTGCTCATAAGCTTCCTTATTTTCGCTAAAAGACATTGCATGCGCACCGTGTGGCGCAATAAATAACTGTTTGTCACCCTTTTTTCGTGCATATAACTGCTGACTTTGCTCACAGGGGATATAGTCGTCATGGCGGCTATGAATAAAAAGTACAGGTTCTTTCACCTCATCGATCACATCAAGAGGAGAAACTTGCCGGATGCGGTATCCGTCCCGCCATTTTAATACTTGATCACTTAGTGAAAGAATCCATTGCCCTGAAAGGCGAAAATCTGTTTTTAATCGATACAGAAGCTGGTCCTCAAAAGAAGCAAAAGGGCAGTCTGCTATGTAAAAATTGGCGTTTGTTTCCGGCTTTGCGGCATATAACAAGGTCGTGACTGCACCCATTGATTCTCCGTGTATCCCAATGATGGCACTTTCTCCGAGTCTTTGTCTGAGCCACTTTACGATCTTTGCTAGATCTTCTTTTTCATAATATCCATAACTCGTGGTTTTCCCGCCGCTCATCCCATGTCTTCTATGATCATAAAGCAGCACATTCCATCCGAGCTTTTGGAATAATTTCATATACTTAACGGAATTAATCAAACTGACTGTCACACCGTGGCAAAGTACGATTGTGCGTGTTGTATGAGGATACGGCACAAAATAGCCATGTAGATTATAACCAAATGCTGAAGGAATACACACTTTCTCTTTCTTAAGCTGTTGAAATTCCTCGTGATGATAATGGCCTCCATCTGATTCTCGTTTGATGAGCTCTTCATCCGTTAATTTTCGAATATACATCATTTTATTGGTGAAAAAAATGCCGATTACAGCGAGTGGACATAATATGAAGGCAAATATAGCGATCCATTTCTTCATCTAGCCGATTCTTCCTTTCCGGAGTTTTTTCTATGACGATCATACCACATGTTGGTAGATGGGCGTGCCTCTTGCTCAGAAAATAAAACGGATGATACACTAAGTCAAAAGGAGAGAGGCACAATGAAAAAGATCAAGCAGGATCAAGCGAAATTAAAGGACGGCATAAAGGACGATGTCAAACAGCAGCTTCTTCAAATGAAACAGAACCTCGCCGTCGAAACAGAAAAAAGAGAAGAACAAAAACGACAAGACCTCCTTCGGCAGCAGAAAGAAAAAGAAAAAAACAAAAGCTTTTCAGAGCTGCTAGATGAAAGCCATTTAGACTGGAGAAAGTATAAAAGCTAAAAAGGGAGCAATGATGCTCCTTTTTTCATGTGATCATCTTGAGATAGATCCACAGAATAAACATAGGTCCATAAAGAGAAAAGCATTTTTGCCCCCTTCATATCACTTCATTTTAGAATCGTGACAGTATGATTTTTACAGTCAAACGAAACGAAATCCCATAACTTATGTTTGAAATAGAAGTAAAAAGGTGTATCGAAAATATGACCATTAAACCCCTTTTGGTAGAGAGTCATTCTCCTTATAATGAAGATGAATTACAAAAATTGGTAATGAGGATGATTCACGTGAAATTGAGAAAAACAATGGCTGGAGTCGCTTTATCTTTAGGATTGCTTTTACCTGTTTCTGGACAAACTCTTGCACAAAGGCTACTTCAATTGTAGATTGTTCTGTAGCTCCTTTTAAAGGTGCAAGTAATCGATTATGTATGTATTCAGATAATGGTTCTTTTGCAAATAGTTTCAGTCGTTTTGGTATCACATTTTATCTTAAAGGCAAATCTGGAAATTATGCATATTACGAAAGTGCAAGATAAGACAACGGGGCTTTAAGCCCCTCCTTATTTTATATAGAGAAAAACATAAAAAAATGTAGAAAAACATGAGTTTTTCTACAATCTGACGAGATCAAATGATGTGATTTTTTTCTTATTTGGATCGGTGCGCTTCATACACAAACGGTTTTGTATAGTAAGTTAATGCTTTGACTTCTTGGTCACTTAAAGAACGTGCATTTGCTGCTGCTATGTTTTCTTTTAACTGATCCACCGAGCTCGCGCCAAATACAACGGAACTGACCGCAGAATGTTTCAGTACATACTGAATGGACAGTTCAGTGAGGGACAGGTCATAAGCGACTTTCTTTAAAGAAGGAATGATCTGCTGAAGCTCTTCAAATGAATATTGAAGATAGCCGTTTTTTTGAATCGCTGCACTTGCTTGAGAAAGTGGCTTTTCAGTTAATAATCCTTTCGCTAAAGGACCTCTTGCGACGACACTAATGCTTTGTTCTTCAAGAAGAGAGAACCATTCTTCCGGGCGGCGGTCGAGTAAGCTATATTGCATCATCACGCTTACGATATTGGACTTTTTGGCATATTCTTTAATGACATTTGGACGGATAGATGAAATGCCATAATAGCGAATAACGCCTTCCTCTACTAATTCTTCAAAAGCCTCAATTGTTTCATCAATGGGGTCATCAATCGTGCCTCCGTGCAATTGATATAAATCAATATAATCTGTTTGAAGCCGCTTGAGGCTTTGTTTTACTGCTTCCTTTATGTACGCCTTTGAAGGGTCCCAGTCCCAGCCTGGTTTGCCTTTTTCAAAGCGGTTGCCGCCTTTTGTCGCCAAAATCAAATCCTGCCGTCTGTTTTTAATGGCTTTTCCAACAAATTCCTCATTTGTCCCAAAATCATATAAATCGGCTGTATCCAAATAGTTAATTCCGAGATCAATGGCCTCATCTAATAAAGAGAGCGCTTTTTCTTTTTCAGTTCCAAGAGACATGCATCCTAGTGCCGCCTCGCTCACTAAAAGATCTGAGGTGCCAATTCGTCTTTTTTTCAATTCCATCACACTCCTATCCTTTCACAGTAAGTGAAAAAAATCAGGAATTCAAGTTAGGTGATTTCAAATGGCGCATTGAAGCAAGCGTTTCGCTTTTCGCTTCTCTTAAATCATCTATGTTAAAATAAATGAAGTAAAAAGTGAAAGTAGAACGAGGAGCTGACAAAATTGAAGGACTTTGAAGAAAAAACATTATCGTCGAAAGAATTATACAACGGAAAAATCATTGATTTGGTTCTTGAAGATGTAGAATTGCCTAATGGAAAACAAGGCAAACGCGAAATCATTAAACACCCTGGTGCAGTAGCTGTCATTGCACGTACAGACGAAAATAAAATCATCTTGGTCAAACAATACCGTAAAGCACTAGAGAGAGCCATCGTTGAAATTCCGGCTGGAAAACTAGAAAAAGGGGAAGAGCCGGCACATACAGCATTAAGAGAATTAGAAGAAGAAACAGGATATACAACTCAGCAGCTTCAAAAGCTGACGGCCTTTTATACATCACCTGGTTTTGCAGATGAAATTGTTCACATTTATCTAGCAGATCAGCTAGCTCCGCTTGAAGAAAAAAGAGAGCTGGATGAAGATGAATTTGTCGAAGTAATGGAAGTTTCATTAGAAGAAGCCTTGCACCTCATTGAAGAGCAACATATTTACGATGCAAAAACAGCCTATGCCATTCAATACTTACAACTGCAAGAGGTACTTGAGTCAACAAAATGAAGGAATTTTTTGCAGACATCCATATTCATATTGGCAGAACAAGAACAGGCAGAGCTGTCAAAATTACAGGTGCAAGGTCATTGACAATTGACCAAATTCTCATTGAAGCAGCAGAAAGTAAAGGGATGGGGATGATTGGTGTGATTGATGCACAATCTCCAGAAGTCTTAGAAGAGCTAATAGAGGGTGTAAAGGAAGGCCGGTACACGGAACTAAATGACGGCGGTCTATCATTTGGACCGACAGTGCTGCTTTTAGGCAGTGAATTAGAAATCAATGATGATCATTCAAAGGGACCGATTCATGTGCTGGCATTTATGCCCACACTACACAAAATGTCTGAGTTCTCCGCATGGCTTTCGCTTCATATGAAAAATGTGCATTTGAGTTCACAGCGCCTCTATGTTGATGGGAAAACACTTCAGCGCAAGGTTAAGGAGCTAGGAGGATTGTTTATTCCTGCTCATATTTTTACGCCGCATAAAAGTCTATACGGCAAAGGGGTCAACACTTCTTTAACGGAAGTATTTGATCCGGAACTTATTGATGCAGTTGAGCTTGGTCTTAGCTGTGATACGTCTATGGCGTCCCAGCTGAGTGAACTGAACCGGTATCCCTTTTTAACGAATTCAGATGCTCATTCTTTAGGGAAAATCGCGCGAGAATATACAAAAATCAGAATGGATCATGCCTCTTTTGCCGAATTCAAGCTAGCCCTTGAAGAAAAAGATGGCAGAGCTGTCACAGGAAATTATGGACTTGCTCCGCGGCTTGGCAAGTATTATCATACGACCTGCGAGAAATGCGGGGGAAGACCTCACGCACCAGATCAAGAAGGGTGCCACGTATGCGGACATACCCGGATGACAAAAGGAGTAAGTGAGCGTTTAAAAGAGCTTGCTGACCAAGAAAGTGAAAAAAGAACGAGACCTCCTTATGTTCATCAGCTTCCGCTTCAGTTTATTCCGGGTGTTGGACCCAAAACGCTGGAGAAGCTAAAAGCCGTGTTTCACACAGAGATGAATATTCTGCATCAAGCAACAGAACAAGAACTAAAAGCCGTTCTGCCAGAAAAGACAGCGGGCTACATCATCAAAGCAAGAAAGGGTGAAGTCGAACTAATCGCTGGTGGAGGCGGAGTGTACGGTAAGGTGGATATCAATCATGAGTCACATTAAATGGACATGTCAAACGTTTGAACAATTGTCAAAAGAGGATCTTTACTTGATTCTAATGGAAAGAGTCAACGTGTTTGTTGTAGAACAAACATGCCCTTACCCTGAAATTGATCACAGGGACCAAGAAGCAATTCATCTCATCGCAAAAGAGAACGGCACCATTGTGGCTTATTGCCGAATTTTTCAAAACGGGATCGTGTACAAAGAGGCGTCCATCGGCCGCGTTCTTGTGACGCAGGCCGGCCGGAAAAAAGGGTATGGAAAGATGCTACTCATCAAGGCTTTGGAAAAGCTTAGTGAACTAGGTGAAACAAGTGTCAAAATACAGGCGCAGGCCTACCTGAAGTCATTTTACGAATCATTTGGTTTCAAGGCCGTCTCAGATGTTTATGATGAAGATGGGATTCCGCATCTTGATATGGTAAAAACAGAAAGATAGACGTATTTACGTCTATCTTTTTTATGTAACATCGTGTATCATAACGTCAACGAAAGGGGTTTTGCCTAATGGGAAAAAGCAAAGCAAAGAAAAAACGAGAGCATATCCAAAGACAGCACAGCCGAAATCCAGAACTGTCGAGAGGAAACATGCCGCATTTTAGCACACACGAAAGGAAGACAAAAACAAAACAAGAAGTCTTGCAGCACATGATGAAAAAACATAAAGGACGAAATGCTTATGATCACTATCAAGAGGATCATAAGCATTTTTATTTTGCTTTTTTGTGACAACTAGATCAAATAAATGGAAAAATTTAAAAAATAGGACAAACGGTCGTTTCTTTTTGTCTAAAAATGTAGTTAAATGACAAAAAGAAACGAAAGGGAGAGTGGGTATCATGAACGTCAAGTCATTTGGAGCAGGGCTTTGTATGGCAAGTGTGCTTGTGGCATCGGTCATGTTTGGCACGTCAGATATTTCTGCAAAGGAGCAAGTAAAAAAAGAGTACATGATCGGCTTTTCTTCTTCCGTTCAAGACAAAATACAAAAACAGCTTGTAGAAGAAGCTGGCGGGCATGTGAAAGAATCCATAGAGCAAATAGATATGATGAAAGTGTCGTTGAATGAGACATCAAAAAAGAAACTGAATGAAGCAAAAGAAGTGACCTTCATTGAGGAAGACCAAAAAGCAAAAACAAGCAGTCAAACTGTTCCATATGGCATCAAAAGCATCAAAGCACAAAAGGTACATAAACAAGGATACGCTGGACAGAATGTCAAAGTAGCAGTTCTTGACAGCGGTATCGACGGCAAACATGAGGATTTACATGTCACCGGCGGGGTGAGCTTTGTACCGGCAGAGTCAGATCCGCTTGTAGATCCGCATAAACATGGGACGCATGTGGCAGGGACAATTGCCGCTTTAGATAATAAGGTAGGTGTCGTTGGTGTTGCGCCAAAAGCCTCTATCTATGCTGTCAAGGTGGCAGATGAAAATGGTGACGGTTACTATAGCTGGATCATAAAAGGGATTGAATGGGCCATTGAGAATGACATGGATGTCATCAATATCAGTATGGGGGGAGCAAGTGAATCTGAGGCGCTGAAAGAAGCGGTAGATCGAGCGTATGATAAAGGGATTCTCATTGTGGCTTCTGCAGGGAATGAAGGAAGTTATGGCTCTCTCAATACGATTGACTATCCGGCTAAATACAGCTCCGTGATGGCTGTTGCCTCTGTTGACCAAAAAAAACAAAGAGCTTTTGATTCCTCTGTTGGCGAAGAACTGGAAATCTCAGCACCAGGCGTTTCAACGCTGAGCACCCTTCCTCATAACGAATATGGCTACATGAGCGGAACGTCAATGGCATCACCGCATGTAACGGGCGCTGCGGCTGTCATTCTATCAAAACATCCGAATCTGTCAAACGATGAAGTGCGTGAGAGACTGTCAAAAACGGCGACAAAACTTGGAGAACCTTTTTATTACGGTGCCGGGCTTGTGAACGTACAGAAAGCCGCACGATAAATGAAAAAGAGAAAGCAGTGAGCAGGCTGCTTTCTCTTTTTTCTTTCAATAAAACTGTCATGTTTCGTAATCTCTCTCATAGAATCTAGTAACCTTACTATTTGGGAGGAAGACACATGCGGAAAAAGTCTTGGAAGGAGCATCTTCTTCAGCACGTAAAAGATCATCTCTCGATTTATTTATTTGTCTCTGTACTCTTTTTAATGGGTGTGATCTTCGGGGCCATCATTGTCAATAGCATGACATTCAGCCAGAAAGAGGATTTATTCTATTATTTAAATCAATTTTTTGGTCAGCTGACGAATGAGAAAGCAGCAGAATCAAAAGAAATGTTTTTACAAAGCTTCCTGCATCATATGAAATATTTAGGCCTTATGTGGATACTGGGAATATCCATCGTTGGTCTGCCTCTTATCTTTCTTATGATCTTTTTAAAAGGAATTGTTGTTGGATTTACTGTTGGTTTTCTCGTGAATCAAATGGGGCTGAGTGGATTTTTTCTCTCGTTTGTATCGGTGCTTCCGCAAAACATTTTGCTCATTCCAGCCTATTTAGTGATTGGCACCTGTGCGATTGCATTTTCCATCCGTCTCATTGGACAGCTCTTCATGAAAAAAACCATCAGTCAAGCACCCGTCCAGTGGTTTGGCCGGTATGCATCGGTTCTGCTGATGATTTTAGCGCTTGCTGCACTTTCATCTTTTTTTGAATCGTACATATCATTCATGCTGATGAAAAAGCTGGCAGGTGTTCTTTTATAATTGTTATTAATTAATAATCAATTTATTTATCAATTTAAAATGATTATAGTTGGCTCTCAGCACATCATTTGATATAATGATCAAGTAATGTGGCGTAGGAGGGAAAGTCAATGGAAAATAGGATTGATCGAATTAAGAAACAGCTTCATTCTTCCAGCTACAAGCTCACGCCACAGCGTGAAGCCACAGTAAGAGTACTGCTTGAGAATGAAGAAGACCATTTAAGTGCAGAAGATGTATACCTCCTCGTAAAAGAGAAGTCTCCTGAAATTGGTCTTGCTACTGTTTATCGGACGTTAGAATTGCTCACTGAACTGAAAGTTGTTGATAAAATTAACTTTGGAGACGGCGTTTCGCGATATGATCTTCGCAAAGAAGGAGCCGCTCACTTCCATCACCATCTTGTCTGCATGGAATGCGGAACAGTCGATGAGATAGAAGATGATTTATTAGAAGATGTCGAAGAGATTATTGAACGTGACTGGAAATTTAAAATTAAGGATCATAGATTGACATTCCATGGTATTTGCCACCGGTGTCATGATGATGAATCCGGCAAATAATCCGAATTGGAACCTTTTCATTTAAGATGAAGAGGTTTTTTGCATTTTCGCTGTATATTCCTTGTCCTACCTGGCATATGCTGAAGTAATGAGAAGGTGAGAAAGGACTTGAAGATCATGCGAAAATGGCTCAAAACAACAGGCGAAGTGATCAAAGTATTTATCTTGTTCACAGGTTTTACCGTCCTGTTCTATTATGCTATGATATGGATAAATTCAGAATATGAAAGCTACCATCGTTATGATAAACCAGAGGGTGCAGCAATTAAAGTGATGGAAATGGATCAGCCGAATCAAGACAATTGGCAAGATCGATTGATTTATTTTTATCAAAACGGGGAGTAGAAATCATTGAACGATCAATTATCCGACTTTATTCATTTTATGACCGTAGAGAGAGGACTCTCTGAAAATACCATTGTTTCTTATAAAAGAGATTTGCAGAACTACTTGTCTTTTTTAATGACACATGAACAGCTGACGGATATTAGCGATGTCACGCGCCTGCATATCATTCATTATTTAAAGCAGCTAAAAGAGGAAGGGAAATCGAGTAAAACGTCTGTACGGCATCTATCATCGATCCGTTCCTTTCATCAATTTCTGCTTCGGGAAAAAGTGACAACGGATGACCCGTCATGGAACATTGAAACGCAAAAAACAGAGCGGACATTACCGAAAGTTTTATCATTAGGGGAGGTCGAAAAGCTGCTTGATACACCAAATCAGCACACTCCTTTTGACTACCGAGATAAAGCAATGCTTGAGCTCTTATATGCAACAGGTATTCGCGTCAGTGAAATGCTGGATCTGACCCTTGCCGATGTGCACCTCACAATGGGCTTTATCCGCTGTTTTGGAAAAGGAAGAAAAGAACGAATTGTGCCAATCGGTGAAGCTGCTGCAAGCGCAATTGAAGAATATATCGAAAAGGGAAGAAGCAAGCTGTTAAAAAAACAGCCGTCAGATGCCCTATTTCTCAATCATCACGGGAAAAAAATGTCGCGGCAGGGCTTCTGGAAGAACTTAAAAAAACGAGCCATTGAAGCAGGGATTCAAAAGGAACTGACGCCTCATACGCTCAGACATTCATTTGCTACACACCTGCTTGAAAACGGTGCGGACTTAAGAGCTGTACAGGAGATGCTCGGACATGCCGATATCTCAACAACACAAATTTATACACATGTGACGAAAACAAGACTGAAAGATGTGTATCACAAATTCCATCCAAGGGCATAAGTAAAGCATGACACGGTGAACGGGTGTCATGCTTTTTCATCTTTACACCGTTTATGGTTGTCAACTGGCTTGTAAACGGTTTATACTTGAGATGTCTGACCTCTTACTGTTTGTAAGGTCAAAAGACAAGAATATTGAAGGAGGCGCTTTTTAATGCCTGATTATCAGTATAAACGCATTTTCCTCGTCGTAATGGATTCAGTAGGGATTGGGGAAGCACCAGATGCTGCTGATTTTAATGATGTAGGTGCAGATACACTTGGACATATTGCTGAAAAAATGAACGGGCTTCATATGCCGAATATGGCGAAGCTTGGGCTGAGTCATATTAAAGAAATCAAAGGAATTCCAGCGGATGAAAAACCGCTTGCGTATTATGGAAAAATGCAAGAAGCATCAAATGGTAAAGACACAATGACGGGACACTGGGAAATTATGGGTCTTTACATAGACACACCGTTCAAAGTCTTTCCAGACGGATTCCCAGATGAACTATTAAATGAACTAAAAGAAAAAACAGGCCGAGGTATTATTGGAAATAAACCTGCGTCTGGTACGGAAATTTTAGATGAGCTTGGCGAAGAGCACATGAAAACAGGTGATTTAATCGTTTATACATCTGCAGATTCTGTGCTGCAAATTGCTGCGCACGAAGAAGTTGTGCCATTAGATGAGCTTTACCGTATTTGTGAAATTGCCCGTGAACTCACATTAGATGAAAAATATATGGTTGGACGGATTATCGCTCGTCCGTTTGTCGGAGAGCCCGGTGCTTTTGTTAGAACGCCAAACCGTCATGACTATGCGCTAAAACCATTTGACCGTACAGTCATGAATGAACTGAAAGATGATGGGCTCGATGTCATTGCGATTGGAAAAATCTCTGATATTTATGACGGCGAGGGGATCACATCATCTCTTAGAACGAAATCGAACATGGATGGAATGGACAAGCTGGTCGATACACTAAAAACAGACTTTACAGGACTCAGCTTTTTAAACCTTGTTGATTTTGACGCTCTTTATGGGCATAGAAGAGATCCAGAGGGTTATGGAAAAGCATTAGAGGAATTTGACGCACGTCTTCCTGAAGTGTTTGACCTGTTGAAAGAGGATGATCTTCTTGTGATCACAGCAGATCATGGAAATGACCCGGTTCATCACGGAACAGATCATACAAGAGAATACGTTCCGCTCATTGCTTACAGCAAAAAGCATCAGGAAGCAAATGAACTGCCAACAGCAAAAACGTTTGCCGATCTTGGGGCAACCGTTGCCGATAATTTCAAGATAGCGATGCCAAAATACGGAACAAGCTTTTTATCTAAACTCAAATAGGGGGAAATCTCGTGGGAGCACAGTTTTCAGAAGCGGCGGCATACATTAAACAAGCATCGACATATGTACCAACAGTTGGATTGATTTTAGGATCAGGGCTTGGCATTTTAGCAGATGAGATTGAAAATCCAATCAAAATTAAATATGAAGATATTCCCGGATTCCCTGTTTCAACAGTAGAGGGACATGCAGGGCAGCTCGTGATCGGAACGCTGAAAGGCACTGTCGTTTGCGCGATGCAAGGACGTTTTCATTTCTATGAAGGATATGATATGAAGCAAGTGACGTTTCCTGTCCGTGTGATGAAAGAAATTGGTATTGAAACATGCATTGTCACAAATGCAGCTGGCGGAGTGAATACGTCATTCCGTCCAGGAGATCTCATGCTGATCACAGATCATATCAATATGATGGGAACAAATCCATTAATTGGCCCAAATGACAGTCAAGGCGTTCGTTTCCCTGATATGTCTGCACCGTACGATAAAGAATTGCTGGCACTTGCAGCAGAAACAGCCCAGCGTATAGGTATCTCTGTACAGCAAGGGGTTTATGCAGGGATGACAGGCCCTTCATATGAAACACCTGCTGAAGTTCGTTTCCTAAGAACACTTGGAGCAGATGCGGTAGGAATGTCGACTGTTCCAGAAGTCATTGTTGCGCGTCATGCAGGAATCAAAGTACTTGGCATTTCATGCATTTCCAATGCGGCATCTGGTATTTTGGATCAGCCGCTGTCTCATGATGAAGTGATCGAAGTAACGGAAAAAGTGAAAGCAAGTTTTCTTGATTTAGTAAAAGACATTGTCAAACAACTCTCATAGCATGTGTCCAAAAGCCTTCTGCTACCCAAGCAGAAGGCTTTTTTTATTTGCAATCCTGAATAAAACAACCTGTATGAGGAAAAAATAGAAAGGATTACGATTATGGAGGTCTGCCACTTGAAACGTCATATATGTGCATTGTTTATTTTAATGATCCTTATCTCAATGGTTTCACCATCAGCGACAGCAAAAGAAAAGATTGAAAAACCAGGAGAAAAACAAACATCAGAATTGGCACACGAAGCCAAATCAGCGATCTTAATAGAACGTGACACGGGAAAAGTGCTTTACAATAAAAACAGCGATGAAAAGCTTGCACCCGCAAGTATGACCAAAATCATGACGATGCTTCTCATCATGGAAGCTATTGATCAAGGTAAACTGAAAATGAAAGACAAGGTCAGAACGAGCGACTATGCAGCGTCCATGGGAGGGTCACAAATCTTCCTTGAACCAGGAGAAGAAATGACCGTGAAAGAAATGCTGAAAGGCATTGCGATTGCGTCAGGAAATGATGCTTCAGTTGCCATGGCAGAGCATATTGCAGGATCTGAAGAACAGTTCGTAGAGCAGATGAACAAAAGGGCGAAAGAGCTTGGTCTCAACTCAACAGTCTTTCAAAACCCAACAGGACTTCCTGAAAAAGACCATTACAGCACAGCTCACGATATGGCAATAATGGCAAAAGAGCTGTTGAAATATGAACAAATCACCAAATTCACAGGTGTCTACGAAGACTATCTACGGCAAAACACAGATAAAAAATTCTGGCTTGTAAACACAAACCGTCTGATTAAATTTTATCCAGGTGTTGATGGGGTGAAAACAGGTTTTACAGGTGAAGCGAAATACTGTTTAACTGCATCTGCTAAAAAAGGTAACATGCGCGTCATTGCGGTTGTCTTCGGCGCAAGCACCCCGAAAGACAGAAACGCTCAGGTAGTCAAAATGCTGGACTACGCATTTAGTCAATATACGACTCATCCGCTTTACAAACGAGGGCAAGATGTGGCGGAGGTCAAAGTAAGCAAAGGGAAAAAGAAAAATATTCAGCTCGTTACTTCTGAACCGATCTCCCTTCTAACGAAAAAAGGCGAAAATGTGGATCAGATCAAAAAAGAAATCAAATTGTCTCATGATGTCAAGGCTCCATTTTCAAAAGGAACGGAACTTGGTACGATTGTCTTGAAAAAAGACGGAAAAGTGCTACATGAAAGCCCTGTAGAAGCAAAAGAAGGAATGGAAAAGGCAGGCATTTGGACTTTCTTCAAACGAGCGATGGCTGATTTTGTGAAATGGAAATAAAAGGAGAAGACTGCTGTAATGGGCAGTCTTTTTGCTATGAGAAAAAAGAAAAGAACATCTAAATGTGACGAATGGTCACTAGTTTTGTCATGGTGAAGGATTTACTTCATATAAAAGAGAAACACTCTTTATCCGAAATTAGAGCAAGGAGGAATAAAAAGATGAGCCTTGGTATTGATTTTCAAGTAAAAGAGAGCGTACTTTGCATTCGGTTAACAGGAGAGCTCGATCATCACTCCGCAGAAACATTGAGACAAAAGGTGACGAATTATTTGGAAACAGAGGACATTCGCCACATTGTGCTGAATCTGGCTGATTTATCGTTTATGGACAGCTCTGGACTCGGAGTGATTTTGGGAAGATATAAAGAAATTAAGCAGCTTGGCGGAGAAATGGTCGTCTGTGCCATCTCGCCAGCAGTGAATCGGTTATTTGATATGTCTGGTTTGTTTAAAATCATTCGTATGGAGCCTTCAGAGCAAACGGCTTTGCAAACATTGGGGGTGGCGTCATGAGAAATGAAATGAATCTGACTTTTTCGGCATTAAGCCAAAATGAATCGTTTGCGAGGGTGACAGTCGCGGCGTTTATCGCTCAGCTTGATCCGACTTTAGATGAATTAACAGAAATCAAGACCGTCGTATCAGAGGCAGTGACAAACTCGATCATCCATGGCTATGATGGGAATCCAGATGGCAAGGTGCATATCCATGTCACATTAGATGACCATGTCGTTTACCTCACCATCCGTGACGAAGGCATGGGTATTACCGATCTTGAGGAAGCAAGACAGCCGCTTTTTACAACAAAACCAGACTTAGAGCGCTCTGGAATGGGCTTTACCATCATGGAGAATTTTATGGATGATGTCATGGTGGACTCATCTCCAGAAATGGGCACGACCATCCGTTTAACAAAGCATCTATCAAAAAGCAAAGCGCTTTGTAATTAAAGGAGCTGCTCATATGGATGTGGAGGTAAAAAAGCAAGCTAAAAAAGCCCAGCTGTCAAATGATGAAGTCAAAGAGCTCATCAAAAAAAGCCAAGACGGTGATCAGCAAGCAAGAGACCTCCTCGTAGAAAAAAACATGCGTCTTGTTTGGTCCGTTGTTCAGCGCTTTTTAAATAGGGGATATGAACCAGATGATCTATTTCAGATTGGCTGTATTGGGCTGTTGAAATCTGTTGATAAATTTGATTTGACATACGATGTAAAGTTTTCAACGTACGCCGTCCCAATGATCATTGGTGAAATCCAGCGATTTATTCGGGATGATGGAACGGTCAAAGTCAGCCGGTCATTAAAGGAACTCGGAAATAAAATTCGGCGGGCAAGGGATGAATTGTCTAAGTCTCATGGAAGAATGCCGACCGTTCAAGAAATTGCCGAATACCTTGATATCACACCAGAGGATGTCGTCCTCGCCCAAGAAGCGGTCCGCTCCCCATCATCCATTCATGAAACGGTGTATGAAAATGATGGGGATCCGATAACATTGCTTGATCAAATTGCCGATCATTCTGAAGAAAGCTGGTTTGACAAAATCGCATTGAAAGAAGCGATCAAGGAATTAGAAGAAAGGGAAAAACTCATTGTGTATTTAAGGTATTATAAAGATCAGACACAATCTGAGGTTGCAGAAAGACTTGGCATTTCACAGGTGCAAGTCTCACGACTTGAAAAGAAAATTTTAAAACAAATCCAAATGCAAATGGATCAAAAAGACAGCTAGCCAATTCGGCTGGCTTTTTTTGTGTGGTAATTACCGGTAAATCCAGTTCTATCAGTATGAGAACCATTTTTCACCACATACTATTTTTAACCCCTCGTATAGGAAGTGACTTGGATGGACGGACAAATCTTTATTCGGCTGCGCCATCGAATCAAGACCGGTATTGATCAGCTCATTTATTTAGAGGATATCGCTCAAATCACTGGTGATGAGTTTGCTGTGCATAAGCTTAGCAAAATGCCTGTGTATCATGTCAGCAAAAAGGATCGTCACATCGTCGTTCTTGATATTATGCATGTTGTCAAAACGATCAAAAAAACGTGGCCAGATATCGATATTCAAACCGTTGGCGGCTCTGAGGCCATTGTTGAAATTGATACAGGCAAACGCCAGCTTTCGCCCGTTTTATTTGTGTTTGTATGGCTCCTATTATTTGTCGGAGCGGCGCTTGCCATTATGAATTTCCACGAGGATGTCAGTATGCGGCTCGTTCATATCCGCCTATATGAAATGATCACAGGGAAAACGGTTGAGCATCCGTATTTATTACAAATTCCATATAGCTTTGGGCTCGGTTTTGGCATGATTTTGTTTTTCAATCATGTATTTAAAAAGCGTTTAAATGAAGAACCAAGTCCGCTCGAAGTGGAAATGTTTAAATATCAGCTCGATCTCGATCATTATGTCGCACTCAATGAAAATAAAGAAACATTGAAGGATATCCATGATCGGTAAGTGGCTTTTTGTCGTACTCGTTGGACTAGGCGGCGGTTTAACAGTCGGAGCAGGATTTGTGGCATTTCTTACAGTGCTTGGCATCATTCCCCGCTTAATGCAATTAACCAAAACGCAGCGCTTCATACAAGGGTACGAGGCGGCTGTCATTAGCGGGGCGGTTGTTGGCGGCTGGGCCACCTTAAGTCAAATACATCTGCATTTAACCAAATGGCTGGCGCTGCCGGTCGGTCTTTTATCAGGCATCTTTGTCGGCATGCTTGCAGCTGCACTCACTGAAGTATTAAATGTACTTCCTATATTAACGAAAAGAATTGGAATGGACGGGAAAATTGTTTTGCTGCTCATGGCCATCGTCTTAGGAAAGGTATTTGGTTCACTATTTCATTGGCTTATTTATATTTAAGAAATTGGAGGGAACAACACGTGTCGAGTTTAAAAGAGAACTATCCATCTAAGGTGAAAACGTATCAGCCCAAACCACCATATGTCGTGAACTGTATCAAGGCGTTTTTAGTAGGAGGCTTGATCTGTCTGATAGGTGAGGGGCTGCAAAATTTCTATATCCACTTTTTTGATTTTAATGAAAAGACAGCAGGGAACCCGACAGTGGCAACCCTCATTTTAATTTCTTCTCTATTAACGGGTATCGGTATTTACGATAGAATCGGCCAGTTTGCTGGAGCGGGATCGGCCGTACCGGTAACAGGTTTTGCTAACAGTATGACAAGTGCTGCCCTTGAGCATAAAAGTGAAGGGCTTGTTTTAGGTGTTGCCACAAATATGTTTAAACTGGCTGGGAACGTCATTGTGTTCGGTGTCGTCTCGGCATATATCGTAGGGATCATTCGATACATCTTGGAAAAGGTGTTTTCTTAGGAGGAATGAAAGGTGAAACTAACAGGTAAACAATCTTGGGTATTTGAGCACAAGCTTTATGTCAATGCAGAAGGAACCGCTGCAGGACCTAAGGAAAAAGAAGGTCCGATTGGACATTTAATTGATAAAACATACGATGAAATGCACTGTGATCAAAAGAATTGGGAAATGGCTGAAAGAAAGCTCATGGATGATGCGATATCAACCGCTTTATCAAAAGCAAATTTGCAAAAAAGCGATATTGATCTGTTGCTGGCTGGAGATTTACTCAACCAGAACGTCACAGCAAACTATGTGGCAAGAGAGCTGAAGATCCCGTTTCTCTGCTTGTTTGGAGCATGCTCGACCGCAATGGAATCGGTCGCCATTGCGTCAGCACTCATTGATGGCGGCTTTGCAAATAGAGCCATCGCAGCAACAAGCAGTCACAATGCGACCGCAGAACGCCAATTTCGAAATCCGACAGAATACGGCGGACAAAAGCCAGATACAGCAACAAGCACCGTAACTGGGAGCGGAGCCGTTATTATCAGCCAAGAGCCCTCTCAAATTCAAATTACAAGCGCAACGGTAGGCAGGGTCATGGATCTTGGCATTACAGATCCATTTGATATGGGATCGGCCATGGCACCGGCAGCGGCAGACACTATCAAGCAGCATTTAGAAGACTTAGGAAGAACAGTAGATGATTACGATTTGATTTTAACTGGAGATTTATCAGGTATTGGTTCACCGATCTTAAAGGATCTCCTGAAAGAAGAAGGTATCCAGCTTGGGCGAAAGCACGATGATTGCGGTTTAATCATTTATACACCCGACCAAAACGTATTCGCTGGAGGCAGCGGCTGTGCTTGTTCAGCTGTTGTGACATTTAGTCATATTTTTCAAGAAATGAAAGCAGGGAATTTGCAAAGAGTACTGGTCGTGGCAACCGGGGCGTTACTCAGCCCAACGATGGTTCAGCAAAAAGAGACCATTCCAACCATTGCGCACGGTGTCGTATTTGAGCGTGCAGGAGGAGAGAGCTAATGGATTATCTAATCGCTTTTGTTGCAGGCGGACTAATTTGCGTCATTGGCCAGCTTTTGCTAGACGTACTTAAACTCACGCCTGCACATGTCATGACTACTTTTGTTGTGGCAGGTACCATTTTAGACGGATTCGGTATTTATGATAAGTTTATTGAATTTGCAGGTGCAGGCGCAACCGTACCAATCGTCAGCTTTGGTCATAGCTTGCTTCATGGGGCAATGCACCAGGCAGATGTACATGGATTCATCGGCATCGGTATCGGTATTTTTGAATTAACCTCTGCTGGAATATCAGCTGCGATTTTATTCTCATTTATTATCGCACTTATCTTTAAACCGAAAGGATAACCGAATATGGGGCAAAGACGGAAAGTCATTTTAGTGACAGACGGAGATATATATGCTGCCAAAACCATTGAGCTTGCCGCTAAAAACGTCGGCGGACGATGTATTTCCAGCTCAAAAGGAAATCCAAGCAAACGGACAGGACCTGAACTTGTTCAGATGATTTTAAAAACGCCGTATGATCCAGTCTTTGTGATGTTTGATGATTCTGGTCTGACAGGTGAAGGAACAGGGGAGACGGCGATGAAACATGTAGCACGCCATCCTGAAATCGAAGTCATTGGAGCGATTGCAGTTGCATCCAAGACGCACCAAGCCGAATGGACAAAGGTCCATGTCTCTATTGACCGGGAAGGTGAACTGACAGAATACGGTGTCGACAAACACGGTCTTCCCGAAATGGAGCCCCATAAAATGAGCGGGGATACAGTGTATTGCCTTGACTCCCTCAACCTTCCGCTAGTTGTCGGGATTGGAGATATTGGCAAGATGGGACGAAAAGATGATCTGAGCAAAGGATCTCCAATCACGATGAAAGCAGTGGAATTAATATTAGAAAGGAGTGGTTTCCATGAAGAAAGACAAGGTAAATGTGTATCGAGACCCGAAGAAAAATGAAGATTACTTCAAAGAAAATGTCGGAATGGGTCTCAGCTTTGACCTTGGTGTTCGGAAAATTTATATACACGATCAGGAAATCCAGCTTTACTATGTAAACGGATTGTGTGATACGCAGTATGTCATTTACTTATTAAAAGAACTAATCGAAATCAATGATAACGAACCAGAATCAGATGATCTTGCACATGTAGTCGAGAACCGCCTTGTCAATCAGCAGGTCTCCAAAGTAAAAACGCTGGATGAAGCAGTGGATCAAGTATTGTCTGGGCTTGTAGCAGTCGTTGTAGAAGGTGAAAACTACGCATTTATCATTGATGTGAGAAGCTATCCTGGCAGAATGCCTGAGGAGCCGGATACAGAAAAGGTTGTCAGGGGAGCAAGGGACGGCTTTGTTGAAAACATTATTGTAAATACAGCGCTTATTCGAAGAAGAGTGCGGGATGAAAAGCTGCGATACAAAATGCTCAAAGTAGGCGAACGTTCCAAAGCCGATGTTTGTGTTTGCTATATTGAAGATATTGCAGACCCCGATCTTGTAGATATTATAGAAAAAGAAGTATCAGGAATCAAAGTCGATGGGCTGACGATGTCTGATAAAACGATTGAAGAATTTATGATTAAGCAAGGATATAATCCCTTTCCGCTAGTGCGTTACACCGAGCGTCCAGATGTAGCCGCTAACCACATATTAGAAGGGCATGTCATCATCATTACGGATACATCCCCTAGTGTCATCATTACACCAACCACTATTTTTCACCACGTTCAGCATGCAGAAGAATATCGCCAGGCACCTGCCGTTGGTACATTCCTAAGATGGGTACGCTTTTTAGGTATTTTATGTTCTACCTTTCTTTTGCCGATTTGGTTTCTTTTTATCCTTGAACCAAATCTTCTGCCTGACAATTTAAGCTATATTGGGTTTAACAAACCTTCTCATATCCCTGTGATTCTCCAAGTGTTCCTTGCTGATTTCGGGGTGGAATTTTTAAGGATGGCAGCAATTCATACGCCAACCGCATTGTCGACCGCCATGGGACTGATCGCGGCTGTTTTAATTGGACAAATCGCTATTGATGTCGGTTTGTTTACACCAGAGGTCATCTTATACGTTTCACTGGCGGCGATCGGTACCTTTACAACGCCAAGCTATGAGCTGAGTGTCGCCAATAAGATTGTAAGGCTCATCATCCTAGCGCTAGTGGCGATCTTCAAGCTGAATGGACTCATCATTGGTTTTACGTTGTTACTCATTTATTTAACTTCCATCCGTTCATTGCAGACGCCTTATATGTGGCCGTTCATTCCTTTTAATGGAAAAGCTTTGTGGCAAGTGCTGATTCGGACGTCTGTTCCTGGCTCAAAAGTAAGGCCAAGCATTGTTCACCCTCAAAACAGATCAAAAATTCCGCCAAATTCTTAAGGCTCATTGAAAGTGGCTGAAGATTGTGATATTGTATTTTTAACTTTGAGACAAGGCAAAAGGCAGCTCACGCAGCTGCCTTTTTTCAGCCGAAGCGGAGAAAGAGGGAATGACATTGTATTTACACGGCACTTGCAGACAAAATGAACTCGGTCATTTAGAAATTGGTGGTGTTGATGCCGTTTCTTTAGCTGAAACGTATGGGACACCACTTTATGTATATGATGTGGCTTTAATACGGGAGCGCGCAAAAAGCTTTCAAAAAGCATTTATAGAAGAAGAATTAACAGCGCAGGTAGCATACGCGAGTAAAGCATTTTCTTCCATCGCCATGTTTCAGCTTGCTAAAGAAGAAGGATTATCTCTTGATGTTGTATCAGGCGGTGAGCTTCACACAGCCATTTGCGCTGGATTCCCAGTAGAAAAAATTCATTTCCATGGCAATAATAAAAGCAGAGAAGAATTAAAAATGGCTTTAGAGCATGGGATCGGCTGTATTGTTGTAGATAATTTCTATGAAATGAAGCTCATTGAACAGCTTGGTCAAGAGCTGTCAAAAAAAGTGAAAGTATTGCTCCGCATCACGCCTGGTGTCGAAGCGCATACGCATGATTACATTACGACAGGTCAAGAGGATTCAAAATTTGGCTTTGATCTTCACAATGGACAAGCAGATGAAGCGGTGAAACAAGTGCTTGGTTCAGAAGTGATCGAGCTTTTAGGTGTTCATTGTCATATCGGTTCACAAATTTTTGATACGGCTGGTTTTGTCCTTGCAGCAGATAAAATCTTTTTGAAACTGGATGAATGGAGAGAATCATTTGGTTTTATTTCAACAGTGTTAAACTTAGGCGGCGGCTTTGGGATTCGTTATACAGAAGAGGATGAACCACTTCCTGCGACAGAATATGTCGAGAAAATTATCCAAGCTGTGAAAGAGAATGTGGCCCGCTATGAGTTCGAAATGCCGGAAATTTGGATAGAACCAGGCCGTTCTCTTGTAGGTGATGCAGGGACGACTCTTTATACGATCGGATCAACAAAACATGTACCTGGCATCCGTGATTATGTTGCGATAGACGGCGGAATGAGTGATAACATTCGTCCAGCTTTATATCAAGCGAAATATGAAGCGGCAAGTGCCAATAAAATGAGCCAAACGCATGATCAAACGGTTTCAATTGCTGGTAAATGCTGTGAAAGCGGAGATATGCTTATTTGGGATATTGATCTGCCAGAATTATCACAAGGGGATTTATTAGCTGTCTTTTGTACCGGAGCTTACGGTTATAGTATGTCAAACAACTATAACCGCATCCCGCGCCCAGCTGTTGTGTTTGTAGAAGACGGAGAAGCGCAGCTTGTGGTTGAGCGTGAAACATATGAGGACATTGTCAAACTTGATTTACCGTATCAATCAAAAGTGAAATCATCTACTTAAAAAAGCCGCCTGGTGTACAGGCGGCTTTTTTTCATGAATTATTTTCCTCCAGTGAATACAGAGACGATCGCGTTCCAAATGGAGACAAAGAAATCCCAAATCTTTTGAAGGAGGTTTTTTCCTTCATCCGATTCTATGAATTTTGTAATCTTGTCTTTTGCTTTATCAATTTGAGACCCTACTTGATTCCAATCGATATTGATGTTTTTCATTTTATCAAATAGCGAGACAAGCTGATCTTTTTGATCCTGCGTCAGATTTAAGTTCAAATCAGAAGCCGCCTGATCGACTTTTTCTTCTACTTCTTTTGTGGTTTTAGGGACACCGTTTTTTGCAATGTCATCTTTGATTTTTGCAATAAGAGCAGAAGCGTTGTCTTTCCCGATAGAGTCACCCAGTTTTGAAGTTGTCACAAGCTCTTCGTTTGCCACCTGCTTCACATCTTCTGGAATGGCTTTGTCACTTGACACCTCATACGCTTTTAGTAAACCCGTCAGTGCGGCTGTACCAGATACTTCAAATGGAGCAGTCACGACAACCTTGGCATCCTTGACACCTGCTGTCATTAAAGCATTTAAATACATCTCATCTGTAATGGTCTTGATGTTGTGTGTATCCACAGTCAGACCAGTACCTGATTTTTCAATGGTGATAGATGAAGATGATAATGCTCTCGTCCCGATAGAAGAACGAGGGATATACTTTCCTAAATATTCGTGCTCTTCTTTATTGGTTACTTCAATTTTTGTCGCATTTTCAGGTGGATTCAACTCCTCAAGCACCTTTTGTCGATCAGCCGGTGTTAAGTCTTGCCCGAGTGTGACGATGACATCGCCGACAGCTGCATCCGCTAAGCTGACTTTTGGCGCACCAATTAGGAAAAGGAGCGCTGCCATCATACCAAGCATCATTTTTTTAAACATGTTGACCTCCTTCAAGTCGAAAGCGTTCCTCTTTCAAGAGAAACTCAGCTTTTGAGTACACGTAAAGAAATGCACTCCATCATATAGACGTAACAAATTGACTCGACGTTTCAATTTTCTTTTTAAGATGTTTTCCTTTTCCAATAAATGAAGACATGTCATTTCGTCACATATCATTTTATTAGGAAAAAAGAATCAAGCAACCCTATTTTATCAATCATCAGTTAAGAGGTAAATGACAATCGAAGAGCAGGGGATGTTTAACATTACCGAAAATGTGCTATAATGAGCGTTGTTTAACCTGAAAGGAGAATGTGAAAAATGGCGAAAAAAGGATACATACAATTAACGAATGGAAAGAAAATTGAGTTTGAACTTTACCCAGAGGCTGCTCCAGGTACAGTAGCAAACTTTGAAAAATTAGCGAATGAAGGCTTCTACGATGGATTGAAATTCCACCGCGTGATTCCAGGTTTCGTCAGCCAAGGCGGCGACCCAAACGGTAATGGAACGGGTGGTCCTGGTTACACAATTAAATGTGAAACAGAAGGAAATCCACATCAGCACGAAAGAGGTTCATTATCAATGGCACATGCTGGTAAAGACACAGGCGGCAGCCAATTCTTTATCGTACATGACCCGCAGCCGCACTTAAACGGCGTTCACACTGTTTTTGGCAAGGTAACATCTGGTATCGAGGCTGTACTTGATATGGAGCAAGGCCAAGGCATGGAAAAAGTTGAAGTTGTAGATGCGTAATCCAAAACACCGCTTAATCGCGGTGTTTTTTATTTTGTTTCTGAGACTAATGTGATTTGTTTCGTTAAGCGATAGGTGATGATCCAATACAAAATGGCTAAAGCGCTGACAGAAGCACCAAAAAGACATACTCCGCTCCAGCCATAGGCTGCGTATATGCTGGTTGAAACAATTGAACCGGTCGCACTGCCGATGGAGTAAAAAATCATGTAAGCTGCAGTAAGCCGGCTTCTCGCCTCAGGCCGCACTGTGAAAATCATAGTCTGATTCGTTACGTGTACTGCCTGCACAGATAGGTCAAGAATGATAATGCCAATGACTAAAGCAATAAGTGAATGTTCAGTCAAACTGATGAAAAACCATGAAATGAATAATAGGACAAGGGCTATACCGCTTGTGAACTGTCCAAAACCTCGATCAGCAAGGCTGCCAGCCCGAGCAGCGCCTAATGCTCCGGCTGCTCCAGCAAGACCAAATGCGCCAATAGCAGTATGTGAAAGAGAGTATGGCGCAGTACTGAGAGGCAGCACGAGTGAAGTCCATAACGTACCAAAGACGATAAAAATCAGAAGAGCTAGAATCCCACGGATGCGCAGGATTCGTTCTTGTACGAACAATACAAACATTGAACGAAGCAGATGAGCATAGGATAATGACTCTCCTTTGCTGTCATCACGCGGGAGCACTCGGAACAATACGCCAGTTAGGATAAGCATGATGACGGCAGAAACAAGATATACAGACCTCCAGCCAGCTAAATCGGTTAATACACCAGCAAAGGTTCGGGCGAGAAGAATACCGATGACGATTCCACTTTGCACCAAGCCGACGATACGGCCGCGCTCTTCTGGAGCAGCCCAACTTGCTGCAAACGCAACGAGTACCTGAGTGACTACAGCGAGCAGTCCGACCACTGCTAATCCAATAAATAGGACGGTGACGACAGGAGCGAAGCCGACTAGAATGAGGGCAAGCACAGATAAAAGCATCTGACCAATGATGAGCCGGCGTCGATTCAACAGATCACCAAGTGGTACGATCAGTAGCAGCCCCGCCGCATAACAAAGCTGAGTAATCGTAATGACAATACCGATGGATGAATATGTGATACCAAACTCGGCTGCCAGTGAATCTAGTAACGGTTGTGCGAAGTATATGTTTGCAACAGCCATCCCGCAGGCTGCTGCAAAAAGTAGTGCCATATAGTGAGTCATTTTATCTTTAACCATTCATTGCATCCCCTCTTTTTATACTGAAAAGAATAATGTACTAATCGGTACAAAATGATTCCTGTTAAGGATAACCAGCAAAATGTTTTAAAGTCAAGAGTTTATTCTATGTTAATCTTGAAAGCAGAAAGACAGTTTGACAATTTCACCTGAAAAAAATACAATCATAATGTACTGATTAGTAATAAAAAGAAAATGATATCCTGATAAATAAAGAAATAGACAATTGTTATCGTGAAAGGATTTTATTGTTGAAAAGAGGAATTGATGATGGTTCGACAGCGTGAGTTTGATGAGGAAAAAGCGTTGAATGATGCAATGATGCTTTTTTGGGAAAAGGGGTATAGAGCTACAACGTTAAGCGATTTGACTGCAAAAATGGGAATACAGCGGCCAAGTTTATACTCAGCTTTTGGAGATAAAGAGGAATTATTTGAGGCTGCATTACGCACATATACAAAGCAGCATGCAGCTCGTATTCGAACAAAACTTCAAAACAATCGATCTGTAAAGGAAGCATTTCATCTATTATTTACAGATGTAGTGGAAGAGGAATATGGAGATGGCCCAAGTAAAGGCTGTTTTTGCATTAATACAATAGTGGAGCTTGCTCCACACGAAGAGAAATTTGAAATTCTGACAAGAGAACATCAAATGTATCTTTCGGTTATTTTTGAAGAAAAGATAGTGCAAGGTATTCGCTCAGGTGAGCTCGAAAGCGGCTTGAATGCTAAAGCCTTAGCACAGACACTGGTCGTTTCTTTCATCGGGCTTACCGTCCTAATGAAGTCACGTCCAGAGCGTTCATTTGTAGATCATTCTATAGCGACGATCCTATCCATTTTAAAATAAAATGGACAACACGCTATGACAGTTTCTGTGAAAAAATCATACAAAATAGTGAAGCGTATTTTGATCCATTACATCAAAATACGCTTTTTCTTTTAGGGCAGTCATGCACAGAATCTTTTTTTATGATATGATAAGAGAACAAACATTCGTATTTATGAAATGCTAGCACAACCAGCTGCAAATGAAGAAAATAGAAAGAAGGGGAGACTTTGAAACCACTCACTAAAGAAGAAAAAAATCAAATGATGATGGCCATTCAGCGTTACTTTGCCGAAGAACGAGAAGAAGAGATTGGTGAATTGGCAGCCATTAATATACTAGAATTTATCACAAAAAACCTTGGAAGCTACTATTATAATCAAGGGGTTCGCGACAGCCGCAGTATCGCTGTTCAGCGGTCACAATTGTTAGAGGAAGACTTATTCGCACTCGAAAAAAGAATATAAACGAAAAGCTTGCAGTATGTTGTGTTACGAACTGATAAATAAGAAAAAGACCCCCTTAATAAAGAACGCACATTCGTATCATATGTAATGATTAAGAGGTGGAACCAAAGGGCCATCTGAATCGTTATATAAGTAACCATTAATGAAAATCAGCTTTTTTGGTTTTATTTCAATAAAAGAAGGAATAAAACATACAAATAGGCGAAGTGCAGATGATGGAGGTTCTAAATATGGGGAAAATTAAATTAAAAATTGCGATCTTATTTGTTTTACTGCTTTGTTTAGGCGCAGGTTATTTATACATGAATGGCATGAAAATTGAAGATGTGCCAACAGCCATTGGCGAGAGCTTAACAAATAATGATAAAGATTACACCATCTATGAATATACTATTACGAAAATTGATGGAGATGAATATTACGGTCAAGCAAAGAATGGCACCAAAATCATTTTTAATGGAAAGAAATTTGAAGATGATGTGGCCGATCTGAAAAAAGGCGATCGTATTAAAGCCTACTTTAGTAATGAAAAAAGAATAGATGGTCTGATAAAAGTAGTAAAAGTCGTTAATTAACATGTCTCCTTTCCTGTAAGGAGGCTTTTTTTTGTGAAGAATCATGATTGTTGCATTTGAAAACAAGTATCGTTATAATAGCTCCTAAGGACAGCTGAATATCGATTGTATCCTTCGGGGCAGGGTGAAAATCCCGACCGACGGTAATAAAGCAAATGCTTTACAGCCCGTGACCCGTTAATTTATTAACGGTTGATTCAGTGAAAAGCTGAAGCCGACAGTGAAAGTCTGGATGGGAGAAGGATAAAAGAAAGCTATGAACGAAAAATATTTGTTGATCATAGTCTTATTTCTGATGCAAAAAACCACAGCCCCGGAATTTTTTCCGGGGCTTTCTGTATGTTTTTGTTGTTAATACACACATGCAGTGTTTATTAGGTGATCCCTCATCTACCTTGTATGGACCATAAAAAGCGACGAAGGTGCTCAATCGATCACATGTCCCTAACATCGCTTTTTTAAAAAGTGAGAAATACAAATGAAAAGAAAGGGAGGATCACATGTTTACGGGGATTATTGAAGAAGTTGGCACCGTTCAGTCATTAAGTAAAAAGTCAGCAGATGCCATGGAAATAGTCATTACATGCAGCCGTGTGCTGGAAGATGTTCACCTCGGAGACAGTATCGCCATTAATGGAGTATGTCTGACAGTCACAAGCTTCACAAAAGGACAGTTCACCGCAGATGTGATGCCAGAGACGGTCAAATCGACATCACTGGATCAGCTGACAAAAGGCAGTCCAGTGAATTTAGAGCGAGCCATGTCCTCAAATGGACGATTTGGCGGCCATTTTGTCTCTGGCCATGTTGATGGAACGGCTGTCATTACCCGAATAGAAAAGAAGAGTAATGCCATTTACTATGATTTAAAGATGGACAAGACCCTCACAGATATGCTCACCCAAAAGGGTTCGATCGCAATAGATGGTGTTAGCTTGACCATTTTCGATTTGCGAGATTCATATGTCACAGTCTCTATTATTCCTCATACGCTTGAAGGAACTATTTTCCCGACTAAATCTATGGGGGATATCGTGAATATAGAGTGTGACATGATCGGTAAATACATTTATCGTTTTTTAACAAAAGAGCAAGGCGATAAACAGCCATCTCGATTGACCCCATCATTTCTAAAAGAGCACGGATTCTAGGAGGCGATTGTATGTATCATTCTGTTGATGAGGCAGTAAATGCCCTTAAACAAGGAGAAATCATTATCGTAGTGGATGATGAAGACAGAGAAAATGAAGGAGATTTTGTGGCACTTGCTGAGCATGCCACACCTGAAGTGATTAACTTCATGGCTTTACATGGAAGAGGCCTCATTTGTACGCCAGTCGATGAGTCGATCGCCAAACACCTGAATCTGCATCCAATGGTTGAACATAATACAGATGCACACCATACAGCATTTACAGTAAGCATCGACCATGTGACAACGACGACTGGTATCAGTGCTTTTGAGCGCTCCACGACCATGCTGGCCATGTTAAATAAAGACGCAAAACCAGACGAATTTGCCCGTCCAGGCCATGTTTTTCCGCTTATTGCAAAAGAAGGTGGCGTACTAGAAAGACCAGGTCATACAGAGGCGGCGGTTGATCTTGCTAAACTGGCAGGCTCAGAGCCAGCGGGTGTCATATGTGAAATTATGAATGCAGATGGATCAATGGCTCGCGTTCCTGAACTAAAGGAGATTCAAAAACAGCATGATTTAAAGATGCTGACAATAGAAGCATTACAGACATATTTAAACAATAATCAAGCAGCGACTATCAAAACAAAATAAAAATCACAAAAAAGGATGATCAACATATGAATACAATACAAGGTCATGTAGTAGCAGAAGGACTAAAATTTGCAATCGTTGTAGCGAGATTCAATGATTTTATTACAAGTAAACTGTTAGATGGAGCAGAAGACACATTACTCAGACACGGAGCAAATGGTGATGATATCGATGTTGTGTGGGTACCAGGCGCTTTTGAAATCCCGTACATGGCAAAAAAATTAGCTGAAACCAAAAAATATGATGCAGTCATCACACTTGGAACCGTGATCAGAGGCGCAACGACTCACTATGATTACGTGTGTAATGAAGCTGCTAAAGGAATTGCTCAAAGTGCAATGTCAACAGGGGTACCGATTATCTTTGGTGTACTGACAACAGAATCGATTGAACAAGCCATTGAAAGAGCTGGTACAAAAGCTGGAAATAAAGGCAGCGAATCGGCTGCAGCTGCTATTGAAATGGCGAATCTTAATCGAACGTTCTCTTAATTTAGTGAAAAAGAGTTTAAAAACGGTATAAAAATGTTTATAATGTGTGATGAGCAAATGAATCATAAGACATTTGCTGGAAATTAGGATAATTTGAATATTGAGGGGTATATATGTTAATTCGTTACAAGAGGTCTTTTGAAAAAATTGCCATGGGACTCCTGTCCTTTATGCCGGGTGAGAAAGACGTCAAACAGCTTCAGCAGACGATGAAGTCATATGAAATGGATGAAGATCGGCAGCTGTTCCTATGGAAAGATGGCGAGGATATTGTAGGTGCTATTGGTGTGTTGAAAACAGACGACCAAGTACAAATCGAACATATTAGTGTGAATCCATCCCATCGTGATCAAGGAATCGGCAAGGAAATGGTTTTAGCCGTGGAAGACATATTTAAAACCAAAACACTCATTCCAAATGAATTAACGCAAGGCTTCTTTCATAAGTGTCACAGCGAATCAAATTAAATATCACACATGTAAAAGCAGAGGCTATAGTCCTCTGCTTTTTTTACGTTCAATCTGCTTTTTTCGCTCCAGCAATACATCTGTCCGGTCACGGAGTCTATGTTTTTCGATCAAAAATGTATGGGATAAGTTGCTTTCCTGTCCAAAGAGCAGTCCTTCTTTTTGGGCCATTTCTTGGCATAAAGAAAGAAGTGCTTCATCTTTGATCGGCAGCATCACACTTTCATAGGGCATATCTTCATCCATTTTCTTTTTCAGCGTTCTCAGAAGCATCAGAAATGCCTCATCATCCAGACCGAGATCCGATAATACTGAACGGTTTGCTTCTAACAAATGAAGACTGTTAGAAATGAGCCGTTTTGCTCCTTTTCCATTTCCCCGTCTTTGATGATACAAGGCAACAGCGAGCTGAATGAGCCCGACCCAATATGCTTTGCGCTGCTCAGGGGGATCTTCCTTCCAATATTCCTCTAGAATTTCATGACACTCAAAATAATCTCTTGTCGTATGAAATTCGTGTAAAAAAGCCACGTACGCTTCAGGATACACAGCGGTCATCTCCTTTTCCACTTTCAGTCTAACATATTGAAAAGAAAAGAAGAAAGAGCGTCCCTTTAGTGAAAAGGACGCTCTGTTTCTTTAATAAACCCAAGCCGCGCCAACGATGATCAGCAAGATGAAAAGCACGACAATAAGCGCGAATCCTCCGCCAAAGTTATAGCCATCTCCCATAATGATACGGCCTCCTTTTTCATCAGTTCTGATTACAATGGTATTCTATGTATAAATGCCCTTATTGGTATGGGCGGATCCACTGTTTTTCTTGATTTGCCTAAGGCATCATGGCCGAAATTATATTGGACGAGAGCTTTATCCTGTCTTATACTAAAGGTTAGCCGGTGAAACGGTACTTAGAAGACAGTAGAAATGGTGAGAAAAAGATGCTGGAATATCAGGTGAAAATAGATTCGTTCGAGGGTCCTTTGGACTTGCTTTTACATTTAATTAACCGGTTGGAAATTGATATTTATGATATTCCCGTCGCTAAAATTACGGAGCAGTATTTATTATATGTCCACACGATGAGGGAGCTTGAGCTCGATGTTGCGAGTGAATATTTGGTCATGGCTGCAACCCTCCTCAGTATTAAAAGCAGAATGCTTCTTCCGAAACAAGAGGAAGAGCTGTTTGATGAAGACCTGCTTGAAGAGGAAGAGGATCCTCGAGAAGAGCTGATTGGCAAATTGATTGAATACCGCAAGTATAAAAATGCAGCACAAGAACTAAAGGAACGCGAAGAAGAAAGGCAAAATGCCTTTACAAAACCACCGAGTGATTTAAGCGAATTTGCAAAAGAATCAGAAGCGAAGGACACAAATTTACACGTAACGGTGTATGATATGTTAGGTGCGTTCCAAAAGGTATTAAACCGGAAGAAAATAACGAAACCAGCACCATCAAAGATTACAAGACAAGAAATCCCGATTGAAGACAAAATGAATGAGATTATGAACCATTTAAGAAAAACAAAAAAGCGGACCAATTTCATGACTCTATTTCAACATGATCAAAAGGAACACCTTGTCGTGACGTTTCTTGCTGTTCTCGAATTAATGAAAAGTCATCAAATCATGCTAGAGCAGGAAGGGAACTTTGAAGACATTTATATCATAGGGAGTGAAACGATTCATGACGCTTGATATCGTGAATTGGAAAGCCATCTTAGAAGCGCTGCTGTATGCAGCAGGTGACGAAGGCTTAACAAGAAAACAGCTCATGTCTGTTCTTGAAGTAGATGAGTCGGTATTACTCGACATTATGTCTTCCGTAAAGGAAGAGTATCAAAAACAAGAACGAGGGATTGAGCTCATTGAATATGCAGATTCATATATGCTGCTGACGAAAAAAGAATACAGCATGTATTTAAAAAAATTAGTCGAGACACCATCCAAAGGTTTGTCGCAGGCAGCGCTGGAGGTGCTTGCCATTGTTTCTTATAAACAGCCGATTACACGCAGTGAGGTAGAGGAAATCAGAGGAGTCAAATCAGAGCGTGTGCTTCATAGCTTAGTAGCCAAAGCGCTGCTCTGTGAAGTAGGACGTGCCGATGGTCCGGGACGAGCGATTCTCTATGGGACAACCCCTACCTTTTTAGAGCAATTTGGCTTAAAAGCCTTAGATGAATTACCTCCGCTTCCAGAGAATGTGGAAGCCGATGGAGTACAAGAAGAGGCTGATCTATTTTTTGAAAACTTCAATCAAACATTTGAAGATATAAAATAGTTCAAAAGAAGGAAAAATGTATGATAAAATATAAAAAAGATTTTAGGTCTAAAATCTTTTGATGACAGATAAAATGGTGACAAAGCCATGAGGGGAAGGTAAACACGAAACAAATGGCACATATGAATGTAAAGGCTCAAGTTGATCAAGCAGGCGTCTTTTTATCAAAGGTTGCAATTGAAATGAATGGTTTTTTGAACGAAGCCACCTTATCAAGCTTGAAACGATTAAACCCCGAAGCGGAAGCCTATTATTGTGACATATTGAGTACATTACGGAAGCTTGCAGTGTACAGCGAGGATGCAGCAGCAGTTTGCAGGAAAATGGGGCAGCAGCAGACATTTCCGCAGCAAGCCGCACAGCAGATGCTTCACCGTATTTATCATCAATGTATTGAAGAATTTTTCACGCCGAAAAAGGATACATGGTATGAAGACAGCCGTTCAGCCTATACAGGAAAAAGCAGCATTGTTTTTCACCATGAAGTATCCGCTGATATGAAACAATTATTTTCTTCATTAGAAAAAGACTTTTTAGCGATGAGAGAAGAGCTGGAATATACGACTTCTCATCAGCAAGTGAAAATGGTATAAGTAAGTCGAAGAAGCGCCTCTACATGTAGAGGCGCTTTTTTTTATGGACGAGGCATCATAACTTTTTCAGCTGAGCATACACTTGTACAAAACGGACAAGGACGTGAATGAACATGCCCTATTTAAAAATTGGAACAGCAGTCCTTCTTCTATTTACACTCTTACTGCCTTTTTTCTCACATGCCAAAGCAGACATTTCGTTATCAGTGAGTGCAAGAAGTGCCATTTTAATAGATGGACAGTCAGGCAGAGTCCTATTTGGAAAGGACGAGCACGAAAAAAGAAGAATCGCCAGTATTACAAAAATCATGACGGCTGTATTAGCCATTGAATCAGGAAAAATGAAAGATACCGTCAAAGTATCAAAACGTGCGATTCAAGCGGAGGGCTCATCCATTTATTTAAAGGAAGGGCAGAAGGTGAGCTTAGAAGATTTGACATACGGGCTCATGCTGCGTTCTGGAAATGATGCAGCTGTTGCCATTGCAGAGCATGTTGGCGGCAGCTTAGAAGGCTTTATTTTTATGATGAATCAAAAGGCGGCTGAACTAGGAATGGAGAATACGAATTTTCAAAATCCGCACGGGCTCGATGATCATAAAAATCATTATTCATCGGCCTATGACATGGCGATCCTAACAAAATACGCGATGAAGCATAAACAATATCAAAAAATTGCTGGTACGACTTTCTATAAAGCGAAAACAATGGAAGGCTATTGGAAAAATAAAAACAAGCTGCTCACCGGTTTATACGAATATTCCACTGGAGGGAAAACAGGATATACAAAACTTGCAAAACGTACACTCGTCTCCACCGCTGCAAAAGGGGATGCTGAGCTGATCGCTGTGACCATTAATGCGCCGGACGACTGGAAGGATCATATCTCTATGTTTGAATATGCATTTGATCACTACAAAACGTATGTGCTTGCTGAAAAAGGAAGACTTGCTTCGTTAAAAGGGAGCTTTTACGAAAAAAAAGCGTTTATCAAGCGTGATGTGGACTATTTTTTAAATGAAGATGAGAAAAAACTTGTCAAAATTGAAACAGAAATGCTCACCCCTAAAAAGAAATGGAAAAAAAACGCCGAAGCCATCCCAGATGTTGTAGGAAAAATGACGATTTTATTAGATGGACAGGTGATCGAGCAATTACCGATTTTTTATGAAAATAAACGAAACCGCATGCCTCAAAAAAGCTTTCAAGAAATGTTTAAGTCTGTCTTTCAGACCTCTATAGGCGGATCTTCATGGTCAATCTAATTTGGGTATTTCTCACTGTCATCGGTCTTGTCTATGCGATGTTTAATGGAACGATGCAGGAAGTGAACGAGGCTGTATTTAAGGGCTCAAAAGAAGCGGTTACTATTTCAATTGGTCTGATTAGTGTCCTCGTTTTTTGGCTCGGGCTCATGAAGATTGCTGAAGAGGCAGGGCTGTTAAATTTCTTTAGTAAATTGTGCCGGCCCTTTATTTCAAAGCTATTCCCGGATATTCCGCCTCATCATCCTGCAATGGGTTATATTTTGTCCAATCTCATGGCAAATTTCTTTGGTCTTGGGAATGCCGCTACACCGCTTGGGATTAAGGCGATGGAGCAGATGAAAGCATTAAACGGCGGAAAAAATGAGGCAAGCCGTTCTATGATTACATTTCTAGCGGTCAACACATCCTCTATCACACTTGTGCCAACAACCGTCATTGCTATAAGAATGACCTATGGGGCAGATCAGCCAACAGACATTGTAGGACCAACCATTTTAGCAACACTCATTTCAGGAATCGGTGCAATTCTCATCGATCGTTATTTCCACTATCGCAGAAGCAGGCGGGGGTGATCTTGTGGCATTTATTAACTGGCTGTCACTTGCTTTGATTCCACTGATTATCGCAGGGATTTTGATTGCTGGAACTATTAAAAAGGTACCAACCTATGAAACATTTGTGGAGGGAGGAAAAGAGGGCATTCAAATTGCCTTTTCCATCATTCCCTATTTAGTCGGCATGCTTGTAGCTATTACGATATTCCGTGCGTCAGGTGCGCTTGATTTTGTTATGGGACTTTTAAAACCAGTCTTTACAGCGATTGGTTTCCCAGCAGAAGTCGTTCCGCTTGCGTTTATTCGCCCGATATCTGGAACGGCTGCACTTGGAATGACATCAGATTTGATAGCGACGTATGGCCCAGATTCTTTTATTGGCCAGCTCGCGGCTGTCATGCAAGGGTCAACAGACACCACCCTTTACATTTTGACGGTTTATTTTGGAGCAGTCGGTATTAAAAAAATGGGAGATGCGCTAAAAGTAGGTTTGTTAGCAGATCTCATTGGTGTCATTGCATCTGTGATTATCGTCAGTTTGTTATTTAGCGGCGCCTAATCAGGCGCTTTTTTGTATTTCATGGATGGAAAATCGCTTTTTAGCTGAAATTAGATAGACGAAACGCTTATTTTTCCACGAATGCTTGTTTGTTTTAGGTCAAGCAAGTAAGATAGTACATGAGGTGAAAGACAAATGGAACGTTTACAGAAAGTAATTGCACATGCCGGCGTCGCTTCAAGACGAAAGGCTGAAGAATTAATTAAAGAAGGACGAGTTACCGTTAATGGTCAAACAGTGACAGAGCTCGGAGTGAAGGTGGGCTCATCAGATAAAATTGAAGTCAATGGCTTAAAGCTTGAAAGAGAAGAACCGGTTTACTTTATGCTTTATAAACCGCGTGGCGTCATTTCTGCTGCCGAGGATGATAAAGGACGTAAGGTCGTCACAGACTTCTTTGATGATGTCCCGCAGCGCCTTTATCCAATCGGCCGGTTAGATTATGATACGAGCGGTTTGATTTTGATTACAAATGATGGGGAATTTGCCCATAAGCTCATGCATCCGAAATACGAAATTGATAAAACGTATGCAGCGAAGCTAAAAGGCATACCATCAAAGGAACTGCTTAGAAAGCTAGAAAAAGGGATCATGTTAGATCATAAAAAAACAGCACCTGCTCGTGCGAAAATGCTTTCTATTGATAAACGAAAGCAAACTTGTATTGTCCAATTAACCATTCATGAAGGCAGAAATAGACAAGTACGCCGCATGTTTGAAGCGATCGGCCATGATGTCTTAAAGCTAAAGAGGGAGCAATATTCGTTCCTTCATATTGAAGGTATGAGACCAGGAGACCGCAGAGAATTGTCTCCACATGAAGTAAAGCGCCTGAGAGCAATTGCCGATCATGGGAAAAGCGCTTTTTAATTTTCACATAAACTTCAAAAAATGAAGAAGCATCAAAAGAAGGAGAATGCTATAATTTACCTGAATGTCTATGGGGAAGGGGTACTTCAGATGAAAAAAAGACGGTTTTTCATACGGACGGGCATTCTCCTCGTGATGCTTGCTGCACTATGTTATACAATGTATAACTCAGTATTTGCCAAACAGGATCGAGTCAAAGAAGGATCTATTGCGCCAAACTTTGTCCTTCAATCTGTGGATGGGGATCGGATTGAATTAAAGGACTTAAAAGGCAAAGGTGTCTTTCTTAATTTTTGGGGTACATGGTGTGGTCCGTGTAAACAAGAATTTCCTTATATGGCGAATCAATATGAAGTGTTCAAGGATCGCGGTGTGGAAATTGTCGCAGTCAATGTTGCGGAGTCCAAGATTGCCGTGAAAAATTTTATGGAATCCTATGGCGTGAATTTTCCTGTTGCCATGGACAAAGATCGTCAAGTGACAGAGGCATATGATATTACGCCGCTGCCAACCACATTTTTAATTAATCCTGAAGGCAAGGTAATCAAAGTCATAAAGGGAACGATGACAGAACGTAATGTCTATGAATATATGAATTTGATTAAACCAAAGGGGTCATAGAATGAAAGAGGTAAAGTGCGAGTGTGGACATATTAATCCAATCGGTACTGTTCTATGTGAGTCATGCGGGAATCCCATTGCGGCTAAAGAGAAGAACTCTTCAAAGCTGCTTGATATGAGATATGACGGCAGTGCAAGACGCTCGCAAACATACAACAAAACGATTGTTGATAAAGTATGGAACTTTTTTTCTTCCGTTAAAGTAGGTGTGTGGCTGATTGTCATTACACTGCTTGCATCTTCGCTTGGAACGATTTTCCCGCAGGAGCGATTTATTCCGCCAGGAGCGTCTGCTTCCACGTATTATGAAGAGCAATATGGATCCTTTGGCAAGCTGTATTATACACTTGGATTCCATGATCTTTATAATTCTTGGTGGTTTTTAGCTCTTATCGCATCAATCGGAATCTCCCTTGTTATTTGTAGTCTCGATCGCGTTATTCCTCTTTATCGAGCACTCAAAAACCAAGGGGTTATCAAAAAAGAAGGCTTTATGAGAAGACAGCGTCTGTTTAGTGAGACAGACAAAACATTAGATGAGCATACATATGAAGGCATCATAAGAGCAATGAAACAAAAGCGTTACCGCGTGCGAGAAGAAAATGGGCATATTTTAGCCGAAAAAGGACGTTTTTCACGCTGGGGACCTTACGTCAATCACATTGGATTAATCATCTTTCTCATTGGATCGATGCTCCGGTTCGTCCCGGGCATGTACGTGGATGAAACGCTGTGGGTCAGAGAAGGTGAAACTGCACCGATTCCAGGTACGGATGGTCAATACTTCTTGAAAAATAACGCGTTTTCAATTGATCGTTATGAAACTGGAAATGAAAAAGAAGTGTTTGAGAATGCCATTGAAAAAGCTGGCGACGGTCAAGTGGTGAAAAGCTATAAAACGGATGCCATCTTATACAAACGTGAAGGAGAAGTTGTATTTGGTGAAAAGCCCAAGCTGAAGCAGGTAACAGAACACGATATCAAAGTGAATGAACCGCTTAAGTTTGACAATTTCTCATTATATCAAGTGGATTTTAAACAAAATGAACTCGATCAAATGGTCTTTCAGCTGATTCGTAAAGATACAGAAAAATCTTTCGGTACAGTGAAGATTAATCTGCTGGAGCCTAAGTCGGAATATGATCTTGGTAGCGGTTACAAAGTCAAAGTGATGAGCTATCTGCCTGATTTTTATTTTGACGATGATGGAACGCCGAGTACGAAAACAAGGAATCCGAATAATCCTGCTTTCGTGTTTGAAATGATTTCTCCTGAAAAACCTAAAGGTGAAAAAAGCTTTGTCGCCATTCAAGAGACAGTAGAGGGCTCTGATAACAATCTATATAAAATGAAGTTTGATCGGGTTGAAACGAAAAACGTCACAGGCTTAACTGTTAGAAAAGATTTAACACTAGGGGTGCTCATTGTAGGCGGAATCATTTTCATGATTGGTGTCGTGCAGGGGATGTATTGGCAGCATAGAAGAATCTGGCTGTCGGCAAAGGATGGAAAAGTATTGGTGGCAGGACATACAAACAAAAACTGGTTCGGCTTAAAGTCCGATCTTAACGTGTTACTGAGCGGCAGTGGCATCAAACAGCCAGTTGATCAAAAAGAGCTGCCTGATACAACAAGTATCAGCAAAAGCAAGGGGGAAGGATTAGATGGCGGCAGTCAGTGAAAATCTGTTATTTGCAGCTTTTCTATTTTATTTAGCAGCAGTTCCTTTTTTTGGTGGTGCCATTAAGGGAAAAAAGAAAGAAGATGGACCGCGAAGGAATAAGGCGGCACTCATTGGCATTACGCTTACTATCATCGGTTTTTTGAGCCAGTTGGGCTATTTTATTTCAAGATGGATTGCATCTGGTCATGCACCAGTCAGTAATTTGTTTGAGTTCACTACCGCTTTTGGCATGATGCTGGTGCTTGCATTCATCATTTTATATTTTGTGTATCAAGTGTCTGTACTTGGTTTATTCACACTTCCAATCGCTTTATTGATTATTGCCTATGCAAGTATGTTCCCATCAGATATTTCACCGCTGATTCCTTCACTTCAAAGTAATTGGCTTTATATTCACGTGACAACAGCAGCACTTGGTCAAGCCATTCTAGCCATCAGCTTTGTGGCAGGCGTCATCTTTCTATTAAAGCATGTGGATCAAACAATGCCAGGGAAGAAGACGTTTGGTTTAGAGCTTGTCATGTTTATGATTGTGGTGACACTTGCATTTATCGCTGTCACGTCTATTTTTAGAATGACAGGGTATGAAGCGACATTTAATTGGATCGATAAAAATAAAGAAAAAAGTGTGATGGTCTATGAGCTGCCAGCTCTTGTCGGCCCTCATAAAGGGGAGCTTGTGACGGAAGATCGTTTGGAGCCGTTTGTTGAGCTGCCACCTGTTTTTTCAGGCAGAAAGGTCAATACAGTGTTATGGTCATTTAGCGTAGGGTTGATTATATACGGACTCATTCGATTGATCATTCGCAAACGACTGAGCGCATTGCTTCAACCGCTAGTGAAACAGGTGAACCTAGATTTAGTCGATGAAATTGGGTATAGGGCTGTTTCGATTGGTTTCCCTGTATTTGCATTAGGCGGGCTGATTTTTGCCATGATCTGGGCACAAATTGCATGGACTAGGTTTTGGGGCTGGGATCCGAAGGAAGTATGGGCATTGATTACGTTTCTCTTTTATGCAGCCTATCTTCATCTTCGCTTGTCGCGAGGCTGGCATGGTGAAAAGTCCGCTTGGCTTGCTGTGATCGGCTTCGCCATTATTATGTTTAATCTCATCTTTGTCAATCTTGTCATTGCGGGGCTTCATTCCTACGCATAATCACAAGGAAAAGGCCAACTTTTATGATTCAATTCGGCTTTTTGTTAAAATGAATGTAACAACGGAGAAAGCAGGAGGACTGTCTAATGGAACACACAACTCAAACGAAAATATTAGTCGTAGATGATGAGGCAAGAATTCGCCGCCTTTTAAAAATGTATTTAGAACGTGAAAATTATGAAATCGATGAAGCAGAAAATGGAGATGAGGCGATTCAAAAAGGGCTTCAAACCGATTATGACCTCATTTTGCTCGATTTAATGATGCCTGGTACAGATGGAATTGAAGTGTGTAATCAAATTCGAGACAAAAAAGCGACTCCAATCATTATGCTGACGGCAAAAGGAGAAGAAGCCAACCGCGTTCAAGGATTTGAGGCAGGAACGGATGACTATATCGTCAAACCTTTCAGCCCACGTGAAGTTGTTTTACGTGTGAAGGCATTGCTCAGAAGATCGTCTCAAACGTCTTATCTGAATACTGGGACAACAACAAAGGACGTTCTTGTGTTTTCTCATCTTTCTATTGACCATGATGCACATAGAGTGACGGCTGATGGCAAAGAAGTCAGCCTCACGCCGAAGGAATATGAGCTTTTATATTTCCTTGCAAAAACACCGGATAAGGTTTATGACAGAGAAAAGCTGTTAAAAGAAGTATGGCAATATGAATTCTTTGGAGACTTACGAACAGTCGATACCCATGTCAAACGACTTCGTGAAAAACTGAATAAAGTGTCGCCAGAAGCAGCGAAAAAAATCGTAACTGTATGGGGAGTCGGGTACAAATTTGAGGTCGGCGCTGAATGAAACTGTGGAAAAGTGTTGTAGGAAAGCTATGGTTAACCATTCTTTTCCTCGTCCTGATCGTTTTATCTATTTTAACTGTGCTTCTTTTAGAGTTCATTGAGAATTATCATGTAGAAGAAGCAAAATCTGATTTAACACAAATGGCAAATAAAGTAGCGGTCATTTTAGAAAGCCATGAGGATCAATCTCTTGCAAGATCGATAACATCAGAACTCGCTGACAAATTGACGAGTATTGCGATCATACAAGAGGACGGGCTAGAGTGGTATTCGTCTGAAAAAGGCGGGAAGCTTCCTGCGATTACAAAGCAACAAATTGAAGCGGACAGCGATTTAAACCAAGCACTGAAAGATCGTAAAAAAATCAGTAAACGTGCAGAACCTGATGCAGGCAATCAAAAAGATGAACGAATTGTAGTCGGTGTTCCATATGAGGTGAACGGAAAAAAAGGCATGGTCTTTCTTTCTCAGTCACTCCTCGCTGTAGAACAAACAACGAAACATACGACGCGATACATCTTTTTAGCAGCCGGAATTGCGATTGTACTGACCACTATATTCGCTTTCTTCTTGTCAACACGTGTCACCTATCCTCTCAGAAAGATGAGAGAGGGTGCACAAGATTTGGCGAAGGGGAAATTTGATACAAAGATTCCTATTTTAACGCAAGATGAGATTGGAGAACTGGCGATCGCTTTTAATCAAATGGGGAAGCAGCTTAAATTCCATATCACAGCTTTAAATCAAGAAAAAGAACATTTGTCTAATATTTTAAGCAGTATGGCCGATGGCGTCATCACCATCAATATTGATGGAACGATCTTGATGACAAATCCTCCTGCAGAACGATTTTTGCAGGCATGGTATTATGAGCAAAATATGAAGATCAAAGATGGAGATGAACTGCCGCCAGAAGCGCGCGAGCTATTTCATACAGCTGTCGGTACAGAAAAGGAGCAAATGATCGAAGTTACGCTGCAAGGGCGTACGTGGGTTCTTCTCATGTCTCCGCTTTATAATCAGCAGGATGTCAGAGGAGCAGTTGCAGTCCTTCGTGATATGACGGAGGAACGAAGACTTGATAAGCTGAGAAAAGACTTCATTGCCAATGTCAGTCATGAACTTCGTACACCAATTGCCATGCTGCAAGGGTACAGTGAGGCGATTGTAGATGATATTGCAGGATCAGAAGAGGAAAAGAAAGAGATTGCGCAAATTATCTACGATGAATCACTTCGAATGGGACGACTTGTAAATGATCTTCTAGATCTAGCGAGAATGGAAGCAGGTCATATTACATTGAATCTTGAATCAACAGATACGGAAGAGCTGACTGAGAAGATCTACCGCAAGTTTCTCGGGATTGCGAAAGAAAAACAAATCGACCTTACGTATGACATTCAAGTGGATGAACCAAACTTTGTATTCGATCCAGATAAGATTGAGCAAGTGTTTACGAATCTCATTGATAATGCCATTCGTCATACACCAGAGGGCGGAGAGGTTCACTTTTCGGTTCAATCGGTGGAAAACGGGCTGAAAATGGATGTGAAAGATTCGGGAAGCGGAATTCCAGAAGAGGATCTGCCCTTTATTTTCGAACGCTTCTATAAAGCTGATAAAGCAAGAACAAGAGGACGTTCTGGTACTGGGCTTGGCCTTGCGATTGTGAAGAACATCGTCGAAGCGCATCAAGGCTCTATACATGCTCACAGCAAAACTGGTGCAGGTACACACTTCACCTTCTATATTCCGAGAAAAAAGCAGGAACTCGTCTAATCTTGACGAAGAATCTTGTTACATGAGAAACACTTCTTTTCGAAAGAAAAAGAAGTGTTTTTTCTATTTTGAAATTTTTAAGGAGAAGTTAAACAAAAAGCCCTTTCCAAACTGTCGAACTTGTAATATATTTGTCATAAAGTTGTAATGTAACGTTTTATAAGAGTCACTCGACAAAAATAAGTGAACGGAGGGGTTTCCTATGCATGAAACCTTTCAAAAAATATATGATTCGTACCATCAAGATTTGTACCAGTTTTTATTTTATATGGTTAAAGATAAAAATCAGGCAGAGGATCTCGTGCAGGAGGTTTACATTCGGGTACTTCACTCATATAAAACTTTTGAAGGAAGAAGCAGCGAGAAAACATGGCTGTTTTCAATTGCAAGGCATGTGGCGATTGACTGGTTTCGCAAGCAGCAAACCATTAGACAACGGGTACTCGGCACGTTTGATTGGGATAAGCAGGATGTAAAAGACCCAGACTTGCTCCCAGACGAACTAGCTGTACAGGATGAAAATACGAAAGAAATTTATGCCGCACTTGATCACTGTACGATTGATCAAAGAGCTGTCATCATTTTAAGGTTTATCCAGGGCTACTCAATCATGGAGACGGCAAAGGCGCTAAAGTTCTCGGAAAGCAAAGTCAAAACAACGCAGCACCGAGGCCTGAAAGTGCTCCGAAAACATATGGAGCTTTTGAAGGAGGAGCTAGTGAATGAAAACGAACAGGTCCGATTGGAGCGAAGAACGAATCAAGGTGTTACTAAGTCAGCTTCCAAAAGTGGAGGACAACCGTTCATCTAAGCAGATATACCAGCAGATGCTGATGGCAAGCGGGAAGAAAAAGAAAAGTGTCAGATGGATCGGTCCAGCGGTGGCAACCGTTGTGGTTTTATTTATGGCGTTTTTAATTTCTCCTCATTTATTTCAGCCGGCTGCTCAAGAACAGCATCAACAGATGAAAATGGACTCAAGTGCTGACAAAGGACAGGCGAATGCCACATTAGAGCCGGTGAAACAGGAAAATGGTACCGCGCACGTTGTTTCTCATGAAGACAAGCAAAAGTATATGACGGTTGCATACATAGATGAATCAACATCTCAAGTGATTCCCATTAGTATTGAAAAAGAAAATGAACATGACCATTTGCAGGAAATGATGAACACATATGAACAGGTGCAGCTGCCTGAAATGACAAAGCCGCTTCAATCTTATCTTGAGATGGTGGACCTTCGGGAAAAAGGGAATACACTTGTTTTTCAGTTAAAAAATGATTTATCCCTTGATACGATAAAGGAAGCCAATCGATTTAAAGATATGGTAAAAGAAACGCTCAAATGGAGCAGGTATAAACAAGTGGAGATCAGGTCAGTCGAAGGTTCTCATCTTCAATTAGGGACTAGCAGCTTTGGCACGATATCAATTGATAAACAAACGAAGAAAGCTTATTACGTGTTAAAAAATAAGAGCGGGACTTTTTTGGTACCCTCAAAAACCCATTATTCTTCTTATGAAGATGCGGTAGAGGCCATGAAACGGACGAGTGATTCTGGGCTCGAACCATTAATTAAAGAAGAATCCATTAAAGAAGTGACATCAAAAGGTAAGCATGTGACCATCACGTTTGGAGCATCAGCGAAATTATCGGACTCAATTGATCATATTCTACTCATTGAAGGTCTGCTGCTCACAGCGAAAGATTTTGGTTTTACAGATATCACCATTCAATATGCAGGAACAGATCAAGTAGGACCATATGAATTAAACGAGCCAATAGAGGTACCGGCTCTGCCGAATCCAGTTGTCATCAAAGATCGTTAAAGGACGCAAGTAAGTCATTGCGTTCTTTTTTAATGTATAGAAAATGCCCTTCTTGCTGTATACTAAGCTGTCATGAAAAGAACCTCAAAGAAGGGGAGTCACTGATGAAAAGGTATTGTTTCATAGGTGCAAGCTGTTTTTTGTTCTTCATCTTAGCACCATTTGCCCATGCGCAGCAGACAAACGAATGGGTGGAACCAGTGAAAGGAGAAGTCACTGACTTGTTTGGGACAAGGGGCGGCTCGCATAAGGGATTAGATATAGCTGCACCAGAAGGAGAATCCATTTTTGCTGCAAGTGAAGGTGTGGTCGCGCGTTCGTATGTATCGGCTACATATGGAGAAGTCGTGTTTATTCAGCATCCAAACGGATACGAAACCGTCTATGCTCATTTACACGAGCGTTTTGTGAAAAAGGGTGACCATGTACAATCAGGGCAGCCGATTGGCATCATTGGCAACACAGGAGCTTCTAGAGGTACTCATTTGCATTTTGAGGTACATCGTGGAAATTGGTCAGTCAGCAAAAAGGATGCGATAGATCCGCTCAAAATGATTGCAGTGGAACGTTTCAAAGAGCCAGCTCTTCATGTAAATGGACATGAAAAAAATACATATGTCATTAAAAAAGGGGATACCCTTTGGTCGATAGCAAAGGCGCATGAAATGACTGTGGAACAATTGAAAAAGATCAATGAGCTGACCACTCACCTCATTCGAACAGGAGACCGTTTAATGGTTTCAACAAAATAAACCTCATGCTTTTGCATGAGGTTTATCACTGTTTTTTAAAGGTCAATCAGGCGGACAGAAAGAATATCCTGTACTTCCGTTAATTTTTTCACAATTTCATCCTCTAGATGCTTATCGAAAGAAAGCATCATAATGGCTTCGCCGCCTTTTTCTTTACGTCCTACCTGCATTGTTGCGATGTTGACATCATGGTCGCCTAAAATCTGTCCAACCTTTCCAATCACACCAGGTGCATCTGTATGCTGGATATAGACTAGGTGTCCATCTGGATAAAAATCAATATTAAATCCATTAATAGAAACAACGCGTTCCCCTAGATGCGGGATGTAAGTCGCTTTTAGAGTAAAGGTTGAAAGATCACCTTTGACTTCAATGGAAATACTGTTTTCGTAACCAGATTCGCTGGAGGAAATTTTCTCACTAAAACTAATGCCGCGTTCCTTTGCGACCATTCCAGCATTTACTTCATTCACAGTTGAATCAACGCGCTCTTTTAAAAAGCCTGAGAGGAGACTTTTTGTGATAAAGGATGTTTCGAGTTTTGAAATAGAGCCTTCATAAGAAATGCCTACTTCTTTTACAGGTTCTCTCATGGATTGAGAGACAAGACGTCCAAGTTTTCCTGCAAATTGATGATAAGGCTGAATCTTTTTGAATTCGTCTTTTGTCATCGCTGGTAGATTAATAGATGACATGACAGGAAGGCCTTTCGCAAATTGAAGGACTTCTTCAGATACTTGCGCTGCTACATTTAATTGTGCTTCTTTTGTAGAGGCACCAAGATGCGGAGTTGCAATGACGTGTGGATGATCCACAAGCGGATTATCAGTTGGAGGTTCTACCTCGAATACATCGAGTGCAGCTCCTGCGACATGGCCGCTTTCAAGTGCCTCAAGAAGGTCAGCTTCGTCAATAATGCCGCCGCGTGCACAGTTTACTAGGCGAACACCTTTTTTCGTTTTTGCAATCGTTTCTTTATTGAGAAGTCCTCTTGTTTCTTTTGTTAATGGCGTATGTACAGTAATAATATCTGATACTTCGAGTACTTCATCCAGTGATTTCGCATTGACGCCAATTTTTTCTGCACGTTCTTTTGTGAGAAATGGGTCAAACACGTTGACTGTCATGCCAAATGCTCTTGCACGCTGGGCGATTTCACTTCCGATTCTGCCTAAGCCGACAATCCCAAGAGATTTTCCGTAAAGCTCAGCACCAACATATGCACCTCTGTTCCATTCTTTTGATTTGACAGAAATATTGGCTTGCGGAATATGACGCATGAGTGATGAAATCATAGCGAACGTATGCTCAGCTGTCGAGATCGTATTACCGTTTGGTGCATTGATCACAATGACGCCATGCTTGGTCGCTTCATCAATGTCAATATTGTCTACTCCCACACCGGCACGGCCGACAATTTTTAATGAAGTCATTTTTTCATAAAGCTCTTTCGTTACTTTCGTGGCACTTCTGACAAGTAAGGCATCAAACGTGTGTAATTCATCTTCAGCTTCTGCTACATTTTTTTGGACAATTTCAACAAAATCTGATTCTAAAAGTGGTAGAAGACCATCATTGCTCATCTTATCTGAGACTAATACTCGAAACATCGTAAGATTTCCTCCTAAAATAAACGTCATAAATATCTGATAATTTACCATATTCCTTTTCACTGTGTCAATCAAATTAAAGCAGTAAAGTGAAAAAGAAAACACGAACATTTCTTTGTGTCTTTATAAAGAATGAACACCTTTAAACAAAAGATAACCAATTTTTGCGCATTTGTCATTAGAATTTTTGTGTTTTTTACGATTTCTTAAAACTGATGAATTTGCTCAGGATTTTTATCTGTACAAATGCTCATATATCATATATAATGATGTCGAATTGAATAATGATCAATCTTCGGGGCAGGGTGTAATTCCCTACCGGCGGTGATGAGCATAGTCTCTAAGCCCGCGAGCCTTTTTGGCAGGATTCGGTGTGATTCCGAAGCCGACAGTATAGTCTGGATGGGAGAAGATGGAGGTTCATAAACGTTGAAAACATTGATGTTTACACGTTTATTTGTCTAGCCCAATTTCCCCGCTCCTGTTTTCAAGGGCGGTTTTTTTGTGGCTAAAATGGAACAATCCTCTTTTCGAAAGATTTGATCGAAAAGGAGAGAGAATATTGAATCAAAGTAAAGTAAAGCGTTTAGTCGTAATCAGTATGCTTAGCAGTATTTCATTTGTTTTAATGTTATTAAACTTCCCGTTCCCTGGGCTTCCAGGATATTTGAAAATTGATTTCAGCGATATTCCAGCGATTATTGCGATTTTAATTTATGGGCCGGGTGCAGGTATTGCTGTTGAGGCGTTAAAAAATGTACTGCATTATCTCATTCATGGTAGTATGTCTGGTGTTCCTGTTGATCAAGTAGCGAACTTTACAGCAGGCGTATTGTTCATTTTACCAGTGGCCTTCATTTTCAAAAAAATCAAATCGGCAAAGGGAATTGTATGGTCTATGTTCTTGGGCACAGTGCTTATGACTGTGATGATGAGTATTTTAAATTACTTCCTGTTTCTGCCGGCTTACACATGGTTTTTAAATGCACCTCAACTTTCGGATAATATGCTCAAGGCGACGATAACAGCAGGGATATTGCCTTTTAATCTTATTAAAGGCATCATCATTACCATCGTGTTTAGCCTCATTTTTGTGAAAATGCGTCCATGGTTTGAAAATAAACGCCGACTTCAAAATAGTTAATATAAAAAAAGCCCCTGCATAAGGGGCTTTTATACTATTCATGCTTAAGTGGGTCGCCCTCGAAAGATTCGTCCGCAACTTTGATTGAATCCGTTGGACATCCTTCAAATGCATCAAGCATATCTTCTTCAAGTACTTCTGGAACCTCTACAGTTCCTTGGTTGTCATCAAGCGTAACAAATGCAATGCCTTCATCATCATAATCATAAATGTCTGGAGCAGCTGCACCGCATGCGCCGCAAGCAATACATGTGTCTTTGTCTACAATTGTATATTTTGCCATGTTAAAAAAATACCTCCCAGATTGTTCGATGGAACAAATGGTCTAACCTTTTTAGTTTCACCGATAAAAAACAATTTCCTCAAACCTTATTGTAATGATTTTAATTTCACATTTCAACTGTAAAGTGATTGAGAATGCTTATCACATAAGGGTTTGTTCATAACTTTCCCCCACAAATTGAGTTTAAACATTTCTTCTTCTATGAAATCTGTTAAAATAAAGGGAGAAAATATTCGAATTTTGTCAGGAAGACAGGTGCTTTGGCGAATGACTCTTCATTATTTGGATGTCATGTTAATGGACAGCGTATATAAATTGAACGGCGAACGCTCCATAAGTGCTGTCTACCATCTTTTTAAAGGAAAAAAATCATCACAAACCATACAGGATGCCAGTTTGTTTCAGCTTTCAAAGTACTTCGGTTGTTACCCGGGGTTTACGAGGGATCAGCTGAATCGCTCTACTATAAAACTTGACGAAGAGCACTACATCAAAAAAACAGGGGAGACATTCACTGTTACAGTTGCAGGACAGCGTATGCTAAACCAGTATTTTTTAGAAAAACCGATGCCCGTTTATTTTCATGGTGCGAAATATCATGATAAAGCAAAGGTGCTATGGATGAGGCTCTCTTTACTTGTACAAGTGCTTTCTCACCATATGGCTGGATCGTATCAATATGTCCCAATACAAAGAGATGTATCTGTACAAAGCTGGACGAAATCCTTCTTAAAACAGCATCATGAGAAGAATAAGCTTTCAGAAGAGCTGCATCATGAACTAGAAACGCTCCTTAGCCGTATAAGTGATCAAGAGGCGCTGATTTTTGTTTATTCATTGACGTCAAATGAAAGAATCGGGCGTACGTATCAGCAAATGGCAGAGTGGCTAAAAGAAGATGTGTGGTATGTGTACCTGCTTTTTTGGAATGTCCTCCATTATTTTATTCATGCTGCCCAAAAAGGTGAGACGCAGCTCATGCAAAAGCTCGTAGGTGATCTTGAATTCAAACGCGTATTAACAACCTCTACTCACAAAACGCTTGAACTTGTGCAAAAAGGCTTTGATATTGATCAGATTGCTCACATTCGTTCATTAAAAAAAGCAACGATCGAAGACCATATTGTCGAACTTTCCATACATGAACCGAACTTCTCAATAGAGCCGTATGTGAGCGTAGAAGCGCAGCAGGCCATTCATACAGTAGCCAGGGAGCTTCAAACAAATAAAATGAAGCTGATTAAAGAAAAACTCGAACATTCATTTACTTATTTTCAAATACGATTGGCTCTGACAAGGATGGTGAAAGCAAATGGATAAGCTTCATCAGACGCTCATGCGATATTTTGGTTACGACTCATTTAAAACAGGTCAAGAGGACATTATTCAAAGTGTACTGAATCAAAAAGATACGGTTGCCATGCTGCCTACTGGCGGCGGGAAATCCATCTGCTATCAAATTCCCGGCTATATGACAGATGGATTGGTTCTCATTATTTCGCCGCTGTTATCGCTTATGGAGGACCAAGTCGAACGAATGAAAATGCGCGGAGAAAAACGAGTGGCGGCGCTGAACAGCACATTGTCTTTTCAGGAGAGACGGCATATCATTCGGCATTTGCCATCATATAAGTTTCTATTTGTCGCGCCTGAGGCATTAATGTCAGAGGTGCTGCTAGAACAGCTCAAATCGATGCATATTGGTCTGTTCGTCGTCGATGAAGCCCATTGTATATCGGAATGGGGGCATGATTTCCGTCCGGAATATTCAAAGCTGGGGGAATGGAGAGAAGCGTTAGGTCATCCTGTCGCTTTAGCACTGACGGCAACAGCAACAAAACAAACGCTAAAAGATACCGTGCAAACGTTAAGGTTGCAGCATCCAGACTTTCATATTCATTCTGTCAACCGGCCAAACATTGCTTTAGTTAAAGAAGCGCACGAAACGAAAGAAGCAAAAGAGAAACGGGCCATTGAGCTTGTGGAATTCCTGCAAGGCCCCGGTCTGATTTATTGCCCGACTCGGCAAATGACAGAAGATATGGCGCTTTTTATGAAACAAAAAACCCACCAGCGTGTAGAGTATTACCATGGCGGAATGGATGCAGGAGATCGCATGCTTATTCAGCAGCAATTTATCAGCGGACAGCTTGATCTCATTTGTTGTACAAGTGCTTTTGGAATGGGAATTGATAAAGCAGATATACGATTTGTTATTCATATGAGCCCGCCGCAGTCAATTGAAGCATTTATGCAGGAAATTGGAAGAGCAGGACGGGACGGGAAAAACAGTGTGAGCATTCTTTTATATACAGAAGAGGATGCGGACATTCAACAGCATTTAATACAAGCCGAGGGCTTTGATGATCCAGAAATTGATTTTTTCTTAGCCAGATTAACACAAATGCAGACAAATGATGAAAAAAAATTACGTGAACAATTGATGGAATCAGGGCTTCAGGAGACACGGGCAAGAATGTTGATCCATTATTACAGGATGTATCAGTCTGACGAGCCTCGTGTGCTCCTGATGAAACTGAAAGAGAAATTGCAGGACAGACAAACAGAAAAACTGAGAAAAGTGTGGCAATTTAAGGAGCGGATCACAGGTCATAGCTGCTTTAGACAATCTCTGTTATCATACTTTTACGAACAGCTTGATCAAACGGAGACGGAATCCTCTGGCAATTGCTGCTCTTCTTGCGGACTTGACCTGTCTGATTATGAAAAAAAAGAACAATCATTGGAGCTGAATGAAATGAAACACTGGAAGACCGTGCTGGATCGTATGTTTCATCTGACAAAAGAGGCGCACCATTGATCGAACAACATCACCGAATCATTGAAAAATTAACCGATCGCCAAGTCGTAGAACAGCTGTATTTTACGCAGCTGCTGATGCTGGTTATTTCTTTTTTACTAGGTATATTTATGTTCGATCATTGGACAGATTTCACATCCCTGTGGGAGATCCAAGATGCGCGGATACTGACTTATGGAATTGGCGGCGCTGTGCTTGTAATCATTGTGGATGCGATTGTCATGAAGGTTTTTCCTGCTCATATGTATGATGATGGCGGATTAAATGAAAAAATGTTCAAAAACCGCAGCATCCCGCATATTGTTTGGTTAACACTGCTCATCGCCTTTTCAGAGGAAATTCTATTCCGAGGGATCGTCCAGCAGCAATTTGGATTGGAGATTGCTAGTATCGTGTTTGCACTCCTTCACTTTCGCTACTTATCAAAAATACTCTTGTTTATCCTTGTGGTTTCCATTAGTATTTTTTTAGGACTTTTATACGAGTGGACGGGGAATTTATTTGTTCCTGTCATGACCCATTTTGTCATTGACTTAGTCTTTGCTTGTCAAATTCGTTTGAAATATAGGGGGAGGGATGAACATGGAAGAAATGTCGAGAATGAAGAGAAAGAAGGAGCAGCTGACAAACATCCATGACGATGATGTAGAGGAAATTTTTGAAGAAGAAGTACAGCCTTCAGATGACTCTCACTTTCCTACACGAGAAGATTTCCATGAATATAAAAAACAGCGCACGAAAAAGGTGCGCAATCCATTATTTACAACATTGGCTATTATCTTTCCTATTATCGTCGTCACGGTGTTCTTCCTTTTGATCTACTACACGTCAAAGGAAATTAACCATAATAATAATCAAGATGTATATAATATTGATTCTACATCAAGTGCTGACACAGACCCAGTCCCGTCAGCACTTGCCGAAACGAAAAATGACTCAAGCGCTGATAAAGCGGATGCGTCTGATGATGAGAAGCAAAAGAAAGATGAAGAAAAACAGCGATCGAAAGAAAAAGCTGAACAGAAGAAAAAAGAAAAAGCTGCTAAAGAGAAAGAAAAGCGTGAACAAGCAGCGAAAGAAAAAGAACGCGCGAGAGCCGAAGCTGCCAAAAAACGTGAACAGCAGCAGCTAGCCCTGCAAAAGCAACAAGAAGAGAAAAAACGAAAAGAAGCGGAAGAGAAAAAGAAGCAGGAAGAAAAACCAGTTCGTGTCGTGCAGCACACGGTTGGCCCAGAGGAAAACCTGTACCGAATCTCCATGAAGTATTACAAAAACCGTTCGGGTGAAGAGAAAATTAGAGCCTATAATCACTTGAAAGGCAACAGCGTGTATAGCGGTCAAGTGTTGAATATTCCACTAGAAAACTAATCACCTGTAATCACCTGACATGAATGAAGAAGCACGCACATACATATGTAGAAAAAAGGGACAGGGTGTATGTGATGACATTGCACGCAATCAGCCGCTATATGGATCAGCCCACACAGAAAATGATGGAAACATTAATTAAAAGAAAGTACAAATATGAGGGCTTTGCCAAGCAGTGTAAAAGATGGCAATGGACAGCCCTTCTATCGCTGGCCATTCTTTTGTTTTATTTTGTGATCACGGCAAATGCGGGAGGCGGCTCACTTCAGCCGGAAGCCATGATTGCCACACTGCTTGGTCATGAAGTATTTCTGTTTTGGATCATGGCTGAGGTCTTTGCTTTTTATGCCTCTTATTACTATAAGAAAAAAGAAGAAAAGGCCGAAGATGAATATCATCGGCTTCGATGTGAAATTATACAAAAGAGTACAGACTTATGGCCGCAATCAAATCAGTGGAAAGAGCGCGAGGCGGTTTTTCACTATATGCAGAAGCAATATGACATTAATCTCTATTATGAAAGTAAATAAATGAGAAAAAAAGACGTTTAACAGTTGAAACGTCTTTTTTCATTCAAGCGTCTTATGAAAGAAAGATATGTAAGGGAGCCATTTGTGATGAAATATGCCATCGGATTTACTGCCGCCATTGCGGCTGTTACAACAGGTGTGTGTGTAACGGCAAAAATGGTGAAAACGGCAAAACAAAACAACATCAAAAAGCATTACTTTACAATAGAAGCACTTCAATCAGACCGGCCTGCTGTCATTTTCTTTATTTCTGATACACACAGACGTCTCATAAGTGACACTTTATTAGCAGAAATCAGTCAAGAAGAGCCAGATGTGATTATGATTGGCGGAGATTTAGCAGAAAAAGGTGTGCCCTACGCAAGGATTGAAGAAAATGTGAAACGTTTATCAAAAATTGCGTCGGTTTATTTTGTTTGGGGAAATAATGATCATGAGCTGCATCAGCAAAGGTTGAAAGAGCTTCTTCATGCATACGATGTCACGACTTTGCAAAATGAAACGGCTGTATGGAATTTCGAAGGCCAGCGAATTAAAATTGGAGGAATTGATGATATTCGGCTTGAAAAAGCAGATTATGAAGCGATACGGCCAGAGTTTGTGAAAGAAGATGTCAATATTCTCTTATCACACAATCCAGATGTACATCATTTGATGAGTGAAGAAGAGGGAATCGATCTTGTCCTGAGCGGTCATACGCATGGGGGACAGATCCGAATTGGGAAATTTGGACCGTATGAAAAAGGAAGAACAGGCCAGGTCAAAGGTGCGTTCTTTCTCATTAGTAATGGCTACGGAACAACAAAAATTCCCATGCGTCTCGGAGCAGAACCAGAAACCCATCTGATCTATTTAATGCCTCTAAAAACGCGTTAACTTGCGGCACCCTCAATATTTTCCATAAAAGTCACCGTAAGCATAGCTTCATGCTTGTCTTCCGTCTTGACACAGTGTAAACTGAATACAAAATTAAGAACCTATGACTCATCATCTCATATACTACAGTATGATGTGTGTTTAGAAGAGGCAGGAGGGAACGTTATGCGACTGGAGCGTCTGAATTATAATAAAATCAAAATTTTTCTCACACTAGATGACCTGACAGACCGAGGTCTTACGAAAGAAGACCTTTGGAAAGATTCGTTCAAAGTCCATCAGCTGTTTAAAGACATGATGAACGAAGCGAATCAGGAGCTCGGTTTTGAAGCGAATGGACCGATTGCTGTTGAAGTATTTTCTCTTCAGGCGCAGGGGATGGTCGTCATTGTCACAAAGAGTCAGCAGGAAGATGCTGATGATGAGTTTGATGAAGATTACATTGAGATGCAAGTCAAGCTCGACGAGAGCAAGCATGTGCTCTATCAATTTGCCTCGTTTGAAGATGTGATTCAACTGTCCCATAGTTTAAGTCGTATTGGACTTTTAGGGGGTACAGTTTACCATTATGAAGGTCAATATTATCTCAGCCTGGATGATGTTGGAGATCTATCTGCTGATACAGTCATTTCAATTTTAGCAGAGTTTGGTTCACCTACGACACTCACCATTCACCGGCTAAAAGAGTATGGAAAAGTGATCATGCAAGAAGATGCTGTGAAAACGATTCAAATGTATTTTTAATCACTTTTTTCTATTATATTTAATACTGTTGTGATGAAACAACAGTATTTTTTTATATCCTTTTTTATATTTATAAACGCTGATATTTTATTTTGATAAAAAACGCTTTTTACCTTTGCTTTACCAGTACGAAGGTGTATACTATTGCTTGAAAGGGAGCAGTAGATCATGAAAGATTTCTAGGGGGTTTATTTTAATGGCAGCCGATCAAAACGCCGCTCATAACGCAGAAGATAAGCTAGATGTTTTAAAGTCAACTCAAACCGTCATACATAAAGCGCTAGACAAATTAGGGTATCCGCAGGAAGTGTATGAATTGCTGAAGGAGCCAATTCGTCTATTAACGGTCAAAATTCCAGTACGTATGGATGATGGATCTGTGAAAATTTTCACTGGTTACCGCGCACAGCACAATGATGCTGTCGGTCCAACAAAAGGCGGAATTCGTTTCCACCCGAACGTTACGGAAAAAGAAGTAAAAGCGCTTTCAATTTGGATGAGTTTAAAATGTGGAATTGTGGATCTTCCTTATGGCGGAGGAAAAGGCGGTATTATCTGTGATCCAAGAGAAATGTCATTCAGAGAGCTTGAAAAACTAAGCCGCGGCTATGTTCGCGCCATCAGTCAAATTGTTGGACCAACAAAAGATGTTCCGGCACCAGACGTGTTTACGAACTCTCAAATTATGGCATGGATGATGGATGAATATTCTAGAATTGATGAGTTTAACTCGCCAGGATTTATTACAGGAAAACCAATTGTTCTTGGAGGATCACACGGACGTGATACTGCAACAGCAAAAGGTGTGACGATCTGCATCAAAGAAGCGGCGAAGAAAAAAGGAATTGACATTAACGGAGCTCGTGTTGTCGTACAGGGATTCGGAAATGCAGGAAGCTACTTAGCTAAATTCATGTATGATGCTGGAGCGAAAATCGTAGGGATTTCAGATGCGTACGGCGGATTATACGATGAAGATGGTCTAGATATTGACTACTTGCTTGACCGACGTGACAGCTTTGGAACCGTCACTAAATTATTTAACGATACAATTACAAACCAAGAGCTGCTTGAGCTGGATTGTGATATCCTAGTACCTGCAGCCATTGAAAACCAAATCACAGAAGATAACGCGGCAAACATTAAAGCAAAAATTGTCGTAGAAGCAGCAAATGGCCCAACGACACTGGAAGGAACCAAAATTCTTTCAGATCGTGGTGTACTGCTTGTTCCAGACGTACTTGCGAGTGCGGGTGGTGTAACTGTTTCTTACTTCGAATGGGTTCAGAATAACCAAGGGTTCTATTGGACTGAAGAAGAAGTTGAAACTCGTTTAGAAGATATGATGGTGAAATCATTTAATAATATTTATGAAATGGCGCAAAACCGCCGGATCGATATGCGTCTTGCTGCATATATGGTCGGTGTACGTAAAATGGCTGAAGCTTCTCGATTCAGAGGCTGGATTTAAGCGGCTGATTTGCATCACGCCTTAAAATCTCCTATCCTTAAATAGGAGATTTTTTTATGGAATGGAACAAAGAATCAACAGCCAGCAATTGTTATTGCAGTGAAATGACAGGAGTGGAACAAATGAAACAAGAAAAAGCGATTATAATAGGAGGCGGCCCATGCGGGCTATCAGCTGCCATCGCATTCAAGCAAATTGGGATTGATGCACTTGTGATTGAAAAGGGGAATGTCGTGAACAGTATTTATCATTACCCAACACATCAAACCTTTTTTAGTACAAGTGAAAAGCTTGAAATCGGTGATGTCGCTTTTATTACTGAAAATCGTAAGCCCGTTCGTATTCAGGCACTTTCCTATTACCGAGAGGTCGTCAGACGAAAAAACCTGCGTGTGCATGCTTTTGAAAAAGTAAACGCCGTGAAGAAACAAGATGGCCGTTTTACGGTGAATACATCAAAAGACGATTATTCATGTGATTACGTCGTCATTGCGACTGGCTATTATGATCATCCAAATTATATGAACGTCAAAGGAGAAGACCTTCCCCACGTGTATCACTATTTTAAAGAAGGGCACCCATATTTTGATAAAGATGTGACGGTGATCGGCGGGAAGAACTCCAGTGTGGATGCTGCGCTAGAACTTGTGAAATGCGGAAGCAGAGTCACTGTACTTTATAGAGGAACTGAATATTCATCCAGCATCAAACCTTGGATTTTACCAGAGTTTGAAGCGCTGGTTCGTAATGGAACGATTCGAATGGAGTTTGGCGCGCAGGTGAAAGAAATCACAGAGGAAGATGTAATCTTTACAAACCAGCAAGATCAAACGGATCGAGTGAAAAGTGACTATGTATTTGCTATGACTGGCTATCATCCAGACCATTCTTTCTTAGAAAAAATGGGTGTCACGATAGATCAAGAATCAGGCCGTCCAGCATTTGATGAACAGACGATGGAAACGAATGTTGAAGGTATTTTCATTGCAGGAGTCATTGCTGCTGGAAATAATGCCAATGAAATTTTCATCGAGAATGGAAGATTTCATGGCGGACTCATTGCAGAAGAAATCAATAAAAGAATCAACAGATAAAAAAAGAACTGGATCCTTCAAAGGGGTTCGGTTCTTTTTATATAAATTGGGATTATATAGAAATTTATTTTTAGAAAAATGGGCCCGAGTCATATAAAAAAAGGGTAAATCATGGTACGATAATGAAGGATAATGTAGGGAAAGAGGTCTGGTTATGATCGCAATCATCTCAGCAGGTTTAGCTCCCGGCATCGCACTTTTAAGTTATTTTTATCTGAAAGATCAGTACGACAATGAGCCGGTTCACATGGTCATCAGATCTTTTATGCTAGGTGTCATACTTGTGTTTCCAACCATGTTTATTCAATATGTCCTTCAAGAGGAAAAAATCGCAACAAACCCTATCTTGATTTCATTTGTGACGTCGGGTTTTTTAGAGGAATCATTAAAATGGTTTATTTTAATGGTCAGCGTTTATGCACATGCCCAGTTTGACGAACACTATGACGGGATTGTGTATGGAACAAGTGTCTCACTTGGTTTTGCAACACTTGAAAATATACTTTACTTAGTCGGTCACGGGGTCGAATATGCGTTTACCCGTGCTTTATTACCTGTATCAAGTCACGCATTATTTGGTGTTGTGATGGGATTTTATATCGGAAAAGCGCGCTTCTCTGATAAAAAAGAGCAGCGCAAATGGCTGCTCCTTTCTTTAACGCTCCCTGTGCTGTTTCACGGCCTGTATGATTTCATTCTATTAGGGATGAAAAACTGGGGATATATCATGGTGCCGTTCATGATTTTTTTATGGTGGTTTGGTTTAAGGAAAGCAAAAAAAGCCCGTGCGGTAAAAATGGTGCAAATTTAATTTGGAAAACGTCCTTTTTATATATAGGGCGTTTTTTTGTCTTTTCCATCCAATTCTCTCCTGTGTTGAATGTATAAAAATAGGGATCGGAAGAAACATATATTCAAACATCAAAAGTACAGGAGGATCAAATATGGATAAAGCTCGTTTCATGAAACAAATCGTTCTTATCTTCTCAATCGTTCTTCTTGCGTCTTCACTTTTGACAGACAGTAAAAGTGAAGCCTTCACCAGCCAAGTCATCCAGCGCGGGGCAACAGGAGAAGATGTAGTCGAGCTGCAAGCACGTCTCCAATACAATGGTTTTTACAATGGCAAAATCGATGGCGTCTATGGCTGGGGGACATACTGGGCCGTTCGCAACTTTCAAAGCCAATTTGGTGTAAAGAAGGTCGATGGACTTGTAGGTGAGAAAACAAAAAGCTTATTAGTTCAAAAGACGAAATACTACAAAGAGTTTGTTCAAAAGCAGCTGCAGCAAGGGAACCAGTTTACTCATTATGGCGGGAAGCCTCTTGATCAGCAAACAAAGGCTCCGCAAAGAAGCTCGCAAAAAAAGACAGCCCAAGGTACAAAAGAAAATCAAAAAAGTCAAAGTGGATCATCTGGGAAGTCTGGCAATCAGTCAGGCAGCCAGCAGGGAAATCAAACACCGAAACAAACAGCAGCCAACATGCCTGGTGGTTTTTCTAGTAATGACATTCAGCTCTTGTCGCAAGCTGTTTACAGTGAAGCCAGAGGTGAGCCGTATGAAGGACAGGTGGCCATCGCTGCCGTTATCTTAAACCGTTTGAACAATCCGACCTTTCCAAATACGATCGCAGGGGTCATTTTTGAACCGCTGGCGTTTACCGCTGTTGCAGATGGGCAATTTTATATGACGCCAGATGAAACGGCAAAAAAAGCTGTGTTTGATGCAATCAATGGCTGGGACCCATCTGAGAGCGCCATTTATTACTTTAATCCTGATACAGCAACAAGTCCATGGATTTGGGGAAGACCACAAATTAAACGAATCGGGAAACATATATTCTGCGAATAAAAAGAGGTGTAAATAAATGATCAGAGGAATATTGATTGCTATTTTAGGAATTGCTGTCATCTCAACAGGTTACTGGGGCTATAAAGAACATCAAGAAAAAGACGCCGTGCTGCTTCATGCTGAGAACAACTACCAAAGAGCCTTCCACGATTTAACGTATCAGGTGGATCAGCTGCATGACAAACTGGGCGCAACTCTTGCGATGAACAGCCAATCATCCATCTCACCAGCACTTGCAGATGTATGGAGAATGTCATCAGAAGCGCATAACAATGTCAGCCAGCTCCCGCTCACATTGATGCCTTTTAATAAAACGGAAGAATTTCTGGCAAATGTCGGAGACTTTAGCTACAAATCATCAGTCAAAACTTTATCAGACGAACCATTAAATAAAGATACACACAAAACCATTACAGCCCTATATAATCAGGCATCAGATATCCAAAACGAACTTAGACAAGTGCAGCACCTCGTCCTTAATAAAAACTTAAAATGGATGGATGTGGAAATGGCGCTGGCTGACGGCGATCGAAAGAACGACAACACCATCATTGACGGGCTGAAAACAGTGGAGAGAAATGCAGATGCGTTTGCAGATGTCGATCTTGGGCCTACAAATGTGTCGACAGAAAAAGAAACACAAGGCTACAATCATTTAAAAGGCGATAAGATTTCAAAAAAAGAAGCGATCCGCATTGCACAGCAATTCACACCTGACCATAATCAACATTTTAAAGTGAGAAAAAGCGGCAGCAAAACCAATCGTGACGTGTATAGCTTATCGATGTCTGATCCAGACAGCCATGCAAACTTTTACTTAGACTTAACTGAAAAAGGAGGACACCCAGTCTATCTTCTTCAGAATCGAGACGTGAAAAAACAAAAAATCAGTTTAAATGAAGCATCAGAAAAAGCCCTTAGCTTCTTAAAGAAACAAGGATTTGACACGGAATCGTTCCATTTAGATGAAAGTGCACAATTTGATAATATCGGTGTATTTACCTATGTGCCTCTTCAAAAAAATGTTCTGCTTTATCCAGATAGTATACGCATGAAAGTCGCATTGGACGATGGCGAGGTTGTTGGGTTTTCAGCGAAGGACTACTTAACGAATCATAAAACTCGAGACATCAAAGCACCGAAAATCTCTCAAAAAGAAGCGCAGAAAACATTGAATCAGCATGTGAAGATCGAAGATACTCATTTAGCGATTGTACAAAATGATATGTCAGAGGAAGTTCTGTGCTATGAGTTCCTCGGAACGATAAAAAACGATACGTACCGCATGTTCATTAATGCAGATACTGGAAAAGAAGAACGAGTAGATAAACTAAAAAACGCAGAACCTATATATAAAGACCTATAGAAAAGGAAACGAGGAAAAGGCTAATAAGTCTTTTCCTTTTGTTTTAGACATGGTTTAATATAAGAGAGGATACGATTTCACAGATGAAAAGAGTGATGAGGAATGTTACAAATAGGGGATGCAATCACAATTGAATATGTCAATGAGAACAAAGAAGTGAAAACGGCAAAATCGAAGGTTTTGGAAAATAATAACGATGATATTTGCATTAATTATCCAGCTGATAAAGAAACGGGCCGCACCATCTACTTAAACCAGCAAACAGAAATCACCGTCTTCTTTTTTGACGAAAATCAAATTCCATACAAATGTAAAAGCGAAGTCATTGGAAAAAGAAAAGAAGATATTCCGATGATTGTTATTTCCATTCCGCCAAAAGAAGAAATGGTCCGGCTTCAGCGAAGAGAATATTTGAGAGTGGATACGATGATCAAAGCCACCATCATGCAAACGGATGATGAGCCCTTTGACACGTTTATTGTGAATATAAGTGCTGGCGGCGTGGCGATTGCTGTTCCTGAGGGCTTGTCATTGAAAGATTATGGAGAAGTGGGCACAGAGTTTGAACTTCCCTTAAAAGAGCCCGTGAAAATTAAAGCGGTTGCAGAGATGAATCGAGTATATCAAGATGAACAGTCTGGCAAAACAAGAGCGATCATGGAGTTTTCAGAGATCACAAATGACCAGCAGCAGCACATTATGAAATACTGCTTCCAGCAGCAGCTTTTAACACGTGTGAAAAAAGCATAAGAATAAAGGGTGTAAAAAGCTTCCATACTAGAGAGGAAAGAATCTAGCGTGGAGGCTTTTTGTATGAAGACAATGGAAAGATGGTTATTGAAAGTGGTGCTCATTCAGCTTGTTTTATTGCTAACTGTTCAGATCACACTTCATTTGACGAAAGGAGAACTTTTTTTGTCAAAAGTCGTGCAGTATGAGGGTGTGAATAACATGAGCATTGAAGAATGGATTGAGACGTTTAAGCAGAAGGATTGATAGAAAATTCCCCCGTTTGAGCGGTGATCGTGTTACAATTCATAAGGGAGATTCAATCAAGGAGAGGTATTATGAAAAAGAAATTATCTATTGCAATTGATGGTCCTGCAGCAGCAGGCAAAAGCACTGTGGCAAAAATTGTCGCAGCCAAAAAATCATATATTTATATTGATACAGGTGCCATGTACCGCGCGATTACACTTGCGGCACTTAATCAAGGTATAGACCTTGAAGATGAACAGGCACTTGATTCATTACTGAAAAAAACAGTCATTGAACTTGTAACAACAGGCGAGGGTCAAAAAGTCCATCTAAACAATACGGATGTCACAGAGGATATTCGCACAGACCGCGTAAGCAACCAAGTATCGGTTGTTGCAAAGCACAGAGCTGTTCGGGAAGAAATGGTCCGCAGGCAGCAAGAGCTTGGCAAAAGAGGCGGCGTCGTTATGGACGGAAGAGACATAGGCACTCACGTACTTCCAGATGCCGAAGTGAAAATTTTCTTACTTGCATCAGTAGAAGAAAGAGCAAAGCGCCGCTTTGAAGAGAATCAGAAAAAAGGCTACGATGTCAATTACGATCAGCTGATCGAAGAGATTGCAAGACGCGATAAGCTTGATTCTGAGCGCGAAGTTTCACCTTTGAAGAAAGCAGATGACGCCATTGAAATTGACACCACTTCCCTTTCTATTCAAGAGGTGGCAGGGAAAATTTTAGATGCAGCAGACCGCGTAGAGAAACAGTAAGAAATTTTAGAAAACTTTAATAAGTTAGAGGTTTATCTCTTGACAAACAAGGTCTTTTATTAGAAGTTTATACTAATACTATTTTTATTGATCATTCAAGCAATTATATTGATTTGAATGTTTCTATAATACATATTCGGCTGGCATTCATCATGCTTAAGACACATATTCGCCCAGTCGTTTTAACTAAGCTGTGTAGGTTTGGACCAAGGAGGTTATCGAAATGACAGAGGAAATGAATCAAATCGATGTTCAGGTACCAGAGGTTGGAGATGTAGTGAAAGGGATTGTTTCTAAAGTTGAGGACAAGCATGTCAATGTAGATATCGTCAATGTGAAACAACCTGGTATCATCCCAATCAGTGAATTATCAAGTCTTCACGTTGAAAAAGCATCAGATGTCGTGAAAGATGGCGACGAGTTAGAGCTTAAAGTAACAAAGGTCGAAGACGATGCTTTGATTTTATCTAAACGTGCTGTTGATGCAGACCGCGCTTGGGAAGACCTAGAGAAAAAGTTTGAAACAAAAGAAGTATTTGAAGCTGAAGTAAAAGACGTTGTAAAAGGTGGTCTTGTCGTTGACATTGGTGTGCGCGGATTTATTCCTGCATCTTTAGTAGAAGCACACTATGTAGAAGACTTCACAGATTACAAAGGGAAAACACTCTCACTTGTCGTGGTAGAACTTGACCGCGAAAAAAATCGCGTGATTCTCTCGCACCGTGCAGTCGTTGAGCAAGAGCAGTTAGACAAAAAGCAAGACTTCCTGCAAAAGCTTGAAGTAGGCAGTGTGATTGATGGTAAAGTGCAGAGGCTTACTGATTTTGGTGCATTTGTTGACATTGGCGGCATTGATGGATTAGTTCACATTTCTCAACTATCCCATGCGCATGTTGAAAAGCCATCTGACGTAGTAGAAGAAGGACAGGAAGTCCAGGTCAAAGTACTTGCTGTTGATCGTGATAACGAGCGTATCTCACTATCTATTAAAGAAACATTACCAGGACCTTGGAGCCAAATTGGTGAAAAGGTAAAACAAGGTGATGTGCTTGAAGGAACTGTTCAACGTCTTGTGAGCTTTGGTGCATTTGTTGAAATTCTGCCAGGTGTAGAAGGGCTTGTGCATATTTCCCAAATCTCTCATAAACATATCGGCACGCCGCAAGAAGTCCTTGAAGAAGGGCAGACTGTCAAAGTGAAAGTGCTTGATGTGAATGAAGACGAAGAGCGCATCTCACTAAGCATTCGTGATTTAGAAGAAAATCCTGAAAAACAAATCGAAGAGGATTATCGTCAATATCAGGCGAAAGAAGAAAACACAAGCGGATTCCAGCTTGGTGACCTGATCGGCGATAAACTCAATAAACTAAAATAATTTGGTGATCAAAATTGACGCGAGCAGAAAGAAAGAAACAGCATATTGAGCATGCGTTGTCCACTGGCCAGCATGCAGCAACAGGTTTAGAAGATGTTTCCTTCGTTCACGCCAGTTTACCAGATCTTGCAACATCACAAATTGATACACATACGACAATTGGCGGACTGACTTTCGGTTCGCCAATTTTTATCAATGCAATGACTGGCGGGGGCGGAGAATCTACCTATGAGATCAACCGCTCTTTATCGATCGCAGCGAAGGAGACCAATATCCCGGTAGCAGTAGGGTCACAAATGGCTGCACTGAAAGATAAAGAAGAAAGACGAACATATGAAGTCGTTCGTGAAGTCAATCCAGATGGTATTGTATTTGCGAATTTAGGCAGTGAAGCGACAATGAAGCAAGCTCAAGAAGCAGTCAGCATGCTCGAGGCAAATATGCTCCAGATTCACCTGAATGTCATCCAAGAGATTGTCATGCCTGAAGGGGATCGCGATTTCAGGGGGGCGCTTGAGCGGATTGCAGCTATCGTTGAATCTGTTGGTGTGCCTGTTGTCGTGAAGGAAGTCGGATTTGGCATGAGCAAGGAGACGGCAAGAAAGTTATTCCATGCTGGGGTTGCAGCCGTTGATGTAGGCGGATTTGGTGGGACGAACTTTTCTAAGATTGAAAATCTCCGCCGCCAAAAAGCACTTCGTTATTTTGATCAATGGGGGATTCCAACTGCAGCGAGTCTTGCTGAAGTACATACAGCCTTTCAGAATCAAACGATTTTAGCCTCCGGAGGTATTCAAGATGCTCTTGATGTAACCAAATCAATGGCTCTTGGCGCATCTGCTGCTGGTCTAGCTGGATTTTTCTTGAAATCATTGACCAGTGGAGGAGAAAGCGGCCTCATCGCAGATATCATGGAACTTCAAGAAGATATCAAGATGATGATGACAGCGCTTGGCGTAAAGACGATTGAAGAACTGAGACAAGCTCCAATTGTGATCTCAGGGGAAACAAGTCATTGGCTCAAAGAAAGAGGCGTTGACACAACGTACTATAGTAAGAGGGGCATGTGATATCACATGCCTTTTTTTATTGATTTCTTTTTCGAGCGCTTTCTGGACCTTCTAATGCTGTTGCACCCTTATGATGAATGGATTGATCACGGTCAGATTCCACTCTTTTTGATGCCTTTAAACGCTTTTCCTGTCTATCTTTTCCCATCATACACCCCTCCTCAATCATTAGGGTGTCACCTCTTATTTATTTCATACAGAGCCGGTAACGATCCTCATGTTTAAAAATTGGAGATTTTCCCATAATGTAATTGAGGTGATCAGGCGTTGGAGGCTTTGTACTATTATTGGTCTATATGGTTCGTTTGGATTATGGTGACATTTATCATGGAAAAAAGTTTGTGGCGCAGCGTGCTGGGCATCTGTGTACTTGTCCATATTATATTCAGTCATTTCATGATATCCGTTTTAGATATGAGCATCAATGCTGGGTTCTTGATGACTTTTTTATATGCATGTGCCGCTTTCGTCATATTCAGGCCTGGTTATCGAATCATGAGAATTATGCAATTGGGCTCAATGGTGAGCGCATATGCCTTTTTTATGATGTTTGCATTATATGACCCCGTTTGGTTCACGATAATAAAGGTGGATTGGGTCGTATTTACCTTGCTGATCTTAATGTGTATGACATATGGACATTCGTTAGCGCAAAAAATCACCCTATGGATGATGTCAGTATGTCTTGGCGAAGCCCTTTATGCGCTCACGATTCACCGCCTTACATCATCAATTGTCATAGGGGATCTCTCTTTTCTTTCCTTCGTTGTTCAAGGAGCGGTCTTCCTATTAGGTGTCGATCAGCTTGAAAAGCTCTTGAACGCCCGTTCATCAAGAAAATCAGTAAAAGGGGCTGCAAAATCAACATGACAGACTATACGTTTCCTGTGATTATTGGTGTCATCTTTGGGATGGCGGCCAGACTTTACATGCTAAGAACTGATTACCGGCAATACCCTACGTATATTCATGGACAAGTGATTCACATTGCGCTTGGTTTTATTGCTTCAGGATTAGGTGCAATCATTATGCCTGCACTAATTCAGGAGGAATTTACGGCGATAACCTTTCTCACTTTGGCAGCCACGCAATTTAGGGATGTCCGAAATATGGAAAGAAATACGTTAACCCAAATGGATTCATATGAGCTTGTCTCAAGAGGCAGTACATATATAGAAGGCATTGCCATTGCTTTTGAAAGTCGAAATTATATTGCCATTCTCACTGCACTCATTACAACAACAGCCTGTATTTTCTTTTCGCTTGTTATTGGAACAGTGGTCGGTATTCTTTGTTTTTTCATGGCAAAGCTATTAATGTCAGGCAGTCAATTAAAGGATATCGTCAGCATTCAAAAAGGGGAGCTTCGCTTTGATGGGGCAGGGCTTTATGTAAATGATATATACATTATGAACATCGGGCTGCCTGAAAAGCAAAAACTCATTTTAGAGCATGGGATGGGCTTTATTTTGACACCGAAAAATTTCAACTCTGCTACAACGATTGCCAACCTTGGTCAGCGGCAAGCCATTTTATTTGATTTATCGAACGTGCTTGGCGTATACCGCGATTCTGGTGAGCCCTCGCTCTGTCCGCTCGCAAAACGTGATCTGAATACCGGTACACTTGGCGTATTCATTTTACCGCAATGGTATCGTGAAGATTTGGCTGTCCGTGTATTAGAAGAGGTGCCTATTTTAGAAAATGCCATTAGAATGCCAACAGATTTCATTAAAAAGAAAGTGAGGTAATAGGGCATGGCGAACACCATTGAACAATTTATATTGGCTGTGGCAACAACAAATAAAGAGCGGGTCATTGGCGGAACAGCCGTTTTTTTCTGTGAAAATAAAGAAGAGCTCGACATGTATGCCATGAATTTAGAGGCCATTTTAGATGGAATTGCACACGGCATTGGAGAAGATCTTTACTTGATTGTCAAACATTTTTAAGTTATTCATTGTGGTCTGATTAAAAATTGATATAATATATAAGTTGAACCCTTCATGTTTGAAGGGTTTATTTCATAAAACTGAATGAAAATTTTAAATCCCGGTTGAAACATGATGATGAACATATTGAATCGCGGCTGGATTGAAAGGAAGGGTACTATGGGTAAACCTGTCGTAGCCATTGTTGGAAGGCCCAACGTTGGAAAATCTACAATTTTTAATCGAATCGCAGGCGAAAGAATATCGATTGTAGAAGACACACCTGGTGTAACAAGAGATCGAATCTATAGCTCTGCTGAATGGTTAAATTATGACTTTAATTTAATAGATACTGGTGGAATTGATATTGGAGATGAGCCATTCTTGGCGCAAATTCGCCATCAGGCAGAAATCGCAATGGACGAAGCAGATGTCATTATCTTTATGGTGAATGGCCGAGATGGCGTGACATCTGCGGATGAAGAAGTCGCAAAAATTTTATATCGCACGAAAAAGCCAGTTGTACTTGCTGTCAATAAACTGGACAACCCTGAAATGAGAAGCGACGTGTATGACTTTTATGCGCTCGGATTTGGCGAGCCGTTTCCGATTTCTGGAACGCATGGATTAGGTCTTGGTGATCTGCTTGATGCAGTTGCAGAACATTTTAAGAATTTACCGGATACGCAATATGATGAAGAAGTTGTCCAGTTCTGCTTAATTGGCCGCCCCAATGTAGGGAAATCTTCTTTAGTGAATGCTATGCTGGGAGAAGACCGCGTCATTGTCAGCAACATCGCTGGTACAACAAGAGATGCTGTCGATACGATGTTTACGTACAATCAGCGTGACTTTGTTATTGTTGATACAGCAGGTATGAGGAAAAAAGGGAAAGTATATGAAACAACAGAGAAATACAGTGTGCTTCGTGCATTAAAAGCCATTGATCGCTCTGATGTTGTCGCTGTTGTACTTGATGGCGAGGAAGGCATTATTGAGCAGGATAAACGAATTGCGGGCTATGCACACGAAGCTGGTAAAGCTGTTGTCATCATTGTGAACAAATGGGATGCTGTTGAAAAAGATGAGCGTACGATGAAGGAATTTGAGCAAAACATCCGTGAGCACTTTCAATTCCTTGATTATGCACCTGTCTTGTTTATGTCTGCTCTTACGAAAAAGAGAATTCATACATTAATGCCGTCCATAATCACAGCGAGCGAAAACCATGCAATGCGCGTTCAAACCAATATTTTAAATGATATCATTATGGATGCGGTGGCGATGAATCCAACGCCGACCCATAACGGACAGCGCCTCAAAATTTACTATGCAACACAGGTGGCCATTAAGCCTCCGTCCTTCGTTGTGTTTGTAAACGATCCAGAGCTTATGCACTTTTCTTATGAGCGTTTCCTAGAAAACCGCATTCGAGATGCATTTGGTTTTGAAGGAACACCGATTAAAATATTTGCGAGAGCGAGAAAATAAAAAGGGTGAGCAGGATGAAGAAAATTTCCGTACTTGGAGCAGGCAGCTGGGGAACAGCTCTTGCGCTTGTATTAGCTGATAATCATCATGATGTACACATGTGGGGACATAGACAAGAGCTCATTGATCAAATCAATGAGAAACATGAAAATCATGATTACTTGCCAAATGTCGAACTGCCAGCGTCTATTCAGGCGACAACCGATATGAAGCAGGCTTTAGAAGGGACAGAGGCGATTATTGTCGCTGTGCCAACAAAGGCCATTCGTGAGGTATTGAAGCAGGCAAATGAGCTGATTTCATCGAAGGTGCCGTTTGTCCATGTCAGTAAGGGAATCGAACCAGATACACTTCTTAGAATTTCTCAAATGATTGAACAAGAAGTCCCATCTGAGAAAAGAGAAGCTGTCGTTGTCCTATCAGGGCCAAGTCATGCAGAAGAAGTAGGTCTGCGTCATCCGACAACTGTTACTGTCTCGTCAGAAAATATTGAAGCAGCTCAATTTGTTCAAGATTTGTTCATGAACAATCATTTTAGAGTGTACACAAACCCTGATGTGATTGGGGTGGAAATTGGCGGCGCATTGAAAAATATCATTGCTCTTGCGGCTGGTATCACAGACGGACTTGGATATGGTGACAATGCAAAAGCGGCGCTTATCACTAGAGGACTTGCTGAAATCGCACGTCTTGGCACAAAAATGGGAGGGAATCCCCTTACATTTGCCGGATTAACGGGTGTTGGCGATTTGATCGTGACATGTACAAGTGTTCATTCGCGTAACTGGCGCTGCGGGAATTTACTTGGTAAAGGATATAAGCTTGAAGAAGTGCTTGAAAAAATGGGGATGGTTGTCGAAGGCGTCCGCACAACAAAAGGCGCTTATCAGCTCTCCAAAGAATACAAGGTCAGCATGCCGATTACAGAGGCTCTTTACGGTGTCCTGTTTGAAGGGAAAAAGGTTGACGATGCTGTAGAATCTTTAATGGCACGTGTGAAAACACATGAGATGGAAGACCTTGTGAACATGTTTGAAAACCAAACAAAATAAATGGAAAGACTGAACTTAGGCATGTAGAGGATGCAAGAAGGGGAAGACTTGCATAACATAGCAATGAAGTTTGAATAGAGCTTTGCCTCTACAGAATGAGGAAAATAGTCGATCCAATGACTGAAGCAGAGTCCCCCTCTTTGCTTCAGTTTTTTTATGCGCTTTTTTCTAAATGAATGGAAAAATGATTGATATTTACCTTATTTTTGGTTTAGAATGAAATATAAACGCTTACAATTCGTTCGTTTTAAAGGGGGACAGGCACGATGAGTTTTGCTTTAATCAAGATGTGGTTTGCGCTTGGTTCAATGGGGCTCATGTTTTTAGCCGTAGTAACCATTTATTTCAGCAGGTTTAAGCTGAAAAGCAAATTTCTTAAAATAATGGCCTCAACCGTCGCATACAGCTTGATGCTTATATCGGGTATCATTGTGTTTTTAGTTGTCTTTAGCGGGCCGGTTAATGAATAAAGAAAAAGGAAGAATGTGATGATCAAAGCAAAAGTCAGTGTCACGCTGTTAGCATTTATGTTATTAACAGGATGTCTGTATCCAGAAAATCGCAAAACTGAGAACCGGGTGCCATACGAAGAGCAGCTGCAAAGTGTACAGACAGCGATTGAGGAATTTCAAAAAGCAACAAATGGTCTTTTGCCTATAGAAACGAAAGAAGCAGACACGCCGGTTTATCAGAAATATGTCATCGACTTTAAGCGCTTGTCACCAAGATATTTACACGATGTACCGTCTACATCTTATGAAGGCGGGGGCGAATATATTTATGTCCTCACAGACGTCGAAAAGAAACCAACTGTGAAACTGCTTGATGTCAAAATGACGCAGACCATCAATGAATTACGTCTTAGGATCAAGATGTATCAAGATGAACATACATATCCGCCATACGGCAAAGTCGTATCAGACAATTTATATACGTTAAATGAGAAAAAATTAGGATTAAAATCGCCGCCTGCGGTCATGAGTCCTGTGACAGGGAATTCCCTCCCATTACTGATTTCATCAAACGGTGACATCTATGTGGACTATCGCAGTGATTTTGCTCATATTTTGAAGAATACGAAGCAAAAGCTGAAACCAGGTGAAAACATTCAAGATGTATATTGGCAGGAAACCCCGTTTGTACCCGCGTTTTCTGTCCCATATACCATCAACAAAAAGGGTGAGCCTGCCTTTTTAGAAAAAAAGACGTCATAAACAAGAATGAACCTTTTTCCTCTGCATATAAATGAGGAGAAAGGTTTTTTTATGGCTAAACTTACTCTCAAAACAAAAAGGTGTCATATTCAAATAGGACAACGTCATACACATATATTGTCCAGACACCTTTCAAGCACAGTTTGATTGAAGTATAGAGTATTTAATTTGAAAACGAGGATAGCAAGTCCGGGAGGGGATCACTTGGAAAAAGTCGATATTTTCAAGGATATCGCTGAACGAACAGGAGGCGATATATATTTAGGAGTCGTTGGCGCTGTTCGTACAGGGAAATCTACGTTTATTAAAAAGTTTATGGAGCTCGTGGTGCTCCCGAATATCAATAATGAGGCAGATCGTGCAAGAGCACAGGATGAATTGCCGCAAAGCGCAGCAGGAAAAACCATTATGACCACAGAGCCAAAATTTGTACCGAATCAAGCAGCATCTATTCACGTGAGTGACGGTCTTGATGTCAACATCAGGCTTGTCGATTGTGTGGGATACACTGTCCCTGGTGCGCGCGGGTATGAAGATGAAAATGGCCCAAGAATGATCAATACGCCGTGGTATGAAGAGCCAATCCCGTTTCATGAAGCAGCGGAAATTGGTACACGCAAGGTCATTCAAGAGCATTCAACAATAGGTGTTGTGATTACAACAGATGGATCTATTGGAGAAATCCCAAGACATGATTATATTGAATCTGAAGAACGTGTGATTGATGAACTCAAAGAGGTTGGTAAGCCGTTTATTATGGTCATCAACTCTGTGAGGCCATATCATCCTGAAACAGAAGCGCTCCGGCAGGAACTTAGCCAAAAGTATGATATTCCAGTACTCGCCATGAGCGTAGAAAGTATGAGAGAGCAAGACGTACTCAGTGTACTTCGTGAAGCATTATATGAATTCCCAGTTCTAGAGGTGAATGTGAACCTGCCAAGCTGGGTGATGGTGCTGAAAGAAGATCACTGGCTGAGAGAGAGCTATCAGGATTCAGTGAAGGAAACCGTAAAGGATATTAAAAGATTAAGAGATGTCGACCGTGTCGTTGGTCAATTCAGTGAATTTGATTTTATCGAAAGAGCGGGTTTAGCAGGAATTGAAATGGGTCAGGGGATTGCGGAGATTGATCTGTATGCGCCAGATGATCTATATGATCATATACTAAAAGAAGTCGTTGGTGTAGAAATTAGGGGGAAAGACCATCTACTAGAGCTCATGCAAGATTTTGCTCATGCTAAGACAGAATATGATCAAGTATCAGACGCGTTAAAAATGGTGAAGCAGACTGGTTACGGAATTGCAGCGCCAGCGTTGTCAGATATGAGTTTAGATGAGCCAGAAATCATTAGGCAGGGATCTAGATTTGGCGTGAGATTAAAAGCAGTAGCTCCATCTATTCACATGATCAAAGTAGATGTAGAGAGTGAATTTGCACCGATTATCGGAACAGAAAAACAAAGTGAAGAGCTCGTCCGCTACTTAATGCAAGACTTTGAAGATGATCCGCTTTCTATCTGGAATTCAGATATATTTGGCCGCTCCCTCAGCTCCCTTGTCAGAGAAGGCATTCAAGCAAAGCTTTCTCTCATGCCGGAAAATGCAAGATATAAGCTGAAGGAAACGCTTGAAAGAATCATCAACGAAGGATCAGGCGGTTTGATCGCGATTATTTTATAGCAAGTGAGACCTCTCATTGATAGGGGTCTTTTTTTTGCGTGTGGAATGAGTCATAAAAAGACAATTGTATAAAGATTAGTCAGATTCAGGCTGAAATTAGGAATATTCGTTCGCAAAAGTGCCCTTAATCCTTGACGAATAAGGATTCTTCCCTTTAAAATGCTTGATATGGTATTTCATATGTGTTAATCTACTTACAGAAAATCTTCACTTTGTTGGACAAACATTCCTTCAAAGAGATGTTTTCTAATGAAAAGCCATGTATAACGCTTTCTAGGACGCTCTTTTTTTCTGAAAAAGGGTATAGAAAGAAGATGAATTGTGAAGAAATGATAACAATCTACTGAATTCATATTTTTGGGAGGAGGTGAAAGGCATGAACAAGACAGAACTTATTAACGCGGTTGCTGAAGCAAGCGAGTTATCTAAAAAAGACGCGACAAAAGCAGTTGATTCTGTTTTTGATACAATTTTAGATGCACTTAAAAATGGTGACAAAATCCAACTTATTGGTTTTGGTAACTTTGAAGTACGTGAGCGTTCAGCTCGTAAAGGACGTAACCCACAAACTGGTGCAGAGATCGAAATCCCTGCAAGCAAAGTACCTGCTTTCAAACCAGGTAAAGCACTTAAAGACGCGGTGGCAGGTAAATAATCGTTATGTGTAATGATCCTGTTGAAGGAGTTATACATATACAGTTTCACACTGGTCTAGAAAAGCCCCTTTCATAAGGGGCTTTTCCTTTTGAATCAAAAGGTTCGTTTAGAACGCTCTCCTTTGCTTTTAGGATCTGAAGTGTGCTAGAATCTGAATGAAATGTAATCGCCTTTGGAGGATATAATACATGAGTGAAATAAATAAAGAATTAATCGAACACGCAGTACGCGATATATTAAAAGCAATCGGAGAAGATCCAGATCGTGAAGGACTTCTCGATACCCCAAAACGAGTCGCAAAAATGTATGAAGAAGTGTTTTCAGGATTAAATGAAGATCCAAAAGAACATTTTAAAACCATTTTTGGCGAAGACCACGAAGAACTCGTCCTTGTAAAAGATATTGCTTTCCATTCAATGTGTGAACACCACCTCGTGCCTTTCTATGGGAAAGCCCACGTTGCTTATATTCCGCGCGGCGGAAAAGTAACGGGACTTAGCAAGCTGGCAAGAGCAGTCGAAGCCGTGGCAAAACGCCCGCAGCTTCAGGAACGCATTACATCAACCATTGCAGATAGTATGGTGGAAACACTTAATCCGCATGGCGTGATGATTGTTGTTGAAGCAGAGCATATGTGTATGACGATGCGCGGAGTGAAAAAGCCAGGCGCTAAAACAGTGACCTCAGCAGTCCGCGGCACATTTGCAAATGATGCAGCAGCAAGAGCAGAAGTGCTTTCCTTTATTAAAAACGACTAATTCAATAGATGGACGGTGAACAAAATGAGTGAAAATAAAGCATCTGATTTTGTGGTGATTAAAGCCATTGATAATGGTGTAAATGTCATCGGCCTAACAAGAGGTTCTGATACAAGATTTCACCATTCCGAGAAGCTCGATAAAGGTGAAGTGATCATTGCGCAATTTACTGAGCATACGTCAGCGATCAAAGTAAGAGGCGATGCTGTCATTCAAACAAGCTTCGGCGAAATTCAAAGCGAAGCAAAGAAATAAAGAACTTGTATGCACTTGATAGCATAAAAGTGAGAGCTGATATGGTATAATAAATCTCTATACAATGTGCAGGTCTACATATGAAACTGTAATTTTTGGGACAAGGGTGATATCTTTGCAAGACATCTACGGAATTTTATCTAATCTAAATATAAAATTAAATAAAAAGCTTTCTCATCCTTATTTGGCGAAGCATTTACGTGCACCACTCATCGATGAAGATAAGCTCCTTCTTTTTCATGCAATGTTTGATGAAGCCCAAATTGATGCAGAGAAAAAAGAAAATTATATTTTAACGGCGATGCTTGTGCAAATTGCCCTTGATACCCATGACGAAGTCACAACTGCTGCAGCCATCAAGCAAGACGAATTCAAAAATCGTCAGCTGACCATCCTGGCAGGAGACTATTTCAGCGGTCTCTATTATTCTCTTCTCTCTGACATGAAAGACATATATATGATCCGCACGCTTGCTACGGCGATCAAAGAGATCAATGAACATAAAATTAGACTGTATGACCGGTCCATTCAAGATGCAGCGCACTTTTACAAAAGTGTAGCTACAGTTGAATCTGCGCTTTTCCAAAGGATTTCTGAGCATTTTCAATTAACGCATTGGAATGAGATTGCAAGTCGTTTTCTTGTTTATAAACGTTTCATGAAACAAGCAGAAAATGACAAACATTTAAAACTTTTTTTGAACGATAGTTATACGGACGCCTATTCATGTTTTGACAACTTTGAGAATGAAGGCTATGAGCAGGCCAAACGGCCGATCAAGGAGCATCTTGTTTCATCTCCGGTCGTTCAAAAAGAGCTATTAAATCGCTTGGATCATATGAAAAATGAGCCTGCGTACCATCAGAAAGTGGAAGAAGGGTAAGTCATGCAGCAATCAAAAGAACAGCGAGTACACGGTGTATTTGAAAAAATTTATAAAAACTATGATCAAATGAACTCTGTCATCAGCTTTAAACAGCATAAAAAATGGCGTGATAAAACAATGAAGCTCATGAATGTGCAAAAAGGCTCTAAAGCATTAGATGTATGCTGCGGGACAGCCGATTGGACAATTGCGCTTGCAGATGCTGTTGGAGAAAAAGGCGAGGTCAAAGGTCTTGATTTCAGTAAAAACATGCTGAGTGTTGGAGAAACGAAGGTGAAGACTGGGGGCTACAAACAGATTGAATTGCTTCACGGCAATGCGATGGAGCTCCCTTTTGAAGACAACTCATTTGATTATGTCACCATCGGTTTTGGACTTCGAAACGTCCCTGATTATTTAACGGTGCTAAAGGAAATGACAAGAGTAGTGAAGCCTGGCGGAATGGTTGTCTGTCTTGAGACATCACAGCCTGAGATGATCGGCTTTAAGCAAGGCTACTACATCTATTTCAAATACATTATGCCGCTCTTTGGTAAACTGTTTGCCAAAAGTTATCAGGAGTATTCATGGCTTCAAGAATCGGCCAAAACATTCCCTGGCATGAAAGAGCTGGCGACTCTGTTCGAAGAGGCCGGGTTGTCTGATGTCTCGTATCATCCATTTACAGGCGGTGTAGCAGCAACACATATCGGAAAGAAGCTTTGAATAAACGATATTTGGGTGAAGATAATGAAACTAAAAGCAATGATCTCTTTTTTAAATCATGATATCGATATAATTGAAAAAGAGCTTGAACAAACAGTTCGCTCTGATTATGCATTATTAAGTGAAGCAGGTCTTCATTTGCTGCAAGCGGGCGGAAAACGAATCCGCCCCGTTTTTGTTCTCCTTTCAGGCATGTTTGGTGACTATGACATTAATAAAATAAAATATGTTGCCGTTGCCCTCGAGCTAATTCATATGGCATCACTTGTTCACGATGATGTCATTGATGATGCAGAGCTGAGAAGAGGCAAACCAACGATAAAGGCAAAATGGGATAACAGAATTGCCATGTACACAGGGGATTATATGTTTGCGAGATCACTTGAATACATGACAAAAATCAATCACCCAATGGCACATGAAATTTTGTCAAAAATGGTCGTTGAGCTCTGTCTTGGTGAAATAGAGCAAGTGAAAGATAAATATAATATGGAACAGAACCTGCGTACATATTTAAGAAGAATCAAACGAAAAACAGCCTTGCTTATTGCTGGCAGCTGTCAATTAGGCGCTATTGCAGCAGGTACAGATGAAAAAACACATAAAGCCCTCTATTGGTTTGGATACTATGTCGGCATGTCTTATCAGATCATTGATGATGTCCTTGATTTCACATCAACAGAAGAAGAGCTGGGCAAGCCTGTTGGAGGAGACCTTTTACAAGGAAATGTCACACTCCCAGTTTTATATGCACTGAAAAATCCGACACTAGAAGGTCAATTGAAGCTGATCAATAGTGAAACGACGGAGAAGCAGCTGAAGCCTGTCATTGAAAGCCTCAAACAAACAGATGCGATCGACCGCTCGATTCGAGTGAGTGAAATGTATTTGAAAAAAGCTTTTGAACAGCTCGACAAACTTCCTCGAGGACGAGCGAGAACGTCACTCGCCTCCATTGCAAAATATATTGGGAAACGAAAATTCTAATCAACGTTACGTTGATTGGTTTTTTTGTGAAATTTTTTGTCAAAAATTGATTATTATAAAAAAAAATGATACGATCACTTTGTAACAATGTAAGCCTATACATACATAACGACGGGGTGGAAAACGTATATGGACAAAACATTTCTTATGGTCAAACCTGATGGTGTGGAAAGACAATTAATCGGTGACATTGTGTCAAGATTCGAAAAAAAGGGGCTTCAGCTTGTTGGTGCAAAACTAATGAGTATACCAAAGGAAGTAGCAGAAACACATTACGGAGAGCATAAAGAAAAACCATTTTTCGGGGAATTGGTTGACTTTATTACGTCAGGACCTGTATTTGCAATGGTATGGCAAGGTGAACAGGTAGTAGACGTAACAAGACAAATTATCGGCAAAACAAATCCAAAGGAAGCGCTTCCAGGAACAATAAGAGGAGACTATGGATTGACTGTTGGGAAAAACATTATTCATGGGTCAGACTCACCAGAAAGTGCTGAAAGAGAAATTAACTTATTCTTCAAACAAGAAGAACTCACAAGCTGGGATCAAACCATCTCAAGCTGGATTTATTAAGGTTCAAGCCAAGGTGTTCATTCAATGAGCACTTTGGCTTTTTTTATATTGAACTTTCTACACGAAATTTCGTATGAGAAGATACAAATTTTCGATAAAAACAGCTATACTAGGACAAAGATAGATGAGACAGGAGAGGACATTGATGGATTCATATCAAGTATTTGTTGGAAAATGGAAAAAACTAACCGGGGTTGATCTGAATTTATATAAAGAAGCACAAATGAAACGAAGATTAACATCACTTTATGATAAAAAAGGATTTAAAGATTTCGAAGCATTCGCGGCCGCGCTTGAAAAGGACAGAGCACTATTAGATGAGACGATGGACCGCATGACGATTAATGTGTCAGAATTTTACCGAAACTATCAGCGCTGGGAAGTACTTGATCAAAAAATCCTGCCGCTGCTCTCGAAAAATGGCGGCACCTTAAAGATTTGGAGTGCAGCATGTTCGACAGGAGAGGAGCCATATACACTCTCCATGCTGCTGTCAAGCCATCCTCTTGTGAAAGACTTTCAAATTATTGCAACTGACATTGATGATAAAGTTCTGCAGTCAGCTCAAAAAGGCAGATATCATGAACGCTCTCTGCAAGAGGTTCCAGATCATATCAAGCAAAAATATTTCACAAAAGAAGATTCCTCATTTTACACTGTGAAGGATGAGGTTCGAAAGCATATTCAATTTAAGAAGCACAACCTTTTAGCAGATCCATATGAAAAACAGCTTGACCTTATCGTTTGCCGAAATGTACTGATTTATTTTACTGAAGAGGCGAAAGAAGAAATTTACTTGAAAATGAGCAGTAGTTTAAAAGAAAATGGCGTATTATTTGTTGGTTCTACAGAGCAAATTTTTCACCCAGAAAAGTTTGGACTGACATCTGCTGATACTTTCTTTTATCAAAAGAAGGGTATGTAGCTGACTTTTTAGTAGCAAGTGTGTTATTATATTTTTACTTAAAAGCGTTAATGCGATGAAGGGAGATTGAGTTATGAGGTACTTAACAGCAGGTGAGTCACATGGTCCACAATTGACCACAATTATTGAAGGAGTTCCAGCGGGACTTTACATAGAGCAGGATGACATCAATTATGAATTGGCTAGAAGACAGAAAGGTCATGGCCGCGGAAGAAGAATGCAGATTGAAACAGACCAGGCAAAAGTGTTAAGTGGCGTTCGCCACGGGAGAACATTAGGTTCTCCAATCGCACTTGTTGTTGAAAATAACGACTGGAAGCATTGGACAAAGGTGATGGGGGCAGAGCCAATCACGGAAGAAGAAGAAAGTGAAATGAAGCGTCAAATCTCTCGTCCAAGACCAGGACATGCGGATTTAAATGGTGCGATTAAATATGGACACCGTGATATGAGAAACGTATTAGAGCGCTCATCAGCCCGCGAGACAACTGTTCGCGTAGCAGCAGGCGCAGTTGCCAAACAAATCTTGGCGCATCTAGGGATTAAAGTAGCTGGCCACGTTCTTGAAATTGGCGGAGTGAAAGCAGCTCATACAGCATACGAGTCTATTGAAGATTTGCAAAAGGTAACAGAAGAATCACCTGTTCGCTGCTATGACAGTGAAGCAGGTCAGAAAATGATGGATGCAATTGATGAAGCGAAGAAAAACGGCGATTCAATTGGCGGAATTGTTGAAGTTATTGTTGAAGGGATGCCGGTTGGGGTTGGCAGCTATGTTCATTACGACCGTAAATTGGACAGCAAGCTTGCAGGCGCTGTACTTAGTATCAACGCTTTTAAAGGGGTTGAATTCGGTATTGGCTTCGAGGCAGCCTCTAAAAATGGCAGTGAGGTCCATGATGAAATCATCTGGGATGAAGAAAAGGGCTATACGAGAAAAACAAACCGCCTAGGCGGTCTTGAAGGCGGAATGTCAACTGGTATGCCAATTGTTGTAAGAGGGGTTATGAAACCAATTCCAACGCTTTATAAGCCGCTTCAAAGCGTTGACATTGAAACAAAAGAACCTTTCTCTGCAAGTATTGAACGTTCTGACAGCTGCGCCGTTCCTGCCGCAAGTGTTGTTGCAGAAGCAGTTGTGGCATGGGAAATTGCCAATGCAGTTGTGGAGCAGTTTGGTCTTGACCAAATCGACCGCATTAAAGAAAATGTTGAAAAAATGCGCCAGCTTCAGAGGGAATTTTAATGAAAACACTGGAAGTTAAGACGTCTTCAGCCACTTATCCTGTATTTATCGGTGATGGGATTAAACGCAATATCGTCGACTTGATAACTTCCACAGGGCATTCCTATACGAAGCTCTTAATCGTCACAGATACAGCTGTTGATGCCATTTATGGTGATGAGATGGTTCGTTTACTTCAAGAGAAGTGGCCTGTGAACAAAGTGGTTGTGCCAAGCGGAGAGCAGTCAAAATCCTTTGCCGAATTTGAACATATTCATACAAAAGCCATTCAATTTCAGCTTGATCGTTCCTCCTGTATCATTGCGCTGGGAGGCGGCGTGATTGGAGATTTGGCTGGATTTGCTGCTGCCACTTATATGAGAGGTATTGACTTTATCCAAATTCCAACGACGCTGCTGGCACATGATAGTGCAGTTGGCGGGAAAACAGGGATCAACCATCCGCTCGGTAAAAATTTAATCGGTGCGTTTCATCAGCCGAAAGCTGTGATCTATGATACTAGTATGCTTGAGACCCTATCGCAAATTGAACGAAGATCAGGCTTTGCAGAAGTCATCAAACATGCACTGATTTCAAGTGAAGACTTTTTATCAGAACTAATGTCCATTCGTTCTTTGACGGATTTGTCAAAGAGCGAGCTGGCACATATGCTGTATCAAGGCATTCAAGTCAAAGCGTCAATTGTTCAAGAAGATGAAAAAGAACAAGGCGTGCGTGCATTTTTGAATTTAGGCCATACATTGGGGCATGCCATTGAAGCAGAGTATGGATACGGCGCCATCACGCATGGAGATGCCATTGCAATAGGCATGCAGTTTGCGCTGTATGTGAGCGAAAAGGAACTGGGGCTCAGCCTTAATCGTTTGGAACTAAAAGAGTGGATGAAAGAACTTGGATTCCCTGTACAAGTCACACAAGAGATTTCAACGAAAACATTTGTTGACCGGATGATTGGTGATAAGAAAGCAAGAGGCGGCAGTGTTCAATTTGTTTTATTAAAACAGGTTGGAGACGTCACCTTGCAGTCTTTCACAAAAGATGAGCTGCACTACTGGCTCGAAGAATGGAAACGGGAGGAGGGATGTCTATGATGTTTCGCGGGATACGTGGGGCTACAACTGTGATAGAAGATACAGAAACTGAAGTGTTAAACAAAACGAAACAGCTGTTAGAAGCGATTATTTCAAGAAACCAAGTAGATCCAGAACGTGTCGTGCAGATCTTGATTTCAGCTACACAAGATATTCACTCCGTTTTTCCGGCAAAAGCACTTCGTCAGTTTGAAGGATGGACATATGTACCGGTTACTTGCATGCAAGAACTGGACATTGATGGCGGTTTAAAGCAATGTATTCGAGTCTTAATGACTGTCCAGACAGATACAAAGCAGGAAGACATACAGCATGTGTACTTGGAAGAAGCTGTGACGCTTCGCCCTGATTTACAGTTGACAAAAAACAAGGAATTATAATACGATATGAACAGCCGAAGTTTACACACAGGTGTAAACGGCATTGCAAGCTTAGAGAAGATGAGAATGAGACTAGGGTAGTTGAGATGAGTAGAGTTGAGCAGAGATACGATACTTCTATTTAATCATACTGCCTAAAAGAGCAACCCTCTTTTAGGCTTATTTCGTATACTCATACAAACCCTCTATATGTCCCCTCATTCTCCTTAATCCCATTTAAGGAGTGTGCTTATGAATTCCCAATCAAACTTGACCCAATTTTTAAAGGACAGTGAGTCCTACAAAACGATTCCAATTGTTGAAACCATTACAGTCGATACGCTTTCACCGATTCAAATTGTTGAAAAACTCAAACAAGATATTGTGTATTTGCTAGAAAGCAAAGATGAGTCTTCCAGCTGGTCTAGATATTCCTTCATTGGATTGCACCCGTTTTTAACCTTACATGATGACCAAAACAAATACGTTGCACGTGACGCTGCGGGGCAGGAAGTCATGCAAAAGCAAGAGCTGAAAGAACTGCTGGATTGGATGAAAGAGCAATATCAAATCAAAACGCCAGATATTGACATCCCATTTACAGGCGGGGCTGTTGGGTACTTAAGCTACGATCTGATCCCAAACATTGAACCTTCTGTCAGGCCTCACCGCAGCGCATCGCTGGCAGAAAATTGCACATTATTTGTCTGCCAAACGATGATCGCCTTTGATCATGAAACAAATCATGTTCATTTTATCCAGTACACCCAGCTTGCCGGTAATGAAACAGAAGACGAAAAAATACGTGCTTACAAAGAAAAACAAAAACAGCTTGAACAGATGATTCACAAGCTCCATACAAAAATTGATATGAAAGAACTGATTTTATCAGGGAATATAAATGAGCCGCCATCCTTTGAACATGTGACGTCAACCTATGAAAAAGCGCAATTCTTAAAAGACGTAGAAAAAATCAAAGAATACATTCGAGCGGGTGACATTTTCCAAGGCGTACTCTCGCAGCGATTTGATATCCCTGTATCAGTGAGTTCATTTGAGTTATACCGAGTGCTTCGGATTGTGAATCCATCTCCTTATATGTATTTTATGAAATTAAAAGATCGTGATTTAGTCGGCAGCTCGCCAGAACGATTAATCCATGCCAAAAACGGGCATCTAGAAATTCATCCTATTGCAGGCACAAGAAAACGAGGAACAACAAGAGAAGAGGATGCTGAGCTTGCAAGAGAGCTGCTTGAAGATGAAAAGGAAAAAGCGGAGCATTACATGTTAGTGGACCTTGCAAGAAATGATGTAGGCCGTGTGGCAGAATACGGCAGTGTATCCGTACCGACCTTTACAAAAGTAGTGAATTTTTCACATGTCATGCACATCATCTCCATTGTGACAGGAAAGCTAAAGCGGGATACACATCCAGTTGATGCGCTCATGTCCGCATTCCCAGCAGGCACATTAACAGGTGCCCCGAAAATAAGAGCGATGCAATTATTAAATGAAATGGAGCCTGAGCCAAGGGAAACGTATGGCGGCTGTATTGCCTATATTGGATTCGACGGCAATATCGACTCCTGTATTACCATTCGTACGATGAGCGTCAAAATAAGACCGCTTCTATACAAGCAGGCGCCGGCATTGTGGCTGATTCTGTCCCAGAAAATGAATGGGAAGAGACTTGTAACAAGGCAGGAGCACTTCTGAAAGCCATTCAGCTTGCAGAACATATTTTCTCAGAAAAGGAGAGTGTGCAGGATGAATCACCGACTATCAGCTCTTGTTAATGGAGGATTTCTATCAGAAAATGAAGCAAATAAACTCATGCATGATATGATGAGCGGCTTTTTAACAGATGCTGAAGTCGCTGCTAGTCTCTCGATTTTAGCGCATAGAGGAGAAACCGCTGAAGAAATGACGGGTTTTGTGAAAGCCATGCGGCAAAATGCAGCACCAATGGAACGATCGCTTGATGTTGTTGATACTTGCGGCACAGGAGGCGATGGACTCTCCACCTTTAATATATCAACTGCCGCTGCGATTGTCGCTTCCGCTGCTGGAGCCAAAATCGCCAAACACGGAAATCGATCAGTTTCTTCTAAAAGCGGGAGTGCCGATGTACTAGAGTGTCTTGGAATTCACATTCAATCCACACCAGAAGAAACAAGAAGACAAATACAAGAGAAAAACATGGGCTTTTTATTTGCACCATTGTATCATTCATCTATGAAACAAGTAGCCACAGTCCGCAAACAGCTCGGCTTCCGGACGGTATTTAATCTATTAGGCCCGCTTTGCCATCCAATGCAAGCCAAAAAGCAAATCATCGGCGTCTACTCAAAGGAAAAGGCAAAATTAATGGCAAAAGCCCTTGCGCCATTAGAGCCAGAACATGTGCTGTTTGTTTGCGGAGAAGATGGGCTGGATGAATTAACGATTACAGCAAATTCATATGTGATTGAACTCAAAAAAGATGTCATGACAGAATATACACTCAATCCAGAAGACTTTGGGCTGCAAAAAGGATATTTATCAGATATTCAGGTCCAATCACCGGAAGAGAGTGCTAAATTGATTCAGAATATATTGAATCATCAAACAGTAGGGGCGCCGCTTCATATTACAGCCCTGAATGCTGGAGCGGCTTTATATGTCGCAGGGAAATCAGAAAACCTCATGGCAGGAACATTAAAAGCGATTGAAACGATCAAAAACGGCGCAGCCAAAGAGCAATTGGCTCGTTTAAAACAAAAAACGAGAGAGGAAGAGATCTATGCTTAATCAAATCATTGCCCGCAAAAAAGAACATATCCAAACATTGCAGTTACCAGTAGATGAGCACTTTGAAAGACGATCATTTAAAGAAGCACTCATGAATCCTCATCGCTCAATTGGTCTAATTGCTGAGGTGAAAAAGGCGTCTCCTTCCAAAGGAATCATTCAACCAAATTTTGATCCTTTACAAACAGCAAAAGCTTACGAAAAATCCAACGCTGATTGCTTATCTGTTTTAACGGATGAACCATTCTTTCAAGGAAAAAACGAATACTTATCCCTCATTAAAAAACACATAGATCGGCCAATTTTAAGAAAAGATTTCATCATTGACTCCATACAGGTAGAAGAGTCAAGACGTATAGGGGCAGATGCCATTTTATTAATTGGAGAAGTACTTGAGCCGCAAAAGCTGCACGAGCTCTATGCTGAAGCAAAGGAGAAAGGCCTTGATGTCCTTGTCGAAGTACATGCAGCAGATACACTGGAAAATATTTTGAAGTTGTTCACTCCTGAGATCATTGGAGTAAACAACCGGAATTTAAATACATTTACAACAACAGTTGAACAAACAAAAGAGATTGCCCCCCTCGTCCCAAAAGAGGTTTTACTAGTGAGTGAGAGCGGTATTCAAACATTTGATGATCTAACCTTTGTGAAGAAACATGGAGCGGGTGCAGTCCTTGTAGGAGAATCATTAATGAGAGAACAATCACAAGAAAAAGCCGTTCAGACATTGTTTGGAGAATGAACAGGATGAAGCCTTATGTAAAATATTGCGGAGCAGTATCACAAGAAGATGTGGAATGTATTGCGAAATCTCACGCAGATGCCATCGGATTTATTTTTGCTCCAAGTAAAAGACAAGTCCAGCCAGATCAAGTGAAACAGTGGCTCATCCAAACAAAGTGTAAGAAAAAGATTGCTGGTGTATTTGTAAATGAAAAGATCCAAAAAATGTGCGAGATCACAAAACATGTACCTTTAGATATTGTGCAGCTTCATGGAGATGAAACGCAGGATGACGCAAAAGAAATCAAACAACAAACAGGGGCTGTCGTTTGGAAAGTGTTCCACCACGAGCCCGATGTCACAAGCACGCTTGAAAAAATGACGGCATTTGCACCTGTTGTCGATGGCTTCCTCATTGATGCGAAAGTAATAGGGATGAGGGGCGGCTCTGGAACAGCTTTTGCTTGGGAGGCAGTGCCTCTATACGTTAAGCATGCAAAGCGGCTGGAGAAAACTTGCATAATTGCAGGCGGCATCACACCAGAAACGATAGCAGGTCTGCTCGCCTATGGTCCAGAAGCGATCGATCTTTCAAGCGGAATAGAAGTAAACGGAAAGAAAAGCAGCGCTAAGATCGAAGCGCTCGAAGAAAGGATGTTAAATGATGTACGCATATCCAAATGAGATTGGCAGATACGGAGAATTCGGAGGGAAATTTGTCCCGGAAACGCTCATGCAGCCACTTGCAGAAATCGAACAGGCATTTCGTGAATTAAAAGAAGATCCTGCTTTTCAAGCAGAATATGTATCACTACTTCGAAACTATTCAGGCAGACCAACTGCGCTTACATATGCTGACCAAATATCAGCATATCTCGGCGGCGCAAAGATCTATTTAAAAAGAGAAGATTTAAACCACACAGGTGCTCATAAAATTAACAATGCGCTTGGGCAGGCTTTACTTGCGAAAAAAATGGGGAAATCAAACATCATCGCGGAAACAGGCGCAGGCCAGCACGGAGTAGCTGCTGCAACGGTAGCCGCAAAGTTCGGGTTATCCTGCACGGTATTTATGGGAAAAGAAGATGTCGAAAGACAATCACTCAATGTCTTCCGAATGAAACTGCTTGGCGCTGAAGTCATACCTGTCACAAGCGGAAATGGCACATTAAAAGATGCTACGAACGAAGCCATCCGCTATTGGGTTCAGCACTGCAGTGATCATTTTTATATGATCGGCTCTGTCGTAGGCCCTCATCCGTATCCTCAAATCGTCAGCGAATTCCAGCGCATGATTGGTGATGAAGCAAAAGAGCAGCTGCTTGAAAAAGAGGGAAGACTTCCACATAAAGTCATTGCTTGTGTTGGAGGCGGAAGTAATGCCATTGGAATGTACCGGGCATTTTTAGATGAAGAGGTAGATATCATTGGGGTAGAGGCAGCTGGAAAAGGAATCGATACGCCGCTCCATGCTGCAACCATCACGAAAGGAACCGAAGGTGTGATCCATGGGTCTTTGACCTATTTAATCCAAGACGAATTTGGCCAGATTATTGAGCCATATTCGATTTCCGCTGGTTTAGATTATCCGGGAATTGGACCAGAGCACGCCTATTTACATGCGAGTGGACGGGTTCAATATGTGAGTGCGACAGATCAAGAAGCACTAGATGCCCTAAAACTGCTGACTGAAAAAGAAGGTATACTTCCAGCAATTGAATCTGCACATGCGCTCGCCAAGGCGTTTGAGGTAAGCAAGACGATGAATGAAGATGAAATCGTTCTTGTCTGCCTGTCAGGAAGAGGCGATAAGGATGTGCATACATTAATGAACGTGCTTGAAAGTGAGGGAAAACAAAATGATTAGATTTCAATTAGAGCAAGGCGAAAAATTATTCATCCCATTTATCACAGCAGGAGATCCGTCAGAAGACATCACGATTGATTTAGCTATCTCCCTTCAAGCAGCCGGTGCACATGCGATTGAACTCGGAGTTCCTTATTCCGATCCACTAGCGGACGGTCCTGTCATTCAAAGAGCCTCCAAAAGAGCTCTAAATCATGGCATGAATATCGTAAAAGCGATAGAATTAGCAGGGAAGATGAAAAAAAACGGTGTAAAAATTCCTGTAATTCTATTTACGTATTATAATCCTGTGTTACAATTAGACACAGAATACTTTTTCGCTTTACTGCGCAAAAATCATATTTCGGGACTCTTAACACCCGACTTGCCGTTTGAAGAGAGCAGCGAGCTGCAAAAGAACTGTCAAACCCATGACATTTCATATATTTCACTCGTTGCACCAACAAGCAAGGAACGATTAGTAAACATTGTAGAGCAGGCAGAAGGTTTTGTGTATTGTGTTTCATCTCTTGGTGTAACAGGTGTCAGACAATCCTTTGACGCGTCAATTACAGATTTTATTCAACAAGTGAAACAGCTGAGTCACATACCGGTTGCGGTCGGTTTTGGCATCTCAACAAGAGAGCAGGTAGACTCAATGAATAAACTGAGTGACGGCGTCGTTGTCGGCAGTGCACTTGTGAAAAGAATTGAAGAGCTTCAAGAACAATTGCTGGCAAGTGATACACGTCAAGAGGCTTTAAGAGAATTTGAAACATATGCAAAAACATTTAGTCCCCTCTATTCATTCAAATGAGGTGAAACATTTTGCAAATCAAAGATCAATTAAAACAGCTTAAACCGTATCAACCTGGAAAACCAATTGAAGAGGTCAAAAAAGAATATCAATTAGACAAAATTGTGAAATTGGCTTCAAATGAAAACCCTTTTGGATGTTCCGTACATGCAAGAGAGGCGATACAGGCCGAGCTCGAACATTTAGCGATTTATCCAGATGGATACAGCGCAAGTTTAAGAACGGAGCTGGCTGAATTTCTTCAAGTAAGTGAAAAACAATTAATTTTCGGGAATGGCTCAGATGAACTTGTGCAAATTATTGCAAGAGCATTCCTTGATCAACATACAAATACCGTCATCCCATCTCCATCTTTTCCGCAATACCGTCACAATGCAGTGATTGAACATGCTGAAATTCGAGAAGTGCCTCTTTTAGATGGAGGAGCTCACGATCTGAAGGGCATGCTGGATGCGATCGATGAAAACACGAAGGTTGTCTGGGTATGTAATCCAAATAACCCGACAGGAAATCATTTGTCAGAATCTGAGCTTGTGGCGTTTTTAGACGAAGTGCCGGCTCACGTGCTTGTTGTACTAGATGAAGCGTATGTTGAATACGTTCGTGCGGAAGATTTTCCAGACAGTTTATCTTTATTACAATCCTATCAAAACGTCATTGTACTTCGAACGTTTTCTAAAGCGTACGGACTTGCAGCACTTCGAGTAGGCTACGGGATTGCGTCAGAAGAGCTGATTACTGCCATTGAACCAGCGAGAGAACCGTTTAATACTAGCCGTATCGCTCAGGCAGCTGCGCGTGCAGCGATAAAAGATCAAGACTTTATTCAATCATGCAGACAAAAAAATGAAGCAGGTCTCAAGCAATACCAAGATTTCGCTGACCGTTTTGGACTATATATCTATCCATCTCAAACAAACTTTGTGCTGATTGATTTTAAACGAGATGCAGATGAATTGTTCAATGCATTATTGAAAAAAGGTTACATTGTTCGTTCCGGTAAAGCACTTGGTTTTCCGACTTCTTTACGTATTACCGTCGGAACAAAAGAGCAAAATGAAGAAATTCTAAGTACACTTGCCGATTTACTGCAAGGCATTCGTGCGTAGCATAACCATAAAGTCATATCCTAATGCAGGATATGGCTTTCATTGTACCAACCTCCTATACATATAAGCTGTTGAAATAGGTTGTTTAATTTTCGCGAAAAATCAGGTGATGAATATGAATGATGCAAACGAAACAATATTAATCGCTGGACTCGGTTTAATCGGTGGGTCCATTGCACTCTCGATTAAAAAAGAGTATCCTCATAAAAAAATTGTAGGATTTGATGTTTCCAAAGAGCAAATGGTTGCTGCAACAAAGCTGGGAATTATTGATGCAACAGCTGATTCGTTTCTGGCTGGATTAGAAGAATCTTCGACCATTATTTTGGCAACACCTGTCCAGCAAACAGTAAAGATGCTTAGCGATATTGCAGACTCTGGAATTGAAAGAGAGCTAACAATCACTGATGTCGGCAGCACAAAGCAAAAGGTCGTCCATTTTGCTGAAAAAGCGCTGCCTGAACATTACCAATTTATTGGTGGCCATCCAATGGCAGGCTCTCATAAGTCAGGTGTTATTGCAGCAAAAGACTTTTTATTTGAAAATGCGTTCTACATTTTAACGCCTGCAAAGGAAACAAACCGTCAAGCTGTTGATCGGTTGATGGATTTGTTAAAGGGGACAAATGCTCATTTCATCGAGATGACACCAGAAGAACATGATGCTGTGACAAGTGTCATTAGCCATTTTCCTCATATTGTTGCAGCCAGTCTTGTGCATCAAGCGCATCATTTTGAAGAACAATTCCCACTTGTTAAACGGTTTGCTGCTGGAGGCTTTCGTGATATCACACGAATTGCTTCAAGCAATCCTGCAATGTGGCGGGATATCCTGTTGCACAATAAACACAAGATTTTAGACCGTTTTCATGAATGGAAAAAAGAGATTAACCGCATTGAGACCTTCGTACAGCATGAAGATGCTGAAGGATTGTTCTCTTATTTTCAAGATGCAAAGGAATATCGCGATGGACTTCCTCTAAGGAAAAAAGGAGCTATTCCTGCTTTTTATGATCTGTATGTCGATGTTCCGGATCACCCTGGGGTCATTTCGGAGATTACAGGGCATCTTGCAAGTGAAAACATTAGTATTACAAATATCCGTATTATTGAGACGCGGGAAGACATTAATGGGATTTTACGCATTAGTTTTCAAACAGATGACGACCGCAAGCGTGCAGAAATCTGTATAAAAAATAGAGCGAATTACGATACATTTTATGCTGACTGAGGTGACAAACATGAAAATTCATAAAAATGCTCCTATGAATGGAGAAATTCATATCCCAGGTGATAAATCTATTTCACATAGATCAGTGATGTTTGGTGCAATTGCTGATGGGACCACAGTAGTAAAAAACTTTCTTCCTGGAGCTGATTGTTTAAGTACGATTGATTGCTTTAGAAAGATGGGCGTTGAAATTGAACAAAAAGGGACAGATGTTGTCATTCATGGTAAGGGGCTGAAAGAGCTCAAGGAGCCGTCTGACATTCTCGATGTTGGCAATTCTGGTACAACCATCCGATTAATGATGGGGATATTAGCTGGTTGTGAGTTTCACAGTACACTAATCGGTGATGAGAGTATTGCCAAAAGACCAATGAAACGTGTGACGGTTCCGCTTAAACAACTAGGAGCCAAAATAGACGGCAGAGCAAATGGCGAGTATACACCCCTGTCTATTCGTGGCGGTCATTTAAAAGGCATAACTTATGAGTCTCCGGTGGCAAGTGCACAAATTAAGTCGGCTGTCCTTTTAGCTGGGCTGCAAGCAGAGGGCACAACGACATTAATTGAACCACATAAATCAAGAGATCATACAGAAAGAATGCTCTCTATGTTTGGTGTAAAGCTAGATGAAGATGAACAAAGTGTTTCCTTTGAAGGCGGCCAAACATTAACAGCAACAGATATATTTGTTCCTGGGGACATCTCTTCAGCTGCATTTTTCCTTGTAGCTGGATCAATCGTTCCTAATAGCCGTATTGTCTTAAAAAATGTCGGGCTAAACAAAACAAGAACAGGTATTATTGATGTACTGAAACTTATGGGGGCAAATCTTGAAATCAATGAAGTAGATGCCAAAGGCGGAGAACCGTACGGTGATTTAACCATTTCTACTTCATCATTAAAAGGGATTGAAATTTCTGGTGACATGATTTCAAGACTCATCGATGAAATTCCGATAATTGCGCTTCTTGCGACCCAAGCAGAAGGAACAACAATCATTAAAGATGCTGCTGAGTTAAAAGTAAAAGAAACCAATCGAATTGATACAGTCGTATCAGAACTTAAAAAACTCGGTGCTGATATTGAAGCGACAGATGATGGTATGAAGATTCATGGTAAAACTACGCTTCAAGGCGGCGCAGTCGTCTCAAGCTACGGAGATCACCGTATCGGTATGATGCTGGGAATTGCCGCATGTGTGACAAAGCAAGCAATTGAGATTGAAGATACAGAAGCTGTTCGTGTCTCATACCCGAATTTCTTTGAACACATTGAATATTTAACGAAAACAGTCTGAGGATGTCCTCAGGCTTTTTCTTTCCTTCTGCATATTTGTCAGAAATATAGCATAGCTTGTCTCAAGGTGAAACCTTGAAAAAAAACATTTTGTCCGATAAAAATAGTGTCTGCAGTTTACAAATCATCAGTTTCGTATAGGATGAAATGAAAAACAGTCTTTAAAACATAAAAATGGGTTCATTTTAAAAGAGCAACATATTTGCTGGATGTGCACCTGTCGATTATGATATGAAGTAACAATAGTTTAGGTTTTTGGAAACAGAAAGGAACGGTTTGATTTGAATAGTTCATTACAAGAAGCCATAAAATTAGTTGAGGCGGGTGAGACTGAAAAAGGACTCCAAACACTTGCTCAAGCAGAAAAGCATTTGCATGATGAAGAAAAGGCGCAAGCGGCTCAATTATATTATGATTGGGGAGATATCGATAAAGCACGGAATCTCATCAGTGATTTACATGATTTATATCCAGAGGAAACAGGTTTAACGTGTTTTTATGCAGAGCTGCTGATTGACTCTGATGAAGAAGAGAAGGCGATTGCAGTATTAGAAACGATTCCTGAAGATGATGATGCGTACCCAGAGAGTTTATTGTTAATGGCAGATTTGTATCAGATGCAAGGACTATTTGAAGTCAGTGAACAAAAGCTTTTAAAAGCGAAAGAACTACTTCCGAATGAAGCCATCATCGATTTTGCATTAGGTGAGTTGTATTTTTCTCAAGGTCTTTCAAAGAAAGCGGCTGATTTTTTCTACAAAGTGGCAGATCAACAGCATGAGGTTGGCGGTGTCAATGTGTATCAGCGGCTTGCTGAATCACTCAGTACAGCTGGAGAATTTGAGGATGCACTTGAATGGTACGAAAAGGCAGTAAAAGATCAAGCAGACCCGAACACTCTTTTTGGCTACGGATTTACAGCGATGAGGGCTGGCAGAACAAAAACAGCCATTCAGCAGCTTACAGAACTGAAAGATATTGATCCGTCCTATTCGTCACTTTATATGCCTTTAGCGAAAAGTTATGAGGAAGAAGGACTATATCACGAGGCTTTAGAGGTAGTAAAAGAGGGTATTAAAGTTGATGAGTATAACAAAGAATTATATTTATATGGTGCCAAGATTGATTTGAAAAATGGGGATTCAGCAGATGCGAAAAAACTGCTTCAAGAAGCACTTGCTCTCGATCCGGGTTATATTGAAGCAGTTCAAACATTGCTGGCGATCTATTTAAATGAAGAGCTGTTTGATGAAATTCTAGATGTTATTAAAGAGGTTAAAAGCTTTGGGGAAGATGATCCAAAATGGAATTGGTATGCTGCGTCTGCTTCTGTCGGGCGAGAAGAATACAAAGAAGCTGCCGAGTATTTCAAGCTTGCCCTGCCTGATTTTGATGAGGAACGTGACTTTTTATATGAATACGCTTCGTTCCTTTTAGAAGAGGGCAGACAAAAAGAAGCATTACCGTTATTACGCAAAGTTCTAGAGAAAGATGGCACGAATGAAGAAATTGAAGAAACAATTTTAAGAATTGAAGACGAAATTTCCTTATAGTTTGCAGGAATGAAGAACTGGTTTGTTGAATAATTCATGTATAGCAATTTAATTTACGATAGAGGAGGGAATAACATGCAGACCCCTGTTTCTGTCAATGAAAAAAAGGAATTTATCCGGTGGTTCTTAAACCATTATCAGCTAAAGCGAAGAGAGTGTGTTTGGATATTAAATTATTTAATGAGTCACGACTCTTTGATGGAAAAGGTTCATTTTGTAGAGCAAGCAGAATTTTGCCCAAGGGGAATCATCATGTCAACACACTGTGTGGATGAAGTTCCCTTTAGATTTTATAAAGAAAACATCATGACGACAGATGCTGAAAAGTCATTTCATGATATTCGTTTGAATAAACAGCAGGATTTGTTTATTCAATTGAATTTCCGTTCTGCTTATCGTTCGCCGGAATATGCAGCTGTTCTTGAAACAAATCCCCATATTCCGAAGGATCTTTATGAGAACGAAAAAGATAAGGATCTTGCTGAGAAAGTGCTTGAGCACTCAATCGCAACTTTCCAAAAAGAACGGCTCATGAAAGAGATAGATGAAGCACTTGACCGCCATGATCAAGAAACATTTAATAAGCTGGCAAAAGAATTAAGCCTATTGTCATAAACTGAACGAATAAGCCTTGCCCTATACAGGCAGGGCTTATGTCATGAAAGAGGGGAAATTGATGAAGTTTCAAGCAGAGGACGCGGATCGCTTTTTGCAATCTAAAGCTTACATTGATACCGCTATCATTCCATTAGTTGGGGTTAACGCAGATCAAATGAAACAAACCGTGTCTTTAGGAGAGTTTACTATTCTTGTAGCAGAGGAACTTGAAAGACAATTAAAAGGGCGGGTTTTTCTTTTTCCACCACATACATATTTAGAAGTGAGTGACCGGAAACAAGAAGACATACTCACAATGAAGCAGTCGCTCAAAGATCATTTTCAGCATGTCGCACTGATCACATCTGATCACCAGTGGAAAGAGCATGCTGAGATTAGCGAATCGCTATTTTTGCTCAAGCCGGTTCCGCTGGAGCATTTGAAGGTTGAATTAAAGCAAAAAGTCATTCAAGACAGTGTAGAACAAATTTTGAACTTTTTGTTACAAAAATGGAACCCTTCATAAAAACCCTTACATTTGCATTGTACATAGCTTTTTAGGATGTTGACCTTGTGAATAGATTGATATATTATGAGGGTGTCCTAGTTTTATGAAATTTTTTCTAATTCAGTTATAAAGTAGCTGACGACCTGAGGGGGGGAGAAAAAAATGAGCGAGAAGAGACATGGAGTGTCCAGGCGTCAATTTTTGAATTACACGTTGACCGGCGTGGGGGGATTTATGGCCGCTGGAATGCTCATGCCTATGGTTCGCTTTGCGCTTGACCCTGTGCTTAAAGGAACAGAGGATCAGGATATGGTTCAAGTTGTCAGTGTAGATGAACTGACAAAGGAACCGAAGCGCTTTGACTTTAAAATTGATCAAGTAGATGCATGGTATGAGTCAAAGGAATCTAGGTCAGCATGGGTGTACAAAGAAGGGGATGAAATTGTCGCTTTATCGCCAATCTGTAAACATTTAGGATGTACAGTGAACTGGAACAGTGATCCGAAAAATCCAAACAAATTTTTCTGCCCGTGCCATTATGGGCTGTACGACAAGGATGGTACAAACGTACCCGGAACTCCACCGCTTGCACCGCTTGACCATTATAAGCAGCAAGTGAAGGACGGATACCTCTATCTTGGAAAAGCTGTGCCGAAAGGGGAAGGGTAACGATGCTTAACAAGATTTACGATTGGGTAGATGAGCGGCTCGACATTACACCGATATGGAGAGATATTGCGGATCACGAGGTGCCAGAGCACGTCAATCCAGCACATCATTTCTCCGCTTTTGTGTATTGTTTTGGCGGTTTAACATTTTTTGTGACAGTCATTCAAGTCCTGTCGGGCATGTTTTTAACGATGTATTACGTGCCGGATATTAAAAATGCCTGGGAATCTGTCTATTATTTGCAAAATGAAGTGGCATTTGGCCAGATTGTCAGAGGGATGCACCACTGGGGTGCGAGTTTAGTCATTGTGATGATGTTTTTACATACGCTAAGGGTCTTTTTCCAAGGGGCGTATAAAAAGCCTAGAGAGCTGAACTGGATTGTTGGAGTGCTCATTTTCTTTGTGATGCTTGGACTTGGTTTTACAGGTTATCTTTTACCTTGGGATATGAAGGCGCTGTTTGCGACGAAGGTTGGTCTTCAAATAGCAGAAGCAACACCTTTCATTGGTAAAGAGATCAAAACGCTGCTTGCAGGTCATCCTGACATTGTAGGGGCACAAACGCTGACGAGATTCTTCGCTATCCACGTCTTTTTCTTGCCAGCGGCATTATTTGGGCTGATGGCTGCCCACTTTATTATGATTCGTAAGCAAGGAATTTCTGGACCGCTATAAAATGTTGCGTTTGATGAATGTTCAATGAGGAGGGGATGACTTTGCATAGGGGAAAAGGGATGAAGTTTGTCGGAGATTCCAGGATACCGGCAGAAAGAAAACCTAACATACCTAAAGACTATTCCGAATATCCGGGAAAAACAGAAGCCTTTTGGCCGAACTTTCTTTTAAAGGAATGGCTTGTAGGTGCCGTTTTTTTAATTGGATTTCTTGTCCTAACTGTTGTTCATGCGCCTCCGCTTGAGCGGATGGCTGATCCGACAGATACTGGCTATATTCCGCTGCCAGACTGGTATTTCCTATTTTTGTACCAGTTATTAAAATATGAATTTGCTGCAGGTAGCTTCACTGTCGTTGGCGCGATGATTATGCCTGGAATCGCGTTTGGTGCACTTTTGCTCGCGCCATTTCTTGATTCAGGTCCAGAACGCAGACCGTATAGAAGACCAATTGCAGTCGGGATGATGATCCTTGCAGTCGGCGCAGCAACATATTTAACGTGGGAGTCTGTTGCAACCCATGATTGGGAAGCAGCCGCAAAACAAGGTGAGATTAAGAAAGAAGCAGAGATTGATACTTCAGCTGAAGAGTATAAAATTTATCAAGAGCAGACATGTATCTCCTGCCACGGGGATAACATGCAGGGCGGAGCAGCCGGACCGTCACTCGTTGACAACGGTCTATCGCCTGAGGAGATTGCTAAAATCGCTGTAGAAGGAAAAGGCAACATGCCTAAGGGTGTCTTTAAAGGCAGTGATGAAGAACTCGAGAAGCTCTCTAAATATTTATCTGAGGTCAAATCAAAATAATTCAGTTGTTTAAATGCAAGTACAAGGATATACTCAAAAGAGAAAAAGCTGGCGCTGTCAGCTTTTTTCTGATTTTAACAGATCGTGAGTGAAGAGACATATGAGATGGATTCAATATTTGCTAGCGACGCGCTACATACTTGTGCTGGTGCTTATGATCAATTTCCTTGGCACTGTTTATGGATACTATTGGTATATTCCGCAGCTCGTAGAGACGCCGGCTGTCTTTTTAGCTTTTGTACCAGACAGTCCAACGGCCAGCTTTTTCTTTTTATTTGTATTACTTGCGTTTTTGATGAAACGAAATGCTCCTTATTTTGAAGCACTTGCTCTTGTGACCTTGATTAAATATGGGCTATGGGCGGTAGGAATGAATATCTTTGTGCTTTTATCTGTTGATGATTTTCCGTGGGAAGGCTACATGCTGATTGGGTCTCACTTTGCGATGGCGGTTCAGGCTGTATTGTTTGCGCCGTATTATCGTTTTCAAATGCGTCACCTCGTGGTAGCGGGAATTTGGATTTTACATAACGATGTGATTGATTATGTATTTGGTATGATGCCGCGTTATTCTATGCTGTCTGCCTATTCAAACGAGATCGGCTATGCGACGTTTTGGTTAAGTATCGCGGTTCTTCTTGTTTCGTATTATCTCGTTCTATCGAAAAAATCGGTCAAGCTGGAACTCCCTTAACAATGTTGGTCTAACCTTGTCCTTTTCTTCATACGCTGTATGGAGAAGGGCTAGGAGGGACTTGCATGAAACGAAAGCCAATCGCGATGATTCTATTATTTTTTCTCGTATTACATCCGGCTGTTGCCAAAGGTGAGGAAACAGCTGCTAACACGCTGCAAGAATTAACGGAACTATCAGATTCCATCTTTCAATTAACGAGACAAGCTAAATATGATGAGGCATTACAAGTCGCATTGTATGTTGAAAAGACATTTAAAGCTGAGAATTGGCGTGGAACTTTGACGAATACGCAGATTCGGCAAATTACACTTGGCTATCAAGATATGATAAAAGGGCTGCCGCAGGAAGAATTGAATGAGCGCGAAAAGCTTCGTTATGCTTCTCAATTTAGAATGCTGCTTGATGCGATTCAGTCGGATTCTGAGCCTCTTTGGGGTTCGCTCGAGAAGCCCATTATGGGGTCTTTTCCTACTTTGAAAAAAGAAGTGAAAGATCCAGAATCAACGACATTTTATGAAACTTGGAATGAGCTGGTTTCTTTATACGATATGATCTATCCGAGTTTAACCATTGATATTTCGCCTGAAAAGCTCCAGACGATTAAGCAGCACATGGAAGTGATTGAGCAAGGTGAATTTTTAAAAGCATCAAGTGGGACAAAGCTTGAACGTCTCACGAAGCTGGAAGAGGATTTATCGAGTGTGTTTGCTCACGTCGATGAAGATGAAGCTGATCCATCGCTTTTATGGGTCATCTTAACAACCGGGAGTATCATTTTACTAACGTTAACGTATGTTGGATTTCGGAAATATCGTGCTGAAAAAGAAAAGAAGCAAAAACGTCAGGCGGATTATCCTAAATCATAAAAAAGAAGCCCAAAACTGGTGCTTCTTTTTTAATGCGGGTTGAGCGGCTTTTTGTGTTCATCTAATGTAAAGCCTTCACCGAGTACATCATGCACGTCACTGACTGATACGAACGCATGAGGATCGACTGAGGTCACGACGCTTTTGAGGTGGACAAGCTCGTTTTTTGGAACGACGCAATAAAGGACGTTGCGCTCCTGCTTCGTATAGGAACCGACCCCTTTTAAGATGGTGACACCGCGCTCCATTTCATCCGTGATTTTCTTTTGAATGATGTCATCTTTTTCAGAGATAATCATGGCGCCTTTGGCAGCGTAAGCGCCTTCTTGCATGAAGTCAATGACCTTCGCAGCTACAAATACTGCGACAAGTGTATACATCGCTTCTTTATAATTTAAGTAGGTAAGAGAAATGGTAATGACGCATGCGTCGAAGATGAACATTGTTCGTCCCATGGCCACCTGATAATGCTTGTTGATCAGTCTTGCAATGATGTCCACACCGCCTGTTGTACCGCCGAATTTAAAGATGATCCCGAGGCCTGTTCCGATAAACACACCTGCAAAGAGGGCGGCTAAGGCTAAATCGTGCTGGAGAGGCATATGTATTTGAAAGCGCTGGAAGATGGCAAGAAAGACAGAAAGACTGACTGTGCCTACAATTGTATAAGTAAACATCGTTCTGCCGAGCATTTTCCAGCCAATAAAAAAGATCGGAATGTTTAAGACAAGGTTTGAAATAGATGGGTCAATGTGAAATAGAAAATATAAAAGCAGTGTAATACCTGTAAATCCGCCTTCCGCCAAATTGTTCTGCATATTAAAATGAACAAGACCGAAAGAAAAAATCGCAGATCCTATTAAAATAAATACGATATTTTTAAGACGAATTTCTTTTAGCAAGAGATCACTCCTTTTTTTGCTTAGACAGCGATAATATTATATGGTATGGGAGAGAAACAAGCAAACTGAGTCTTAAACATTTGTCAAATATTTATGATTTCGCTAACATGTAAGAGATGGATAGGAGGATGAGCTTCATGACGAAAGAAAAAACGCTGCGTCACGTGCAGCAAGAAGTAGATGATTACATAGGACAATTTAAAGAAGGCTATTTCAGCCCGCTTGCCATGATGGCCCGTCTGACAGAAGAATTAGGGGAGCTGGCAAGAGAGGTTAACCATTACTATGGAGAAAAGCCGAAAAAAACAACGGAAACAGAAAAAAGCATGGAAGAAGAAATTGGTGATGTTTTGTTTGTGTTAACATGCCTCGCTAATTCACTTGATATTTCACTAGAAGAAGCACATGATCGTGTGATGCATAAATTCAACACAAGAGATAAAGACCGCTGGACGAAAAAAGAAGGGAAGTAGAGACGATGACGAACGAAACCATCAAAGTAGTAATCGCTGGAGCAAGAGGAAGAATGGGGATAGAGGCTGTGAAGCTGGCGGAAGAAACAGGCCATTTTGAGCTGGTGGCAGCACTTGATCACGCGCATGAAGGAAAAAAATTATCTGATGTGATTCATACGACATCTCATGCGCCAATTTATACGGATATTGATGTGTGTCTTTCAGAAACAGCACCAGATGTATTAATTGATTTAACAACACCAGAAATCGGGAAAGTACATACAAAAAAAGCACTTGAACATGGCGTGCGTCCAGTCGTAGGCACAACTGGATTTTCAGAAGATGACCTAAAAGAGCTTCAGCAATTAACAGAAGAAAAGGGCATAGGCTGTATTATTGCACCAAACTTTGCTGTCGGTGCGGTCTTAATGATGAAATTTGCCAAAATGGCAGCGAATTATTTTCCTGACGTTGAAATCATTGAGCTTCACCATGATAAAAAACTAGATGCCCCAAGCGGTACGGGCTTAAAAACGGCTGAAATGATTTCAGAAGTAAGAGAAAGCAAAAAACAGGGACATCCAGAAGAGAAAGAATTGATCGAAGGTGCACGAGGAGCAGATTATGATGGTATCCGTCTGCACAGCGTGAGACTTCCTGGCATGATTGCACATCAAGAAGTGCTGTTTGGAATGGACGGACAGACGCTCACCATTCGTCATGATTCTTATAACCGTGCATCCTTTATGTCAGGCGTGAAGCTTTCAGTAGAGCAGGTCATGCACATTGATCAGCTCGTTTATGGTTTAGAAAATATCATCGACTAATAAGGAGTGGATTCCTGATGAACATTGCTTTAATCGCTCACGATAAGAAAAAAAGTGACATGATACAGTTTGCCACCGCGTACCGTGATATTTTGGCAGATCATACACTTTACGCAACAGGGACAACAGGTTTGAGAGTGAAAGAAGCGACGGGGCTTCCCATTCATCGTTTCCAGTCAGGACCACTTGGGGGAGATCAGCAGATCGGTGCTTTAATTGCTGATAATGCAATGGATCTTGTGCTCTTTTTTAGAGACCCGCTAACTGCGCAGCCGCATGAACCGGATGTATCTGCACTCATCCGGCTTTGCGATGTGTATACCATTCCATTAGCCACCAATATGGGAACTGCTGAAATTTTAGTCAGAAATTTAAATAAAGGTACGTTTGATTTTCGAGATGTAGCAAAAAACGGAGGAACAAATGAAACGACTTGATATCCTTGCATTCGGTGCCCATAGCGATGATGTAGAGATCGGAATGGGCGGAACGATTGCAAAATACGTAAAAAAAGGGGCGCGCGTCGGGATTTGCGACTTGACCCAGGCCGAATTATCTTCAAATGGAACAGTAGAGAGCCGCAAAGAAGAAGCAAAAGCCGCCGCCGCTATTTTAGGTGTCAGAGCGAGAATTCAGCTTACACTGCCAGATAGAGGGCTGTATCTAAATGACGAAGCGATGAAGGAAATTGCGGGCGTGATTCGAACATACAAACCGAAACTGATTTTCGCTCCGCACCACCAAGATCGGCATCCAGATCATGGCCATGCGGGCTCACTTGTAGAAGAGGCCGCTTTTTCTGCAGGTATACATAAATTTGAAGATTCATACAAGCAGCCAGCGCATAAAATAAGCCAAATGTATTATTACATGATTAATGGGCACCATCGTCCAGATTTTGTGATCGATATTTCTGAGGAAATGCACCAAAAAATTGATAGCTTGCATGCGTATAAAAGTCAATTTGTTAAATCGGCAAATTCAGTAGAGACACCTCTTGTGAACGGTTATATTGATTTTGTCAAAATGAGAGAGTCTATGTATGGAAGAGAAGTCAACAAAGCTTATGCAGAAGGGTTTATCACAAAGAAACCACTTTTGATGGACGATGACTTACTTGGGGGGGAATTATGAAAAAACTGAAGGTCGGAATTACATGTTATCCAAGTGTCGGCGGATCGGGCATTATAGCCACGGAGCTTGGAAAACGTTTAGCTGAAAAAGGGCACGATGTTCATTTCATTACCTCTAGCATTCCGTTTAGGCTTAATAAAGTATATCCGAATATTTATTTTCATGAGGTGGATGTGAATCAATATGCTGTTTTTCAATATCCGCCTTATGACCTTGCGCTGGCAAGTAAATTGGCAGAAGTTGCAAAACGAGAAAAGCTTGATATTATTCACGCGCATTATGCGGTCCCGCACGCTGTCTGTGCGTTTTTAGCCAAACAAATGACTGGACACTCTGTGAAAGTCGTTACGACGCTTCACGGAACGGATATTACGGTTTTAGGCTATGATCCATCATTAAAGGAAGTCATTCGGTTCGCCATCGAATCATCGGATCGTGTGACGGCGGTGTCGCATTCATTAGCTGCGCAGACGTACGATCTCATCAAACCAGATAAAAAGATTGATACGATTCATAATTTTGTTGATGAACGGGTGTATTTGCGTGAAGATCACGATTTGTTAAAGACACATTATGGTCTTTTACCGAACGAAAAGGTCATCATCCATGTATCAAACTTTCGAAAAGTGAAACGGGTGCATGATGTGATTCATGTGTTTCAAAAGATTTCTGAACAGGTGCAGGCAAAGCTGCTGCTCATTGGTGATGGTCCTGAAAAATCGGTCGTATGCGAACTTGTGAAAAAATTGGGATTGACAGACCGCGTGTTGTTTTTAGGCAAGCAAGAGAAGGTTGAGGAGCTTTATTCAATAAGTGATCTGAAGCTGCTTCTTTCAGAGAAGGAGAGCTTTGGGCTTGTGCTTCTTGAAGCAATGGCATGCGGTGTCCCTTGTATCGGAACGGATGTCGGAGGTATTCCAGAGGTCATTACACATGGAGAAACAGGGTTTCTTGTCCCGCTCGGCGATATAGACGGAGCAGCAAAGCACGCAGTGTCTCTGCTAAAAGACGAAGCGCTTCATGAAAAAGTGTCAGCGGCAGCTCAGTCTAGTGTTCAGGCTCAATTCTCCTCTGAAAAGATTGTGAGTGAATATGAAAAGCTTTACCTAGAATTGATCGAAGGTGATGTTGAAGATGAATGAACCATTCACACATGCGATCCCTATATTACATACACTGCACGAACATGGGCATCAGGCTTACTTTGTCGGCGGAGCGGTGAGAGATGTTCTATTAGGACGGGAAATCGGCGATATCGATATTGCGACAGATGCAACACCTGATAAGGTTGAGTCCTTATTTGAAAAAACAGTAGATGTCGGTAAGGAGCATGGCACTGTCATTGTTTTACATGAGGGTGTTAGCTATGAGGTCACGACATTTCGAACGGAATCAGAATATGAAGATTTTCGCAGACCGAAAGAAGTGGCGTTTATCAAGTCGCTTAAGGAAGATCTTTTAAGAAGAGATTTAACGATTAATGCGATGGCCATGGATATAAACGGGGAAATCATTGATTATGTAGGTGGTAAACAGGATATTAAGCGGAAACGAATTCAAACCGTAGGAGATCCTGCGTGCCGCTTTCAAGAAGATGCGCTTCGCATGATGAGAGCTGTCCGTTTTTTAAGCCAGCTTGGCTTTGAGCTCGCTGATGAGACGGCTGAAGCTATGAAAAAAGATAAGCATCTGCTTGCCAACATATCGGTTGAGCGCAAAAAGATTGAAATGGAGAAGCTTTTAAAAGGCCGTCATTGTGAGCAGGCCATTCAAGTGCTCATCTCAACTAGGTTATATGAAGAATTACCAGGTCTCAAAGAGGATCGTCTTCACGAATCCTTTCAAACCTTTCCATATTACTTGCTGGATGGACTAGAAGAGGTATGGGGGGCTTGTATCCATTTGCTTGGCCTAGATGAAGCGGAGGCTGCGGTCTTCTTAAAAGAATGGAAGCTGTCAACGAAGCTTTTGAAAGGCGCAATAGCTATTAGTAAATACGTTGATTGTGACTGGGATGCGGAAAACATGTTTGAAGCTGGTGAACACGTGCTCTTATCTAGTTTGAAGATCACGCAGCTAAAACATGAACGCCGCATTTTCTTTGATGAGCTGGAGGCAGCGAAGCGTTCTTATGATGCACTGCCGATTAAAAAGCTCCAAGACCTCGCTGTTTCAGGAAAAGATTTAATGGCCTTTCGGCAAAAGACGTCTGGGAAATGGATTGCAGAAGAGCTTCATTTTGTGAAAAAAGCTGTTTTGCAAAACCGTTTAGAAAACCGAAAAGAAGCCATAGAGGAGTGGCTTAAAGCATGCGATCCGCAATTAGAAAACGATTAATTGAACTATTTACAGCATCCAGCCAGGATTTTGTCTCAAGTCAGCAAATTTGTGATGAGCTTGGCTGCTCCCGAACGGCTGTATGGAAGCATATGGAGGATTTGCGAAAAGAGGGGTATGAGGTAGAAGCGGTCAGAAGAAAAGGATACCGTCTGCTTCGTAAACCGGACAAAATTAGTGAGGACGAAATTCTGTTTGGTCTTGAAACAGAGAGCTTTGGCAGGCATATTTACTTTCAGAAAGAAGTCGCTTCAACTCAGCTGATTGCCCATGATCTTGTAAATGAAGGTGCGCCCCACGGCACGATCGTTGTCAGCGATCACCAGACAGACGGAAAAGGGCGTCTTCAAAGAACGTGGCATTCACCAAATGGGACAGGCATTTGGATGAGTCTCATTCTCCGGCCTGAGATCCCGCTCTATAAAGCGCCGCAAATGACGCTTTTGGCATCAGTAGCCATCACAGAAGCGATTGAGCGGCAAACAGGACTCGCTCCATCTATTAAATGGCCAAACGATATTTTGTTGAATGGAAAAAAGGTCGTTGGTATTCTGACTGAATTAAAAGCAGAAGCTGACCAGGTTCATGCGGTCATTATTGGACCGGGCATAAATGTGAACCAAACAGCTGATGACTTCCCAGATGAACTAAAGGACGTCGCCACAAGTCTGCGAATGGAACTGAACGAAAAAGTGGATCGGGCTGCACTCATACAACAGATCATGTCCACCTTTGAAAAAAGGTATGATGATTATATGCAGCAAGGATTTGCGCCGATTAAACAACTATGGGAATCGTTTGCGATGACGATCGGTCAACGTATTGTTGCCCGCACCGTCAATGGGCAATATTCGGGGAAGGCGCTTGGAATCAATGAAGAAGGTGTTTTATTGCTTGAAACGGAGGACGGTATCCAAAAAATCTACTCCGCAGACATTGAGATCAAGTCAACATGAGTGGAACACCCGGCACATTTTTGATATACTTCGTGTGGGCAGTATCTGCAAAGAACTGTACCTGTTAGGAAGAAAAATTTGATAAATTTCTGCCTTGATCCTAAGGGACTTGGACAGAGGGATGATTCGCCGCACATGAGAAATCAAAGCATGTGATGTGAGGCAAGCCATCTCCTCTCCAGAATGAGGAGGAACAAATGAAGACAAAGCTAGATTTTTTCAAAATGAAAGAACAAAATGAACCTATTGTGATGCTGACCGCATACGACTATCCAGCTGCAAAGCAAGCGGAAAAAGCGGAAGTCGACATGATCTTAGTTGGTGATTCACTTGGGATGGTTGTACTTGGACTAGATTCCACAGTTCAAGTCACGATGGATGATATGATCCATCACACAAAAGCAGTGAAAAGAGGCGCAAAAGACACATTTGTTGTGACTGATATGCCATTTATGTCTTACCATTATTCGTTAGAAGAAACAATGAAAAATGCAGCACGCATCATGCAAGAAAGCGGTGCCGATGCCTTAAAGCTAGAAGGCGGAGATGGAGTATTTGAATCCATTCAAGCTCTAACAAGAGGCGGCATTCCTGTCGTCAGTCATTTAGGCCTCACACCTCAATCTGTTGGTGTACTTGGCGGGTATAAGGTGCAAGGAAAAGACCACGAAAGTGCTCAAAAATTGATTGAAGACAGCTTGAAATGTGAGGAAGCTGGTGCAATCGCACTTGTGCTGGAATGCGTACCTGGCGAACTGACAAAACGAATTACCGACATGCTGAAGATTCCTGTGATCGGAATTGGTGCAGGAGCTGAGGCAGACGGACAAGTTCTTGTTTACCATGATGTGGTAGGATACGGGGTGTCTAGAACACCTAAGTTTGTGAAACAATACGCGCAAATTGATACTGTTTTAAAAGAAGCGCTCATTCAATATACGAAAGAAGTAAAAGCACGCACATTTCCAGAGGACATGCACACGTTTCATATCAAAGAAGAAGTCCTTGATGGTTTATATGGGGGAATCAAAAAATGAACGTTGTCACCCATATTCACGAGCTAAAAGAATTAATCAAGCAGCATCAAAAAAAGCAGCATACAATCGGCTTTGTTCCGACGATGGGCTTTCTTCATGAAGGACATCTGACGCTTGCGAAAGAGGCAAGAGGTCAAAATGATATTGTCGTGATGAGTATTTTTGTCAATCCTTTGCAATTTGGACCAAATGAAGACTTTGAATCCTATCCAAGGGATATGGAAAGAGACCAGCGTCTTGCAGAAGCAGCAGGAGTGGACATTTTATTTACACCTGATGTGAAAGAAATGTACCAAAATGATCCATCTATTACGATGACGGTTCAAAAGCGGACGGATGTCTTATGCGGAAAAAAACGTCCAGGACATTTTGACGGCGTTGTCACTGTGCTTACAAAGCTGTTTCATCTTGTGTCACCAACAAATGTCTATTTTGGTCTAAAGGATGCACAGCAAGTCGCTGTGATCGATGCGATGATCAAGGATTTCTTCTTTGATCTTCACCTTGTATCTGTACCAACAGTAAGAGAAGAAGATGGTTTAGCGAAAAGTTCAAGGAATGTGTACTTGTCAGAAAAAGAAAGACAAGAAGCACCCGCTTTATACCGCGCATTAAAAAAAGGACGGTTAGCTGTTGAAAAAGGTGAGCGTGATGTCAGTCGTGTGTATCAGCTGATTGAAGAGGAACTTGTTCAGACGAGCGGAGAAATTGATTATATTGAGATCTACTCATATCCAGAACTTGAGCCACTTGAGCAGTTGGCAGGTCAAGTCATTATGGCGATTGCGGTGAAATTTTCACGGGCAAGACTGATTGATAATGTGATTTTCCATGTTCCTGAAAGCGGTGAAAAACATGTATAGAACCTTTATGACATCTAAGCTTCATAAAGCGACGGTAACAGAAGCAAACTTACATTATGTGGGAAGTATTACAATTGACGAAGATTTACTTGATGCGGCAGGTATGATGGCAAATGAGAAAGTACAAATTGTCAATAATCATAATGGCGCAAGACTTGAAACATATATTATTCCTGGCGAAAGAAAGAGCGGTGTCATTTGTCTAAATGGTGCGGCGGCGAGATTGGTTCAGCCAGGGGATGAAGTCATTATTATTGCTTATGGGATGCTGTCAGAAGAAGAAGCAAAGACTCATACACCAAAAGTGGTCGTGTTAAATAAACAAAATCAAATTGAACAAATGATTGGGCAAGAGCCTGCGAGAACGATTTTATAACGCAAGCTCCGTAGAAACAGAACAGTTTCAGGAAGAGAAGCTGTTCTGTTTCATCTATTTTGTCCAGAGTGTGTTTCGCTTCAGGGTGAAACGAGGAATTGAGGTGTCCATTTTATGACCGATCAAAGGTTTGTTGTCGTTGATATTGAAACCACCGGGAATTCACCTAAAAAGGGTGATAAAATCATTCAAATAGCTGCGGTGGTCATTGAAAATGGACAAATTGTCGAACGGTATTCAAAATATGTGAACCCGGGAAAAACAATCCCTGGATTTATTGAACAGCTGACAGGCATTCAGCAGCACATGGTTGACGATGCGGTGTTTTTTGAGGACATTGCCCAAGAGGTGTATGATCTCATACAGGGTGCTTATTTTGTTGCGCACAATGTTCATTTTGATTTGAATTTTTTAAATGATGAACTAAAAGCATGCGGGAAAAATGAGCTGGATGTGCTAGCAATTGATACAGTTGAGATTTCTAGAATTCTTTATCCTGAGCTTGAAGGTTATAAGCTCACTGAATTAAGTGAAGAGCTCATGCTTCCACATGACCACCCGCATAGGGCGGATAGTGATGCGGAAGTTACTGCCATGTTATTTTTAACTTTATTACATCAATTAAAACATACACCACAAAATGTGCTGAAGCAGCTGCGCAGATTATCTTCTTATCTCCTAAGTGATATAGGACTCTTAATTAAGCAGCTTGAAACGAGCCATGCTAGCCTGGAAGATTCTTTGGTGGAAGTCGGCTCTTTTGCTGTAAAAGATGTCACCAATCCTATCAGTAGGGCGACACATTTAGTAGGTGAAGATGATGAAAAACTGTTTGAGGAGATCAAAAAGAAGCTTCCGCAAACGGTAGAAGGCTATGAGGTAAGAGAAGGCCAGCTTACGATGATGAATAAAGTCAGAGACGTGTTTCATGAACGAGCCTATGCATTAATTGAAGCGGCACCGGGTATTGGGAAAACGCTCGCTTACCTCATCCCAGCCGCTCTAGAAGCGAGGAAATCAGGAAAACCTGTCATTATTAGTACTTATTCCATCCTGTTGCAGCAGCAAATGCTTCAGCGCGATGTGCCGATGTTGAATCAACTGCTCCCGTTTGAGCCTGCTGCCTGTGTCTTTAAAGGCCGGGCGCATTATATTTGTTTAGATAAGTTTGAGCATGTGCTTCATGAGGAAGATGATAACTATGATGTGGTCTTAACGAAGGCGCAAATTTTAATGTGGCTCCTTGTTACAGAAACAGGTGATTTATCTGAACTGAATTTACCGTCAGGAGCTGCCAATATAAAAGACCGAATTTCCTGTGTACATATGCCGTTTACATCAAAAAAGCGCCGTTTTAAAGAGTATTGCTTTTATGAGCGCGCCAAAAAAAGGGCAAAAACAGCTGATTTAATTTTAACGAATCATCGTCTGCTCTTATCACAAACAGAGGCATCGTCTATCTTTCAGCATGCTGACGTATATGTGATAGACGAAGCCCATCAATTTGAGAAAACAGCCAATGAAACACTAGGGGATAGTGCGTCTTATATCCAGCTTCATGCGAAATTAACGCAGCTTGGCTCCTTGCAAGGCGGACTGTTAAAGAAACTGAAAAAAAGATTTCATCATGCAGGGTTACAGACGGACACTTTTATCGAAATGGATGAGTATCTCAATCAGCTTCAAATGGAAAGTGATGCTTTCTTTAGCAGCGTTCATTCATTTGTGAAAAGGACAAAACCAAAAGCCGACATCAATCGTCTCATACATAGAGTCCGTCATCATTCAAAGCATGCTCAGTGGAAACGGATTAAAGAAACGGCAAGTAAGCTGTGTTCTTTGTTAATTGCTTGTGAGAAGTTGTATGAGCAGCAAAAAAACGAGCTTCTTCAAAAAAGTGATCAGCTGACAGAACACTTTGCCTTTGAAGCAGAGGAATACGACCAGGTCATGTCGTTTATGCATACTTTTTGCAGTACGCTTTACCGGTTTATCTTTGAACCGAAAAACGGTGAAACGGTTTGGATTGAAATTGATGCAAAGGGTGCCAAAAACGCAGTCTTTATGCATGCACAGCCGTTAGATACTGGAGAGCTTTTGGCTGATCGTTTCTTTATGAACAAAAAGAGTGTCGTCCTCACATCAGGGACGCTCACCATCAATCACCGCTTTGATTATTGCTTGGAACGGTTTGGCCTGCAAGATTTTTACCCTCATCTTGTACAAATTGATTCACCTTTCGAACTTGAAAAACAGCTCAAGGTCATTGTTCCGGCAGATATGCCGCCGATTACGAACCGTGATGAACGAGATTATGTAAAGCAAGCTGCGCAATATATTAAGGTCATGGAAAAACAGCAGCATGCAAAAATATTGGCTTTGTTTAATTCACATGAGATGTTAAAAGCAGTCTATGAAGAGCTAAAAACAGAAGGGATGCAGTCCGCCCTTTTTGCTCAAGGTTTGACAGGCGGAAGCCCCGTGAAATTAACGAAAATGTTCAAATTGGCAAAACAAGCCATTTTACTTGGTACGGGTAGCTTTTGGGAAGGTGTTGATTTTCCAGGCTCAGAGCTGACAACAGTCATCATGGCACGTCTTCCGTTCCGGCCGCCTGATTCTCCGCTCATTGAAGCAAAATGTGATGCAGCTAAAAAACAAGGGAAGAATCCATTTAAAGCCGTCGCTTTACCAGAAGCTGTGTTAACCTTTAAGCAAGGAGCTGGACGCTTGCTGCGTTCTGAAAAAGACATAGGCACATTGCTAATTTTAGACCGCCGAGTGAAAACCGCTTCATATGGAAAACTATTTTTAGAATCACTCCCTCATGCGCCAGTTCACGAGATGTCAAAAGAGTCACTTGAGGCGTATATAGAAAACCTTAACAACGAAAAGCCGCTGTCATAAGCGGCCTTTAGCTGGTGTGGGTTTGGAGTTAATTTATCGTAACGGCTTTTTGTGTTCCGTTGTAAAAATAGTATCGGTTTCCGTGCAGAAAAGTATGACTAACAATATTTACGTACCGAGGAGGAATTAGAAGTGGAAAGTAAAATAGAGGTACTTTCAACTGTTCAAATTAAGCATTCAGAAGACCTATACAAAATCGTTGATTTATTGAACAGAACGCTTAAAAGAGAAGATCTCATGTTTGGATTAGCATTAGATCAAGAAGACCAAAATCAAGCGGTATTTACGATATATCGCACATAGGGGAAGCTTGACATGAAAAAAATAGTCTGGATTATTTCATCTGTAGTGGCTCTCGTTCTGCTCATTGGCATCATCAGCTTTACGTGGATTTATCAAATTGCTATGGGACAAAGAGAACAAGGGCATGAAGCAGCGATCGAACGAGCAAAAGAACAAGCAAACATCGTACAAGTGGAGCAAGTGGAAACCTTTGTCGGGAAAGAAAAGCAATTTATTGTTGAAGGGAAAAACAAACAGAATGAAACGACCTACGTTTGGGTTCCTGCAAGCAAAAAAGAAAAAGTGATCGCAAAAAAAGCAAAAGATGGCATTACCTCGAATCAAGCAGTACAAGCCGTTCAAAAGGAGAACACGGTCTCTAAGCTAAAAGAAGTCAAATTAGCGAGAGAAGGTGACGTACTCCTTTGGGAAGTGACGTACTTAAATGAGAACAATCAATATAGCTTCAGCTATGTCGACTTTTCGACAGGACGCGTGGAAAAAAATTTAACACCGTAGTTTCTCCTGTCTTGCGTTGACCATGCTGATTTAGAACGGTTATAATAAAATGTATGAAAAAAGATTCACACCTGCCAAATAGGTGAGTTTCTTTCTGGCTTTGGAGGGAATTATGTTGAAAACAACAATTAATCAAGTGTTCAAACACGTCGATCAAGAAGTAACCATCGGCGCATGGATTGCCAATAAACGTTCAAGCGGAAAAATTGCATTTTTGCAGCTGCGTGACGGGACAGGCTTTATTCAAGGAGTCGTAGTAAAAGCAGAAGTGGAAGAGGAAGTCTTTAAGCTTGCGAAATCAGTCACACAAGAAACATCTGTCTATGTGACAGGTCAAGTGACAAAAGATGAGCGTTCACCACTAGGTTTTGAATTACAAGTGAAATCCATTGAAGTGATTCATGAAGCGACAGATTACCCAATTACACCGAAAGAGCATGGAACAGAATTCTTAATGGATCACCGTCATTTATGGCTTCGTTCTAAAAAACAGCATGCCATTATGAAAATCCGTAACGAAATTATTCGTGCTACATATGAATATTTCCATCAAGAAGGTTTCGTGAAAGTAGATCCGCCAATTTTAACTGGAAGTGCACCTGAGGGCACAACGGAACTGTTTGCTACGAAATATTTTGATGAAGATGCGTACCTTTCTCAAAGTGGTCAGCTTTACATGGAAGCTGCAGCAATGGCACTCGGAAAAGTATTCTCATTTGGCCCAACATTTAGAGCTGAAAAATCTAAAACAAAACGTCATTTAATTGAGTTTTGGATGATCGAGCCTGAGATGGCTTTTGTCGAATTCAATGAAAACCTTGAGTATCAAGAAAATTATGTGTCTCATGTTGTTCAAAGTGTACTTGAAAACTGTAAAGTGGAGCTGCATACACTAGGTCGTGATACAGAGAAATTAGAAAACATCAAAGCACCATTCCCGCGCATCACTTACGATGAAGCGATTAAATTCTTGCAGGAAAAAGGCTTTGATGATATCGAATGGGGAGATGATTTCGGAGCGCCTCACGAAACAGCGATTGCCGAAAGCTATGATAAACCAGTGTTTATCACTCATTACCCAACATCATTAAAACCGTTCTATATGCAGCCAGCACCGGATCGTGAAGATGTTGTCCTTTGTGCAGACTTGATTGCACCAGAAGGCTACGGAGAGATTATTGGCGGTTCTGAGCGTGTTCATGATTTAGAGCTTCTTGAAGCAAGATTGAAAGAACATGGGCTTGATCAGGAAACTTACAAATGGTATACAGAATTAAGACAATACGGTTCTGTACCGCATTCAGGTTTTGGTCTTGGACTTGAACGTACAGTTGCTTGGATTAGTGGAGCGCCGCATGTGCGTGAAACCATTCCTTTCCCAAGATTATTAAACCGTTTATACCCTTAAGACGTGAAAGCCTCCAATAAATGGAGGCTTTTTCAAACGTCTTTTTAGGGAGGCACGTGAAATAAAACGTGATATACTTAAAATGAAGAGGTGTATCCGATGAATAGGCAGCAATTTATTAATATGCAGCAAATGGGGGCGACAAGTTTGCCTAATTTGCTGATTGCTCATTATGAGCAGTTAGGACTGAATGAATCACAGATGATGGTCATGCTCAAGATTAAAATGAATGAAGAACAAGGTGTTTTCTTTCAAACATTTGAAGAGCTTTCTCATGGAATGACCATATCAGCGGAAGAGTGCGCGTATATGGTACAGCATCTGATTCAAAAAGGATTTATCTCAATTCAGCCATTTGAGGACAGGTCTGGTATTCAGCATGACCGTTACTCAGTAGAACCTTTATGGGGCGTACTGTATGACTTTTTAGAAACAAAACAGGCGAAAGAAGCTCAAAAACAACATGTGCAGGCAGAAAAATCTTTATATGCTTTATTTGAAGATGAATTCGGAAGACCGCTGTCTCCTCTTGAAGGAGAAACCCTTTCGATCTGGATGGATCAAGACCATCATGATGCTGAGATGATTCGGCTAGCGCTAAGAGAAGCTGTTTTATCAGGGAAATTAAATTTCCGTTATATTGATCGAATTTTATTTGAGTGGAAAAAGAAAGGGCTGAAAACAGCGGAAGAAGCAAAAGAGCATAGCCAGCATTTCCGTTCTCAGCAGAAAACGCCACCTTCAAAAGAAGAGACGGGTACTTATAAACGACAAGTTCCTTTTTATAATTGGCTGGAACAATAACCAATAAAGGAGAAGGCATGTTATCAAAAAAACAAATCAATGAGTGTTTAGATATTATAGGAGATATGTTTCCAGAGGCGGAGTGTGAGCTTGTTCATGCCAATCCATTTGAGCTTGTGATTGCTGTTGCGCTCTCCGCTCAGTGTACAGACGTGCTTGTAAACAAAGTCACCAAAACGTTATTTCAAAAATATAAAACACCAGAAGACTATTTAAGTGTACCGCTTGAAGAACTGCAGCAAGATATTCGCTCGATTGGTCTTTATCGAAATAAGGCTAAAAACATTCAAAAGTTGAGCAAAATGCTGATTGAAGAATATGGCGGTGAAGTACCAAAGGACCGGGATGAGCTTGTCAAGCTTCCTGGGGTTGGCCGGAAAACAGCAAATGTCGTCGTTTCGGTCGCTTTTGGGGTACCGGCAATTGCAGTAGATACACATGTAGAACGAGTCAGCAAGCGTCTAGGCATCTGCCGCTGGAAGGATTCTGTGCTTGAAGTAGAGCAAACCTTGATGAAAAAGGTGCCAAAAGAAGATTGGTCTGTGACGCATCACCGCCTGATCTTTTTTGGGAGATATCATTGTAAGGCGCAGCGGCCGCAGTGCGAATCGTGTCCGCTTCTTGATATGTGCAGGGAAGGGCAGAAGAGGCTGAAAAAAGGATTGGTGAAGCTGGCATGAGCGGGGCAGCTGTTTTCACCTCATATGTCGAAAAGCTAAAAGAGAAAAAGGTCGAGATTAAAGGTGATCGAGTAGACATACTGAGAGCCAACCCGCTCGCATATGATCTATCTTCGGAACCTTTAACAGACGAGCTTCCATGGCAGGAAACAGAAGAATTTGTTCCTGTCATGTTCGAACTGTGGAACGAATTAAAAGAAAAAATGCTCCCACGTTTCCAAACAAGGAAATCCCGCTGTGAAGAAGATGATATGCTGCAAGGAATCATCGGTATGATCGCGATGTTTTACTGGATCAAGGGGGAGAGTGTCCAAACGCTTGAATGGGAACTTATCAAGCAAGAGACATTTCCTGTTGCTCCGATTAATTGGACGGAACGTTTAGAGTTCATTTTGTTAAAACCTACTCAATATCACTGCTTTATACAATTGGACGAGCTATACACGGAATTAAAAAAGCAGTATGGAAAATATGAAGCACTTAAGAAAATCAGACAGCAGCGTTAAAAAAAGCACTTGCCAAGGAGGCAAGTGCTTTCAAGCGTGTAGACAAACCCTCGCATTCTTTGTCAGGTCTGCGCTCCGGTGCTCACGAATGTCAAATTCGCTCCGCTCCAGTGCTCGTCCTTCCTAGACTGCAAAGGTTTTCTATCACGCTGAAAAGAAGACAAAGGGCTAAAATCAAGATCATTTTAGCCCTTTGTCAACAATCTTAAAGCACTTGCCAAAGAGGCAAGTGCTTTTTCATTATTCATCTTCTTTACGAGAAGTAGAATTTGATTGCGAATTGGAACTTTGAGAGTTGGCTTTCGCATCATCTTTCTTTTTATCTTTATGATCAGTTTGTGAGTTGCTGTTCCCATTTGTACTGTCTGATCCATCATCTGAAGAACCATTATTTCCGTTTTCGGTATTTCCGCCTTGGTCCTGATCCTTATCCTTATCTTGATCTTTTTTGTCATCAGGCTTTTGCTCATCAGTGCCAGGGGGCTGATTTTTGTTATCGTCTGTTTGGTCTGTTTGCTCGTCGTCAGGCTGCTGCGGTTCTTCTTCTTCTTTATTCTCATCATCCGCTTTTTCTTCTTCATCATCGTCATCCTTAATGGTGAGGAAGGTAGAAGCTGCTTTACTTGTGACATCCTCTACAGTGGCAGTCACTTGGAATTTATATGTGGAGCCAGGCTTCACATCAGAGATGACCGCTTCTTTAGCAGAGCTGTTTTGAATCTCTTTATAGCCGCCATTATCAACCGCTTGCTTGACATTAAATGTAGCATCAGCGTCGTCAGAATAGCCCCAAGTCAGTGTAATGGATTTTTTCTCTTCATCATACACCGCTTTTAAGTCAGAAGGCTTATCGGCTTCTTTTTTCTCATAAGTGTCAGACACTTTTGTTGGAACTGTTCCTTTAACAAAGTATTCTGTTGTCTTTTTATCACTTGGAGTATTCGGTCCGGCTAATTTTGCTGGATCTGAACCTTTTTCAACCGTAGCTTCGACGACACTGTCTGGTTTTTCAAATGAGCCGCTTCCATCATCAATTTGAGAAATTAATCGCTGGAAGACGATTTTGGCAACACGCTGCTCGTAATCAGTAAGCCACATCTTACCGTCTGCATCTTTTGAGTTACCGATTCCAGTCCAAACGGCTGCTGTATATTGCGGCGTATAACCGACAAACCACGAATCTTTCGCACCGCCAGAAGGGATATTGTGTTTATTAATATCATCTTGTGTGAAGTTCGTTGTACCGGTTTTACCAGCTACTTGAACGTTCGGTACTTGTGCAAGTGTACCAGTTCCAGATTGAACAGCAGTTTTCAGCATATCTGTGATCATAAATGCTGTGTAATCACTCATCGCTGCTTTTGAATCCGGCGTAAGGTCAAGCTTTGTCCCGTCATTAAATTCAACAGATGTGACAGCGTGCGGTTCATTATAGTATCCGTTATTGCCGAACGCACTAAATGCACCTGCCATTTTCAATGAAGACACACCATCTTCAAATCCACCAATTGAATAAGATTCTGGAATATCAGAAGGTAAGTCCATGCCTAAATTATTCGCAAATTGCGCGGCATTCGCTGAACCAGCTTCTTGGAATGCTTTGAGTGCAGGGATGTTACGTGATTGTGCCAAAGCACTTCTCATCGACATTTTCCCTAAGTGTCTTCTATCAAAGTTGTTAATTGGTGTCCCATCTGAGTACGTATATGGTGCATCATCGATTTGCTGATATGTTGACCATTTTTTGTTTTCAATGACTGGGCCGTAATCTAAGATCGGTTTTATTGTGGACCCTGGCTGGCGTTTTGCATCTGTCGCATAGTTAAAGCCGCCGGCTGGTACATCACGTCCACCGCCAATGGCGCGTATTTCACCATTTTTCGTATCAAGCAGGGTGACACCCGCCTGCATACCTTTCGTAAATCCAACTGAATCTCCATTGATGATATCATCTAGGTGATCCTGTGCTTTTCGATCAAGTGATGTATAGATTTTTAATCCATCAGTTGATGCATCCACTTTAGCTTTTTTCTGTACTTCTTCCATCACTTCTTCAATGTAGGCAGAGTACTTACTAGAGTTTTGGCTCTTATATTTACTAGCTGAAACAACTGTCTTGTTGACAGGGGTTGCTTTTGCAACGTCATAATCTTTTTCAGAAATATAGCCTTGTTTTTTCATAAGGCTTAAAACGATATTACGGCGTTTTTCCGCTGCCTCTGGGTGTTTCACTGGGTTATAGGCAGAAGGACTCTGCGGCATACCTGCAAGAGTGGCAGCCTGTGCAACGGTTAGTTTATTTAAATCTGTGACTCCGAAAAATTGTTCAGCTGCTTTCCCCACACCATAAGCATAAGGAGAGAAGAAAATACGGTTTAAATACATTTCCAAAATTTCATCTTTAGAGTATTTTTGCTCAAGCTGAATCGAGAGCCATACTTCCTGTACTTTCCGTTTTAACGTCTTTTGATTGCTCAGGAGGGAGTTTTTCACAACCTGCTGTGTAATTGTACTTCCGCCTTCAGCGCCAAAGCCGTCCTCAACGTTTGCGACAAGGGCACCGCCAATACGGATTGGGTCAATCCCGTGGTGCTTATAAAAACGTGCATCTTCAGTCGCAATAAATGCGTCTTTTACCACATCGGGTATATCTTTTATCGAGACATACGTTCTTTTTTCTGCACCAACTTCTGCAAACACTTTCTTGTCTTTATCATAAAGTTTTGAAGAGTATGGTGTTTTAAGCTTACTATCATCAATAGAAGGAGCGCTTGATGCAAAAACGGCAAAAGTTGTGATTCCGGCAACTAAACAAAGTAGACCGATCACGAGTAAAGATAAAAATATTTTTTTAAATAGACCTGCTTTCTTTTTGCCTTTTTTGTTCTTTTGCTTCTTATTGTTTTCTTGACTTGCTTTACGTCGCTGCTCACGACTTGTAAATTGATCAGACATCACATCTCAACCTTTCGTGTTAAACCTTTTTCGAACGTAATTGCTGCTTGCTTTCATCCGAAAAATGAAGTGTTTCCACTACTTTAATATAATCAATTCTTGGCGAATATCCAAGTGTCATTATGTGGCCAGCTTCCATTAATTCTTCTTTGCTAATGGATTTTCGGCCGTTTTGCTTCTGCCGCTCCCAGAAGAAAAAGAGATCTGAAGCGGGCAAATAATAAACGGAGCCAAATGCGGATATAATAACGAAACAAATGCCGCCTTGCTTTTCAACCTGTTTCATATGCTCAATTTGATGGTCGTGGAAATTTTTGAGCGGAAACGAAGTAGAGCTTTTGGTTTCCTTTGCTTCAAAATCGATATAGCGGCCTTTGTACACCCCGTTATAGTCCGTTGTGGAGGATTGTTTAAAATAGGCTTCTTTAATGACAGCAGCACTTCTTTTTGGATAATCCACATTCACAATTTGAACTGGGGTAGGCTTTTTATGAATGACTGCGATCCCGTTGACCAAATAGTATTGGTTCGTTTCATTTAAATCAGCCTCAAGCGTCATCCCGCGGTTACTATAAGAGGATTCGCCGCTGATTCTTTTTTTTGTCCCAATTTGTTGAATGGGCTGATACGATTTTCCGTTTGGATACCGAATCATCAAGTTTCAGCCTCCTTTTAATGCATTTTGTATTGGAGAGATCACCATGTTGTCCCAAGAAGAGCACATCATCACTCAGCAAATTTTGCGTGAAACGAAAGCAAAAAATAAAGACAACCTGACGAGGACAAATGCTTACAAGCGGTTTTATGACCGGCATCCAGAGATGAAATGGTCGCTGCTCGCTTCCTTTGTCTCAAGAAATGCAGGGTGGTCCATGACAGATTTAAAGGGCGAACTCTTCCATCCAGGTTTAACGGATCAGCAGGGGCACCTTTTTTTCACAGCATATGAAAGAGCGAATTGGCTGATCTTTTCGGATGCTTATCCTCAGCTTCTTTTGTATGAATGGTCTAAGAGATGCAGTCAACCTTTGTTTCATCTGCTGCCTTATTTCTCCGTGTCTCGGTTTATGAGCGCTGAGTGGGAACATTTTTGGCTAAAGCGTGACACAGAGCGTCTGCTTTATGCACTCATCATAAATGAACAATATACTATACAATCTCCTATTATACAAAATCCTCTTCTGAAAAAGAATGTTTTTCACTCGATTCAATATCTTTTCAGCGAGTGGGGACATTTCCAAACCGTTGTTTTTCCAACGGTGGACGGGCATTTGTACGGCTTAACCATACGGAAGTTTTCCAATGTAAAGGAACGCATTACATTAGGTAAAAAACTAGCGAAACTACTATTTCGAGCCGATTTGTTTTCGGATTTTTATCATTTTTTGCATGCGGTTCCACATACTGGGTCTCGGTTTGATTTTGAGCCGTTTTTAGGGATCGCTAGAAGGTCAACACCTTTTCTTCGAACGGTTTATCCGGTGATGACACATTCATTAGACGATCAAAGGGAAGATTGGTTTCAAAAGAAATTGAGTCCATCTTTATTTGAGGCAGAGGCGCTGCCAAAGCAGATTGAACTGACTGACTGGTATTTTCATAAAAAAAGACAGCTTCGTTTTCTTTTCTCATTAGAGCACTATTTTTTGCATAAATAAAAAGCAGGGGGTGCCTGCTTTTTTTACGTAGATGGACGATTAGGACCGCCGAGCTTTTTATCAAGTTGATCTGTACTGTTTTCTTTCCCTTTTGGATTTTGCTCTTTTGGTGCTGGCTTCTTTTTCATGAAATCTACCTCCTTTTGTCCTTAGAATTTACACAATCGGACGCAATCATACAAAGAAGGACAAGCATCTGTCGAAAAGGAAGAAATAGCGCTTATCTACACTTAGATTGGCGATTTGCTTCTAGTTTTGTCATGTGTGAAGGAGGGTGAGAAAGAAAAGAGAATGTAACGAGAGACGATAAAGGAGGAATCTGATGATGAGCGAATTTGTATCAAAAGAATCCATTTTGCAGTTGTTAGAGGAAATCGAGCGAAAAATTGATGCGGTGGAAGCAGAGCTGTCTCTTGCTGTGAATCAGACAAAACGTGCAGCAATAGAAGAGCAAGAACAAATAATTGACCGGCTTGAATCAGAAGTAAAGGACTGTGAAGTGAAGCTTCATGCAGCCGAGTATAAACTGGCGGCAAGACCGGCATATCACGCCGGATAGCTTTTCTATTTGAGCAATAGGTAAACGTTTGATAGGATGGTTCATAGAGGTGAACACTTTGGATAATCAAACATTACTTGAACATACACAAAACTTGAGAATATGGATCGAAAAAGCGTATGAGCAGTACCAAAAGGGAAAGGCTGAAGAGGAGTACCCATCGTATGATTTTTATACGGATATTCAGCCAGCCGTCGATACATTTGATCAGAAAATGGAAGAGTGGCTCACCGCAGCTATCTCCTTTGTTCAACAGGTCAAACCTAGATATTTACACCAAGAACAGCTTGAA
>NZ_CP145733.1:3099236-3660072 GCF_036884855.1 Bacillus sp. MAG717A
GGCATATCACGCCGGATAGCTTTTCTATTTGAGCAATAGGTAAACGTTTGATAGGATGGTTCATAGAGGTGAACACTTTGGATAATCAAACATTACTTGAACATACACAAAACTTGAGAATATGGATCGAAAAAGCGTATGAGCAGTACCAAAAGGGAAAGGCTGAAGAGGAGTACCCATCGTATGATTTTTATACGGATATTCAGCCAGCCGTCGATACATTTGATCAGAAAATGGAAGAGTGGCTCACCGCAGCTATCTCCTTTGTTCAACAGGTCAAACCTAGATATTTACACCAAGAACAGCTTGAAGCCGTAAAAGAAAATGGTAAAGAGGTTGTCCTGCAATCTTATTTTGGCAAACAGCACGCACCCCGTGTAAAAAATTTAGTTGAGTCAGTGGTTTACACGCTGAACCTTTTAATAGAAGAAATCAAACAGCGCAGCTAAAGACATAATGCTGCGTTTTTCTTATGACTTCTTTAGGCACATCTTCTGCTTTTGATCATAATATATGAGTGACATCAATATGTGTTGAGAGCGAGAGGAGCGAGATAGATGTTCCCTTATTCAAACCAGCAGCCTTATGAATTCAATCAATTCAAGCAAAGGCCTTTTCCGTATTCAGAGATGCAGCAGCAGCCTCCGCAGCCTCCAGACTATTTCATGCCGCCATATCAAGGTGGAATGAACCAGGCACCATCTACTGTTTATCAGCCGCCTTATGGATACCAAGAAAATGTGCCGCCTATGCAGCCGCCTGAAGCGATGAATCCACCCCAAATGCAGCCGCCAGGCATGATGCCCATGCAGCAGCCTATGAACCCATATCCTTTGCCAAGACCGCAAAAACAGCAGCCTTCTCAGTTTAAAAGTGTGCTATCGCAATTCAAAAAGACGAATGGGCAATACGATTTTAACAAAATGTTTGATACAGCTGGCCAAATGATGAGTACAATGAATCAAGTAGGCTCATTGGCGAAAGGATTTACAAGCATTTTTAAAGCATAGTTAAAACCCAATAGATTGATCTATTGGGTTGTTTGCTTTGGCGCAGATACACGAAGCGATTGATCTTTCCACACACTTTTCATTTTCGTTTCATCTATTTTTGCCGGCATTAAAATGGTTTTGGTAAAGCTTGAATACGAGGAAGTCGTATCCGTTTTGATTTTTTCCTGCACTGATAAGTGTAAATATTGGGCTTTTACTTCTAGCGCAATGTCTCCTTCGACAAAATGGTCTGGAAATTGAATCTCGATATAGACATTCTGTTCATCCTCTGTCACATCAGTCGTAATTGATGCAAGTGATTGCGATGTGGTCATGAGTGCCTCCGCACTATTTAATATCTCGTGAAACGGGGAGGATGCAAAAAATTGTTCAATCGCTTCATATAGAATATCTTCATTTGCCAGCAATTCATGTTTGTTTTCGCCATCTTGTTTCATTTGAATCACCTCTCATCTACAGCCTATGCAGAAAGGGCTCAGGCGGTTATCAATTGATGAGAGGAAAAAATTATGATTAAATAGTGTTGAATGAAGCAAGGTGTATAGGCGTAAAGTTTCTTACACTAAATAGATTTAGGAAGCAAAGCTTGAAGGGAGCAAATTGACATTGCTGAAAAAATTATTCGGTTTCGGAAAAAACCAAGATGATGTAAAGGAAGAAGTCATTTATTCTCCAGTTGATGGAGAGTTAATGGATATGACTGATGTACCAGATCCCGTCTTTTCTCAAAAGATGATGGGAGACGGCGTAGCAGTAAAACCAAAAAGTGGGACGATTGTGTCACCAGTAGAGGGTGAAATCATTCAGCTCTTCCATACAAAACATGCAATTGGCATTCGAACACTCTCGGGGCTTGAGCTTCTGATTCATATCGGACTTGAAACAGTTGGGTTAAATGGTGAAGGATTTGAAGCGCACATTAAAGAAGGGGATAAAGTGAAAATCGGTGACCCTCTCATTACGTGTGATTTAGAACTGATTGAAGAGAAAGCATCAAGTACAGTGACACCGATTGTGATTATGAATGGTGACCTAGTCGAACGACTTGATAAAGAACCAAAAGGCTCTGTAGAAAAGCAGATGTCCAAGCTCTTTACAGTGAAAATGAAATAATTCATGAATAGAAAAAACTACCCGTTAATAGGGTAGTTTTTTTATTGAGGATATTAATCCTCCATTGGAACCCAGCCTTGACTCGCTTCCATGACAGACCACAATCCTTCTGGAATGAGATACTTGTCTTTTTGGCTGCGTTTAATGACGGTTTCAATCTCTTGTTCTCTGCCTTCTTTAATCTTTTTAGCCCAATCTGGGTCGACGATCAGCTCTCGTGCGACAGCAATCAGAGGAATCCCTTGATTGTAAGCATGGAGAGCATCTTCAGCTGTAATGACGCTGCCTACTCCAATAAGTGGAAGAGTATCGCCGCATCGTTCTTTTAGCAGTTCCATACGTGTTTTATTAGAATCTGCGCCTCGTCTTGCTTTAGAGCCAATCTCCATTAAAGAGATATGCAAATAATCGAGTTTTTTTGTTTTGAGAACATCCACTAATGTAAACGTCTCTGTCATTGTTAAACCAGGTGTTTCAGGTTCTTCAGGAGATAACCGGTATCCAAAGATAAACGGTTTAGCCGCATGTTCTTTGATGGCCTCTTTGACTGCATCTACAACAGCAATAGGGAAAGCTAGACGTTTTTCTTCATTTCCTCCCCATTGATCTGTACGCTGATTGCTATGCGGTGAGTAAAATTGCTGTAATAAATAACCGTTTGCTCCGTGGATTTCCACGCCATCAAACCCTGCTTGAACCGCTCGTCTTGCCGCTTCTTTAAAGGAGTCGATAATATGAGTAATTTCCTCTTCTTTTAAAGCGCGTGCAATTTGTTTTCCATCTTTGAACACATCACTAGGCGCAACCACATCACCGTTTGGAACTAAATGAGGGAGAGCCTGAGAGCCGCCGTGATGAATTTGGATAATGGCTTTTGTTCCTTTTGCTTGGATTGCTGAAGCTAATTTCTTCAGACCTGGGATATCTTCATCTCTTGCGATAGAAGGCTGTCCTTCAAATGCCTTCCCATCTGGAGTCACGTTCGCACATGCTGTAATCACCATACCCATTTCACTTGATCTAGCTGTAATGAAATCAATTTCGTCTTTTGAAATGGTGCCATCGTCATGAGAACCAAAGTGTGTCATTGGAGCAACCACTAACCTACCATCAATAGAGGCGCCACCAGGAAACGTAAATGGTTCAAATAAAGGCTTAAATTCGTTTTTCACTCTGATCATCTTCTTCCTTGATAAAATCATTTCACTATAGAAGTGTAATAGATACTGTTACAACAGTTCAAAGTATTTGCTCATAAGCCCAGCATCAAAAAATTGCCGCCTAGTCATGCAAACAAATATTCGGTACACTAGAATGAGAGGTGGACGCAATATGAAAAAGAAAACAATGAACGAACTGATAGAAGAATTAAAGAAAGACGAACAGGTAGAGCATTGGCATGAAATTGAAGCAAAGCCTGCACAGACCTCTCCCGTTCCTGAAAGAGTGGACGACAGGCTAAAAAAGGCGCTTGAAAAACGAGGCGTGAAAGAACTGTACATTCATCAAAAAGAAGCCTTTGAACGAGTAATGGCTGGTGAACATGTAGTAACGGTTACACCAACAGCTTCAGGTAAAACGCTTTGCTACAATCTGCCTGTTCTTCAGTCGATTGCAGAAGACCAGACAAACCGCTCTCTTTATTTATTCCCAACAAAAGCGCTCGCTCAGGATCAAAAGAGTGAACTTAACGAGATCATCCACGAGATGGATGTTCCGATTCATAGTGAAACATATGACGGGGACACCTCACCAGCCATTCGGCAGCGAGTGAGACAAGCAGGACATATTGTCATCACAAACCCAGATATGCTGCATTCAGCCATTTTGCCTCATCATACGAAATGGGTCAGCTTGTTTGAGAATTTGAAGTATATTGTCATTGATGAGCTTCATACATATCGAGGTGTGTTTGGCAGTCATGTGGCCAATGTGATTCGCAGGCTAAAGCGAATCTGTGCATTTTACGGAAGTGATCCGGTGTTTATTTGCACTTCAGCAACGATTGCGAATCCAAAAGAGCTGGCGCAGCAGCTCACAGGGAGCAAGGTGCATCTTATTGAACGAAACGGAGCGCCTAGCGGTAAAAAGAATTTTGTGTTTTATAACCCGCCAGTGGTGAATAAACCATTAAATATTAGACAAAGCGCTGCCACTGTCGTCAACCAATTGGCTAAAACATTTTTAAAAGAAAAAATTCAAACGATCGTTTTTGCTAGAAGCAGAGTACGAGTAGAAGTGATTTTAAGTCACATTCAAGAGCTTGTGAAAAAGGAAATCGGTCCAAAATCGATTCGCGGGTATCGTGGAGGCTATTTGCCAAAAGAGCGGCGCGTGATTGAAAAAGGGTTAAGAGAAGGAGAAATTCTAGGTGTCGTCAGCACGAACGCCCTAGAATTAGGGGTAGATATAGGTCAGCTAAAGGTATGCATTATGACGGGGTATCCTGGCAGTGTAGCGAGTACATGGCAGCAGGCAGGACGTGCTGGAAGGCGTCATGAGGAGGCACTTATTATCATGGTGGCAAGCTCCTCACCCCTTGATCAATATATTGTCAGACACCCTGAATATTTCTTTAATAGACCGCCTGAAGCAGCCAGAATTAATCCTGAAAATCTCATTATTTTAGTGGATCATCTAAAATGTGCTTCCTACGAGCTGCCATTTCGGATGGATGAACAGTTTGGCGACATGGAAGTAGAAGATATTTTGCAATACTTACACGAAGAAGGAGTTCTTCATTTTAGCGGTAACCGGTATTATTGGTCAGATCAATCGTTCCCAGCGCATGGCATCAGCCTGCGGTCTGCAAGCCAGGAAAATGTAGTGATTGTGGATCAAACAGATGTAGCGAATGTCCGAATTATTGGAGAGATGGATCGATTCAGTGCGATGACACTGTTGCATGATGAAGCGATTTATTTACATGAAGGGGTTCAGTATCAAGTAGAAAAGCTAGATTACGAGCATCTGAAGGCTTATGTGAAACAAGTGGATGTAGAATACTATACAGATGCTAATTTAGCTGTTCAGCTCAAGGTGCTTGAAATCGATCAGACAACCGAGAAAGAAGCGGTATCTGTTCACTACGGTGATGTCACTGTCAACGCAATGCCAACAATTTTTAAAAAAATTCGGCTCAGCACTGGTGAAAATATCGGCTCTGGCCCGATTCACTTACCTGAAGAAGAAATTCATACGAGTGCGGCCTGGTTTGAATTACATGAAGCAGAGCGAAGATTTGAAGAGAAAACACTTGAACAGCTGCTGCTCGGCGTCGCAAATGTTCTTCAGCACATTGTACCAGCCTTTGTGATGTGTGACCGCTCAGATATTCATGTTGTTTCACAAATTAAAGCGGCACATACAGGTAAACCGACAGTCTTTTTATATGACCACTACCCTGGCGGAATCGGCTTAAGCAAAGAGGTCCAAGCTCGTTTCGATGAAATAGCCGGTGCAGCCATTCAACTGATAGAGCGGTGCCGCTGTGAGAACGGCTGTCCATCCTGCATTGGCATGGAAATGAAAGAGGTGAGCGGAAAAAGCAGCATTGTTGAATTGATGTCTGTATTTTAAGGGGAAGGAGGAAGAGAGCTACTCATGTCATTAAAAGGGAAATTAAATAGAATGAAGAAGCACCTATCGCACAACCAGCCAAACGAAAAACGGCAAAAAGCAGTGGAAGGACAACCTCAGTCTGTCACAGCTGATAACATCCCATTTTTAAAGGAATGGGAGCAACTGGGTGCAGCTCCATATCACTTTGAGGATTCCTTTTGTCTCATTCGAGAAGTCACCTATTCATTAGATGACAAGCATGGACTCTATTCGTTTGCGGAACTGCCAAAGATCATCGAGGCTTGGAACAAAAGCGGCATCCAGCATTCACTATCGGCTAAAGGTTACAAGCCGCATGAACTGTTTTTCTTTGATACAGAAACAACTGGATTATCTGGCGGGACGGGAAATATGATCTTCTTGCTTGGGCATGCGCGGGTTTTTGCTGACAAAGTAGTGGTGAAACAGCACCTGCTCACAAATCCGGGAAATGAAGCGGCTCTTTATAAAAGCTTTCTCGATGAAGTGAACGTAGAATCGCTCGTTACATATAATGGAAAATCATTCGATTGGCCGCAAGTGAAAACGAGACATACTTTGTTGCGAGATCAAATCCCTGCGCTTCCAGAGTTTGGCCACTTTGATCTTCTGCATGGGTCAAGACGATTGTGGAAGCATAAATATGAACGAATGGCGCTGTCTGTGGTTGAAAAAGAAGAGCTGCACGTTCACCGGGAAGGCGACACACCAGGTTTTTTGGCACCGATGATCTATTTTCATTTTTTAAAGGAACAAAATCCGAAGCTCATCGAAGGGATTTTGACTCATAATGAATTAGACGTCCTTTCGTTAATCAGCCTCTACATCCATCTATCCAAAAAAATTCTATCTATGGATGCAGTAAAGGAGCACGATGAGAAATACGCGCTGGCTAGGTGGCATCTTGCGCATCGAGATGTACAGGAAGCTACGAAGCATTTGCGGGAATTAACAGGTGCTGATTTTGAACATGCCAATCAGGCGGCTTATGATCTCTCCTTACAATATAAACGGCTAAACGAGTGGGATGAAGCAGTTCGAATTTGGGAAACATTATTTGAATCAAGTGATGTCCATTTAGCATTAAAAGCAGGTATAGAGCTTGCGAAGTGTAAAGAGCATCGTCAAAAAGATGCAAGGTCAGCTCTTTCCATCACCAAATCTTTATTATCTTTCTCATCGTTAAGCGAGCGAGACACGGAAGAGCTTGAGAAACGAAAAAAACGGCTATTGAGAAAAGCTGGGCAATGAAATATTATTACCCGGGAAAGCGCAAAAAATGACAACGTTCGGCTCTCGGCCGAAAATAAAAAATGTTTAGCACTTTTATTGTAGAAAGGCCGCGAATCCTGTAAAATAACGTTAGATATTGAATGAGGAGCGTATAGCATGTATAAAGGTCTTTTCTACTTGTTTTTTCTTGTGGTCATTTTGGTCGCCTTTGTGTTTTCAAACTATAAAGATATTTTTCTTGCCAACTTTTAAAATAGGTTAATGCATTAGTACATGTACACCTCTTGATTCATACATTGTTAATGTAAGAAAATAAAGGAGAGGGGAATGCTACATGTACCATCATCATCATTGCCATCCTAATGTTACACAGCCAATTGTTCATCCGACGAATCATTGCTGTACACACAGCGAGTCAACAACAATTGTGCCGCATATCCACCCGCAGCATGTGACAAATGTTCACCACCAGAATTTCAAACATGTTCACTACTTCCCGCATACGTTTTCTCAGGTGGACCCGGCAACACATCAACACTTTAACTGCGGTGGACCTTGCTGTAACAGATAAAGTGAATGGGACTTTTATAAGTCCCATTTTTTAAAAGCAGGTGAAAAAATGAAAATTATTGCTGTCACAGGGTACAAGCCGTTTGAGCTTGGGATATTCAAGCAAGACGAGCCTGCACTTCAATACATAAAAGCGGAGCTTCAAAAAAGGCTGACAGCCCTTATCGAAGAAGGTCTGGAATGGGTGCTCATATCAGGCCAGCTTGGGGCAGAAATTTGGACAGCCGAAGTGGTGTTTGAGCTTCAGGAGGAATATCCAGCGTTAAAACTTGCAGTCATTACGCCATTTTATGAACAGGAAGAGCGCTGGAATGAGCAAAACAAAGAATTGTATGAAGGAATTCTTGCACAGGCCGATTTTGTAGAAAGTGTCACGCATAGACCGTATGAAAGTCCGGCACAATTTAAACAAAAGAACCGCTTTTTTATTGAAAAAACAGATGGTCTTCTCGTCTTATATGATCCCGAGCATGAGGGATCGCCGAAGTATATGATCAGAGAAGCAGAAGCCTATACCGATTACCCCATTATGTACATCACAATGGATGATCTAAGAGCGCAGGTTGAGGCGGAAGATCCGTTTTTTGATTAAAAGCAAGAGAAAATTTGACAACGTCACGTATTTCTGAAAAAATATACTATGAATTCACGATATGAGGTGAAAAAGATGCTTGCTGATAAAGTAAAGCTTTCTGCGAAAGAAATTTTAGAAAAAGAATTTAAAACAGGTGTCAGAGGGTACAAACAAGAAGAAGTCGATAAATTTTTAGATATGGTCATTAAAGACTATGAGACCTTCAACCAAGAAATCGAAAAACTTCAACAAGAAAACCTCCACTTGTCAAAACAGCTTGAAGAAGCTGTTGAACAAGGGAAAAGACAGCCTGCACAGTCTAATACAACAAACTTTGATATTTTAAAAAGACTATCGAACCTTGAGAAACACGTTTTCGGCAGCAAACTTTATGATTGAGTCTTGCTGAAAAAGCTTGTGTCAGATGTCATTGTCGTTTATAATAACGGTTATTGATTAACGTTCGGGTAATCGCTGTAATGCTATTTAAGGCATTGCAGAGGAAAGTCCATGCTCGCACGGTGCTGAGATGCCCGTAGTGTTCGTGCCTGGCGAAAAAATAAGCCAGGGCAGCCTGGGAAAGGCTGACGGCAGGAAAAATGCCTACGTCCTTTTTAGGATATGGCAAAGTATCCTTGAAAGTGCCACAGTGACGAAGTCTCACTAGAAATGGTGAGAGTGGAACGCGGTAAACCCCTCGAGCGAGAAACCCAAACTTGGTAGGGGAACTTTCTCAAAGGAACCAAACGGAGAGAAGGACAGAGAATTCTGTAGATAGATGATTACCACCTGAGTACGAGGCATTTGCCGTTTGCAGTACGATGGAACAAAACATGGCTTACAGAACGTTAAATCCGTTATAATAAACATGATGTACAAAGCTCTCCTATTTCAACATATGGAGAGCTTTTATCTTGAATACATAAAAGGACGAGAAAACAGGTGATAAATCAATGAAAACCTATACACTCATCGCAACAGCTCCAATGGGAATTGAAGCAATTGTTGCAAAAGAAGTAAGAGACCTTGGCTATGAGTGCACAGTCGACAATGGAAAAGTGATTTTCAAGGGGGATGCGCTTGCGATTTGTCGTGCAAACCTTTGGCTGCGTACAGCAGACCGGATCAAGGTACAAGTTGCTGAATTTTCGGCAAAAACATTTGATGAGCTTTTTGAACGGACGAAAGCGATTGACTGGGCCGCTTTTTTACCAAAAAACAGTACGTTTCCTGTCATCGGGAAATCTGTAAAATCTCAGCTTGCCAGTGTGCCGGACTGCCAGCGCATCGTCAAAAAAGCCATCGCGCAAAAGCTTAAATCCTCCTACAACATTCAGTCTGAATGGCTTGAAGAGACGGGACCTGAATATAAAATCGAAATCGCTCTTTTAAAAGATAAAGCTGTGCTTACGCTTGATACATCTGGTGTAGGTCTTCATAAACGTGGATACCGCATGGATCAAGGCGGAGCACCTATTAAAGAAACGCTTGCAGCTGCGCTTGTCCTATTAACGAACTGGACACCTGACCGTCCGTTTGTTGATCCTTTCTGCGGATCAGGAACAATTGCCATTGAAGCAGCGATGATAGGACAAAACATTGCCCCGGGATTCAACCGGGATTTTGCGTCTGAATCATGGGAATGGATCGGTGAAGACGTATGGAACAAAGCGCGAGTAGAAGTAGAAGAAAAAGCAAACTATGATCAGCCGCTCCGCATTATTGCAAGTGATATCGACCATCGTATGGTAGACATTGCAAAAATCAATGCAGAAGAAGCAGGGCTAAGTGAACTGATTGAGTTTAAACAAATGCAAGTAAAAGACTTTCAAACAAAAGAAGAGTACGGTGTGATTGTCGGAAATCCTCCTTACGGTGAACGACTGAGTGATAAACCAGCAGTTGAAAAAATGTATCAAGGAATGGGTGAAGCATTTAAGAACCTAGATACCTGGTCCATTTACATCTTGACGTCACACGAAAAATTCGAAGAATGCTTCGGAAGAAAAGCGACGAAAAAGAGAAAGCTGTTTAACGGTTTTATCAAAACAGACTATTATCAATATTGGGGAAAACGCCCGCCTAGAAAACAAACAACCGAATCGTAATAAATGGCCGCACCGAAAGAAGGTGCGGCTTTTTTGTGCTGAAAAGGTATAACTCTCAGCTAGACGGAATAAACTGAACTTGATTTTAAAAAAAGAGGTGTCTTCATGATTCATTATGATCAAATTCAGTTAATCCAAAAAGCACTCGCTTCGACTGCTCAAGAAATAGAAGGGCATGAAGGTGGACAATCTGCTCAGCTTACGGCAGCCATCGAAGATTTGGCACTGGCTCAGGCATACATAGAACGTTCTGAGCATGCATTTTTAATGAAGGAAAGCTATCAACATCGCCTGCGCTCATAAAAAAAGATTGTTTTTCCCCAGCGTAAATGGTACTATTGAATGTCTGAATGATTCAAAAGTTGGGGGTTGAAGCAGGTGACAGCATCTCGTTTGCCTTTTTCATTATCAAAAGAACACAATTTTTACGAAGAACTGGGCAACTGGATTGGTGATGTGTTTTATGACATTTTGCCAGAAAAGGGCTTTGATCTTCGAGATGAACAAATATTCATGGCTTTTCAGCTAGAAAGAGCCTTTAAAGAAAAAAGTGTGATGTTTGCCGAAGCTGGGGTAGGCACAGGCAAAACCATCGTCTATCTATTATTTGCCGTCACATATGCAAGGTATACAGGGAAGCCTGCGATTATTGCATGTGCAGACGAAACGTTAATTGAACAGCTCGTTAAACAAGAAGGTGATATCTATAAAATTGCCAATCACCTTGATATTCAAATAGATGCGAGATTAAGTAAATCGCATGATCAATATTTATGCTTAAAGAAGCTAGAGAAAACGATGCAGCGTGAAGATGATGAAAAGTGGCTCGATATTTATGAATCACTGCCTTCATTTGTTCATGAATCACATGGTATGCAAACCTTTTATCCGTATGGCGATCGAAAAGAGTATCCAGAGTTATCAAATGATGAATGGTCACGAATTGGCTATGACTCATTTCAGGACTGCCTGACGTGCGATATGCGCCATCGCTGCGGTCTGAATTTATCAAGAGATCATTACCGGAAAGCGACAGATCTCATCATCTGTTCACATGATTTTTACATGGAGCATGTGTGGACGAAGGAATCCCGAAAACGTGAGGGACAGCTTCCGCTGCTTCCTGAGCATAGCTCCGTCGTATTTGATGAAGGACATCTTCTCGAGTTTGCCGCACAAAAAGCGTTAACGTACCGAGTGAAGCAATCAACGCTCGAAACATTTTTGGAGCGTCTTTTGCAAAACGACATACGCGAAGAATTTGCAGAGCTTGTTGAAGATGCACTTGCAACAAACGATGAGTTCTTTTATCTCTTAAAAACACATGCCAAAGAAGTCAAAGGCTCGCACCGGCTTGAAATTGGGCGTGTCGATGAGGTAAAGCGTTCTGCAAGCGAATTGTGTGACTTGCTTGAAAAAATCGGAGAAGCGCTCGTGTTTGAATCTGAAATGTATACGATCGATCAATACGAATTATCTGTTGTGGAAGAATACATTGAACAAATGGCGTATTCTCTATCGCTTTATCAAAAAAATGCCATTAGCTGGCTGGAAAAACAAGAATTAGATACAACATTTGTTGTGATGCCGAAGACGGTTGCGGAGGTACTTGGCGAAAAAGTCTTCTCGCAAAAAAGACCATATATTTTCTCTTCCGCTACATTGTCTGAGAATCAATCCTTTGATTATTTAGCTGAAAGTCTTGGGATTAAAGATTACTTATCAATGAGTGTCGCTTCGCCGTATGATTACGATGAACAAATGAAGATTTATTTCCATGGAATTCAGCAGATCGCTGAGCAAGAGGCAAAAGCACAGCAAGTGATCACTCAGCTGAAAGAAAATGGAGGACAATCTCTGATTCTATTCCCTTCATTTGATGAACTCCATTTCTTTAGAAAACAGCTTGAAGCAGCAAATGAATCACTGCCGTTTGACGTATATTTTGAGGGAGACGAGGAAATCAGCACAATTGTTCAAAAGTTCCAAGCTGATGAGACGTCTGTGTTATGCTCTGTTCATCTGTGGGAAGGGCTTGATATTCCAGGTGAATCATTAACGAATGTGATCATCTGGGGACTTCCTTATCCGCCGCATGATCCGGTATTTGAAGCGAAACGAAATGAAGCAAAGGATGCACATGCTGAAGTTGACCTTCCGTATATGCTGCTTCGCTTACGCCAAGGGATCGGAAGACTAATCCGGACAAGCCAAGACGCAGGAAGCATTCATATTTATTTTGATCGTAAGGAAGATACAGCGCTTCAAAATAAAATTGAAAACGTCCTGCCAGTGAAGCCCATCATCACATCTTAAATAGCTGAATACTTGCAAAGGAGGAGGATACCATGGTGTCTCCTCCTTTTTCATTGACAAAAGAACATTCATTGAAGTAGCCTTGAAACGTACATACATATTTTATTGATTGGGGGAACAAACGCATGAGTCTTGAAGCAACTGAGAAAGCGTTTTATCAATTACTAGGGAAAATCGCCCATTATACAGAGGCGCTCCATTTACTTTATTGGGACTCTAGAACACAAGCGCCTAAAAAAAGTGCGGATTTTAGAGCTGAAACGATCGGTCAATTATCAAGTGATATTTTTAATATGAAGACTTCTGACGAAATGAGAGATCTTCTTCACGAATTAAACAAACATCGAGATGAGCTGTCAAAAGATACACAGAAGGCGCTCGAATTATCACAAAAAGAGTATGATGAAAACAGTAAAATTCCGAAAGAAGAATTTAAAGAATACTCGATTTTGCAATCAAAAGCAGAGCATGTTTGGGTAGAAGCAAGGGAGAAATCAGACTTTTCACTCTTTGCACCATACTTAAAACAGCTTATTGACTTTAACAAGCGTTTCATCCAATATTGGGGCGTGAAAAAAACGCCTTATGATGTGCTGCTCAATAACTATGAGCCAGATATGACGGTTGAACAGCTTGATCAAAAATTTGGTGCACTTCGTGACGCTATTGTTCCTCTTGTGAAAAAAATCGAAGCTTCACCAAATAAGCCGGATACTTCATTTTTATCGAAAAGCTTTCCAATCGATAAACAAAAGGAATTGAGCCTCTTTTTCTTAAAAGAATTAGGATATGACTTTGACGCAGGCCGCCTTGATACAACAGTCCATCCATTTGCAGTGACATTAAGCAGAGGTGACGTGCGTGTGACGACTCGTTACGATGAGCATGATTTTCGAATGGCGATCTTTGGCACGATTCATGAATGTGGTCATGCGATTTATGAGCAAAACATTGATGAAGCACTGAGCGGAACGCTTTTATGTGATGGTACTTCGATGGGTATCCATGAATCACAGTCTCTTTTCTTTGAGAACTTTATCGGCAGACACGAAGATTTTTGGAAAACGTATTATCAAAAGCTGCAAGAAGCATCTCCTGAGCAATTTAAAGATGTTTCTTTAGAAGACTTTGTGCATGCAGTGAATGAATCTAAGCCGACTTACATTCGAATTGAAGCTGATGAACTGACGTATCCGCTTCACATTATCATCCGCTATGAAATTGAGAAAGCGATTTTCAATGAAGAAGTAGCGGTTGAAGATCTGCCTGCACTTTGGAATGAAAAATATCAAGCGTATCTTGGCATTACGCCTCCTAATGATGCACTCGGTATCTTGCAGGATGTTCACTGGTCTGATGGAAGCTTTGGCTATTTCCCTTCATATGCTCTTGGTTACATGTATGCAGCGCAATTAAAACAACAAATGATCAAAGATTTACCAAATTTTGATGAGCTGATTCAAAATGGGTCTTTTGCACCGATAAAAGAATGGCTGACGGAACATGTTCATCAGCACGGAAAACGGAAAAAGCCGTCTGAAATCATTCAAGATGCAACAGGTGAAGAATTAAATGTTCAATATTTAATCGACTACTTAACGGATAAATACACGAAACTGTATTTATCATAAAAGAAGGGCACCCTTTCATAAGAAGGGTGCTTTTTTGATGCTTGAATATTCTAAAAACGAACATTTTGTTCTGATCTATTATTTAAGTTCGGTATTTTTCTATAAAAGTGCTTTCCAAGCGTCTGAAATCTTGTTATAATTTGAACACTATAACACTCATATAATCGCGTGATGATGGCACGCAAGTTTCTACCGGACACCGATACGGTCCGACTATGAGTGAGCAAAATGAAACAGCTCTTGTTTGAGCTGAAGATCCGTGGATCGTTTTCGCATTGCTTGCTCCTCATGGGCAGCAATGCTTTTTTTATGCAAAAAATCGAATGTTTGCCAATATGCTAGGGGGAAAAATGATGGAATTGTTACGTCAAAAAATTGAGAACGAAGGAATCGTTCTGTCAAATCAAGTGTTAAAGGTAGATGCTTTTTTAAATCATCAAATTGATCCTGTGTTAATGCATGAGATTGGGCAAGAGTTTGCTAGATTATTTAAGCATGATGGCATTACAAAAATCATCACAATCGAATCTTCAGGCATCGCACCTGCTGTGATGGCTGGGCTTGCTCTTCAAGTCCCTGTTGTGTTTGCAAGAAAACGTCAATCACTCACATTAACGGATAACCTGTTAACAGCCAGTGTGTACTCTTTTACAAAAAAAGTAGAAAGCACGATTGCTGTCTCAAATACGCATCTGAGTGAAAACGATTGTGTGTTAATCATCGATGACTTTTTAGCAAATGGTGAAGCTGCGAAAGGACTTGCAGAGATTGCAAAGCAGGCAAAGGCGAAAGTAGCCGGTTTTGGCATTGTCATTGAAAAATCATTCCAGCCTGGAAGAAATGCACTTGTGCAAATGGGCTACCGCGTCGAGTCCCTCGCACGTATTGAATCACTTGAGGAAGGGAAAGTCACGTTTGTACGGGAGGTACAATCATGAGTGCCGCTAAAAAAGTCAAAACGCTCTCGCTGGGCATTCAGCATGTACTGGCAATGTATGCAGGTGCTGTTCTTGTACCGCTCATTGTTGGAGATGCGCTTGGGCTCACGCCTGCACAGCTGACTTACCTCATCTCTGCGGATATTTTCATGTGCGGGGCTGCTACATTGCTTCAAGTATGGAAAAACCGCTTCTTTGGGATCGGTTTACCTGTTGTATTAGGCTGTACATTTACGGCGGTTTCTCCAATGATTGCGATTGGCTCTAAGTATGGAATTTCGTCTATCTATGGCAGTATTATCGCTTCTGGGTGTATTGTCATTCTTCTTTCTTTTTTCTTTGGGAAGCTTGTGAAATTTTTCCCGCCTGTTGTCACAGGCTCTGTCGTCACGATTATTGGTATCACCCTCATTCCTGTAGCGATGAACAATATGGCAGGAGGAGAAGGAAGTGCGGACTATGGTTCTTTTGAAAATCTAGGGCTCGCTTTCCTTGTACTATTTATCATTGTACTGCTCTATCGATTCACGAAAGGGTTCATGAAGGCGATCGCCATTTTAATCGGTATCCTCCTTGGGACAGCAGTTGCTGCGTTTATGGGGAAAGTGGAAACAGCTGAGGTGGCAAACGCCCAGGTTTTCCGCATGATTGAGCCATTTTATTTTGGCATGCCGACCTTTGAATTTGCACCGATCATGACCATGACGTTAGTTGCGATTGTGTCATTAGTTGAATCAACAGGCGTTTATTTCGCACTAGGTGATTTAACAAACCGTTCATTAAAAGAAAAAGATTTGGCTAAAGGCTATCGGGCAGAGGGGATTGCTGTGTTATTAGGTGGAATCTTCAATGCTTTTCCGTACACAGCCTACTCACAAAACGTTGGATTGATCCAGCTAACTGGCGTCAAGAAAAACCAAGTTATTGTCGTAACAGGGGCATTGCTCATGTTATTTGGTCTTTTTCCTAAAATCGCTGCCTTTACGACGATTATTCCAAAATCGGTTCTTGGCGGTGCAATGGTTGCCATGTTTGGTATGGTCATTGCATACGGTATTAAAATGCTCTCACGCGTGGATTTTGCAAAGCAGGAGAACTTGCTGATCGTTGCTTGCTCCGTGGGAATCGGCTTAGGTGTTACCGTCGTACCGCAAATGTTTGAGCATCTGCCAGATTCGATGAAATTATTAACAAGTAACGGCATTGTGGCCGGAAGCTTTACCGCAATTTTGCTTCATATTATTTATCACATGATTCCTTTTAAAAAAGAAGCCGAGCATGACCTGGTAGAAGAACCTAAGCAATCTGTTATGTAAACACCTCTCTTGGAGAGGGATTCAGATTATGGACAAAGAGCTAAAATGACCTTTTTTTAGCTCTTTGTCTTCTTTTTAGCTTGATAAAAAACCTTTGATCCTAGGAAGGAGCGTGTAAGGGTTTGTCTACAAGCTGAAAGCCCGCATCTTTTGGATACGGGCTTTTTGTGATTATCACTATTAATGCTGTACCGGCGGCATTGTTTCGTTAATGACTGCAAATGTATAGCCCCTTGCTTTTAGCTGTATAATCAGGCTGTCTAAATAGTTTGTGGTAGAGGGTTGATCATGCATTAATATAACTTTTGGTTCCCATGGTTTATTATTCTCAAACATTTGCAATTGATTCAATACCTCTGGAACATATTGTGAGTTTTTATATCTCCAGTCAAGGCTATCAATCGTCCAGTCCCAGTAAATAAAGCCATTTTGGTTTAAACGTACTTTTTGATGATATGTTAAATTTGGAACACTGCCATAGGGGGTTCTTACAAGACGGCTGTAGACACCTGTAACAGAGGCAAGAATACGCTGAGCTTCTCTCATTTCATTTACGGGAGACTCGCTGTTCTGATAAAAGAGGTTTATATCATGCGTCATGCCATGAAGACCTAATTGATGTCCTTCTTGATAAAGTCTTTTCACAGCTGATTGGTGTGCTTGGATTTGCGGTCCAAGCATGAAGAACGTCGCCTTCACGTGATGTGCTTTTAATACATTTAACAGCTGATTTGATGTAGCAGAAGGACCATCATCAAATGTTAAAAAGACCGTTTTATTTGTTGCCTGTTGGTTTGGCTGATCTTTTGCTTTCAGACTGATGCTTGTGTCACGGAAGTCACTGCTGGCAACATTTTTTGCTTGCCCATTTGTCGCCTGCAAATGGGGTTTAGACATATCCCAGATAAAAAAGAGAAACAGTGTAAGAAGCACTAAACCAATTACCTTTGAGAGAAGTATCGTGTTGTAGGGTGTCTTTTTTTTGGAAACCTTTTTCAATACAATCACTCCAGTCAATTAAATTTTGAGCCGAACCATGTTGTAGATTCTTTCTTTTTTCACTGTTTTTCTTGGTACACATATTGATTATGTATATAGTGGAAAAAATCCTTTTTATATAGAAAATTCAAATGAATTAGAAATTTATGGTTGTTACTTTGTGTTGATCAGCAAAAAAAGGTGATCCGTTCATGTTTAAATAAAATCATTCTGAATAATGATTGAACCGTTAATATTTATACGCTAAGATAGCAGCAGATTTGACCATTAATTCGAAGCGAAAGGGAGATTCCTTATGAAAGTGTTGTATAATGACGATTTCATTGAAAAAAGGGTGCTCATGCTTTTATTTAAAGTAAAGGGGGGCTACGGTCTGAACACTTCTTTTTGAGAGGTGTTTTTTTGCATAAAAAAAGCAGGTTCGCTTGGCTTAGAACGAACCTGTGAAGGAGGAAAACTACATCATGTTTTCACCTATATTATCCAATATTTATCAATTGACGTCAAGACAAAAAGTTAGACGGAGGAAAATATTTTGACTGAATTGTGACATTTTGGCATGTATATCCTTTTTTCGATAGGGGATATTAATCGAAAAAAGAGGTGAAGCCGATGGCGTACATTCTTTCTGTTGGAACGAGTCTGCCACAACATCATGTGGATCAGAAAAAGGCGGCTGATTTTGCTAGATCCCAATTTAAACGATCGTTTAAAGATATCGACCGGCTGCTCAGAGCTTTTCAAAACGGAGAAATCGAGAGCAGACAGTTTGTGCAGCCAATTGAATGGTATCAGACGCACCACTCTTTTGAGGAGAAAAACAATCTCTATTTGGAAAAAGCATTGGCTCATGCAAAAGAAGCGGTCATACACTGTCTTCATGAGAAGGCGTTCCTGAAAAAGCCGATTCCGTTTGAAGAGATCGATGCATTGTTTTTTATTTCAAGCACCGGACTTTCGACACCAAGCCTTGATGCAAAACTGATGAACGTTCTCCCTTTTTCGCCTTATACGAAACGAGTGCCGATCTGGGGCTTAGGATGCGGGGGCGGAGCGGCGGGGTTGTCCCGGGCTTACGAATACATAAGAGCATTTCCAGAAGCAAAGGTGCTGGTTGTCGCCTGTGAACTGTGCAGTTTAACCTTTCAGCCGCAAGATCAATCAAAAAGCAATTTAATCGGTACATCTTTGTTTGGAGACGGGACAGCAGCTCTTTTATTAACTGGAGAAAAAGGCGTATCTGAATATACCTATCTAAAAACAGTTCCTAAAGTGATTGGTACACAATCCGTCACAATGAAAGAGTCTGAGGATGTGATGGGCTGGGAATTTACAAGTGACGGCTTTCGAGTTATTTTCTCCCGTGACATTCCTTCCATTATTTCCGGCTGGTTAAAAGAGCAAGTCGATCAATTTTTAGAGCAGCAAGGGTATTCGGCAGAAGACCTATCGGTTTTTCTTGCCCATCCTGGAGGAAAAAAAGTGATTGATGCCTATATTAAAAGTCTATCCTTACAAGAAGATCAGCTTTTTTCATCAAAAGAAGTACTCAGACAACACGGAAATATGTCCTCTGCCACAGTTTTGTATGTGATCAAGCATTATCTTGAACATCAATCCGCTGAAGCGGGAGATATGGGTCTTTGCGGAGCGCTTGGACCAGGATTTTCCTCAGAGCTGCTGCTCATGAAATGGGAGGAGGTCATATCATGATCATTTGGCTCGTCATTGGTTTCTTCGTGTGTCAGCGGCTTATTGAAATGCTTGTGGCTAAAAGAAATGAAAAGAAAGTGAAAGCGATCGGTGCCATTGAATTTGGTGCAAGTCATTATCCTTATATGGTCGCTATGCATGCGGGTTTTTTTCTCTCACTCATGGTTGAGGTATGGGGATTAAACAGGCCGCCGTCACGCTATTTTCTTGTGCTGCTCGTTTTCCTGCTGGCTACACAGGTGATTCGATATTGGGCATTATGCTCTCTTGGAACGTATTGGAATACAAAGATTTTAGTTGTACCAAATGCGATGATGGTGAAAAAAGGACCTTATCGCTGGTTAAAGCATCCTAACTATGTCGTGGTGGCGATTGAGCTTATGCTGATCCCGCTTTTATTTAATGCCTATTTTACCGCCATTTTGTTCACATGTTTAAATGCATGGATGATGGCTGTGAGAATTCAAACAGAAGAGAAAGCGCTCAATCAGTATTTGTTAAATTAATATTGAAAATCATTATCAATTGTGATACACTTTCATTAATGATAAGCATTCTCAATCACGAAGGATGGACGGTGATCACATGACAATGGTTTTCTTACTCGGTACGGTCTGTGTATACAGCTTATTAATTGGCTTCGTATTAAAAGGTGTTTCTAAAAAATCTGCTTCCTGATCGCAGTCAATTGCGACTGATCGGGCAGCAGATTTTTTTAATTTCTTCAGATCAGAAGAAAAATCTCTTCATTTTGTGTAAAATGGTATCACATACATAACTGACTTTTCTAAAAACAAAGGGGTTTATCGTCATGGAAGACTTGTCTATTCGAGAATCGCTCGTTCAAACTACAGGTGCTTTATATCAAAGCCTTCTCAAAAGGGATGATCATGAACGCGCAGCCAAACTTGCATCGATTATCAAAAAGGAAGCAGAAGAAGAAGTGTATATCGCATTTACCGGCCACTATTCAGCTGGAAAGTCATCACTTGTGAATCATCTGCTTCATGATCACATCCTGCCAACGAGTCCAATTCCAACAAGTGCAAACTTGGTCGTCGTGAGGAAAGGGGAGAGTGAAGTAAAGCTTCACACCTCAGATGGCCGTTTTGCAAAAATGAGCGGTTCTTATGATAAAGAAGCAGTTCAGCGTTATTGTAAGGACGGAGAACAGATTGAAATGGTGGAAATTAGCGGGCACTATAGAGGATTGGAAGAAAAGGTGGCACTGATTGATACGCCTGGAATTGATTCAACGGATCATACCCATTTTTTATCTGCCGCGTCTATTCTACATCAAGCAGATGCTCTTTTTTATGTCGTGCACTACAACCATGTTCATTCGGAAGAAAACATTCGTTTCATTCGCTCCATTAAAGAGAAAGTGCCAAATCTTTATTTCATCGTAAATCAAGTCGATCGACATGATGAGCATGAGACAGCGTTTGAAGACTACAAAAATCAAGTGGTTGATATGCTTCTTAAAGAGGGCATTGAAGAAGAACATCTATACTTTACATCTGTAACCGATGAGTCGCATCCAAGAAACGAAATGATTCGTTTAATCGAGAAACTGCAAGAATTACAAACATTGCCGAAAGCATCACTTCGCGCCTATACCGAGCAGAAAATAGAGAATGTTTTAAAAGAACATATTGACTCATTAAAAGAAGAGCTGCAAGAAGAGGATCTTGATTCACTGGTTCAAGAAAAAAGAAAAGAAGTCAAGGAGCTTGAAGCGAAAAGCAGCTTTATTGAAAATGGAGCAAAACAGTTAGAAGATGAAGTGTCTTCTGAAGTCGAGAACATTTTAAAAAATGCAAACCTAACCCCATTTAAAATGAGAGAGCTCGCAAGTGACTATATTGAATCGAAAGCTCCTGGCTTTAAGGTAGGACTACTGTTCGCTAAAAATAAAACCGAGCAGGAAAAAGAAAAGCGGGCGAACGATTTCTTAGCAGATGTCAAAGCAAGAATGAAAGCTGAAGTGGACTGGCATATTGCTGAGCTGCTCAAAAGAGAAGTCAAGAAACATCAGCTTGGTGAAGAGCTATTAAATCAAGTGATGGCATTTGAAACACCTGTGGAAGAATCACTGCTTGAAAACGTCATCCATCATGGTGCGACATTTTCAAATGAATACGTTTTGCAATATGCAAAAGATGCTGGTGAAGCACTGAAAAGACAGACCAAACAGAAAGCAATACCATTGATTGAACAAATGACTGAGACGCTGAAAACCCAGCTCATGAATGAAAAGGGAAAGCAGCAAGATAAATGGGACCAGGCAGCACAGGAGCTCCTAGCGCTCGAGCAAAGCATGGAAAAAAATGATCAAATCAGAAGAGATATTGAGCATATATGGGGTATATGGCAAAACGGAACAAATGAGCAGATCACAGATGATTGGTTTTATGTGAAAAAACATCGGATGCAGCATGACGAGCTAAATCAGAATCATACGTCCACTCATGCGGAAGAAAGCGAGAAAGAAAATCAGCAGCAGACAGAGCTTGATCAAATGCGTCAATCACAGCATATTACGACAGCTCAGTCAATTGACCAGTTTGAGCAGCTTTCTCAAATTTTAATGCCATTAAACGCGCTTCAGTCTCAAAGAAAGTCCTTTGAACAACGAACAAAACGGCTGCAAGCGAAGGAATTTACACTCGCCTTATTCGGTGCTTTTAGTTCGGGGAAATCTTCGTTTGCCAATGCCCTAGTTGGGAGAAAGGTGCTGCCATCATCTCCTACACCAACGACGGCCACAATCAATAAGCTGACGCGGCCGACAGAAGACCATCCGCATGAAAGTGTGAAAGTGGTGTTCAAAACCGAGCAGGAAATATTAGAAGAGCTCGATCAAATTCTTGGTTTTTCTATAACGGAAGAAAAGGGAGATACGTTTCAAGCGAAACTCGAACGAACGCTGAAAAAAAGAGCGCTTGAACAGGATCACCGCATCATTGTTGAACATTTTTTAAACGCTCATGAAAAGTTCCGTGATTCCATTCAAAAACAAACGCCGCACAATGTCACCCTTCAAGAATTAAAGCCATATGTGGCAGAAGAGGCTGTTTCTTGTGTGGTGAAGGAAGTGACGGTGTATTTAAGTACACCTTTAACAGATAAAGGACTGACGATTGTTGATACACCAGGCGCCAGCAGTATGAATAAACGTCATACAGAGATTGCCTTTCAATATATGAAGGATGCTGATGCCCTTCTTTATTTAACTTACTACCAGCATTCTTTCTCAAAAGCAGACCGGTCATTTTTACGTAAACTCGGGCTTGTAAAAGATTCATTTAGCATGGATAAAATGTTTTTTATTATCAATGCAGCTGACCTCGCAAAGGATCAAACAGAGCTTGAAACTGTCTTTGACTATGTGAAAAATGAGCTCACAAAAGAAGGCATCCGGCAGCCAAACCTTCATCACGTATCCAGTAAGGAAGAGATCGAAGGAAAGGGTCAGTCGCCTTATAATCAGTATTCACAGCTTAGAACACAGCTCGACTATTTTATTGAGGAAGAATTAACGAAAGATGCGATTGAGCTGCTGTATTTTGAAGCGAGTACATTATGTAGAACAGTCGACAAGCTGCATGAGACGCTGCATCAGTCAGAAGATGAAAAGCAAGCGGAAAAGAAAAAGATAGACACATCCTATGAAGCGATCGTTGATCAAATGAGCCATATTAAACGATCTAAGCTAGTGGTAGAAAGTGTGAAAAAGGACTTGCACGAACAGCTTTACCACATTGTTCAGCGCTTGTCACTTTATGCAAATGATCTGTTAAAGACAGCCTTTTATCCTGGAATATCTCAAGGGGACTTCAGGCAGGAGCTGAAAAAAGCGCTTGAACAGGCGCTAAAGGATTATGAATTTGAATTTGTACAGGAGATAAAGGCGCTTGATATTCGAATGGAATCGTTTATCACTCAATATTTCAAAGAGGAGTGGGAGAAAGGATTACAGGCTGCGTGTGCAGAAGATCCTTACTTTTCTCTCCGGCTGTCGCCGCCAGATGAGAAAAATGCAGAGCTGAAACAAATTGAAGTGGAAGCGGACCTGACGCCGTTTGAGCCGCTCTTAAAGAAGCAAAAATCAGCGAAAGCTTTCTTTGAACAGAACGGGAAGGCAGCGTTTATTGAAGCGATTCGAGATGTTCTTTTCCAGTTAACGACGAAATGGGCAGATAAAGAAAAAGAAGAATTACAGAGCAGATACGATATGATGGTGAAGACCTTTACTGAAAGATATGAGACAGAAGCGCTCAAGCAGCTGAATGAACAAAAACAAACATTTATCATGAGCTTGACGACAGATGCGAAAGAGCAGGCGATGATAGAACAAGTATACAAGCAGACAAATGAATGGAAGAACCAGTTGAAAACCATTTGATTCATGATAGACTATATAAAAAAGAAAGCAGTTGATAAAAAATGACGAGCGTACACGAAGAGATTTCCGCACATTCACAAAAACAGAATGCTCATATCAAGTCGTTTCTTGCGCTTGAGCAGAAAAGAGAGCAGGCAATAGAGACTGCTGTTTTCAAGTGTGAGCAAAACGAACCATTTACAACTGACGATATCAATGCGATTACTTCGAAGATGAATGAGCTTGCACGAGGCGGAATTGTTCCGCTGCGTAAGCATGTCACGATTGATATGGTCAGAGAGTATGTCGAACGAAAACAGAAGTAAGAGTAACTTTCTCTTTTTTGGTCATCTTAACAAGTGAACCGAGAAAGGGGAATGATGATGGAAAAAAAGCAGCATGAAAAAAAGCAGGATGAGCGTCACCCAAAACAAAAAGAGATGCCGTCCTACGCAGAAGCAGAATCGAAAAAAATGCAATACGGTCAAAAATAATCCAAAGGTGCCACTTCTTTTCCAAAAGAAGAGGGCGCCTTTTTTATGTCGAATTCTATGTTCTGTGATAGAATAGGAGTATTGTTTTGAAAAAGGGAGTTTATAAGAATGAATAAACACGTACTGCTTGTTGATGGCATGGCGCTTCTGTTCAGATCGTTCTATGCAACGGCTGTCCATCGGAATTTTATGATAAATGATCACGGCGTCCCGACGAATGGAGTAAATGGTTATTTGAAGCATTTATTAACCGCTGTTCAGACATTTGAGCCAACTCATATTGTTTGCTGCTGGGATATGGGAAGCCAAACATACCGAAATGAATTGTTTCAAGATTATAAAGCAAATCGAGGAGAGGCACCTGTCGAGCTCATTCCGCAATTCGATTTAGCAAAAGAAGCGACAGAAGAGCTAGGAATTGTAAACGTTGGTTTAAAGGGCTTTGAGGCAGATGATTGTATCGGCACGCTGGCGGCAGTCTATCAGAATGAAGCACGTGTGACGGTTCTAACCGGCGACAGAGATTTGCTGCAGATATTGAATGAACAAGTGACTGTTGCTTTGATGCAAAAAGGGATCGGGAACTATAAACATTATACAAAAGCCTTATTTGAAGAGGAAATGGGCATCTCTCCAAAGGCGCTGATCGATATGAAAGCACTTATGGGGGATTCAAGTGACAATTACCCAGGCGTGAAAGGAATCGGAGAAAAAACAGCATTAAAATTTATTCAAACATATCAAACCATTGATGGATTATTAGAAAATGTTCATGAACTAACGGCCGCACAGCAAAAGAAAATGCAAGCAGGATTAGAAGATTTGAAGCTCTCCCGTCTATTGGCAGAGATCAAATGTGATGTCCCGCTGAGCTGTCCAATTGATGAGACGAAGGTGAATATCAATCAAGAACGGGCTGCTGCCATGCTGCGATACCATCAAATCAAAGGAATTGAACCGATGGTGAACCGATTAAGTAAAATAGAGATCAGCTAAAGCCGATCTCTAAGGTTCATCTTTTTGTATTGCTTTTCTTCGCTCTATTTTCGAGCTGAGATAGTGGCTGTTTATCTTTTGTTTGCGCATCACCTTGAGGGGTTGTCCCATTTGTGACACGACCTTTATTCTCTTTATCCAATCAGTATCACCTCATACATTAGCATAACCGAAAAAAAGCGATTCATCCTTTAGAAAGGTGAATCGCTTTTCTAGCGAGCTGATCAGCTACTTGATTTTCTTTGCTTGGAATCCACTTAATGAAAAATAAATCAAACTGCCGTTGAAGCTCGATCATCTCTTTTATAAAAGGCTGAAAGGCTGGATTTTTAGCAAATGCTGCATTGGCCGCACGGTCAACTACCTGTGAATCTGTTCGAAACGAAACGGAACGCAGTCCTTTTTCTACGCAGATTTTCATTCCTTCAATGAGAGCGGAAAATTCTGCTTCGTGATTGCTCATTGATCCGAGAGGAATCGAGAAAGATTCTGCCTTTCCATCATATTTAATGAAAATGCCGATACCAGAAGGACCTGGATTTCCTGCGCTAGCACCATCAATGTATATTTCAGCTGGCAATTTATTTCACCCTTTCATCAAGCGGAACCATTCTTTTCGCTGCATACGCATATGGTGTCCCAATCGCGGCGACGATAAATTTAATCACATAAGTCGTGATGAAGATTTCGATCCAGACGTGAAATGGATAGGTGCCAAGAAAGGCAATGGTTGTGAAGATCAGTGTATCAAGCAGCTGGCTGATCATCGTACTTCCAGCGTTGCGCACCCAGAGCGCACCATCGGAAGGAAATATCCGGCGAATAAACGAATATACATAAACATCTAACATTTGACTGATGATATAAGCAGCAAGACTGCCAAGTGCGACCCTTGGCATAAAGCCAAATATCGTTTCGAGCGATGTTTGAGAAATGTCAGATGGAGCGGGATGGAAAAGCAAAGCCTCCTGCATGACAACGGTTAGCGTTAAAAGGGTGGCAAAGCCAATCCAGACAGCTTTCCTCGCTTCATTTTGTCCATATTTTTCATTCAATACGTCCGTTGCAAAGAACACACTGCCATATAAAATGTTTCCAAGTGTTGCCGTTAAGCCAAACAATTCAACGGTTTTGACCACTTGTAAATTTGCAGCAACCGTCGCAAAGCCAATCCAGACGAAAAGGCCCATCTTGCCAAATCCTTTATAAAATAGAAGAACAATGATAAAATTAATGATCGCAAATAAGATCCAAATACCTTCATTAAACAAGTGACATGAACTTCCTTTCTCATTGTAAAATGTAACTTTTTGATTATAGCATAACGAACGTTTACCTTAAAAGCACGGGAAGGCGATGTGATCAATGAAATTAAGAGCGCACTATACAATGAAAGTGAAATCGATTGGGTCCATTGCTTTTTTCCAAGAAGATTGGATGGAGCTAAAAGAGGCCTTGATTTTAGCAAAACATATCGATAAAAAAGAACCACAGTCACTCCTATCATTTGAAGATGAAAAAGGGGCGATGTGGTCTATTAAAGAACTTGAAAAGCTAAATGAAGAACTAAGGCTTGAACCTGATCAGCTTCAGGTCTATTTTGATGCAAGTTTTCACAAAGAAACAGGCGACTCTGGCCTTGGGGTTGTCGTCTACTATAAGCTCGGAGAAGATGCTTATCGTTTGAGAAAAAATCAGCCCTTCCAAGGAATCACCAATAATGAAGCGGAGTATGCAGCTTTATTTGAGGCAGTAAAAGCTTTGAAAGACCTTGGGGCAAGCAGAAATTCTGTCACGATTAGAGGCGATTCATTAGTTGTCATGAATCAATTAAAAGGAGAATGGCCTTGTTATGATGATATACATAACAAATGGCTCGACCGGATTGAAGCGGCTTTAAAGGAGCTGAGGCTTACGCCAACATATGAAGTCATCGATCGTAAACAAAATGCAGAAGCGGATCAGCTTGCAAGGCAGATACTTGCAGATGTCCCAATTGAAAGTAAATTGAAATTAGAAGCAGACGGAGCTGAATAATGTGGATAAAAAAACAGCAGTACAAGAATTGACGGATCTCCAAGACACGTATTGTTCAGATTGCTTGATTAAGAAGCACTTTCGAAAAGAATATGGCAAAAAATATGCCCACTCCTTTTGTATTCAGCAATGCACAGTAGGAGAGAAAATAAAAGAATACGGACAGACGCTACTTAAAAAGTGAGCGGCCGGCTGCCCCGGTTTTCCTTACTCAAACATCCGCTCGTGAAAAAAAACGGATAGAATGTGTAAAAAAAGAACATATTCTGAAAAATGAGCCGATATAACTATAGAAAGTTTTGGTTGAGTTACTTTTTGACTAAGTGACGGATAATAGAGGAAAAGGGGAAGGCCGGCATGGATAATAAGGATTTCGAAACGGTATTACATCGAACATTTCAAGAGGTATACAGCGATCTAGAGCAGCTAGTAGATGTAGCAAAGAAGGGAAGACCTTTTCTCGAAAAAGATATTTCTGAAATTGAACAACGACTGAAGCAAAATATTTTAGCAATTGAAATTCAGCTGAAAATCAAATAAGAGAGGCATAAGCCTCTCTTTATTTTGTCGTTTCATCATTGATTTAGTTGATTAAAGTTTTGTTACGTTTGCAGCTTGAGGTCCACGATTACCTTCAACGATTTCAAAAGAAACTTCTTGTCCTTCTTCTAAAGACTTGTAGCCGTCACCTTCGATAGCTGTGAAGTGAACGAATACATCGTCTCCGCCTTCAACTTCAATGAAGCCGAAACCTTTTTCATTATTGAACCATTTTACTTTACCGTTTTGCATATTGCTTTTTCCTCCTAGTACTGTAGCACACCTTTTGGCATACTAAAAAAAATTTTCATCACCTAACGACTTTACAGTTGTTAAATGATGGTTCCACTATACACCATCAAAAGTAAGGCGTCAAGCAGGCGAGCCAAATTTTGAGCAGAATGTTTGATTTTTTTGTTTTTTTGGTGAATGACGATGAAATATAAAACGATCTCATTTTTCGGAACCTAACGTGCAACCTGTCCGTATATAAAAAAAATACAGAAAGAGGTGCAATCATGAATCGTTATACACTTGAAGAATTTGTTCAGAATACGCAGCAAGAAGATAAGGGAGAAGGGGTCTTTGAACTTGAAACATCAAGACTTCTAGAAATTAATTTGACTGACACCATTTGGGCAAAAACTGGTTCCATGGTTTCCTATCGAGGGAAAATCAAATTTGAACGTGAGGGTGTTTTTGAGCACGGCGTCTCAAAGATGTTCAAAAAAATGCTCTCAGGAGAAGGCACCTCACTAATGAAGGCAACAGGTGATGGAAAGTTATATGTGGCAGATCAAGGCAAAAAAATCTCAATTCTTCGTTTGGCTCAAGGGGAATCTATTTTTGTTAATGGAAACGACCTGCTCGCATTTGAACCGTCTGTCCGTTGGGATATCAAATTGATGAAAAAAGTGTCTGGCATGCTTGCAGGTGGATTATTTAATGTCAAATTAGAAGGGCCGGGCTTAGTTGCAATCACAAGTCATTATGAGCCGCTGACGCTCATTGTTCAGCCGGGTGACTCTGTTTATACAGATCCGAATGCAACTGTTGCGTGGTCAGGTGATTTAAAAACTGAATTTGTGACAGATGTTTCCTTTAAAACCTTTATTGGCAGGGGAAGCGGAGAGTCCATTCAAATGAAGTTTAGCGGAAGTGGCTTTGTTGTCGTTCAGCCGTTTGAAGAAGTATACACAACAAATGGAAATCAAGGATAAAGAAAAAGGTGTCCGTCAATGACGGACACCTTTTTATGATAATGCGCGAGCATATGTTTTGTTATTCATGATGAGATCTGACTGCTCGACGATATCTTCCAAAATGGTTTGAGAAGATTGTTTTAAGTGCAGTTTTTTCATGTTTTGTTTCATTGTTTCTAATTTTTCTTCGTCTTGCATCAAGTTGGTCACAGATTCTAAAATGTCTTCATGTCTGTTAATGACAATGGCAGCGCCATAATCCTCAAAGAAAAGAGCATTTTCTTTTTCTTGACCAGGGACAGGCTTGTAAAGAATGACCGGGACACCGATTGCAGTTGCTTCTGTTAAAGTAATGCCGCCTGGTTTTGTAATCATACAATCTGTTACTCTGAACAACTCATCAATTTGTTCCACATATCCAAGCGCCTTCAATTGATCTGGGTGTGCCTGCTCAAGAACGCTAAGCGATTGTTTCAGTGCGGCGTTCTTTCCGCATACAACAACAATTTGTACTTCACTGTCGAGAAGCAGCGCCTCACATAATTCCTTCACATTTTTTAGTACACCATGAGCACCGGCCATGATAAGAAGAACTTTTTTGTCTGATGATAATCCATATTTCTTATAGATCATCGATTTTGGCACGTCTGCTTCAAACTGTGGTCTAATAGGAATACCTGTCACCTTGACATCGCTTGGATGTGTGCCGATTTCCACTAATTTTTGTTTCACATAATCGGTTGCAACATAGTATCGGTCGATGTTTTCGTGTACCCAAATCTTATGGAGACAAAAATCGGTCATGACATTAAAAGTCGGAATCACTTTACCTGTTTTGTTTCGGTATTCTGGTACAACAATCATCGGGAATGTAATAATGATGATGTCCGGATTGTGTAACTGAATTAATTCATCGAGACGCTTATTTCCCATCTTTAAATAAATGTTAAATTTGCGTTTATTGTAAATTTTATCTACACCGTAATAAAACAAGCGATAAAATTGTTTCCCAATGGAAAAGCTCTTCAAGTATAAATATTGAGTCACTTCTGACACAATGGGATTCGATTCTTGATACAAATTAGAAACTACAACATGTTCAAACCCTTGGGATTTGCATTCATCATACAGTGTTTTTGCTACCTGCATATGTCCATTTCCATAATTTGCGGTCAAGATTAATATTTTTTTATTGGTATTCAAGAATATTCACCTCAAATGTAATCAACAACAACAAAACTTCGTACGAAAACTATTAATCTCATAGGTCTACATATACATAAAGATAACATATAAACAGTTAGAGCATATCATTCGTTACGAAAGAATTAAACTAATTTTAAAAAACAAACAGATTCAATTGATAATGGAAGACAGAGCCATTTGTATTTTAACACATTTTGACGATTTATCATCAGACCACAGTCTATTTTATTCCCAAACGTATGGTGTTTCTTGATAAACATAATAATTCAGCCAATTCATAAACAATAAGGTTGCATGGGCTTTCCAGCGATTTACTGGGATTAATGTGTCACCATCTTCTATAAAATAGTGGACAGGTTTTTGGACTGTATCATGTTTCAACAAATCTCTTTCATATTCCTGCATCAATGTATCTGTATCATATTCAGGATGTCCAGTTAAAAATACTTGTTTATCATCATCTGAAACAATTAAACAAACACCCGCTTCTTCAGACATACTCAAGACTTTCAAATTCGGCGTGTTTTTTAATTGTTCTGTATTAATATCTGTATGCCTAGAATGTGGGACATAGTATACTTCATCAAAACCTCTGACTAATCTTTCTTTTTTCTCTTTCACAATATGCTCAAATACGCCAAATTTTTTCTCGGGAAGCTTGATTTTTTCAATCCCGTAATGGTGATATAAACCTGCCTGTGCACCCCAGCAAATATGAAGGGTAGACGTCACATTGGTTTTACTCCAGTCCAAAATGTCCTGCAGCTCTTTCCAATAAGAAACTTCTTCGAAAGGTAAGTGCTCAATTGGTGCGCCAGTAATGATCATTCCATCAAATTTTTTATGGCGAATCGATTCAAAGGTCGTATAAAATTCATCTAGATGCTCTCTCGACGTATTCTTCGGTGTATGTGTACTTGGAATCAAAAACGTAAAGTACACTTGCAAAGGAGAATTTCCGAGCATTCTCAGCAGCTGCGTTTCAGTTTGTATTTTTTTTGGCATTAAATTTAAGATCACGATATTCAAAGGACGGATATCTTGCTTGAATGCCCTTGTCTCATCCATGACGAAAATATTTTCGCTCTCTAGTATTTGTTTTGCCGGCAGATGAACTGGTATGTTAATAGGCAACTCGCCACCCCCTGAACCAAAGCTAATTTCACTTCATTATAGGAACTTTCTGGCGACATTTCAATGTTTCAATTATGTTACAATGAAAAATAGAGCAAAAAAGAATGCTGTTTCTGTAAAAAAAGGAGGCCGTTTTGTTATGATCACAAAGCATTTATCAGATATTGACATTGCCCAAAAGGCTAAGCTGAGACCAATTCAAGACATCGCAGCAAAGCTGCAACTACATGACGAAGAATTAGAATGCTATGGTTTCACAAAAGCGAAAATATCTTTGACTATTTTTGACCGTTTAAAGGAACAAAAAGAAGGACACGTGATTCTTGTCACTTCCATCAACCCAACGCCAGCAGGTGAGGGGAAATCCACGGTAACAGTCGGCCTTGGTCAAGCCTTCGAAAAAATTGGCAAAAAAGCGATCATTGCGATGCGTGAACCATCATTAGGTCCTACAATGGGGATTAAAGGCGGGGCAGCGGGCGGAGGATATTCACAGGTGCTGCCAATGGAAGAAATCAATCTTCATTTCACAGGAGATTTTCATGCCATTACATCTGCACATAACGCCTTATCTGCTTTTATTGATAACCATATCCATCACGGAAATGAACTCGGCATCGACACGCGCCGCATTGTATGGAAGCGGGTGCTTGATTTAAACGATCGTGCATTAAGACAAGTCGTTGTCGGACTTGGCGGTCAGTTAAATGGGTATCCTAGAGAAGACGGATTTGACATTACAGTTGCTTCCGAAATGATGGCGGTCCTCTGTTTAGCAGAAGACTTATCTGACTTAAAAAAACGTCTTTCTTCTATTGTTGTTGCCTATAATCAAGAAGGCGAGCCAGTCACAGTGGGAGCACTTGGATATGAAGGTGTCTTGACGTTACTTTTAAAAGACGCACTCAAGCCGAACCTTGTTCAAACGATTGAAGGAACCCCAGCCCTTGTCCATGGCGGTCCTTTTGCCAATATTGCACATGGATGCAATAGTTTAATTGCAACCAAAATGGCAGCAAAATTAGCTGATTATGTCGTAACAGAAGCTGGATTTGGAGCAGATCTTGGAGCAGAAAAGTTCCTTCACATTAAAACAAGAGCTGGTGATTTCAAACCTGGTGCAGTTGTTATTGTGGCGACAGTGAGAGCATTAAAGATGCATGGTGGAATGAAGAAAACCGAACTCAAAGAAGAGAATGCACACGCCGTATTAGAAGGTATACATAATTTAGAAAAGCATATTGAAACCGTTCAAGCTTTTGGTCTTCCATATATTGTCGCGGTAAACCGTTTTATTACGGATACAAAAGAAGAGATTCAAGCGATAGAAGATTGGTGCGGCAAACATGGCCATCCAGTTAAAGCCGTGAATGTATGGGAAGAAGGAGGAGAAGGCGGTACAGCTCTTGCCGAGGAACTAGCGGCACTCATTGAAAAGAAAAAGAACAACTTTACCTATTTGTATGAAGAGAACGATTCCATCGAAGAAAAGTTATCTAAAGTGGCCAAAGTGGTTTACGGGGCAGATGGGGTCACGCTCACAACTAAAGCAAGAAAGCAGCTGGCTGCCATTGAGGAAAACGGCTGGGCTCATTTGCCGGTATGTATGGCAAAAACACAATATTCTCTTTCAGATGATCCAGCTTTAATCGGCAGACCTAAAGGCTTTACCATTACGATTCGAGAGTTAAAGCCATCTGTAGGAGCAGGATTTATTGTGGCCTTAACTGGAAGCATTTTGACAATGCCTGGATTACCTAAAAAACCTGCGGCTCTCGAAATGGATTTATTAGAAGACGGCAGTGTGACAGGACTCTTTTAAACGGGAGCATAAAAAGCGATTTTCTAAAAGAAGCATGTTACGATAGGAAAAAGTGAATCCTAGGAGGCTATGAGATGTCAATTTATGATATTCAGGTCAAGACCATTAACGGTCAGGAAAAATCGATGGCAGATTACAAAGGAAAAGTGCTCATTATTGTAAACACAGCAAGCAAATGCGGACTGACTCCTCAATTTAAACAATTACAAGAGCTATATGATCAATATCATGAAAAGGGCCTTGAAATTTTAGGATTTCCGTGTAACCAATTTATGAACCAAGAGCCAGAAGGAGAAGAAGCCATTCAAGAATTTTGTTCTTTGAATTATGGAGTGACCTTCCCTATGTTTGCGAAAGTAGATGTCAATGGCGAAGAGGCGCACCCGCTGTTCAAGCATTTAACAAGTGAAGCGAAAGGTGTGCTTGGGACAAAAACAGTGAAATGGAATTTCACAAAATTTATCGTGGACCAAAACGGAGAAGTCACTGAACGGTTCTCTCCAAAAACGCCACCAAAAGAATTAGAAAGCTCAATCATCGCTCTGTTGGACAAATAAGATGCTGACAGTCATGCAGCGAAAACAATTGGAGGCAGCTGCCTCCTTTGTTTCAGATAGGCTGAAGGATGAACCAACTGGACACGATGCGGCTCATGTTGCTCGTGTGCGCCAGCTTGCCGTCCGTATTGCACGTCAGGAAGGCGGCTCTTTATTTATCATCGAAATGGCGGCAATTGTACATGATGTCATTGATGAAAAGCTGTCAAGTGAATGGAAGGTCACTAAGGAGCAGCTTGAGTACCAGCTCCTTTTGTGGGAATTGGACACGCGGGATATCCGCTATATCATGGACATCATTACAACGATGTCTTTTCGTCACCGGCATAAGCAGTTTAGGCCGATGACGTTAGAAGGGGCCATTGTTCAAGATGCGGATAGGCTGGATGCGATAGGAGCAAGCGGTATCGCTAGAGTGTTTACGTATGCTGGCGCAACAGGTGAGCCCCATTATACAAAGGACACGCAGCAGGGCTCTGTGCTAAAGCATATGGAAGAAAAACTGCTCAAATTAAAAGACTTGATGAACACTCGTGTAGGGAAGCAGCTTGCTGATGAGCGGCATGAATTGATGAGTTTATTTATCAAGAAATGGAAAGAAGAATGCGGCCTTACAGATGAGTAGGGTCTTTATGTGTGTAAGGAGGAGATAGTCAATGAAAATAACAGCCATAGAACCGACGCCAAGTCCGAATACCATGAAGGTTATTTTGACAGAAGCACTTGCCGGCGGTAAAAGCAACAACTACAAAAAGGATCAAAAAGACGAAGCCCCAGAAATGATCAAGCGTATTTTAAGCATTGAAGGTGTAAAAGGGGTTTATCATGTCGCAGATTTCTTAGCAGTCGAGCGAAATGCAAAGTTTGACTGGCAGGGTATTTTACAGCAGGTCAGAGAAGCCTTTGGACAAGAAACAGAAGGCCTTCAAGAAGGATCGCAGTCAGGCGATGACACATTTGGTGAAGTGAAAGTATTTGTCCAAATGTTTAATGGGATTCCGATGCAGGTCAAACTGTCAGACGGTGAAAGAGAAGAGAGGTTTGGCATGCCTGAACGTTTTCAAGCAGCCATTTTAAAGCTTAGAAGCAGCTCAGACAATGTCGTGTTTGAACGTGTGTGGAAAGAACACGGCGTTCGTTTTGGGGAATTTGCTGATATCGGTCAGGAAGTCACAGAGGAGCTACAAGCAGCATATGATGATGAGCGTTTAGCCCGATTAACAGAGGCAGTTAAAGAAGGGCAGGAAGCTGTAGATAGACAGGTGAACCGAAAAGCATATGATGTAACAGAAGAAATGCTGCAAGAGGAAGATTGGAAAAAACGTTTTGCCCATTTAGAGCAAATGCAGCCAGAGCAAAAGGATATACCTGTTTTAATGAAAGCAATGGGGGATCCAAAAACGTCTATTCGCAGGCAAGCCGTTGTGAATGCTGGCATGATTGAAGATCCTGCCATTCTGCCTATTTTATATAAGGGGCTCGAAGACAAAACAGTGACGGTCCGCAGAACAGCTGGCGACTGTATTTCTGACCTTGGTGACCCAAGTGCTATAGAGGCTATGATCGCAGCATTAAAGGACCCGAGTAAGCTCGTCCGCTGGCGTGCAGCTATGTTCCTTTATGAAGAAGGGGACGAAACGGCACTTGAAGCATTAAAAGAAGCAGAACAAGACCCTGAGTTTGAAGTCAGTCTTCAAGTCAAAATGGCGATTGAACGCATTGAGCATGGAGAAGAAGCGAAAGGCTCTGTGTGGAAGCAAATGACAGAAAGTAGAAAAAATGCATCAGAATGATGAGAAAAATGAACAAGCTGCCAATGAAAAGCAGCTTGTTTTTCTAAAAAAGATAGACAGAAAAATTTTTTTAGAAAAATTATTTTGAATATTGTTGAAATATGTGAAAAAACTCTATATAGTAGTACCAATATAGAATATTGGAGGTCAGATTTTATGACACGAACCTTGCTGAGCGCTTGCTTCAGCAGCCATGTTAGTCATCAGTCATTCATAGGTGGCTAAATAAACAGAAAATTTGTAAAATAAAATCAACTCAAAATCATGCAGTCAACAAGACTTGTAGTATAGGAGGCTTTTTAAACAGATGGCAGAACTACGCAGTAATATGATTAAACAAGGAATCGACAGAGCACCTCACCGAAGCTTACTAAGAGCAGCGGGGGTAAAGGATGAGGATTTCGGCAAGCCATTTATTGCCGTATGTAATTCCTATATTGATATTGTCCCGGGACATGTCCATCTTCAGGAATTCGGGAAGATTGTGAAAGAAGCTATTCGTGAAGCTGGCGGCGTTCCATTTGAATTCAATACGATTGGCGTCGATGATGGAATTGCCATGGGTCATATCGGGATGAGATATTCATTGCCAAGCCGTGAAATCATTGCTGACTCTGTAGAAACCGTTGTATCTGCTCATTGGTTTGATGGAATGGTTTGTATTCCTAACTGCGATAAAATCACACCAGGAATGATGATGGCAGCGATGCGCGTGAATATCCCGACTGTCTTTGTGAGCGGGGGACCGATGGAAGCGGGTAGAACAAGTGATGGCAGAAAAATTTCTCTTTCTTCTGTATTTGAAGGTGTTGGTGCATACCAGTCAGGTAAAATCAATGAAGAGGAATTAAATGAATTAGAGCAGTTTGGCTGTCCAACCTGCGGATCTTGTTCAGGTATGTTTACAGCTAACTCAATGAACTGTTTAGCCGAAGCACTCGGGATTGCTCTTCCTGGAAATGGAACAATTTTGGCGACATCACCAGAGCGAAGAGAATTTGCGAAGAAGTCTGCAAAACAACTCATGGAGCTCATCAAAAAAGATATTAAACCAAGGGATATTGTCACTGAAAAAGCAATTGATAATGCATTTGCATTAGATATGGCACTTGGTGGTTCAACCAATACCGTTCTTCACACATTGGCGATTGCGAATGAAGCAGGTGTTGAATATTCACTTGAACGCATCAATGAAGTAGCAGAACGTGTGCCTCATTTATCGAAACTTGCTCCAGCTTCAGATGTTTATATTGAGGATTTACATGAAGCAGGCGGCGTTACAGCGGCATTAAATGAATTGTCTAAAAAAGAGGGAGCTCTTCATTTAGATACAATGACCGTCACTGCGAAAACGCTTGGTGAGAACATTGCAGGGCATGAGGTAAAAGATTATAACGTCATTTATCCAATTGACAAGCCGTTTACTGAAAAAGGCGGCTTAGCCGTTTTATTTGGAAACCTTGCGCCAGATGGAGCCATCATTAAAACGGGCGGGGTACAAGACGGGATCACACGCCATGAGGGACCTGCGATCGTATTTGAATCCCAAGAAGAAGCCCTTGAAGGCATCATTAATAGAAAAGTAGAAGCAGGACATGTTGTCATCATTCGCTACGAAGGACCTAAAGGCGGACCTGGCATGCCTGAAATGCTTGCACCTACTTCACAAATCGTCGGCATGGGACTTGGACCAAAGGTTGCTTTAATTACAGACGGACGTTTTTCCGGCGCTTCTCGCGGATTGTCTATTGGACACGTCTCTCCAGAGGCAGCTGAGGGCGGCCCGCTTGCCTTTGTTGAAAATGGTGACCATGTCGTTGTCGATATCGAGCAGCGCATTTTAAGCGTAGATGTTCCAGAGGAAGAATGGGAAAGAAGAAAAGCAAACTGGAAAGGCTTTGAGCCAAAAGTAAAAACGGGTTATCTTGCTAGATATTCCAAACTTGTGACATCAGCCAATACAGGCGGAATCATGAAAATTTAATCTGATATCGAACATTTGAAAATTGGCTCTCTCTATAGTATCCTTTATTCACAACATAAGGATTATAGAGGGGGCTTTTTTATGTCAATGGCATATGAAGAATACATGCGCCAGCTCGTTGTACCGATGCGTCAAGAGCTGACAAGTGCAGGATTTCAAGAACTAACAACGGAAGAAGAAGTAGAACAAACGATGCAAGAAAGAGAAGGAACGACATTTGTGGTTGTCAATTCTGTATGCGGGTGCGCTGCCGGCTTAGCACGTCCAGCTGCTACTCAAGCTGTGATGAAGGCTGAAAAAACACCAGATCGAATTGTAACAGTTTTTGCTGGCCAGGACAGGGAAGCAACAGCAAAAATGAGAGAATACTTCACAGGCGAAGAGCCATCGTCTCCATCTATGGCACTTTTAAAAGGAAATGAACTCGTTCATTTTATTCCGCGTGACGAAATTGAAGGTCATGAAATGGAAGACATCATGAACAATGTCTTGTCTGCATTTGAAAAACATTGCTAATACACCTGTTGAAATGTCCTGTGATCAAATCAGGGCATTTTTTCTTGATCATAATGGAGGAACCGCATGCTTATCACAACAAGCTTTAGAGCAAATGAACAAACAATTGAAACAGCAAAGGCACTTGCAGAGGATTTACATGGCGAGTATGTAGAAAGGCGCAAACAATCCGTCAAGCAGCTTGCGATGAAACAAGGAGACGTCCTTGTTGTGGGGAAAGAAAGATTCGAATGGTATCAGCCAAATGGTGAAAAGTTTTTCTTCCATCCAAGCTCAGCAATGTTCAGGGTGAAGCGGCTCATGCGCGGGGAAAAGGATCCTTTAATCGAAGCCACGCAGCTTCAGCCTGGCGATTCCTTTTTAGATTGTACGCTTGGCCTAGGATCAGATGCCATTACAGCAAGCATGCGAGTAGGTACGAATGGAAGGATCGTTGGTATCGAGAAGAATCCCATGACAGCATTGCTGGTGCGAGAAGGACTAAACACATGGGAGACAGGGATAAGAGAGGCAGATGAAGCGATGAAACGTATATCTGTTGTAAGTGGAGACAGTATCGAGCAGCTAAAGAAGCTCTCTGATGGTTCATTTGATGTCGTCTATTTTGATCCGATGTTTGAGGAGACAATTCAAGAATCTGCAAGTATCGCCCCGCTTCGTCATGCAGCAGAGCACCACTTTGACCACGAAATAGCCGTCCAAGAAGCACTGAGAGTGGCGAGAAAAAGGGTAGTTTTAAAAGATCATTGGAAAAGCACCCGATTTCTAGCAGACTCCTATCAATTTCACGTTTTAAAACGAAAAACAGCCCAATTTCATTATGGATATATTGAGAAAGAAAAAAGCTCTCGCTAAGGTTCAGTCCTTTAAACAAACCCTTGAATTCCTTAGCAGCCATCTAAAAAAGCCCTTATTCAGGGCTTTTAATCTGTAATCTCCATATAGACAAAATAAAATAACGTCAGCAAGGAAGCCGTAATGAAAAACCCTTCAAGCATACCCATTCCTCCCAAATTTTAGTCGCCTTTGCTACCATTGTAAACGTTTTATTATGAAAAAGAAAGTCTCAAATTGGTGGCCAAATTGAATGACTGAAAATTCATTATATGCTAGAATAGCAGTATGATAACTTATGGAAGGAATTAGATATCATGAAGATGTGGATGAGAAAAACGCTTGTTGCGCTCTTTACGATTGCAACTTTTGGTTTAGTCTCTCCTCCGTCGGCTTTGATGACAGACAAGCCCTCTGAACTTTCTTCATCTGATAAAACGCCTTATACAGCTGTTTATGATAAATCAGATGAAATGCGCAGCTGGGAACTAACGCAAGAGGAAAGCAAAGAGCAGACAGATCCCTTTGAGCAATATAAGCAAGAGGTGCTTTCAAATGCAGAAAATCAATCCTTTCTCAAATTTGGCCGTAAAATCACACCTGTCATTGAGGACGAGTACAGAGAAGAGATTCAGCCGAAGATTGAACAAGTGTTAACCGACTATTTAACAAATTTCAAAGATGAAGAAAAATTTCAAGATGTTGTTTTAACTGATCAGCCTTCAAGCGGAAATGGCGAAAAAATCTTCCACATTTACAACCGCAAGACCGGAGAAGATTTGCTCCGTTTCCATGTCAGAAGAGATCAGCCGCCTCACAGCGGATATTGGTTTAACTTTCATTACCATACAGCAGAAGATGGATTCCAGACGCATCATGAACTCGGTAATATTTACTGGGATAAAAACACCCCACCGAGCTGGATGAGCCACTAGAAGGAGATGTCATGCCAATTGAAAAAATATACAATGAACGAAATGGTGCAGATTACAAAACAAATGTTAAACGATCGCGGAGTGAAAATTGAAGATATCGCACACATTGTGCTGAAACTCCAAGAAAAATATCATCCAAACCTTCCACTTAGTGTCTGTATTGAAAATGTAGAAAAAGTGCTGAATAAAAGGGAAATTGTGCATGCAGTTTTAACAGGACTTGCCCTTGATCAGCTGGCAGAAAAAAAGCTTTTGCCAGAACCTTTACAGCACTTGGTAGAAACAGATGAGCCGCTATATGGAATTGATGAGATTATTCCGCTTTCCATTGTCAATGTATATGGATCAATCGGTTTGACCAACTTCGGTTATTTAGATAAAGAGAAATTTGGTATTATTCGTGAATTAGATGAAGGCCGTCCAGGTGAAGTGCATACTTTCCTTGATGACCTAGTCGCTGCACTTGCCGCAGCAGCTGCAAGCCGCATTGCTCACTCACACCAAGATATTAAGGATGAAGAGCAGGAACGAGTGAATCAAGTGTAAAAGAAAAACATGTCTGCTCATCATGCAGGCATGTTTTTTTGGTTTCAAGAAAAGCAGAAATAAGGTAAACTACAACAAGAACATAAATAAAGGATGAAAAAAATGAAACAATACAAAGAGTTATGCCGTCATGTATTACAGCACGGGGATGAAAAAGGTGACAGAACGGGTACAGGTACAATCAGCACGTTCGGTTACCAGATGAGATTTGATTTACAGGAAGGATTTCCTCTTTTAACAACAAAGAAATTACACCTGAAATCAATCATTCATGAGTTGCTTTGGTTTTTAAAAGGTGATACAAATGTCAAATATCTTCAAGAAAATGGTGTCCGGATTTGGAACGAATGGGCAGATGAAAATGGAGAGCTGGGCCGTGTGTACGGTGCACAGTGGAGATCATGGGCGAGTGGAGACGGCGAGACCGTGGATCAGATCACAAAGCTGATTCATGATATTGAGCACAACCCGAATTCAAGACGACTGATCGTCAGTGCTTGGAATCCGGGGGAAATTGATCAAATGGCGCTGCCTCCTTGTCATTGTCTGTTTCAATTTTACGTATCAAACGGGAAGCTTTCCTGCCAGCTATATCAAAGATCGGCAGATATCTTTTTAGGCGTGCCATTTAATATCGCTTCATATGCTCTTCTAACGATGATGATTGCTAAAGTCACAAATCTTGAGCCAGGCGAGTTTATTCATACACTTGGAGATGCTCATATTTACCAAAATCATCTTCCACAGGTGAAAATGCAGCTAGAGCGCGAGGAACGCACCCTTCCTAAGCTTCGCATCACAAGGGATGTAAAGAGCATTTTTGATTTTACGTTTGATGATTTTGTGCTTGAGAACTATGATCCGCATCCGCATATTAAAGGAGAAGTCAGTGTATGATTTCCATGATTGTGGCGACAGGAGAAGACAGAGTCATAGGTCAAGATAATCAAATGCCTTGGCATCTACCAGCAGATTTAGCGTATTTTAAAAAAGTCACAGGCGGTCATACGATTGTCATGGGCAGAAAAACCTTTGAATCCATTGGACGAGCGCTGCCTAATCGCCGAAACATTGTGCTGACCACAAGTTCTTCTTTTAAAGCAGAAGGATGCGAGGTTGTTCATTCAATTGCTGATATTTTGGCAATTGGGGAAAGGGAGACAGAGTTATTTATCATTGGCGGGTCTAAGCTGTATGAAGAAATGATGCCATATGCGGATCGTCTCTATATCACTCACATTCATCATGCGTTTGAAGGAGACCGCTATTTCCCGTATTACAATGAAGATGAATGGACGATTGTATCACGCGAAAAAGGCCATCGTGACGAAAAGAACCCCTACAATTATGAATTTATCGTCTATGACAAAAAAGGATAAGTGAGTAGGAGGAGTCCGGTTGTTTCGTTATTGGTTTTTAACGATTTATGTTGTTGTATCCTTTTTAAAAAGTATGAGGCATTTGTACGATCATGAATTAACAGATCCACGCATTTCTTATACGAAACGAATGCATCTCATTCATGAGCATGCAAAAAGGTTTGCCCGGGGATGTATTGATCAATCAGGATCAGTCATGACCATTCATCAGCAAAAGAAGCTACCAGATGGTCCGGTTATCTATGTCACAAAAGAGCTGAATCCAGTCACGACGACATTATTGACTGGCCACCTTGAGCAGCCATTTGCTTTCATGGCAAAGCCGAAGCTCTTTCGGTATCCGATTTTAAAACAATGGCTTAAAAAAATGGCGGTCATTCATCAGAATCAAACGGATGAGGTCTTATTAGAAGAAGCAAAGGAAAGAATCATGTCTGGGCAGAGTCTACTGCTTTCAGAAGAGTATCGTCATATTGCAGAGGCACTTGCTGCAGAATTCGATTGTCCGCTTGTACCGATTCAAACGAGCGGAACGGATCGTCTTTTAACTGGGAAGATCGTGAAAAGACTGCGTCCTGTCAATGTCGATATTCATATTAAAGCACCTGTCATGATCAGTGATTACGCACAAAAACGTGCATAGAAAAAACCAGCACCCGGATAGTGGATGCTGGTTTTTTTCATGTAGCAGGAATGTTTACGCAATAGAATAAAATACAGAAGAACATCGATGCACTGCCGCCGAGAACAAAGCTGTGCCAAATCGCATGGTGATAGGGGATTTTCCGCCAAATATAAAAGATGGTTCCGACTGAATATAATATGCCGCCTAACAGTAAGAGTCCAAATCCTGCACCTGTTAATTGGATATAAAGCGGTTTGATGGCAATGATAATCATCCAGCCCATTAATAAATAGACGAGAGTAGATACGATAATAAAACGTTTAACGAAAAAGATTTTAAAGACAATCCCACCAGCAGCAAGCGCCCATACAATCGCAAGAAGCGTATAGCCGAGTGCACCTTTTAGTGGTCCAAGTAAAAAGGGTGTATATGTACCAGCAATCAATACATAAATAGCCGAGTGGTCGAGGATTTCAAAAATATCTTTTGTTTTTTTGTGCCGAATGCTATGAAGCAAGGTTGAACTTAAATAGAGCAGCAGCATGGATGCACCAAATATCGAAAAGCTGATAATGTCTGTGACGGTGCCGTATTGAACAGCGAATAAGACGAGAAACACAATAGCTGGTATGGATAAAATAACACCAATGCCATGTGTAATGGCGTTTGCAATTTCTTCTTTTACAGTAAACAATGGATGTCCTCCTTTTATTGAACAGGTATATAACCATCAAGCGACTTCAGGAATGAAAGACCTTCAAGTGTAATTTTCGTTCCGGCCCTGCCTTTTCCTTTCGTCACGTATGCTTTTTTCTCAAGATCATCTAAGCGGTTTCTCACCTGCTGAGGGGTGAGCGGAATGTCTCCTTGTTTGCTTAATTCAGATAAGATGCGTCTGCTGGCCGCTTCTCCTTTTTCATTAAGAGATTTAATGGCTTCCAGCAAGAAAACAAACTCTTGTTTTTCCATTAGTGTAAGCTGGTGTTCTTCCTTTTTACCTTTCACGGCTGAGGGAAGAGGTGCTAATACAAAGGGAGGTAAATGATGTAAAAATACCGTGTGGCCCTCGAGTATGGACGCAGCGTAATGAACGATATTTTTGAGCTCTTGCACATTTCCTTCAAATGGATACTGCTGCAAGGCTTCCCAAACGCTTGGATCAATGTCAGGAGCCATGTTCAGCTCTTGAAAGAAAGCATTTGTTAACACAGGAATGTCTGTTTTTCGTTCAGCTAAAGCCGGAAGAGCCAAATGAAGAACATTCAGACGATAAAACAGCTCGGGTAAAAAGGTAGAAGAAACCCTGAGTGCCTCTATTGATAAAGACGAAGAAGCGATAACTTTTGTTGCAGACGTTTCTAGAAAGTGAATGACCTTGTGCTGCATAGGAATACTTAATACGGCGACCTCATCTAAATAAAGAATTTGATTGTTTTTTTCTGTGAAGGCTTTCTGTAAGATTTCTTCATTCAAGATGGGGCAATACATGTGTGTCATTGCTGCGTGTGGAATAGATGCGTTCGCCATTTCTTGGGCAAATAGTGTTTTGCCTGTGCCGGTGTCTCCTGTTATCAAGACCGGCTGCTCGTTTTTCGAGAATTGTTTTGCCAGATGAATTGCATGCTTGATGTCTTGATGATCTCCATATATAGACGTGAACGAATGTGTAGCCATAGGGTGATTCCTTTCTTTGTGGTTCTAATTGGTTCAATTGTAACACCCAATTAAAACAAATGTACAGGAAAACGAAAAAGTTTTTAAAATTTATGATGGATACATGATCTATTGGTTTATTTTTTGAATATTCATGTTATAATGACAAATTAAATAAGGTTAAAGAGAAAGGATCTTGTACATGAAACCGTTGCTCAAAGAAAATACGCTAATTCAAGTGAAAGACATCTTAAAAGCCCATCAAAATTTGAAGGATGTAGTCATTCATACACCACTTCAAAAAAATGAGCGACTTTCTGAACGATATGAATGTAATGTCTACTTAAAAAGAGAGGATCTTCAAGTAGTTCGTTCCTTTAAATTAAGAGGCGCTTTTAATAAAATGAGCCAGCTTCCAAAAGATAAACTAGAAAATGGCATTGTCTGTGCAAGTGCTGGAAATCACGCGCAGGGTGTTGCCTATTCTTGTAAATATTTAGGCATCCACGGGAAAATTTTTATGCCTGCTACGACGCCAAGGCAAAAAGTATCACAAGTGGAGCTGTTCGGAAAAGAATATGTTGAAATTATCTTAACCGGAGATACGTTTGATGATTCGTATCATGAAGCCGTAAAATGCGGAGATGAAGAAAAGCGCGAATTTATCCATCCGTTTGATGATTTGGATGTGATGGCAGGACAAGGAACGACTGCTGTCGAAATATTAAATGATATCGAAGTGGAGCCTCACTTTTTATTTGCAAGTGTCGGAGGTGGAGGTCTGTTATCTGGTGTTGGTACATATATCAAAAATATCTCACCAGAAACCGAAATCATTGCAGTCGAACCGCTTGGCGCAGCTTCACTGCATGCGTCACATGAGAAGGGCGAGGTTGTGACACTTGATTCGATTGATAAGTTTGTGGACGGAGCAGCGGTTCAGCGGATTGGCGAAAAGACGTTTACATCGCTTCAGTCTGTTGTCGATAAAATCAGTCTAGTACCAGAAGGGAAAGTATGTACAACAATTTTGGAGCTGTATAATCAATGTGCGATTGTAGCAGAACCGGCAGGCGCATTGCCGATCGCAGCATTAGATGCCCATCGCGAGGAGATTAAAGGCAAAAATGTTGTCTGCATTGTCAGTGGAGGAAATAATGACATCGGCAGAATGCAGGAAATCAAAGAACGCTCGATGATCTATGAAGGGCTTCAACATTACTTTATTGTCAATTTTCCGCAAAGAGCAGGAGCACTTCGAGAATTTTTAGATGAAGTGTTAGGACCAAATGACGATATCTCACGCTTTGAATATACGAAAAAGAATAATCGAAGCAAAGGTCCTGCGCTAGTTGGCATCGAATTGAAAGAAAGAGATGACTATGCCGCGCTGATTGAGCGGATGGATAAAAAAGGCTTCCACTATGTTGAAGTGAATAAAGATCAAGATTTATTCCACCTATTTATTTAGGCTTAACAGATAATTGGAAAAGAGGATTGATCGTTTGTGCTGCTCAAAACAATATGTTTTAGACGGATGGATGGAGCTCAGATCAAGGTAACAGAAGTCCCTGTTCTAAAGGGAGATGAGACGTATCGTTTCATGCTCACCTTTAGACTTGAAGCTTTCTTGAAAAAAGTCTATGTATCTAAAGGAAAGAGAGCTGTGTACTCTTTCAGAGAGGATGTGAAACGTAACGTCAAGTGGAGCACATATGAACAGATCTATCAGGAGCCTACACTGAAACACAATGCGTAAGCAGGAATCTTTGTCAAAGGGGGTAAGTAGCCATTTTGAAACGGCTGCTGCTCAGTTTGGCAAGGATTTTTTTTCGTGACAAGAAGAAAATGTGACAATTTCAAAAACGTTAGGTCAGTTGTTTTCAAGTGTGCAGGAAATAAGGTAATATCATAAGTAAAGACTAAGACAGCAAGGATGAGACGATAGTGAAACAAATTAAAATTGTAACAGATTCAACTGTGGACCTTCCGCAAGAAAAAATCAATGATCTTTCCATTCACGTGATTCCGCTCAATATCTCCATTTCTGGAGTTGATTATATTGACCGAGTGAATATACAGCCAGATGAATTTATTGAAAAAATGGAGGCCGCTGAGGAACTGCCGAAAACGTCTCAACCTGCGATCGGTCAATTCGTCGAATTATATGAAAAGCTGACGGCAGATGGAAGCGAAGTGATCAGTATCCATTTAACTGGTGGAATGAGTGGTACTGTTCAAACTGCTGAAAGCGCTTCGAAAATGGTAGATGGAAATATCACGGTGATTGATTCGAATTTTATTTCCTATGGATTAGGATTTCAAGTCATCAAAGCAGCAGAACTAGCCAAAAAGGGTGCAAGCCGTGAAGATATTATCACAGAATTAGATAAAATCCGTCATCAAACAAAGCTATATGTCACGATCGATACATTAGAAAATCTTGTCAAAGGCGGCAGAATTGGAAGAGGAAAGGCGCTCATCGGCTCACTTCTTCACATCAAACCAATTGCGAGCTTAACAGACGGGGTATATACGCCAGAAGCGAATGTGAGAAGCTACTCTGCGCTTGTCCGCCATCTGACAAAACAGTATGTACAGGCGGTGAAGGGAAAAACAGTTCAAGCCATTGGGATAGCCCACGCAGATGCATTAGAACTCGCTGAAAAGCTAAAAAAAGCGCTGCTTGATCACACACCTGAAGCACTGATTGACATCGCCTACACAACACCGATTATTTCGTGTCATACTGGAAAGGGCGCAATAGGCTTTACTTTTTATACCGATTGATAGAAAAAGGGGATGGACATATCATGTATAGAAAAAGGGGAGCCTTACTTGGTGCGCTTATGATGATAAGCGTGCTTCTTTTAGTCTCATGTTCAAATGGACAAATCAAAGATGCGTTAAATTATCAAATAGAGCCGTTTGAGTTTGAAAACCAAGATGGCCAAAAGGTGTCATTGGATGATTTGAAGGGGAAAGTATGGGTAGCAGATTTTATTTTCACAAGCTGTGAAACGATCTGTCCGCCGATGACCGCTCATATGACAGAGCTGCAAAAACGGTTAAAAGAAGACAAGTTGGATGCGCATATCATTTCCTTTAGCGTGGACCCAGAGGTCGATTCACCGAAAAAGCTAAAGAAGTTTGCAAAAGCCTATCCATTGTCCTTTAAAAATTGGGATTTTCTCACTGGGTATTCACAGTCAGAAATTGAAAAATTCGCAATGAAAAGCTTTAAAACCATTGTCAAAAAACCTGAAGATGAAGACCAAGTGATTCATCAGTCCCTGTTTTTTCTTGTCAATCAAGATGGGAAAGTGATGAAAAACTATGATGGGGTGCAAAACACACCATATGATGACATCATCAAGGACATCAAAACGCTGAACCGAAGCTAGCATAAGGATGTTCAAATGGGCGAAAACATGATACACTTTTTTAATCAGAAAAAGGAGGGACATCATCGTTTGAAGGCTCGTTTGATTTTGATTGTGATGTCTCTAGCTTTTGTTCTTTCTGCATGTTCCGCGCAAGAGGCTGGCATAAAGGATAAACTAGAAGACACACCAAAAATAAAAGAACATATTACCATCGCAGCGGTTGGAGATTCCTTAACAGAAGGAATCGGAGATCAAGATAAAAAAGGCTATGCAGGCATGACCCGTGACAAGATAGAAGCAGTGGACGGCGTGAGTTCTGTCACATTAAAAAACTATGCCATTAAAGGCAGTAGAACAGTAGATTTATTAAAAAGATTAAAAGAAAAAAAGGTGCAGGACGGACTGAAAGACGCTGACTATATTTTCTTTACGATCGGCGGGAATGATCTCATGCATGTTGTCCGTCAAAATGTGCTTAATTTGACGTTTGCTCCTTTTCAAAAAGAGCAGGGTCCTTTTGAAGAGCGCTTTAAAACCATTCTTGCTCAACTGAGAGAACAGAATGATCATGCGAAAATCATGTATGTCAGCATGTACAATCCTTTTAAATTCAGTTTGTCTGAGCTGCGAGATATTGATGAAGTCGTTCAAGACTGGAATGCCGCTGCCAAAAAGGAACTCAAAAAAGACGGCAATGCGGATATGGTCAATGTAGCAGATTTATTTGAAGAAGGTTCTGATGAAAAATTACTGGCAGAAGATGATTTCCACCCAAACCAAAAGGGGTACTCTCTTATGGCAAATCGTTTATTCTCCGAAGTGAAAAAAGAAGGACTGCCGAAGGAATAGGGTGAAATAGATGAAAAAATGGAAAAGCTTATTTTTTATTTTACTTGCAATCAATCTATTGATTGTGATTGCCTGCGGTATTTTAATGCTGCTGCCAGGCGGTCAATCCGCTTCAACCAAAGAAGTGAAAAGCGAATATGCTTTTAATATATCCAGCTCAAAAGAATCGCTCACCAGCTTTGTGAATGATTATTTAAAAAATCAAGGATCAAATGATATGCCAGACTTTCATGTAGCGATCGATCAAGATGTGAAAGTAACAGGCGCAATTAAAGCTTTCTCTTCAACGATTGATGCAAACGTCTCATTTACGCCAACTGTTGAAGATAATGGTGATGTGCTTTTGAAAGTGGATGACTTTTCAATTGGACAATTGAGCATTCCGATTAGTTTTGTTTTAAGCTACATGGGTCAGTTCTATGAGCTGCCAGAGTTCGTTCATGTAAAACCGGATCAAAAAACGGTTGAAGTGCGTCTTTCAGAAATGCCGCTGACGAATGATATGTATGTGAAAGCAAACAAAATTGATCTACAGAACGATGAAATTGAATTTTCATATTATCATCCAAAGCAATAGAACGTGTGAGTCAGGAGTGTTATCATGAAGCGAGTCTATCAATATTTTAGTTTACTGTCGTTTTTATTTGCTGCGTACTTTGGTATAACAGCTGCCAATGCTTTAAAAGCAGAAAATATCGATCAGTTTTACTTAAATATTGCCTACTGTGCATTATTTCTTGGCACGATGATTCTTGCTTTTGATTTTCAAAAGCAAGAAAAAGCTGAAGATGTCTCGTAAGGAGCCTTTTCCATTGTAGGAAAGGCTCTTTTTTATAGTTGCCGAGACAAGACCACCTTTGCCATAAGTTCAGGTTCTCCGTTAGCAAAACCATGAAGCAGGATCAGGTATGCGCGCTTTGTTTGCAAATGAACTTTGGGGATATCAAGCAGTACACTTTGAGTGCCGGCGGCTTTCAATTCAAAATGATATTTATTCGGGGAGAAATGATGAATGTGGGTACTGTTTAAATAATCAAGCTCCTTCGATATGATCCCTTGGTCTCGTTCATATATATCTATGGAAGGAAGGTCTGGAGACAGCTGTACAAATGTAAGTGCTGACAGGTCTTCTTGTTCGATCAAAGTAGTCTGCTGCTCAGTCAGCAGTGCAAAGCCTGCACGAGCACCTGTGATACAGAGTGTATAGACCTCGCCGCTCTTAAATTGAATGCGAGAATGAAGAATTTTTTCATTTGTAGCCAGTTTGAACACTTCTATTTCATACATTCCCTCATCCCACTCCATATAAGCGGTCAAATGGCTGTAAGGCATTGTTTTCATCAGCTGCTTCTGGTTCACATAAACAGCGAGCTCACTGAGATCTGGTGCAGCGTGAAATAATCGAATAAAGGCTTTTGATGAAGGGCTGCTTTGAAGATGCTCATAGGCGGCAGTGAATGGCCGATATGGAAAGTCATGATAAAAGAGCTGCTGCATGTCATCAATCCCTTCTTTCTCATACAATGGTGTTTTTTGTAGCGTATGCATGAAAAAGACGATCTGTATAGGCAAAAGAAGCAAAGAAAAAAGCCTGACGTATTCCGTCAGGCCGGCATGTTAAGAAGGAGAAGAATATTGATGATATTCAGCTAGTTTAATGAACGTTTTTTCATCCTCAATTAAACCGCAAACGCCGCACTGAACCTTCATTTGAGGACCTTGATAGCTCAAGTGAAAAGGAGACAGCTGCTCTCCTTCGTATCTTTCAACAACTGCTCCTGTCGCTGGATCTAGCTTGACAGGTTCTGAAAGCTGCTCAATGAGATTAAAGCGCGTTCTGTTTGTTTTACAGTTTGGACAAAGATAAGGGCTTGTCATGGTTCATTCCACCTCTTTTTATCCGTAGCATGTCCTAAGCGCTAAAATCTATGCTTAATCCTTTTGACTTTTATCCAGCTTTTTGAATAATTTGATCATCGTTTTGAGTTCTTCGTCATCAAATGACTCAAATCGCTCCATAAAGTATTCTGTTTTCTTTTTCTCAAAATGCTCAGTAATTTCCTTACCCTTATCGGTTAAGTGGATTTTGATAATGCGGCGGTCCTCTTTTGAACGGATACGGGTGATCCAGCCTTTTTCTACGAGTGTGTCAGTCACAGCGGTTATATGACTTGCTGACACTCCAAGAATGGAAGCGAATTCCGTTACTTTTTTTGCACCTTGCTCACGGAGCAGATTTAAAATAAGAAATTCATTCCGAGATAATTCGTTTTCGAGCAGGCTGTTAATTTCATAACGGATCTGCTTAAATACGGTTCTCAGTAAAGTGTCCATTTCGTACATCATTTGTTTTCTTTGTTCCAATCATTAAACCCCCATTATATTTTAAAGATACGACAGAATGCTTTCTTTTATTTTAGGTATACAAGTCGTATCATTTTCATTATTTTTTATCATGTTATAATATGATGATACCATTTTTTAAATGAAGGGGGCACTAATATGTCTGAAAAACAAGAATTAGCCACATTTGCAGGAGGCTGCTTCTGGTGTATGGTTAAACCTTTTGATGAACAGCCGGGCATTATCAAAGTTGAATCAGGGTATACTGGCGGACATACAGTGAATCCGACCTATGAGGAAGTATGTACAAATACAACGGGACATAGAGAAGCGGTTCAAATTACGTTTGATCCTGACGTGTTTCCATATGAGAAGCTGCTAGAGCTGTATTGGCAGCAAATAGACCCAACAGACGATGGCGGGCAATTTGGCGATAGAGGGGAATCTTACCGTACAGGTATTTATGTTCATCATGACGAGCAGCGAAAGCTAGCTGAAGCATCGAAAGAGCAGCTGAGCCAAAGCGGGATTTTCAAAAAACCAATCGTGACAGAAATTTTAGATGCAGGTCCTTTTTATCCAGCAGAGGAATATCATCAGCATTATTATAAGAAAAACAAAATGCACTACGAACGATATCATGTCGGTTCGGGCAGAGCCGGTTTTATTGAGTCCCATTGGAGTGATAAATAATGGCAAATGAAAAAGAAAAGCGTATAAAAGAATTAAACCGCATACAGTACGAAGTCACGCAAAATAATGGTACAGAGCCGCCATTTCAAAATGAATTTTGGGATCATAAAGAAGAAGGTATTTATGTGGATATCATTTCAGGAAAGCCGCTTTTTTCTTCTTTAGATAAGTTTGATGCCCACTGCGGATGGCCAAGTTTTACAAAACCGCTTGAAGAGGAAGAAGTAGCAGAGAAGGTTGATACGAGTCATGGAATGGTGCGGACAGAGGTTCGCAGTAAAACAGCTGATTCTCATCTAGGTCATGTTTTTCCTGATGGACCAGGGCCAAACGGTCTTAGGTATTGTATTAACTCAGCCGCTTTAAAGTTTATCCCAAAGGATGATCTTGAAAAAGAAGGCTACGGGGATTTGAAACATCTATTTGATTGATCCATTTAAAAATCGTCACATGGAAAGCAGCTGCTTCCGTGTGACGATTTTTTATTTTTTATGATGTGTATGATGTAATTGTTCGATGATGTGGAACAGCTTTTCTTTTGTAATGAGCGGTGCTTCTTTTGAGGTGTAATTCGTTAAGTCGACTTTTTGAAAGGCAGGGTGCAAATGTGGTCTCGGTAAAATGGCATAAAATTGTTCATGTTCAAACAGTGCATCTGCTTCGTGCGGGAATGTGAGCTCCTCGTGAAGCTTTTCGCCAGGTCTTTTTCCGACTACAAGAACATCTGGAGATTTAGCATTGATTTGAGCGGCATATTCATGAAACGCTTTTAAAAGATCGGCAAGCTGTAAGGACTCCATCTTGAGAATGAAGGTTTCGCCGCCTTTCATCATGATTGCTGCTTGAAGTGTGAGGGAAACAGCCTCTTCAATGGACATAAAAAAACGTGTCATATGAGGATCAGTCACGGTCAAAGGTTTTTCATTTAATAGCTGCTGGAGCATGATCGGAATGACGGAACCTCTAGATCCAAGCACATTGCCAAAGCGTACAGAGCAAAACCTGGTTTTTTGATTCGGAATACTTTCGTTTGCTTGGGAAAATAGTTTTTCTGAAATCAATTTTGTTGCACCCATGGCATTAGTCGGAGAAACTGCTTTGTCAGTTGAAATGTTGACAACATGACTCACTTCATGTTCGAGGGCTGCTTCAATGACGTGCTGCCCGCCGATGATATTCGTTTGAACGGCTTCGAACGGATTATCTTCACAAGTGGGTACTTGTTTTAAGGCTGCTGCATGGAAAATGATATCCACACCTTTGACGAGCTGTTTCACGCGGCTTGCATCCCGGACATCTCCTAAAGCGAATACGACATTTGGATGATCTGCGTACTCATTTTTCATCATGTATTGTTTGCTGTCATCTTTACTGAAGACGATCACCTTTTTTGGAGAGCAGCTTGTTAATTTATTCACGATTTGCCGGCCGATGGATCCTGTACCGCCTGTAACTAATATCGTCTTGTCGCGAAAAAAGGTCTTCAAAGTCGTTTCTATCTGATTGGACATATCTAATCCCCCAACTCTCATTTCTCTACTTTGCATCATATGTGAAAGAGCGGCATTCGTTTGAGGAAAAGAACCACTTCATGTATAAATTAGGTGAACAAATTATAACCATCTCCTTGTCGTCTTAATAGAATATGGAGAGAAAAGAGATCAACTAGAAAAACGAGAGACCTGAATACTTCAGTACTGCGGTCAGCTCGGGCAGTGAAGAAAATTGTATGGGAGCTGTGCGCGAGGGGAGAAGAGAAGACATGTATAGGGGAAATCGTATTTTAGCCATGATACCTGCATTTAGAAGTCACGACGGCCAGCATGATGAACACATACGCATATTGGCAGAGCGGCCGCTTATCTTTTGGACCATTCAGCCGCTTTTGCAAATGATTGAGTTAGATGAAGTCATCGTCTCTTCGGAGGATGTCAATACGCAAATCATTTCATCTCACTACGGAGCAAATGTGATTGAACTGCCAAGCACACATGTAACAGAACAAACGCCGTCGCTGTTAGCTGTGAAGCATGCGCTTGCTTATTTAGAGCGGGAGGGGAAAACCTTTGATATTGTGCTGTATCTGCAACCATCGTCTCCTCTAAGACAGCCGGCAGATATCGAGAAGTGCTTGCAGCTTTTAGTGGAGGGTGGATATGACTGCACCGCATCTTTTACAGAGGCGTTAGAAAACCCAAATGAAACTTGGACACTTCATGAAAACAATGAAGCTACTTTATATAAGGACAATCATTACTTTTTTATGCCAAAGCATGAGCAGCCATATACGTATGGCCGGCTAAATGGTGCGGTATATGCTTTTCATGCTCATTATGCAAAAGAATGCATTCATTCCTTTTTAGAAGGATCTGTCGGAGCATATATGATGGATCACACGCGGTCGCTTGTGGTGAAACAGGAAAGAGACCGGAAAGAAGCTGAGAACGTCTTATTGGCTCGCCGAGATGCGGAAGATCATGCATAAGCTAGCATTCAACGAGAAAAAGCGCCCAGTTATAGGGCGCTTTTTACGATTTCATAAAGCCTTTGCGGCATCGTATCAAATGTATTCCAGCGAACGGCTTGCTCGTAGTTGTTCAGTGCGGCCGCCTTTCTTTCACCTGCATTTGATCCATAGTATTCCACCTGTTTGATCAAATCATCCTCGTCTTTGTAAAAAGCAAAGCTTGAAAAAGTAGGCGGAGGATGCAGATCCGTCAATTGAAAACTTCCAGTTGCAGCAATGTCAAATGCTCTGTTATTGAGGCTCATATTTTGAATCATGGCTTTGTTTTTGTTATACACAAAATGAGCGGGCCTATGCGGATTCAGGACAATCGCTGTTTGCTGATAGATGTCCGCCATTTGCTGAGGACTCAGCCAATTCGTTATAAGTGTGAAATCACGATATTGTCTCCGTGATTTATTTAAATGACGGTGCCATTCCTTACCTGCAACGAGAATGCGCCATTTGTTTTGCTTTAAGAGTGTATCGATGGCTTTGATGCGGTTGGGATAAGGGTAACCAACGAGCGCAATGTCATACGTACACATCTCTTGTGGCGATTCATTTTTCTGAAAAACACGTGTATTTGTCGGAATGGGAAAGTAGTGTGTATTTTCAGCGCCTAATTGTTTGTAAAAAGGCAAAATCCCTTCATCAATCGTTAAGATAAGCTGAGCATCACGTGCGCAAGCAGCTGATACATCTGCATAAAAGGGATCTTCTGTCATCCACAGAACGATCGGGATTTTTTCTTGTTTGAATTGATGAAGTACATCTTTCGGAACATGATCACCGATCATCATCAAAACAAAATCCGGAGAAAATGTCCGGATTTTGTGCATGTTAGTGGGTAGAGATTCTCTATCAATCTTTACACATGAAAAGGGGGAATCAATGAAGCTTTCTTCTACCCATTGATCAAACATGTGATAGATTCCGCCGTAGCCAGAACTGATATAAAGAAGCTTCATGATGACCCTCTCACATTAAGATGTGAATGTAACACTTTCAACTTTATCTACATCTAATAGAGTCGTTGCTGAGCCTGTAGGTGTGACAGAGCTTTCTTGTGTAACAAATACAACACCTGTTGAAGCATCGAATGATACAAATTGAACTGGCCCAATTAAATCTCCTGAGTCAGTGACAATGCTAATGACTGTTCCTGGTGCAAGTCTTGCAAAGATCCATCTTGCTGGCTGAGATACATCGAGTGTTGTAGCAGAATCTGAAGGTGATGCCTCAGCTGCCACTTCACTTAATAAATCGTTCAATTTTTCTTCCATTTGAACTCCTCCTTCTTCGAGATTAGCTGTTAATGCATGAGTAATTGGTTTGAAAAACACTTTCAATAATTCTTTTTTTAATTCAGCACGCTTTTCGCTCATTTTTTCCCCATCCTTTCTTCATCAATTCAAACTCACCCCTATGTATATGCCGTTCATTTTTTTTGGCATAAGCAGAACGCTGATTCCTGATTCTTTTTTTCAATTAATCACTTCACACATTTTTAAAAATGTTTTCAAATGCTGAGGCTAAATGAAGTGACGCTCATACTCTAGTAAAGATTAAATGTGAAGAGAGAGGGATTATGAATGGAATTTGAACAATTATTAGATGGTTGGAACGAAGAATTACTAGAGTCGGAAGGAGTGCTTGAAGTCATCTTGATTTTACTTCTTCTTCGCCTTTTAGAAGAAAGTGAGGAAGAGAATGTGTCAGACATCAAAGAATTACTTCGTCCATGGCTTGAGCTCGGCATTCCAGTGCCGCGTGTTCATTTAGTCAATGGAGATGTACTTCAAAACGTGGTTGTTGTGCAATTGTTTGATACGGTTGCGGTCTTTAAAAACGCGACAAATCAGCTAAGGGTGAGTGTTCCTTTTGTGAACATTGTCAGCTGGGGGGCTTTTTAATCTAATCAAAAAGGATAATGATCATGAAAGTATCGGTGATATTAACAAGCTACAATAAACCAGATTTCATTGATCGTGTGCTAAAGAGTATGGTAGAACAAACGTACCCGCATTGGGAGCTTTTGATTATGGATGATGGCTCAGAACAGGGCACCATTCAAAAGATCCAGCCCTATTTAAGTGATGACCGCATTCAGCTGTATTCGAACACGGTTCATCCGGCAAAACGGCTGTTAACCGCACGATATGCGACGCTTATTAATGAAGCATTAACCCGTATAACAGGTGAGCTCATTTGTTATTTAACCGATGATACCGTGTACCATAAAGATCGTTTGCTTAAAATGGTGGATGTTTTTCGGTCGAAGCCTCATGTAGATATTGTGTATTCCTCGCAACGGGTCGTGCATGTTAATCAGTATTTAGTGGAAACGATGAGTTTTGTTCGAGAAGCAGATCAAATCTTAGAGCATGCGTCCTTTCAAGTGGATCATTGTTCGGTCATGCACAGAAGCCGCTTGCTTCCACTGATTCATGAAAAATACGGACAATATTGGGATGATGAGCCAAAGCACTGGCATCATGCAGATTCTGTTTTTTGGATGAGGCTGAATCATTTCGCTGCGTTTTTTCCATTAAAAGATGTACTGGATATAACGTATAAAACGCCTCATTCCTTTCACCATCAGTTTTCGAGTATGCCCTATGATTTAATTGACGGAACGGTCATTGAAAAAGAAGGGGATTATTATCAAATCGCAGGCGGAAAACTTCATGGAATTGAAAAGCGCTGGATAAATGAAAAGAACAGGCGTGCGATCCGTGTTCCGCTATTATGTGAGATGAAATATGAAATGAAAGAGAAGCTGGCAGTCCCCAATTATACGGTCGTCACCGCAGATCAGGGGAAAACGTTCTTTTATATTGAAGATCAGAAAAAAAGACGGTTTGCTTCAAAACGTGACGTGCAATATTTTCAGTTTCACCCAAAGGAGATCTATACGATTTCAAATGACCAGCTTCAGGCATTTGAGGATGGCGATATCATCAAAGTTTCTCCTGTATTCAGTCCGCCAAACAGGCGGCTGTTTAAATGGAAACAAGATGTTTATTTACTTGTGCATCATGCCTTTTGCCGTATTGATCCTGAGGTCGTGAAGCGGTTTGCTTTTTATCATCAGCCGATTAAGCTGTACCCGTCCCAATTTACGTTATTTCAGGAAGGAAAGCCGATTGTGCCGCTGTATAGGGAATCGCTGCAAGAATTCGATCTGTCACTTTATCAAACATCTGGGCGAAAGCACTCCTCATAAGGGGGGTGCTTTTTTAAATTTTTGCAGGAAGTAGAAAGGATAAAGCGAAACATGAAAAGGATAGAGAACCATTTAAAAATGATCAAGCCGCTGAAAACTCGGCAATTGATGCCAGTTTTTTGGCACTGAAAGTGAGGGGGAAAGAATGGGGAAGGTTGTCGAAAGAGCAGATTGGTTTGAATTAATTTTAGAAGCCATTGATGAAGCCATTCACGTTGTAGATGATCGAGGGATGACGATTTTTTACAATCATAATGCCGCTAAGTTTGACTGTTTACAAAAAGAAGAGGTGATTGGTAAGTACATCCTTGATGTGTATCCCTCTTTAACTGAAAAAACAAGTACGCTCATGCATGTGTTGAGAACAGGTAAGCCCATTTATCATTCACTGCAAACCTATTTGAATAAAAACGGAGAAAAAATTGAAACAGTGAACACGACATTGCCTATTATTGAAGATAACGAGTTAATAGGTGCGGTCGAAGTCGCAAAAGATGTATCAAAGCTGTCAGCCCTTTCCAATCGTCTAGGTCAAAAAAAGCGGATACATGACGCGGCTGAGGTCGAACAAATGCATGATTTTGCTTCATTTTTAACAAATGACCCGCTTTTAAAAGAAATGCTTGAAAGGGCAAAAAAAGCAGCTGCTTATCCATCATCAGTTGTTGTCTACGGAGAAACAGGGACAGGAAAAGAAGTGCTCGTTCAAGCCATTGTGCATGAATCTGACCGAAAAAACCAAGTGTTCATTCCGCAAAACTGCGCAGCACTGCCAGAATCATTACTTGAAAGTCTATTGTTTGGATCTGTCAAAGGGAGCTATACGGGCGCAATTGATCGCAAGGGACTTTTCGAGTTAGCTGATGGAGGCACGCTTTTTCTTGATGAGCTGCAAGCGATGCCGCTCACGCTTCAGACGAAATTATTACGTGTGTTAGAGGATGGCGTTGTCCGCCGCATCGGTGATGCAAAGTCCATTCAAGTGGATGTTCGGCTCATTACTGCGCTCAATATGGACCCATTCGAAGCAGTGAAAAAGCAAATTTTAAGAGAAGATTTATTTTATAGACTGCATGTGTCATCTTTTCATATTCCGCCGCTTCGTGAGAGAAAGCAAGATATCACGCTGCTATCCCGCCACTTCATTCAAACCTATCATCAGCAGTTTTCAAAAAACGTCACACGGCTTTCTGAAGAAACGGAACGATTGTTTATGGCGCACCACTGGCCTGGGAATGTTAGAGAATTAAAACATACGATAGAGCATGCTGTGTTGATGATGCCAAAGGAAGCGGAAGAGATCACCCCTCTATACCTTCCGGCTCATTTACGTGAGCAAAAGCTGGAAAAGGAAACATCTGAATCCTCCTTAAAAAATCAAGTGTCTTCATTTGAACAAACATTGATTCAAGAAGCTTTGCATCAGCATAATGGGAATATTAAAAAAACCGCCGCCGCCTTAAAAATCCCTCGACAAACGCTGCAATATAAACTAAAGAAATATGCAGATGCCGAAATGTAGGCACTGCATCCAATTGAATATGAAGGGTAAAGCTCCTTTTCTAAAGAATAGGGGCATTTTCCCATGTTGGCACATAACTTGCATAGTATAAAGTGAATGCTGATAGGGGGAATGGAAATGAATCAGAAATTGTATGAACCGGCACGTCACTGGAAGGACATTGAGCTTTGGAAAGATGTACCTGAGGAAAAGTGGAACGACTGGATTTGGCAGCTGACGCATACCGTGAAAACGCTTGAGGATTTAGAAAAAATCGTAAACTTAACAGAAGAGGAAAAAGAAGGGGTGAAGATATCCACCAAAACCATTCCACTCAACATTACACCCTACTATGCCTCACTGATGAATCCAGACGATCCAAGATGTCCAATACGTATGCAATCTGTGCCAATTGCAGAAGAGCTTCATAAAACAAAATATGATCTGGAAGACCCGCTGCATGAAGATGAGGACTCACCTGTCCCGGGGCTCACGCACCGGTATCCAGATCGCGTGCTGTTTCTTGTGACAAATCAGTGCTCGATGTACTGCCGCTATTGTACGAGAAGACGTTTTTCCGGTCAGATTGGTATGGGTGTGCCGAAAAAGCAGTTAGATGCTGCCATTGGATATATTAGAGAAACACCTGAGGTGCGGGACGTGTTAATTTCTGGCGGAGATGGGCTGTTAATCAATGATCAAGTGCTTGAATACATTTTGAAAAACTTACGTGACATTCCGCACGTTGAGATCATTCGGATTGGAACCCGCGCGCCGGTTGTCTTTCCGCAGCGTATAACAGATGAGCTGTGCGAGATTTTGAAAAAATATCACCCAGTTTGGCTGAATACTCACTTCAACACAAGTATTGAAATCACAAAAGAAGCAAAAGAAGCATGCGAACGTCTCGTGAATGCCGGTGTCCCTGTAGGGAATCAGGCCGTCATTCTTGCAGGTATTAATGACAGTGTGCCGATTATGAAGAAGCTGATGCACGACCTCGTGAAGATTCGGGTCAGACCATATTATATTTATCAATGTGATTTATCTGAGGGCATTGGCCATTTTAGAACGCCGGTATCAAAAGGGCTTGAAATCATTGAAGGTTTAAGAGGGCATACGAGCGGTTATGCAGTGCCAAGCTTTGTTGTAGATGCGCCAGGAGGCGGAGGGAAAATTGCCTTACAGCCAAATTATTTATTATCGCAAAGCCCTGACAAAGTCGTCCTTCGTAACTTTGAAGGTGTCATCACCTCTTATCCAGAACCAGAGCATTACGTCGCAGGTCAGGCAGATGCGTATTTCAATGAAATTTATGAAGAAAAACAAGAACCAGCAATTGGTATTACCGCACTATTTGAGGATGAAGCAAGATCGTTTACGCCTGAGAATTTAAATCGAATGAAACGTAGAGAAGCATATGAGACAAATCCTGAGCATGACACACTTAAAAACAAACGTGAAAAACGGGATGAATTAAAAGAGAAGAAATATCAAGCTCAGCTCAAAAAAGAACAAACCGTGAAGGAGGAGAAATAGCCTTGCTGACATGTGATTGGTGTGAGGAAAACAAAGCAAATGCTAAGCAGACAACAGTCTATTGGGAACTGATCACGGGCACACAATCAATTGAAATCATCGAAACGCCGTCCATCTCCTGCACGCACTGCGGTATGACATATCAAAAGGATGAGACGGTCAAAGAGATTGAAGATCAATTAATTTTAGTGGACCAGACAAAACTTCCAGAAAAAATCTCCTATGAAGAATTAATGAGCATGGAGCGGTTATTAAAGCGAAATTACTTTGACTTTTCTTCATAAGTTGTACCTCCGCCTATACAAGTCATCAAATTGCTGTATAATATAACAACAAAATAGAGTGTCGCGGAGGGAAAAACAGGTGAAGTCGTTTTACCATTATTTAATGAAGTTCAGACATCCAAAACCGAAAGATGAAATCAGCCATTTTGCAAATGCTGCGTATGAAGATCACAGCTTTCCTAAAGCTTCCACTGATTATCATGAGCTGTGTGCTTATTTAGAATTAAATGGTGATTATCTAAGCTCAATGACAACATTTGACGAAGCGTTTGAGCAATACGAAGTAGAAGTCAAAAAAAAATAACACACAACCGCTTGTTCCATATGGGAGAAGCGGTTTTTTATAAGAAATAAAATGGCGTTTTGCATGGTGTGGTTGCCCATGCAGAATTCCTTGCGCCGGCATACGATACGTTAAGACCAAAAGTCGGGCAAGGGGGAGACAGAATGAAGGCGAAAGCACCAAAATATCAAGTAGGGGATATTGTCGTCGTTGTCATGTACGGCACAGTCGGAACGATTACAAAAGTCCATCAAATTGACCAGCACTATTTATATGAGGTCAATCATAATGAGGTGCTTTATTTTGAAACATCACTTCAGCTTTACGATGAGTATAGCGGGGTGATTGTCGATACAGAAAAGCTGGACATTGAATATGAGTTCCTCATTGGCGATGTTGTATATGTAAAAGATTACGGAAAAGAGCTATTTAAAATCATCGGTCATCGGACTGAAATTTGGCGCTACCTTGAAGATGGCTGGGAGGATGTCATTTACGAACTTACGAGGCTGAAAGACGGAGAGTGGCTGGAAACAGAAGAGGAAGATTTAACGCTTGTCTTAAGGAAATATGAGATGGATCAGTTTGTTCATCAGCTTCTGTTTGTGCATTACGTCGGAGAAACCTCAAAAGAGTTAGAAGAAGATATGGTTCAAACGGCTCTATTGCAGCTAGAAGAGAAACAAGAAAGCGAAGCTTCACTTGAATTTCTCGCTGTATCTATAGTGGATGAGCTTCTTGATATTTATAACGATTATAAAATTCTCTACGAATTTTTCAAAGATCCAGAATATAAGGATATGATGGATTTTATTTTGGAAAGTTTACACGAACATTTTGGTTAAAGAAAGACTTGTCCTAACACGAATAAAAAATAAGGCACACAGAAAAATGCAATCACATAAAACCATCCCCTCAAGATACGGCCCATCACCTGATCAAATGTTTCTCCATCTAATATGCTTAACCATTTCATTGCCTCAAGCCCCTTTTCTTTTTGTTTACTGCATTTATATGTATGGAATGAGCCATTATGACAAACTGTAATAAAAAACAGCCGGCGTTCATACATCATAAAAAAGGAGGCGGAATGCAATGAAAGAAGCAGATTTGGTGATTGATACAGAGGAAATTGCGGAGTTCTTCTACATGGAGCTGATCAAAAGAGGGTACATACCTGCTGAGCTTGAAACATTTGAGCTGGCTGACATTACATTTGAATATATGCTGAAAAAAGCAATGATAGTTGAAGAAGAGGCGTGGTAGGCACTATACTTTGAAGAGATTCTGAAGAGAGAGGGAGGGGAATCCTTCGCGTGTACATCCTATTTCTTTTCATTTTATTTGGCGCCATTGCTGCGCTCATGGTATCTGGGGCTTGTCAAGATTTGGACAACCAGATCATCTTATGGTTTGAAAGCATCAGACTCCCTTTTTTAAATGATGTCATGTTGGCTTTGACGGACTTTGGCATCAGCGCGCTGCTCGTTCCAATCATGCTCATTTTTAGTGTGGTATTGTTTATGTATAAGCGCTACTACTCTATCATGATGCTTTTTCTATTATATCTCACAGAAAAAACAATCAATCATGAATTAAAGGGGTTGTTTGCTAGAGAGCGTCCGGCCTTTGATCACCTTGTAGGTGAAACGTATTACAGTTTTCCGAGTGGACATTCGATGAATGCAGCCACCATCTATCCTTTTATGGCTTATCTATTAGTTAAGATGATTCCAGGGCTGAAAGAAAGACAGAAAATTGTCTATTTGATCACAGGACTAGGCGTCCTAGTCATTGGCATCAGCCGGATGTATATTGGCGTGCATTATTTGACAGATGTCGCTGGAGGCTTTGCGATAGGACTTGCTTTATTTCTCATTTGTAAAAAGATTGACGAAAGATTGTCTGCCATTCGACAAAAATAGAAGAAGGAAATTGACAGATCCCAGCCAATTTTATATTAAAGAGGAGGGATTTGAATGCAATTGACGTTGAGATTTTTTCAAAAGAAACCTTCAGCATTTCACTTAACCATTTATCAAACACCTGAATATGGCGCTGCAAGCGGGCATCAGCCTGTGTACCGGACAAAGATTGGCGGCAGGACACACCTTGATGTACTGGAAAAAGCATTCTCGACATTTAATGTACATGATACAGTCCCTAATGATTACAATGCGCGGTTTATCACAACAGGTGATATTGTTGTGATTGATGATAGGAAAAAGGGGAAGTGCTATTATCAGCTCTCTCCGGCAGGATGGAAACGCAGTGAACGACTAATGACGATAGGCTAAATAGATGATGAATGATGCCAGCTTGAGATCCAGCTGGTATTTTCTTTTTTAAGCTCGATCGTTTATAATAAATAGGATAAAATACATAGTAAACATAAGTGGAGGCTAAAAAATGAGTGTACATATTGGAGCTGAAAAAGGACAAATTGCAGAAACGGTATTGCTACCAGGTGATCCGCTTCGTGCGAAATATATTGCAGATACATATTTAGAAGATGTTGAGTGCTATAACGAAGTGCGCGGAATGTATGGCTATACTGGAACCTATAAAGGAAAACGTGTTTCTGTACAGGGCACTGGGATGGGCGTACCATCTATTTCAATTTATGTGAATGAACTCATTCAAAGCTATGATGTTCAAAACTTAATTCGCGTTGGATCTTGCGGAGCTATCAAAAGGGATGTCAATGTACGTGACGTCATTTTAGCCCAGACATCATCAACAGATTCACAAATGAATCGTGTGGCATTTGGACCGATTGATTATGCGCCATGCGCTGATTTTGGTCTGCTCAAGAAAGCGTACGACACTGCTGAAGCAAAAAATGTCGCTGTACGTGTTGGAAATGTATTTACAGCTGACCAATTTTACAATGAAAAACCACTTGAGCTCATGGCTCAATATGGTATCTTAGCGATCGAAATGGAGACAACCGCTCTTTATTCTCTTGCAGCAAAATTTGATCGAAAAGCGTTATCCATTTTGACAGTGAGTGATCATGTTCTAACAGGAGAAGAAACAACGGCTGAAGAGCGTCAAACAACGTTTGATGAAATGATCTTAATTGCGCTAGACTCCGTTTTATAATAGTATAAAGGGTGTGCTACAACGTAGCGCATCTTTATTTTTTTAGAAGAGCAAAAGGAAGGTATGTCATGAAGAAAAGCTACAAAATACTCTCAATCGCATCGATTCTTGGTTTGACAGCCGCACTATCAGGCTGCCAGTTGCTGGATCAAAAAAGCGGTACATCTGAATCAAACAAAACAAACGAACAAAAAAACGCAGCAAGTTCATCTCCCCAGCACAACTCAAACGATACGGCAGATTCCTCGAATCAAGAGCTGACGTTAAAGAGTGAATATTTCAATGACATCAAGGTTGTGAGCGGTCTGAAAACCATTCAAAATCCTGAAAATGTGCTAGCACTTGTCAACAAAGAATATGCATTACCAGGAACCTATAAACCTTCTGATCTCGTTGTACCAAAAGTAGAATTCTCTTTTTCGGAAGATATTGAAAAGCGATATATCCGCAAAGAAGCAGCGGAAGCGCTTGAAAAGTTATTCAAAGGTGCAAAAAAGGAAAACTTTGAGCTTGCTGCAGTATCTGGCTATCGCTCTTATGACCGTCAAAAAGTCATTTTTGATAGTGAGGTCAAATTAAAAGGCAAAGAAAAAGCACAAGAAGCAGTCGCTTTACCAGGCGAAAGTGAACATCAAACAGGTTTAGCCATGGACATTTCCTCAAAAAGTGCCGGCTTTGAGATCTCTGAAAAGTTTGGTGAAACACCAGATGGCAAATGGGTGGCTAAAAACGCCTACAAATATGGTTTTATCATCCGTTATCCAAAAGGAAAAGAAGACATTACCAAATACGAATATGAGCCGTGGCATTTGCGCTATGTGGGAAAAGAAGCTGCAAAAGCGATGCATGATCACGATTTAACATTTGAAGAATACATGAACAAAGTAAAGAAAATCTAAACAAGTAAAAGGCCTCCCAGCTATTCGGGAGGCCTTCTCTTATTCTTCTTTTAAAAAAAGAACAATCCTGCTAGTGCGAAGCCGGTAATGAACCCAAGGCCGATGCCATACGCTGCACCCCAGCCATAATATCCGCCCCAATAGCCAAAGCCAAAGCCCCCGCGAGACCCGCCGACTGGACGAATATAAACTTTGCGGTTTGTCACACGCTCAATGCGTCCGACATGTACTCTGCCATTACGATCAGTGATTCTAGCGACTTTCCCCATGTGCTGCTGACAAAGCTTGTAGTAGCGCTCCATGTTTTTCCTCCTTATGACAAACTCTTTTCACTCTTATCCTATGCGAGAGACTTCATAGAGTTTGGACAAAACATATAGGAGATTCGCTCATTTTATACGGTACATTCAAATAGAATGTGACTTAGTTGCTTTCGGTGTGCTTGAATGAGATCGTAGTGTGTTTGCAGTGTCTCGTAAAGAGAAGGCGGTATGTGTTCAGATAATTCCATTTCTGTCGGTTCCTCCTGCACCATATGTTCATCGAATGAGAGAATCTGAATGTCACGGAAGCCTGCTGCTGTTAACTGCTCCTTCCATTCTTCAAGCGACAAGAGCGAGTGAAAACCGTAAAAATCTCGAACAATTGCCATCTCTTCACATGTAAGAGGAGCTTTTAACACAGCTTCATTTGCAATCAATTGACTGCCAGGAGCAAGGACGCGTTTGATCTCAGCAAGTGCAGCAGGCAGCTTGGTAAAGCTTAAAACAGATTCACTGATGAGTAGAGAGAACGCTTGATCTGGAAAGGGCAGCTGCTCAATGGATGCCTCTAAGGCGCGGGTTGGCAGTTCCTCCCGCTTGAATCGCAGGTTCGCCTTTTCAATCATCAATGGATGCGTATCAATGGCCTCCACCTGATAACCTATATTTCCTAAGTAGGCGGCCGTCTGTCCTGTACCGCATCCGGCATCCAGTATACGTGCATGAGGCGGCAGTTTTATATGCTCAATCATCGTTTTTGTTAACTCAATTCCGCCAGGATGGGCACCTGATACGCCAAAATAGGCAAGCATTTCTACATAATCACTCATATCATCCCTTCTTTCCTTATCCTGTTCCTCTCTAAAGATTATGCAATAAAGGAGCAAATGGCTTATCTTTTCAAATAGAAGTTGATCCTTTGGTTGACGGATGAGGCATCGTCCTTGATAATAATGAAAGGAGATAAAGGTGGTGTTTTTTTGAAAAAACAAATGAAGTTCGTGGTAGCCATTCTGGTGACTGCTGCACTGTCCTCTGCGATTACATTTGTGATCACAAAACAAGGTGCTGTCAGCGTCTCTGGAGACGAGAAGTTTAGTAAACTCATGGCTGCGTATACGAAGGTAAAGGATGAGTATTACGAAAAAACGGATGATCAAAAACTAGTAGATGGTGCGATCCAAGGAATGATTGCATCACTTGATGATCCATACTCTACATACATGGATCAGGAGGAAGCCGAAGGATTTAACAACACCATTTCTTCATCATTTGAAGGAATTGGTGCACAAGTAGAAGAGAAGGATGGACAAATTTTAATTGTCGCGCCGATTAAAGGCTCTCCTGCTGAAAAAGCTGGTTTGAAACCTCATGATCATATTTTAAAAGTGGATGGAAAAAGCACCAAAGGAATGTCGGTCAATAAAGCCGTCTCTCTCATCAGAGGAAAAAAAGGAACGGATGTCCAGCTGCATCTCAACCGTCAAGGAGTTGGCAATGTAGATGTGACCATCACAAGAGACACGATTCCACTTGAGACGGTGTATGCCAAACTCACAAAAGACAAAATAGGAGAAATCCAAATTACGTCCTTTGCTGAAACTACATCGAAAGAGCTGGATAAAGCGATTGATGACCTCGAGAAAAAAGGGGCAAAAGGTTTTGTCATTGACCTAAGAGATAATCCAGGCGGCATTATGACAGAAGCCATAGAAATGAGCAATGACTTTATCGATAAAGGGAAAGTCATTATGCAAGTTGAAGAAAAAGGGAAGAAACAAGTGTACAAGGCTGAAAAAGAACGCAAAGTCCATCAGCCGGCAGTTGTTCTTGTAAATGGCGGCTCAGCCAGCGCTGCTGAAATCATGGCGGCGGCTCTGCACCAATCTTCAGGCATTCAAATTGTGGGTGAAAAGACGTTCGGCAAAGGAACTGTTCAAAATGCGCAAAACTATAATGACGGTTCTAGTGTCAAGTTAACCATTGCAAAATGGCTGACTCCAGACGGTTCTTGGATTCACAAAAAAGGAATTGAACCACAGATCAAAGCAGCTCTTCCAAGTTATGCAAAGCTGCCGTACTTAAGCCCGAAAAAATCGTATGAGCTAAATGACAATGGAGATGAAGTCAAAGCGGCTCAAAAAATGTTCCAAGCGCTCGGCTACAAAGCAAAAGCGAACGGTGAGTACGATCAAGCATTCCAGACTATCGTCAAAAGCTTCCAAACAGACAACGATTTAAAGGCAGACGGTATTCTGACAGGAGATACAACGACCGTTCTGATGACAAAGATCCAAGATAAGTTAAAGAACAACGATACACAAATGAAAAGAGCCATTGAAGTCTTGAAAAAAGAAATGAAATAAAGAAAAAGCAGTTCTCATCAGGGGACTGCTTTAAGATTGTAGAAAAACCCCACCTTTATTTTAAGTGAAGTGGGGTTTTTTGATAAAAACATATAGAGTTTTAAGCTGAACACGGGTCTTTCCATGTCTAGTTTGCTTCCTTTTAAAATTCATGGCAATGAAAGTAAGTATACTTTCTTTTTTGATCCATGTAACGCTGTTAGGTGTTACTATTTGTATGGAAAAAGACTGTTTTAAACTTGACAAAAAAATGTGATTATGCTATAATTTACTTTCTTATTTTTAGAATATATAATAGGATTCTCCTGGCCAGGAGAATCCTATTTTTTTGTTCTAAAATAAAGGAGTGTGTTTGTATGAAGAAAGATGAGTCCAGTGTCACTTCGTTAATATCAGCTTTTGCTAGATCCTATCATAGTCAATTTGATACGCCTAAAATCTTTAATGATTATATAGCTAAAGAATTAATTTCTGAAAAAGAATTCAATGACATCAAAGAAAATATGGTTCAAGGCATACATTTATTCAACAAAGATATCGCACAAAAATTCGAAGGAAATACAGAAGAAATATTAAAATGGATTACACAAGTCCAGCTGTCTCCAATAACCTTATCACGTGCTGCGTATTGCGAAAAAGTATTGCTTCATGAGGTAGCGTTAGGATTAAGACAATATGTCATACTTGGCGCTGGATTAGATACTTTTAGCTTCCGACATTCAGAATTGGAAAACAGCTTAGAAATATTTGAAATTGATCATCCCACTACACAGGAATTTAAAAAGCAAAGATTGGACGAGGCTAACTTAAAAATCCCAAGTAATCTTCATTTTGTTTCTATGGACTTCACCAAAAATTTGTCCTATCAAAACCTAATAGGTCAAGGATTTGATAACAAAAAGACGTTCTTTAGCCTTCTAGGGGTTTCTTACTATTTAACGAAAGAGGAAGTTTCAAGCTTAATAGATTATTTATTCACCAAGGTTCCATCAGGAAGTTCAATCGTTTTTGATTATGCAGATGAAAAACTATTCGAAGAAAAAGGAACCTCTAATAGAGTTGAAAATATGGTGAAAATGGCTTCAATAGGCGGAGAACCGATGAAATCATGTTTTTCGTACTTTGAAATCGAAAAGGTGTTAGAGAAATCAGATTTACTCATTTATGAACATTTATCACCTGAAAAAATTAATAAACTGTATTTTAACAATAGAGAAGATTACCTATCAGCTTTTGAGACCATTCATTACATTCATGCCGTAAAAAAATAAAACTCCAGCATGTACATTGGAATTGTGTTATACAAAAAATCTTGTAGACTTTGTCTACAAGATGAAAGCAGTCCTCTCAGGGGACTGCTTTTTCTTATCTTGTGATCGCTTCTGTTTTTTCATCATCCTTTTCAAATAGTTCATTCATGACAGAATTGGATGTGACCTTCTTTTGGAAGAATGGATTTAAAATCAAGATGACTACGACGTTTGCTAGTAAACCCAGAAAACCTTCATAAAGACCGAACGTGACTTGTGAGATATTCGCTGTAAAGGTGACGATGATTCCAATGACTAACCCAGCAATCGTTGCTTCTCTCGATTGTTTTTTCCAGAATAAGCTGATGGCAATAGCAGGGAAGATTTGGACCATTCCTGAAACACCAATGAGCTGAAGTGTGACAAGTGCAGTTGGGAACAGCATCCCGAATAAAAGAGCGAGCCCGATGACGATAAACACCATCGAACGTGTAATGATGGTCAATCTTTTAGGTGACACATTCGGATGAATTAAGTCACGGTATAAATTATTGGCAAATAAATTCGATGCGCCAATTGCCATGATGGAGCATGGAATGAGGGAAGCCAGTGCAATCGTTGAATAAGCGAGCCCCTGCATCACGCCGCCATATGATGTTTGAATTAAATGAAGAAGAGCAAATCTTGGATTTGTATCTTCTGGTAAGACTAAAAAGGCAATAAATCCAAGGAAGATGACCAAAATCAATACAATATTATAAAGAGGCAAAAACATGCTGTTTTTACGGATGGCATCTGCACTTTTGGCTGTAAAAACACCAGTTGCGGCGTGTGCCCACATAAACAAAGCAAGGGCAGAAACGCCTGAAGCAGTAATGAACCATAAAATCCCCTTAGGACCGCCTTCAGGGATCGTGAGAAGCTGAGGCGCTTCTTTGGCTAACGTGTTCATCATCGGTGTCCAGCCGTTAAAATGAATAATTGGCAGTGAAACCACCATAAACAACATGATCACCCAAACGAGAATATCCTTAATAATGGCTGTATATGTAGGACCTTTAATACCACTGAAAAATGTATAAAGTGCGACTAAAATAAATGAAATGATAACAACTGCATTGACATTAATATAATTCGTTCCAGCGACAGTTAACGTATCTTGAATCCCGCTCAGCTGAAGACAAATATAAGGAATCAGCATAAGTACCCCAACAATCGCAATCAAACTAGATAACAGCTTGCTGTCAAACCGCTCACGTGCATAATCAGCAAGTGTTGTAAGGTTGTGACTTTTCGCTATCGTCCATAGTTTCGGTAAAAAGAAATAAGCAATAAAATAAGCTAGGACTGAATAGGGAATAGCGAAAAAAGCGACGCTTCCAGCTGTATAAGCTGTACTTGTAAGCCCTAAAAAGGTATAAGCTGTATATAAGTCTGCGCCAACGAGGAACCAGACAAGCAGTCCGCCAAATTTTCTCCCGCCGACAGACCATTCTTCTACTGACTGTCTTGATGATTTGTCACGACCAGCGGCAAAACCGATGACCACGACGATGAAAATAATACTTGCAGTAATCAATAAAGCTGTTAAATTTCCTTGCATTAGTCAGTTCCTCCATTTGAATGTTGCATCTTATAAATGATAAATGTGCAAATTGGTGTGAGTACAATCCATAGTAAGAGCCAGAAGTGGAAAAAGGGCAGGCCGATGACAAATGGATGAATGCGATTCGCAAATGGCAGTAATGCGAGCTGTCCGATGAATGGAATCGCGATAAGTAATGCCAGTATCAATTTTTTGTTCATGATTTCCTCCTGAATATTTTGTAATTTCATAATAATAGCAGTTGTCAGATTAGATCACAAGACCATTTTCAGAAAAAACAATCATTTTGGTGAATATCATACTAATATAACGCTTTCATTCATGAAAAAGGAGAAAGAGTGAAAGTATAAAGAGGAAGAAGGTAAAAGAAAGTATGTAGAAATAATATTTAAAACAAATAAAAAAGCCTCAGCATAAAAGCTGAGACCTTGCCAATTTTTAAAGGAAATCAGACACTTCTTCGATGTCGAAACGATTGCTTTTATGAGCTTCTTTTGCTGCTTTACCAACTGAAATCAGCATCACTGGGTCGTAGCGGCCGCTGACATTGAATTCCTTGATGTATGCTTCTTTACTGAAGCCACCCATTGCACACGTATCATAGCCCATTGCTTTTGCCGCAATCATTAATTGCATAGCAGCTAATGAAGCATTTGAATACGCTGCTTCTCGTGCATATTGCTCGCTTTGGTATGCGCCATTGATTTGAGTCATCAATGTTTCTTTAATGTCTTCAGTAATAAAGCCTTGTTCAGCCAGCTCACTGTAGATTTTTTCGCCATTTTGGTTAGCTTCAAGGTCACCTAGAACTGCAATAACAGCTGATGCTTGTGATACTTGCTTTTGGTTGTACGCAATCGGAAGTAACTTCGCTTTTGCTTCAGCACTATGGAACACAGTGAAGTGCCAATGTTGAAGGTTCCAAGCAGATGGTGCTTTTGTTGTGATTTCAAGTAGCTCTGTTAACTCTTCTTTTGTCATTTCATGAGTAGTATCATACTCTTTTACTGAAGCTCTTTGTTTTAAGATGTCAATCGTTTTTTGATCGGTCGCCATATGGATATTTCCTCCCGTTTTTGCAAATAGTATGGTACAATAACTAAAAAGTGAGAAGCTTACTTATTGTAACTAGGAATATTTTAAATTGTACACCGTTAGTTTGTCAAACAATCATGAAAAGAAAGGCTGAAATTTATGGAATTCCAATTATGTCCACACATTCAGCAAGCTTTTTTACTCCTAGGCAAAAGGTGGAATGGGCTCATTATACATGTTTTGCTTGATGGTCCAAAGCGTTTTAAAGACCTCACAGACACGATACCGTCTATCAGTCAAAAAATGCTTGCAGAGCGTTTAAAAGAGCTCGAGCAAGAAGGGATTATAGAGCGGACCGTCCTGCCTGAGACGCCTGTCAAAGTCATTTACAGTTTAACTGAAAAAGGGAATGCGTTACATGATGTGTTTCATGAGGTATCTCGGTGGGCAGGGGAGTATACAGACACTCACGACAAAAAGGAGCAAGCCTAGTTTCAGGTTTGCCCAAACATTTTGACTCCTGATGAATATGCTGATGTTAGGCACATGACAAAGGAGGAGAAATGCATGTACCCTCATACTCCGTATTTTCGAGGCGGCGCCCCTGGCATTCCGCCATATGAATCCAGAGTCCCTTTGTTTTTTGGTTTTGGCGCTCCTTTGGTCGGCGGACTGCTTGGCGGATTTCTAGGAAGTGCGATTTTTAATTATCCCCGTCCATATTATCCCCCGCCACCACCGCCTGCTCCACCACCTTATGGCGGCGGATATCCACCATATTATTAAGGAAAAAGAGTAAGCCTGCTTCCATTCCAAAGCAGGCTTTTTATAATGGAATATCAATTTCAGAAATTCCTGGATCATCATGCTTTAAAAACATAATTTCCAATATACCATCTTGATACGACGCCTTCGTTCCTTTTCGCTTCACAGCAGCAGGGAGGACTACTTTCTTCTGCGCCCCTTCTTCAGGAAAATGATCAATAAACAGCAGATTGGCTGTATGTTTGATTTTGACTTTTTCTGTGTTCGGACGAGCAAGTTCAATTTTGACAAACACATGATCAGTCGTCTCGAACACTTCGACTTCTGGCTCTTTTTCCTTTTGGACGTCAGTTTCTCTCGTTTTTTGATTTTGAGAAAGGGGGTCCTGAAATGGGAACTGAGCAGGATAATTGGAGCCGAATACACTTTCCATGACTTGATTGACATACTGCTCAACGTCTTTAGGATCTGAATTCTTTAAGGCTTCTTTTGAGAACTGCTTTTGAAAAGGGAATAATCGGTTCCAGTCGAACATGCGAATCATCCTTTCTAAATGCCCTGAATTAGTATATGCCCATTCGCCAGCGTGCGTGCTATAATATACGTTAGATTTAGAAAGGGATGGTTACATTGAACGAACAGCATTCAAAAGGTGTTCTCTACACGGCAGCATCTTTTACACTCTGGGGTTTATTCCCGTTATATTGGAAGCTGATGGAGCATATTTCGTCAGGCGAAATTTTAGCGCACAGAATTGTATGGTCATTTGTGTTTATGTGCGGTATTCTTTTGTATTTAAAACAAGTCCGCCCAGCGATGCAGACAGTAAAAGGTCTCATACTAGATGGTAAAGCATTTTTTTCATTACTTTTATCTGCTATTTTAATTTCGGTCAACTGGTATGTATATATTTGGGCAGTCAATCATGGTCTTATGCTAGAAGCAAGTTTAGGGTACTATATTAATCCGCTTGTATCCGTTCTATTAGGGATTATTTTCTTAAAAGAACGACTAAATAAATGGCAAACCATTGCCATCCTTATTGCCGCATTTGGGGTGATCCTTTCAACAGTTCAATACGGGTCATTTCCTGTCGTTGCTTTCTTATTAGCCTTTAGCTTCGGTTTTTATGGTCTGATTAAAAAAAGGATGAGCTTCACGAGCGCGATTGGTTTGACAATTGAAACGCTGCTTCTCGCACCGGCTGCACTCGTGTACTTATTATTTTTCTTAAAAGAACCTGTTGTGACTATGAATCCTAACAGCTTCGGGTCGCTCGGTCTCTTATTTTTTGCAGGGGTATTTACAGCCGTGCCGCTTCTTTTATTCTCAGAAGGCGCAAAAAGAATTCCTCTTTATCAAGTGGGCATTTTGCAATACATTGCACCGACAATCACGCTGTTTTTAGGGCTGTTTGTTTATCACGAACACTTATCTGCAGCTAAAATTGTGACGTTTCTTTGTATTTGGGTGGCGATTTTACTGTTTACCACCTCTCAATTACGCATGAAAAAAACAGCGAATTCTCATTAAGCCAAACGAGCAGTTTGCTTTTTTTTGCAGGCGGATCATGTCATAATAAGTTGTTACCAAAACTGTAGAGGTGATCATATGTCGTCAGCTCATGAGCTTGCAGCCGCCTATCAATCTTTATGGAAAAATCGTCAGCTTGATGTTGATGATATGCCTTCTTTACACGAGTCCATATGTGATGATTTACTTGATGCACGAACTCATCCGCGGGCGAGGAAATCATTACATCAAAAGTATGTGCTTGCTGTGGAGAGAATTTTAGAAAGTGAGCTTAAGCATGATCATCAGCTACAACTGATCAGCTTACATACAAAAAAGCTGCGAGAATTAATTCAAAATGAAGGAAGGAACCACTCATGAAACCAATTCAAACGGAAGATGTCACAGCACATCTTGAATCGTTTTTAAATCGTCCAGTCTTCGTTCATCTTGAAACGACAACTGGTTCTTATTCAGCTCATGTAAACGAACAAAATATGACGGTTGTGGCGTATATCCGCAACGCGAAAGTCGTCTATTCACAGGCGAAAATAAAAGGACAAGGTCCATACCGTGTTGGAATGAAAACAGAAGATGGCTGGATTTACGCAGAAGGATTAACCGATTATGTGTTTGATGACCAAGGCCGCCTGCTTTTAGCTGGGCACTTGCCAGACGGGAAACTAGCGATCTCATTACAAATTAGTGAAACACCATTTCAGGTGTAGAAGAAAGGGTGACGAGTCATGAACGAACATGTACTAGTGATGCTGCCTCACCCCGATGATGAATCCTTTGGGGTTGCAGGTCTCATTGCACACAGCAGAAAACGCGGAATTCCCGTCACGTATGCATGCGGGACACTTGGAGAAATGGGCAGAAATATGGGCAGCCCAACATATGCTAACCGTGAAACTCTTCCTGAATTAAGAAAACAGGAATTAATCAATGCCTGCAAAGAAATGGATATCACAGACTTACGTATGCTTGGCTTGCGTGATAAAACATTGGAATTTGAAGACGACGAGTATTTGGCAGATGTGATGGAATCCATCATTGATGAAGTCAAACCGACGCTCATTGTGACGTTTTATCCAGGACACGGTGTGCACCCTGATCATGATGCGACAGGCGAAGCTGTGATTCGTGCTCTATACCGCAAGAAAAAAGAAGACCGCCCTGTCACATACTGCATGGCCATTACCAAAAATAGAGAAGAAGTGCTTGGAAATGCGGATATTGTGATTGATATTACAGATGTTGCAGATATCAAATTAAATGCACTGAGAGCGCATAGAACGCAAACAGAAGGCATGCTGAGAGAACTTGAACAAAAACTAAAAAATAAAGAACCAGTCGTCCAAAAATGGTTTGATGAAGAAATTTTCTGGACGTACCAATGGAATGATTAAACACAAAAGCAGCTGACATAAATCAGCTGCTTTTGTGTTGTATTTAGTGGTTCGATACATATCGAAGTTGACGTTTTTGAATCAATCTAAGACGGATAAAGAGGACGATGGCACCTGCGGCAAGCCCGGCAATCAGCCCAATCCAATAACCAAACGCACCAAAGGAGGTATATGTGCCAATGAGGTAACCGGCAGGAAGACCGATGACCCAGTAAGAGACAAAAGCAGCAATCAGCGTATAATTCACGTCTTTATAGCCGCGCAGAGCCCCTTGAATGGGTGCAGCAATCGCATCTGACAGCTGGAAGAAGATCGCGTAAATCAAAAAGTGCTGTGTCATTTGTAAAACAGCTGATTCAGCTGTATATAAACCAGCGATCTCTGGTCTGAATAACAAAATAAGTGCGGCCGTACATAATGAGAATAATACCGCCGTACCAATGCCGATATAGCTGTAGCTTTGCGCGTCTTTATATCTCTTAGCCCCCGCTTCAAACCCAACAACGATCGTTAAAGCCATAGAGATACTAAGCGGTAAAATATAAAGAATAGAAGCAAAGTTCATCGCTGCTTGGTGACTGGCGATTGTAATGGTATCAAAGTGACCCATTAAAAGCGTCACTGCTGCAAAGATACTCGTTTCAAAAAAGATCGCAAACCCGATAGGAAGGCCAATTTTCAGTATTTGCCCTATACGGGAAATATTCATTCGAGGCAGTTTTTGAAACAAACGAAAAGAGGCAAATGGTTCTGCTTTAATGACGATACAAATACTCATGATGAAAATCGCCCAATACGTCATTGCAGATGCAAGACCGGCACCCGCACCGCCAAGCTTTGGAAAGCCAAAATTCCCAAAAATAAATACGTAATTTAAAACAAAGTTAATAGGAAGTGCTGTAAGCGTGATGAACATCGTCACACGTGTTTTTCCTAGCGCATCAATAAATGACCTTAGCACCGAATAACCAAACAGCGGGATGATGCCAAACGCAAGAAAGCTGAGAAAATGCCGGGCAATATCCTCTACAGATTGCTCGAGTCCAAGTCCTCCGAGTATATAAGGAACGCTGATCGTACCAATGACAATCACAGCGATACTTAAAAGAAAGGACAAATAGATCGCCTGAAAGACAGCCCGGGGAACATCTTCTTTATGCCCAGCGCCCATCAGCTGAGCCACAATTGGTGTAACGGCCATCAAAATACCGGCAAGTCCTGTATAAACAGGTGTCCAAATACTAGAACCGATCGCAACACCCGCAAGGTCTTCTGCACTCACTTTTCCAGACATCACCGTATCTAAAAAGGTAATAAGTGAAAGACCTGCTTGGGTGATTAAAATCGGGATCAAAATGGTTAAAAATAGTGTCAGCTTTGCTCGAATGCTATTCGTTTCTCTCATTATAAGTTCCTCTCTGAACAGAAATAACGAGAGGAATTATATCATGCTATGTAAAAAAATCAATTCTCCGTCGGATTATTTTTCTTAGATGGCTTCGTTTTTTTAAACATTTGGGCATAAATAAATGAAAGACTGACAACACCTAAAATGCTGCAAGCATATTGGATGATTTTCTGAATGGTCATATTAAGCTCACCTCCATACAAATAGAATGTGCACAATTTGCTATTTTATAACAACAAGCGAAAGAAGGAGGGAAAAGGTCAGATGATCCATCGGACGAACGAAGAAGTCATATTTAAAGCCGGAATGAGAACACATTTGATGAACATTATGAAGGATGCAAGTGACATCATTGATTCTCTTGATGAAACAGAGCAGTGCTTACTTTGTGATCTCGAATCATTGCATGAGCAGTTTAATGAAATGCATGCAGAGGCTTCGTCGTTTTATTTACAAGCGTATATGGAAGAATTCACACCAGGATTTGCTCAATTTTCTTTAGCCATTGAGCATTTATCAAAACAAAAGCATGGCGCACTCATTGTGATCCAAAGAAGGGATGAGGTTGAAGATTTTATTCAAAAAGGGACAAACCTTCATGCGAAAATTAGTGCTTCCTTAATAGAAAGCATTTTTTACCCGGGAAATCCACTTCATGATGGTGCTCTTTTAGTCAAAGAAAATACACTTGTTTCTGCTGCAAATGTGCTGCCGCTTACATCAAAAAAAGTGAGTCCTTCGCTTGGCACAAGGCACAGGGCAGCGATCGGACTATCTGGTATGACAGATGCACTTGTTCTTGTCGTATCAGAAGAAACGGGAAAAATGTCGTTTGCGAAAGAAGGCGTGCTTTATCCGCTTACCGTAAAAGATCCGGAAATAAGAAAATAAAAACGAACACTGCATTCTTCATTTGGAAGGATGCTTTTTTATTTGCGGAGAAAAAACAGCCAATTAAGTAAAAAGTCATTTGATACAGAAAAATTTGTCATGTAGAATAGAACTATGAAACTAGCAGCGTGCTTGTTTTGACAAATTTCTAAACGTCAACTTAAAAATTCCTTAAAAAATGTTTATAAATACAACAAACAGCCGATAGAAACGATATGGCTTTGTTTTTTAGCATTTTGAGTTGGCTGCTTTAGCCTATTTGTTATTGCCCAACGTCTTCATGTCGAGTAATATAATAGAAATAAAGATAAAATAGTGCAAGAGAAGCAGAACCATTAAATGCTAAACTCGAAACTAGTACATAAGTCTTAATGAACAAAAATACGAAAGGCGGAGATTTCTTTATGAAGAAAAAAGTAGTAACCGGCCTCACAGTTTCAGCGATCGCTGGCTCAGCTGTGTTTGCTGCACCGGCAGAAGCACAGACGATCAAGGTGAAAAGCGGTGACTCACTTTGGAAGATTGCCGAACAGTACAATACAAGTATTTCGGAGCTTCAATCTTTTAATCAATTAAAAACGACAATGATTTTTGCAGGACAAAGCTTGAAAATTCCTGGCGAAAAAAGCAAGAAATCCAGTTCATCAACAGGGTCAAAAGCAAAGAAATCAAGTGCTTCAACGACTTCCAGCTACACTGTAAAGCTTGGAGATTCTTTATGGCTCATTGCAAAAAATCATAAAATGTCAGTTGCGAGCTTAAAAAGCCTAAACAGCTTAAACAGTGACTTGATTCGTCCTGGTCAAAAGTTAAAGGTATCTGGCAGTACGAAGACGAGCGGAAGCCAGTCTTCAAATTCAAACTCATCTTCAAATTCCAGCTCAAGCAATAAGACTACGAACTCAAATAGTTCATCGTCTTCAAGTACATACAAGGTCAAATTAGGGGATTCACTTTGGAAAATTGCGAATTCGCTAAATATGTCGATTGGTGAAATCAAAACATTGAACGGATTAAAATCTGATATGATTTATCCGAATCAAGTATTGAAAGTAAAAGGGAAGGCTGCATCAAAACCAAGTCAGTCAAAACCTACTAAACCAAGCAATTCAAACAGTAACCAGTCTTCTAGCGGGAAAACAACATCTTATACTGTAAAATCAGGCGATTCGTTATGGAAAATTGCGAATCAGTTCAAAGTACAGGTTCAATCCATCCGTACAGCCAACAGCTTGAAAAGCGATGTGCTTAGAATTGGACAAGTATTAAAAATTAATGGTGCAGCTTCCGGCTCAACTGGATCGAACGGATCTACGTCTAACGGTTCAACAACTCCGGTCAACAATAACAAAAACGATGTACCAATGAACGCAAAGATCACGACAATGATCCAAGAAGGGAAAAAGCTGACAGGCGTTCCTTACAGATGGGGCGGTAATACTCCAGCAGGATTTGACTGCAGCGGCTTTGTTTACTATCTCATTAACAAAGTTTCATCTGTATCTAGACTAAGCACAGCAGGCTACTGGAATATGATGACTTCTGTTAGCACACCACAAGTTGGAGATTTTGTTTATTTTACAACGTATAAAGCGGGCCCTTCTCATATGGGACTATACCTTGGCGGGGGAGATTTCCTTCATGCAAGTGACAATGGAGTAGGGATCTCGAACTTAAGCAACCCATATTGGAAAAAAGCCTACTTAGGTGCAAAACGTTTCTTCTAAAAAAGCCGATTTTCGGCTTTTTTTGTTTGCCCGCTGCTGTGATTGTCCATACTGATAACAAAAGGGGGCAGTCATAAATGAAAAAGTCAGTGTGGATGATCATGATATGTTTGGTCTTTGCTGCGTCAGCATGTCATGCACCTCCGAAAAAAGAAATGACAGAAGAAACAAGCGAAGTTGCCGCACCTAAACAATCACCAGTCACGACGTCACTCATAAACGAAAGCGGGCAAAAAATAGGAAGTATTGAAATCAGAGAATCCTCAGAAAATGGGCTGGATCTGCATGTAAAAGCGAAAGAGCTGCCGGCAGGTCCTCACGGTTTTCACATTCATGAAACAGGAATATGTGAAACGCCAGATTTTGAAACGGCAGGAGCTCACTTTAATCCAACCCATAGAGAGCATGGTTTTGACAATCCAAAAGGGCATCATGCTGGAGATATGCCTAATTTAGAGGTAGGGGCAGATGGACAAATTGATGTTGTCGTGAACGTACCAGATGTGACATTAAAGGGAGGCCCAAATCAATTAATCGATCAAAATGGGCGAAGCTTTATCATTCATGCAGAAGCAGATGATTATTTAAGTAACCCTTCTGGAAACTCAGGGAAACGCATCGCTTGCGGAGCGATCACAAAAGAAATGGTGAAATAACAGAAGTCTAACCTTTATGTATTGAGTGCATAAAGGTTTTTTTAGTATACTTGGTGAGGAAAATGATCGAAGAGAGGAATTAATCATACATGTTTAACGAACAATCACTCCCAGAAGAAATTCAAGCAATGATTGAAGCAAAAGCAAAAGTGCTGGAAGAAGAATTTCGTCCACTTATTGGAACAGGCGGCTATGAATCACAGGATACTTCTATCATTCAAGATGCCATGATTGCATTAGCACTAGGAAAAAACGTTCTTTTAAAGGGGCCGACCGGCTCAGGTAAAACAAAACTAGCAGAAACATTATCCGCTTTCTTTCAGCAGCCGATGCACAGTGTGAACTGCTCGGTTGATCTTGATGCTGAAAGCTTGATTGGCTATAAAACCATTCACAATGATGGTCAGGTGGCTTCGATTGAATTCATTGAAGGACCTGTGACAAAAGCAATGAAAAAAGGCCATCTTTTATATATTGATGAAATCAACATGGCAAAGCCAGAAACACTGCCTATTTTAAATGGTGTACTCGACTACAGAAAAATGATGACAAACCCATTTACAGGTGAGGTTGTTCGAGCAGAAGAAGGCTTTGGCGTCATTGCGGCAATCAATGAAGGGTATGTAGGCACAGTGCCTCTAAATGAAGCGTTAAAAAACCGATTTGTTGTCATTGACGTTCCATATATCGGCGGCGGTATCCTGAAAGATGTGCTGCAATCTCAATCTGTTTTAAAGGATGAGCGGTTAATTGATCAATTCGTTCAGCTCTCATCAGACCTCATTACACAAGCTCATAACGGTCAGGTGAGTGAAGAAGCAGCATCCATCCGCGCGCTCCTAGATACTTGTGATCTTGCGCAATACATCCCGCCGCTTCGTGCCGTTGAACGAGGGATTGTTGAAAAGCTGGAAGATGACCGGGAAAAAGCAGCGGTAAGAAATATCGCCCAAACATTATTCGAGTGAGGTTCTGACTTTTGAAATTCATCAAATTTAATGACAGCAGAATCGATTCATTTCTATTTATGGAATTAACGGATTTAGCCAAAACGTTAGCAAAAAGTGATGATGTCGAGCTTGAATACGGTGTGCAGTCCTACTATGAACCGTTTGAAAAGAAAATTTTCATCAGTCATTTTTGGGATGATCGTAAACAAGAAGATATGCTAGCAGGGCTGAAAAGTGATGTGTTCCTTCGTGCAGTAGGGACCGTTTATAGTGATCTTACTGTATTTCAGGAGATCATTCACTATGCCCATACATTATCCATTCCTGATATATGTAAACAATTGTTTATGCTGTTTGAAGATATCCGGATTGAAGAGCGGATTAAATATGGCCGCCCAGGAACAAAAAAGGTATTTAAACGAAGAAGAGAACTGTACAGGCGTCACTTTAAGACACAATTAACAATTAACCAAGAACGAAGCATTTTAACAGATGCACTCTTTTGTGCGATTTATGTGAAACTGACAGCTGATTCCCCGCTCGAAGAGATTCCGCCTCTTCATGAGCAGATCAACCCGATGATTCCGTTTATTGAGTCAAGTCTTGAACGTGTGTATGATGCGGGTTCAACAGCAGACATCGCAGCTATTGTCAAACAATTGATGGGAGGCTTCGATGAACTGCTTGAAAAGGACATGCTGAATACGTACTTTTTCTTCCCTGAATTGGACTATGAACAAGCGGCAAAAGAACCACTGTTCCATGACTTAAAAAGAAAACCTAAATTAAGTGAGGACATTAAAGTCGACCGGGAAAAAGAAGGCGATGAAGACATTCACCAAGAGTACATGGAAGTGTGGCATCGAGAAACCGAAGCGCCATCAAAAAGCTTCCTTCAATTTGATTTAGAGCACGGCGGTAAAAGTGATCTTGGTAAGGATGCAGCAAGAGAAGGCGATGACGGAGATCAGGCACTCGGAACTGTCCAAGGCTCTGCAAAGCAAACTCACCGAAAAGATTATTCAAAGCTTGAGGCGCTGGAAGAGGCTGAAGGTGAAGAAAGCGGAGCAGATGGTCATGAGAATGGAAAAGAGAACAAATATGCGTTTCCAGTCATGATTTCACCAGATCCGCCTATGCCAGAACAAATCGATGTATACAAGCAGCATGCGAAGGAAATTGAACCTTACCAAAAACGCTTAAAACAAATGATCCAAAAAACTCTTGAACATAAAAAATCATGGCCTAAAACGGACCTTCATGCAGGTCGTCTCAGCAAAAAGCTGATTCGCTACTTTACAGAGTCTAATCCGCGTCTTTTCTATAAAAAACAAGCACCGTCTTCTCAGATTGATGCTGTTTTCACTTTATTAGTAGACTGTTCAGCGAGCATGTTTGACAAGATGGACGAGACGAAAAAAGGCATTGTTCTATTTCATGAAGCGTTAAAATCCGTACAAGTCCCACATCAAATTGTTGGGTTTTGGGAAGATACAAACGACGCAACAGAAACAAGTCAGCCAAACTACTTCAACACAGTCGTGTCGTTCAAAGATTCTTTATTTGATGCAGGGCCTTCTATTATGTCTCTTGAGCCAGAAGAGGATAACCGGGATGGTTATGCAATCCGTCAAATGACAAAGATGATTTTAAAGCGAAGAGAAGAGCAAAAGTTTCTGATTGTCTTTTCAGACGGAGAGCCAGCTGCGTTCAGCTACGAACAAAATGGGATTGTCGACACGCATGAAGCAGTTCTTGAAGCGAGGAAAAAGGGCATTGAGGTGATCAATGTGTTTTTATCCAATTCGCCGATAGAGGAAGCACAGATGAAAACCATTCAAGATATGTATGGCAAGTTCAGCATTTTTGTACCAGATGTCGATACATTGCCAGATGTTTTATATCCATTACTGAAGAAACTGCTGCATAAAAGCATTGGGGCATAAGGTTTTGCCCCTTTCTTCAAATTATTTTTCGGAATGATTTAAATTTTTTGTTTTTCTGTGAATTTTTTATCTTTAATTGAACAAAGAATGTAGAAAGTAATCCAAAACAGTGGTAGAATATTATTGGAAGCGTTTTATTACATAAATTTGGTCATTGTGTTCTGGAAGTTATATCGAGATAGTGTTCAATCACTTGATGATCAAAGTTGGGGGTAGTGTTCAAAATGTTTCAAAATGATGTGAAACAACCGTTGAGTTGGGAAGAATTTCATGGTCCGAACCTCGGCTATGTGCTCGAGCTCTACGATCAGTATGTCCAGGATCCTACTAGTGTTGATGAAGATCTAAGAGGCATATTTGATGAACTTGGTGCACCACCGAGTGAAATGAAGGAGGAAATTGGGAAAAAAGAAAATAGCGTAGTTACTTCTGAACAAATCCAAAAGATAGCATCAGTCGTTAAACTGGCAGAAGACATCAGAACGTATGGCCATTTAAATGCTTCCGTCAATCCTCTTCGTAAAGAAAAGGAATTACAAGAACTGTTTCCTTTAAAGGAGTACGGTTTAAAAGAAGAAGATGTCAAGAATATTCCGATATCTATTATTAGTCCGGATGCACCAAAACACATTTCAAACGGCATAGAAGCCATTAACCATTTGAGAAATACGTATAAGCGTACTATTTCATTTGAGTTTGATCACGTGCATGACTTTGAAGAGCGAAACTGGCTCTCAAAATCAATCGAGTCTGGTGAATTATTTAAGAAAAAACCAGCTGATAAACTAGTTTCTGTATTCAAGAGATTAACAGAAGTTGAGCAGTTCGAGCAGTTTCTTCATAAAACATTTGTTGGGCAAAAGCGCTTTTCTATAGAAGGTTTAGACGCACTTGTCCCAGTACTTGATGAAATTATTTCAGAGTCCGTTACACAAGGGACTTCAAATATTAACATTGGAATGGCACACAGAGGCCGTTTAAATGTATTAGCACATGTGTTAGGGAAGCCATATGAGATTATTTTCTCAGAATTCCAGCATGCGCCAAATAAAGAGCTTGTTCCATCAGAAGGCTCTATCGGCATCAGCTATGGATGGACGGGGGATGTTAAGTACCATCTTGGAGCTGACCGTCAAATTAAAGACGAAGATACAAAGAGTGCGAGAGTCACGCTTGCTAATAACCCAAGTCACTTGGAGTTCATTGATCCAATCATTGAAGGAAGCACGCGTGCCGCTCAGGAATCACGTACTCAAAAAGGCTATCCAGTTCAAGACGTTGAAAAAGCGTTAGCCATCTTAATTCATGGGGATGCAGCATTCCCTGGAGAAGGAATTGTGGCAGAAACATTAAATTTAAGTCAACTTGTAGGCTATCAAGTGGGCGGAACCATCCATATTATTGCCAACAATATGATCGGGTTTACAACGGAAAGCAATGAATCTCGCTCGACGAAATATGCGAGTGACCTTGCAAAAGGATTTGAGATTCCTATTGTTCACGTCAATGCAGATGATCCAGAAGCGTGTTTAGCGGCTGTTCAGCTAGCTGTAGAATACCGCAAACGTTTCAAGAAGGATTTCCTTATTGACTTGATTGGCTACCGCAGATATGGTCATAACGAAATGGATGAGCCTTCTACAACTCAGCCAATGCTGTACGATGCGGTCAGAAAGCACAAAACGGTCAAGAATATCTTTGCAGATAAACTTGTCTCAGAAGGTCTTTTGACAAAAGAGCAGCGTGAAGAAATCGAGCAGGCTGTGACGGCAAAAATAGAAGAAGCTTATAAAAAGGTGCCTTCAAAGAAAGAGCACACGATTCAAGAAATCGAACTGCCAGAGCCTGTATCAAACGGCTTCCCAGCAGTGGATACATCAGTAGAATTTGATGTATTGCGAAAGCTGAATGAAGAATTGATCAGCTGGCCGAATGATTTCCAAGTATTTGGTAAGCTGAAACGGATCCTTGAAAAACGTGCAAAAGTGTTTACAGATGACCGTAAAGTAGAATGGTCACTTGGTGAAGCACTCGCATTTGCATCTATACTAAAAGACGGTACGCCAATTCGAATGACCGGACAGGATTCAGAGCGTGGTACTTTCGCTCAAAGAAACCTTGTTCTTCACGACAGTCAAACGGGAGATGAATTTATTGCTCTTCATGAACTGAGTGATGCAAATGCATCGTTTACTGTTCATAACAGTCCACTGTCAGAAGGCTCAGTCATCGGATTTGAATATGGTTATAATGTCTATTCTCCTGAAACGTTAGTGATTTGGGAAGCTCAATTCGGAGACTTCGCAAATGCGGCTCAAGTGTATTTCGATCAATTTATCTCAGCTGGCCGTGCAAAATGGGGACAAAAATCAGGTTTAGTGATGCTGCTGCCTCATGGATATGAAGGACAAGGTCCTGAGCATTCAAGTGGAAGAACAGAGCGCTTCCTGCAATCAGCTGCTGAGAATAACTGGACAGTTGCGAATCTGACAAGTGCAGCGCAATATTTCCATATTCTTAGAAGACAGGCGAAAATGCTGCTTCGTGAAGAGATTCGTCCGCTTGTCATTATGACACCGAAGAGTCTGCTTCGTAACCCGAACACATTGTCTGAAGTCCAAGAATTAACGGATGGACAGTTCCGTCCAGTTCTTGAACAGCCAGGTCTTGTACATGATCACGAAAAAGTATCACGTCTCGTGCTTTCTAGCGGGAAGGTATCCATTGATATTAGTGATCGTTTTACTCAAATGGAAGAGCCGAAAGATTGGCTTCACGTTGCAAGAGTGGAACAGCTATATCCGTTCCCAGCCAAAGATATTAAAGGAATTTTAACAAAGCTGACAAACTTAGAAGAAATCGTATGGGTGCAAGAAGAACCGCAAAATATGGGAGCTTGGGGATACATTGAGCCATATTTACGTGAAATTGCTCCTGAAAAAGTAAAAGTACGTTACATCGGCCGAAGAAGACGCTCAAGTACGGCTGAGGGTGATCCAACTGTGCATAAAAAAGAACAAGAACGAATTGTATCTGATAGCTTGACTCGCAAAAACTAAGGGGGAAATGAAAAATGGCGGAAATTAAAGTACCTGAATTAGCGGAATCAATCTCGGAAGGAACGATTGCTCAATGGCTAAAGCAGCCGGGCGATTATGTGGAGCAGGGGGAGTACCTGCTGGAACTCGAAACAGATAAAGTCAATGTCGAACTGACTGCTGAAGAATCTGGTGTATTAAAAGAAGTGCTCAAAGATTCTGGTGACACTGTACAAGTTGGAGAGGTCATCGGAACGATTGCAGCAGGTGAAGCTGGCGGAAGCGAGTCCGCAGCTCCAGCACCTGAGCAAGCTTCTGCACCAGCTTCGAAAGAAGAACCGGCAGCTGCTCAAAAAGAAGAAGCAGTGAAAGAAGAGCCGAAAGCTGGTAATGGCAGAACCATCGCTTCTCCTGCAGCTAGAAAACTAGCGAGAGAGAAGGGATTAGACTTATCTGAGATTCCAACCGTAGATCCGCTGGGCAGGGTACGAAAGCAGGATGTCGCTTCTTATCAAAAGAATGAAGCACCTGCAAGTGCACCGAAAGCCGCGCCAAAAGCAAATGCGGCGGTGCAAACTGAACAACCAGGAAAGCCAGTTGAACGTGAAAGAATGTCACGCCGCAGACAAACAATTGCAAAACGTTTAGTTGAAGTTCAACAAACGGCTGCGATGCTGACGACATTTAATGAAGTCGATATGACGGCTGTGATGGATTTAAGAAAGCGTCGTAAAGATGCCTTCCTAGAACAAAATGATGTCAAGCTTGGCTTCATGTCCTTCTTTACAAAAGCAGTTGTAGCAGCACTGAAGAAGTATCCGCTGCTTAATGCAGAAATTCAAGGTGATGAGCTTGTCTTGAAGAAATTCTATGACATCGGCATCGCTGTTGCTGCAAACGAAGGACTTGTCGTACCGGTTGTCCGTGATGCAGACAGATTGTCATTTGCGGGGATTGAAAAAGAAATTGGTCATCTTGCGAAAAAAGCAAGAGATAACAAATTGGCTCTTAGTGAGTTACAAGGTGGATCATTCACGATCACAAATGGCGGAACATTTGGTTCTCTGCTTTCAACACCGATTTTAAACAGCCCACAAGTTGGAATTTTAGGAATGCATAAAATTCAGCTTCGTCCGGTGGCGATTGATGAAGAACGTTTTGAGAACCGTCCGATGATGTATTTAGCTCTTTCTTACGACCACCGTATTGTCGATGGTAAAGAAGCAGTTGGATTCCTTGTTACGATTAAAAACCTGCTTGAAGATCCAGAGCAGCTATTGCTTGAAGGATAATTTTCCATTATAAAAAGCTAGCACCTTAACAGGTGCTAGCTTTTTTTCTCTTCACTGTCAGGTTGTCCTCGTTTTGACCAATACGTCGCAAGCCAGGAACCAGATAAGTTATGCCACACACTAAAAATCGCACTTGGTACGGCTGCGAGCGGCGAGAAATGTGCTGTTGCAAGGGCTGCACCAAGCCCGGAGTTTTGCATGCCTACTTCAATCGAAATCGCTCTTTGAGAAGGAATATCCATTTTGCACCATTTTGCGATCAGGTAACCAAATAAAAGACCGAGCCCATTATGTAAAATGACAACGGCTAATATCAGCAATCCAGATTGAAGAATCTGCTCTTTATTTGCACTGACAACCGCTGCAATGATCACCACAATTCCAGCAACAGATACAAGCGGCAATGCTTGAACCGCATAGTTTACTTGTTTTTTGAAAAACACCTTAACGATAACCCCTAAGATAATAGGAATTAGCACAACTTGGACAATCGACAAAAATAACGCCTCCGGTGATACAGGTAACCATGATCTTGCAAAAATATAGATAAAGAGAGGCGTTAAAAAGGGAGCAAGAAGGGTCGATATAGTTGTGACCGCTACCGATAATGCCATATTGCCTTTTGCCAAAAAGGTCATGACATTGGATGCTGTACCGCCCGGGCAGCAGCCCACAAGAATAACGCCTACTGCAATTTCAGATGGCAACCGTAATCCGTAAGCTAATAGAAAGGCGATCAGCGGCATGAGTGTGTACTGCACCAAAACCCCGATTAGCACATAAAGAGGTTTACGAAAAAGCTCCTTAAAATCTTCACCTGATAACGTAAGCCCCATCCCAAACATAATGATTCCTAGTAAAAAAGGGATATACGGTCCAATCTGAGAAAATACGTCAGGAAAAGCAAATCCAAGACATGCAAAGATAATGACCCAGATTGCAAAGGTTCTTCCTGCAAATTGACTAATGGTTAAAAGAATGTTCATTCATTGCTTCATCTCACTTTCCTCACATATCTTTTCTATTTTAAACAAATTTTCTGAAAAAACAACCTATTTTTTATAAAAGGTGTTAATAATAAAATTATGTAAACTGAAAACACCCCATATAAGCATTTGCCTATATGGAGCATCGTCTTAAAAAGGAGGCCATTTCACTTGCTGTGCTTGCTTAAGCCTTGCTTCTGGCTCACGCCAGTCAACTACACTCCACCAACGATCTACGTATTTCGGTTTTTCATTCAGATATTGAAGATAGTAGGCGTGCTCCCATACATCAAGGGCTAAAAGAGGGATTACGTCCCATTGTGACAAAAATTGATGGCGTTCAGCTTGTAAAATCTCTAATCGCTGGGATCTGGGCGCCCATACGAGAATGGCCCAGCCGACACCCTCTACTTGTTTGGCCGCTGCTGAAAATTGAGATTTAAATGCGTCATAACTGTCAAATGATTGTTCAATGAGACGAAGCATTTGTCCTGTGGGCTTTCGTTTTCCTGAAGGACTCATGGAAAACCAAAAAATACAATGTAAATAGTGCCCTGCACCATTGAAGGCAAGCTCTCTTTCCCAATGCTTGATCATTTTAAAATCATTGGTTCTTCTTGCATTTTTTAATGCAAGCTCAGCTTGGTTCAAACCATCAACATATGATTGATGATGCTTCTGGTGATGCAAATACATAATCTCTTTTGAAATAAACGGTTCTAGTGCATCATACCGGTAAGGGAGAGGAGGTAGCTTATGATTTCCCGCTGCTACCTCTCGCATGTCTTCTTGTGGTTTCATGTCCTCAGAAATACGTTCTGCCAGTTCGTACCACTCTTGTTCACTGGAATGTTCATCATCCATTGAGAACCATAAATGGTCTACTTTCTGACGGGTGTTGTCATCTTGAATCGCGGGTTGAATGGAGCTAAGCCACTCTTTGAGCTGCATTCGATACTCTTCCTTATTCATTCTTACGCCTCATTTCTTCTAAAAATGTGGAACAAGCCATCATGGGAAAGACAAATGGGTAGCTATGATAGGTGATGTAAAATTGCTTTGGCAGGCCAATGCCTACTGGATAGTGCAAGGCTTCACTCGTGTGCTGTTGATGGATCAAAAATGAGATGGCTTTTAAAATCGTTTTGTCATCTGGCTTTTCATATTGTAAAAGTGCCTCTGCTGCCCAAGCCGTCTGCACTACTGTGCCAAACGGGAGGGGGACATACGTTTTTTCCTCTGCACTTTTACACGATTCTCCGAAGCTGCCATCTTCTCGTTGAATCTGCTTTAAAAATCGGCACGCTTTTTGAACAGCAGGATGGGTAGAGGGGATGCCGGCCGCTTTTAGTCCTGTTAATGCTGCCCACGTTCCATAAATATAACAAACACCCCATCTGCCAAACCATGACCCATTTGTCTCTTGATGATTTAGGAGCCACTTGACACATTGATCTTTTTGCCTGTGAAGAGGTGGTGACATGTTTTTCTCTTCAAGACCAATGAGATGAAGCACGCGGCCTGTAATATCGGGAGTCGATGGATCAATCGCTGCATCCTCCGCAGATTCAAGCGGCAGATGTCGAAGCAGGAAGTGATCTTGATTTTTTTCAAAAGCAGAGAACCCGCCGTCACGGTTTTGCATGGAAAGAAGCCAATGAAATCCTCGTTTCCACTGAACTGGTGCGTATGTTCGCGGAATGGCTTTTAAGACAATTTGCGTATCATCACAATCAGGGTTATTTGTGTTGATATCTGAAAAACCAAAGCCTCCCGGAGCAGCATGCCGGTTATGAATCGCCCAATCTGCTTTTTTCATTTGCTGCCGGTTCAGCAAGTATGAGAAAGACTTAGTGATGACTGGGTCTTCTTGTTTTTTGCCAGCTTTTTGAGAAGCATAACTGACAAGCGCTGTATCCCAAACTGTGGATGTGGAATTTTCTGCATACATTCTGCCCTGACAAACAGTGACTAGCTTTTTCATGCCTTTGACTGCTTTTAAAATGAGATGATGCCCTGGGGAGTACCCAAGACTCATAAGTGCATAGACCATAAAAATACTGGCACTTAAATAGCTGTACAGCGTGCCATCTTTTTCAAGGCGATCAAACATATATCGCTTTGCTGCTTCATATCCGAAAAAGTCCAGCCGGCTGTCGAGTGCTGTATACGATCGCATGTAAGTCAGAAAGTGTTGAGCGGAACGTTCTTCTCTTGCCATAAACCAGTCAAATGGATTCTTAGACATGTTTGCATCAAGGTGTGCCAAGCTTGGAAATGTCTCATGAGAGGTATATCGTTTGTTGAGTGCAATCATCATTGGTACAAAATGAATTCTTGCATATGCACTAAGATGATAAAAATGCAGCGGAAAGTATGTAGGGATGAGTAAAAAGGAAAGTGGTGCATAGAAATACGGCCAAGGGTGCATGCCGTTGACAGCGAGCATCCACTTTGTCATAAAGTGAACGTTCTTTAATCCGCCTTTTGAACGTATATATTGCGCTGCTTTTTCCATATGAGGCTCATCTTGTTGAAACCTGCCTGATACGAGCATTCCGCAATAGCCCTGCACAGTGGCAGTTACATGTCCCGTTTGATCATGATACAAAGAAAAAGACCCATCCTCATTTTGTTTTTCGCGTATCGCTTCTGCTAATTGATGAACCAACGCCTGATCCGAATCACCGACAGCCTTTAACAGCATAATCAAAAAAGCATTTGTCATCATAGGACCTTCAAAGCAGAAAACAAAGGCGCCATCTTCTCGTTGTCTTCGCTGCATTTGTATGTGCAATTCTTCGATAAATTCGTTTACTTTCAATTGAAAATCTTGCATATGCGGCCATGCTCCTTTCCTTTCATACTATATTCAGGAGCCGGCCTGTCACATGCAAACACAAAAAAAGCCGATGACAGGGTCACCGGCTCAGCGTGTAGACAAACCCTCGCATTCGGTGTCAGGTCTGCGCGCTGGTGCTCACGAATGTCAATTCGCTGCGCGCCAGTGGTCGTCCTTCCTAGACTGCAAAGGTTTTCTATCACGCTGAAAAGAAGACAAAGTGCTAAAATAAAAATCATTTTAGCACTTTGTCAACGATCTGAGCCGATGACAGGGTCACCGGCTTTCTGGCGTCATTAGTCTTGGAGATTAATCCATACACTTTTGACTTCTGTATAGTTGTTAAGGGCATATGACCCCATTTCTCTGCCAAGACCTGATTGCTTATATCCTCCAAACGGGGAGGCGGCATCAAAGACATTATAGCAGTTGACCCAAATCGTTCCTGCTTCAAGACGTGCAGCAATATCGTGGGCATGCTTTAAGTTTTCTGTCCAAAGTCCTGCTGCTAATCCATATTCAGACTGGTTGGCCCGTTCGACCACTTCATCAATGGAATCGTAAGGAATTGCAGATAAAACAGGTCCGAAGATTTCTTCTTTGGCAATGGTCATTTCATCTTCTACATCTTTAAAAATAGTAGGGGAGACGAAATAGCCAGCCTCATAAGGGCAATCGCCACCGACAACGGCTGTTGCCCCTTCGGATTTACCTTTTTCAATATAGCCTAATACGCGTTCGTGCTGTTCTTTACTTACAAGAGGTCCAATTTGCGTATCTTGATGAAGACCAGCGCCTTGCTTGAGTGATCCTGCATATTTGGCCATTTGATCGACTACTTCATCATATTGGCTCCGGTGAACAAAGACTCTGGAGCCCGCGCAGCATACTTGACCTTGGTTAAACATGACGCCATTTAAAGCACCTGGAATGGCTTTCTTTAAATCAGCATCAGGTAAAATAATATTCGGTGATTTTCCGCCAAGCTCTAATGTGACCCTCTTAATGGTTTTAGCCGCTTTCTCCATAATTAATTTTCCAACGCTTGTTGACCCTGTGAAGGCAAGCTTGTTCACATCAGGATGTTCAGTTAAGGCATTTCCGGCTGTTTCGCCAAATCCAGGAACGATGTTAATGACGCCTTCTGGGAAGCCGGCTTTGTCCACTAATTCTGCTAAATAAAGAGCAGAGAGTGGAGTTTGTTCGGCTGGCTTTAAAACGATGGTGCATCCTGTTGCAAGTGCGGCACCCATTTTCCACATGGCCATGAGTAGCGGGAAGTTCCATGGGATGATTTGTCCTACAACGCCAACCGGCTCATGGCGGGTATAATTAAAATATCCTTGACTAACAGGAATGGTTTGTCCATTCATTTTTGTCGTCCAGCCCGCATAATAGCGCATGTGCTCAATAGCGAGGGGAATATCTGCATTTGTTGTTTCATTAATTGGTTTTCCGTTATCTAAAGTTTCAAGCTGTGCAAGCTCTTCTTGGTTATCTTCCATTAAATCAGCAAGCTTGAACATGAGGCGGGCGCGTTCAGCGGCAGACATTGAGCGCCAAGGACCATGAAAGGCTTTTTTTGCAGCTTTTACTGCCTCATCAATATCTTTTGCACCTGCTTCATATACATCAATAAGGGTTTCGCCTGTGGCTGGGTTAGGAGTAGCAAAGGTTTTATTATCGTGACTTGTGACAAACTGACCGTTAATGTAGAGTTTTTTCGTCCCTTGGAGAAAAGATTCGAGTTTTGAACTAATTTGAAGTGTTGTAGAGCTCATAAATAAACAAACCTCCTTAAAGATATGGATTGTTTTCTGCGAGTTCTAGGTGAGAAAAGCGGACATGCAATGAAACTGTATACGTACAAAAATGTAAACGTATACAATTATCATATTACACGACATGTCTGAAAGCAATCCATAACACTCATTGCATTTCGTGAAAATTTGGCTACAATAAATGTATAGATGAAAAAAGGAGTTTTTAAAACATGATCCATCAAAACTGGCAAACGGCTCAAACGTTAAAACAAGTAAAATGTGTACATACAAATGCGAAAAAATATATGGTCGACCGGGCATTAACGGTTGGAAGCACATATGAAGTGAAAAATGAAACAGAGGAATTCCTGTTTGTCGTTGACAATACGGGTAAAGTAGGCGGGTATTACAAGGAGTATTTCGAAGATATTTCGGCTGAATGATTTTGAGGGTCATCACTCATACTAAGAAAAACAGTAAAGGGTGATGATGATGAAAAAGCAGCAAAATGACGAGCAGAAAAATCAAAATGCATGGCATGAACACGAAGATGCTGATATGGCGATTACACTTGAACAGATTTCCGATGTGTATGCCGAGGGAACGATTGATACACCAAAAGACGAATAGTCATTTAAAAACAGTGATTTGGCATAATCACTGTTTTTTTATTGGAATGATTCAGCATTTTTTCTCGAAAAGAACTGAAACTTTTTTCCTGCTTTAACAGTCTAAATAAATAGAGGAAAGAGCATCGGATCAAAAAGAAAAAGTTAAATGAAATTTAATCTATTCGTAATGGAATAACGATCATTTATAGCGTATTCTATAAGTGAGAATAAAACGTACCCACAGAGCCGTGTGGCCGTTTTGTCATAAAGGAATTTGATGCAGGAAGAGGGGGTTTACGTGGGTATTTTTTCTGTCAGTAAACAAAATGATAAGAAATTCGAATCCTTATTGATTGAAGGGGAAAGAATTGAGGCTGTTTACAGACTGCGTCACGACCAAATTTGCTTTACAAATAAACGACTGATCTTTGGCGATAACCGCGTATTTTCTAAGAAGAAAGTCAGGGTCTCCTTGCCATATCGATCAATTGAAAGTTTTGCCATTCAAGAAGCTGGCGTGTTTGATCAGGACACAGGTATGCTACTTGTCACAAGCTCAAAAGTATTTGAACTCGACTTTTCTAAAGAGACGGATTTGAGTGATGTGCAAGCCATTTTGACAAAACATCTTTGCTGATCAATCTTGCGATTACATAGATCATATGCACTTTTCTCATTCTTCGTTCTTATTTTCATAGATCGCACGTTTCTGAGCCTTTCCCATCTGATGGGAAGGGCTTTTTTCTGCTTAAGTGTTTGAATGATAGCAAAAAAGGTTAAAGATGAAACAGATACAGAAAGGAGAATGAATAATGAAAGTGTTAGTTGCAGGAGCAAATGGACATACAGGTAGACTTGTCGTTCGTTATTTAAAAGAAAAAGGACATGAGCCGCTTGCTCTCATTCGAGATGAAAAACAAGCTGATGCGCTAAAAGAACTTGGTGCAGCACCTGTCATCGGTGATCTTGAAAAAGATGTGACAGATGCTGTGAAACAAGCAGACGCTGTCATCTTTGCAGCTGGTTCAGGCTCAAAAACAGGTGCAGATAAGACCATTGCGGTCGATCAAGAAGGGGCAAAACGCCTCGTTGATACAGCGAAAAAAGAAAACATCCAGCATTTTGTTATGCTTAGTTCCTATAATGCTGATGATCCAAACCAAGGAAAAGGGCAAGGAAGTATGGAAACTTATTATGAAGCGAAAAGAAAAGCTGATGAGCACTTGAAACAGTCTGGTCTTTCCTATACGATTGTCCGTCCAGGTGCCCTGCTGCATGAGGAGAAGACAGGAAAGATTGAAGCTGCCGAGCATATTACAGATGATCAAAACATCGAGATTTCAAGAGAGGACGTAGCCATTGTTCTTGTGGAGAGCTTAACAGAATCGAATGTGAAAAATAAGTCCTTTGACTTGATTAAAGGCGATAAACGAATCGAAGAAGCACTTCGCCATCTGTAAGAGAAGAAAGCTGCTGCCAAATAGGCGGCGGCTTTTTTGATGTTTTCTTTCCCCTTCCAGCGGGAAGGTAATGAGAAAGGAGTGATTGACCGTGGGCTTAACGAAAGAACAACAAGCTGATTTATACGAAAGATTGATTCAATTAAAAGAAGATGTGAAGGGATCAAAAAAGAAAAAAGAATCTATGCTCGTTGAATCGAGTGAGATATCAAATGGTGTTGGTAATCATATCGCTGATCATGGGAGCATCTATTTAGACCGCATGACAGAACAAACGCTCGATCAAGTCGATGAGCAACTTGAAGGAGAAATCGATGCAGCACTGAAACGAATGGAAGACGGAACATATGGGATTTGTGAGAAAACAGGGAAAGAGATCCCATATGAGCGTTTAAAAGCAGTTCCATATACACGTTTTTCAATTGATGCAAAGAAAAATGAAGAAACGACTCCAGATCCAAACGAGTTTGACCGTTCATTCTCCGATCAAATGCGTGATTTAACGAATAGAGAAACAATGGATCAAATGCATTCGGATACGTATGAAAGATTAGAGGAAGAGCAGGATGTTGATGTGGATGAGGAAAAATAGGATCATTAGCGCAGGTTAAATTTTTTCAGAATAATGTTTCCAAATGTACTCGTGGACAAAAATCTTGTATACATGAGTATTTCAAAGAAAAAAGATCTCTTGAAATTTAATTAACTTTCGTGTAGTATAGTTTAAAGGCTGCGATGCGCGTAATGTTAATTAAGTTTTAACCTTTAAGCTGTAATAGGGAGTTTTATATTGAAGCCGGAATGTCATGCCTCCTTAGAGAGGAAGACAGGAACGTTTCTGCAAACACCCACTTTGAGGAGTGGTGGTTTAAAACTTTCTTACTTAGATTACGGCATCCGCAGCTTTTCCTAGGATGATTCAAGCCATTTTCCATTTCGGAAAATGGCTTTTTATTTTGTGAAAAAACGAAATTGCACAGACAGCCGGAAGAGGCATGAATGTATGTTAAAATAGACAAAACAAAAGACGGAGAGGGAATTGGATGTTAGAACAAGCAGAAGCACTCCTGAAACAATACTTTGGATTTGACACCTTTAGGCAAGGACAGAAACAAGCCATTGAATCGATTGTAAACAAACAGAAGGATACCGTCTGTATTATGCCGACAGGCGGAGGGAAATCGGTTTGTTACCAGATTCCTGCCCTGATGATGGAAGGAACAACGATCGTTGTATCCCCGCTAATTTCTTTAATGAAAGATCAAGTCGATGCGCTAAATGAGATGGGCATACGATCGTCCTTTTTAAACAGCACACTTTCTGCAGCTGAAATGAATAAGAGACTGAAAAAATGTGAAGATGGGGAATATCAGCTGCTTTATATCACACCTGAACGCTTACAAAATGAACGTTTTTTTCAGCTCCTTGATCGGTTAACGATCCCTTTAATCGCAATTGATGAAGCACACTGTATATCTGAGTGGGGGCATGATTTTAGGCCAAGCTATCGCTTTATTCAAGAATGCTTAGATAAATTGACAAAAAGGCCAGTGATTGTCGCACTAACGGCTACAGCCACGAAAAAGGTCCACCGAGATATTTGTGAACAGCTTGGCATGAACGAAGAAGAAACTATTTTTACTGGGTTTGCTAGAGAGAATTTATCTTTTCAGGTGGTCAAAGGAGAAAATAGTGACCGCTTTATCACACATTATATGAAGAAAAACAAGCTTGAGTCAGGCATTATTTATACAGCTACAAGAAAAGAAGCTGAAAACATTTTCAATCGGCTAAAGAAACAAAAGATCAAAGCTGGCATTTACCATGGCGGGTTAGATGACGATGTGAGAGAAGAGCAGCAAAACCTGTTTTTAAATGATGACATCCAGGTCATGGTCGCTACATCTGCATTTGGCATGGGAATTAATAAATCAAATGTCCGTTTTGTCATTCATCATCAAATTCCAAGGGATATTGAAAGCTACTATCAAGAAGCTGGGCGCGCAGGCAGAGATGGGCTCCAAAGTGAATGCATTTTACTGTTTTCGCCGCAGGGCGTACGAATGCAGCGATTCCTCATCGAACAGTCAACAGAAGATGAAGTGCGCTATCAGCATGAGCTGCTTAAACTAAGACAAATGGTGGATTACTGTCATACTGAGCAATGTTTGCAGCAATTTGTGATGGACTACTTTGATCAATCAACAAGTACTCCTTGCCAAAAATGCAGCAATTGCCTTGATGAAAGAGAGCGTGAAGAGGTCACTCGAGAAGCGCAAATGGTTTTATCGTGTACGGTTAGAATGAACGAGCGATTTGGAAAAATGATGATTGCTCAAGTACTGGCAGGCTCTAAAAATAAAAAAGTGCTTGATCTTGGTTTCGACCGTCTTCCTACATACGCTTTAATGAAGCAGCAATCAGCCCAGCAAATCAGTGATTTCATCGAATTTTTAATTACAGAAGAATATTTGCACATGTCTGAAGGGGCTTACCCAACATTAAAAGTGACACATAAAGGGAAGAAAGTGTTAGTCGGACAAGAGGCTGTGTATAAAAAGCAGGCAGTTAAAAGAGAGGCGATTCAAGAAAACGATGCATTATTTGAGCAGCTGAGAGCGGTGAGAATGAAGCTGGCGAGAGAGCAGGGTGTTCCGCCATTTGTTGTATTTTCTGATCAAACCTTGAAGGAAATGTCAGCTGTTCAGCCTAAAACAGAAGAAGAACTACTCCATATTAAGGGAATAGGCGCTCAAAAAAGAGAGAAATACGGGGATGTTTTTCTAGAAGAAATCCGTTTATTTATAGAAAAAGAGAAAAATAAAGAGATTGAAGAAGAAAAATAAATTTTTTTCGCTACGTTTGGACACGTTTTCAACAGGAGGTTTCTGATCCTTTCAAAACCTTGATATGGCGGGTAATTGAGCTGTTTTGTGGTCTGATTTACCAATGGAGAGAGATGTTTCATGTAAAGGAACTGTAATCTAAAACATATCGTTTTGTTATTGAATTGACATTTACATATGTTACGATAGCACTCGTTAGCCGCCATAAAAAGCTAACAAGGGAGGATTTACTTTATGAAGAAGACTATTATGTCCTTGGTTGCTGTTGCAGCAATCTCAACAACAGCATTTGGAGCACAGCAAGCTTCTGCAAAGGAAATCACTGTGAAGAAAGGTGATACACTTTGGGGAATCTCTCAAAAAAATGATGTGTCTCTAAAGGACCTAAAGGGTTGGAACAATTTATCTACAGACATGATTTATGTAGGTGATAAATTGACAATCTCTTCAAAAGAGAAAACTCAGGAGCAGTATAAAGTCCAGAAGGGGGACAGCCTCTGGAAAATCGCTCAAAAATTCAATGTGTCAATTAGCGATATTAAGTCTTGGAATAACTTAAACTCAGATATAATTGTGACTGGTTCAACACTAAGTGTTGCTGGTCAAAGCTCAGCTCCGGTAAGCTCAGAGCCTGTACAAAAACAGGAGCCTGTCCAAAAAGAGCAAACAACACAAAAAGCTGCTCCTAAAAAGGAAACAGCTAAAGCAGAATCATCTTCTGCTAGTCAAAGTGTACAAAAAGAATTGACTGTAACGGCTACGGCTTATACAGCAAATGATGGTGGCATCTCAGGTATCACTGCAACAGGGGTAAACTTAAACAAAAACCCAAATGCGAAAGTCATTGCAGTAGATCCTAATGTCATTCCATTAGGAAGTAAGGTTTATGTTGAAGGCTACGGTGAAGCTACCGCAGCAGATACTGGCGGCGCAATTAAAGGTAACAAAATTGATGTACATGTACCAAGCAAATCCCAAGCAAAAAATTGGGGCGTAAAATCAGTCAAAGTGAAAGTACTTAACTAGTAATCTATTGTTTTTTGGAAGAAAGCATCAGGTGGCGGCCTGATGCTTTTATTGTACCCTTTTTTTGGTCAAAAAAACACATATTTTTCAGAAAAATTTGCATTTTCGACAAAAACCAGCGTATATTCCATCATACACGCTGGTTTTTTGGCGTTAGCTGTCCACCCAATAAATTTCCCCGCTTTGTTCTTTCCAATTGATTTGGACATCAAATTGGTGTTTTTCATAAAAGTGAATCAAGCGGTCCACGTGATTCCAATCTCTTTTGACGAGGTCACCTGTGATGACTGGGATGTTCTGCTCTCTTGCGATTTCTTTTAAATGCTTCATGCAGATTGAGCCGTATCCATTATCGGGAGGGCCTTTAATATCAGCAATATGAATCTTTCCTTCTTCAGGGTATTCCGCGATTAAGGAAAAATCAGATTGTCCGCGAAAAGCTTTTTCACAATCGCTGAGCATGATTTTGCATGTATCCGCACTTTCAATGGCAGAGACAATCATCCATTCATCTTCTTTCGCCTGATCAATGCCAATGATCTTTGCTTTTTTCGAAATATCTTTCATATTTTCTTGCATTCGATACATTTGGAACTGCAATTGCTGTAATTCTTGCTCTAACGTCTTCACATCTTTGGTTGTTTCCTGTAAGATTGACAAGTCCATTACTCCTTTCATATAAGAAATCATAAAAACCACATAAATTCCCATTCTAAAGGAAGTGGATGGATCTTTCAAGCCGTTAGAACGCCAGTAATCGGCAAGTTTGTCTAAAATTCGACGAAGACAGCGAATTCATTGACTTTATAGAGAAAGTTAAATAACATACTCTTAGTCGGAACTAATAAAGAGAGGTTTTCAAACATGAACGAACAGAATCAAAAACCGAAAAATTTCACCGGCATTGTTGTCATTTTAACAATTGCCATAAACGGATTAATCGCTTTATTATTTTTAATGCCAAAAACAGATAAATTTAGTCATCTGGATATTACATTTCTTCCTTTACTGAATGCCGTGATGAACAGCTTTACGTTTATCTTTTTACTTTCAGCACTCATTATGATTAAACAAAAGAACATTAAAGCACATAGACGATTTATCTTTGCTGCATTTTCAACAACACTTGTCTTTTTAATTTCCTATGTGACATATCATTCAATGGCAGCTGATACACACTTCGGCGGAGAAGGGATCATCCGTCCAATTTACTTCTTTATTTTGATTACACATATTGTGCTTTCAGCAATTATTGTACCGCTTGCATTGATTACACTATTTAGAGGCGCACAGATGCAGGTCGAGCGTCACCGTAAAATTGCCCGCTGGACGATGCCGCTTTGGCTCTATGTTAGTCTCACTGGCGTCATTGTCTATATCATGATTTCTCCATACTACAGCTAACGTATGTCCAACTGGACATACGTTCTTTTATTTACAAGATGAAGTGCTTTGGATAGAATGGAAATTGGATATCCGACGTGCACGGTATCTTCCCATCTATAGATTCACATCATTTCTGGCCGTTTGCTCGTTTGGAGATCAACAATTGGACGAAACGGGGGTTATATGATGACTGAACAATTGCAGTATAAACCGGGGCTTGAAGACATTGTGGCAAGCGAAACGTCCATATCATATTTAGATGTGGAGCAAGAGGAAATTGTGATTCGCGGGTACGACCTCATTGAGCTAGCACAAAACAAGACATATTTAGAAACAGCCTATCTGCTCATTTATGGAAGATTACCAGATACGATGGAATATCACCAATTTCAGCAAGATATATCCTCACAAACGAACTTACATCCAACGATTCAAACCATTTTAACGAAACTTCCAAAAACCACTCACCCTATGGATGCGATGAGAACGTGCTTATCTGCTCTTGCGGGGTACGATGATGCATTACATGATCGATCAGAAGCGTGCCAAGTGAAGCGTGCCGTTCGATTACTAGGCCAGCTGCCGGCCATTGTTGCTGGAAGCTATCATATTCTCACAAAAGACGCCGCTATTTCTCCAGATCAGACCAAATCCTACACTGAAAACTTTTTATCCATGCTAACTGGACGCACCCCGATCGAAGACGAAATCACCGCTTTTGACCAAACACTTACATTATATAGTGAACATGAGCTGCCGAATTCAACGTTTGCGGCTAGAGTCATTGCATCCACGCATTCTGACATGTATGGTGCTTTTACTGGAGCGATCTCTTCATTAAAAGGTGATCTCCACGGAGGAGCAAATGAAGCTGTCATGCACATGCTTCTTGAAGGAAAAACAACGGAAGGATTTCTTGCGCTCATTGAACGAAAATTAGCCGCAAAAGAAAAAATGATGGGCTTTGGCCACAGAGTATACATGAGAAAAATGGATCCGCGAGCCGCTCTTTTAAAACGTTCATTGAAAACGCTTACTGAATCAAAGGGAGATACAACGCTATATGACATGTGTGTAGCAGGAGAGGCATACATGAAAGAGCAGAAAAACCTCTATCCGAATCTTGATTATTATGCTGCACCTATTTATTACGTGCTCGGAATTCCTATTTCACTTTATACACCCATTTTCTTTGCTGCAAGAGCTAGCGGATTAGCAGCCCACGTTATTGAACAGCATTTGCATAATCGCATTTTTAGACCGAGAGTCCGGTATTTAGGGCCAAGAGGATTAAAGGTTTCAAATGATGATGGAAAAACGGGGGAATGAATATGAACAAAACAGCAGTCGCCAATCAAACAGATCAGCTATTAGAAGAAATTGCTGCCTATGCAGTAGACGGAGAAATTACGAGCAAAGAGGCCATTGAAACCGCGCGTTATGTGCTCATAGACACACTCGGGTGCGGAATGCTTGCGCTCAATTTTCCAGAATGTACGAAGCACCTTGGTCCCATCATACCTGGAACAGTCGTACCTAACGGAGCAAGAGTTCCCGGCACTTCGTTTGTGCTAGATCCTGTTCAAGCGGCTTTTAATATTGGCTGTATGATCCGCTGGTTAGATTATAATGACACATGGCTTGCACAGGAGTGGGGCCATCCGTCAGATAACTTAGGCGGAATATTAGCTGTAAGTGATTATATCAGCAGAACTCGCCTTGCAAACGGAGAAGAACCGCTAACGATGAATGACGTACTGCATGCAATCGTCAAGGCACATGAAATTCAAGGTGTGCTCGCTTTAGAAAATTGTCTGAATCGAAATGGATTGGACCATGTGTTATTTGTCAAAGTGGCAACAAGTGCAGTTGTATGTGCAATGCTTGGCGGAACAAAGGAAGAAGTCCAGCATGTGTTATCACAAGCGTTTGTTGATAATTCCCCGCTTAGAACATATCGCCACGCCCCAAACACAGGATCTAGGAAATCATGGGCAGCAGGGGATGCAACAAGCCGCGGAGTGAGACTGGCAATGATGACACGAAAGGGGGAAATGGGCTATCAAACGCCGCTTAGTGCAGAGAAGTGGGGCTTTGAAGATGTTCTTATGAAAGGAAAACCGCTTACGCTCGCCCAGCCTCTTGGATCATACGTCATAGAAAATGTTCTTTTCAAAATTGCTTATCCTGCTGAGTTCCATGCGCAGACTGCTGCTGAGGCGGCTGTGATGCTGCATGACGCGGTAAAAGATCGTTTAGATGAAATTGATCGGGTAGAGATTACGACACATGAGTCAGCAATTCGGATTATTGATAAGAAAGGGCCGCTTTATAATCCGGCAGACCGTGATCATTGCTTGCAGTATATTACAGCCATTGGACTGATTTATGGTGAGCTAACAGCTGACCATTATGAAGAGGAAACGGCGCAAAATCCAGCCATTGATCGTCTGCGTGATCAAATGGTTGTGAAAGAGGATAAGCGTTATACAGAGGATTATTTAGATCCGAAAAAGAGATCAATTGCAAACTGTGTACAAATTTTCTTTAAAGACGGGACGATGACAGACCGAATTGAAATTGAATACCCGCTTGGTCATCGCAGAAGAAGACAGGAAGGCATTCCGCTGCTTGAAAAGAAGTGGGTCTATCATTTGAAGACAAGATTTCCACAAAAACAAGTAGATCAAATTGTGTCACTCTGCCAAAATCCAAATCAATTAAAAACAACAACAGTACCAGCATTTATGGACTTATTCGTCATATAAGGGGGAGCTAGTGTGTGGATCGTGAATGAAGAAAGAAGTCAGGCTGATTTAGCCGCAGCCTTTAAAGAACAAATGAACAAATCAGCTCTATTTCAAATTCCAGGCGTTCACGATGGAATGTCTGCGCTCTATGCAAAAAAAATGGGTTTTCAAGGACTCTATTTATCAGGTGCCGCTTTTTGTGCCAGCAAAGGACTTCCTGATCTCGGAATGATCCATTCAACAGAAATGGCAGAAAAAGCGAAGGAGATTATTCGAGCATCCCAGCTGCCGCTTTTGGTCGATATGGATACAGGCTATGGCGGTGTTTTAAATGCAGCAAGAGCGGCAAAAGAAATGGTTGAAAGCAAGGTGGCAGCTGTTCAAATTGAAGATCAGCAAATGCCGAAAAAATGCGGGCATTTAAATGGGAAATCACTCGTTCCAGTAGAAGAAATGGTCGCAAAAATCAAAGCCATCAAACAAGCGGCACCAACGCTTTTGGTGATTGCGAGAACCGATGCAAAGTCCGTAAATGGAATGGAGGATGTCATCCGCCGGGCCAATCTTTACGTAGAAGCAGGAGCTGACGCTATTTTCCCTGAGGCACTTATCACAGCAGAGGACTTCACGCATGCGTCAAACAATATTAAAGGTCCGCTCCTTGCAAATATGACGGAGTTTGGCAAGACGCCTTATTATCATGCAGACGAATTTTCAATGTTTGGCTTTCAAATGGTCATTTACCCTGTGTCATCACTCAGAGTCGCTGCAAAAGCGTATGAGCGTTTATTTACAGAAATCATGGAAAAGGGAACGCAGCAGGGGATACTTGGGGATATGCAATCGAGAAAAGAGCTGTATGAAACGATTCATTATGATGAGTATGAGGAAATGGATCAGCATTTAGCAAAAACGATCCTGCCGGAAATTGGGAAAGAACAGTGATAAAATGAAAAGCACTTCCTTGACGGAAGTGCTTTTTTTACGATGATGGTGTGGATGATGAAGCCAATTTCATCTTTTCTTCAACTGTTTTCGTTTTTTCTTTTACTTTTTCAGCGTAAGTGAAATCACCGTAGCAATATGGATAGCGGAAGTTATCTTTGTTGCCGCCACACGTATAGATCTTGGGGTTTCGTTTCACTTGCTTTTTGGAGTATTGCTTTGCCAATTTCTCGGAATGTTTTCCCCCGTTTTTTGCAACAAAATCAATATAGCCGATTCCCATGTTATAGCTTTGAATAATGGTTTCCAAATCAACGCCTTTTTTCTTCCCATGCTTGTACATAGTCGAAAAATGATGGACTCCTTGTCTAATGCTTTTCTGAGGGTCATTGATTTCATTTCGTTTCAAACCAAGAGATTCAGAGGACTGCATTGGATCTCCGCCTCTGCCTTTTGATTCTTGATACATCATACCGAGGATTAACGCGGTATACTGATCTAAATCTTGATCTCTTAACTCTGTTTCTACAAGCGGTTTGTAATCATCCAATCTCGACAAAACAATTGATTCCGTATCAATCGGCAGCTTTTTTAACTCCTTTTGATTAAAGGAGATGGCAATGGCTGCTAATACGAAAACAAAGAGAAAAATCGTGAAACAGCCTGAAATGGCAAAACATCCTGTTTTTTTCTTTTTCAAGGTCAGTTCACCCCTGTTTTGCCCCGCTTTTAAAAGGGAAGTACAGCCTTTTTATTATGCCATATCCTGTGCAGGATACCAAGTGAAAACCTTATAATCAATCATATCCAAACGTAAATTCAGGTCTTGTTTTCAGCCTGAAGCAGAAATAAATAAAACCGATAATCAGCCAAATCATGCCAATGATTAATGCATTTGTACTGATGCTCGTTAACAGCCAAATACAAAACGCCGTCCCGCATAAAGGGATCACTGCATATCTCAATGTATTCAGAATACCTCTTTGTTTTTGTCTGACGAAAAAGTACGCAAAAACAGACAAATTCACAAAGGTAAATCCAATTAACGCGCCGAAGCTGATAAAGGAATAAATGACTTCAAGTTCGCCAACGACTGCGGTTAAGGAGAAAGCCCCGATTAATAAAATATTAAAAACAGGGGTTTTTAATCTCGGATGAATATACCCGAAGAAACGCTTCGGTAAGGATTGATCTCTTCCCATTGCATATAAAAGCCTTGCTGCACTTGCATGTGACGATAAGGAGGAAGAAATGACTGCGACCATTGTGCCAGCTAAAAAGAACGAGTGGAGAAATGCGCCGCCCACAAATTCTGCAATTTCAAGTGAGGCTGCATCAGGATGCTTGAACTGCTGAAAATTTGGAAACACCTGCTGCAAAAAATAAGACGTCAAAGTAAAAAGTACGCCTCCAATCGCAACTGTTAAGAAAATGGCAAGCGGAATCGTCTTTTTTGGTTTAATGGTTTCCTCAGACATCGTCGAAATGGCATCAAATCCCAAAAAGGAGAAACATAAAATGGTCGCTCCTGAAAAAATAAGCGCTGGATCTAAGCTCGCTGAATAAAAAGGCCGGGCTGACAATAACTCTCCACTGCCAGCGTTTTGCGTGAGCCCATAAATAACAAACCCAACAAAGGTGACGGCGACAATGACCTGAAACGTCACAAATAGCGCCGTAATGTTGGCTGTAAGCCTTATACCGATTACATTGACAGACGTTATGGCGATAGCAAGTATGATGATCCAAATGTAATGAGGTACATCAGGAAAGGCTGCGGTTAAATAAGCACTTCCGATTGCAAAATTCACCATAGGCAGAAATAAATAATCCAGTAAAAGTGTCCAGCCCACAAGGAAGCCGACATGAGGATGAATACTTTTTTGCGCATATGTATAAGCAGATCCTGCTTTTGGAAAAGCCTTCACCATATTCCCATAGCTAAGCGCTGTCAATAGTAATGCCAGTAACGTAAATATATAAGCTGCAGCTACGTGTCCTTTCGTCAGCTGAGCAACAATGCCGTATGAATCAAATACGACAAGTGGATCCATATAAGCAAGCCCGATCACAACAAGTGGAAAGACAGTCAGGCTGCGTTTTAGTCTTGGCTCTTCAGTCAATTTGCCTATCAGCTCCTCTAAAAAAATGAATAAATAATGCTCATTTTAAAAAGAATGCTACCAAGTGTCAATGCTATTTGAATAAATCTTTTTTCTAAAGTGTGCCCGCTTTGCACGCCGCACGTTTTGGTATATGATGATACATAGAATAAGTCGTGATTTGACTAACAAGAAAGGTGAAGCGAAATGAAGGAAGAACTGAATACAAATCAAGAACAGGAACGGATGGAGCTTGATGAAGAAAGTTTATTTCTTGTATCCCAAACGTTTAAAGCCTTATCTGATCCGACACGTATTCGCATCCTGCACCTGCTGTCTCAAGGTGAATACTCGGTCAATGATATCGCGGAAACGCTGAATCTCATGCAATCAACTGTTTCACATCAGCTGCGCTTTTTAAAAAACCTTCGTCTCGTGAAATCTAGAAGAGCAGGGACATCGATTTTTTACAGCCCTGAAGATCAGCATGTGATGGAAGTACTTGAACAAATGATTCACCATGCGCAGCATGACTAATAAAAACCTTCCTACTCATATAGGAAGGTTTTTACGCATGATGCATATGTGTTGATCGTTTACCTGCTTTTACCATTTGATAAGAAAAAACGACATAGTAAGCAGCTAATAGAAAAAAGCTGAGCATGGTCATGGCATCATCACTCACAATATGCTGATACAGTTCAACAACACCAATCTTTGTGAGCGAATGGTTCGTCAGCTCACCCAGCTTAAAACTAAGTCTAGATAAAAATAAGCATAAAATGAAGCTTTCAATCCATTTACTCGTTTTCACATAAAGACGGCCGTTTTCTTCTTTCATGCGGATCGTCTCATAGGCATGAACGGCCAGACTGCTTCCAAAGAGCATACCAATAGCGGCATAGATGAAAATGCTGTGATTTTGCCAGCCTTCTAATAAGAGAATAAGGGCAGTGAGTCCAAATACATACATTCTCATCAAAAGACTGATTGGGCGCACAGGCTGATAGCGTCTCATTCGATTCATTCGAAAGATGATGCAGATCATCATAATGCCTCCAATTATGAATAACTGCCACACGTGATGTGTCATGATGCAACCTCCTCCTGCATGTGCAGGGATGTAAACGAATGCTGGCTGTTCCTTATCTTTACCATTCTTTCTTTTTTTATCAAATCAAAACCTATATTTATGAAAAAGAGGAAAAGGCATGAAAATCGATCGTATTTTGTCTATTGTGATGCTGCTTATTAGCAAGAAGCAAGTACAAGCGAAAGACCTTGCTGAACTTCATGAAGTGAGCGTGAGGACGATTTATCGCGATATTGAGACCATCAATCAAGCCGGGATTCCTGTTGTGACAACGCAAGGAGCAGGTGGAGGCATTTCACTTGTTGATGACTATCGTTTAGAGAAAAAATTATTTACCGATGATGACATTGAGCTTATTTTAACAGCCCTCGAAAGCATGACGAGTGCATACTCCTTTAAAGAAAGTGAACATGTACTGAAAAAAATCAAATCTCTTATTCCGCGACAAACTCATGAAAGTGAGAAACAGCACCATGTCTTTATTGATTTAAGCTCATGGGGAAAAGACAGCCAGGCAGAGAAGAAGCTGCAGCTGATCCATACGGCTGCCTCCGCGCATCAATTCATTCAGTTCACTTATCGCAATGCAAAAGGGGAAACACTTCCACGGAAAGTGGAGCCTTATACGCTTGTCTTAAAAGGAAGGCATTGGTATTTGTATGCGTACTGTTGTGTGAAAAAAGCTTTTCGTTTGTTCAAGCTGACAAGAATAACAGACCTCGTCACCATTTCAGCATATTTCAGGCCGAAAAGAATTAAAAATGAAGAGAAGCCTTGGAATGACTCTTGGCATGAAGAACCTTCAGTCACAACACTCACGCTCAGGTTAACGGAAGCATCAGTTGGCAAAGTGAAGGAATGGATGGATGAGAACGAATTGATCGTCAGTTCAGATGGAACCTATTTGGCAGCATTGACCGTGCCGCAAGATGATTGGCTGCACAGTTTCCTATTCCATTTAGGACCGGACGTCGACATTCTTTCACCTCAGCACATCAAGGAAGCGTTTGATCTCAAATTAAAACAATTTATGAAGAGATTAGAAACTTGACACACAGTTGTCAGGTTTCTTTTTATATGATGGGAGAAAAGGAGATGAGAATGTATGTACGATATCGTGACATTAGAGAAACAATGGATCAAAGGGTTGTCTGTTCGAACTACAAACGAAATAGAGCAAACAAAAGAGCGGAAGATTGCGCCGCTTTGGCAGGAATTTTTTGCGCAGCAGCTTCATGGGGGACAAGCCCCAGTCATAGGGCTTTATTCAGATTATGAAAAAGATGAACATGGCTCTTATTTATTTACGGCTGGGCAATTCGCGGATCAGCCGATCGAACATGTAAAAGAGATTCCTGCGTCCACCTACGCAAGATTTCAAACGAGAAAGGGACCGATTGAAGAGGTTGTACTTGAAACATGGCACAAGATTTGGACGTGGGATCAGCGGCAATACCGCACTTATACAGGTGATTTTGAATGGTATGATGAAAGATCTATTGATCCAAAAGAAGCGCAAATTGATATTTATATTGCGGTTGATGAAAAAATGTTTGCTAAAACTAATACCATTAGTTAATATAAAACTAACGACATTAGTTTTAGGAGGGCAATCATGAGATTAACAACTTTTGACCGTCTGCACCAGCTTACATTGCTGCCGCGATTATTTCCGGTAAATTGCTATGTATTTGAGGAAGAGGAAGGGCTCATTTTAATTGATGCTGCTTTAAAAATGGCGGCGAACTCGATCATCGAATTTGCCCGTAAAAAGAACAAACCAATTCATAAGATTATTCTCACTCATAGTCATATGGATCATATCGGTGCATTAGATGAGGTGAAGAAGGCTTTTCCCGAGGCAGTCGTCTATTTATCAAAACGTGATGCGCGCCTTTTTGAAGGTGACTTTTCCTTACTCCCTGGTGAACCCCAGCAAAAAATCAAAGGCAGTTTTATGAAAAATATTCATACAAAACCAGATGTGCTTGTCGAAGAAGGAGATGAGATTGGGACCCTCAAAGTAATTGCAACACCAGGGCATACACCTGGAAGCATTTCTTTATACGATGAAAAGTCAGGAGTTGTCATTGCAGGTGATGCACTTGTGACAAAAGGCGGCTTATCGGTAACGGGTGAGTTTCGGTGGAGCTTCCCGTTCCCGGCATTTGCCACATGGGATGCAGAAACCGCATTAAAAAGCGCTGAAAAATTACTAGCGCTGCGCATATCCTGTCTTGCTGCCGGACATGGTGACCTTATGATAGAACCTTATGAAAAGCTTCAAGCTGCCGTCCGTAAAAGGCAGCACCAGCTAAAAAAAGGGGGGCAATAAACTGTGTCTCCTAGAATGGGTATTACACAAGAAAAAATTATGGATACAGCGGCAGCATTTGTTGATGAAGAGGGCTTTTCCGCTTTGACCATTGCTACATTGTCTAAAAGGCTGAACATCAGACCGCCTTCTCTTTACAATCACGTATCCGGCCTTCATGAGATTCAGGCCGCACTCGCAGTAAAGGGGCTATCCATGCTATGTGAGGAAGGGATGCAAGTCACAGAGGGGCTGGAAAAAGAAGCAGCTGTTTTAGCCTTTGCCAGACAATATGTGCAATTTGTCCGAGAACACCCTGGCCTTTATGAAGCTGCCTTTTCACATATGAACGAAAAAGAAGTAAGTGTTGCGGCAGAGCGCCTTGTTCAGTTTGTTCAATCCATTATGTCACGCTTTGGTGTAAAGGAAGAGGAAATGACGCATGTCGTCAGAGGACTGAGAAGCTTACTGCACGGCTTCGGTGATATTTCTAATAAAAAGGGATTTCAACGAAAAGAAGAGCTTGAAGAAAGTGTGAGCTATGCGGTTCGGCTCTATATCACAGGTGTATTGCAAAAAGAAGGTCTGTCTATATGACAGGTCTTTTTTTTGCAGCGAACCGATATCATAAAGGAGCGTCCTTCTGGCACAATTTTTTTGAGAAAAAATGAATAAAGATTTGACAGTTTTGTGAAACATGGTATGCTTATTATGTGAAATAATTCACATAGAGGAGTAGAGGCAGATGAAAAGAAAGCCTGTTTATGTGGAAACAACCATTCATGCACCTTTAGAGAAAGTATGGGAATATACGCAAAATCCAAAGCTTCATGAACAGTGGGATTTGCGCTTTTCAACTATTTCATTAAATGGACCTCAAGATGAACAGCCCCAAACCTTTTTGTATGAAAAGCATCTTGGATTTGGTGTAAGTGTCACAGGGACAGGAGCATATCGAACTAGAATGATGGATGAACGGAATGAACGGGCATCCTCGCTGAAATTTAAATCGTCACACCCGTTGTCTTTTATCAAAGAAGGCGGCGGCTATTGGAAATATGTAAAAACGAACGATCATATTGTGTTTCAAACTCAATTTGATTACGAAACGAAAGAAGGAAAAGGATGGGCGTGGGCAGATCGATTTCTTTTTCGCCCGTTGATGGGGTTTATGACGGCCTTTAGTTTTGGCGCACTAAAGACGTGGCTTGAAAAGGGAACGCACCCTCGGTTGTTACTGGAGAGAACACTTGCCCATTATGGAATTTGTTTGCTGTTTGCCATCGTCTGGCTATGCCAAGCGGTCATCCCATTTTCACATTCTGCTTTTGATCATAGCACCGGATTTCGGTTGTTTTATGCCCTGATAGGTGTATCGTGGTTGATTCCTAAGCTATCAAAGAAATATCTGTTCATTCTTCAAAGCGTGTTTCTGCTGATGATGCTTTGTATCGGGATTGTATCTCCACAATCGACACTTCATGAGCCGCTTGTGATGAGTGCATTTTTGATTCTATCCATTGGAGGAATGATTAATTTAAAAGATTGTATAGATGTATTTTCGATCAAACGGAAAAGGGGAGGTAGACATGGTCGTTCATCGTCATCTAGTGAAGGATTACGATAAGCTGCATCCAAAATTAAAAGAGAGATACAACCGTGCGTTTACTGCTGAAGGTACCATGAAGGAAATAGGCGGCGGAACGAGGCTCATTCGATTTTTCTTCAAAATTGGTCCACGCTTTCGCTGTTTTTTCCCTGAGAGAGGAAAAAACATTCCCTTCCGAATTGTGAATAAACCCTTTATGACAAATAAGGGAGAGGAAGGCATGCACTGGTTCCGTACGTTTTATTTCCCAAAGAAGGAAAGGCACTTTGATGCAGATATGATTATTGATCAGAAGAGTCATAAAGTACTAGACTATTTTGGAAAGCCTCGACTTCTTATGTCAGAGCTTCATTTTACAGTAACAAAGCATGGTTTTCTGCACATTCAATCTGGCAAGCAGAAGCTGTTGATGTTAGGACGTGAGTGGCCGCTGCCTTCATGGCTTTATGGTGTGTCAGATGTCACAGAAGGCTACGAGGAGCACTCGGGTGAGTATACCATTCATGTGCATGTGAAAAATCGACTGTTTGGCACTCTTTTTACATATAAAGGCCGGTTTACTGAAAGGGTGGAGTCTCATGATGAATAAATGGCATTTGATATCAAGCCTTCTCTTCATGTGTTGTTTTATCGCCACCCGTTTGATGACAGGTCCGATAGCAGAGTTTTTTGTACTTATAGCCATTCTGTTTTTTCTTCCTGCTGTTTTATGCTTTTTTGCGAAGGAAAGGAAGGAGAGTAAGCCGGGGATACTAATCGGCTTTTTAATGAAAGCCTTTCCATTAGCTGCTTTTTGTGCAACGGCTGCATTCGTCTATCATTCTGCCCTGTTCGCATCGGGCTGGTTTTTGTATACGATCATTTTGGCGTTATATGGCTTTACTCGGTTGCTGAAAAGGGGAAGCTTTTCACTTCATGAATTGATGATCGATGGTGCATGGATGTATCTCGCTTTAGGCGGGCTTTGGTTTTGGCTGTACACGGCAGATATACAGGTGATGACCTTTTCACCGATTATAGTGCTTTTGACCGCTATTCATTTTCATTACTCCGCTTTTTTTATCCCGCTTTTCTATGGATTATTAGGGAGACAGAGAGAAAAAGAGACAGCTTTATACAAAGCGGCTGGCTGGGTGATTTTGCTGTCGCCTGTGATGATTGCTGTTGGGATTAGCTTCTCCCGTCTATTTGATACGTTAAGCGTTATGCTATTTGTCATTGCACTCTATTTGTACGGCATTCTTTGTATGAAAACAAGGTTTCGATCAACTGTGGCAAAAAGGCTCGTTGTGTTTTCTAGCTGCGTGTTAATGGGAACGATCGTGCTGTCTCTTCTTTATTCAGCTGGTATGCTCATGCGCGTGACCTATATCAGCATTGATCAGATGATTTGGTTTCATGGCAGTATCAATGCCTTTTTTGTTATTTTACCAGGTCTGATTGGATGGCTGATCGAAGGACCGAGGGATCAATTAAGGCAGAAGGACTTTCCAATTTCAAGAGTGCATGGCCGCTTTCATTTGATTTCTTTTCAAAAGGAAAGAATGCATGAGCGGGAGAAGCTCGGTTTAGTCGATTCACTTGATGAATTAAATGGAATGACATTTTCGGCTGAAAGGGTATCACCTGTGATTCGAAGGTTTTATGAAAACCCCATGTCATTTACGTTAAAAGCAGCCGTCTGTTTTCATTGGTGGGTGAGGCCGTTTGTTTTTTTACTTCAGCCCATTTTTAAGAAAATAGGCCAGCTCTATTTGGGAACAGCTCGCAGGCCTTATGAAATGAAGGGACGTCTGACTACATTTCAACATCCTAAAGAAGAGCGAAAGAATGTCAGGGCGTGGATTCGTCACAACGAAAAAGGGGAGCAGGTCTTTTTTGCACTTTATGCTCAGCATCACGATGCAGCTGCGGGTTATATGAATATTGCGCTGCCGCTTCCATATTCTCAGCTAACTGCCATTTTAAAACCTTTTAATGAAAAGGAAGACTTCCTCTTAAAAAGTGCATGTCCAAAAGGCAGTACCGGTGACGAAGGATTGTATTTGCATACGCCTTTTATCACCATGAAACTGCCAATGGAAGAAAGCTTTCATATGAAGCCGGAGACAGATAAAAGTCTCACAGCAGTTCATCAAATGAAGCTATTCGGTATTCCCTTTTTAACGATTCATTATCAAATTGACAGCTGGAAGCCATCCTGTTAGTCAATGATGTCACATGGTTCACCGTGCCGAATGATATTCACAATTGCTTGCCCATCACTCGGATGATGATCTGCATACTGGACTGGCAGCAGTGCAAAAAATACATAGTAGACTGAGAAGTAAGCAAATTGATAGAAAAATTGATGTTCTGGCAGGATATCATTGGCGATCATTGTATTCAGTATGAGAACACTGAGCAGGTTGCATAATGATCCGCCTAGGTAGACAAGAATGTGCGAGAATCGGTTATTTTTCCTCATTTCTTCATAATGGCAAAATGCATCTAGAAAATAGATTCGTCTAATTTCAACAACGCCTATTTTCAATACTTTTTTGCCTCTGCCAAGAGCAAAAGAAACCTTTGCCCCAAACATCCACGCGACCATAATATGGCCAAGCTGATGCAAGATGGCAACGATAGGAAGAATGACGAAAAACGACCAGCAAAATGTCCACATATCTGATAATGTAAACAAGTGTTAACCCCTCCCCAAATATTTGGGAGGAAGCAGTAGGATTATTTGCCATTTTACTGAATTCATTTTCAGGATGCAAACATTTAATACATGACAATAAATTCATTATGTAAACTAAATAGAATTTTGCGTTGAATCGGCTTTTTGACTCACTTTTTTTACGAAATGAATGTGCTACAATGAAAAAAACCAATAGATGACTCTAGTAAATGAACTTACCCTTGAATGAAGAGGAGAGAATCAGATGGCAGATATTGAACAGTTTTTAGCGTTAGATATTCGTATTGGGACGATTATCGAAGCAGAATTCTTTGCAGAGGCAAGAGTACCTGCATTAAAACTCAAGATTGATTTTGGTGAAGAGATTGGTGTAAAGCAATCCAGTGCTCAGCTGACAAAACGGTATACAGCTGAGAATATCATTGGCAGGCAAATCGTAGCAGTCGTCAATTTTCCGCCAAGAAGAATTGCAGGGTTCAAATCAGAAGTGCTTGTATTAGGGGGCATGCCGTCAAAAGAAGACGTAGTTTTACTAGCAACAGATGAGCCTGTAGAAAATGGGACAAAAATAGGATAAGAAAAAAGACATCTTCCTGAGAAGATGTCTTTTGCGTATTGAGGCGGAATAACCACACGCCACATTCGTGTGTGTCTCAAGGAGACATGTTACCCGACTTACACAATTCAGCTCATCGCTTGATAAATATAGCATGGGATGAGCTGAATTGCAACCATTAAATGATTCACTTCATTTTTTCACGTCATTTCAGCAGAAAACTGACAAGAAATCAATTATTTGGATTATTTTTTCGAAAAATATTGAAAAGTCAGATCAGATTTTATAAAATGAACTCATCTTAGTTTGTTTAGTCGATAAACTAAGATGAGTTTTAAGTAATGATCCGACTACTAAAGGGGATGATTCTGTCATTCAAATCATTTGCTGCGTATGTGGGCTAAGCTGAAGGATTAGATGTTCAGCTTCATTTTTACAACAAATTGAAAGCGCTTTATATTCATTGCATTGACTGCTGCTGCCCTCCATCATCTGTTCATTAGAAGAGGCTAAGAGAAGAAGGGAGAAAGCTCATGGTAAGTGAGAATTTAAAAAAGATTCGTATGTCTGAAAAAGTGGGATATGCTTCAGGAGATTTCGCATGTAACTTAATTTATGCAACTGTCTCTACGTATCTATTATTTTTTTATACAGATGTGTATGGTTTATCAGCGGCGGCAGCAGGGACGATGTTTTTAGTTGTTCGCGCCATTGATGCGCTTGCAGATCCGTTTATTGGTGCATTGGTGGATCGAACGAACAGCCGTTTTGGCAGGTTCAGACCTTATTTGTTATTCGGTGCGTTTCCTTTTGTGGTACTCGCCATCCTTTGCTTTACGACACCTGATTTTTCTGAAATGGGTAAACTCGTTTATGCCTACATCACGTATGTTGGTTTATCGCTTACATACACATTCATCAATGTTCCTTATGGTGCTTTAACATCCGCAATGACAAGAAATAACCAAGAGGTTGTCAGTATTACGTCTGTTCGTATGCTTTTTGCTAATCTCGGAGGTCTAGTTGTTGCTTTTTTTGTTCCCTTTCTTGCGACTTTTTTGAGTGATAAAACTGGAAATACAGCTCTCGGCTGGCAGATGACGATGGCTTTTCTCGGCGTTCTTGGCGGTGCATTACTTATTTTCTGTTTTAAAAGCACGAATGAACGTGTCACGCTTCAAAAGCCTGAGGAAAAAATTAAGTTCAGTGATATCTTTGTCCAGTTACGTGTGAATCGTCCGCTTGTTGTATTAAGCATTTTCTTTATTATTATTTTTGGCGTGAACTCGATCAGCAACTCTGTTGGGATCTATTATGTGACGTATAACCTCGGCAGAGAAGATTTAGTGAAATGGTACGGACTCATTGGCAGTCTGCCAGCTTTAATGGTGCTGCCGTTTATTCCAAAACTGCACAAGCTGTTAGGAAAGAAAAAGCTGCTGAATTATTCATTATTGCTGAATATTGTAGGACTTCTTGCATTACTTGTGATACCGCCGAGTCAAATCACTTTAATACTTATTTTCAGGCTCGTTGCAGCTGCAGGAAGTATTACAGCCGGTGCTTACATGTGGGCGCTCATTCCTGAAACCGTTGAATATGGCGAATATAAAACAGGGAAAAGGATGGGCGGGCTCATCTATGCCATCATCGGATTCTTCTTTAAATTTGGGATGGCATTAGGCGGGATTGTGCCAGGGCTTGTACTCGATCGCTTTGGCTATATTGCGAATCAAATGCAAACACCAGAAGCATTACTGGGCATTTTAATCACGACAACGGTGATTCCTGTATGCTTACTGATTTTAGCGATGGTGGATATTAATTTTTATAACCTAGATGAAGAAAAACATAAAAAAGTCGTACGGGAGCTTGAGAACAGAGACAAGGTATATATCGATCATATGGACGATTTTAAAATGTAGGTCTCTGAAAGAGGAGGAAGTTCAATGAAGATTACCAATCCAGTGCTCAAAGGGTTTAACCCTGACCCAAGTATTTGCCGTGTAGGAGAAGATTATTATATGGCTGTCTCTACATTTGAATGGTTTCCAGGGGTGCAAATTTATCATTCAAAGGATCTCGTCCATTGGCGCCTTGCTGCGCGTCCTTTGCAAAAAACCTCGCAGCTGGATATGAAGGGGAATCCTGATTCTGGCGGAGTATGGGCACCGTGCTTAAGCTATGCCGATGGGCAATTTTGGCTTATTTATTCAGATATCAAAGTAGTGGATGGTCCATTTAAAGACGGTCATAATTATTTGGTCACGGCGAGCGAAGTGGACGGCGATTGGAGTGAACCGATCCGGCTCAACAGCTCCGGGTTTGATCCATCTTTATTCCATGATCAAAGCGGGAAGAAATACGTCTTAAATATGCTGTGGGATCATAGAGAAAAGCACCATTCCTTTGCAGGTATTGCCTTGCAGGAATATAGTGTGGCTGAAAAGAAGCTCATCGGTCAAAGGAAGGTCATTTTTAAAGGCACACCGATTAAACTGACAGAAGCGCCGCATCTGTATCATATCGGTGACTACTACTATTTATTAACGGCAGAAGGAGGTACCAGGTATGAGCATGCGGCAACGATCGCCCGCTCTCCGCATATTGAAGGGCCTTATGAGGTTCATCCGGATAACCCGATTTTAAGTGCCTTCCATACGCCTGAACATCCGCTTCAAAAATGCGGGCATGCTTCAATCGTTCAAACGCATACAAATGAATGGTATCTCGCTCATCTCACTGGTCGCCCGATTCAATCAAGCAAGGAATCTATTTTTCAACAGAGAGGGTGGTGCCCTTTAGGAAGAGAAACAGCCATACAAAAGCTAGAATGGAAGGATGGCTGGCCTTATGTTGTAGGCGGAAAAGAGGGGACGCTTGAGGTTGAAGCGCCAAAGATCGAAGAAAAGGTTTTTGCACCAACCTATCATACAGTCGATGAATTTAAAGAATCAACACTAAATAGACACTTCCAAACATTAAGAATTCCGTTTACTGATCAGATTGGTTCGTTAACGGAGAAACCTCAGCATTTAAGGTTATTCGGTCACGAATCTTTAACGTCTAAGTTTACCCAAGCTTTTGTTGCAAGGCGCTGGCAAAGCTTTTATTTTGAAGCAGAGACAGCTGTTTCGTTCTTCCCAGAAAACTTTCAGCAAGCCGCTGGTCTTGTGAATTATTATAATACGGAAAACTGGACAGCACTTCAGGTGACATATGATGAGGAACTTGGGCGCACGCTTGAGCTATCTGTCTGTGAAAACCTTGCCTTTTCTCAGCCATTGACACATAAAATCATCATTCCAGACGAGGTCACTTATGTCTATTTAAAAGTGACTGTACAGAAAGAGACATATAAATATTCTTATTCTTTTGATCAAAAAGAGTGGAAAGAAATTGATGTGCCGCTTGAATCCATCCATTTATCCGATGATTTCATTAGAGGTGGGGGATTTTTTACAGGGGCATTTGTCGGTATGCAGTGTCAAGATACGAGCGGCGAGCGTCTGCCTGCTGATTTTCACTATTTTCGCTATGAGGAAAAAGATGAATAAAAAAAGACAACGCGCTACTACGGGCTGTCTTTTTTGGAAAAAGAGGTCATGTTGTGAGGGTGGCATCTTGCAGGAAAGCTTCTATGACAAGAGATGTCATCCCCAATACTGGTGCATTGTGTCCTAATGATGAGGGGAGCAGCTCTACCTGTGAGCTGAATTGCGTATCCATTCGCGAGGATACCTCCTCCCCAATCACATGTAGAACCGTCTGATGTGATTCGATCACTTTGTTTCTTAAAATAATGGCTTGCGGGTTAAAGGTATGAAGGACGTTTGTGAGACCGACGCCAAGGTAAAAACCAAAGTTGCGCAGGGCATTGAGCGTTCTCATATCATTTAACTTGGCCAGCTGTTCCAGTTCTTGATGGGAGATATGCTGACCATTTGTTTGAAGAGACTGAAACAAGGCTTTCTCAGATGCATACAATTCCCAGCACCCACGGTTCCCGCAGCTGCATGTTGGTCCATTAAAATCGATCGTCATATGTCCCATTTCACCAGAAAAGCCGTACGCTCCTCTGTATAAATGATGATTGATGATGATTCCGATCCCGATGCCAGTGCCAATGCTTGCATAGATCAAATGGTCATAATGTTTAGCGGCACCAAAGATTTTTTCACCATATGCACCGGCATTTGCTTCATTTTCAATGAAGATCGGTACTTGGAATGTGTCTTGGAGCGTGGTTTTCAGATCAACATTTTTCCATTTGGAATGGGGCGTAAACACGATTTTTTCACCTGTATCCACTAAACCATGTATGCATAGGCCAATGCCAATGAGCCCGTATGGGGAAGAGGGCATTTGTGTGATGAGCTGCTGTATTAATTCAATTAATTTACGTATCGTCACATCAGGAGAACTGGGTGGGAGCTTGATCTGCTCTTCGTAAAGAATGGACCCTTCAAGGTCTGTTAATATGCCATTGACATAATCAACGCCAACATCAATCCCGATGGAGCAGCCAGCACGTTTATTAAACATCAGTAAAACCGGTCTTCTCCCGCCGCTAGACTCACCTTGACCGATTTCATAAACAAGATGTTCCTTCATTAACGTACTTACTTGAGAAGAAACAGTCGATTTATTTAATCCAGTGCGTTCAGATAGTTTTGCTCTCGAAATGGGCGCATGCTGGAGAATTTCTTTTAATAATAGTTTTTGATTTATTTTTTTTACAAAGTTCTGATCAGCGATATCCACGTTATCCACTCCATTTGTTTCGTCTTTAGATTAAGTTGAGAAGAGCTGCTTTTTTCAGCATGTATTCAGTAAGATAGATGATTTTAACTTTATTATAACGAAAATATTTCTAAAAAACTAAAAAATATGGAAAATTCAAAGTGATTTTCTCATAGATTGTTCATTAGTTTGTTGAATCAACTTACAAAGTTTAATCAGGAGGAATAAAGAATGGCCAAATCAAATATGAAAACGTTATACAGCTTAGAAGGAATCGGCAAAATTCAATATGAAGGAAAACAATCAAAAAATCCACTCGCTTTTCAATACTATAATCCAAGCGAAGTGATTGGCGGAAAAACAATGAAAGACCACCTGCGTTTTTCAGTCGCTTATTGGCATACATTAACCGCTGATGGAACTGACATGTTTGGAACGGGCACGATGCGGAGAGCATGGGACTCCTATAGCGGAATGGATTTAGCAAAAGCAAGATTGGAAGTCGCTTTTCAACTTTTTGACCTATTGGATGTTCCGTATTTTTCATTCCATGACCGCGATATCGCGCCAGAGGGAGAGACGCTTCAAGAGACCAATCAACAATTAGACATCATTTTAGAAAGAATGAAAGAATACATGAAGCAAAGCGGAGTAAAGCTGCTGTGGAACACGGCCAATATGTTCAAGCATCCTAGATTTGTACACGGTGCTGCGACATCTTGTCATGCAGATGTCTTTGCCTATGCGGCCGCACAGGTCAAAAAAGGCATCGAAACCGCCAAAGAACTTGGTGCAGAAAATTATGTTTTCTGGGGTGGACGAGAAGGGTACGATACGCTGCTCAATACAGATATGAAAAGAGAGCTTGATCACATGGCGGCCTTCTTGCATATGGCTGTTGATTATGCAAAAGAAATTGGGTACACAGGTCAATTTTTAATTGAGCCAAAGCCAAAGGAGCCAACTACTCATCAATACGACACAGATGCAGCGACATCCATCGCCTTTTTAAAGCAATACGGATTAGATTCTCATTTTAAATTAAATATCGAAGCCAATCATGCGACACTCGCTGGCCATACGTTTGAGCATGAATTGCGTGTCGCAAGAATTCATGGGCTGCTCGGTTCTGTTGATGCAAACCAAGGCAATTCGCTTCTTGGGTGGGATACAGATGAATTTCCAACTGATCTGTATGCCACTACTCTTGCCATGTATGAAATTTTGCAAAATGGCGGGTTAGGGGCTGGCGGTCTCAACTTTGATGCAAAAGTGAGAAGAGCTTCCTTTGAACTTGACGATATTTTATATGCCCATATTGCCGGAATGGATGCATTCGCAAAGGGACTGCGGGTCGCTCATAGACTCATAGAAGATCGTGTGTTTGAAGATGTGATAAAGCACCGGTATCGCAGCTTTTCTGAAGGAATTGGACTTGACATTTCAGAAGGGAAGGCAAACTTTCATACATTAGAAGAATATGCGCTGAAACATCCTTTGATCAGAAACGAATCGGGAAGAGAGGAACAGCTGAAAGCCCGTTTAAATCAATACTTGTTAGAAGATTAATTGAAGGGGCGGACCTGTTTTGAAGGAGTGAAAACATGAAGTATGTGATGGGAATTGACCTTGGAACGAGCGGAGTCAAAGCGATATTAGTCGATGAGAGCGGAAAGGTGTGCTGCGAAGCCTCTAAGCCGTACCGCCTCATTCAAGAGAAACCGGGATATTGTGAGCAGCATCCCGAGGATTGGGTAGAGCAGACAATAGCTGTGATGAAAGAACTGATGGCAAAGCAGCCTGTTCATTCAAGGCAAGTAGAGGGCATCAGCTTTTCCGGACAGATGCATGGGCTGGTTCTATTAAATGAATCTCGCGAAGTACTCCGCCCTGCAATTTTATGGAATGATACACGAACGACAGCACAATGTGAACACATGACAAAAAAGCTGGGGGACCGGCTGCAAAAGATCACAAAAAACCAGGCGTTAGAAGGATTCACACTGCCTAAATTACTATGGGTAAAGGAACATGAACCACATATTGATCAACAAATCGACATGTTTTTACTCCCAAAAGATTATGTCAGATTTCGTTTAACAGGCGCTGTCCATATTGATTATTCTGATGCGGCTGGCACTTTGCTGTTAAATATCGGTGAACAGACGTGGAGTGAGGAGATTTGTCAGGCATTTGATATTTCTCCTCATATTTGCCCGCCGCTTGTCACATCAGATGCGGAGGTTGGTACACTTTTGCCGCACATTGCACGTGATGTTGGGATGAAAGAGGGCGTGAAGGTTTTTGCCGGCGGGGCAGATAATGCTTGCGGAGCAATTGGTGCTGGTATCTTATCCACTGATCGCACGTTATGCAGCATCGGCACATCGGGTGTCATTCTCTCCTATGAAGAAGATCATGAAAGGGAACTTCAGGGGAATTTGCATTTGTTTCATCATGCAAAAAAAGACGCTTTTTACACAATGGGCGTCACCCTTTCAGCGGGATATAGTCTTAACTGGGCAAAACACTTACTAGCTCCTGAGGAATCGTTCCAATCACTTTTAGAAGGTGCGGCTCATGTAGCGCCAGGAGCGAAAGGATTGCTCTTTACTCCCTATTTAGTCGGGGAAAGAACACCTCATGCGGATTCGATCATTCGCGGCAGCTTGATTGGATTAGACAGCAGGCATGAAAGGGCACATGTTGTCAGAGCTGTGTTAGAAGGAATTACCTTTTCGCTAAATGAATCTATCGCATTATTCCGGCAGGCAGGAAAAAACATAGATTCTATTGTGTCCATTGGCGGCGGTGCAAGAAGCCGGACATGGCTTCAAATGCAAGCAGACATTTTTCAGGCTGACGTCATCCAGTTAGAAAATGAACAAGGGCCTGCATTAGGTGCAGCCATGCTTGCCGCGGTTGGCTGCGGGTGGTATCCGTCACTTGAAGCATGTGCTAATCAATTGATCCATCAAGCCGCTGTTTATGAGCCAAATCAGCAGCATGCAGAAGTATATGCCGATTTATTTCATTTGTATCAAAGGATTTATACACAAACAAAAGACATCCATGCCGGGTTAAAGCCGTATCGTTCCATCTAGCAGAAAGTGCATGAAAGGAGGTGATGGGTTTTTCATCTTAGGGATGACAGAACAATACGAATGAAAAAAGGAGAGGAATGGAAAATGAATTTGAAAAGATTGAGGCTGTTGTTTGTGATGTGTATTGGATTTGTGCTGACACTGACGGCTGTGCCAGCTCATGCGGAAACGATTTATGATAATAGGATAGGTACACACAGCGGATACGATTTTGAATTATGGAAGGATTACGGAAATACCTCAATGACTCTCAATAACGGCGGGGCATTTAGTGCAAGCTGGAACAATATCGGAAATGCCTTATTTCGAAAAGGAAAGAAGTTTGATTCCACTAAAACTCATCATCAACTTGGTAACATCTCCATCAACTACAACGCAGCCTTTAACCCGGGCGGGAATTCCTATTTATGTGTCTATGGCTGGACACAATCTCCATTAGCTGAATACTACATTGTTGAGTCATGGGGCACATATCGTCCAACAGGAACGTATAAAGGATCATTTTATGCCGATGGAGGCACATATGACATATATGAAACGCTGCGTGTCAATCAGCCTTCTATCATTGGAGATGCTACCTTCAAACAATATTGGAGTGTACGTCAAACAAAACGCACAAGCGGAACTGTCTCCGTCAGTGAGCATTTTAAAAAATGGGAAAGCTTAGGCATGCCAATGGGAAAAATGTATGAAACAGCATTAACTGTAGAAGGCTATCGAAGCAACGGAAGTGCGAATGTCATGACGAATCAGCTGATGATTCGATAAAAGCATATGAAAAAAGCCAGCAACAAACGGCTGGCTTTTTTCTATGATAATTTTTCAACTTCCACTCTTCCAGAAAAGAACGTCGCGCCGCCGCCCATATCTGCCAATCGATCAGGTGTTAATCCATTCACTAAATGCTTTTTGCCTTTTTGATCTGCCCATAATCCTTGACTGACCACAACACCAGATAAAACATTTTGACCGACTGACACGACAAGCTCACACTCTCCTCGGTCGTTCAGCACACGGACCATGTCACCATCTTCAATTTTTCTTTCCTTTGCATCCTGTTCATTCATGTGAAGCTTCGGAAATTTCTCAAGCTTTTGATGCTTTTCATGAAGTGAGAAGGTGGAATTCAAAAAATTATGGTTCGGCCCCGGTATAAAGGTAAGCGGATAATCGCTTTCCTGATAAAGGGGCACATAGGTTGGAAGTGCTGGATACCCGTCTTTTTTCATTTGTTCAGAATAAAGCTCAATTTTCCCGCTTGGGGTTTGAAGCTTTAATTCCTCGAAAGATCCACGCTTTGCTTTGATCCATTTCTTTTCTTTTAATGCTTCGTATGAAATGTCCTCATAATGCGGATTTTCTGGATGATGAAGAGCTTGTTCCATGAGCTCAGCATCTGTCTCTCGGAAGGCTTGATCTTCAAAGCCCATCGCATGAGCGAGCAGGCGGAATACTTCAGTATTAGATTTGCTTTCTCCGTAGCGTTCTATCACTGGCTCCTGAATTTGAATATAATGATGCCAATATGATGTATAGAAATCCTCATTTTCAAAGGCAGATGTCGCCGGCAGAACAATGTCTGCATACGCCGCTGTTTCTGTTAAGAATAAATCATGAACCACTGTAAATAAGTCCTCTCTCAGCAAACCTTCTCTGACTTTATTCGCTTCAGGTGTTACAACTGCTGGGTTGCACGAGTAGATAAAGAGAGAATCAACGGAAGGCTCTGCGCTTGTCAGCACGCTGCCCAGCTGATTCATATTAAATGATCTAGGCGTGCGTTCTTTTAATAAATCCGGCCGCTGAAGAGCTGTTTCATTATAGCTAAGAAAAGAAGAGTTTGATTTCATCGCTCCGCCGCCCTTGTGCAGCCATTGACCAGTCAGGGCAGGGAGGCAGGAAATCGTTCTAATACTCATCCCGCCATTATCATGGTGCTGCAAACCATTCCCAATGCGAATGAGAGATGGTGATGTCTCAGCGTACATTCTAGCTAGTGTCATGATGTCATCCTTAGGGACACCCGTGATTCGCTCAACTGTGTCTGGATCATACTGCTTCACATGCTCGCGCAGCTCATTATGGCCGACCGTGTAAGTCTCTAAAAAGGCTTCATCTGTACGTTCCTCTTTAAAAAGGACATGCATGATGCCAAGGGCAAGCGCACTGTCAGTACCAGGTCGAAGCGGAATGAACCAATCTGCCATCCGGCCGGTTTGGTTCTTGTGAACATCAATCACGACAATCTTAGCTCCTTGCTTTCGCGCTTTTTGTGCCAAGGTGATTTGGTGCATATTGGTCGATACGGCATTGATGCCCCAAAAGATAAATAGTTTCGTATGAATGGTGTCTTCAGGGTCTGTCCCAATGCTTGCACCCATTGTATATTTATAGCCAGTCGTTCCCGCTGACTGACAGATCGTCCGGTCTAACTGACTTGAACCAAGACGATAAAAAAAGCGACGGTCCATTCCTTCTGCGTTGAGATTGCCCATGTTCCCATAGAAGCTGTAAGGCAGAATGCTTTCTGGCCCTTTTTCTTCGATCAGCTTTGTCCATTTTTGACGAATGGTTTCAATGGCTTCTTCCCACGTAATCGGCGCAAACTGTGCTTCGCCTTTTCGGCCAACACGTTTTAAAGGAGTGGTCAGTCTTTTTTCATCGTATAAACGGGCTGTGACATTACGCACTTTGTTGCATATGTTTCCTTGTGTGACAGGGTGGTCCGGATCTCCCTGCACTTTCACGATCTTTCCATTTTCTTTATGTATTAAAAGACCGCACTGATCCGGGCAATCTAACGAACAAACTGATTTGAAAATTCCGTCTTTCATCGCTGTATAATCGGTCATGAGTTTTCGGCTTCCTTTCTGCATTCCGTTATCGCTTTGTATGGACTTTATTTTAGCATGTTCGGAGGTGGAAGGTAAGAAAGAGATGATGAATTGAAGAAAATGAAAAAAAGCCCCTGAAAAAGGGACTTTTAAAAACGGGTGACTTGTACAGGAAATTCTTTTACCCCAAAAACAAACGTGCTTTGAATAGGTTTTAGCTGATCTGTTACGCAGGTGATATCTTGAAACGTGTGGAGTAAAACATCAAGCGCAATGTTGCTTTCAAGCCGGGCAAGCGGTGCACCGAGACAGAAATGAATGCCAAACCCAAAGCTCATATGCGGATTTGATTTCCGGTCAAGCCGGAACGTATCTGGATCTTCAAACTTCTGTTCATCCCGATTTGCTGAAGCAACCCAGCCGATGAGGTAGTCTCCCTTTTCAATGCGTGCGCCAGCAATTTCAACATCCTCTGCGGCGATTCGACCAATGGCTTGAACAGGTGGATAATACCGTAACGTTTCCTCAGTTAATTGAGGAATAAGAGAGGGATCCTGTCGAACGGATTCAGCGATATGCGGCTGCTCTGTCAGCAGTCGTACGGCATTGGTTATTAAATTGGTCGTTGTCTCATTGCCTGCAACAAGTAATAGAATACAAAAGCCAAGCAGTTCATTCTCTGTTAAACGCTCTCCATCGATTTCAGCTTGAATGAGAAGCGAGATCAAGTCACCCGCAGGCGTTTCTTTTCGTTTTTTGATCAGATGAGTAAAATAAATGGACAGCTCTTCTTCAGCGCGTTTTTGCATATCTACAACAGCCTGAATGGCTTCTTTTGATTCATCCTTAGCACCTGCCACAAGGGCATCAGAATGTTTTTTAATCAGCTCTCTGTCCTGCACCTCTGCACCGAGAAGCTCAGCGATGATCATCACTGGCAGGGGCGCTGCTAAATCTTGCACGATATCAAAGGTACGTTGATCCTTGACATGATTTAATAGATCATGTGTCAGGTCTTTGATCTTATCTTCTAATTGTTTGATCGCTTTTGGAGTGAATGCTTTATTCACGAGCGCTCTCATCTTTGTATGTTTTGGAGGATCCATCGTTAAAATACTTGTTTTAGACGTGCTTCTTCCCCGCTGTGAAGAGAACACTTTAGGCTGTTTTAGAACAGACTGGATATCCGCATATCGAAAGAGATCCCAGCACTTTCTTGTCTCATCAAATCTAATATCACTTTCTGCACGCAGCTCATTGTAAATAGGGAATGGGAAAAGAAGGTCATCGGTAGAACGGATTTCTTTCATTGGAATCACATTGACATAGTTTTCTTTCACTTTCATTATGAACGCTCCTTTTTCACATGATTTCTCTTTCACGGTATCACCAGTAAAAAATCATTTCAACGGACATGTTTTCTAAAATATGTCAATAGTCTAATCGAAAGATTCAAGCACATTCACCATATAGGAAAATAGAAAGTCATTAAAATGAGAGCGCTTTCTAAAAAATAGAATTGAAGTCACCGAAACCAAAAATAAAATGATGAATTCAGTCGAATGAAAGGGTCCTATGATTCAAATGATTATAGTTCTTTTGATCTAAATCACTGTATTTGAAAAACACGGCTAACATACTTGCAGCAAGCTGTCCGCCATGCATTCGGGACTTTTGAAAAGCGCTGGCTCTTTCTTGACACGATTTCTCATCATGTTACGATTACTAACGTGCGAAAAACGCGAACAAAAAGCGAACAAGGGAGAGGGTCAATATCATTGATCAAAAGAAAGTTGCTTTCATTGGAGCAGGTTCTATGGCGGAAGGAATGATTGCAGGGATTGTGCGATCAGGACAGATGCCGCTAGGCCAAATCTACGCAACAAACAGACAAAATCAACATCGATTGAATGAACTAACGAAACAATACGGAATTCAAACAGCCGAAATGGATTCATTTCCTTTTGAAGAAATGGATATGTTGATCCTGGCCATGAAGCCAAAGGATGCTGAAGCAGCACTTGAATCATTAAAACCTCGTATTCAGTCAGAGCAGCTCATCATGTCTGTCCTTGCAGGTGTTAAGCTATCGTATATTGAAGACATGCTGCACGAAGGTCAGCCTGTAATAAGGGTCATGCCAAATACCTCAAGTACAATCGGGGCATCAGCGACTGCTTTATCTGCTGGACGATACGTGAAAAACGATCATATGAGCATAAGTCAGGCTCTTTTATCTGAAATGGGCGAAGTCTATACCATTCAGGAAGAGCAAATGGATATCTTCACTGGAATTGCTGGAAGCGGGCCCGCCTACTTTTATTTCTTAATGGAAAGAATCGAAGAAGCAGGGGAAGAGGCAGGTTTATCAAAGGAATTGTCTCGCCAAATTGGCGCGCAGACACTCCTCGGTGCGGCAAAAATGCTCCAAGAAACAGAGGAAAACCCTTCAGTCCTAAGAGAGAAAATTACGTCACCAAATGGAACAACTGCTGCTGGACTGAATGCATTAGATGATTTTGGCGGAGGAGAAGCGATCAAGCAGGCTGTCAAACATGCTGCCAATCGATCAAAAGAGATAAGCAATCAGCAAAAACAAAAAGTATCTATATAAATAGAGTTCAGATGCAGGAGTGATAAGGTGTACGCAGATAAAGAGAGAAAACGAATTGTTGTGAAAATCGGAAGCAGCTCTCTTACTAGCTTTCAAGGTGAGATTAGTTTGAAAAAACTAGAAAACCTCGTCAATCAAATTGTGAAACTGAAAGATGAAGGACACGAAGTCATTTTGGTTTCATCTGGTGCGGTTGCAGCTGGTTACCGAAAACTAGGATTTATCGATAGACCGAAAACACTGCCGGAAAAGCAGGCATCTGCCTCAATTGGGCAAGGGCTTTTAATGGAATCATATTCTACTTTATTTTTATCACACGGTTATATTGCCTCACAGCTCTTAATCACAAGAAGTGATTTTTCTGATGAAACGCGATATCAAAATGTGCGCAACACAATGAATGTGTTATTAGATCGAGGCATCATCCCAATTATTAACGAAAATGATACAGTGACGATCAATCGGTTGAAGTTTGGAGACAACGATACATTGTCTGCAAAAGTAGCTGGCTTAATTGATGCGGATTTCCTTGCCATTTTATCTGATATTGATGGCTTGTATGAAGATAATCCTCATACAAATCCAAATGCAAAGAGAATTCTTGAAGTCACTGACATTACAGAAGACATCGAAGCAGCTGCTGGAGACGCAGGCAGCAGCGTGGGTACAGGCGGAATGAAATCAAAGCTCGATGCTTTTAAAATATCAATGGCCGCAGGGATCAATGGCTTTTTAGGAAAAGCAGATACGCCTCACATTTTAGACAAAGCGATCAATGGGACAGAGGACGGCACTTATTTTACCGCTGACGAAAATGTAGCGCCGCTGAACTATAAAAAGCAGTGGATTGCCTTTCATTCTGGACCAAAGGGTGAGATCGTGGTTCAAGAGAAAACACAGGAATTTCTCCTGCACCGAGAGGGAAGTCTTGATTCTGATGGGATTGTCAGTGTGAAAGGTTCATTTAAAAAAGGCGATGTCGTCCGTATTTTAGATCAAGATGGAAGAGAAATAGGGCTTGGCATTGTGAATTATGCGTCAGATGAACTCGCACGTAAGAGTGACTTGTTACAAGATGAAATCGTTCATGTCGTCGATCTTGAAGCATTTGTTTGTCATTTAGATTTATCGATTCCAGTTTGTTAACCAAAAGGGAGGAATTCCATGACACTGACAGCTGAAGTTGTCACATCGGTCAAAGAAAAATCGAAAAAAGCAAAGTACGTTTCAAAAAAACTAAGTTTACTTCAGACAGAGGAAAAGAATGACGCGCTGCTTAAAATGGCAGAAGCGTTAGAGCAAAAAAGCCGCTTCATTTTACAGGAGAATCAAAAGGATTTAAATGCTGGGAAAGAAAAGGGCTTCTCAGAGGCACTCTTAGATCGGTTAATGTTAAATGAAGAAAGAATTCATGAGTTTGCTGAAAGTTTGCGGCTCGTGACGAGATTAACAGATCCTGTTGGAGAAATATTGGATGAATGGACTCTTGATAACGGCTTACATGTGAAAAGCCGAAGAGTACCGCTCGGCGTGATCGGGATGATCTATGAAGCGAGACCGAACGTCACTGTCGATGCAGCAGGCCTTGCCTTAAAGGCAGGCAACTCAGTGATTTTAAAAGGCGGTTCCTCCGCTATTTCTTCCAACAAAGCCATTGTCAGTGTGATTCATGAAGCATTGGATCAAACAACAATTCCTCGTGATGCGGTGCAATTGATTGAACAAACAGACCGTTCATCGGTTCAGGCGATGTTTCAACTTAAAGAATGGATCGATGTGTTAATTCCGCGAGGCGGAGCTTCCTTAATCAAAACAGTGGTGGAGGAATCCACTATTCCAGTGCTTGAAACAGGGACAGGAAACTGCCATATCTTTATTGATCAAACCGCGAATGTGAAAAAAGCTATTGAGATTGTGATCAATGCGAAAACGAATCGTCCGGCTGTATGTAATGCACTTGAGACGCTGATTATTCATCGCGATTGGCTGAAAGAAAATGCAGTCTCATTAAATGAAGCTTTGCAGGAGCACCGTGTCACTGTACATGGCGATCAGGCAGCAGAGTCTTACTTTTCAGATGCGGTTCCTGCTGGGGAAGTGGATTGGACAGATGAGTATTTAAGTCTTGATCTTGCAGTGAAGGTAGTCGATTCAATCGAGGAAGCGATCAGCCATATCGATCAGTACGGCACAAAACATTCAGAAGCCATCGTGACAGAAGATGAAAAACATGCACTCACGTTTCTAAACGAAGTCGATGCGGCGGCTGTTTATCATAACGCATCGACTCGCTTTACAGACGGCGGCGCACTTGGCTATGGAGCTGAAATCGGCATCTCGACTCAAAAACTCCACGCAAGAGGGCCAATGGGACTTCCTGCACTCACGACAACTAAGCTGCTTCTATGTGGCGACGGTCAGATTAGAAGCTAGAAAAGATTCAAGAAACACTACCTTTTTATGAGGTAGTGTTTTTAACTTTATAATGCATGTTATCATCCTTATGAACCGTTTTTCTTCATCACCTTCTCAAATTTAAAAAATTCAAATTCCTCAGGTGCTAGAGTCTCATTGCCCTGATCTGCTTCACGAGGTGCGTTTGGGTCTGGATGGTGTAAGTGATAAAATTCAACAATTTGAAAGCCGCACTTATTGACATAGAAATGAATGTTGCGTTTTTCAAAATAAGGGGTCACAACCTCCCATACAATTGTTTCTGGATATTGCGCCTCGATGGCTTTCCATGCTGCTTGACCAATACCCCGGCCGTGAGAGGATGAGGAGATGTATAGCAAATCAACCGAGTTGTGATGTGTCTCTTGGTTGATTTTGATGACAACACCGCCTGCCTTTTCACCATTTAGCATAATATGATAAACAATGTGTTCATTCGAATAAAAAGATTCATCAATTACTGCATCTGGCGGAAACGGTCCATCCTGCGCATCGCCAAATGCGTCGATCACGCCAGCTGTAAAAGCTTTCTGAAGCTCTTTTTTCATAGAAGGGAAATCCTCTTTATTTGCTTGTGCTAATGTCACTTCATGTTGAGTTATTTTGTTCATTTTCTTATCCTTTCCCTGCGTAGTGGTGTTTCTGCATGTTATGATAAAGTATGGAGTTACTCCATAGTCAAGAAAGGAGCCTTCATCATGATCAATGATGTGCAAAAAACGTTTTTCACTGGAGAATTTGCCAAGCTATTTGATGTAAAAAAAGATACGCTTCTGTATTATGATAAAATCGATTTATTTAAGCCGGCTGGTGTTCATGAAAATGGATACCGTTACTATACACTTGAGCAATTTGACCATTTTATTGCGATTCAATCCTTGCGAGCTGTTCAATTTCCGATCAAAGAGTTAAAACAATATTTCACAGAACCTTCCCGCGAAAGACTGCAAAGCCTAGCGGCCGACCAAGTAGAAAGGGTCAAACAAGAGATTGAAAAGCTGCAAGATATCCAAGCTTTTCTTATGCGGGTGATCGAGACAACGCATGAATTATCAACTGTGAAAATAGGAGAGGTCCTGTTTCAAGAGCTGCCAGAAGAACCAGTCATACTAAGTGCTTCAAACCCGATCGATTTAAATACACCTGTAGAAGAAATATCACGTATTGTAGGGGAATTTCTAAAGGAAGTTGGCATAAAAGGGGCTGCGGCAAATGGTTCTGTCTTAAAAAAGGAACAGTTTCGTAAGCGCCACTATCATCAGTCAGATCAACTGTTCTGCCGAATGGATGGACCGGGGGCAGTGAAAAAACCTGGTGGGATCTATGCGGTGATATATGATCAAGGAACATATGATGAGATTGAGTCTGCTTATTCGCATTTATTAGATGAAATCGAGAAAGAGGGCATGTTGCTGGATGGAGATGTATTTGAGGAGTATTTACTTCATTCGCTCATGTCTAAAGATGAAGCAGAGTATATAACGAAGCTCAGTGTAAAAGTGAAGAAGCGAGCAGATAACAATTGAAAAGAGGGTAGACAGCATGTGACATGCGTGTTTACCCTCTTTTTTGATGTTAACCAACTTGATTTTCGGCAAATTGACTCATATATAAATCTGCATAGAAGCCTTTTTGTTTTAAAAGTTCGCTGTGCGATCCTTTTTCAATGATGCTTCCATCCTTCATGACTAAAATGAGGTCTGCATCCTTAATTGTTGAAAGTCTGTGTGCAATCACGAAGCTCGTTCTGCCTTTCATCAATTCATTCATTGCTTTTTGAATATGCATCTCTGTCCGTGTATCCACACTGCTTGTTGCTTCATCTAATATCAAGATCTTTGGATCAGATAAAATGGCACGGGCGATGGTTAACAGCTGGCGTTGACCTTGTGACAGGTTGCCGGCATCTTCTTTTAAGAGTGTATCATATCCATCTGGAAGCGTGCGGATAAAATCATCCGCATAGGCATGTTTGGCGGCTTTGATGACATCCTCTTTGGAAACGTGCTGCTTGCCATAGGCAATGTTGTCGTAAATCGTTCCTTCAAAGAGCCACGTATCCTGAAGAACCATCGCAAATAATTCTCGTACTTGCTGACGGCTGAGATCAGTTGTTTTGACACCGCCAATGCGTATGGAGCCTTGATCTAGCTCGTAAAAACGCATTAAAAGATTGATGATGGTTGTTTTTCCTGCGCCTGTTGGTCCGACAATGGCAACTGTTTGTCCTTCTTGCACATCTAAATTAAGATCTTTAATAATTGGATGATCTTTTTCATATCCGAATTGAACTTGTTCAAAGCTCACATCACCTGAGAGTGAAGCAAGATCAATCGCCGCATCTTCTTCGGTACTTTCTTCTTCCTCATCAAGGATTTCAAAGACCCTTTCAGCAGAAGCGATCGCTGATTGAACTAAGTTTGCGACACTTGATGCTTGCACAAGCGGCTGAGACATTTGCTGGGTGTATTGTATAAACGCCTGAACATCCCCGACACGAATATTCCCGTTAATGACAAGAATCCCGCCGGCTACACTGACTGCCACATAGCCAAGGTTCCCGATAAAGGTCATCATTGGCATCATTAAACCAGAAATGAACTGCGCTTTCCTTGAGGATTCATACAGCTTTTCGTTTAATTGATCAAATGTATCGATTGCTTTCTTTTCGTAGCCATACGCACGAACTGTCTGATGTCCTGTAAACATCTCATTAATATGGCCATTGATCGTCCCAAGCTCTTTTTGCTGCGCTTTAAAATGCTTTTGAGAAAATGACGTAATGCCGCGAATCGCAAACAGGCTGAGTGGCAGCGTCAAACAAACAAGCAACGTAAGTAAGGGACTGATGAAAAGCATCATCACGACAATTCCAATCACTGTAATAACAGATGTAATCACTTGGGTGAGCGCCTGCTGAAGCGATGTATTAATATTATCGATATCATTCATCACACGGCTTAGTGTGTCCCCGTGGGTTGTTTTATCAAAATAACGAAGGGGGAGACGTGTGAGCTTGTCATTTGCTTCTTGGCGTAATTCAGCAATGGTCTGTTGAGAGACACCGGCCATGATATATTGTTGAACGAATGAAAAGAGAGAAGCAACTACGTACAGGACGACAAGCAGCAAAAGTATTCGTGAAATGACATCAAATTGAACAGCTGTTCCATTCGTAAAGCTGTCAAATAGGGAAGAGGTGGCATCCCCAAGCAGCTTTGGACTAATGACATTAAAGACAGTTGAACCAATTGCTGCAATAAAGACGATGATCAGCTGAAATTTTCTTGGTTTTAAATAGCCTGTCAACCGAAACAGTGTTTTCTTAAATTCCTTCGGTTTTGCGGCTGGCCCTTTAGGGTGGGCGCCTTTATGGCCCATGCCGGAAGACATTTTCTTACTCATCCTCGCTCACCTCCTGACCTTCCTGTGATGCGACAATCTCTTGGTACACAAGATTATCCTTTATTAATTGTTCATGTGTTCCGATACCTGCTATTTTTCCTTCATCAAGTACAATGATTTTATCACTATGCTTCACTGTGCTGATTCGTTGAGCGACAATGATGAGGGCTGCATGTGCTTTTTCTGCTTCTAATGATGCCCGCAGCTTGGCATCTGTTTTGTAATCAAGTGCTGAAAAGCTATCGTCAAACAGATAGAATGATGGTTTTCGCACTAGCGCCCTTGCAATGGAAAGCCGCTGTTTTTGGCCGCCGGATAGATTGGAACCACCTTGATCAATTTCTCCTTCAATTCCGCCATCTTTTTGCAAAACAAATTCTTCGGCCTGCGCGGTTCGCAGCGCCTGCCAGACGTCTTCATCGCTTGCATCCTGCTTGCCAAAACGCACATTGTCGGCAATGGTTCCGCTGAATAAAACAGCTTTTTGAGAGACATAGCCCATTTGGTTTCTCAGTTTCTCCTGAGGCAGCTCTCTAATGTCTACACCATCTAATGTAATCCGGCCCTCTGTCACTTCATAAAAACGCGTCATCAGCTGGAGAAGGGTAGTTTTCCCAGAACCCGTACTTCCGATAATGGCTGTTGTTTCGCCAGTTTTGGCTTCAAACGTGATGTTTTGAACGGCCGGTTTCTCTGCATTTGAGTAATAAAATGACACATCCTCAAAGCGAATGGAGTGGGCGGGCTCGTGAAGCTCAGTCATAGACTCTTCTTTGTCTTTAATCTTTGGTTCCATGTTTAACACTTCATTCATACGTTTAGCTGATGCTTGTGCTCTTGGGACCATAATAAAGCTCATCGACAGCATAATCAGTGCCATTAAAATCATCATCGCATATTGAATGAAGGCAATGAGATTACCAACTTCCATTTCTCCGGCATCAATTCGGTTTGCACCAAGCCAGACAATACCGATATTCGTGAAGTTCATGATGATCAGCATAAATGGAAACAAGTAAGCCATTAATCGGTTGACTCTAAGGCCAGTATCCTTATAGGACGTGTTAGCTTCTTGGAATCGCTCCTTTTCATCATCTACACGGTTAAATGCACGAATGACCCGGATGCCTGAAAGAGATTCTCGCATAATTAAATTCAGCCGGTCTGTTTTTTTCTGAAGCTGGCCAAATAGCGGAATGGCTTTTCTTGACACTAAATAGATAAATCCTCCAAGAAGGGGGAGGGCTGCTAAAAAGATAAGAGACAGGACAGCATCCCTGGAAACAGCCAAAATAATTCCGCCCACAAGCATAAGCGGGGCCCGCGTCATCATTTGTAAAATCATGATCGTCACATCTTGGACTTGTTTCACATCATTTGTTGATCTAGTAATAAAGGAAGACGTGCCGATCTTTTGAAATTCTTCTAATGAAAATTGTTCGACATGCACAAACAGCTGTCTTCTCATATCACGGCCGAAGCCAAGAGCTGTCTTTGATGACAAGTAAGACTTCCAAATGGTGAGCAAAATGGCGAGTAAAGAACATGCCACCATCCAGCCGCCAACCTTCCATATGTAAGCAATATCTCCTTGGACGATACCGACATCAACGATATCTGCTGTTAACGTCGGTAAATACAGCTGGAGCATACTGCTTAAAAAGGTGAGAATGACAATGGACACAACGGACAGCCGATAAGGCTTTAAAAATGATAAAATTGATTTCATACGAATACCTTTCTTCCATATAGTCTTTTGTTCTGTAACTCATCATATACAAAGAGGGATTATTTCTACAAATGAAATGTCTTGTTTTAGTGAATTATTTATATTGTTCAATTTTAGAAAAGAAATCCTTCACAAACACATAAAAATCATGGGCAGAAGGAGACATTTCTCGCGTTTTAGATGCAATAATGCCAACCGTTCGTCTCACTTGAGGGAAATCGATCGGAATTTTCACTGTAAATCGCGGTGTTGTTTCATAAAAGGCACTTTCGGGTAATAAAGTAACGCCCATACCTGCCGATACGAGACCTTTTATGGCATCCAAATCTTCTCCTTCAGATGAAATGGTAGGCTCATAGCCTGCCTGCTTGCAAGCATCAACCGCAATTTGTCTCAGCACATACCCTTCAGGAAATAACACGAAATGATCCTTTCTTAAATCACTTAAATGAATGCTCCTTTGTCCGCTAAAGGGGTGGCTAACCGGTAAAAGGGCATAAATGCTTTCAGAAAACAAAATATTTCCTTCTATTTGAGAATCGTTTGTCGGTACAGGTCCTAAAAAGGCAAGATCGATATCACGATTTTTAACGGCTTCAATGAGAAACTTATAGGATCCTTGACGAAGTAAAAAATCGACCTCTGGATATTCCTGCTTAAAAGCAGAGATGACAGAAGGGAGCACTTGGCTTGCTAGACTTGTAGGAAAGCCAATATTCACCGTTCCTTTGTGCGGATCTAAGTATTCATCAATTTGCTCTTTTGCGTAATCAATGGCTTTTAGTGCAGTTCTGACATGATCTAAAAATTGTCTGCCGATCTTCGTTAATTTGATATTTCGTCCTTCTCGTTCGAATAAGGCCACTCCAAGTTCTTCTTCTAAATTCGCAATCTGCCGGCTGATGGCAGATTGGGCAACATGTAAGTTTTCAGCCGCTTCTGACACGTGTTCACGGTCTGCGACTTCTACAAAATAACGTAACTGACGAAGCTCCATTTTTGCACTTCACACCCATCTATCTCAAAAAGAGATTGTTTTGATCTAAATTATATATTGTTTATATTAATTTGAAAACTTAAAATAAGTTACAGAGTTTGTGAGATTTTATTACTGTGAAAAAACGGATCTTTTAAACGGGGGAGAGAAACGATGACTTATAATCAACTACCACAACCACAAGGTCTCTACCGTCCTGAATTTGAACATGATGCATGTGGAATCGGACTGTACGCCCATTTAAAAGGGGAGGCGACACATAGCATCGTCAAAAAGGGATTACAAATGCTGTGCCAGCTTGATCACCGCGGCGGGCAAGGCAGTGATCCGTATACAGGTGATGGTGCTGGTTTAATGGTACAGCTGCCAGACGCTTTCTTTAGAAAGAACTGCAAAGAATTTGCACTTCCAGAAAAGGGCCGTTACGGGGTAGGAATGGTCTTCTTTTCAAAAGATGATGACGAAAAAACGCGTCAAGCCATCGAACAGAAAATCAACGGGTTCATTAAACAAGAAGGCCAAACATTAATTGGCTGGAGAACGGTTCCTGTCGATGCCGGGAAAATTGGTACTGTCGCAGCGAAGAGCTGTCCGGTTGTGAGACAGGTCTTTATCGGAGCAAACGACAACATTACAGACCGTTTGTCATTTGAAAGAAAATTATATGTCATCCGTAAACAGGCTGAGAACTGGGGAACAAAAGAGGAAAAACAATTTTATTTTGTCAGCCTGTCGAGTCAAACCATCGTATACAAGGGGCTTTTAACATCAGATCAAGTCGATGCTTTTTATCTTGATCTACAGGATGAAACATTTGTTTCTGCATTTTCACTTGTTCATTCAAGATTTAGTACAAATACATTTCCTACATGGGAAAGAGCCCATCCAAACCGCTATTTAATTCACAACGGAGAAATCAACACATTAAGAGGAAACATCAATTGGATGAGAGCAAGAGAACAACAATTCGTATCTGAAGCCTTCGGAGACGATTTAGACAAGATTTTGCCAGTGCTGAATGCAGACGGAAGTGATTCATCCATTTTAGACAATGCCTTTGAATTCTTTGTGCTTGCAGGCCGTACACCTGCTCATACAGCAATGATGCTGATTCCTGAGCCTTGGACGGAAAACACGCACATGTCGAAAGAGAAACGGGCATTTTATGAATACCATAGTTCTCTCATGGAGCCGTGGGATGGACCAACAGCGATTTCCTTTACGGACGGTAAACAAATCGGGGCCATCTTAGACCGAAACGGATTAAGACCGGCAAGGTACTATGTCACAAATGATGATCATATCATTTTCTCTTCTGAGGTTGGTGTAATTGACACAAATGAAGAAGATGTTAAGTACAAAGATCGTCTTGAGCCTGGTAAAATGCTGCTCATTGATTTAGAAGAAGGACGAATTATTTCTGACGAAGAAGTGAAATCGACCATTGCGAATGAACTTCCTTATCAAAAATGGCTCGATGAAGAAATGGTTCACGTCAATCGCTCGGAAGAAAATTCAGAAAATTCTAGTATAATGGATGATTTGTTGACACGTCAGCGTGCGTTCCATTATACGTACGAGGACATTCAAAAGTATTTAATTCCTTTACTAGAGGAAGGCAAGGACCCAATTGGTTCAATGGGAAGTGACACACCGCTTGCTGTGTTATCAGATCGTGCGCAGTCTCTGTTTTCTTATTTCAAGCAGTTGTTCGCACAGGTCACGAACCCGCCGATTGATGCCATTCGTGAGCAGCTAGTGACATCAACCATGACTTGGTTAGGAGCCGAAGGCGATATTTTACATCCGAATGAATATTCATGCCGAAGAATTAAACTTTATACACCGGTCTTAACGAGCGGCCAATTTAACGGCTTGAAAACGATTGTTCATAATGCCTTTAAAAGCAAAACCATTCATACACTTTTCACCGATGATTTAAAGCGCGGACTGGATGCGATGTTTGAAGAGGCGGAAAAAGCGATTAGAGAAGGCGTCTCTTTATTAATCCTTTCAGATCGTGAAATGACAGAACAAAAAGTACCGATTCCACCACTTCTTGCGCTAAGTGCACTACATCAGCACCTTGTGCGTCAAGGTCTGCGGACAAAGGTCAGTCTGATCGTTGAATCTGGAGAGGTGAGAGAGGTCCATCATTTTGCCGCACTGATTGGCTACGGGGCAGATGCGATCCATCCTTACCTTGTCTATGAAACATACAAACAGCTGATTGCAGACGAAGCGATTTCGATCAGCTTTGATGAAGCTGTTACAAAGTTTGGTAAAAGCGTGACAGAAGGTGTCGTCAAAGTCATGTCCAAAGTGGGGATTTCCACTGTGCAAAGCTATAGAGGCGCGCAAATATTTGAAGCAGTCGGGATTAGTGAAGATGTCATTCAAGAGTATTTCACAGGAACAGCTTCTCAGCTTGGTGGGATTGATCTTGACACCATTGCTCATGAGGCAAAACTTCGTCATGAAGCAGGGTACCAAGGAGCAACTGACCAGACACTTGAATCAGGCAGTGAATTCCAGTGGAGAAAAAATGGAGAGCACCATGCCTTTAATCCAAAGACGATCCACACGCTCCAGTGGGCATGCCGCAATGAAGATTACGACCTATTTAAACAATATACAAAGGCAGCGGATGAAGAAAGAATCGGCTTCCTCCGAAATTTGTTTGCATTTCAGCCAAAACAAAAGCCGGTTCGTCTGGAAGAGGTGGAATCTGCTGAATCCATCGTACGCCGCTTTAAGACAGGTGCCATGTCATTTGGATCTTTAAGTAAAGAAGCGCATGAGGCACTTGCAATTGCGATGAACCGAATTGGCGGTAAAAGTAACAGCGGAGAAGGCGGAGAAGATCCTGCCCGCTTTACAGTAGATGAACATGGTGATGACCGCAGAAGCGCCATTAAACAAATCGCTTCTGGCCGATTTGGTGTGAAAAGTCATTACTTAGTCAATGCAGATGAACTGCAAATTAAAATGGCGCAAGGGGCAAAGCCGGGAGAAGGCGGACAGCTGCCAGGAAATAAAGTGTATCCTTGGGTGGCCGATGTACGTGGTTCTACGCCAGGTGTCGGATTAATTTCACCACCGCCGCATCATGATATTTATTCCATCGAGGATTTGGCACAGCTGATTCATGATTTGAAAAACGCAAACCGTGATGCACGCATCAGTGTCAAGCTTGTATCTAAAGCAGGCGTTGGCACGATTGCAGCAGGTGTAGCAAAAGGAACTGCAGACGTCATTGTCATTAGCGGCTATGACGGCGGTACAGGAGCTTCACCGAAAACGAGTATTAAACACACAGGACTTCCTTGGGAGCTTGGATTGGCAGAGGCGCATCAAACCCTTGTGTTAAACGGTCTTCGCGAGAGAGTTGTTCTTGAAACGGACGGAAAGTTAATGACTGGCCGCGACGTTGTCATGGCTGCGATTTTAGGAGCAGAAGAGTATGGCTTTGCGACAGCTCCACTTGTCGTGCTAGGCTGCGTGATGATGAGAGCATGTCATTTAGATACTTGCCCGGTCGGTGTTGCTACACAAAATCCAGAGCTCCGCAAAAAATTCATGGGTGACCCTGATCACATTGTGAACTTCATGATGTTTATTGCAGAGGAAGTAAGAGAAATCTTAGCGGAACTCGGGTTTACATCGATGGATGAATTAATCGGACGTACGGACGTTCTAGCGGTCAGTGAACGAGCAAAAGCTCACTGGAAAGCAGGTCAGCTAAACCTTGAAACACTGCTTTATCAGCCAGAAGGAGCGCGGACATTCAGAACACCGCAAAATCATAAAATTGATGAATCGCTGGATATGAATGAAATCCTTCCTTATGTACAAGAGGCGCTAAATCATCAAACACCAGTTGATCTATCATTGAGCATTCGCAATATCAACCGTGTGGCCGGAACCATCACTGGCAGTGAAGTGTCTAAGCGCTACGGGGAAGAGGGCTTGCCAGAGGATACCATCACACTTAGATTCACTGGTTCAGCTGGACAAAGCTTTGGCGCATTTGTGCCAAAAGGTATGTCTCTCTATTTAACAGGTGATTCAAATGACTATATCGGCAAAGGACTCTCAGGAGGCAAAATTGCTGTTAAAACGTCTGATCATTTTGTACAAAATGGACATGAAAACGTCATTGTAGGAAACGTCGCATTTTACGGTGCAACTAGCGGAAAAGCTTATATTAACGGACGTGCTGGTGAACGATTTGCTGTTCGTAATTCAGGTGTACATGTGGTTGTTGAAGGAATCGGAGATCACGGCTGTGAATACATGACTGGCGGACGTGTCGTCATTTTAGGAGACGTTGGGAAAAACTTTGGTGCAGGTATGTCTGGTGGTGTGGCTTACATCCATACATCGGATGCCAAACAGTTCAAAAGAATGTGCAACATGGAAATGATCATGTTTGAAAAGCTCACAGATCATGAAGAAGAACAAGAAGTGAAGCAAATGATCAAGGAACACCTTGATTATACAAACAGCTCAAAAGCAGCAGCACTTCTTGAAAACTGGGAGCAAGAAAAGGATCAATTCATCAAAGTCATTCCGAGAAATTACAAAATGATGCTTCAAAGCATTGAAGAACAAAAACAAGCGGGCCTCAGTCATGAAGAAGCGGTGATGTTTGCCTTTGAAGCAAATACAAAACCGAAAAATCAAGAAACGGCAAACGGGCAAAAAGCAGCCCTCGCTCATTAAGAAAGGGGAGAGGACAATGGGCAAAGCAACAGGTTTTATGGAATATAAAAGAGAAAAGCCAAATGAACGTGACCCTCTCACTCGTCAAAATGACTGGAAAGAATATTCAGCTCCTTATACAGATGACGTATTGAAGAAACAGGGCGCTAGATGTATGGATTGCGGAACACCGTTTTGTCAAATTGGTATGGAGATCAGGGGCGGCGTGTCTGGCTGCCCGATCTACAATTTAATTCCAGAGTGGAATGACCTGGTCTATCGCGGAAGATGGAAAGAAGCGCTCGAAAGACTGCAAAAAACAAATAATTTCCCTGAGTTTACTGGGAGAGTATGTCCTGCGCCTTGTGAAGGTTCATGTACAGTCGCTATTAATGATCCAGCTGTTTCGATTAAAAATATCGAACGCACGATCATTGATAAAGGCTTTGAAAATGGATGGATCACGCCAAGAATCCCTTCAAGCCGTACAGGGAAGAAAATTGCCATTGTCGGCTCAGGACCAGCAGGACTTGCAAGTGCTGATCAATTAAACCAAGCAGGACACGCTGTTACAGTATTCGAGCGTTCTGACCGCCTTGGCGGACTGCTGACATACGGCATTCCGAATATGAAGCTCGACAAAGAAGTGGTCGAGCGAAGAGTCAAACTTCTAAGACAAGAAGGCATTGACTTTGTGACGAACACAGAAATCGGCGTGGATATCACTGCCGACGAACTGAAAGAGCAGTTTGATGCGGTTATCCTTTGTACAGGTGCACAAAAGCAGCGTGATCTGTTGATCGAAGGCCGGGAAGCAAAAGGCATTCACCTTGCAATGGATTATTTAACACTCGCAACAAAAAGCATGCTTGATTCAGGATTCAAAGACAAAAACTTTATTGACGCAAAAGGGAAAGATGTGATTGTGATTGGCGGAGGAGATACAGGCGCTGACTGCGTCGCAACTGCACTTCGCCAAAAAGCAAAAAGTGTTGTTCAATTCGGAAAGCATCCAAAGCTTCCGGATACACGTGTAGGGGATAACATGTGGCCAGAACAGCCTTATGTATTCTCGCTGGATTATGCTTATGAAGAAGCACAAGCAAAATTCGGAGAAGATCCGCGTCAATATTCAATTCAAACCACAAAAATTGTGGCAGATAAAAATGGGAAATTAAAAGAGCTTCATACCATTCAAATGGAAAAGGTGAAAAACGAACAAGGTAAGTTTGAATTTCATGAGATTCCAGGGACAGAGAAGGTATGGCCTGCTCAGCTCGTCTTTATTGCAATTGGTTTTGAGGGAACTGAACAGCCGCTTGTGAAACACTTTGGCGTGGACAGCAAAAACAATCGCATTGACGCAAAGTATGGGGAATATACAACAAATGTAGAAGGCGTATTTGCAGCGGGAGATGCAAGACGCGGGCAAAGCTTGATTGTCTGGGCAATTAATGAAGGCAGACAAGTGGCGCACGAGGTAGACCGTTATTTAATGGGGAGTTCGGTTCTGCCAAAATAGGTCAAACAAAGGGTGTTACAATATAAAGAAAAGTCATGACCAACGTGTGGTCATGGCTTTTTATGATTCAGAAATGGTATGGTTGATCAACACTTTTTTACGTTTAAGCTGCGATACAACTAAACAGAGAAAGACAACTAGAACAAAAAGGGAAATGGTCAAAAAGCCAAACGTATACGAGCCAGTCAATTCTTTTAAACTGCCTAGAATATTAGGTAAAAAGAATCCGCCAATGCCTCCAGCAGCCCCAACAATTCCGGTCACAATCCCAATTTCTTTATGAAATACTTGAGGCACCAGCTGAAAAACAGCGCCATTCCCCATCCCAAGACACATCATCCCGGCAAATAAAAGCGCAATGACCACTGGTAAAGCTGGAAGACTGCTCACTCCTCCTAAGCAGATGCCGATGATTCCGAATAATCCAAGCAGCACTTTCATTCCACCTATTTTATCGGCAATGAGACCGCCAACAGGCCGAAAGAAGCTGCCTGCCGCCACACAAAGGGTCACAAAATCACCAGCGTGAATTTTCGAAACCCCATATTGATCCACAAAGAAAATACTGAGGAAACTGGAAAGCCCAACAAATCCTCCGAATGTGATCGCATAAAGCAGACAGAAAAACCATGTCGATTTCACTTGAAATACTGAAAAGTACGACCGAATCGGCTGAGGAGCGGGCTGATTTGGTGCATCTTTTGCAGTGAAAATAAAAAACAAAAAGACAAGACTTAACGGGATCAGAGCGAGCCCCATTACGGCATGCCACCCGTAAATCTCCGCAAGCCTTGGACCAAATAATGTGGATATCAGTGTTCCACTATTCCCGGCGCCTGCAATCCCCATAGCTACTCCTTGTAAGTGAGGAGGATACCAGCGGCTTGCCATTGGCAAAGCAACAGCAAAACTTGCTCCTGCTACTCCAAGCAAAATCCCAATCAGTATGAGCTCCGAAAGGGTTGTACCAGCGACAAACCCCCAAATGAGCGGAATGGTCGTTAAAAGCATTCCCATTACTGCTGTCTTTTTAGGTCCTATTCGATCGGTGAATAAACCAAGCACAATCCGAAAAAAAGAACCAGATAGAATCGGAATGGCAACAATCATGCCTTTCTCTACAGTGGATAAAGTAAAATCTTGCGCAATAAAAGCACCCAGCGCCCCTAACAAAACCCAGATCATAAAGCTCACATCGAAATATAAAAAGGAACCAAACAATGTCTTAGGATGACCACTTGATTTTAGTTCTGAGAGTTTCATAAAACGCCTCCTGCATTTTGAATTTTCTGACTTAAAGATAGCGAGTTCACTTATTTAATGAAAGTATTATGTGAGAAAAATTGACATGAATAAACACTTTTTTACAAGTGTGTGCCATAATCAATCCATACAATGTGTTGGAGCAAGAGGCTTAGAAAGGTTGATTTCAGATGGCAAAACGCAAACTTGTGTTTATTGGAAACGGCATGGCGAGTATGAAATGTATCGAAGAGGTCATTCAAAAGCAGCCAGAACACGATGCCATAACAGTCATTGGAAAAGAGAAGCACTCTGCCTACAATCGAATAAAACTTTCATCAATTTTACAAAAAAAGGAATCGTTAGATGGAATTCAACTAAAGGAAAAAGAATGGTACACCGCGCATGACATCACATTGTACAAAGGAGAATCAGTTGTACATATCGATACAAATCGAAAGTGTGTCATGACAGATGCGCGCCGGGAAATCCCCTATGACAAGCTCATCATCGCAACAGGTTCATCGCCGAATTTTCTTCCTATTCAGGGGGTGTCCAAAAAAGGGATTTACGCTTTTCGTACAATTGATGATTATGAGGCCATTTGTGCGGATGCAATGCGATATCAACGAGCTGCAGTGATCGGAGGCGGCGTGCTTGGTGTGGAGGTGGCAGCTGGTCTGCAAATTGCGGGGCTGGAAACCACCATCATTCATCATATGGAGCGGCTCATGCAGCGCCAATTAGATGAAACAGCTGCCGGATTATTACTTCGACAATTCATGCGAAAAGGCATTCAGGTGAAAACAAATGCCCATACCATTGCATGCTTAGGAGACGAAAGAGTAGAAGGGGTTCTATTGAAAAATGGCGACATCGTCGATGCTGATCTTGTTGTTTTTACAACAGGTATCCGTCCGAATATACAGCTTGCAGAGAATCATGGCATACACACGAGAAAAGCCATTGTCGTCAATGACGTGATGGAGACAAATATCCCGAATATTTATGCGATTGGAGAATGTGCAGAGCACAAAGGGATGGTGCACGGTCTTGTTCAGCCCATTTATGAACAAGCATGTGTGCTCGCTAAGCATCTTTTAGGAAAAAAAATCACACATACACCTCAGCCCATTTACTCAACAAAATTAAAAGTCCCTGACATGCCGATTTATTCTGCTGGATGTATTGAACATCATTCCCCATTTACGTCAGCTGTGACTTATTTAGATGAAGAGCAAGAAGTGTATAAAAAATTCGTCTTTGAACGTGAGGCGCTGGCAGGTATTTTATTCGTCGGAGAGCTGGAGAATGCCGATCAGCTTTTGCAAGATGTGAAAGTGGGACGTGATAAAAGTGTGGTCATGAAATCCCTTCATGAAAAGCAGCCATCCCCACTAGATTCATTAAAAATGGAAGACCTCGTCTGCCAATGTCAAAACGTTACAAAAGGGGCCATCTTAAATAGCATATCGATCCATGAGCTGACAAATTTAGAAGAAGTGAAAAAACAGACAGGGGCAGCAACCGGGTGCGGCGGCTGTCAAGAACTCGTACGTGCTTGCTGCCAGTTATCATCACATGAACAAACGGAATCGCATGTCTTTCTTTGTCCATGTACAGAAGTAGATGAGCAGACCATTTTTTCGTTTATTAAAAAGCAGCAGCCGGTGAATGCTGAAGAAATAAGAAGACATTTTCAATGGAAAACAAATCACGGCTGCGGCATCTGCCGACCGGCCATTCAATACTATCTCGAGCAATTTCAAGGATCGGTGGAAAAAATCAGCACTGCTGATCAGGAAGACATGTTGATTCCACAATTATATGGAGGCCGGCTTGATCTGGATTTTTTGAAGATCATTACGTCTTTGTTAGAGAACAGACTGATTGAGCAGGCAGAACTGACAAAGTATAAACGAATACGGCTCACCGGTGTGTCAAAACAGGCGGCACAAATCGTCAAAAACCATTGGCCAATTATGCCTAATGAGAAAAGAAGACTATCTCATATCCTTTCATGTGACTGCAACGATCCAGCTGTCACGTCACTTGTGATGGAGCTGGAAAGACAAGTAGAAGATACACTTTTACCAGCAGTCACCTCCATTCATATCATCGGCGCTTCCTGCTCATGTAAACTTGCCCTAATTGATGACATCTGTCTGAAGAAACAGCTGGGTGAATGGAATATTTATATAGGAGGCCAGCTTTTTTACACCTTGCCTCATTCAAGTGAACTTATTCCTTTTTTTAAAGCGCTGCTTGAAGAGTATAGAAAAAATGCTTACTTTCAAGAATCCATTGGCGATTGGCTTTCCAGAAATGGAAACATTTCTATTCGAGAAAAATTACTTGATGAGGAAAGAAGAGACGTGCTCTGTGCGCAATTTGACCAAAGCAGTCAAGGAAATGTAAGACAAAAGGATGTGAAGGTATGAGTCAATCTTTTTTACAATATGCCCAGCAAAAATCAAAGCAAGAAGAACAAAAGCGAGTGTTTTCATCCCAATGTCCTTTTTGCAGTATGCAGTGCAAAATGCAGTTAATTGAGCAGCATGTGGAAGGGCGAACACGCTATCAAACGATTGGCGTACACAATCCAACAACGCACGGCAGGCTTTGTATGAAAGGACAGCATGCACACCAGCACGCACTTCATAAAGATCGCCTGAATCACCCGCTGATCAAAAGAAACGGACAATTTGTAAAAGCGACATGGCAGGAGGCACTCGAAGAAATCAAAGCAAACATAAGATCCCTTCAGCTGTCGCATGGCCATGATGTGATCAGTGTGTACGGAAGCGCATCAATTACAAATGAGGAAGCATACTTACTCGGGAAATTTGCAAGAGTGGCGCTGAAAACGAAATACATCGATTATAACGGCAGACTATGTATGTCTTCGGCAGCAACTGCCGCAAATCAAACATTCGGACTTGACCGTGGTCTGACCTTTCCTCTAAGCGACATCAAGCATGCACGAGTGCTGATATTGGTCGGAACGAATATAGCGGAATGTCAGCCAACCTTCCTGCCCTACATCGAAGAGGCGAAAAAAAACGGGACATTTCTCATCGTCATTGATCCGCGCAAAACACCGACAGCCCAATTAGCCGATTTACACGTCAGCCTAAAACCAGGGTCAGATGCTGCACTGGCAAACGGCATATTGCACATCATGCTGTATGAACATTTAATCGATGAATCTTTTATTCATCAACGAACGTCAGGTTTCCAAGAATTAAAGGAGCACATCTCCCACATCTCCCTGCCAGACATTGCTGAGCAAACTGGCGTGACGATTGATGTGATGCAGAAAATAGCAAGGAAATTCGCGCAAGAAAAGACAGGTATGATTTTTACAGCAAGAGGCATTGAGCAGCAAATAGACGGAACAGCCTCTGTGCGTAATTTCCTGAATATTCTGCTTGTTACTGGGAAGATCGGCCGCTTCGGATGCGGCTATGGCGCAATAACCGGCCAGGGAAATGGCCAGGGAGCAAGAGAGCATGGGCAAAAAGCAGATCAGCTCCCAGGATATCGAGATATCTCAAACCCTGCTCACAGAAAAGAAATGGCTGAACGATGGAACATTGATGAAAAAGAACTCCCAGGAAAGGGCGTGTCTGCTTTTGAGATGTTTGAAAAAATGCAGGCAGGTGAGATCAAAGCACTCTTTTTAATGTGCTCAAATCCTGTCCAGTCAGGGCCGAACGCGCACTTGATTCAGCAAGCCATCAAGAACTTGTCCTTTTTTGTTGCCGTAGATTTATTTATGTCTGAGACAGCTGCAATGGCAGATGTAATTTTACCTGCTTCGTCATATTTAGAGGATGAAGGTACCGTGACAAACGTAGAGGGGCGCGTTACGCTTAGAGAAGCAACATATCCACTTAAATACCAAAGAAAACACGATTGGCAAATCATTTGTGAAATAGCAGCTGTATTAGGCAAAGGAAGCCATTTTACCTTTTCATCCGCAGAAGAGATATTTGAGGAATTAAGAGCCGTAACGAAAGGTGCAAAGGCTGATTATTCAGGCATAACCTATGAAAGGCTAAGGAAGGAACAAGGCATAAGGTGGCCTTGTACTCATTTAGAAGACCCGGGAACTGAAAGATTATTTGAACATGCATTCTCACATTCTGACAGTTTAGCGAAGTTTGCCGTCGTCACACACGGAAAAAAAGCTGCAAAGGAACCCGTCAGTCAAGAATACCCTCTTTATTTAACGACCGGCAGGGTAATGGCTCATTACCAAACAGGCGTTCAAACAAGAAGGAGCACCTCTCTTGTTGCCAGACAGTTTGAAGCATATGCAGAGCTTCATCCTGACACAGCGAAAACGTATGGACTTCAGCACGGGGAGCTCGTGACCATCAAGTCAATAAGAGGAAGTGCCATCGTCAGATGCCGCATATCAGACACCATTCGAAAAGATACCGTGTTTGTTCCATTTCACTGGAGCAAACATCAATCAATTAATCAATTAATCGATGATCAACTAGATCCGCACAGTAAAATGCCAGGCTTTAAATATTGTCCTGTACAGCTGTCAGCCTACGTGAATGAAAAACTATGTGAGAAATTTTAACATGTATTTTCCATCTATGTTTAGATTATGGTACTTTCTAAAAAATGATCACATGAGGGGTGTTTTTTCATGAAAGAAAAACTCGTATTAGTGGGGAACGGTATGGCCGGCATTCGAAGCCTTGAAAACATTTTAAAAACAGATGGCGAACGATTCGACATGACGGTATTTGGGACTGAACCGTATCCTAACTATAACCGAATTCTTTTATCGAAAGTGCTTCAAGGGGATACCAAGGTCGAAGATATTACGTTAAACGATTGGAACTGGTATCAAAAGCATGATATTCAGCTGTTTATAAACGAGACCATTGTGAAGATCGATACAGAGAACCGAACAGTCACCAGTGATCAAGGACGGATCGTGCATTATGACCGATTGATTTTAGCAACAGGGTCACTTCCATTTATCCTGCCAATTCCAGGGAGTGACAAAAAAGGCGTGACAGCTTTTCGTACATTGCAAGACACTGAGGAAATGGTCAATGCCTCTACTATGTACAAAAAAGCAGCAGTCGTCGGAGGCGGACTTCTTGGGCTGGAAGCAGCACGCGGTCTATTAAACTTAGGCATGGAAGTAAATGTGATTCACCTCGGCTCTCATTTAATGGAACGCCAGCTAGACCCTATTGCAGGCCAGCTTCTTCAAAAAGCATTAGAAGAACAGGGTATGAAATTCCTGTTAGGAAAACAGACAAATGAGATTTTAGGAGATACAAGAGTAGAAGGTTTATCATTTTCAGACGGCACTACACTTGAGGCAGACCTAGTCGTCATGGCGGTGGGAATTAAACCAAGTAAAATGCTTGCAGAAATTAGCGGGCTTGAAGTGAACCGTGGGATTATCGTCAATGATTTTATGGAAACAAGTGTACCGGGCATTTATGCCGTCGGAGAATGTGTGGAACACAGGGGACAAACGTACGGATTAGTTGCTCCTTTATACGATCAAGCAAATGTACTTGCCAAGCATGTATGCGGCTTAAACCCCGCTCCATATGAAGGCTCTGTTCTGTCAACACAGCTGAAAGTATCAGGAGTTGATGTATTTTCAGCTGGTGACTTTATTGAAAACGATGAGAAAAAAGCGATTAAGATTTTTGACGAACAAAAAGACATCTATCAAAAACTCGTCTTCCAGCAAAACAGATTAGTAGGCGCTGTCATGTTTGGAGAAACAAGCGACGGACCTCGTTTATTTTCGTACATTAAAGAAGGAGTAGATATGTCGGATATGGAGAAGGTATCTGTCTTAACCTCGAATGATCCGGCGAAAGAAAGCACGATTGACAGCATGGCAAACGACCATATCGTTTGCGGCTGTAATGGCGTATCAAAGGGGCAGATTGTGGAAGCCATTCAGAAAGAAGGCTTAACAACGTTTCAGGAAGTCAAGCAATGTACAAGTGCCTCACGATCATGCGGAGGCTGTCAGCCCGTTGTCGAAGAGATTCTTTGGCATACGCTAGGTGAGGATGCAAACCGAACAGCACAAAAAGAAACCATCTGCGCCTGCACCACTCTTTCACGAGATGAAGTCATTCATGAAATCAAAGAAAAAGGCTTGCAGCATGTCAAAGAAGTGATGAATGTACTTGACTGGGAGACAGAGGAAGGCTGTTCAAAATGCCGCCCTGCACTGAATTATTATTTAGGCATGCTTCATCCACTTGAGTACAAAGATGAAAAGAGCTCACGCTTTGTAAATGAACGCATGCATGCCAATATTCAAAACGATGGCACCTATTCGGTTGTTCCGCGAATGTACGGCGGCGTTACCAATGCAAATGACCTGAGAAAAATTGCCGATGTCGTCGACAAATATGAAATACCGCTTGTGAAAATGACTGGCGGTCAGCGTATCGACCTTCTAGGAGTCAAAAAAGAAGATTTACCTAAAGTGTGGGCGGATTTGGATATGCCATCGGGTTATGCATATGGAAAATCTTTAAGAACGGTCAAAACATGTGTTGGAGAACAATTTTGCAGGTTCGGCACGCAAGACTCCATGGCTCTTGGAATTGCACTTGAAAAGAAATTTGAAGGTCTTGCGACACCACATAAAGTAAAAATGGCCGTCTCTGCTTGTCCTAGAAACTGTGCAGAGTCTGGAATTAAAGACCTCGGCATTGTGGGAATTGATGGAGGTTTTGAATTGTACGCCGGCGGAAATGGCGGCACACACCTGCGGGCTGGAGATTTATTAATGAAGGTCAGTACAGCAGAAGAAGTAGAGCAAATGGCTGCAGCATACCTGCAATATTACAGAGAAACAGCAAATTATTTAGAAAGAACCTCTGCTTGGGTTGAACGACTTGGGTTAGATCACATTCAATCAGTGCTCCTAGATGATAAAAAACGAGCAGCCTTAATCAAAAGATTGGACATTGCACTTTCAACATATGAAGAGCCTTGGCAGGAACTTCGTGAGAGTCAAAAAGACACGAGACAATTATTTCAAAAAGCGACGGCTTCCGTATAAACTAATTGAAGGGATGAGATCATATGACAGTTTCGGTTGTTAAAGTTCACATTGGCACCCTATCAGATTTTCCGCTCCAGCTAGGGAAAACAGTTGACGCCGGTACACTTGAATTAGCTGTTTTTCAAACCTCTAATAAGCAGTTCAAAGCCATTGAAAATCGCTGTCCTCATAAAGGCGGCGTTTTAGCTGAAGGGATGGTCAGCGGGAACCATGTTTTCTGTCCAATGCATGATTGGAAGATTGATCTTTCGTCAGGAAACGTTCAAGCGCCAGATCACGGATGCGTTAAAACTTTTGAAACATTAGTTGAAGGGGACAATGTGTTTATTTTATTGCCTTCATAAATGGTTTAGAACCTTCCTTACATGTATATGCTGTATATAAATGCAGCATGAAAGGAAGGAATCTTTGTGCCGTTCGTTAATATTTTAATTGAACTTTTAATCGGATTTTTTGCTTTATTTTTTATTACAAAATTATTAGGGAAAACACAATTTGCACAAATCACGCCGTTTGATTTTATTTCTGCACTGATTTTAGGTGAAATGGTCGGAAACGCCATTTTTGATCCGGAAGTCAGGATTCAGCACATTTTATTTGCTGTTGCGGTATGGGGCGTTCTCATTTATACAGTTGAATGGCTTTCACAGCGCTTTAAATCCATTCGTGCGTTTTTAGAAGGAAGACCTACGCTTGTGATTGATAAGGGGAAGATTCACTACAACCGGTTGAAGAAGAATATGCTTGATATCAATCAGCTGCAGACACTGGTTCGGGCAAAAGGCCATTTTGCCCTGAATGAAATTGAATATGCCATTTTGGAAACTGACGGCTCTGTCAGTGTTCTTCCGAAAATGAAATACGCACCAGCCACAGCAGAAGATGTGAACGTGAAGGAAAAAGAAGTCAAATTGCCTAGAACGTTTATTATTGACGGCGAAATTTTAAAAGATGATTTACAAGAAGCCGGCTTTGATGAATCCTGGCTGAATAAGCAATTAAAAAAGCAGCATATTTCCTCTTATCGAGACGTTCTATTTTGTGAATGGATTGAAGATGAAGGGATTTATGCGATGCAATATGAAAAGTCTAAAAAAACATCCACAACATAAAAACGTGGGTGTTTTTTTATGCGTGTATGGAATAGGATCAAAAAGAACGTTTGATGAAAACGTTCACAAAAAGAGGAGGAGATATGTGATGAAATATAGAAACGTATGGATTGTCATGGTCTTGTCTTTATTTCTTTTTGACCCCCCTTCACTTCAAGCAGCAGAAGCCGGGCATAACCGCGTCCTTGTCGTTGATCAAAAGGGAAGCGGGTCATATCGCACCGTTCAGTCTGCCATTGATGCGATTCCAGCAAACAATCAACAACCGGCAACGATCTATATTAAAAATGGCGTATATAAAGAAAAAATTTTACTTCCGCAAAATAAGCCACACGTATCCTTTATAGGCGAAAACCAGCACAAGACGATCCTTACGTATGATGATACAAATGCAAGCAGTGGCAGTACAACAAATAGCTCAAGCACAATGATTCGTGCAAACGATTTTTATGCAGAAAATATTACCTTCCAAAATACAGCTGGAAGACATGCTGGTCAGGCTGTGGCGCTGTATGTGTCTGGCGACCGGGCTGTGTTCAAACAAATACGTGTGTTAGGTTATCAAGATACACTTTATGCAACAGGCACAGGGCGGCAATATTATGAAAACTGCTATATCGAGGGCACGGTCGATTTTATTTTTGGATCAGCCACCGCTGTGTTTAAAAGAGCTGAAATAAAAAGTCTTGGAAATGGGTATATTACTGCAGCATCCACAACAGAAGCGCAAAGGTACGGCTACGTATTCATAGATTCTACGTTGAAAAAGGGAGCGGCAGCTGCGCAATCGGTTTATTTAGGACGTCCGTGGAGACCTTATTCGGCTGTGACATTCCTTCATACAAAAATGGATGACCATATAAAAGCAGTGGGATGGCATAACTGGGATAACCGTGACAATGAAAGAACGGCCAGGTATAAAGAATTTGGATCGACAGGAGCGGGGAGCAGTCCAGCAAACCGCGTAAAATGGTCAACTATTTTAACCAATAACGAAGCAAGTCAGATCACGGTTCAAGCAGTTCTTGGCGGAGCCGATGGCTGGAATCCAGAAAAGAGGTAAAGGGCTTGTCAGTTTTCGTCAAAGAAAGCTGACTTTTCTGTTTAAAAAACCTTTGAGAACAAACGTTCTTTTGTGTATAATGAACATATTCTTCTAAAATTTGCTGCAACAAAAAGGAGGAATTGCGTGAAGCGTTTATCAAAGCTCATGTTTTTACAAATATGTATCCTGTCGATTTTATTTATTCCTTTTTCAGCGAAAGATGAACAGCTCACAGCTCGTGACGATTCACTGGCTTGGATGACCGCTTTAGACGAATTCATACGAACAGCACCCGATTTAGAGGGCGCGATCTCTGGCATCAGCGTCCGCGATACTTCTGACACCTCTCTTCTTTATGAACATCAAGCCGATATTCGTCTTACTCCTGCTTCTAATATGAAACTGCTCACATCAGCCATCGCACTTGATATACTTGGAGAAACACACACATTCCCTACAGACATCTGGATGGATGGTTCCATTCAAAAGAAAACGCTACATGGCAGCCTTTATCTTCGTGGCACCGGCGATCCGACTTTATTAGAGGAGGATTTTGCGGCACTTGCCAAACAAGTCAAAAAGGCCGGAATACATACCATTCGCGGACAGCTTGCGGCTGATGACACTTGGTTTGATGACACGAGATACTCCATTGATCTTCCTTGGAGTGATGAGGATCAATATTACGGTGCACAAATTTCTGCTCTCACGGCTTCACCGAATCAAGATTATGATGCAGGGACCGTGATTCTCGAAGTAAAACCAGGGAAAAAAGTAGGACAGAAAGCCGCATATGAGATGATACCGAAGACGGATGTCGCTCAAGTCATCAATCAAGTAAAAACAGTTCCAGAAGGCGAAAATAAGAAAATTTCTTTTAAGCGCTCTCACGGAACTAACAAGATTACGTTGACTGGAACCATTCCGGTTAAAGCAAGCTCATCTAAACAATGGGTAGCTTTATCGGATCCGGCCGCCTATGCTTTAGACTTAATGAAACGAGCGTTAAAGGCGGAAGGGATTCAAGTAAAAGGATCGCTGAAAGCAAAACAAGTTCCTAAAAAAGCCAAAAAAATCGCCTCCCATACATCGATGCCATTATCAGAGCTGCTCGTTCCTATGATGAAATTAAGCAACAATACACATGCAGAAATTTTGCTAAAGGAACTAGGTAAAAAAGTGAAGAACAAAGGGAGCTTTGAAGCTGGGCTGGACGTCATGAATGAACGGCTTCCTGCGTTTGGCATCGATCCTTCGCTTACAGTTTTGCGTGACGGATCAGGGATATCACCTATTAACCTTGTCTCTGCTAACCAGTTCACTTTATTTTTGACAAACATTCAAAAGGAAAGATGGTTTAAAACCTATGAACATGCGCTCCCTTTAGCAGGGGTAAGTGAACGAATGGTGGGGGGCACGTTAAGGAACAGATTGAAAGAACCAGCTACACTAGAAAAAGTACGTGCAAAAACAGGGTCGTTAACAACGGTCAGCACACTATCTGGATATATTGACACGCAGGGCGGAAAAACGCTCGCTTTTTCCATCTTGTTAAATCACCTTATTGATGACGAAAAAGGGAAAGAGATAGAAGACCGTATTGTCAGCATATTAGCTGAGAATCTTTAGATTTAGAGAGAGAAGGAGAACCATCATGACGTTAGATAATAATCAATCTTTAGTAAAATCCATGTCCATTTTTCTCATCCCGCTTTTGCTAAGCAATATTTTGCAATCGATCGGACAATTAGTGTCGATTGTTCTTGTCGGAAGATGGATTGGAGAGGATGCAGTAGCTGCCATTTCTGCATTCTTTCCGCTTTTCTTTTTACTCGTTTCTTTTTCCATTGGAATTGGATCAGGAAGCTCGATCCTTATTGGACAGGCCTATGGAGCAAAAAATGAACAGAAATTAAAAGAAATCATTGGTACAACGCTTTCATTCACTTTTTTGATCGGCGTATCTTTAGCGATCATTGGAGGTTTTTTCGCAACAGACATCTTAAACCTCATGGGAACACCTGCTAATATCGTGGAGGAAAGTGCGGCTTATGCCAGAATTTTATTTATCTCAATGCCGATCTTATTTCTTTATTTTGTTTATACAACATTCTTGCGGGGAACAGGGGATTCGAAAACACCTTTTTATTTCTTAATGATTAGTACGGCAACGAATATTCTGATGCTGCCAATTTTATTATTTGGCTGGCTGGGACTGCCGGCGTTCGGCTTATATGGCGCTGCGTATGCTTCTGTGATTTCAACAATTGTGACGTTTATCATTCTACATATCTACTTATATAAGACAAAGCATCCGCTTCGTATTGATGCATCGGTGAGAAAGCATTTATTGATGAAAGGGGATCTATTAAAAACGTTATTAAAGCTCAGTATCCCATCAAGCATTAATATGATCCTTATTTCTTTATCAGAAATTGCCGTTATTTCTTTCGTCAACGATTATGGATCGCAGGCGACAGCTGCCTATGGTGTTGTCAATCAAGTCGTGAGTTATGTGCAGATGCCGGCAGTGAGTATTGGCATTGCGGTCTCAATCTTTGCAGCACAATTCATTGGTGCAGGAAATATGAATCGACTGAAAGATGTCATTAAAATTGGGTTAGGACTTAACTTCGCCATAGGCGGATGTATCATTATTTTCGTTTATATTTTTGCACCGCAGATTTTATCTATCTTTTTAACAGATCCTAAGACGATAGACATTGCATATAGTTTGGTCGTCATTACACTATGGAGCTATCTCATTTTTGGAACGGCCCAAATTGTTGCAGCCACAATGAGAGCAAGTGGGACAGTTCTTTGGCCAACGATCTTTAGTATTTGTTCAATTTGGCTTGTAGAAGTACCAGTCGCTTATGTGCTATCACACTATACATCCCTTGGCATTAAAGGAATATGGATTGGCTACCCTGCTGCGTTTTTTGTTAACTTACTCCTCCAATACAGCTACTATCAGCTCGTATGGAAGAAAAAACAAATTGTATCGCTTGTTCAATCATAATGTAAAGGTGTAAAGCAGCATATACATACGAAGATCTATCACTTTTAAGGAGGCCGGATCTTCTATGTTTTTGAATCAAAGAAGTGAACTAAGCTCGCACAATATTGGTGACTTTTCTTATGCCGGACCAGATTTCCAAGTGTTGACATGGGGGGAAGGGACGACATTACATATTGGGAAGTTTTGTTCCATCGCGAACGAAGTGAAAATTTTTCTAGGCGGGGAACACCGTACAGATTGGGTCACAACGTATCCATTTAATCAAATTTTCAAAGAAGCTGCACATATTAAAGGACACCCAAAATCGAAGGGGGATGTTCATATTGGACATGACGTATGGATTGGATATGGTGCGACGATTATGTCCGGAGTATGTATAGGCAACGGGGCCGTGATCGGAGCAAATAGTGTGATCACAAAAGATGTGCCTCCATATGCAATAGCCGCAGGAAATCCCCAGCAGCTCATGAAATATCGATTTTCATCCGAAATAATCAAAAAACTGCAGTTATTAGAATGGTGGAATTTAGAGTTTTCAATCATCCAATCTATTTTTCACCTTTTGCAGTCTCATGATATTGAACGTTGTATAACTTTAATAGAAGATATAAAAAAGAAAGGCTGAGAAAGCCTTTCTTTTTTCGTTTAGCTTAGCCGTATAATGGTCAAGGCTGCTCCTGCAGCACCACCTCCACCAACTAAAATAGCTGTAACAACCGCCCCAAAAAACTGCAGTGAAATGGTATTACCAGCTGTTAAATTAACAATAACAGTGTTGTTGATAAATGAAGTGGAGATAACAGGTGATTGAACAGAACCAGAAACAGTAGTTGTTCCATTTAAAAGCAAACGTGTATTAATCAAAAGAGCTGTAGTGGTGTTGACTTGATACGTAATATAATATTTACCAGTTTGCAGAACGGTAAAAACAGTACTTGTGCCGTTTGCTGTAAAACCAGTAATGTTTTGAAAGTTTGGCAGAGGAATATTCGTTCCACTGGCTACAGTAACAATGGTAGGTCCAGAACTATTAGCAGCATAAAGTGCAGTATCTGTAAAACCACCTGTTCCGGTTGCCCCAGTGACACCCGTAACACCTGTCACGCCAGTAGGTCCAGTTGCACCTGTAATGCCTGTGGCGCCGGTAGGGCCAGTAGCTCCGGTGATACCTGTGGCACCGGTAGGACCAGTAGCTCCGGTAGCCCCGGTAATACCTGTGGTGCCGGTAGGTCCGGTTGATCCAGTGCTACCCGTAGTGCCGGTAGAACCAGTTGCCCCAGTAATACCTGTCACGCCAGTAGGACCCGTAGGTCCAGTGATGCCTGTGACGCCGGTAGGACCTGTTGGTCCAGTGCTACCTGTAGCCCCGGTAGAACCAGTAGCTCCAGTGACACCCGTTACGCCGGTAGGAGCAGTAGGTCCAGTGACACCCGTTACGCCGGTAGGACCAGTAGCTCCGGTAATACCCGTTGCGCCAGTAGGACCGGTATCTCCAGTGATACCCGTTACGCCAGTAGGTCCGGTTGATCCAGTATTACCCGTTGCCCCGGTAGAACCAGTAGCTCCAGTATTACCCGTTGCCCCGGTAGAACCAGTAGCTCCAGTAGCTCCAGTGGCTCCGGTGCTACCCGTGGCGCCAGTAGGCCCCGTAGCTCCGGTGATGCCCGTTGCCCCGGTAGAACCAGTTGATCCGGTGATACCTGTTGTGCCAGTGATACCTGTTGCGCCAGTAGGACCGGTTGATCCAGTTGAACCGGTGGCACCAGTAGGTCCGGTATCTCCAGTGATACCCGTGACGCCAGTAGGACCAGTAGCTCCAGTGACACCCGTCGCACCGGTAGAACCAGTTGATCCGGTGATACCTGTTGTGCCAGTGATACCTGTTGCGCCAGTAGGACCGGTTGATCCAGTTGAACCGGTGGCACCAGTAGGTCCGGTATCTCCAGTGCTACCCGTTGCGCCAGTAGGTCCGGTATCTCCAGTGCTACCTGTGACGCCAGTAGGGCCAGTATCTCCAGTGCTACCTGTTGCACCAGTAGGTCCGGTATCTCCAGTGCTACCCGTTGCGCCAGTAGGACCTGTTGGTCCAGTGCTACCTGTAGCCCCGGTAGAACCAGTAGCTCCAGTGACACCCGTTACGCCGGTAGGACCAGTAGCTCCAGTGCTACCCGTTGCGCCAGTAGGTCCGGTTGATCCAGTATTACCCGTTGCGCCGGTAGAACCAGTAGCTCCAGTGACACCCGTCGCACCGGTAGAACCAGTTGATCCGGTGATACCTGTTGCGCCAGTAGGACCGGTTTCACCCGGTGCTGCTAAAAGTGTGTAATCTGGTGACGTATCTGGCGTACCTGAAGGTGGTGCAAAATCCACAAGATAAGTACCACCACCATAAGTGACCACTTGCCCTACTGAATATGTTGGTGCCATTACAGGATCATAAGCTTCAACACCACTTAATCCAATCCCAGTAGGACCTGTTGGTCCAGTGATACCTGTTGCGCCAGTAGAACCAGTATCTCCAGTGATACCTGTCGCACCGGTAGGCCCAGTATCTCCAGTGATACCTGTTGCACCAGTAGGACCAGTAGCTCCAGTGCTACCTGTGGTGCCAGTAGGTCCAGTAACTCCAGTATTACCTGTGGCACCCGTAGGTCCAGTGGCTCCGGTGCTACCCGTTGCGCCAGTAGGTCCCGTAGCTCCGGTGATGCCCGTTGCCCCGGTAGAACCAGTATCTCCAGTGCTACCCGTTGCGCCAGTAGGTCCAGTGGCTCCAGTGATACCCGTCGCACCGGTAGAACCAGTATCTCCAGTGACACCCGTCGCACCGGTAGAACCAGTATCTCCAGTGCTACCCGTTACGCCAGTAGGACCTGTTGGTCCAGTGACACCCGTCGCACCGGTAGAACCAGTATCTCCAGTGATACCTGTCGCACCGGTAGAACCAGTATCTCCAGTAATACCTGTCGCCCCGGTAGGCCCAGTATCTCCAGTGACACCCGTCGCACCGGTAGAACCAGTATCTCCAGTGATACCTGTCGCACCGGTAGAACCAGTATCTCCAGTGACACCCGTCGCACCGGTAGAACCAGTATCTCCAGTGATACCTGTGACGCCAGTAGGACCAGTGGCTCCAGTGATACCTGTTGCGCCAGTAGAACCAGTATCTCCAGTGATACCTGTCGCACCGGTAGGCCCAGTATCTCCAGTGATACCTGTTGCACCAGTAGGACCAGTAGCTCCAGTGCTACCTGTGGTGCCAGTAGGTCCAGTAACTCCAGTATTACCTGTGGCACCCGTAGGTCCAGTGGCTCCGGTGCTACCCGTTGCGCCAGTAGGTCCCGTAGCTCCGGTGATGCCCGTTGCCCCGGTAGAACCAGTATCTCCAGTGACACCCGTTACGCCGGTAGGACCAGTATCTCCAGTGCTACCCGTTGCGCCAGTAGGTCCGGTTGATCCAGTATTACCCGTTGCGCCGGTAGGACCAGTAGCTCCAGTGCTACCCGTTGCGCCAGTAGGTCCGGTTGATCCAGTATTACCCGTTGCGCCGGTAGAACCAGTATCTCCAGTGCTACCCGTTGCGCCAGTAGGACCTGTTGGTCCAGTGATACCTGTAGCCCCGGTAGAACCAGTATCTCCAGTGACACCCGTTACGCCGGTAGGACCAGTAGCTCCAGTGCTACCCGTTGCGCCAGTAGGTCCGGTTGATCCAGTATTACCCGTTGCGCCGGTAGAACCAGTATCTCCAGTGCTACCCGTTGCGCCAGTAGGTCCAGTGGCTCCAGTGATACCCGTCGCACCGGTAGAACCAGTATCTCCAGTGACACCCGTCGCACCGGTAGAACCAGTATCTCCAGTGCTACCCGTTACGCCAGTAGGACCTGTTGGTCCAGTGACACCCGTTGCGCCGGTAGAACCAGTATCTCCAGTGACACCCGTCGCACCGGTAGAACCAGTTGATCCGGTGATACCTGTTGCGCCAGTAGGACCGGTTTCACCCGGTGCTGCTAAAAGTGTGTAATCTGGTGACGTATCTGGCGTACCTGAAGGTGGTGCAAAATCCACAAGATAAGTACCACCACCATAAGTGACCACTTGCCCTACTGAATATGTTGGTGCCATTACAGGATCATAAGCTTCAACACCACTTAATCCGATCCCAGTAGGACCTGTTGGTCCAGTGATACCTGTTGCGCCAGTAGAACCAGTATCTCCAGTGATACCTGTCGCACCGGTAGAACCAGTATCTCCAGTGATACCTGTGACGCCAGTAGGACCAGTATCTCCAGTGCTACCCGTTGCGCCAGTAGGTCCAGTGGCTCCGGTGCTACCCGTTGCGCCGGTAGAACCAGTAGCTCCAGTGCTACCTGTGGCACCAGTAGGTCCGGTTGATCCAGTATTACCCGTTGCGCCGGTAGAACCAGTATCTCCAGTGACACCCGTCGCACCGGTAGAACCAGTAGCTCCAGTGACACCCGTCGCACCGGTAGAACCAGTAGCTCCAGTGCTACCCGTTGCGCCAGTAGGACCTGTTGGTCCAGTGATACCTGTAGCCCCGGTAGAACCAGTAGCTCCAGTGACACCCGTTACGCCGGTAGGACCAGTAGCTCCAGTGCTACCCGTTGCGCCAGTAGGTCCGGTTGATCCAGTATTACCCGTTGCGCCGGTAGAACCAGTATCTCCAGTGACACCCGTCGCACCGGTAGAACCAGTTGATCCGGTGATACCTGTTGCGCCAGTAGGACCGGTTTCACCCGGTGCTGCTAAAAGTGTGTAATCTGGTGACGTATCTGGCGTACCTGAAGGTGGTGCAAAATCCACAAGATAAGTACCACCACCATAAGTGACCACTTGCCCTACTGAATATGTTGGTGCCATTACAGGATCATAAGCTTCAACACCACTTAATCCGATCCCAGTAGGACCTGTTGGTCCAGTGATACCTGTTGCGCCAGTAGAACCAGTATCTCCAGTGATACCTGTCGCACCGGTAGAACCAGTATCTCCAGTGATACCTGTGACGCCAGTAGGACCAGTATCTCCAGTGACACCCGTTGCGCCAGTAGGTCCAGTGGCTCCGGTGCTACCCGTTGCGCCGGTAGAACCAGTATCTCCAGTGCTACCTGTGGCACCAGTAGGTCCGGTTGATCCAGTATTACCCGTTGCGCCGGTAGAACCAGTATCTCCAGTGACACCCGTCGCACCGGTAGGCCCAGTAGCTCCAGTGCTACCTGTTGCACCAGTAGGACCAGTAGCTCCAGTGCTACCTGTGGTGCCAGTAGGTCCCGTATCTCCAGTGCTACCCGTAGTGCCGGTAGAACCAGTTGCCCCAGTAATACCTGTCACGCCAGTAGGACCCGTAGGTCCAGTGATGCCTGTGACGCCGGTAGGTCCAGTAACTCCAGTATTACCTGTGGCACCCGTAGGTCCAGTGGCTCCGGTGCTACCCGTTGCGCCAGTAGGTCCCGTAGCTCCGGTGATGCCCGTTGCCCCGGTAGAACCAGTATCTCCAGTGCTACCCGTTGCGCCAGTAGGTCCAGTGGCTCCAGTGATACCCGTCGCACCGGTAGAACCAGTAGCTCCAGTGATACCTGTGACGCCAGTAGGCCCAGTAGCTCCAGTGCTACCCGTTGCGCCAGTAGGACCTGTTGGTCCAGTGACACCCGTCGCCCCGGTAGAACCAGTATCTCCAGTGCTACCCGTTGCGCCAGTAGGTCCGGTATCTCCAGTGCTACCTGTGACGCCAGTAGGGCCAGTATCTCCAGTGCTACCTGTGGCACCAGTAGGTCCGGTATCTCCAGTGCTACCCGTTGCGCCAGTAGGACCTGTTGGTCCAGTGCTACCTGTAGCCCCGGTAGAACCAGTATCTCCAGTGCTACCCGTTGCGCCAGTAGGTCCAGTGGCTCCAGTGATACCCGTCGCACCGGTAGAACCAGTATCTCCAGTGACACCCGTCGCCCCGGTAGAACCAGTATCTCCAGTGCTACCCGTTGCGCCAGTAGGTCCGGTTGATCCAGTATTACCCGTTGCGCCGGTAGGACCAGTATCTCCAGTGCTACCCGTTGCGCCAGTAGGACCTGTTGGTCCAGTGCTACCTGTAGCCCCGGTAGAACCAGTAGCTCCAGTGATACCTGTGACGCCAGTAGGCCCAGTATCTCCAGTGCTACCCGTTGCGCCAGTAGGACCTGTTGGTCCAGTGACACCCGTCGCCCCGGTAGAACCAGTATCTCCAGTGCTACCTGTGACGCCAGTAGGGCCAGTATCTCCAGTGCTACCTGTGGCACCAGTAGGGCCAGTATCTCCAGTGCTACCTGTGGCACCAGTAGGGCCAGTATCTCCAGTGCTACCTGTGACGCCAGTAGGGCCAGTATCTCCAGTGCTACCCGTGGCGCCAGTAGGACCTGTTGGTCCAGTGCTACCTGTAGCCCCGGTAGAACCAGTATCTCCAGTGACACCCGTTACGCCGGTAGGACCAGTAGCTCCAGTGATACCCGTTGCGCCAGTAGGTCCGGTTGATCCAGTATTACCCGTTGCGCCGGTAGAACCAGTATCTCCAGTGACACCCGTCGCACCGGTAGAACCAGTTGATCCGGTGATACCTGTTGCGCCAGTAGGACCGGTTTCACCCGGTGCTGCTAAAAGTGTGTAATCTGGTGACGTATCTGGCGTACCTGAAGGTGGTGCAAAATCCACAAGATAAGTACCACCACCATAAGTGACCACTTGCCCTACTGAATATGTTGGTGCCATTACAGGATCATAAGCTTCAACACCACTTAATCCGATCCCAGTAGGACCTGTTGGTCCAGTGATACCTGTTGCGCCAGTAGAACCAGTATCTCCAGTGATACCTGTCGCACCGGTAGAACCAGTATCTCCAGTGATACCTGTGACGCCAGTAGGACCAGTATCTCCAGTGCTACCCGTTGCGCCAGTAGGTCCAGTGGCTCCGGTGCTACCCGTTGCGCCGGTAGAACCAGTAGCTCCAGTGCTACCTGTGGCACCAGTAGGTCCGGTTGATCCAGTATTACCCGTTGCGCCGGTAGAACCAGTATCTCCAGTGACACCCGTCGCACCGGTAGAACCAGTAGCTCCAGTGACACCCGTCGCACCGGTAGAACCAGTATCTCCAGTGACACCCGTCGCACCGGTAGAACCAGTATCTCCAGTGACACCCGTTACGCCGGTAGGACCAGTAGCTCCAGTGCTACCCGTTGCGCCAGTAGGTCCGGTTGATCCAGTATTACCCGTCGCACCGGTAGAACCAGTATCTCCAGTGACACCCGTCGCACCGGTAGAACCAGTATCTCCAGTGACACCCGTCGCACCGGTAGAACCAGTATCTCCAGTGCTACCCGTTGCGCCAGTAGGACCTGTTGGTCCAGTGCTACCTGTAGCCCCGGTAGAACCAGTATCTCCAGTGACACCCGTTACGCCGGTAGGCCCAGTATCTCCAGTGCTACCTGTGACGCCAGTAGGACCAGTATCTCCAGTGCTACCCGTTGCGCCAGTAGGACCTGTTGGTCCAGTGCTACCTGTAGCCCCGGTAGAACCAGTATTTCCAGTGCTACCTGTGACGCCAGTAGGGCCAGTATCTCCAGTGCTACCTGTGGCACCAGTAGGGCCAGTATCTCCAGTGCTACCTGTGGCACCAGTAGGGCCAGTATCTCCAGTGCTACCTGTGGCACCAGTAGGGCCAGTATCTCCAGTGCTACCCGTGGCGCCAGTAGGACCTGTTGGTCCAGTGCTACCTGTAGCCCCGGTAGAACCAGTAGCTCCAGTGCTACCCGTTGCGCCAGTAGGACCGGTATCTCCAGTGCTACCCGTTGCGCCAGTAGGTCCGGTATCTCCAGTGCTACCAGTCACGCCAGTAGGACCTGTTTCTCCAGAAGCAGCCAAAAGGGTATAGTCGGGGGAAAGTCCTGGTATTCCTGATGGAGCGTCAACATTGGCAATGTAAGTACTGCCATCAAACGTGACCACTTGCCCTGCATCGTAATTTTGTGATTGTGAGGGATTAAACGGAAGGGCGCCGGTTAACCCGCCAGCAGGTCCAGTAGGCCCGGTTGGTCCAGGGGGACCTGCTGGGCCTGCCGGGCCTCTTGGTCCAGATCTTTGATTTGGTTTTGATTGTTTTTTTCCTTTTGCAATGTGGCAAGGTTGATTCCCTTGAGATATATTTTGTTTTAAATATTCTTGTTTAATGAATGGACAGTCTTTTTTTCGAGGACGGTCATGACGTGATCTTTTGTAATGAGGCTGTTCATGGTATTTACCGCAAAAGGGACATTTGTGTTCGAATTGATTGTACAAATTGCCCATCTCCTAGAATTGATATTTCATTCTATGTGCAAATTCTCAAATTGGAAGTAAAACCTAGAAAATCATCATTTCGAAAATCATCGAATCAAATTATTTAAATCTTTCATGGATTTATGTTATGGTGTTGAAAGTATAAAAATAGTATGATTTTTGACAGAAATGGGGACATCATTTATGAGTCAATCAGTTTTACAGGGCAAAACCTATTCCGTTTTAAATTTATCCTCTGTGACAGAAGGCGGCACCATTAAAGAATCTTTTGAGCGTAGCATGGATTTAGCAAAAAAAGCGGAGAAGTGGGGCTATCATAGATACTGGCTGGCAGAACACCATAACATGGAAGGGGTTGCGAGCTCTGCAACGTCCGTTTTAATTGGATATATTGCGGGAGGAACAGAAAAAATTCGAGTAGGATCTGGTGGGATTATGCTGCCAAACCACTCTTCACTTGTCATTGCCGAACAATTTGGCACACTTGAGACATTGTATCCGGGGAGAATTGATTTAGGTCTTGGCCGAGCACCAGGGACGGATCAGTTAACAGCAAGAGCGCTTAGACGTAATCTTCATAACGGAGAAGATTTCCCTGAGCAGCTTGAAGAACTTCGTCAATATTTCAAGCCGACCGGTCAGGTTAAAAAACATGTAAGAGCCGTTCCAGGAGAAGGCCTGGACATTCCAATTTGGCTCCTTGGTTCAAGTGGTTTTAGCGCCAGACTTGCAGGAGAACTTGGATTGCCATTTGCCTTTGCAGCACATTTCTCACCTAAAAATACAATTCCCGCGTTAGAGTTGTACAGACAGTCATTTAGGCCTTCTGATGTGTTAAAAGAGCCTTATGCAATGGTCGGTGTGACGGTTTTTGCTGCAGATCAAACAGAGCGGGCTGAATATTTGGCAACCTCTCATTATCAGCGGTTTTTAAGTCTTATTCGCAACACACCAGGAAAACTGAAGGCACCTGTCGAGAGCATGGACGGTCTTTGGAGTCCATATGAAAAGGCGATGGTGGATGAACAATTAAGCTCGACTATCATCGGGGATAAAGAAAAGGTGAAAACAGAATTAGAAGCCTTTATTGAAGCTACTCAAGCAGATGAAGTGATGATTAATTCGGATATGTTTGACCATCAAGAAAGAATGCGTTCGTATGAAATCATCGGGGAGATCTTTCAAGAGGCACAAGAAAAATAAACAAAAAAAGAACTGCACAGCGCAGTTCTTTTTTATTTATGCTTTTGTAAAAATGCGAAATGGTTGTCCGATTGGCAGAACAATACGGCCAAAATGTGTATTAAGCACAACAGCTGCAGAACCATAAAATGAAAGCAGGGAAATGATCAATTCTGCAATACCTGCCATGGTATGAGTCACATCGTACATCACACCAAACGTGCTAAGGGAAAGACCAATGAATAAGAAATCAATAAAGACGAAAATCAAAAATAACACTTTATGTGTTTCCATTGCACCAATCGTCATAAACAAGCTGAAAATCAAATAACCAATAAACGCAAAGCCTAGCTGTTTTGGATCTGCTGCTCCCGCAAGCGTTTTCCCAAAAACGCCGGCTTGAATGAGCCAAGTCGTTCCAACGCCCATCCAGAAAAGACCGAATGCGCCAAAAGCAGTGGCTCCAAAAATATTATGATGCTTTGAATCTTGTATGGACGCGATCAGCTGCGCGATTCCTCCAAGGAAGATAGCCCAAGGTAAAATAAGGGAAGTGCCATCTGTGATTCCTAGTTTTTGTGAGGACGCAACGAGCGTCACCATTGCTAAACCAAACAAACCAAGTGGTGTTGGGTCTGCAATTGATAATCGAATTGCTTGAACATTCTGTTTTTCCATAATGACCTCCTACAATTTGCACTTACAAAAGATACTCGAATTCGATAGAAACGTCAAGCTCTTTTTTAGTAGACACTTGCATCGTCTTCCAAATAAATCTATATTTAATACATATCAAATGTGATAGAAAAAGAGGGATAATATGAGTAAAGGCTTATCTGGAAAAACGATTGCCATTTGTGGAACGAGAAAAACAGAAGAAATGCGTACACTTGTCGAAAAGCAAGGAGGACAAGCCGTTATTCGCTCTCTTCAAGGAACCGTATTTTTAGCAAAAGAGGAATTAAAGCCAGGCATAGAGACCTTTGTGAAACGAGGGGCCGACTGGGTGATCTTAACAACAGGCATCGGTACAGATACATTGATTGAGAGTGCAGAAGAGCTGCAGCTTGGTAATGAATTTATGAACATTCTATCAAATGCCCATATTGCTTCAAGAGGGTACAAAACCTTTGCTGCGCTGAAAAAACGCGGGATTCACCCGGAGGTCTCTGATGAAGACGGTACGGTTCGTGACTTAATTTCAAAACTTGAAGACAAGGAGTTTCAAGGCAAACGTGTAATGGTTCAGCTTCATGGTGAAAATGCACCAGCTCTCATTCAGTTTTTACATGACAAGGGGGCAGATGTTTTGCCGCTTTTACCATATCAGCACACACCTCCTGAACCAGAGGCTGCTGAAACGCTGCTGCAAGAAATGAAAGATGGACAAGTTCATGCCGTCTGTTTTACAACCGCTGTCCAGGTTCACGCCTTTTTCAAACTAGCCGCAGAATGGGGCAGAAAAGAAGAATTGCAAGCATTATTCGAGCAGGACGTGCTGGCAGTAGCTGTCGGAAAAGTCACTGCTGAAGCTTTAAAAGAAGAAGGAATAGACCGAATTCTTGCTCCATCACTTGAGAGAATGGGTGCAATGATTATAGAATTATCTCAATATATGAAAAAACAATCAGCACACATATAAAAAAACGCCTTTCACCAGATCAGTGAAAGGCGTTTTTGTTAGATTGTCCGTTTTCGATTCGTCCGAATTTTTTTGAGTACAAAATAGAGAACAATCAGGACAATAGCAATGACCATAATAGGGGTTGTATAAGTATGAGCAACACTTTGAATATGATCCCATTTTGTCCCAAGCTGCATGCCAAGATAGATAAATAGGATCGACCAAGGGATGGCAGCTAATCCTGTCAAGAGAACAAATTTTAAAAAAGGCATCTTGGCAATACCCGCAGGAATCGAGATGGCATGGCGAACAACAGGGATAAAGCGCGCGGTAAAGACTACACCGGTTCCATACCGATCAAACCAGCGCTCTGCAGTCGCGATATGATGTTCATGGATGAATAAATACTTTCCATACTTTGTTAAAAAAGGTCGTCCGCCGTACAGACCGATCCAGTAAATAAAACACTGGGCGAGCGTACCACCGATGACGCCGGCAATCACAGCTCCTACAAAACCAATTGTGCCTGTTGACACCATATATCCGCCATAGGCAAGTACAATTTCACTCGGAATGATTTCAATCATCAGCCCTAGTGCTACACCTACATAACCAAGGCTTGTCAGCCAGGTCAAAATTTCATTAAAAAAGGTTCCCATTCATTTCACTCTGCCTTTAAATACGATTTTTCTTCAAGCATCCTTATAAGAGCCTATGCTTGTTTTGCTTTTCTCATGAGTATGCTTTCTATATATGCCAGCATGGCTTGCGGCTCATAAAGACACCACTGAACCGGGCTTTTTCACCAAGTCTATGTTGGCAAGCTCTTATCTAGCAGATTTTATCATACCATATTTGCCGGCATCTAGACGATCTACTTGCTATATGAAGAATGGCCACCAGAAAAGAGAATAGGCTGCATCCGTTTTTTCAGCAGATCATGATATAATTTGTTAGATGAAACGAACGGGTGGTGCACAAGCATGTATTTAACAATCGCAGAAACAGCTGAATACTTGGAAGTATCAGAAGCGTATATTGAAAAATTAATTCAGCAAAAAAAGATCCGTTACGTATTTGACGGAGAATCTTATCTCATTTATCAAGGGCAGTTTCAAACGCATTTAAAGCAGCTCGAACAATATAAAGAGCTCGTCCAAGAGATCTTAAATGAACCGATTCCGGAAGACCCCGATGTAAAGGATGAAGATTAGAATATCTTTTCAATTGATTCAACATGGACGAATGGCCGCGGTTATAGAAAGAATGATTTTTATTTCACCTTATGCTTTCTCGAATGAAAGATGAAAGAAGCAGAACGACATTGCATTTCCAGTAAAAGGAAGCTAAAACAGTGGGGACAACTACTTTATGTGAAGCCTGTCAAAAAAAACGAAATGAACGTTGTAGAAGCATCTGATGAACCGAAACAGCCTTATCAATTATGCCATCAATGCCATGAAAGATTACTGACCTATTCATTACGGCCTATTGAATGGTATCACCTAGCTGTTCTCCATTCTCCTAAACAATTTTTACTGCACGATGATTTTTATGGAGAGGACGGACAGGCTTACCAATTAGAGGAGGATGTTGTCATCACCAAAAACGCTGAAGCACCAACATTACAAGGCGTTAGGCGTGATTTGGTGTCTTTATTAGACTTTTCAATCACTAGATGGCTTCTTGAGGATGATGTCATCGATGCTCTGAAACAGCACGATCAGCAAAAGATCTTGGATGCTGTTCAAAGCAGGTTTTATGAAACGGAGCATGCCGATGTGAAATCACGAATGTTAGAAATCGCAGCTGATGTGTTAGGTACATCTGCTGCTGGGTGGGTAAGGGAACTTTTGGATCAAGCTGATGAAGAATTTTTTTATCCACTTTCGTGGGCAGCCGCCAGCAGTTTGCCAGTAGATGAAGGATGACAACCTATTCTAGAGAAATTGAAATCGGTCAGTGAAAAAGAAAGGCCGATCGCAGCATTTATTTGCCTGCACCGTTTTCGTTCTCACAACATATTGGATTGGATGGAATCAGCCTGTACTCATTTTCACGATCAGTGGGGAAGGCTGGCAGCCGTCAGCTACCCAACCTGGGAGAGAATGAAATCTTGGCTAAACAAAGGAAGACCTTTCAGCTTAATTGCACTAGATACAATGGCAAACTGTGCAAAAGGGAATAGACCGGTCCTAGTGGAACAATGTTCACCTAAAATCCTTAAAACTGATAAAAATGAAGTAGAGAAGATTTTAAATGAATATCATCAAAAAGATCGCGTTCCACGAGTCAAAATGAAAGTGTCGAAAATCTTGGAGAACAAACAAGACATATTTGAATAAGCCTTTTTATTGGCTGACTCCCGTTTGAACAATTTTCATGTGGCATTTAACTTGTACATCTGCATCAGGATAAATGTCCTTCCATTTTTCTGGTGTCACTGCTTTGTCTTTTGATCTATACCTAAGGCCCAGCCCAAGCGGATCTATGTTTTGCTTTTTAAAGGATTGAACAAGGTCTTGTCCTTGCTGAGCGACACGTTTTTCTACTTCTTTTTCAACATGGTCCAATATAGAAGGTTTATCAATTTTTTTGGACTTCATGAATTCTTTTAATTCGCCTTTCAGCTTGATATCAATCATGATATGAGGCTTCTTTGTTAGGTTTTTCGTTGGTTTGATTCGGTAAGACACATGAGATTTGATATTTTCTATGACGACATGGGTCTTTGCTTGATCTGCCAATTGAAACTCATAGATGCCATTTTTATGATTTTCAATCATCGCTTTAAATGTGAACGTGTCTTTTCCAGGTATATGACTGACCATTTTTTCATGATCAAACAGAGCGACTCCTGTGATCTTAATGCCATTGCTTGTTTTCTTGATGTAAGGGAGGTATGCATCGACTCCTTTTGCTAGCATTTGGTTCATAAAAATATGCTGATTGGTGACAGGTTCATTGCCATTTCGCATATTTTGGGCGAGCAGATCAGAGAGATATACACCTATATTTAAGTTCGTTTGATTCATTTTTGTGTATAATAACTCTTCCACTTCTCCGCCTACAATTGCAAACACTTGGCGTGAACCAATAATAGGATCACGGTAAATGTAATTCATTAAATCAATCATGCCGACTTCTTTTGCTAACTTTTCACTGACTAAAATAACGAGTACCTGGCCCATGACGACTGGAAAAGGCGATTTTTCTGATACAAGAAATTGAATATTGCTAATGGTGTTTGACCTTGCACTTAATATTTGATAACTTCCTTGCTCTTGACTTTTAAAGACAGGGAAGACAAAGAAGCCTTTCATTTCTCCGTCTTCTATTAAATCAAATCCCGCCGCCTGGGAGATATTTAATTCATCTAAAAGGCGGGGCTCTGCACAGCTGGTTAACAAAAGACTACACAACATGAGGCCCGTAAGTATATAACGTTTCATGCTCGTTTTTTCCCCCTCCTTTTTTTCAGCATCAGTCCAATGACCATACAGACAATCAATCCATAGATCAGAATGAATCCACTAAATTCCACCCATTGATTAAAGGTTTCAAAAGAAGTTGCACTGGCAAAAAACGAAAACATGATCAGAATGAGGATGCTGAGCCCGATGAACGTGACGCGCTGGCTCGTATGAAGCATTTTTTTTGCCATTCGGCTCGCTGCCCATAATGGAATCGTGATATTAGGAATGATCAGAAGCAGCCAAAGAGACACTTCAATAAATTCAAAGCGCTGGATAAACGGAAGCTTCACAATGCTTGTTAACGTTAGTGTCGGCCATTTTGTTAATTTGAGCTGAGCACTTGAGTAATACGCAATAGAGACGAGAAAAGTGAGCAAGTTTAAGCATGTCGTAAATAATGCCCCCATGTGAGCAAATTTTTGAGATGTTTGAGCTTGTTTAATAAAGGGATAATAGACAAGCAGCGTGCCAAAACCAAACATGGATAAGGATGCATCTTTGACTCCCACAAGCATTTGCGAAAATGTATGATCAAACATTGGGAACATGAAACGAATGTGACTATATTTCATGGCATAAAAACAAATAAACGTCATCCAATACGTCAGTACAATGCTAAAAAATGCCCAGCCAGCAATGGTTCTAAAGCCGCCAGTATGAATGTAATACACAAGCAGCAGCAGTACAGATGCAAACAAAAGACCAGGGATTTCTTTAAACAGCCATACATGGATCACATCCATGTAATGGATAAGAACGGTCAGCGACAAAGAAGCAAAATATAAGATATAAAGAATGTTGAATAATTGCCCAATCCATTTGCCAAATACATATTGCGTGATATCACCAAATTCATCCGAAGGTGCCTTTTGAAACATCAAGTACATTAAAAAGATCATCACATTGACGCTCATGCCAGAAATCAAAATAGCGATCCATCCATCATTATTGATAGAACGAACAAGGTTTGTTTGAAAGTTTAAAATGCTGACACCAACTTGATTGGCATTGATGAGAAAAAACACAAAATAAGGGGATACTTGAAATTTCTCTTTGACAGAAGAAGAGCTCATGCCTTCACTTCCTTATTCATAAAAATCATTTTTCCCCTTGCGGCCTTGCTTTGGCTTAGAGCGATGGATGGTTTCATTTTGCGGTCGTAAATTTTCCGGCCTTTTGTTCAAAAAACGGAGCTGAGGACGAATCAAACTGCCCTTTAAATCAGCAAGGCGCATTGGAAAAATAGGCTCTAAATATGGGCGGCCAATTGAAGTTAATTTCATTAAATGGGTGAGCAGAAAAGATCCCATCACAGCAATGCCTAATGCGCCCCAAACCTGTGCTGCGAGTAAAAAAGGGAATCTCAGCAGCCGAATGGTACTGCCCATTTTGTAAATAGGCGTGACAAATGAAGCGAGAGCAGACAGGGCAACAATAATGAGTAAAATATTGCTCGTTAAGCCTGCTGCTACAGCCGCCTGTCCAATGACAATCCCTCCAACAATCCCGAGCGTCTGACCGACTTTAGCCGGAAGCCTTGATCCTGCTTCTCTTAGTAATTCAATCGAAGTCTCTAAAAATAGTGCCTCAATGATCGGAGGAAATGGAACAAGATAGCGCGAGGATACAATGGTTTCTAATAAATCCTTTGGAATCAGCTCATAATGAAAGGTTAAAACGGCGACATATAAAGGTGTCGCAAAAATGGAAAATATCACAGCAAATATGCGTAACAGCCTAAAGCAAGAAGCCGCAATCCACGACATATTGTAGTCTTCCATAGTGGAAAAATACTCAAGTAAAATAGTCGGGGCAAGCAAGACATGAGGCGAGCCATCCACTAATATGGCAATTTTCCCTTCTGATAAACCTGATGACACACGGTCGGGTCTTTCTGTATTCAAAAACAACGGAAAAATCGTATTGGACACATCATAAAGCATTTGAGCGAGGTAATTCGCATCTAAAATCTGATCATAATCAACGTCCTCAATTCGCTGAAGAACCGTTTCGATGTTTTCCGGGTTAGCGATTTCTTCAATATATAACACGGCTACTTTTGTTTGAGAGAGCGTACCAATCGTCTTTTCCTCAACTTTTAGGTTAGGCGTCGGCAGCCGCCGCCTGACCAAATTTAAATTGGTATCTAAAACCTCCACAAATGCTTCCTGTGCACTGATAATGCCAAATTCAATCTCGGGCGGACCTACTTGTCTGCCTTTCTTTTCTTCAATCGGCAATAGAAGCGTTTTGCCCCAGTCTGTCTCAAGTCTAATAGCAATGCTGCCCCGGTGAAGGGCTTCTTCCACTTTTTGGAGATCGTTCGTGATGACAGCCTGCTCAATGGGAATTTGTTCTTTAAGCTCTTCAAGAGTAGGTGTCAGGTGCAGTTGTTTGAGGGAGGGGAGAATTTGTTCGTGTAGAAGATGTCCATTAATTAAAGATCGAAAAAAGGAAATCCTATACAAAAAATCTCCATTTCGAGACAGCTCATTTGTAAAATCAGCAGAACGTGACAATGCTTCAAATACTGAATTCGGGTCCTTTTGTTGTTTGTTTTTTTTCAGCATTTGAACCAGCTCCTTCGGCGATTTTCCTCTATTATCCAACCAATTGTCTAAAGATATGCATAAAAAAGCGTTCAGCTTGATGGGCTGGACGCTTTTTTTCCATATTGAACGGCTTCTAATAATAAATCAGCTAGATGGACGGCACGCATGGTCGGCGAGTGCTCCGCGCGTTTGATGCCTGCTGCCATTTGCAGCTGACAGCCTGGATTAGACGTAACAATGGCAGCAGCCTTTGTTTCCCTTGCTTCTGTCATTTTATGATCTAAAATTTGCATCGACATCTTTGGCTGCAAGATGTTGTAAATGCCAGCTGAGCCGCAGCACCGATCGGCATCCTTCATTTCTTTAAATGATACGCCTTGAATGGCCTTCATAAGCACCCTTGGCGCATGCTGTACACCCATTCCGTTCCGCAAATGACAGGAATCCTGATAGGTGATGACCTGCTCTGGCAAAGCAAGCGGCATGCGGCGGTGAAATTCCAGCTCCACTAAAATGTCTGATATATCCGTAATTTTCTTTGAGAAGGCTTCACTTTGCTTTTGAAAATCCGGATCATCGTGAAGCAAATGATCGTAATCACTTAAAAAAGCACCACAACCGCCCGCATTCATGACTATGGCATCTGCATCTATCTTTTCAAATGCTTCAATATTCCGCTTTGCTAGCTGTTTCGCTTGCTCTTTTTCTCCGCTATGACCATGAAGCGCTCCGCAGCACGTCTGAATAGGAGGGACGATGACGTCACAGCCTGCCAGCTGCAAAAGCTGGATGGTCGCTTCGTTTGTACTGGAAAAAACGGTATCCATTAAACAGCCAGTAAAAAAGGCGACACGTTTTCTAGCTGGGCCTGCGGCTTTATATTCCGACAAACGGCTTTTTTGTTGACGCGGCACCGTTGGAAGCGCCTGTTCCATCAGTCGTAAGTGCGGTGGAAGCACCTTCAGCATACCAGTTTTACGGGCGGCTGTTTGCAGACCAGATGTTTGATAAAATCGAAGAAGTCCTGCCGCTTGCCGCATTCGGCTTTGTGAAGGAAAGAGTCCTTTGAATACTGCACGTCTCACAAGTTTGACAGGGATTGATTGTTTTTTGTGCTGCTGAATGATGTCTCTTGCATCCTCAAGTAACCGGCCATATTTAACGCCGGAAGGGCAGACCGGCTCACATGCACGGCAGCCAAGACAAAGATTCAGTGAATGCTCGATATCTTCATCTGGCTCAATGACGCCGTCTCTAACCGCCTTCATTAAAGCAATTCGGCCGCGGGGAGAGTGTGTTTCTTGTTGCCCAGATTCAATATAAGTAGGGCAGGAAGGAAGGCAGAAGCCGCAGCGCATGCAATTGAGCAGCTCTTTTTCGTCCATTTGCTGCTGAAATGATTGCTGAATCTCTGTTTGTTTAGAGGAACTCATGAGACCACCACCCGCTTTCTTGCGGCTTTACCAAACACTTTATCAGGGTTCATCATATTTTCTGGGTCAAGCGCTTGTTTGATCGCTTTCATTGCTGCAATGCCTTCTTTTTTGACCTTTAGTTCCAAGTAAGGGGCTTTCATAAGACCCACGCCGTGTTCACCCGTAATGGTGCCGCCAAGTGAGACGGCTTTTTCAAAAATGGCCTGAAAGGCTTCCTCCACCCGTTTCATTTCTTCTTCATTTCTTGCATCTGTTGCACAAGTAGGATGCAAATTCCCATCACCTGCATGACCAAATGTACAGATTTTCACTTTGTACTCCTTCGCAATATCTTCGATCGCTCGCACCATGCTGGCAATTTCAGACCGAGGGACTGTGGCATCTTCTAAAATGGTCGTCGGGCTTAACCGGGCGAGGGCAGATAAAGCAGATCGTCTCGCTGTTAAAAGGGCATTTGCCTCTTCTTCAGAATGAGCGATCTTCACACTTTTTGCTCCATTCTGCTGGCATACTTTTGCGATGCTCTGCATATCACGAGAAACCGCCTCAGGATGGCCGTCCTGTTCGATTAACAGCACCGCTTGAACGTCCGTCGGCAAACCGATTTTTGCAAAGTCTTCAACAACTTCCAGGGTCGGCTGATCCATAAATTCTAATGTGGCGGGGATGATACGCTCTGCAATAATCGCCGACACTGAAGCGGCGGCTTCCTCTAAACTTTCATATAAGCAAAGCATCGTTTGTTTTGTTTCTGGAAGCGGCAAAAGCTTTAGCGTGGCTTCAGTGACAATCCCGAGCGTTCCTTCTGAACCTACGAACAAACGGGTCATATCATACCCGGCCACGTCCTTTGCAAGTTTGCCGCCTGTTTTAATGATGTCACCGTTTGGCAGCACCACTTCAAGTCCAAGTACATAATCTCTTGTCACGCCATATTTTAAGCCCCGGAGACCACCTGAATTTTCATTAATATTTCCGCCTAATGTAGAGATTTTCATAGAGCTTGGATCAGGTGGATAGAAGAGCCCTTTTGCCTCTACTTGGCGAATGAGTTCCTGTGTGATCAAACCAGGCTGAACCGTTGCTGTCAGGTTTTCTTCATCTATTTCTATTAATTGGTTCATTCTTGTAAACAGCATCACAAGTCCGCCTTGTGTAGGACATGTACCTGCACAAAGGTTCGTTCCTGATCCTCTTGGCACGATCGGTATATGATATGAGGCGCAGAGCCGGACAATTTGCTGGATTTCCTCAGCAGCGTGCGGGCTTACGATGACATCTGGCATCTGCTGAAAATTTGGTGTTGCATCATAAGAGTAGGCAAGACGATCAGCTTTACTGTCCTGTACGTAAGACGCGCCAACAATCTTTTTTAATTGATTTAAAAATTCAGAATGTAACATACGCATTCAACTCCTATTGATGAGACGTATCGTTTCTTTCAGTATAAAAAAAGAATCGCCTCATGCCTATGGACGATTCTACAAAATATCGGGCTGTTTGCTTCGTTTTTTTGGATCATCATCTAATAGCATGAAGGCTAAATAAAAGAGCATGGCATCTTGCATGCGCTTTGGATCAAGTGTCGTTAAATCTTGGATTCGTTTTAGCCTGTAATGCAGTGTATTGATATGGACATGCATCGCTTCTGCGATATATTTCAGTGAACAATCTGAGGTCATGAGTACCCGCAATGTTTTCACTAATTCAGGATAGGGGAGAAGAGGGGCGATCGTTCGATCAAGAAACACTTCTTTTGTTTCCTGACTCACTTCCTCCATAAAAAGTTCGAGCGTTAAATCTTCATCAAATACAATCGGCGTATCAGCATGTGCCATTTTTAATGCTCGAAAGGCTTGTTGAAAGGATTGCTTCATCAAATGAGCGGCTGCTGGTTTTCCCGCCCCAATCAAAACTCCTGGCGTGCTCCGCGCCGCAAGGGAGGCACGGATGTGAAAAAGGCGCTGTTGCAAGGCTTTACGATCATCTGCTGTTGTTTGCAGCATGAGTAAAAAGCGGCCATGCCCCCAGCGGACGATGATCTCCTGGCTGTTGAGATGCAGCGTTTCCTTCAATTTTTTGTATTGATTTTGCTTCATAAACGATTCATCCTGACAATCGATCAGAACAACTGCGCGCTCCTTGTTGATATCAAGCTGATGTCGTGACGCTTTTTCAGTGAGATCAATCGCTGTCTCTGGCAGATGGAGCCAGTCGAACACAAACGCTTCGAGCTGACGTTCATCCGTTTCAGTTTCTTGAAAAAATTCATGTTCATGAATGAGCAGCTCGGTCATTTTTCTTAATATTTCGCCAAAAGGAGACACATGTACAGGATCTCCTGTCATCCCAATGACTCCGATGACCTCCTGCTTAAAATAAATAGGCAGATTAATACCGGCTTTGACGCCTTTCATGTGCTGCTGGTCATCCTTTGTGAGAATTCGTTTCTGGCCTTCAAAAGATGTCAGATACGCTCCTTCATGAAATTGTCCAATGCGCGCTGGATCTGTTGCTGCAATGATGGTGCCGTTCGTTTGTGCGATGATGATTTCCTCAGTCAGCACCTTTTTAACCTCGTCTACGATTTTTTCTGCCAGTGTCATTGTGAGCAAAATGTACCCCTCCGAGATGTTTCTTTTGACACTATCATACCATCATATGCTAGGACATATCTTTCTTTTCCTGAGTTATGCTAAAATAATAAACGCACATGAAGGAGAAGAAAGGAGACATAGCCATGTCACTGCAAAATCGCTTACAAGACTTACTGAAAGAAGGGCAAGCCCTGACAGATTTCGAATATGATGAAGCGGCGCACCGCAATTGGTCTTTAGAAGGGGCGAGAATAAAAGAAGAAGCACGCTTTGGCGATGTATATATAGAGCGTGTAGACAAGGAATCAGAGGACATGATTCAAACAGAAAACGCCTCATTTTTAAACACACCGCTTACATATGTGAAAAAACATCAAAAAGAATTTATTTATATCGAATCAAAGTGGTTTGATGTCGTGAAAGTAGATGGCTTGGCAATTGAATGGGACGAAGTGTTTCAAACGTATACCGTGTTATTCGGTTTCAAACGTCCTAAGAAAGACACGAATATTCTAAAGGACTTGCTATCGCCATTAAATGGTGCTCAGCTTCAATTTAATGGACAAGATGGCTTATTTGATGTGAATTTGCAGCTTCTTGAGCTTGAGGATATCCACGAAGATACGGCTTTCATTGACGTCATCTCGGCCGTGTATCGATTTTTATTCCGTATGATCATACAGCTTGAAATCAATGAATCAAAAAACGGCTCAAATTCCTGAGCCGTTTTTTGTCTATCTATTCATTTGATGAAGGCGTGACAAACCGCACATCATGCTCTTTTCCATATTGAAGATAATTTTCATTTGGCTCCTGATTGGTCACGACGATATCAATCTCGTGCAAATCACAAAACGTGGTCAAGGCGTAATGATCGAATTTGCTATCATCCACTAATAAAAAGGTTTTGGCACTTTTTTGAACAAGCGTCTTTTTAATATCGGTTTCAAGCGGAGACGAATTCGTGACGCCGTGATCAATGGATAAACCAGTTGACGCGATAAAGGCTTTATTGACATTGTAAGCTTTTAAGCGCTCTACACTTTGATAGCCAACGAAAGAATTCGTTTTTCTTTCAAGCATCCCGCCAGTGGAAAAGATGGTGAGATTTTCATAAGGCATCGCCTGTGTAATGAAATCCACATTATTGGTCACAATGGTCACCTGTTTCTCAGTCAAATAGGGGAGCATCTCAAGCGTTGTCGTACCAGAATCAATAAAAATCATATCCCCGTTTTCCACAAAAGCGGCAGCCGTCTGACCGATCAATTGCTTTTTACTGAGCTGACGGATCTTTCGCTCCTGATACACCACTAACGTTGAGTGGTTCACAGCCACTCCGCCATACACTTTTTTGAGCACGCCAGACTCGACCAATGCCTGTACATCTCGGCGTATCGTGTTTTTTGAGACACCAAAATGCGCCACAAGCTCATCAAGTGAGGCAGATTCCCGGTCAAACACATACTCTTTGATTTGCTGAATCCGTTTTGTTTTTATCATACTTCATATCTCCAATCAATCCGAATGTCCTTTTTCCATTATACCAATAAATTCTCTTACATGGATTAGGTCAATTGATTCTCTTTTCTCCTTTGATATAAAAGCGTATGATAGAAAAAAGAACGAAACCAGAAAGGACTTTTACTTCTATGAATCAATCAAACAACCCATTTTCAAAGCTTGCGAATTTTAGAGAAGTAGGGGGACTTCAAGCAGCAGAGGGGATGGTGATCAAAGAGGAAATGATTTATCGATCCGCAGACTTATCTCGATTGACGAAACAAGACATCGAGATATTCTCAACACTCGGGATTCAAACTGTTTGCGACCTCCGTACAACCTCAGAACGTAAATCACATCCACCAAAGATCAAGGAACACGACAAAATCGTCCATATTCCGATGCAGCCTGACAGTAAGATGCCGAGTAAATGGACCATGTTTCGTATGCTGGTAACAGAAGGGAAGTCTCTCTCATTTACACCGATCATGAAAGATTTATATCAAAGCATGCTCACTGAGCGTAAAGAAGAGATTCGGCAGCTGTTCACACTGCTTTCAGATCAAAGCCATTATCCGCTGATGCTTCACTGCACGAGCGGCAAGGACCGTACAGGTTTTTTATCTGCCCTGATTCAGTTAACAGCAGGTGTACCGCTGACTGTCGTTTTAAGTGAATACATGCGTTCTAATGAAGGCGTGCAAATGCTTGTCAGAAGACAGGAACGATTTGTCCGATTGATGAGTTTATACCGGGTATCAAAAGAACAAATTCAGCCGCTTGTCGGTGTGCAGCAAGATTATCTTGAAGATGTGCTGCACGAAATGCTGGAGACATACGGGAGTGCAGAGAGGTATTTAATTGAAGCCTGCAAAGTCCCTGAAGCTCAGCTCAATCAAATGAAAAACATTCTGCTTACACCATCTGCTGGCATTCCATCACAAAAAGCGGAATAAACTGAATATGAGGTGATGCAAAACATGCTGAAAAAGATCAGTATGACAGTTCTAACACTGATGTTAATGTTTGTATTCTTATTGATTCCTTCTAGCAGTCTAGCAGCTCGTCCAGTGCCAAAAGGGAAGCTTGAGAGCACAAGAGAAATGCGCGCGGTATGGATTGCATCGGTTTATAACTTAGATTGGCCCTCAAAGAAGGGGATGCCCGTAGCAGAGCAGAAAAAAGAGTTCATTCGTTTGTTAGACGAGATCAAAGCGATGAATATGAATGCCGTCATTATGCAAATTAAACCAACAGCAGATGCTTTTTATCCTTCAGCATACGGGCCGTGGTCAGAGTATTTGACTGGAACGCAAGGGAAAGATCCTGGGTATGATCCGCTTGAGTTTATGATAGAAGAAGCTCATAAACGCGGCCTTGAATTTCATGCTTGGTTTAATCCTTACCGAATCACGATGAATCATACTGATCTCAGCCGTTTATCAGCTGATCACCCTGCAAGACAACATCCTGAATGGACCATTGCCTACGGTAATCAGCTATATTACAACCCTGGCATCCCTGAAGCTCAGGACTTCATTGCCCTCGGCATAGAAGAAGTTGTGAAAAACTACGATATTGATGCAGTGCATATGGATGATTATTTTTATCCGAATAAAATAGCCGGTGTGCCGTTTCCAGATCAAGAAACATATGAAACATATGGGAAAAAAGCTTTTACACATATAGAAGATTGGCGAAGAGATAATGTGAATCAGCTGGTGAAGCAAATCAATGACACCATTAAGAAAGAAAAACCTTATGTGAAATTTGGTATTAGTCCATTCGGGGTTTGGCGCAACATAAAAGATGACCCGACTGGTTCAAACACCACTGCAGGAATGACCAACTACGATGATTTGTATGCTGATACAAGAGAGTGGATTCAGCAGCACGATATTGATTATGTCACTCCGCAAATTTACTGGAGCATCGGTTTTCAAGCTGCCGCTTATGACGTGCTGACGAAATGGTGGTCAAATGAGGTGAAAGGGGAGCCGGTTCACCTGTATATTGGTCAGGCGGCATATAAAATTAATCAAAACAGTGATCCTGCTTGGTCTGACCCGGAAGAATATTTTAGGCAGATTGAGCTGAACAGGCAGTCACAGCTCGTGCAGGGAAGCATGCATTTCAGCTTAAAGGATCTCAATCGCAACCCTTTGAATGTAAAGGATCGATTGATAGAAGAGTCATACCGCAAACCAGCTCTCATTCCAGAAATGCCTTGGCTTCATCAGAAAGCGCCTAAAAAACCAATCATTCAATCTGTGAAAAAGACAGCGGATGGTGCGGCTTTGCAAATCAAAAATGATCCACATTCTACCGTATCCTATTATGCAGTCTATCGATTGACAAATAAAGGAACATATGAATTGGTGCAAACAGTTAGAAAAGAAAAAGGCGCCATCACAACGATTAAAGACCTACCAATCAATCAAAAGACGATTGATACTTATAAGATTACGGCTCTTAATCGTCTTCATCACGAAAGCAAGCCTTCTACAAAAATAGTAAAATAACGAAAAAAGCATGAATGAGGATTTTTTTCGTTCATGCTTTTTTTCTATTATTCTTGTTTTAATTTTCTGAATTCAATCAAGCTTGGCATGAAGCAGCTGCTTGATTAATAAATATGATAGAAAAGAGCCAAAGGGGGAAGCAAGATGGATTTTGAATTAACGAAAGAACAACAAATGATCCGCCAGATGGTCAAAGATTTTGCCAAAGCAGAAATTGCACCACACGCTCAAACGATTGATGAACAGGCCGTATTCCCAGCCAAAACGTTTCAAAAAATGGGGGAGCTCGGCTTTATGGGCATCCCCTTTCCAGAGAAATACGGAGGCTCAGGAGGAGATACGATATCGTATGCACTCGCTGTAGAAGAAATAGGAAAACAGTGTGCCAGTACAGGTCTTAGCTATGCGGCAGCCGTATCCTTAGGCGCAAGCCCGCTTTATTACTTCGGTACAGAGAACCAAAAGATGGACCACCTTGTCCCGCTGGCTTCTGGGACAGCACTTGGTTCCTTCGGTTTAACAGAACCAAACGCAGGATCAGATGCAAAAGGGACGAAAACAAAAGCAGTCAAAGACGGACAAGAATATGTCATCAGCGGGGAGAAGTGCTGGATCACAAACGCCAATTTTGCCAGAACCATTATTGTCACCGCTGTCACGGATCATGATGAACACGGCCGCCCGATCATCTCCGCCTTCATTGTGGAGAAAGGGCAAAAAGGGCTGTCCATTACAAATCCATATGACAAAATGGGCGTGCGCGGTTCAGATACAGCAGAAATCATTTTAGACGGTGTACGTGTACCAGCCCAGAATATTTTAGGAGACCCAGCAAAAGGCTTTAAGCAATTTTTATATACATTAGACGGAGGACGTATTTCAATTGCTGCATTATCAGTTGGCATCGCACAAGCTGCACTAGATGCTTCGCTCTCACATGCAAAGGAAAGAAAGCAATTTGGGCAAACCCTTTCTTCCTTCCAAGCCATTCAGTTTAAGCTGGCAGATATGGCGATGCAAATAGAACTCGCCAGACAAATGGTTTGGAAAGCCGCTTGGCTGAAAGATCACGGCAAGCCGTTTACAAAAGAAGCTGCTTATGCCAAACTTTTTGCTTCTGAAATGGCGACAAAAGCAAGCCTTGATGCTGTCCAAATTCACGGAGGAACAGGCTATATGAAAGAATGTGGTGTAGAACGGCTAGTGAGAGATGCAAAGCTCATGGAAATTGGAGAAGGGACCTCTGAAATTCAGCGTCTAGTCATCGCAAGACAACTGTTAGCGTAATCCGATAATGAAAACGCTTACTATCAATGGAGGAGGAAAGCCATCATGTCGATTCATCCACAGACAATCGGCTCCCTTTTAAAAGAGAAAAGGGAGCAGCATCCAGCACATGAAGCCATTGTGTATCCAGAACGTTCATTACGTTATTCATATGAAGCGTTTTATCGAGAAGTCAAGGAAACAGGGAAAGGTCTTATGGCATTAGGGGTTCAAAAAGGGGATCATATCGCCATCATGGCGCCCAATGTACCTGAATGGCTCATGCTGCAATTTGCCTGCGCGTCGATCGGAGCCGTTCTTGTCACCGTAAATACGAATTTTCAAGCACAGGAACTCGCCTATTTACTCAAGCATTCTGATAGCTGCATGCTGTTTATCGTGGACGGCTTTAAAGAGACATCCTATGTCAAAATGCTGGAAGAACTCATACCAGAGCTTCAAAACGCTCATCAAGGCGAGATCACCTCCTCATCTTTTCCTTATTTAAAAAGTGTCGTCTATATTGGCGAGCACACGCCAAAAGGCATGCACAGCTGGAACAGTATTCAAGCTGCTGCTAAAAGAACTGAGGATCATGAGTGGGAGAAACGAATGGATGAGCTTGCGCCAGATGACGTCATTAATATGCAATATACTTCAGGCACAACCGGCTATCCAAAAGGAGTCATGCTCAGCCATACAAACATCGTCTGCAATGCCAGCCAAATCGCAGATTGTATGAAGCTCACCCAAAAGGATCGAATGTGTATCCCCGTTCCTTTCTTTCATTGCTTTGGATCCGTTCTTGGCGTGCTTGCTTGCCTCACAAAAGGAGGAACGATCATTCCGGTTGAATCCTTCCACCCAGAGCGAGTCCTTCAAACCGTGGAAAAAGAGAAGTGCACCGTCCTTCACGGCGTCCCGACAATGTTCATTGCAGAGCTCGACCATCCGAATTTTCACCAATACGATCTGTCCACATTACGAACGGGCATTATGGCAGGATCTCTTTGCCCATCCCATGTGATGAAAGCCGTCATTGAACAAATGGGACTGAAGGAGCTCACGATTGCCTACGGACAGACTGAAAGCTCTCCTGTCATTACCCAAACAAGAACGGATGATTCATTTGAAAGACGGGTTCAAACGGTCGGCCGGGCGCTTCCTCACATCGAAGTGAAAATCACCGTTCCGGGCACGCCGGAGGAAGTAGGAAGAGGAGAACAAGGCGAGCTGTGTACAAGAGGTTATCATGTGATGAAAGGCTACTATAAAAATGAAGAAGCCACAAATGAAGTGATTGATCAGGACGGCTGGCTTCATACTGGTGATTTAGCAGAGATGGATGAGGACGGCTATGTGAAAATCACAGGACGGCTGAAAGATATGATCATTAGAGGCGGGGAGAATGTATACCCAAAAGAGATTGAGGACGTTCTTTATACTCATCCGGACATTCTTGATGCACAGGTTGTTGGTATACCTGACGAGACGTATGGAGAGGAAGCCGCCGCATTCATTCGGCTCAAGCAAGGTAGAGCGGTAACGATTGAGACACTCACCAGCTATTGTCAGTCGCAAATGGCGCGCTACAAAATTCCTAAATATTTTTTCATCACTGACGAATATCCGATGACCGCATCAGGGAAGATTCAAAAATTTCGTCTGAAAAAACAGGCGCTTGATCTAATAAAGGAGTGAAGGCAGCGATGTTTCAAAAAGTACTGATTGCCAATCGAGGCGAAATTGCTAGGCGAATTATTCGAACGTGTAAAAGGCTCGGGATCCACACCGTTGCCGTTTATTCAGAAGCAGATCAGCATGCACTTCATGTGCAAGAAGCAGACAGCGCCTATCTGATTGGAGGCGCGAAAGTATCTGAAAGCTATTTAAACATGGAAGCAATCATTAGTGTAGCCAAGCAGACAAATACAGATGCCATCCACCCAGGATATGGCCTCTTATCAGAAAACGCGGCCTTTGCAGAACGCTGCCGCAGCGAAGGTATGGCCTTTGTTGGACCATCCGCACAAGTCATTCAGCGAATGGGGAATAAAATTGAAGCAAGAAAAACAATGGCTCAAGCAGGTATCCCCATTGTACCAGGCGTTTCAGCTCCACTGCATGATGCAGAAGAAGGAGTGAGTCAAGCGCAGTCACTCGGTTATCCGATCATGCTGAAGGCATCAAGCGGGGGCGGAGGAATTGGCATGCAGCTCGTGCAAAATGATGATGAGCTGTACAGGGCTTTTGAAGGGAATCAAAAAAGAGCACAAAGCTTTTTCAACGATGGGACGCTGTATATGGAAAAGGTCATTGAAAACGCGCGGCACATTGAAATTCAGGTCCTTTTTGATTCCTTCGGTCATGGGGTTCACTTATTTGAGCGAGACTGTTCACTCCAAAGAAGACATCAAAAAATCATTGAAGAAGCACCAGCCGCCTGTCTCGATGAATCGGTGAGACGTCAGATGGGGGAGATGGCCGTCAAAGCAGCCAAAGCGATTGGGTATGAAAATGCAGGAACGATTGAATGCTTAGTCGATCAGCATCAACAATTTTATTTTCTAGAAATGAACACGAGATTACAAGTAGAGCACCCTGTCACAGAAGAAATTACAGGCATTGACCTTGTTGAGGAGCAGCTGAAAATCGCTGCATGTGAGCCGCTTTCCTTTAATCAGAAGGATATTCATCAAATCGGGCATGCCATCGAGGTTAGAATTTATGCAGAAGATCCCGTCACCTTTTATCCTTCACCAGGAACGATATCTCGGCTTTCTACGCCTGAAGCTCCGTATATACGTCATGAGTCAAGTGTGACAAAGGGAAGCATTATAACCCCTTTTTACGATCCAATGATTGCGAAAATGATCGTTTACGGTGATACACGAAAACTTGCAATAGAACGATTAAAAGGGGCATTACAAGCATATGAAATAGAAGGGATCAAAACCAACTTACCGCTTTTAAGGGAAATGGCCGGATCTTCTGCCTTCTTACAAGGCAGCATCACAACCGATTTTCTCATGAAAAAAAGGGAGGGAAACCGTTCATGAAAACTGTCACGATTCAAATGGCCGGAAACTTGTGGAAGCTTCTTGTGAAACAAGGCGATGAAGTGCAAAAAGGACAGGAGGTTGCCATCTTAGAATCAATGAAAATGGAAATTCCGATCGTTGCTGAAGAGGCCGGGATCATCCGCAAAGTGCATAAGGCAGAGGGGGAGTTTGTCGATGAAGGAGAGGTTCTTTTAGAACTGACAGAATAGGAGGGAGCCAGATGGCATTACCAAAGAGTGTGCTTATCAGGGAGGTCGGCCCGCGGGACGGACTGCAAAATGAATCAGTCTGGCTGGACACAAGCGAGAAGCGAACGTGGATAGATCTGCTCGCATCAGCCCAGCTCCCTTATATTGAAGTCACATCATTTGTTCATCCAAAATGGGTTCCAGCCTTAAAAGATGCCAAAGAACTCACCCAATCCTTAAACAGAAAAGACGACATCACCTATGCAGCACTCATTCCCAATGAAAAAGGCTTAGCTCATTTTTTTGAAGCCAATCTTGACACAGGCGCTATGTTTATCTCTTCGAGTGAAACACACAACAAGAAAAATATGAATCAATCCATCCACGAAACACTTCCTATCATCAAACAAATGACAGCTGATTTAAAAGCAGCAGGAAAACACACACGCGCGTATATTTCCACCGTATTTGGCTGCCCGTATGAAAAACAAGTGCCAATAGATCAAGTCCTGCGGTTAACGGATACTTTGCTTTCTTATGGCATTGATGAAATATCTCTCGGTGACACCATCGGTGAAGCCCATCCGCTACAAGTAGAAAGGCGCTTAGACATTTTACTTGAACGTTTTCCTGCTGATAAAATCGCTCTCCATTTTCATGATACGAAGGGGATGGCTCTTGCCAATATTTATACGGCATTAAAAGCCGGAATCACGATATTTGACTCCTCCAGCGGGGGACTGGGCGGATGTCCCTATGCACCTGGCTCCAGCGGAAATGTGGCGACAGAAGATGTGGTGCATATGCTTCAAAAACTAGGAATTGAGACAAATATTCACCTTCCTGCATTAATTCAAGCGGCAGAATGGATTGAAGCAAAAGTAGATCGAACCCTGCCTAGTCACTGTTTACGCGCTTTTCACTCTCAGACTACTTCATAAAGGATGAATAACATGACATCATTGGTCCATTTTTCAATACAAGATGAACAGATCGGCATCATGACCTTAAACAGGCCAGAACAAGCGAATTCCCTATCCTCTACAATGCTCGAGGAGATCAATCAAATCATTCAAGAAATCAAACACGATGAAAGCATCCGCTGTCTGCTCATTACAGGAGCCGGTTCAAAAGTCTTTTGCGCTGGTGCAGATTTAAAAGAACGACGATTGATGACAGAAGCAGAAGCAAAAGGCGCTGTTCTTTCAATTCAGCAAACCTTTATCGAGATTGAATCCATTCCTGTACCTGTCATTGCAGTAATGAACGGACACGCACTTGGCGGAGGACTTGAGCTCGCGCTCGCTTGTGATCTCCGCATCGCACGAGCCGGAGCCAGACTCGGCCTGCCAGAAACAGGACTAGCTATCATACCAGGAGCCGGAGGGACGCAGCGGCTTCCGCGCCTCATTGGACTCGGTAAAGCAAAAGAACTTATTTTCACAGGCGCATCATTACAAGCAGAAGAAGCCATTCAAATCGGGCTGATTGAGCATATTTCTGTAGGAGATTCCCTCATGAATGAAGCCATTTCTCTTGCAAAACAAATCATCAAAAATGGTCCGCTTGCCTTAAAAGAAGCGAAACAAGCGATTCAATTAAGCCTTGATTACGATTTGCATACAGGTCTAACGAAGGAATACGAAGCCTATTTACGGCTCATTGACACAGAAGATCGAACGGAAGGTCTTCAAGCTTTCCAAGAAAAACGCACGCCTCAATACAGAGGCAGGTAGTAAGAAAGGGGAATGGGTATGATTGAAGAATATGAACAGAAAAAACAGCAGATTCTGAAAGGCGGGGCCGAGCGATACCATCAAAAAAACAAAGAAAAAGGAAAATTGTTCGTACGTGACCGCCTTCAGTTGTTATTAGATGAGGATTCTTTCATTGAGGATGCCATGTTTGCCGAGTGTCAAGATGAACATTTACCAGCAGATGGTGTTGTCACAGGGACGGGGCGGATGAATGGGCAGACGGTTTGCGTCATGGCAAATGATTCTACCGTCAAAGCAGGATCATGGGGCGTCAAAACGGTAGAAAAAATCATTAGAATCCAAGAAACAGCCGAAAAACTCAACTGTCCGATGCTGTATTTAGTCGACTCTGCGGGTGCTAGAATCACCGATCAAATCGCCATGTTTCCAGGCAGAAGAGGTGCAGGCCGCATTTTTTATAACCAGGTAAAGCTGTCTGGACGTATTCCGCAAATTTGTTTACTATTTGGTCCTTCTGCCGCCGGAGGTGCTTACATTCCTGCTTTTTGTGACATCGTCGTCATGGTCGAAGGGAATGCCTCAATGTATTTAGGCTCACCGCGAATGGCTGAAATGGTGATTGGAGAGAAAGTATCACTTGAAGAAATGGGCGGAGCAAAAATGCATTGCAGCATTTCTGGATGCGGCGATATTTTAGCAAAAACAGAAGAGGAAGCCATTCAAATCGCTCGCACCTATTTAACTTACATGCCTGCCAATTATACAGAAAAACCAAAACTGGCAGCCGCAAAAGCACCTAAACCATCAGAGATTACCCTTCAAGATCTCATCCCTAAAGGGCAGAATACCCCTTTTGATATGTATCAGCTTATTGATTTACTCATTGATGAAGGATCATTTTTTGAAATCAAACAGCTATTTGCCGCAGAGCTGATCACAGGCTTTGGCCGCATGAATGGTCAGCCTGTCGGTCTTATTGCCAACCAGCCGAGGGTAAAAGGCGGCGTATTATTCCATGACTCGGCTGACAAAGCCGCCAAGTTTATTCAGCTATGTGACGCCTTTCATATTCCACTCCTTTTTCTTGCGGATATACCGGGGTTTATGATTGGAACAAAAGTGGAACAAGCAGGGATTATTAGGCATGGGGCGAAAATGATCTCCGCCATGTCAGAGGCAACCGTTCCGAAAATATCCGTCATTGTTCGTAAAGCATATGGTGCAGGTTTATATGCAATGGCAGGACCAGCCTTTGAACCGGACTGCTGTCTCGCACTTCCATCAGCACAAATTGCTGTCATGGGGCCAGAAGCCGCTGTAAATGCTGTCTATGCGAATAAAATTGCTGAACTGCCTGCCGAAGAGAGAGCGGCATTTATACAAGAAAAACGCAAGGAATACCAGGAAGATATGAATATATATGAGCTTGCCTCAGAAATGATTGTCGATGGTGTCATCCCGTTTGACCTTTTGCGAGATGAGCTTTGTCATAGATTACAAGCCTATACCGCTAAAGAAATGACATTTACAAGACGAAAACACCCGGTTTATCCGGTCTAAAGGGGGCGGCCTCATGATGAACCAAAAACCAGCGTGGATCCCCGAAGAGCAGATGATGAAACAAACACGTCTTTACAAATGGATGCATTCACTTGGTTTTTCTACTTACGATGCGTTCTATCAAGCTAGTATCGACCATACCGATTGGTTTTGGAGAGAAGCTGAAAAGGCGGTCGGCATCGTGTGGAAGGAGCCGTATGAAGCCGTTTTAGGCCAAGATTCATTCATGTGGCCCAATTGGTATAAAGGCGGCCGGCTCAACGTGGTCGAAACGGCTGTTGACAAATGGGCAGAGAATGAAGAAACCCAGCATCAACCAGCCGTGATTTGGAGAAATGAAGCGGGAGAAGAAAGTAGATGGACGTTTCTCGAACTTCAGGAAAAGGTCAATCGTCTCGCTGCTGGTCTTTTGAAGAAGGGAATTCAAAAAGGAGATGTGGCGGTCATTTATATGCCGATGCTTCCGGAAACAGCTGCCGTCATGCTTGCCTTTGCAAAGGTTGGTGTCATCTTTAGCCCAGTTTTTTCTGGCTATGGAAGCGAGCCTCTTGCCGTACGTATTCGTGCATCGGGGGCAACCATTGTCGTCACAGGCTCTAGCGTGACGCGCCGGGGAAAGACGATCAACATGCGTGAATGTGCGGCAGAAGCGATCGCCAAAACCAAAACGGTCAAAACAGTCATTGTACACACTTCCTCTCCTACTGGATATAAAGAGGATATTCAGCTAAACGATTTGTTAAAAGAAGAACCAATGAATAAAACGACTTATCTTTCAAATGAAGCTCCTCTTATGATCTTATACACGTCTGGAACAACCGGTACACCAAAGGGGGCTGTCCATACACACGCAGGCTTTCCTGTAAAAGCGGCTTTTGATGCCGGTCTTTGTATGGACGTTGCAAAAGGAGACCGCTTGTTTTGGCTCACAGACATGGGATGGATGATGGGGCCATTTCTTGTCTTTGGCGGCTTGATCAATGGAGCTGCAATTGTTTTATATGACGGCGCCCCCGATTATCCAAATGAACAGCATCTTTGGTCATTCATCCACGAGCAAAAAGTCACCCATTTTGGACTTTCACCAACTTTCGTTCGATCTGTGATGCAGCAAAACCTTGCAGACATTGGGCTGCCGCATGTCAAAGCCATCATTTCTACAGGTGAACCGTGGAATGAAGCGCCATGGCAATGGCTTTTTGACATAATTGGTCAAAAGTACATTCCGATCTTAAATTACTCAGGGGGAACAGAGGTTTCTGGCGGTATTGTAGGAAGTACGCTGCTTCGTCCAATCAAACCGATCCTTTTTAATGCGGCAATCTTAGGAATGGCGGCAGATGTGTTTAATGACGCAGGACAGAGCGTTATGAATGAGGTAGGGGAGCTTGTTGTGAAAAAGCCATGGGTCGGTATGACATGTGGATTTTGGAAAGATCCAGAGCGATATGAAGACACATATTTCAAACGATTTGATGGGGTGTGGACACACGGTGATTGGGTGATGCAATCAGAGGATGGCGCATTCCATATCACAGGCAGATCGGATGATGTCATTAATACAGCAGGCAAACGTGTCGGTCCAGCTGAAATTGAATCCATTCTTGTCGGGCATCCAGCCGTACATGAGGCTGCTGTGATTGGAGTAAAGGATGAGGTGAAGGGAGAAGCACTAGTTTGTTTCATAGTGGCCAGTTCACATTCTTTCGAAGAAGCAGCACTCATTCCAGAGCTTAAAACTCATGTTGGTTCATATGCGGGGAAAGCGCTCACTCCAAAGGAAATTCATCTCATTTCAGCTTTACCGAAAACAAGAAACGGAAAAATCGTCCGGCGTTTATTAAAAGGCGCGTATGAGCAGCTGCCTTCACCCGATCTATCTTCTTTAGACAATCCGAAGGTGTACAAAAGCATTTGCGAATACTTGAAAAGGAAACAAAGTATATAAAAAAAGACAGGAGAGATCCCTGTCTTTTTTATTGCACATGAAAATTCGTGCCATCTGTTGTTGCTTTTACAATTCCTGCCCGAATTACAAAATCACCGAAATGTTCATGCTCCTCGCGTTCTTTTGCATAGCGGGGGAGAAGAGAGCCAAGCTCGTTTAAAATGTCTTCTTCTCCAACATTTTCTCGGTACAGTTTACTTAATCTGCTGCCATCGAAAGCAGCGCCAAGATACATATTGTATTTGCCAGGTGATTTCCCGATAAAGCCAATTTCACCAAGTGCATGACGGGCGCATCCATTTGGACATCCAGTCATACGAATCGTGATTTCTTTATCACTTAAGCCATTTTCTTCGACAATCTCTTCAATTTTGTCAATTAAGCGAGGGAGGTAGCGTTCTGCTTCTGCCATCGCTAAGCCGCATGTTGGAAGAGAAACACAGGCCATTGAACTGCGGCGCAGTGCCGAGTGCTGCTGGCCAGCTGATAAACCGAACTCCTGAATGAGCTGCTCGATTTGTTTCTTTTTATGCGTTGTGACATTTCCAATCATTAAATTTTGATTCGCTGTTAAGCGGAAGTCACCTGTATGAATCTTTGCGATTTCACGAATGCCTGTCATCAGCGGATAATCATCGTAATCCGTGATGCGTCCGCCTTCTACAAACATCGTATAATGCCATCTGCCATTGATGCCTTTTACCCAGCCATAGCGGTCACCGTTATGATCAAAGTGGTAATCTCTTGCGTCTAAAAGGGTAAACCCTAGGCGGCGTTCAAGCTCTTCCTTTACATTCTCAAGACCGAGACGGTCCACTGTATATTTAAAGCGGGCATTTTTTCTCACCGAACGGTTTCCGTAGTCACGTTGAATGGTGATCACTTGTTTGGCAATCTCTACAACTTGTTCCGGTGTACAAAAGCCAATCACTTTTGCAAGCTGAGGATAGGTCGCTGTATCACCATGCGTCATGCCCATTCCGCCGCCAATCGCAACATTAAAGCCAACTAATTGATCATTTTCAATAATCGCAATGAAGCCTAAATCCTGCGAAAAAACATCAATATCGTTAGCAGGAGGGACCGCCACACCAATCTTGAATTTTCTTGGCAAATAAAGTGGACCATACATCGGCTCAACCTCTGTATCAGGCGTTGCCGCTACTTTTTCCTCATCAAGCCAAATTTCATGATACGCTCTTGTTTGCGGAAGCAGGTCATCACTTAATTTTTTGGCGAGCTCGTATACATCATGGTGTACTTCTGATTGATAGGGATTTGACGTACACATGACATTACGGTTCACATCGCCGCAAGCAGCGATTGTATCGAGCATAGTGGAATGGATGTCTTGAATGGTCTTTTTCATGTTCCATTTTAAAATACCGTGAAGCTGAAAGGTTTCACGAGTTGTCAGCTTTAACGTACCGTTTCCATATTTATGAGCAAGCTCATCCATCACAAGCCACTGCTTGGATGTAGCAATTCCGCCAGGCAGGCGGACGCGCAGCATAAATTGATAGGCAGGCTCAAGCTTTTGTTTTTGCCGTTCATTTCTCAGGTCACGATCATCCTGTAAATAACTGCCGTGATGCTTCATCAGGCGGTTGTCATCATCAGGAATACCCGCTGAAATCGGATCAAGCATCACTTCTTTTAATGTACCCCGTAAATAATCACTTTTTTCTTTGATTTCTTCTACGTCGCTCGGAGGTCCATCCGGCGCTGTTAATGCTGTCTTCACCATGTAAGTAAAAGCTCCTTTCTCTCAAGCATTCAATCAATATACGTCACGCTGATAGCGTTTTTGCTGCTGCAAGTTGGCTAGATAGCTTTCTGCTTTCTCTTTGCTCATCGCACCTTCTTCTTGGATGATTGATAGAAGGGTATCATGAACATCATGCGCCATATGTTTTTCATCTCCGCAGACATATACATAGGCACCTTGCTCCAGCCATTCGAATAATTCTTTACTTTGTTTCTTCATTTGGTGCTGGACATATACTTTTTCCTCTGAATCTCTTGAAAAAGCCACATCCATTTTCGTTAACACACCATCTTTTAACCACTTTTGCCATTCGGTTTGATATAAGAAATCCGTCACAAAGTGCTGATCACCGAAGAACAACCATGACTTTCCATCTGCACCGACTTCCTCACGCTCCTGCATAAATGAACGGAAAGGGGCGATACCTGTGCCTGGTCCCACCATAATGATCGGTGCATCATGGTTTTCGGGAAGCTTAAAGTTTTGATTGTGCTGGATATAAACAGGCAGTTTATCACCTGGCTCTAAGCGCTCCGCACATAAGATTGAGCAGACACCTTGACGTTCTCGTCCGTGAGCATCATATCTCACAGCACCGATCGTCAAATGAACTTCTTCTTCATTTGCTTTAAGGCTGCTTGCAATGGAATAAAGGCGTGCAGGAATCTTTCTTAAAATCGCAGTGAAGTCTGCCGCTGTTCCTTCAAAAGGACCGAAATCACGAGCAGCATCTACTAAATCTCTTCCTGCTATATACGCTTTCAGCTTTTCTTCGCTTCCTTCTTCTAAAAGGGCCTGCAAGGCTTCGCTTTTTGTGAAGGACGCCATCTTTTGAAGAAGAGGTTTTGTTAATACGGTAATCTCAAAATGAGAGGTGAGTGCTTCTTTTAAAGGAAGCGTGCCGCCGTTTTTATGAACGGTGACGGTTTCCTCTGCATTCCATCCGCATGTTGTGATCAGTTCATCAACAAGCGCAGGATCATTTGTTGGATAAATACCAAGGCTGTCACCTGGCTCATAAACAAGTCCTGATCCTTCAAGAGAAAGCTCCAAATGACGGGTTTCTTTGTTAGAGCCGCGGCCATTTAGGTTGATATTTTCAAGCACTTCAGCATAAAAAGGATTTGTTCTTGAGTATTCAGATGCAGCTGTTTGAGTGTTTGCTTCCGCTGATTCCTGCGGGTTTGCTGCGGCTTCGCCTTCACTAAGTGAAGATGCCACCCCTTGAAGCCATTCAGAAAACGGCTCATCATAATCAAGGTCACAGTCCACTCGATCAAAAAGACGCGTTCCGCCAAGCTCTTTTAAACGCTCATCAAATTCTTTACCTGTTTGACAGAAGAATTCGTAGGAGCTGTCGCCAAGTGAAAGGACAGAAAAGCTTAAATGATCAAGCTTTGGTGCACGTCTGCCGTGAACATATTCATGGAAAGAAAGGGCATTATCAGGCGGATCTCCCTCACCATGTGTGCTGACGATGATCAGTAAATTGTTTATTTTTTTCAGACTATTTGGTTTAAAATCTGACATAGAAGAGAGCGTCACTTGAAAACCTTTCTCTTCTAGATGCTGCGCTGTCTTTTTTGCTAACCCTTCAGAATTGCCTGTTTGCGAGCCATAAAGCACGGTCACATCTTTGCTGACAGGCTGCGCTGGTGCTGCAGCAGAAGGAGAAGGGGTTTGGGCAGTATTTTCTAATCCGGTTAAAGCTGCCTGTGCTGATAAATAACCGGTAAGCCAAATTTTTTGCTGATCTGTTAAAGTCGGAAGCAGCTGATTAAGCAGTTCTGCCTGCTGCTGACTAAACGGACTGTTCAATACATGAAGTTGCAACGATATCCACCTCACAAGGAATATAAACATAGATTAATTCGATAGGAATTATATATATAGGTTCAATTTGAACTTTACCGAAAGTTTGCCATTAAGTAAAATATATAATATTGATTGTCATGATTAAGATTTCTAATACCTTTGCAAGGTGAAGGAACTTGAAGGTGAATCGCTTAACTGTATAAAGCACCTTAAGAAAAAGGGGCCGTTTAGAATGAAGAAGCGATCGTAAGCAATTGAAAAGGGGTGTATGAAAGTTGATGCAGCTAAAATTTAAAAACAGAAAATGTTTTCGGCTTGTCTTCTTGATTGTTCTCATTTTATTAGCAGCGTGCAATTCTCCAAAGGACAATATAAAGGATTCATACAATAAGAGTAAAACAACAGCATCTTTTTCAAAAAAAGGCGTACTGCTAAGTAAAGGGGAAACAAATTTACTTCTTATAAATAATAGAACGCCTCTAAAAAGCGATGATTCATTGAATACACAACTTCTTATTGATAAGTATAAAGACGATCTCATCATAATCGACTTAACGAAAGTAGATTCTAAAAAGCTGTCACAGGGTCAAACGATTGAGGTTTGGTTTGATGAGTTACAAGAATCGGCTCCTCCTAAAGCAACGGTCAAAAAATATCACATCATGATGGATAAGTAGGGGAGCAGGGGCAGATTCTTTCTATCATGAAAAAGGAGAAAAACCCTAAGGCTTTTCTCCTTTCTCAAATTATGCTGTTGGAAGTCCCATCACAGCTTTCACTTCTAAATATTCCTCGATTCCGAAGTCTCCCCATTCTCTTCCGATACCAGATTGCTTAAAGCCGCCAAACGGGGCAAAGTAATCTGTTTCGGCATTGTTAATGGTAATTTGACCGGCACGAATATGTTCAGCTACATATTTTAATGTTTTTTCATCTTTTCCAACCACATAGCCAGCAAGACCGTACACTGTATCATTGGCAATCTCAAGGGCATGATCAAGGTCTTGATATGTGATCACACTCATGACGGGTCCGAATATTTCCTCTTGCGCAATGGTCATATCATTTTTCACATTTGTGAAAATAGTATGCTTGGCAAAATATCCTTTGTCTAGTCCGTCCGGCTTCCCAGTTCCCCCAGCAAGCAGGTTAGCACCTTCTTCAATTCCTTTTTCAATATAAGACTGCACGGTATCCCATTGCTTTTTGGAGACAAGCGGGCCAGTGGAGTGATCTTCTCGCGGATCACCAACTGTAAACTTCGGCAGGGCATTCAGCAGCGCTTTTTCAAATGCGTCTTTCATTGATTCTGGAATCAGCACACGTGTGGCTGCGGAACACACTTGGCCTGTATTCATCGCAATATGATGAACGGCTGTTTCGGCTGCCTCATCCACATCTGCATCATCTAAGACGATAAGAGGGGATTTCCCGCCAAGCTCAAGAGCTACTTTCTTAATATTGTCTGCAGCATTTTCCATTATTTTAGAGCCGACAGCACCTGATCCAGTAAATGAAACAAAGTCAATATCAGGATGTGAGCTAATGCCATCACCAATGACGTCACCAGTTCCGTTTACTAGGTTGAAGACTCCTTTTGGTACGCCTGCTTCATCAATGATGTCTGCAAGAATCATTGCGGCAAAAGGTGTAATTTCCGCAGGCTTTAAGACGACTGGTGAACCTGCTGCAATGGCACCTGCGATTTTAAGTGATGTTTGATTCGTTGGGAAATTCCAAGGTGTAATCAATCCGCTGACACCAATCGCTTCTTTTATAATGGTATGCCCGCCGCGGTCCTCAGTAAATGTATAAGATTTAAGTGCTTCCGCTGCTTTAGAAAAATGTTCATGTCCCATTTTGTAATGAACCTCTTCTGATACTTTAAGCGGTGCACCAAGCTCTTGTGTCATGACTTCTATTAGTTCATCCTTACGCTTTTCGTAGCCGCGCACAATGTTTTCCAGCATCTTTACGCGTTCATTTCGAGATGTTTTTGAGAAAGAAGGGAAGGCAGCACGAGCAGCTTTGACTGCCTTATCTAAATCTTCTTTTGTACCTAAACTAATGGTGCCAATGACTTCCTCTGTAGCAGGATTGATAACCTCTGTCGTTTCGTTTCCTGTTGATGCGATCCATTCTCCGTTAATAAAATGTTTCTCTTGATTTCTCATTCTGACATGTCTCCTTTTTATATGTGATTCCATTCAATATTCTGTTTTCAGGTGATATAAAACTGTACCCACTGTGAAAAATCTAAAACGATGCAACTGTAAAAGAAAAAGTTTCTGATATAATACGCAAAGTGGGACATATGTCCTTTTCAACATTAGGGCATCTATCTTTTAATGGAACTAGACTGAAAAAGAAGGAGCATTTGAACGAATGAAAGGTGTTATTTTCGCTTTATTAGGAGGCGCTTGTATTACACTGCAAGGCGTAGCAAACGCAAGAATCAGCCAGGATATCGGGACATGGCAGGCGGCAACTATCACGCAGCTGACCGGCTTTATGATCGCACTTATCATTTTACTGATCGTACGTGACGGACACGTTCGAGAATATCGAAAGGTGCAGCCGCTTTATATAGTAGGCGGCGCATTTGCAGCCATTATTATTTTTAATGAAGTCACTGCAATTCAAATGATTGGTGTCACACTGACCATCGCTGCTTTACTCATTGCTCAGCTTGCATTCACCTTTGCAATCGATGCAAAAGGATGGTTTGGTGTACAGAAGAAGAAAATGAAATGGCCGCATTATGCAGGAATTCTATTGATGATCTCGGGTGTAATCATTTTAAAGCTATAAAGGAGGGTGTCAGATGGAATATCTTCATGATGAATGTCTATTTTCCTCTTATCTCAAGGCACATCAATTAGAAAACGTCTTTCATCAGAAACTCATATCACATGTCAGCTTATGGCGCTATGAGCAAGGTGAGCTGATTTGTTCAAAGGGAGATCAGAGGGAGCACTTGTACTTGTTAGTAAAAGGAAAATTAAAGATTTTCACCACCACAAAGGAAGGAAAGACCTTTATTCTTTGTTTTAAACATCCTCTTGAAGCCATTGGAGATATTGAATACGTTCAGCAGACAGATATGGTCAATACAGTGGAGGCTGTCACAGAAGTACATATGCTAAGGATTTCTCATCAAGCGCTCATGCGCCATGCGAAGGATGACCCCCGCGTTTTAACCTTTTTACTAAAGGGCATCACAAACAAATTTTATACGAAATCAAACGATTTGAGCTTCCACCTTTTATATCCTGTAGAGGTCAGGCTTGCGAGCTACTTATTGTCCGTATTAACAGGCGATAATAACGTGAACGCACTTCGTCTTACTGATGCGGCGAGCTTAATTGGTACAAGCTACCGTCATATTAACCGGGTGATTCAGCAATTCTGTGAAAAAGGGCTGATAGAGAGGCAAAGAGGCGAGATTACGATTCTTGACCGGAAAGGGCTCTTAGAAATAGCAGAACACAACATTTATGAATAGAAGAAATGAAGGGATTCAGACATGATCATAGGAATAGGATTAGCCATCACGGCTGGCGCACTCGTCAGCTTACAAACCATTTTTAACAGTAAGGTCAATGAGCAGACAGGCTCTTGGTCAACGACAACTCTCGTTCTAGGTATGGGCTTTATTGCTTCACTTTTGATGGGTCTTTTGCTAGAAGGAACCGGCATGTTTCAATTAAGACATATGGAAGCGTGGTACTGGATTAGCGGAGCCATTGGAGTAGGGGTAGTCATCTGTCTCGTTCAAAGCATCAAACGCCTTGGTCCGACTTATGGAATCTCAATTGTCCTGATCTCACAGCTAGGTTCCGCGCTTTTGTTCGATTCGCTTGGCTGGCTTGGGTTAGAGAAAGTGGAATTTTCTCCCGCAAAACTATTAGGTGTCATTGTGATTGTTGCGGGGATTTTGGTGTTTAAATTGACCAAATTAGAGTCAGTAGAAGAGGATCAATCAGAAGAAAAAGGGCTGCCACAAGAGTAGCTGCCCTTTAAATCAACCGCCGCCATAAAACGGTTATCGCGGATAAACCATTTAAAAGGAGCCTTTTCATCAAAGGCTTTTTTTTCTGCCCATAGGCCCCCGCTTTATAGGCTGCTTTGTCCTTTGCGACGAGAATACTATAGGCCATTTTACTTTCTATTGACTGAGTAAGTGATAGCGCAAACGGGGCACTATCAATGACCAGAATCGACTCTGTATTTAAAAAACTAGACCTCGCATCTAAATTATATGTCCCGATGATACTTAAATAATCATCAATCACCATTGATTTCGCGTGAATAGAATATGGACCTTCATATTCATATAAATGAACACCTGTTTTCATCAGTTCCTTTTTCGTGCTTAAATATCCTGCAAAAGCTAACGGATTTGGCGTCGCTGTAAGGGAATTCGTGACAACTGTCGTTTGAATCTCGCTAGCTAATGGAGTGAGGCCGTCTTTCATGGGTCGTGTCGGGATAATATAAGGCGTCTGTATGAGCACAGAACGCTTTGCTCGGTGAGCAAGATCGTTTAGTTTTTTGAGCACAAGAGGACGCTTATTGAAGCGCTCCACAGGATTTGTAAAAAATGCAATCTGTTTCACTGATGTGCCGTCTGCTGCCCAATTAAAGGACGACATCACAAAAGGTTCTTTCGTGCGCACTGCCTCCCAATAGGATCTAAGCAATTTCTTTCTTAGTTTTAAGCCTTTTTTTGCTTTTTGTTTGGAGAACACAGCATTTGTTCTTTTCGTAAAGTCATGATTCCATAAATAAACGAAGTATTGCTCCATTTCATCTAATACTTTTCCTTTTTTGTCGTTATAAAGCAGCACATCGCGGTCAAATGCAAAATCTTTCGGAGGCTGATCTGCAAAGTATTTATCACCTATATTTCTTCCGCCCATCACAGCCACTCGGCCATCTGCCAGCAGCAGCTTATCATGAAGGCGGTTATGCCACGTCCATGGCTTAAATAACCGAAAGGGCTCATAAAAACGAATGGCCATGTTCGGGTGATTAGCCACGGCATACTGTAAATGCTTCAGCGGTCCACGCAAACTGTGGCAGATGCCGTCTAAAAGCAGCTGAACCTTTACCCCTCGATCAGCTGCTTCAATTAAAGCACCTAGTACCCATTCGGCTGTTTTTCCCTTTTGAATGGAATAATAACTAAGGCGGATCATTTTCTTCGCCTCACGAATCATTTGAATTCTGGCCTGGCCAGACTCAAATCCATCGTCAAGAAGCATCACTTGATTTGTGCCCTGATCGTCTCCTGAGATGGAAGAGGCTTTATAGATACAATGTTCTTTGCATGTTTTTTGGATCGGTAAATAAAACAAAACAAATGCTGTCAAAAAGACATAAACGACATAGAGAAGGATCAGGTAAAACAAAAGATGAAGCATACGGATCAGCTCCTTTCACATAGACACAACTTTTCTTTAGTTTATGTCAAAAATAAAATTTCACTCATTTTCGCCTTTCACCTAAATACATGACAAAAGAATCATCTTGTTTTTATCAGGCATTTAATTATAGTATGAAATGAGTAAGGGGGAATCGAATTGAACGAATCATTATTTAACATCCCAAGCGATGTATATCAAACGTTAAGTGAAACAGAACGTTATTTACTCAATTATATTCACCAGCATTTAGAGGATATCTCCACCTTATCCATTGTCACTTTAAGCGAAAGAGCCAATGTATCGACTGCCACAATAGTCAGACTGATGAAAAAAATTGGTTATAACGGCTATACATCCTTTAAATATCGATTAAAACAAGAAAAGAAAATGACAGATGCAAGCGACCAACTCAAGAATATTGATGAAGACATCAAACTAGCGATTCGGAAAAATGAAGAAGAGGTTTTAAAAACGATACAGCTGCAAAGTATTGGACAAATTGAAGATGCCGTTCAAAAAATACATAATGCAGACAAAATTTATATTTTCGGCAGAGGTTTCTCAGAAATGATCGCCAAAGAGATGACCATCAAATTACAGCTCATCGGGAAAACATGTGAAGTACACGACGATCCGAATATCATTCGGCTAAAATCGCGAGACATTGAAAAAAGTGAGCTTGCCATCTTTGTTTCATTAAATGGCGAAACAGCTGAGCTCGTTGAAGCTTGTCAAAACCTCAGCATGAAGCAAGTCACAACTATTACTGTCACGACAAGAATAGATTCTACATTAAGCAAAATATCAGATATGACACTAGTCGGATATAAAGGGGAACAATCTTTTTTCCCAGATTATGAAGTCAGATCCCGCCTGTCTCTCCATGTCATTGCCCGCATTTTACTCGATGCCTATGTGATCCGAATGAAATAACCAATAAGAAAGCCTTCGAGACTTTGATCTGGAAGGCTTTTTCTCATGAAAACCTTTACACATTCTGAAAACATTTTCACTGAATCGTATGAGATACTTTCTTTAGAGAAAAGAAAGAAGGTGAAACCAATTGATTTATACCTGCACCTTAAATCCTGCTATTGACCTATATATTGCATTGAAAGAAATGCGGGCAAATGCAGTCAATCGCACAGAAGATGAAGATTATCAGCCGAATGGAAAAGGCGTGAACGTGTCGATTATGCTAAAGAAATATGGCTTCACCAGCACCGCATTAGGATTTATCGCTGGGTTTTCAGGCTCTTATATTGAACAATCCTTAAAGGATCTCTCCATTCAGACCGATTTTATCTCGGTTGAAGGAATCACACGCATTAATGTTTTTATCAATACGACAGAAGAATACAAGCTCGTGAATCAGGGCCCTGCAATTGAAGAAAAAGCGCTTCACGCCTTTCGTGAGAAAATTGCAGCTATCCCGCAGGGGGACATCCTCATCATGTCAGGCAGTCTGCCAAAAGGCGTTCCTGCCAGCATTTTTTCAGAAGTAGCAGCTATTTGCCATCAACAGAAGGTCAAGTTCATTTTAGACACAAGCTCTGCAGCGGTTCTTGAGACGCTTCAATACAAGCCGTACTTATTAAAACCGAATGAAGAAGAAATTGCTGCTTTTTTCGGCAAAACACATCCTTTGTCAGAAAAAGAACTCATTCAATCAGGAGAGAAACTCATTGAGATGGGTGCAGAGCAAGTGCTTATTTCCCGAGGCGAGGAAGGAGCTTTATTCATTACGAAGGACGCAGTGTTTAAAGGAAACGCACCAGCAGGCACTGTCGTAAACACAGCTTGTTCTGGAGATGCGATGCTCGCAGCTTTTCTTAGTAAACAGCTTGAAGGACATTCACCTGAAGAATGCTTACGCTACGGCATTGCGACGGGAGCATCCACTGCGTTTTCGAAAGGCTTAAGTGATTTACATGACATTGATTCATTGATTGAGCAAGTACACATTCAGAAGATATAAGGGGGAATACACATGAGCCGTAAAAAAATTGTCGCTGCAACCGGCTGTCCAACAGGTATTGCACACACATTTATGGCAGCTGAAGCATTAAAAATCGCTGCTGAGCAGCTAGGGGTCGACATTAAAGTCGAAACGCATGGTCAAGTAGGAATTGAAAACGCTTTAACTGATCAAGACATTATGGAAGCAGATGGAGTTATTGTGGCAGCCGACAAAGATGTGCATACAGACCGTTTTCACGGCAAGCCACTGATTGAAGTGCCTGTAGCCAAAGGCATTCGCACACCTACTGAGCTGATTCAGAGCATTATCAATGGAGATGCTCCCGTTCATCAAGTGAAAGGAAGAGCTTCTGGAACAGAGAAACCATCTGCTCCTTCATCCTCTCAACAAAAGTCGGCAAATAAATGGATACACACCATTTATAAGCACTTAATGAACGGTGTATCGCACATGCTACCATTTGTCGTTGGAGGCGGGGTCTTAATAGCTATTTCCTTCCTATTCGGAATCTACTCTGCTGATCCTAAGCATGAAACGTATCATCCGTTTGCTGCCTATTTGAAAAGCATTGGAGGACTTGGCTTCAGCTTAATGGTACCAATTTTAGCAGCATTTATCGCTGATTCAATTGCAAGACGCCCAGGGATGGTCGTCGGCTTTATAGGAGGGCTCCTTGCAAATGATGGAGGTGCTGGCTTCTTAGGCGGTATAATCGCAGGTTTTGCAGCAGGATATATCATTTTATTGCTTCAATTCTTGCTTCAAAAATTACCAGCATCACTTGATGGATTAAAATCGATCTTCATCTATCCTGTCATCGGTATTTTCTTAATTGGGGCTGTCATGACCCCGCTATTGGTTCCAATCACAGGGCTAAATAATTCCTTAATGGATTTTCTCTCATCTGTACAATCCACAAATCCGCTGCTTTTAGGCTTAATTGTGGGAGCAATGTGTGGATTTGATATGGGCGGACCATTTAACAAAGCAGCCTATGTGACAGGAACGGCTTTACTTGCACAGGGCAACCTTTACTTTATGGCAGGTGTGTCTGCAGCATGTATCACACCACCACTTATCATTGCGATTGCTACAACTATTTTCCGAAAACATTTCACGCCACAAGAACGAAATGCTGGGGCAATCAACTATATTCTGGGGGCGACACATATTACAGAAGGAGCCATCCCATTTGCGGCAAAAAACCCAGTCGTTGTCCTGCCAATTATCATGTTTGGCTCGGCCATCTCTGCTATATTGACATATTTGTTTGGCGTACAGGTTCCAGCTCCGCACGGTGGATTCCTTGTCCTTCCAGTTGTCACAGGTGCATTCCAATGGGTGCTTTCCATACTAATCGGATCAATTGTAGGTGCGATTCTATACGGACTTTACCGTAAAAAAATAGACAAACCCGCAGTTTAAGAGGGAGGAAGAGAAATAATGGAACATATCTATATGAATCTTCACGAAACAGCTTCTTCACAGGCTGGCGTGTTCGCAGCCATTGCTGACATTGCCTACAAAGCAGGTATCTGCACCTCACCAGAGGAAGTCAAAAAAGGCTTAGCGGAAAGAGAAGCTCTGAGTACAACCGGTTTTCAAGATGGATTTGCCATTCCGCATACACAAACAGAAGCCATCACAAAACCAGCACTTGTGATCGTCCGCACGGAAACAGGCATTGAATGGGACGCTTTTGATGGGAAGCCTTGCTTTTTCTTCTTATCCTTATTGATTCCTAAAAGTGAAGCAGGTACGACTCATTTAAAGGCTCTTTCTGCCCTTTCACGAGGCTTAATGGATGAAACGAAACGTCAAAAACTGCTGGAAACAAGAACAAATGAAGACATGCTTGCTGTATTAGAAGCGGATATTTTAACTAGAGAGGATGTTTGATCATGCCTTTACTTTCAACAACACCAATGCTTGAGGCTGCGAAAAAAGAAAAATACGGAATTGTGGCATTCAATGTACACTCCTTTGACAGTATCTATTGGGTACTCGAAACGGCAGCAGAATTAAAGTCACCTGTGATATTGCAAACAACGGTTGGAACGGTTCAATCTCTTGGCGCAAAAGCGATTGCAGATACAGTGAAGGCGGCGGCTGATCAATATCAAATCCCAATCGGTCTTCACCTCGATCACTGCACAGACTTTGATGTGATTCTCACCTGTATCAGGGCCGGATATACATCCGTTATGATCGATGCATCGATGCATTCATATGAAGAAAATGTACGCCGTACAAAAGAAGTTGTGGACCTCGCATTAAAAGTAGGGGTGAACGTTGAAGCAGAATTAGGCAAGGTAGGCGGTGTCGAAGATGATATCGTCGTTGATGAAAAGGATGCTGAAAAAGCCATTCCATCAGAATGCCGTCAATTTGTAGAAGAAACTGGGGTGCCCACTTTAGCGCCTGCGATTGGTACTGCCCATGGCATTTATAAAGGGGTGCCGGATATTGACTTTGCCCGCATTGAACAAATTGCGGACCTGGTCGATGTACCACTTGTTCTCCACGGTGGTTCTGCTGTACCGGATGAGGATGTGAAGCGATGCGTTGCACTTGGTATGGCAAAGGTGAATGTCTCAACTGAATTGAAAAATGCATACTCCGAGGCCATACGTGATCATTTCTCAAATGAACCTGAAAGCTTAGATCCGCGTATGTATTTACAAAAAGCAAAACAAGCAGCAAAAGACATGGTCAAATCGAAAATACGAATCGTTGGCAGTGAGGGCAAAGCCCATCCGTTATATCAATAAGAAAAAAGCAGAGCGATTGCAGCTCTGCTTTTTCACATTAATCGTTTTCTTTCATTTCATTTGATGTACGTACTCGTGCATTTCCCATAAATACGACTGTAATCGCCGCAAGTGCAATCGGGAATAAAGCAAGCAAAAATACATACGTAATACTTTGTGACATCGCATCGATGACTTTATTTAAAATATCAGTCGGAATTTGTGAGCGGGCACCTTCTTGGAAAATAGCCTGTGGATCGCCTATTTGAGAAGGGGCTCCTTTCATTCCACTAAAGGCATCAGCTAAACGATTTGTCAGCACATTGGTTTGAATCGTCCCGAAAATCGTGACACCAAGCGTCATCCCAAGTGATCTCATAAATGAATTGGTCGAGTTTGCACTGCCTCGGTAGCGCGGCTCAAGATCATTCATTGAAGCTGACGGCAGAAGGGAGAAGCTGAACCCGACCCCAAAGCCTGATATCATCATAAAGAGTGTGAGCCACAGTCTTGCTGTATCTGGTGACATATTGGCAAGCAGCAGCATCCCAGCGAAAAATGAAATGACAGAAATGGTCATAAGACGTCTGAAAGGCACTTTCGTCTGCATCGTTCCGCCAATCATACTGCCAATGACTGATCCAATCATCATCGGTGTTAAAATAAACCCTGCACTTGTTGCAGATTCACCGTACACCGCCTGCACGAAAATAGGAATAAACACAGCAAGAATAATGAATGTCCCGCCATATAAAAACGCCAAAATTTGAGATGTCGCAAATAATCGATTTTTAAACATCCAAAATGAGATAATCGGTTCCTCCGCTTTACGCTCAACAATAAAGAAGATCGTACCGAACACAAGAAACACAGCAAAAAGTGTGAGGATTTGCACCGAATCCCAAGCATAAGATTTACCGCCAAGCTCAAGGGCGAACATTAAGCTGACAACCGCAACGACAAGTGTAATAGCACCTGACCAGTCGATTTTCTGCTTACGATGTTCAAGCGATTCCTGATAATATCTGGCGATCAAGAAGACACTGACAATACCAATCGGCACATTAATATAGAAAACCCAATGCCAGCCGATCGAATCCGTAATAATAGCACCTAAGAGCGGTCCGAGTACACTTGATAAACCAAAGACTGCACCAAACATACCAGACATTTTTCCGCGCTTTTCAGGCGGGAAGATGTCAAAGATAATCGTAAATGCGATTGGAAGAAGGGCACCGCCTCCAAGCCCTTGAATGGCTCGGTAAATAATGAGCTGATCCATCGTTTGTGCGATACCGCACAGTGCTGATCCAATTAAAAAGAAAATAAGTCCAAACAGAAAAAAACGCTTTCGACCATACATATCAGAAAGCTTTCCGTAAATCGGCATTCCCGCCATCACTGCCACCATATAAGAAGCCGTCACCCAAGCAAATTTATCAAAACTGCCCAAATCTGCTACGATACTTCCCATCGCTGTTGCAACAATGGTATTGTCCATCGCTGCCATAAAAATACCTAACAGCAAACCGATGACAACAAAGCGAGTGGATGCCTTGCCTTTATCCACATGATTCATTTCATTTACCTCCTGCTTACGTTCTCTCCTTATTTTTGCTATGATCAACTTAAATATTAAAGTAAGAGAACATTTATCTTGATGATCAAGATAAATTGATTTTAAAGGGAGGAGAACAAGTTGTCAATAAAGAACGAGGCTGAAGACAGAGCAACCCAGATCATCCATACAATGAGGCGCCTCGCCACACGAACCGTTTTATTCCACCAAGCAGCCGCTCAATCGCTCGGCCTTTTTCCAACAGATCTCAAATCCGCCGATCTATTAAACGAACTCGGCCCACTTACAGCGGGGGAATTAAGTGAAAAAACAGGTCTTAGCTCCGGTGCAGTCACAGCTCTTATTGACCGCCTTGAAAAAGCGGGCTACGCCAAAAGAGCAAAGGACCCAAAGGACAAACGAAGAGTTATCATCGTTCCATTAACGGCAGGGAAATCACAGGTGAAAGAACTCTTTCGATCCTTATCAACATCAACGAAGGAACTCACAAATGAATACAAACCAGAAGAATTAGATTTAATTATTCAATTTATAACTGAAGCAGCAGATATCATGGAGCAAGAACTTCAATTGCTTAAGTCTAAAACGTAAAAAGTACACTGATGCGGGTGTGCTTTTTCTAAGTGCATTCCTAATTCATGTAGGGATTGCCTCGACTAGTGACATCTTCCTTACCATAAAAGTGCTCTATAACACTTTTTTATAATGGAGTAGCTCAAAAAAATGTTCTATTTAAAAGATTGTTCTAAAAACTACATTATAATTGTTATGACAAAAGTGGAGCTAATGAATTCTATAGTTTGCTTTTCAATTGAAACAATGTTCATTTACATAATCAGTATTGTTTTTGTATCTTAATGCCTATTTAATGACAAACTTTGTATTGGTAAAATTGACCTTGTCAATGAATAGGAAGGAGTGAATTCTGCTGGGGAAGATACTTGATGCAAAAGCACTAACAAGTGCCATGGACACAAGGGCAAAACACTATCAGGAACTCCGCGAACAAATGGTAGATTTAAAAAAGGCATTACAAGGTGTTGCCAACCTCGGTGATGATTTTACTGGGAAAGGTGCCGATAACATTAAAAGCTTCTACAAAGAGCTCGCCGGAAATGTAGACATGTTTATCAGCTTCATCGATAAGCAAAAAGCCTTTCATGAAGGTGTTTCTGGGACACTTGATGATACGAGCTTTGGCGGCGATACCTTTGTAGAAGAACACTTTTTAGATAACGCAGTACATATGGGCATTAAAAATGCCAAAAGCATTGTAAAGGATCAAAAAAAGGCACTCAAAACGATTTTCGAAGATATTGATGATCTCATTTCTCTAGAAGTATTTGATAGTCAAACCTTTGATGAGAAAATAGAAGATGCGGAAGATGAACGAAAAAAGACGGTCAAAGAACTAAGAGAGCTTGATCAAAATTTGAAAGATGAATATGCTTTGTCAGAGACGGAGCAGCAAGCTACAATGGCATTGTACGCTGAAATGATGAATGCGACAAATGACGGAAAAGCGATTTCGCCTATGAATTTTGATAAGAAAGCGTATCAAAATAGCGAAATCTACAAGGCAAAAAGTGATATTGAAAAGCAAACTTCTGAATATCTGAAAATCAAAAAAGAACAAGAAGAAGCCCGCGAGATTGCAAAGGAACAAGAAGCCCTCGCCAACCGTCCTTGGTATGAAAAAGCGCTCGATTACGGTGGAAATATCGTCAATGAACTGACAGGTGTGAACGATGCAAAACGTGCCGCAACAGGCATTGATCCAATCACAGGCGAGGAACTCACCGCAGGACAGCGAGTCGCCGCAGGCGGCATGGCAGCAGCAGGCTACATCCCGATCGTCGGCTGGGCAGGCCGCATTTTCAAAGGCGGAAAAGCTGTCTATAAAACCACCCAAGCCACATCAGCTGCAGTCAGAGCAGTCGACATCTACAAGACATCACAAAAATCCTTTGACGCCCTGAAAGCATCTCAAAAAGGCTTATATGGCCTCACCGCCACCAACGGCTTCAGCGAAGCAATCACAGGCCGCGATATGTTTGGAAACAAGATCTCAAAAGAACAGCAGGAAGCGAGTATGAATGCGGCGCTGGGAATGCTTTTGCCATTTGGAGCGAAAGGTTTTCAAGGTAAGATGGGGGTAAAGAGTACAGGTATACCTAATATCTCAAAAAGGCATGATGAAATTGCTCATAAAAGTTATTATGGTAGAAAAGATTTTAGATCTAAGATAAATAATGCAGTATATTCTCATCATGATAATAAACATTTAAAGGCTAGGACTGCTGAAGAAGCCAAACGTTTTAGTGAGACAGGGAAAAGAAATGCTCAATACCTGCCTGAAATAAATAATAAAGTCTTAGAAAAAGAGGCTCTTCAAAAAGGGCATATCATTGATAACGGCAACAATAATTTTTATTTCATTTATGATACAGGTAAAATTGTTGGTTATGATAATGGTAAATCTACTAGTTGGATTAGGGGAGAACTGACGAGTGGAAATGTGTATCACGGCCACCCGATTGCTGGAGACAGATTAACTAAATATTTAAATAAATTAGGAATAAAATAACTAGAATATTAACAAAGAGGTCAGATGATGATGAGAAAATATGTGAAACTTGATATTCCCGAAGTAAACATTCACCCTTTAAGAATAACTGAAGGTTGGATTGTACGTTATAATAATTTTAGGGAAATTGACCCTAAAAAGTTAGAAGCAGAAGATGATAGATGGTTTATGTTCACTGAAAGTTTATTACAACTTTATCATGAGAAATCATCAATAACATTGGATTTAGGGTGGTATCCTGATTTATCTTCTGATGGTAACTACCTTGTTCTAATAGTTAAAAATACAGATTGGGACAATCCTATTGAGGAATTCAGCTCGGATGACTATACCAAAGTGATTGATTTTATAGAATTTCATTTGAAAGAAATTACATCCAACTGGTGGAAATAAAATAATAGATACTTATTTACTAACAAATTAACATCGCTAGTTTCTTCAGTTTTACTCGTTTTTGATCAATTTTTGAGGCTGTAGGTACTCGAATGTGTTCTCAGAGTAATTTCATAATTAGGGGACTCTATATGTTTAGAGAATTAGATAATCTTTTATCTGCTGATACAACAGTAGATTCATGGTATGATGACGGGTGTTTGATTGCTCGTGAGATACTCTCTGATTTTAGCCTAAACGACTGGGAGGAACTATCAAATCAGGTGCCTAATAAACCAATAGAGTGGCAGCGTAAAATCGCTTATTGTCTGGATAATGAGTGCAATGAATATGAGTTAAATATTTTAATAGATTTGTTGAATACTAATGATAACGAATTATTTGAGATTTGTATTGATACTTTGAGAAGTTTCCCAATTGAAGAAGGCAAGAAATTGATATTGAAGCAACCTCAAATTTTAGAACGTGTAAATCATGTAGTGGCTACTACTACGAATTCACCAGTAAAAGGAGTTCTTCAAGACTTTCTTTCAAAAATGAATTCAAATTAGTTCATTTTTAATGATATTACGCAAAAAAACCTTGATTGGCTTAATGCCTTTCAAGGTTTTTTGTGTTATTGGACTTCAAATTGAGAAAAAACCGACAAAAAGGGAGATGAGGACCTTTTTCCTGTGTGGGTCACGTATGATAGAGACAAGCCAAAATGAGCACTCACAGCTTTTATAGTGAGTGTTTTTTGAATGAGGGATACTTTACATCTTTTTCTTTGAAGATGAGAAATTCCTTTGAAAAAAGTATAGATGTTAATCAGACAAGCCACTTTAACGGCGAACTTCTTCATAAGAAAATAAGGCTGGTACAATAAACAGAATAACATCCTCTAATATGCATAGAGAATGCTGCTCTGTTTAGAAGGTGGAAATTATTTTAATTTATTTGTTCAATCAGATTCACAAATTCGAGTGAAGAAAGTGTTTCTCAACTCAATATTCCCCTTTAATTTTAAAGAATGACCCACGAATCGTTCCAGCTAGTTTAGACTTCTGCCTAGCAAATTTAAATTTTCCTTCTAATTCCTTTGGTACTTCCATCCCTTCAGAAAGCTTAAAACCAACAGCACGTTTTTTCGGGTCATCCACTGTATACAGGACGTTAATTGCAAGACCATCCTCATAAAAGACGTAGGTCCATTTGATATTTTCTACTTGAAAACTTGCCGTTTCTAAAGGTTTGGCTGCAAACTCTAGTTCACGTTCTTCTTTTAACACTCGGTTCACGTAATCAAGGGTCTCCTGACTATCGCTGGCAGGTAATACTGTAAATTCATGCTTATATTTGTTCATAAAGTAACGAGCCTCATTAGCTCGTAAGCCAGCAAGTGCTTCTGCTACAGGTGAAGACTCTAAACCAATCGTAGACACATGTTTAAAATCAACGATATAAGCCATTTCTATCCCTCCATATCCTTGTTATTTCCGTACAACAGGAATCCACATCTCACCAAGTAATAAGTCGTTACGCTGTCCCATTTCTACCACTGCATTTGGTCCACCAACATAGGCAAAATTCTTTGCTTCAGGCAAGACTTGACCAAATGCAATGCCAGTAAGCGTTTGATGCAATTCATCAGCGGTTTTAGCTTTCCCTTTAACGATTAGATATTCCCCTTTAGGAAATTGAATCACTCTATCCGCTTCTGGTAACGATTCCTCTGTCATGACCCCGACATAATGCATCAGCTTATTATTTACCGCTTCGTTTACGATAAAAATATAGTCATTTGTGGCAATGGCTTTTAAGGTGTCAAGCTTACCTTCTTGGTTGACTGCTTGCCAAAAGTCTGCTTTTTCCTTCGTTATGCCCGCATAGTCTGTGTAATGACTCTTAAGTTCAGTTCCAATACCTAACACGTGAAAGCTGTCTTTTTCTTCTAGTATATACTCTGCCATATTCAACACTTCCTTCTGGTGAATTGATCAAATGTTTTTTTCACTTGATAAATATATAATAGGCTTAAACCATGTCAAAAAATGATACTGTTTAGGAGGACCAGATGAAAAAAGTTGAACGGATTAATACCATCATGCGGTATATTAACAACCGCGCCAACTTTACAATTACTGAAATCATGAGAGAATTTCATATCTCTCGTTCGACAGCAATTAGAGACATCAGAGAAATTGAAGCTATGGGGATGCCACTTGTCGCAGAAGTAGGAAGGGACGGAGGATATTTTGTGATGAACAATTCTGTCCTGCCAACTGTCCGTTTTACCGATAATGAGATTAAAGCTCTTTTTATTGCCTTTATGGCCACGAGAAACCAACAACTCCCTTATTTAAAGAGTCGCCAGTCTTTAGCTGAAAAATTACTAGGACTCATCTCTGAAACCCAGCAAGATGACCTTGTTCTGTTAAATCGCCTTTTGCTATTTGAAGGGACCAACCCGAATAATCCTGATTTGCTTGATTTGTCCGATCTCCCTCACCCCATGTTAGAAAAATTAATCCAACTGCTTATTTTGGATCGATATTTACTGATTACCATGAGAGAGGAGAAAGTGATCAAGTCCTATCCTATTTACCTTTTGAACCTTTATCGTGAAAAAAGCCTGTGGTTGATTGAAGGCTTTGATGTCAAGGAAGAGAAGAAACGGATTTTGCCTGTCGACAATCTCACAGATGTAGAACCATACTCTTCAAAAAATAGATTAAGCAGGAAAAAGATTTTAGAAAAACTAAGTAAGCAGGAGGAAGTAATCAACCTTGTCCTTGAACTTGGTCCAAAGGCAATTGCACAGTTCAAAAAATACCATCCTTTCAAAATGTCAATTTCTTATACGAATCCTTACCAAACTACAGCCATTTTAAAAACTTTTATCAATGTTAATCATTCAGAAGAAATAACCGAAATAACAAATTGGATATTTTTCCTAGGCGATGATATCAAGGTCCGGGAAATGCCTGTAGAAATCTTGGAAAGTTTACAAGAGAGACTACTCCTATATTGTCCATAATCAATGCTGGTTAGACCTCATATTAGATACATGAAGGTGAGTCGTATTTCGAATAAAATCTCAATGAACCACCAATCTTACTTCCATCTTCTGTAGATCTCAGCTGCGGAAGAAAACGGTTAAAGATTTAATAAAACTCGATCAAAATTTAAAAGGTGAATATTCTTTGTTAGAGACAGAGCAGCAAACTACAATGGCATTGTAAGCCGAAATGATGAATGCGACAAATGATGGAACAGCGATTCCTATGAATTTTGATAAGAATGCAGTTAAATACATTTTAGATAAAGGGGTTAATTTTATTGATTTCTTATGATGAAGGTCTAATAAAGGATTTGGAATTAAAAAACCTTCTTAAAAGTGTCAAAGTACATAAAAATCCAGAAATTTATTTAGATTTAATAGAACAAAAATTTGCATTTGGTAGTTCGAAAATAAATTGGTTACAAACGAAGAAACATCATAGTAAGAGCTCAAATAATGAATCTTTACTTCCTGATACTCTTCTATTTATAACTGAATTAAAAGACAAATATTTAGATAATAACTTACAAGTAATTTACATAGGGGATAACCTTACAGAGTTTGGGTACCAGTTTGAATTAAAACATTTAGAAGAGCTACTAGTCTATTTTTTAAATATCCCACAACACCACTACTTTATATCATTAAAAGGTGATTGGTGTATTTGTATTTCATTTGAAAACGATTTGGATTTCGGATTTAGTTTAAAAAAAAAATAATTTTAAACGTCACCTATAGGAAAAATAAAAGATGATAAGAAGTGAAAAAACCTTGACTGGCTTTATATCATTCAAGGTTTTTTGTGTTTATTGGTCCTCAAACACTTAAAAAAAGACAAAGGACTCTTTGCCTGAAAGCACACTCAAATTGTGTGTTTTTCTTATGAAAAGAACACACAATCGCTGCACAGCACGTGCTGAAGACATTTGGACTTCTTTGACGCATGTGAGTTGATTAGACTTATAAGCAAAGGGAAGAAAGGAGGAATTCCAACTGTACTTAACCAAAAGGGGCACTGCTTTATTATCTATGCTGCTTCACACGACATCTTATCTATCAATAGAAGATTTACAGAATCGGATGAATGTCTCGACTCGAACCGTTTACGCTGAAATCAAACGAATGAACAGCTGGCTGGAAACTCATCAGCTTAGTGGTGTGCAGCGTAAAGACCAACTAGGCTATTATTTAAATCCTCTTGAGAAAGAAATCATTATTCAAAAAGCTGACACCATTCTTGTTGGTCACGATTATGAACCATGTAAAAAGGAACGAAGGGCCATCTTGCTTTTATCCATAGCATGTAGCGAGCATTCCCTAAGAATTGATGATTTTATGAAGATGACAAAGGTGAGCCGAAATACATTGCTCGAGGATATGAAACAGCTAAAAGAGGCGCTTTCAAAGCAGGAGATCACACTCCGCTATCAGGCAGCAAGCGGCTATGTGATTTCAGGAGACGAAAGGGCCATTCGATTGGCCCTCAAACCTTATATACATTTCATTCGCACAATGATAAAAAACGAAAAAACGTTTCCGTCATTTTGGTTAAAGGGACCTATTTCATCCAAACGGGTACACCATCTCCTCCTTCAGTCAGAACAAGAACTTAAGCTTGAATTTGCAGATGAGATGCTGGATCAGCTCTCTTTGGATCTCTTTTTCTACTTCAAGCGGATGAAGCTGGGGCATGCTGTACACATTTCAAACGAAGAAAAGCGAACATTGCAGGAAACAGAGGAATGCTTGGCGGCTATTCGTTTCATGGCGCAGATTCAAAAAGAGGCCAGTCTCGTTGTTCATGATGATGAAATCTATTTTCTTAGCACCCTATGGCTCAGTGCCAAAAAACAAAAACTTCCATCAATTAAAAAACCAGAAGAACATCTCATTCGCACCATCGCCAGACAAATGATATTTGACTTTCAGCGATATGCTTGTATTTCCTTTCAAGAACCAAAAGCATTGGAGCAAAACTTAACAATGCATTTAATTCCAGCTTATTACAGGCTCATCTATCACATTGGCATAATCAACGAACTGACGGAGTCTATAAAAAAAGCACAGCCAGAAGTGTTTGAAATCACTCAAAAAGTTGCCTGCCATTTAGAAAAGGCGGCATGTTCAAAGCTGAGTGACCATGAAATTGCATATCTCGCCATGCATTTTGGCAGCTGGATGAGAAGAGAAGGAATTTCATCCATTGTTAAGCGTTCTGTCTACATTGTCTGCGGAGAAGGAATCGGCACAAGTTACATGCTGAAAACTCAGCTTCTCGAATTAATCGGCTACATCGAAGTACGAGGGCTGTTATCAAAGCGTGCATATGAAGAATTAGCAGCCGTTGATGCAGATTTCGTTGTGACCACAACACCTATTTCGTTTAAAGGAAAACCAGTTCATCTCGTTCATCCTATTTTAACTGCCTATGAGAAAAAAACATTACTTCAATACGGGAAAGGCTTAGAAACGAAGGTTGACGAGCAGCATGTAAACGCTTTATTCAATATCATTCAGCAGCATACCATCGTACAAAATAAACAAGCACTGCTTCGTGACATTCAGGAGCTGCTTCATCCCACATATGTATCCTATCAGAAAGGATGGAACCCAGTGTTAAACGATTTATTAACAGAACAAACCATCAAGCTCCACCAAACAGCAGACACATGGCAAGAGGCGATAACAAAAGCGGCGCAGCCTTTACTTGATCAAAATGCCATTAAACCAAGTTATGTAGAAGCCATGATTCAGTCTGTTCATCAAAATGGTCCTTATATTGTCATTGCACCACAAGTGGCCATTCCACATGCGAGACCGGAGGATGGCGTGAACAAATTGAGCATGACACTCATGTCATTCAAACAGCCCATTTCGTTTTCAAAAGATGGCAAAAAGCAGGTGCGTCTTGTCATTGTGTTAGCCGCTATTGACAGCATGAGCCACCTGAAAGCACTCAAACAGCTAACCATGCTGTTAAGTGAAGAGAAACGCACGAAACAATTGATTGAAGCAGAAAATTTAGCATCGGTTCAAGAATTAATTGATCAATTTTCACAAGTATAAAGGAGGAAAAAGACAATGAAAAAAATTCTTGTTGTGTGTGGAAACGGGTTAGGAAGCAGCTTTATTGTAGAAATGAATGTAAAAAAAGCATTAGAAGAATTAGGTCTTAAAGCTGAAGTGGATCATACCGATCTCAGTACAAGTAAAAATGAACAAGCAGATCTTTATATCGGCGCAGCTGATATTATTGACCAGCTAAATGACGGCACAAGAAATGTGGCTGGCTTAAATAATTTGTTAGACCAGAAAGCCATTAAGGACGTCCTTCGTCAACACATTTAAGTCATGAAAAAGGGGGATTCACATCATGATAGAACTGATCATGAACGATATATTGGGCACACCTGCCATTCTCATCGGTTTATTTGCTCTAGCCGGTTTACTTTTGCAGAAAAAATCAGCCGCAGATACTGTGTCAGGCACCTTGAAAACAACCATGGGTTTCTTAATATTAGGGGCGGGCGCTACAGTCGTCTCTGATTCACTCGGGGTTTTTCGAAAGATGTTTGAAGCAGCCTTTCACATTCAAGGGGTTGTCCCAAATACAGATGCTATGGCCGCTATTGCTCAAAAGGAATTCGGTACACAGACAGCACTCATCATGATTTTTGGTATGCTGGTCAATTTGTTACTGGCAAAATTCACACCCTTTAAATACGTCTTTTTGACTGGGCATCATACGTTGTATATGGCGGCTATGCTCGCCGTCGTTCTCTCAACAGCCGGCATGCACGGGTGGCTGCTCATCTCAACTGGTTCAATGATATTAGGTGCAGCTATGGTCATTGCACCCGCAATCCTTCAGCCGTTTACGAGGAAAGTCACCGGAAGCAATGATCTCGCGCTCGGACACTTCAGTACTTTCGGTTATTTTACTGCGGGAATGATCGGCAAATGGGTTGGTTCTCCAGAAAAATCAACGGAAACCATTCAAGTGCCTAAATCACTCGGTTTTCTAAGAGATACATCTGTTGCCATTTCGATTACGATGGCTTTGCTGTTCTTTGCGATTGCACCGTTTGCAGGAATTCCTTTTATAGAACAAATTAGCGGTGGCACGAACTTCGCTGTCTTCATTCTCATTCAGGCGATTACGTTTGCTGCTGGTGTGTACATTATTTTAGCAGGGGTACGGATGGCCATTGGCGAGATCGTACCTGCGTTTAAAGGGATTGCCGATCGTTTCGTGAAGGGAGCAAAGCCGGCACTTGATGCGCCAACCGTTTTTCCATTTGCGCCAAATGCGGTCATTATCGGTTTTTTATGCAGCTTTGCAGGAGGCATCGTATCCATTTTTCTTTTACCTTTGTTTGGTTTAACTGTCATTGTCCCTGGTCTTGTCCCGCACTTTTTTTGCGGTGCTACAGCAGGAGTGTATGGCAATGCAACAGGAGGGGTAAGAGGTGCTGTCGCTGGGTCCTTTGTAAATGGATTGCTTCTTTCCTTTTTACCTGCTTGTTTATTACCTGTGCTCGGAACCCTCGGCTTTGAAGGGACAACGTTTGGAGATACAGACTTTGGTATCATCGGAATCTTAATTGGATTGATCAAGTTTTTATTTCAGCTGTAAAAAGGAGGAGACTGAGATTGACAGCCACTTTTTCACCTTCACTGATGTGCATGGATCTCACGCACTTCCGTGAACAAATTCATCTTCTCAACACGAGAGCAGACCGGTACCATGTCGATGTAATGGATGGGCATTATGTGAAGAATATGACGTTATCACCCTTTTTCATTGAACAGCTTCGGAAACTGACAAATTTACCGATTGATGTTCATCTAATGGCTGAACACCCCCAGGAATTTTTAATCGATGCGTGTATTGATGCAGGCGCAACGATGATTTGTTTACACCCAGAAGTCGTGCAGAAAGATGCCTTTCGAATCATCCGGCATATTCACCAAAGAAAATGTGAGGTTGGCTTTGTTTTAAACCCCGCCACACCAGTTGCAGCATTAGATTCCTTTATTCATTTAATAGACCGAGTGACGATCATGACGATCGATCCAGGCTTTGCCGGACAGCCTTTTATTAAAGAAATGCTTCAGAAAATTAAACAGGTGAAAGATATCAAAAAACATGGAGGATACTCGTTTTCAATTGAAGTAGACGGCTCTTGTAATGAGAGCACGTTCCGGCTACTTGCTGAGGCTGGAAATGAGATCTACATCATCGGCACCTCAGGTTTATTTGGACTTCATAAACAACTCGACACTGCTTGGGAAACAATGAAGCAAATATTTGCAAAAGAAACAGCTTCAATCGAATCACGTTAGTAAAAGAGAGGATGAAACCCATCCTCTTTTTTTACGCAATTTTACTAAAACAATATTTACTCACCAAAACTTACCCAAAAACAAAATAAAAATCGCAAATCTACAATTGAAAACGCTTCATTAATATGTTATCCTTCAAATATCTTTAGTAAATATTTAGTCAAATAACGATGAGGAGTTTGCCTATGACCACACTCAAAGATATTGCTCATGATGCAAAAGTGTCCGTTTCCACTGTATCCCGTGTGTTAAATGGCGATCAAACACTTGCCGTTTCACATGCAACGAGACAAAACATCCTCGACATTGCTAAGAAGTTAAACTATACCCCAGTGAGAGCAAGAAAAGCCGATCAAGCAGAAGAAAAAAGCCCATCTGAATCCCCAGTCATCGGTATCGTTGTCGCTCAATCCATTGACGAAGAATTAAATGATCCCTTTTTTTCATCGATTCGAAAAGGAATTGAAAAAGAATATGCCAAACAAGGCCTGTCTACTCTCCATACCTTTCGCCTAAGAAGCATGGATAAAGGGGCGATGCTAAAGGATATTGACGGCTTGATCGTCATTGGACGAATCAGCCCCGATACGGTTGAAAAAATGACAAATCGAATGGAACACATTGTTTTTATCAATCATTATGCAGATGAAGATTTGTATGATTGTGTACATGTGGATTTTGTCAGAGCGGCAGATCGCGCCATTCGTCATCTGCAATCTCTTGGCTATTCACATCTAGGCTATATTGGCGGGAAAGAGCGAGAGCATTATTTCGAAGGCAATGCTGTGATTGAGGACGAAAGACAAACGACGTTTATGAAAAGAATGCAGGAAGCGGGCGCTCTTCATATGGAAGACATCCACATTGGTGAATACTCCATGCAAGAAGGCTATTCGCTTATGCAGCAAGCTATCAAAAAGGGAAAACTGCCGCAAGCCTTTTTCATTGGAAGTGACTCTATGGCAATCGGGGCAATGCGCGCTCTCCATGAAGCCGGCCTACACGTTCCTTCAGATGTATCCATTGTTGGGTTTAATGACATTGAAGCCGCATCATTTTCAAGCCCGCCGCTTACGACCGTCAAAGTATATACAGAAGAAATGGGGGAAGTTGGTCTGAAGCTTTTGCTTGAGAGAATAAACGGAAGAAAACTTCCTCTAAAAGTCGTCGTGCCAACAACACTCATCGAGCGAGGCAGTACATGTCTCATCCATGAAAGGGGGTGAACCATAGATTTCAGCAAATAAAAAAGAGACAAAAAAGCAGAAAACAAGCTGCTTAGCATGATGGCCAGATCATGCTAAGAACAAGGCAGCCTGCCGGTATGCTCTCTTATCTCTTTGAAAAGAATAGGATTCCAGTATAATGGACTTCTTTTGTTTCCGCAACTGCATGAATTCTACCGATTATCGTCTGAATTTTCAGTGATCAAAAGGAGGAAACCATGAATAAAAAAATCATGCTGCTGACTGCAGCCATTTTCTTGACCATGATTTTGTCTGCTTGCGGCAATAACGGCTCTTCTGAAGCAAATGGAAAGGTCACCTTGACGCTATTTTCAACGATGAGCAACAGCGGGGAAAGAAAAGCGTTTGAAGAAGTGATTCGTGAGTTTGAAAAGGAGCATCAACACATTCGAATCGATGCCAATTTCCCAGGCAACAGCTATGAAGATATGATCCGCGTCAAAATGGGGGCAAACGATATGCCAGATCTTTTTGATACACATGGCTGGGCCAAACTGCGCTATAGCGAGTATGTGGCTGATTTAAAAGAGATGGATTGGGTCAAACATCTTGATCCTTCACTCGACCAAATTTTAAAGGACCAAGATGGCAAAGTGTACGCTTATCCACTGAATCAAGCAAAAGACGGGCTTAGCTTTAATGCCAATCTATTAAAGGAATATGGCATTGAAGTTCCTAGAACACTTGATGAACTAAAATCGGCTTTGCTGACAGTGAAAGAAAAAAGCAAAGGAGATGTTGTGCCGCTCTGGATACCAGGAGGAGATAACTCAAATATTGCCCAAGTCTTTGATGAGCTGGCGACGCCTTTATTAATCACCGATCAAAAGCATCAATACGGAAAGGAACTTGAAAACGGATCATTTGATTGGTCTCTTTATACACCGCTTGCACAATTCATGAAAGATTTGAAGGATCAAGACCTTTTAAACAAGGATGTCCTGACAGCGAAACTCTCTCAAGCACCGGAACTCATGGCGCAAAACAAAATCGCCTTCACCTTTGTCGGAGGATCCCTAGGACCTGAAGCAACAGAGCTGAATTCATCGATCAAAGTAGGCACGATGCCTGTTCCAGCCATTCATGAGGGAGATGATCAAAGCTGGATTGGAGGAGAACGGTTTACTGTCGCTGCTTGGAAAGACTCTAAGCATCTAAAAGAAGCAAAGCAATTCATCGATTTTTTAGCAAAGCCTGAAAACGCAAAAAAAATCGCAGAGGGTACATCCTCTGAAACAGCTCTAAAACAAGTGAAAGCGAAAAACTATTACTCTACATTTTACGATCAATACAAACAGGTGAAGATTGAACCGTATTTCGATCGAAAATACTTACCAAGCGGAATGTGGGCGGTCATGGCAACAACGGGGCAAGAATTATTAGCAGGCTCCATCACACCAGAACAGTTGTCAAAGAAAATGGAAGAGGAATATAAGCGTCTGAAAAAACAATAGCTGATGGATGCTGAAACAGGAGTGAAGCCAATGAATGACATCACAAAAGCAAAGCAGCCAGCCGCATTCACCTCTTTACCAAAACAAAAGATACAAAAACGCCACAATTCATCACTTTGGTGGATGTACATGCCAGCTGTTCTCGTCGTCAGTACCTTTATCATTTATCCCTTTTTGAACGGCATTCAGCTTTCTTTTACGAATTGGAACGGTTTCTCACAAACTTATCAATGGATTGGTCTTGAGCAATATGAGCGGCTGCTTCATGATCAAGCGACATGGCTTGTTGTCAAAAACACGCTTTTCTATGGAATTGGGAGCACCATCTTACAAAATATCATCGGACTTGGATATGCGCTCTTATTAAATCAAAGCTTAAAGATGAAAGCCATCACAAGAACGGTCATCTATTTACCTGTCATGATCAGCCCGATTGCGATGGGCTATATTTGGTATTTTGTGTTTGCTTACCAAGGCGGTGCTTTAAATGATGTGGTGACGCTTTTGGGATTTGATCAAATGAATGCGCTCGGCAACCCGCAATTAAACACATGGATCATTGTGCTCGTCAACACATATCAATTCGTTGGGATTGCGATGATCATTTATTTAGCAGGACTTCAAAGTATTCCTAAGGATTATTACGAAGCGGCACAATTAGACGGGGCATCGAGCCTCGAGCAATTCAGACGGATCACATTGCCACTGCTTATGCCGTCGATCACCATTAATGTTGTGCTAAATGTCATTGGCGGGCTCAAGCTCTTTGATGTCATTGTAGCACTCACAGGCGGCGGTCCTGGAGATTCCTCCCAATCTATGTCGACCTTTATGTATGATCTGTATTTCAAGCGTCAGGATGCAGGCTATGCAGCGACGCAAGGGGTTTTCATGGCGCTCATCATCCTTGTCATTAGTGTCGCAGCGCTGATTTATTTCAAACGAAAGGAGACCGAGGTGTGATGGATAACGCCTATAAACGCAAGAAAAGATGGTACTCCGTCCTAGCACTATTGATCACATTGCTGCACCTCATTCCATTTTATATTTTGGTGACAACATCATTAAAGGGGATAGGAGATTTTAGTTCAAAATGGCTGTTTCCAAAAGCGCTGCATCTTGAAAACTTCCGCACAGCATGGACAGAGGCTCAGCTTGGCCAGTCCTTTTTGAATACAGTGATCATTACGTTCAGCTCTGCTGTATTGCTCATTATGTTTGGATCTCTTGCAGCCTATCCGCTTGCAAGAAGGAACACCAAGCTGAATAAAGCAGTCTATGTTTTATTTATTGCCATTATGGTCATTCCGCCGCTCACAGCCCTTGTCCCGCTCTATAAAATGGTCGTTCAAATCGGGATGATGAACACCTATCAAATTGCTATTTTAAATAATGTGGCTGCTTTTTTGCCGCTGACGATTTTCTTATACGCAGGCTTTATCCGGTCGACAATTCCAAAGGAGCTTGAAGAAGCTGCCCGTATTGATGGAGCAGGGACACTCAGAGTTTTTTTCACTGTCGTTTTTCCGCTTCTGAAGCCCATTACCGCTTCTGTATTAATCATTGCCTGCGTGTATATTTGGAACGACTATCAATTTGCTATCTTCTTTTTGCAAGATAAAGAGATGCATACACTCACGGTCGCCTTATCCCATTTTTTTGGTCAAAATCAGCATCAGCTCCAGCTCGTTGGTGCAGCTGCCCTCATTGCGATGCTGCCAATGGTTACGATGTTTTTACTTTTACAAAAATATTTTATCGCAGGGCTTTCACAAGGGTCTATCAAAGGCTAGCCCAATATGGATGTAAAAAGGAGAGTCGTCTATGTCTAAAATTACATTTATCGGTGCAGGGAGTACCGTGTTTGCTAAAAATATATTAGGAGATTGTCTGTTTGTTCCCGCCCTTGCAGGCTTTGAATTCGCATTATATGATATCGACCACAACCGGCTGAAAGAATCAGAAACGATGCTACGGCATTTAAAAGCAAATTACGGTGCAAATGTGACCATCCAGTCCTATCAAAACCGGAAAGAAGCCTTAAAGGATGCGAAATATGTCATCAATGCCATCCAAGTTGGAGGCTATAGGCCAAGTACAATCATTGATTTTGAAATACCTAAAAAATATGGATTAAGACAAACGATTGCAGATACGGTAGGGATCGGTGGCATCTTCCGTTCCCTTCGAACCATTCCTGTCATGCTTGACTTTGCAAAGGATATGGAAGAGGTTTGCCCAAGTGCTTTATTGTTAAATTACACAAACCCTATGGCCACATTGACAGGTGCAATGCTGCGCTATACTCAGGTTCAAACAGTTGGTCTCTGTCATAGTGTGCAGGTGTGTACAAAGGACCTATTTGAATCTCTTGAAATGAAACATGAAGGCATTGAAGAAAAAATCGCCGGCATTAACCATATGGCATGGTTATTAGAGGTAAAACGGGATGGTAAAGACTTGTATCCAGAAATCAAAAGACGAGCAAAAGAAAAGCAGCAATTGCGGCATCATGATATGGTTCGTTTTGAACTAATGGATAAATTCGGCTACTATGTCACAGAATCCTCAGAGCACAATGCCGAATACCATCCATATTTCATCAAATCACGCTACCCTGAACTAATCGGTCAGTTTAACATTCCGCTTGATGAATACCCGAGACGCTGCGAGGAACAAATCAACAATTGGAATACAATGAAGCATGACCTTGTAGGAAACACACAGATCACACATACCCGCTCTAAAGAATATGGTTCACGTATCATTGAAGCGATCGAAACGAACGTTCCCTTTAAATTTGGCGGAAATGTTCTAAACACTGGCGGGCTCATTGACAACCTGCCTGAAAAAGCCTGTGTAGAAGTACCATGTGTCGCAGATCGAAGCGGCATCATGCCATGCTATGTCGGAGAAATACCTGAACAATTGGCTGGACTCAATCGAACGAATATCAGCTCACAGCTGATGACCATTGAAGCAGCAATCAGCGGTAAAAAAGAACACATTTATCAAGCGGCTCTTCTGGATCCACACACAAGCGCTGAATTATCAATTGATGACACCATTAAATTATGTGATGAACTCATTGAAGCACATGGAGAGATGCTGCCAAATTATATAGAACCAAATCAATATGCCGCATCAACCAAATAATATCAATGAACCAGCCTCTACCTGATGCACAGCGCATCAGGTTTTTCTTATGAAGCAAAAAGAGGATTGACTGAGGGCCATTTTCATATTATGATTTTTCTGAAGTTAACCAACAGTTAACCAAAAAACATCATGAATTTTTGGCATTCTCGTGTCATATGTCACAAACAAACCAGATGATCACAACGTAAACCAAAACTGCCGTTTGATTTGACAAAGAGTGTATACAGATGAATGCCCGTTAGATGAGACAATGACGATACATACACACCCTTTAAGCATGACATTCTTTAACAAAGAGGAGAGAGGGAACATGACCAAAACAGATGTACAAATGTTGAAAAATTATATTGGCGGACAATGGATTGAGGCAGAAACAAGTCAAACAGAATCAGTGTATAACCCAGCTACTGGCGAAATCATCGCGGAAGTGCCGCTTTCAACAAAAACAGATGTTGAACGTGCGGTACAAGCAGCACAGGAAGCGTTTACTACTTGGTCTAAAACTGCTGTTCCCCGGCGTGCACGCATTTTATTTAAATACCAGCAGTTACTCGTTGAGAACTGGGATGAGCTGGCTGAACTCGTAACGATTGAAAACGGAAAAAGTGTAACAGAGGCAAAAGGAGAAGTGCAGCGCGGGATTGAATGTGTGGAATTTGCTGCGGGCGCACCGACGTTAATGATGGGAAAACAGCTGCCAGATATTGCGACTGGACTTGAATCAGGCATGTACCGCTATCCCATTGGCGTCATCGGCGGCATTACGCCATTTAACTTTCCAATGATGGTTCCATGCTGGATGTTCCCGCTTGCCATTGCCTGCGGAAATACATTTGTTTTAAAACCTTCAGAACGAACTCCTATTCTTGCGGCACGGTTAGCTGAGCTGTTTGAAGAAGCGGGTCTTCCAAAAGGTGTTCTCAACATCGTCAATGGAGCTCACGATGTCGTCAACGGCCTGCTTGAACATCAAAAGGTCAAAGCCATATCATTTGTCGGCTCTCAGCCAGTCGCTGAATATGTCTATAAAAAAGGAACGGAGCATGGCAAACGTGTCCAAGCACTTGCAGGCGCAAAAAATCACTCCATTGTCCTTAAAGATGCGGATTTAGACGCGGCAACGAAACAAATCATCGGGGCTGCCTTTGGATCAGCAGGAGAGCGCTGCATGGCTGCAGCCGTTGTCGCAGTGGAAGAAGAAGTGGCTGATGAGTTGATTCAAAAATTAGTGGATGAATCAAACGAGCTCGTCATTGGAAACGGGATTAATGAAGACGTCTTTCTTGGACCAGTCATTCGAAAGGAACATAAAGAACGAACGCTTCAATACATCCAGTCAGGGATTGAAGAAGGAGCAAGCCTCATTCGTGATGGCCGGCAAGACCACGAAACAAATGGAGAAGGGTATTTCGTCGGACCGACGATCTTTGATCATGTCACAAATCAAATGAAAATTTGGCAGGACGAGATTTTCGCCCCAGTCTTATCAATTGTCCGTGTTTCTTCATTAGCAGAAGCCATCGACCTGTCCAATCAATCAAAATTTGCGAATGGTGCCTGTCTGTATACGGACAGTGCATCAAGCATAAGAGAGTTTCGCGAAAACATCGAAGCGGGCATGCTCGGTGTAAACATCGGTGTACCCGCACCAATGGCATTCTTCCCGTTTTCCGGCTGGAAGGATTCTTTCTACGGGGACTTGCATGCCAATGGAACAGACGGAGTGGAGTTTTACACAAGAAAGAAAATGGTCACCGCTCGTTATATGTAAGCTATATGCAATGAATCATAAGAAGAAAAAATGCAGCCCCAGCATGGGAGACTGCATTTTTTGTTGTCTTCTAGTCAAAAAGTAAGGGTTTTCATCATGATTACTGCAAGGATTTACACTAGAAATCATTCTTTATATTCATTCTTCATCAGTACCTCTCAACATATTTTGAAATTGGGCCTAAACCCCAATATTAGGAAGATGAAAACAGGAGGAAATGAAACGATGAGGACGAGGATGAAGTGCGGCGTTGGTTTATTGATTCTTGCTTTGGTACTGAGCTTTTTACCGGTATATGATGCGAGTGCGGCAAGCACAACAATTGCAAAACGTGTAGGAAATGCCAACCCGCTCATAGACCACCACTTGGGCGCTGATCCATTTGCGCTCACCTATAACGGAAGAGTGTACATTTATATGTCGAGTGATGACTATGAATATCACAGCAACGGAACGATTAAGGATAATTCTTTTGCCAATTTGAATAGGGTCTTTGTCATCTCTTCAGCAGATATGGTGAACTGGACAGATCATGGCGCGATTCCAGTAGCTGGGGCAAATGGAGCAAATGGCGGCAAAGGAATTGCCAAATGGGCAGGTGCTTCCTGGGCTCCATCAGCAGCGGTGAAAAAAATCAATGGGAAGGATAAATTTTTCCTTTATTTCGCGAACAGCGGCGGAGGGATTGGCGTTCTGACAGCAGACTCCCCCATCGGTCCATGGACAGATCCTATCGGAAAAGCACTCGTCACGCCAAATACACCAGGGATGTCCGGGGTTGTATGGCTTTTTGATCCTGCCGTTTTTGTAGATGATGACGGCACTGGTTATCTATATGCCGGCGGAGGTGTTCCAGGCGGTTCTAATCCAACGCAGGGACAATGGGCGAATCCTAAAACAGCAAGAGTTCTAAAACTAGGACCTGATATGACAAGTGTGGTAGGCAGCGCATCAACCATTGATGCTCCTTTTATGTTTGAAGATTCGGGGATGCATAAGTATAACGGAACCTATTACTATTCCTATTGCATCAACTTTGGCGGCTCCCACCCAGCAGATAAACCACCTGGTGAGATCGGTTATATGACGAGCTCAAGTCCGATGGGTCCCTTCACGTATAGAGGGCACTTCCTGAAAAATCCGGGTGCATTTTTCGGGGGAGGCGGTAACAACCATCATGCTGTGTTCAATTTTAAAAATGAGTGGTATGTCGTGTATCATACCCAAACGGTCAGCTCTGCTTTATACGGATCAGGAAAAGGCTACAGATCTCCGCATATTAATAAGCTTGTGCATAATGGTGACGGTTCCCTTCGAGAGGTCGCAGCCAATTTTGAAGGGGTTAAACAGCTTTCCAATCTGAATCCTTATCAGCGTGTAGAAGCTGAAACATTTGCTTGGAATGGACGCATTTTAACAGAGGCATCTTCAGCTCCAGGCGGACCGGTCAATAACCAGCATGTCACAAACATTCAAAACGGAGATTGGGTGGCTGTCAGTAACGTCGATTTCGGATCAAACGGTGCGAGAACATTTAAAGCGAATGTAGCATCAAATGCAGGCGGGAAAATAGAAGTACGCCTCGGAAGTCCTGACGGCAGACTCGTCGGAACACTGAATGTCCCTTCCACAGGGGGAACAAATAACTGGCGAGAAGTAGAAACGGCAGTAAACGGAGCAGCAGGCGTGCACAACGTATTTTTTGTCTTTACTGGAACAGGTGCAAACCTATTTCAATTTGATTCATGGCAGTTTACTCAAAGGTAACTAGGAAAGACAAGATGATAGGAGAGTGGACGAATTTGATGTCAATGATCAAAAAACCAATCTGTACTTTATTGATCTGCTTCACTATGCTGTCTGTCATGTTTATCGGACCTGGCGTCACTGAGGTTTCAGCAGCAGATGCCAATATTAATATCAATGCGGAAAGACAAGTGATTCGCGGCTTTGGTGGAATGAACCATCCGGCTTGGATTGGTGATTTGACCGCACCTCAAAGGGAAACCGCCTTTGGCAATGGACAGAATCAATTAGGATTTTCCATTCTAAGAATTTTTGTAGATGAGAACAGAAATAATTGGCACAGAGAGGTCGCAACTGCCAAAAGAGCAATAGAGCATGGAGCTTTGGTGATCGCTTCACCTTGGAATCCTCCAAGCAATATGGTAGAGACATTCAACCGGAATGGTACATCTGCAAAGCGGCTCAGATACAATCAATACGCCGCATATGCTCAGCATCTGAACGATTTTGTGACGTATATGAAAAATAATGGCGTCAATCTCTATGCTATATCTGTACAAAATGAGCCCGATTATGCACACGAATGGACATGGTGGACTCCTCAGGAAATCCTGCGTTTCATGAGAGAAAATGCTGGCTCCATTAATGCCCGCGTGATCGCGCCAGAATCCTTTCAATACCTTAAAAATATATCAGATCCTATCCTAAACGATCCGCAGGCGCTTGGAAACATGGACATTCTCGGAGCCCATTTGTACGGAACCCAAATCAGCCAGCTTCCATATCCTCTTTTCAAACAAAAAGGAGGGGGAAAGGAGCTTTGGATGACAGAGGTCTACTACCCGAATAGCGATAACAATTCAGCGGACCGCTGGCCTGAAGCATTAGGAGTTTCAGAGCATATTCACCATTCGATGGTAGAGGGGGACTTTCAGGCATATGTTTGGTGGTACATCCGCAGATCCTACGGTCCTATGAAAGAAGATGGCCTGATCAGCAAACGCGGTTATAACATGGCGCATTTCTCCAAGTTTGTACGCCCAGGATACGTCAGAATTGATGCAACGAAAAGTCCTGAACCGAATGTTTTCGTATCAGCCTATAAAGGAAACAATCAGGTCGTCATTGTCGCGATTAACAAAAACAATACAGGAGTCAATCAGCACTTTGTGATGCAAAATGGAACTGCTTCACAAGCGTCAAGATGGATCACAAGCAGCAACAGCAACCTTCAGCCTGGTACAGACTTAAATATATCAGGTAATCAATTTTGGGCTCATCTCCCGGCTCAAAGTGTGACAACATTTGTGGTCAAACGCTAAAATGAATTGAATCACCAAAAGCCAATTTTCTCATTTCAAAAGAAAATTGGCTTTTTTTATGCAAATAGGAAGTTGATTTTTTCACTTTGTACTTACATTGGGTATAATAATGGCAATGACTTCAGGAGAGTGATCAATGTATGCCAAAGCTTCAAAGCAAAGTATTAATGATCGATGACGAAAAAGAAATCTTGGAATTAATTAACACTGTATTAACAAGAGAAGGCATTGATCGCGTCATAACTGCTTCAACTGCCCGTGATGGGCTTGCAAAATTTCATCAAGAACAACCCGACCTTGTCATACTTGATATTATGCTGCCAGACGGTGAAGGCTATGATATTTGCAGACAAATCAGAGAGACCTCCCATGTTCCGATTATCTTTTTATCAGCAAAGGGAGAGGAATCAGACAAAATTGTGGGACTTGCCATCGGCGGGGATGACTATATTACAAAACCGTTTAGCCCAAAGGAAGTCGCCTACAGGGTGAAAGCGCAGCTGAGACGGATCTCATACTTGCAGTCAACTCAAGCCGATCCAGTGATCAAAAAAGGGCCGTTTGAGTTAAACGAGCAGCAAGCAGAACTGACTAAAAATGGTGCGGTCATTGAGCTCACACCAAAAGAGCTTCTGATGATGACCTACTTCTTGCAGCATCCGAACCGCGTCATCAGTAAAGAAACGCTTTATCAAACCGTTTGGGGGGAAGACTTCTTCGGTTCTGACAATACGGTGATGGTTCATATCCGAAGACTTCGGGAAAAAATAGAGGATACTCCGTCAACACCAAAGTTTCTCGTCACCGTCAAAGGGCTTGGTTATAAATTTGTTGTAAAGGATGCGTAAAGATGAAATGGCGATTAACAGGCAGGTATATGGTCTCTGTCATTATCGTGACCATTATCACGGTCTTTATCAACTTATTCGGATTTATGATTTGGCTCGTACTTCAGGCAAACAGCCAGCATAACGAGGAAAATACACCCGAAACCTTCACAAGATCATTTGAACAATATGTCTCTTTTTCTGATCAAGGAATTTCCGTAAACAAAGAAGGGCAGAAAGCCTTAAAACAACAGAATGCATGGATTCAAATTTTAGACGAAAATGGCCAAGATGTGTATCATGCACGGGCACCTAAAGGATTAAAGAACAAATATACACCGATAGAAATCGTGAACTTACATAAATATAAAGATAAGCAATTATTATCGACCATTTATGCTGGCGGAAAAAAAGTAAAAGGCAAAGAATACAGCTACTTTATCGGATTTAAAGACCCTTCCATCGGAAAATACCTATTCTCGTTTGACACGAAGGACTTAGTAACAAGATTCAATATCGGGACGATGATTTTATTATCAATTGATGCCATCATAGCGTTACTCATTGGTTACTTATTCAGCCGGCAGCTCACAAAACCGCTCGGCCGTGCCATTCATAGCATCCAGCGGCTGGCAAACGGAGATTACACGACAAATCTGCCTGCTAAAGGAATTTATAAAGATGTCTTCTATAATGTCAATCACTTATCAGAGCAGCTCGCTTCAAGCAAAAAAGAAAAAGACAAACTAGAGCAAATGCGGGAAGAATGGATCAGCCATATTTCACATGATATCAAAACGCCGCTAGCTTCTATTCAAGGCTATGCAGAAATCATGAAAGATCCAAAGTATCCTCTTTCAAAGCAAGACATTAGACATTACGCGGGCATCATTGAGAATAAATCATTGTATATCAAAGATGTCATGGAGGATCTAAATTTAACAACAAGGCTGAAAAATAACGGCGTCATGCTCAATAAAGAGCTGGTCAACATTGTGTCACTGCTGCGGGAAACGTTAATCGATATTTTAAACGATTCAAGATATGCCGATCAGACGATTGAGCTTCAAACGAATGAAGACAAGCTCATGCTGAATATTGATAAAATCCTCATTCGAAGAGCGGTCACCAATCTGATTTTAAATGCCCTCGTTCACAATGATCCTGATGTGACGATCATTGTACAGCTTGAACAAAAAGAAAAAACCCTTATTACGATTAAAGACAACGGCAGAGGAATAGAAGAGGCAGAGCTGGAAAAAGTGTTTGACCGCTATTACAGAGGGACGAATACAGAAGTTTCGCATGCAGGCTCTGGTCTTGGGATGGCCATTGCAAAGGATATTATCGTCAAGCACGACGGGGATATCACAATCCGCAGCAGTGTAGGGAAAGGAACAACAATTGATATCCAACTACCAGCATGAAAACATACAAAAAAACGGTTCTGATCAACAACAGAACCGTTTTTTTCATCTATTATTTATTCTGAAAACACTTTGATGCCTTTCACAATGTTCCAAATGAAGAAGTAGATAGCAACAAGGAATGTTACTGCATATGTCGCAATTAAGAAAGGCCCCGCATGGCTGATATCTTTCATACCAAGTAAACCTGAACCAAGGATGCCAATACCAAAAATCAAATAAGGAATAATATGCGTCCATAATGATTTTTTCGCATGATATTTCACGTCGTCCTGACCTAAGAAATAGACGATAATTGGGAACAAAAATGGTGCGAAAAAGATACTGAAGTAACATAATGAAGACAAGACTTTATTTCCTTTCACAACGTTTCACCTCTATGATTTATTAACTACAAACCCATTGTACTACCTGAACCTTAACCTGTATTAATCCGAACCTTACAGCAACCTTAAACTTATTTACCTTTTAAAATAATTTATAAGCGACATACTATAATATAGGTATTTAAATCTATTTTACCGAAAAAAATAGTTGACTTTGGTTTATCCTGTGTTTACAATAAAGTCGTAACCGATGCAGGAGTGTTACTGATATCATCAGGCACCACCAAGTCAGGTAAACATGTTGTACATTTGTACGTTGTTTGCTGAGATTTTGGTGTTTTTTTATGCTTTTTTTAGCAGTTTTAGGTAAGGTGGGATGAAGATGTTCACCGTCGTTAAAGTTTTAAACAATAATATCGTATTAGCTCTAACAGACACTCAAAATGAAGTAGTTGTTTTTGGTACCGGAATAGGCTTTAAGAAGAAAAAAGGTGATACTCTTGATGAGAGCGCTGTCAGTAAGACATTTTATTCTGATCAGACGTCTCCATTAGAATCTCAACTTGCCGCTATCCCAACAGATATTCTTTTATTAACTGAAAAAATCATTCATATGGGCGAAGAGATGTTGAATAAAAAATTAGGTTCCAGCATGCTGTTTTCGCTATCTGATCATCTTACCTTTTCTATTCAAAGGCATCAAGAAAAAATGGAATATGAGAACCCGATCGTATGGGAAATTCCACATCTATATTTTCAAGAATATCAAATTGGGAAAAAAGCACTTAAAATTATTCAAAAAATGATGGGGATTACTTTTGAAGATACAGAAGCCTCACTCATTGCCCTTCATTTTGTAAACGCTCAAATAGATGGTCAGTCTATGGGAGATACGATCAAAATGACCCATCTCACGAAAGAAATCGTTAAGATTATTCAAAACATTTTCGAGATGGTATTAGATAAATCATCGATAGATTATTCGAGGTTTATCACTCATTTGAGATATTTTATTGTCAGACAAGAAACAAATCAACCGCCTCAGCAGATGGATGATTCATTAAAAGAATTAATTCAGGATCGTTATATGAAGAGCTATGCATGCGGTTTGATTATTAAAGAAATGTTAAAACGTGAATTTAATTGGAATGTCACAGAAGACGAACTTGTTTTTCTAGTCATTCATATTGAAAGAATCACAAAGAAACATCAACAGAATACTTGATTTCTTTTAGGCGTGTTATGAAAAAGCATTAACCTAAACAAATCTCCATTTAGAAGAATGGTCTTTCTAATGGTGGATTTTGTTTAGGTTTTTTTTGTGAAAATGAAGGGGTGAAGACATGAACACCAAAGAATTGGCGCAAGAAATTATCAAATTAATCGGCGGAACCGGCAATATATCTCAAAGCTGGCATTGTATTACGAGGCTGAGATTTAATATCAACGATGAAAAACAGGTAAAAGTAGATGAACTGAAAACAGTAGATGGAGTGCTCGGAGCGCAATTCCAAAGCGGTCAATTCCAAGTCATTATTGGAGCAAAAGTTGCAGAAGTCTATGAGGAAATCGACCAATTGATTGGTGACAGCAGCAATGATTCTTCTACTGCTAAAAATACGTCAAAAATGAATCCAATTGAAGTCGTATTCGATGTCATTAGCGGAATTTTCACACCGATTTTGCCGGCGATTGTTGGTAGTGGATTGATTAAAGGGATCATGGCCTTGTTCGTTAGTTTAGGCTGGCTGACGGAAAAAAGCTCTACCTATGCTGTACTACAAATCTTTTCAAATGCTGTCTTTCACTTTTTACCTTTCCTCATTGCTTATTCTGCAGCGAAGAAATTTAAAACACGAGAATCTCTCGCGATGGCACTCGCTGGGATTTTATTATATCCGACGATGGTGGAAGGGGCAGCAAAAGGGGCAGATCCACTTAGTTTTTTAGGATTGAGTATTCCATTAAATAATTATACTTCTTCCGTTTTACCGATTATTTTAGGAGTACTGCTACTTAGCTTTATTGATAAGTGGATAACGAAAGTCATTCCAAAATCCTTAAGCATCGTATTTACACCGGTACTGAGCTTAATGATCACAGCGCCTCTTACACTAGCTTTCATAGCGCCTATTGGAAACGTTTTCGGTCAGTATTTAGAGATCTTTTTCACTTCTTTATTCCATTTTGCTGGACCGATTGCAGGTTTATTAATGGGAGGCCTCATGCCTTTAATTGTGCTAACTGGGATGCATTACGCATTCTTCCCTAGCACGTTTGCCAGCTTTGAAAAAGTTGGATACGATGTCATGCTGCTTCCGATGAACTTTATTGCCAATATGGCACAAGCAGGCGCAGTTTTAGGTGTCATCATTCGCACGAAACGAGTAGAAACGAGGTCTTTGGCAATATCAACATTGCTTCCGAGTTTCTTTGGTATTACAGAACCAGCCATTTATGGAGTCACACTGAGATTGAAAAAGCCTTTCTATGCTTCATTAATTGGCGGCGCAGTTGGCGGATGTTTTTATGGTTTATTTTCAGTCAAAACGACAGCATTTTCAATTCCAGGTATTACATCTCTGCCAACCTACATTATGAAAGGCACAAACAATTTCCAGCTCGCTTTAATTGGAATAGCGCTGAGCTTTTTGGTCTCACTGCTTGTCACTATGTTCCTTGGTTTCAAGGAACCTGCTACAAAAGATGAAGATCAGCCGAAAAAACAGAAAAAGTCATCTGAAAATCCAGAGAATGCAGTCAATCAACAAGCTGCCAGACAAGTAAACCCTTATGAAGTACAAGCACCTATAACTGGTCAGGTCGTCCCTTTATCTGAAGTCAATGACGCCGTCTTCTCAAGTGAAATGATGGGCAAGGGAGTAGCGATTATGCCTGATAAGGGGGTGGTACAAGCGCCGTTTTCCGGAAAAGTAGTAACCGTTACACCTACTAAACATGCAATAGGTTTGGTTTCAGATGATGGGATTGAATTATTAATACATGTAGGGATTGATACCGTCAGCCTAAATGGTCAATTCTTTGAGGTGTTGGTGGAAGAAGGAGATGAAATCAACATCGGGGATCATTTATTATCATTTGATATAGAAGGAATTCAATCAAAAGAATTAAATGTCGTGACACCTATTATCGTCACTAATTCCTCGAAGTACCTGGATGTCATCCATACAGGTGACTCTTATGTCAACGCAGGAGAAAATAAACTCTTAATGCTCATTCATTAATCATAAATAGAAGGGATGATTGAAATGAAAGAATTAAAAAAAGGTTTTTCAGATAATTTTCTATGGGGTGGCGCAACAGCTGCCAATCAAATAGAGGGCGCATATTTAGAAGGCGGGAAAGGGCTTTCAACTTCAGACTTCGCGGCATATAAAGATCCCTATGCACAAGGAAAAGTAAACAACTTTACATTCGATGTTAGTTCAGCTGAACTAAACAAATACAAGGAAAATCCTGATGCATTTGATTTCCCAAAAAGACGCGGAATTGATTTTTATCATCGTTATGAAGAAGATATCGCACTGTTTGCAGAAATGGGATTTAAAGTCTTTCGTTTGTCCATCTCATGGGCAAGAATCTTTCCAACAGGTTTAGAGAACAAGCCGAATGAAGAAGGGTTAGCTTTTTACGATAAAGTATTTGATGAATGTGCGAAATATGGAATTGAACCGCTAGTAACGATGTCTCATTATGAAATGCCGATTACCTTAACAGAGAAATATAATGGATGGATGAGTAGAGAGCTTGTCCCATTGTTCGAAAAATACGCACGTGCGATTTTAGAAAGATATAAAAACAAAGTGAAATATTGGATTACGTTTAATGAAATGAATATGAACCTCAATAGTCTTTATACAGGTGCTGGCATTTTAGAGGATTTAGTAGACCATAAATTACAGGCTGCTTACCAAGCGTCTCACCATCAATTTGTGGCAAGTGCATTAACAGTGAAGGCAGCGAAGGAAATCATTCCAGATGTCCAAATTGGCTGTATGATTAACCAAATTGAAGCCTATGCAAAAACAACAAAACCAGAGGATCAGCTGCAGGCAGTTAAATCGAATCAATTGAATATGTTCTATCCTGATGTTCAAGCTAGAGGCGAATATCCAACATACATGGTGAAATACTTTGCTGATAATCAAATCAAGCTGGATATTGAAGAGCAGGATGAACAAATTTTGAAAGAGGGCACTGTTGATTTTGTTGCGATCAGCTACTATATGTCACACGTAGCAGAAGCGCGTGAAGATGCCGCTGAGCTAGCGGGTACGTTTGACAGCCCAATTAAAAATGAACACTTGGAATTATCACAATGGGATTGGCCGATCGATCCAATGGGTCTGCGCATTTCATTAATTAAACTGTATGACAGATACCAAAAGCCTTTATTTGTTTGTGAAAATGGACTTGGCGCAAGAGATACATTGACACAAGATGGAAAAATCCACGATGATTATCGAATTGATTATTTGAAAAAACATATTGAACAGATGAAAGAAGCAGTAAAAGAAGGTGTTGACTTAATGGGATACACACCTTGGGGCTGTATTGACTTAATCAGCTGCGGAACATCTCAAATGACTAAACGCTATGGTTTGATCTATGTGGATCAAGACGACCTAGGAAATGGTACACTGAATCGTTACCGTAAAAATTCATTTTTCTGGTACAAAAATGTAATTGCATCAAATGGAGAAGACCTATAAAAGCAGATTGAATGATGAAAAACACCATCTCAGGGCGCCTTAACGGGCTCAAGCGATGGTGTTTTATTTTTCACGAAAACATCTCTTGACCTTGAAGTATAGTTCAACCTTTATAATGTAATTATAGTAAAACAAAATCACGAAAAAGGAGTAACAATGGAGTTGATGACTAGAGGTGAACTTGCCAAACAAACTGGAATAAGCCCTGCCGCAATTCGTTACTATGAAGAACACAACATTTTACCTGTCCCGAGACGCCGTTCGAACGGTTATAGACTATACACAGAAGATTACATTGTGAAAATTCAATTGATCAAAGATGCCAAATCATTGGGTTATTCACTAAAGGAAATAAAAGAAATATTGGAAATGCTGAGTCAAGACATAGAACTAGATACTTTAAAAAGAATTGTAAAACATAAACATGAAGAAATTGAAAAGAAAATTAAAAGCCTGCGCCTCATTCAAGACCTTTTATCTAACTTATTAAAGACTCCTGAGAAAGAAGTACAAGTGTATCTCAAATCATTTCGTGTGATGAATGAGGATGACGAATAAACATATCTGCTTAAAGGAGAGAAAATAAAATGAGTGTCGAAATTTTTAACGGAGAACGTTCTGAAGAAAGTATTCAATTTGAAACATTATTCACGTCCCAAAGTAATAAAGAGAGTTTTGCTAGTGTCGAAAAAACCAAAAGCTTTCTAACTCAAATAGAAAATATTAAGCCTTATGCAATCGGAGATGATGTGAAATTAGTGAGTGAAATAAAGGAGCAAATTTTCGAAGGAATGCAGGTTTTCACATTGAATAACCAAATGTCGCAAAAGCAAAAGGTGATTCTCTATATACATGGTGGTGCTTGGGTAAATCAGCCTCTTAATTTCCATTGGTGGTACATGGATAAAATGGCTCAATCCCTTAATGCCAAAGTGGTCGCTCCTATATATCCTAAATTACCTCATTATAGCTACCAAGATACCTATCCAAAAATCTTAAATCTATATAAAGAAATACTAAAAACGGTTGAGAGTACCGATCAATTAACAATTATGGGAGATTCAGCGGGCGGAAATATCTCACTTGGCCTGGCGCATCTCTTAAAGATGGAAGGTCTGCCGCAGCCGAAGGATATTATTTTATTATCTGCATGTGTTGATATGAGTTTAAGCAATCCCCTTATATCTGAATATGCCGATAAAGATCCCATTCTAGCGCCAGAAGGAATAGATGTCATTACAAAAATGTGGGCAGCAGATAAAAAGGTAACTGACCCATTAATCAGTCCAATTCATGGGGACTTTCATGGTCTTGGGAAGATCACTCATTTTATTGGAACACATGATATTTTATATCCAGATGCACTAAAGCTTGATGAAAAGCTAACAGAACAAGGAATTGACATGAAAACCTTTGTTTATCCAGAAATGTTGCATGTGTTTGTTGTCATGCCAATCCCTGAGGCACAAGATGCTCAGGAAAAAATCATTCAGGTGATAAATAGTTAGGTCTTTTTCACACATCAAAATGCTCTGACTTAAATATTCGAAAAAATAGGCTGCTTACTTAAAGCAGTCTTTTTCCATTTTTTGTTTACAACGCACGAATTTCCTATTAATATGGTACATATTCGGTTCTTCACCGGTTCAAAAAGGAGAGTGACTTGATGAGTGTTTTCTTTCTTCATCCTATGGCGCTGATCTTATTTACATTGCCTTTATTATCTTTGATTTGGGGGATTGTTGGCTACTGCATCTTTAAGCGAGTTTATATCGTTCTTATCATCACATTTGCCGCCTCCACTATTTTCATATTTGCCTATACTGGGTTTGACATGTCAAATATGTATTGGGTCGTGTTGATGACCTTTTTATGCATGTGTACCTCTGTCATCACAAAAATCATTCGCTATATGTATGCCCGCTATAAAAGAGCGTAACGAAAAAGCTATTCACAAAAATCAGCTTTTTTTGGTTCCATTCAACTCTTCTTCAGTTTGGTATAATAGATCAGTATATTCAAAACGAGCATAGAAGGGCGAAGGGGACACCATGCACACATTTAATCTTACTTCAAAAGATGTAGAGTTAATAGACGAAGCAAAAAAGAAGATTACGAGCCTTTATGAAGAGGATAAACACCATGTAGGAGCCGCTATCCGCATGAAAACAGGAGAAATGATCTCGGCTGTTCATATAGAAGCGTATATCGGACGGGTAACGGTTTGTGCAGAAGCCATTGCAATTGGCAGTGCTTTATCGAATGGATATAAAGATTTTGATACAATTGTTGCCGTTCGGCATCCATATTCAGATGAAGACGATAGAAGATTGAGGGTCGTAAGCCCTTGTGGCATCTGCAGAGAGCTCATTTCAGATTTCGGACCAGAATGTTTTGTCATCTTAGAAATAGATGGCGAACTAGTCAAAGTGAAAATCGGGGAACTGATTCCACTCAAATATACTCGAAGTTGATGTACGACCTAGACTTAGCAGGAAGAGGGACGCAGCAAGCATCAAGCGTTCTCTTTGTTACAATCCAGATAACTGAAAAATCGCTCCACAAAATCAGCCCCATGTATTTTCTCCATATGCACCGTGTTAAAAATATATTGTTCCATATGCTCAAGCTTGCGCAGGCTGCGTACCAGTACTTTCCGATCCTCGTCAGAAAGATGAGGGTCATGATTTATCTTCAGCAATGCCTGTTTGACACGCGCGGAGACCTTTTCAACATATAGATGGTTTTTGGAAGCTGGCGGAATACAATGCGACAGGTCACAGCCTATAAAGCGAACACCGTCAAGAATGCAGTTTTCAAAATTGGCGATCAGCTTTTGTTTACCATTTCCTTCAAACGTTATATCCACTAGCTTACCGGTAAAGGTACAATGAACAATATTCGCTGCTTGTAAAATGCGGTCATTAAACCTACATTGATAAAATGTACAGTCGATAAACACAGCATTCTCCAATGTCATTCCTCTCATATCACAGGAGGAAAATTCGCAATTCTTAAAAACAGCCTCGCCCCTAGCAACCCCAACAGAGCGCAAATCGGAAAGAATAAAAGTACTATGCTCAACTGTACTAGCTGCAAAAAATCTCGCATTCGTCAGATCACACGTATTAAATATAAGATGTCGCAGGTGACAGCTCCAAAATATAGGTGAATGAACATTCGAGTTGTTGATCGTCGATCCGCTTATCGTTTCGTGTTCATACCTGACAATATCAGAAAATATTTCATTGTCTACTGACATACCAGACTCAAGCCTTCTCATTGTGATCACCTATCTTTTCTTCAGAATTTTTTACAAGGATGAATACCTTCCAGCAAGTTCATTTCTGTTTCACTAAGCGGTTGGCATTGACAAGTTATTATATCACAAAGCTAGAAACATAAAGAGAGCGGTCATCGTTTTGAAGGCGCTTATCTTGCAATGTGTCTTTCACACTCACTTTAAATCATAAGGGGACAAAAGAATGAAAAGATATGACGCATTCCCAGAACCAATCGGCGGCTATACTGCCGGGCGCACACAGATGGATTTTGAGTACACGGCATCTGATCACTCAAAAAGAGAACTGACCGCATTTGTATACTATCCGTCTGATAGCAATGAAGTGAAGACCCCATCAACGTACATGTTTCCTGAAGTATACGAAATGCTGCATGACCAGACGCTTGTCACTGAGTATATGAAGGAAAAGGATTTTTTCTCTATCGATATCCAAACGCATTGTTACGACGACCTGGCTCTTTCCGGGAAAGAAGAACGCTATCCAGTGTTATTTTATGTTTGCGGCGGGGGCGGCTCTCCAGAATGGGGGACTGTGATCTGTACAGACCTTGCAAGCATGGGGGATGTTGTCGTCAGTATCGGTCATCAAAACAGCACGATGTATAAGCGTAAAGATGGGCGTCTGTTTAATGTATCAAAGGATTTTTCAGATGTCATTATGGCGTTTTCTGAAGATCCAGACATGATGGCGCTGGCTGGTCAGATGACGATGCGGCCAGACGTTGAAACTGCCATTGAGACATGTCGTAACGTCCTTACACTGCCAATACTTCATCCGTTAACGAAATATAGTGAATTACAGGCAGAGGATGTAAAGTATGCAGCCGATTATCTTTACAAACTAGACTCCGGGGAACTCAATTCCATCTTTAATGGCAGATTGCTGCTTGACGCCGGCATGGGCATAATCGGACATTCTTACGGAGGGCCTACGACAGCGATTGTTTGCCGGGATGACGACCGATTTGCCTGTGGGATTGGCCTCGATAGCGGTGCATTTGGTCTTCTTGACAGCGACCTGAAAAAAACCTTTTTGCTGCTTTTTTCTGAGCCTAACTATCATATGAATGCAATCATTGGCGCAAACAATAGCATGGAAACCTATTATTTCTCTGTTAATCATGCTGCACATTTAGATTATTGCGACATCGTGTTTACCGGTGTAAACGAAGAACTGAGAGGCAAACGGAATGCGATGGAGATGAGGAATCTTATCACAGACTATACAAGGACGTTTTTTGATCATTACATTCTGCAAAAGCCTGTACATGTGGAAAGTCTATCATACGATGGCGTGGACTTGATTAAGAAAACGAGCAGAAAGTGATCTAAAATGAAAAAAAGCCTTGAGAATTAGGCTTTTTTTGTTTCTCCATGGAAAAATATTTGTTTCTATTTCTGATCCCCAAAATATATATCCGCCACGATTTTAAAAAAAGCCTTCAAAGCACGTGTTTTATATTGTTCATTTTACACTCCTATTATTCCAATCGACTTTGATGTAGTCGGGCATTATTCAAGACCTGAAATCTTTCAACTCGTCGTCAATGAAGAGAAAAAAGAACATGTAAAGTGGATGAATCGATGAAATCACACGAAAAAAAGAGCAGCCATCAGCCGCTCTTTTTTTCGTGTGTCAACCTTGATGAGTTTTTAATGGACCTTTTGTGATATGAGTAAGAGGAGCATTAATGTTAAAGATTTTAGCGTTAATGTCTGTTATTCCAAAGCTAGTGATTCTTTTAGAATGCATCTCAAGATAGTTTTCAGCTGCTTCTTTTGCTTCGAATAAGTAGATTCCGCCAGCCTCATTCTTCTCCGGATTCTCCGTCCATATTTTCCATATGAAATCGTCTTCCTCATTTATACTTTTCGCTAAATCAGAAAACTCTTTTGCCATTTCATCACCGAAAGGGCCCTTCATCTTAAAATCCACCTGTAATAAATGTGGCATCGTCATTCTCCTTATGTTGAAGTTGTAAAATACAGTTCCCCCAGCACATCTTTCATTTGATACTGCTGCTGCGGAAGTTCTTTCTCCATAAAAGACCGTACATTTGATTGGTCAACATCGTACATTACTTCAATTTCTTTAGAAAATAGAAGTTTTTCATTTTCGAGCAGGGTAGAAACAGCTGGGCGTTTTTTCGGTTCAAGTTCTTCAGTGTTTAAAGCTTGCTTTAATCCTTCAACATAGACTTCAAATGAGCGTCCACCCGTGATTTTGACTCCTTTATTTTCTTCGTTGACGAAGATGATCGTTGGGAAACCTCTAGCACCAAGGTCTCGAACTAGAGTAAAATCTTGATTTAATAATTCCTGGCCGCTTGGCAGCTCCGCTTCATGGACAATCACATCTCCGTTAAGTCCAAGGTCGTTGACGATGTCAATCAACACTGCGACATCAGATATATTTTGATTGAATGCAAATAGCGCTTCTCTCGCACGGCGTAAAAAAGTATAGGCTAGTGCATCATCATGATGTTTTTGAATCACTTTGAACACGCGAGAGGGCGGGTAGGAAGATTGAACAGGATTGTCAATCATTAAGGACCCATCAATTGGCATGCGAGAATGTTCTCCAACCTCTCTCCAGTGACCAGCCACATCAGCAGGTTTGTAAATCCCGTTTGCAGGATCAATTGGACCGCCATGCCATTTCTCTAACAGTCCACCCAACACAGTCTGAAAATGAAAATAATGTCCATATTGCTCTTTAAATCGACGCAGCACAGGTTCAATTGCCCAGCAATGCGAACAAATCGGATCTGTTACATAATAGAGCGTTATTGTTTTTTTAGGTTGCTGAAAATCAATGACCTGAATATCCTCTTCTTCACCTACACCACATACACCTGTTTCTATATCACAAAACATCTCATTGTTTTTCAATTTCATTTACCTCCTCAAATTTTGTAGGAACGCTATTCCCTATCAGTTTGTTTGAATCAAGCAATGATTTACTTTACAATTAGATCTTAAGACACAATGAGTGAGACCAAAACCAATAATTTCTTCAATTTGTTGTTTATGCAACAGATTGATAGATGTGTTGAAAAAGGAGGAGGGATAAGATGACGCAGCCAAAGACAGATCCTCGGGTTCTGAGAACGCGTAAGTTAATCATGGAGTCATTTATTCAACTTTCATCGAAAAAGGAATTTAAGGATATTACGATCAAAGATGTTACGGCAGAAGCCATGATCAACCGAGCGACGTTTTATTATCATTTTGAGGATAAATACGATTTGCTGGATAAAACACTATCAGAAGTATTATCGATTAATTTAGAAAGTATTAATTTCAATAATCGTAAACTAGATGAAGATACGATTATCAATATTTTTAAAGCACTAACGAATTTTCAACAATCTCTGCATAACCGCTGCCAAGTAGAATATGAAACTGAACTTGCTCCTATTGTGAGGGAACAGCTTGAAATTATTTTTTATCAATTATTAATCCATCAATATACAAATGTTGAAAAGCAAATTCTGAAGGTCACAGCTGTTTTTTTAAGCTGGGGAATTCACGGAGCTTCTGTTGAGTGGAGAAAAAATAGTTCGCACGTATCATCAGAGGAGTTTATCAAATCAGCAGTGCCATATATCTTGTCAGGGATTGATTTTAAACAAGTAGATAGATGATTTGACAATTTTCAAATGCTCCACTAATATAAATGCTATAGCATATAAATTTCATAGAGGGTGTTTACATGGATTTACAAGATTTAATCGGCTATCTCGTTCATCGTACCGATCTCAAAATGACAAATTATTTTACGAACAGGTTAAAGCCTTACGGTGTCACGCCTGAACAATGGAGTATTATTAGCATTCTGAGTAGTGAAAAGGGGACTACTCAAAAAGAATTGGCAGAAGGAATTGATAAAAATCAAACCACTGTCGTCAGAATGATCCAGTCTATGGAACGAAAAGGGCTTGTCAAAAAAATCTATAATGAGCAAGACCGGCGCTCACATCACCTGCTTTTAACGGAAAAAGGGGACGAGGTCAAAAAGGCCATTCTTCCTGTTGTCATGGATGCACATCAAACGGTGACAAAGCAATTAAACGATGAAGAGATTCAACAATTAAAATTACTTTTAAACAAATTATTTCATTCACACTATGAATCTTGAAATGTCTAATCTGTAACGAACTATTTATGCCCAATATATGCTATGACATATAAATTGCATCAGCTGAAAATTTGTCCATTTGGACTGAGTGTTTCAGTCAAATAACTTAGAAAGATGTGATCACGATTTTCATACTTATTCTGCAAATCATATTGGCCGCTTTCTTTTTTGTAACAGGATCGAAAATTATATCAGGGAAAATGGCAGAAGAGTTCAAACGATTTGGTTTACCTGCTTTTTTTAATGTTTTAACCGGAGCCTTTGAGCTCATAGGCGCAGCTGGAATGCTGATCGGCATATGGATGCCAACAATCGCAATATTATCAGGCTTATTGTTAGGAGGCACGATGCTGGCAGCTGCACTTACTCTGATCGTATTGGCCAAAGATCCCTTTAAAAAAGCAATCCCGGCACTTGTGTTATTCGCTCTCAGTATTGGGATCAGCTTGTACCACATTCTTTAAGTTCATACCAAGGTAAGTCACAAAACCTAAACAAATCTCCACTATTCTAATGGTGGATGATGTTTAGGTTTTTTAGCGATTGAATTGTTTTCGAAGAACTAAGCATGAGACAGCAAATACTGCAAAAGCGCCCGCTGATCCAGCAGCAAACACGAGCTCAGATTGTTCTAGTTTGGACTTGAATAACAAAGGGACAGAAAGAATGAGAGCGGCACCACTAAAGCTCAATCCTAATATCAACATTGCTAGTAATTTATTCATAGAAACACCTCTTACACTCAGAATGAAAACAATCGAAAAAAAATCATATTTGGAGTGTATCATATGGTAACGGTCGATTGCTTTCTTTTCATTAAAGCACTCGTAAAATAAACTTTTTTAAACGAACACTGTTCTTAACGAACGGTGTTCGTTATAATATAAATGAGATGTGGCTTTAAACGATTTTCATAAAGAAGAGGAGATGCATACGATGACGGCATTATCTAAGGATCAAAAGCAAATCGCTATCATTGGAGGAGGACCTGGGGGGCTAACGCTCGCCTTAATACTACAAAATTACGGTATACAAACAACCATCTATGAACGAGAGGTGTATGACAAGAGTCTAGAAAGAGGGGGCTCACTGGATATTCACGAAGAAACAGGCCAAAAAGCTTTAAAAGAAGCGGGAATTTATGAGGAATTTCAAAGGAACGCACGCTATGAAGGAGAAGATTTCCGCTTACTTGATAAGTCAGGAAAAATTTATTTAGATGAAGAAACGGAACCAGATCAAAAAGGCACCCGCCCTGAAATTGATCGTGGTATTTTGTGCGAACTGCTGTTAGATCAAATTGATGCTGAAAACATCAAATATGGATATAAACTAGAAAGCTGCATTTCATTAGAAAACGCATGACGGAGCTTCATTTTGAAAACGGAGTTGTCGAGACAGTTGATCTTTTAATTGGAGCAGATGGTGCTTTTTCTCGTGTACGTCCTCTGTTAACAGATATTGATATTGAATACGCCGGACTTACGATGCTGGAACTGAATATCCTCAACGTAAAGGTAAACCACCCTGATTTAGCTGCATTTAATAAACGCGGGAAGATGTTTGCTTTAGCAGACCACAAAGGACTGATTGGTCAGTTAAACGGGGATGGACGAATAAAAGTGTATGCAAGCCTTATGGTAGAACGTAACTGGATTGAGGCTTGTGGTATTCCTTTTCATCAAGCGAAAGAAGCAAAAGAACAATTATTAGAGTTATTCAATGATTGGGACGATCAGCTGAAAAATTATATTCGTTATGCAGAAGATGCCATCATTCCAAGACGGATTTATACGCTTCCTGTCGGTTTTAAATGGAATCGCCATAAAGGAGTAACGCTTATCGGTGATGCAGCTCATGTCATGTCACCATTCGCAGGGGAGGGCGTAAACATGGCGATGTTTGATGCAATGGAACTCGCACTTGCGATTGTCCGAAATCCTCATCATATCGAAAAGGCTATAGAAGAATACGAAGACATGATGTACGAATATTCATCGGAGAAAGCTCATGAATCGGAGAAAAGTTTAAAACTATGTTTTTCAAAAAACGCTGCGGTCAAGCTTGCTGAAATGATGAATTCTTTTCAAGAAAACGGTGATTGATGCTCAATTTACTATTTGACTTTGACATGTTATAAAGAGATTATGAACAATTCAAATCGTCGTACTATAAGTCGTCGGTCTCGGCCGGCAAAAGAGCCCTTAAGCCGTGAACTCATTGTGAAAACCGCCTATGAGCTTTTAAAGGAGCAAGGGTTAGAGGGCATGAGTATGCGTAAGGTGGCTAAAGCATTAGATACGGGACCTGCATCCTTGTATGTCTACGTGAACAATTTTCAAGAACTAAGTGCTTACGTATTGGATTATGGTCTTGGCCAAATGGTTTATCCAGATTCAGTGAATGGCACATGGAAAGAACAGTTATTTGACATATTGCATACTTATTTCCTACTGTTATTCGAAAAACCTGGTCTTGCTGAAATTTCTCTTTCCACCATCCCACAAGGAACGAACTTTTTACAGTTGACCGAACATATTCTCGCTGCATTGCATGAAGGTGGGATCAAATCTACATCTGCTGCATGGGGAGTAGACCTGCTACTGTTATACGTATCTTCCGTAGCATACGAAAAGGTCTCTTGGAAGAAACATGGCTCTTCGCAGATTTCAGATACAAAAAAAGCATTTCATGATGCAGACAAAACGCGGTTTCCTTTCATCCATAGACTGAAAGAAGAAATGTTTGCAGGTGATACCGTATCAATGGAACGGTTCAGGTGGGGAATTGAAGTCATTTTGTATGGAATCCAGCAAGAAGTCAATTAGAAAGGAGCAAAAGCAAAAGCAGTCAATGGCTGCTTTTTTATATTTTCTCCACTTTTTCAGCATATATAAAAAAATCTATATATTGTTTTTATATATAAAAAATTATACAATATAGTGGAATAAACAAATGAGGTGCTTAGGCATGGAAAATATAAAGAATTTATTAGAGAGCTATATTCCTTTAGCAAAATCTACGGCAAAAATGTTTGGACCAAATTGTGAAGTAGTGATTCATGATTTAACGAACCCTCAAGCATCTGTCATGTTTACAGTCAATCATCATGTGACGGGAAGAAAAATCGGTCAATCTTTTGATCATTTGGTAAAGACTGTTTTACAATCAGAAGATTTTAAAGAAGATTATCTTGCTGGGTATACATTTAAAACCGAAGACAACCGTTCCATTCGTTCTTCGACTTCATTAATTCGTGATTCGAAGCAAAAGGTAATCGGGGCATTCTGTATCAATTTTGATGTTGAAGCATTGAATCAAATGCAGCAATTTATGGATACTTTTCTTTCTACAAAAGTTGAAGTTCAAGAGAATGAAACAACTACAAATGATGATCTTGAAAATGTGGAAGAAATCGTAGATCAATTGATTCAACAAATCATTCAAAACAGTGTCCACCCAGTCATGAAACGCTATGAAAAAATTGAATTAATAAGGTTCATGGATGAAAAAGGAATCTTTTTAATGAAAGGATCTGTTGAGAAGGTCGCATCTATGTTAGGAATTTCTAAAGTCACTGTCTATAGCTATTTGGATGAGATCAAACATAAATCGAATGAAGGGGAAACGAAATGAAAAGCATCCTTGAGGTAGGGAATCTAAAAGCCAACGGACACTATGCATTCGCAACCATTCATCAAAACACGGTCTATGTTTCAGGACAATTTGCCATCAATCCTGAAACGAGAGAAAAAGAATTCGGCCCCATTGAAGAAGAGACATTACAAGCGCTTAAAAATGTGGAGATGATTGTAGAAGCGGCTGGAAGTAATAAAGAAAAGATTTTGCGTATGACATTATACATTTCTGATATTGAACTTTGGGACAAAGTAGATGCGGTTTACACTGAATTTTTCGGTGAACACCAACCAGCACGTACTGTTGTACCAACGAATGAATTACATTTCGGTTTCAAAATTGAAATTGATGCTATTTCTTATATTTAGAATATTTTTTTGCCTAAGATATATAAAAAAATATATTTTGCATAAAAAATTATCCGAAGGGATGATGGATGATGAATCAATTGATTTGTAACCATTGTGGGAAAAAGTATGAGATGACACCAACTCTATGGAAATGTGATTGTAATGGCGTATTAAACCTGGTGAAAGATACCCCTAAAATAGACATGGCGGCTTGGGATGACTATCCAAACTCATTATGGCGTTATGTTGAAACCATGCCCTTTTCAAAGGGGTCTAAGACCTGGGAATCTGTAACAATGGGTGAAGGTCAAACTCCGTTAATCCTTTTAGATCTGAATGAGCCAAATACTTATGTAAAAGTTGATTATATGATGCCTACACTCTCCTTTAAAGATCGAGGAGCTGCTGTTTTAATGACAAAGGCAAAGGAATTAGGGGTATCAAAAGTCATTGCGGATAGCAGCGGGAATGCAGGAACAGCGATTGCCGCTTATGCAGCTCGTTGCAAGATTGCATGTGACATCTATTTAAGCGATGAAACTTCACCTAAAAAGGTCACTCAAATAAAAGCCCATGGAGCAACGATTAAAGAAATTCGTGGTACACGCGAGGACATTGCTGCTGCAGCCCAAAAAGCAGTAGACGACGAAAACGTTTTTTATGCAAGCCATGTATATAATCCTTATTTTTTTGAGGGAACAAAAACATACGCCTATGAAATCTATGAACAAGTAAAAGGAGCACCAGATGCTTTAATCATTCCGGTTGGAAATGGTACTCTCCTTCTAGGAGCGTATTATGGCTTTAAAGAGTTATTTGAAAATGGTTTGATTCATAAAATACCGAAAATCATTGCCATACAAGCGAAAAACTGTGCACCTCTTGTGAAAGCTTATCAAAACGAGGAGGAATCAGCATCGCCTGTTACGAATACAGGGACCTTAGCAGAAGGGATAGCCATTGCTGCCCCGGCGCGCTCCAAACAAATTCTAGAAGCTGTACAAGATACCAATGGTACATTTATAGATATTGAAGAAAATGAGATATTGAATGCACGCTCTAAACTAAGTGAGAAAGGATTTTATGTAGAAGTGACATCTGCAGTCAATTTTGCCGGCTACTTGAAATATAAAAAGGAATCAAAAGAAACCATCGTCATTCCTCTTTGCGGGGCAGGGATTAAGTCAAAATAACCCGTAGAATACAACTTGAAAGCGGAGGAATGCTTCATGGGATTGGATTTTACTCATTGCGAGGCACATTGGTCATACAGTGACTTCCATGATTTTAGAAAAAGGTTAGCAGCTAGTATTGGTATGAATTTAGATGATATGGAGGGGTTTGGTGGGGAAATACCCTATAAAAACTACCATGACGACATCATCCCATTGCTGGAACAACCCGATTCTGATATTACTTATCACCAGGTGTTTGTCAGACCGTCGCTGCGAGATTGCGTCAACTGATCCGGAATTGGCCAGATGATGATATAGATAAAATGAACGCTCTCTATCTAGCAGAGGGAATGGAACTAGCGCATGAACAAAATGAGGTATTGGGATTTATATAGGAAGCGGATATGTTGTCATATGGCAGCTCATCAATATAAATATGTAAGTAGCTGTCGATAAATTCGGCAGCTTTTTTATGAGGTTTTGGCTTTGAATAAGAAGGTTGTTTAAAGAACTCAGCTTTTTATTTTTTGTTTTTTCTAATAATTGATTGACTGAAAGCGCTTTTAACATTATGATGTAGCTATAGTTAACCAAAAGTTACTCACAAATACACATTAAATACTCAAATGTTAACCACTTATGTAGCCACTAAGTTTTAAAAACCTATGCGTGGTTTCAGAGAGTATACACATTTTTTTGTTTGCTAACTTCACTCCACTGGCTCAAAAGTGCGCAATCATTGATTTTAAATTGATAAGGAGATTAAGAAAAATGTATATTCATTCCGAATTAATACCAATGAAGACTATGATCTTTGAGGCAAGAAATACCGGCTATGCTGTCGGCCAATTTAACATCAATGGGCTTCAATGGGCAAAAGCCATCTTACAGGCAGCTGAAGAAGAAAAATCACCCATTATTTTAGCTGCCTCTGATAGACTCATAGAATTTCTAGGTGGGTTTCGAACGATTGTAGGGATGGTAAATGGATTAGTTGAAGACATGGCTGCCACAGTTCCGGTTGCTCTACATTTAGACCATGGAATGAGTGTTGAAAGGTGTAAAGCTGCAATTGATGCAGGCTTTAGCTCAGTCATGTTTGATGGTTCACGGCTTCCTATTGAAAAAAATATAGAAATGACAAAAAAAGTTGTAGAGTATGCCAAATCGAAAGGAGTATCTGTTGAGGCAGAAGTCGGTACTGTTGGTGGAATGGAGGATGGACTGATTGGAAATGTGAGCTACGCAGATCCGATTGAATGTATTCGATTGGTTGAAGAAACAAATGTAGACGCTTTGGCAGCAGCACTTGGATCAGTCCATGGACCATATCAAGGGGAGCCAAAATTAGGGTTTAAAGAAATGGCGTACATATCCAAAAAGGTTGGGATTCCACTCGTACTTCATGGGGGATCAGGCATTCCTGTACCACTTATCCAAAAAGCAATTGCACTTGGTCATGCAAAAATAAATGTGAATACAGAATGTACTCAAGCATGGTCGGCTGTTACTCGTGACACATTCATGAAAAATAAAGAGACTTATGATCCACAAACGCTCTTAACGCCAGGCCAGCAAGCGATTAAGAGCGTTGTAAAAGAAAAAATAAGGGAGTTTGGCTCTCAGCAGAGAGTACACAGCGAATGACAACGTTAATTTAGTTTTAAAAAGGAAGAAAATCATGCTAAAAAACAAAAGGCTTGAAAGAATAAAACAATACGTCATAGAACATCAATGTGTGTCTCTTGATGACTTAGTGACCACGTTCGAAGTATCGAAAAATACCATTCGAAGAGATGTACAAAAATTAGTCGAACAAGGTCATTTTCATAAGGTTTATGGAGGTGTTGCTTTTAAACTCGCTCGCTTAGAATCTTTTGATGATAGACAAATCAAAAACCAAACAGCAAAACAGTCGATTGCTAGAGTGGCAGCAAGTATGGTGAAAGACGGAGATACTATTTTTATAGACTCAGGAACAACTACACTGGAAATGATCCATTACATCCACCAAAAAACGCTTACGATTGTCACTAATAATATGGACTTTATCTTCCAAGCAATTCCTTTCCATAATTTAACGATCATTTCGACAGGTGGTTTTTTAGAAAGAAAAACGAAATCCTTTTCTGACCATTCCATCTCTAGGGTGATAGACCAATATAATTTTGATCAAGTATTCATGGCATCAACTGGTGTCTCCATCACAAATGGTGTGACAAACTCTTCTCCTGTTGAAAGCAGCATGAAAGAAGTAGTTGTCAAAAAAGGGGGAGAAGTTTTTCTTTTAGTCGATCATACAAAGTTTGATAAGCAAGCGATGGTGACCTATTGCACATTAAATGCTGTAAATTATGTGATTACCGATAAACAATTAAGTGAAAGGTATCAAACATGGATGCAAACAAACAACGTGAAATTAATTGTTACGGATTAGATGAAAACATGATCTTGTAAACTAAAATGACACAATAAGGAGTGGTAATGTATGAAATCTATCAGATTAACGATGAGTCAAGCATTAGTCAAATTTCTAAATGCACAATTTATTGAATTTGACGGAAAAAAAACACCTTTTGTTCAAGGCGTTTTCACTATATTCGGACATGGAAATGTCGTAGGGATTGGTCAAGCATTACAGGAGGATCCCGGAAATCTCAAAGTATATCAAGGGAGAAATGAACAAGGAATGGCACATGCTGCTACGGCGTTTGCAAAACAGAGCAACCGCCGGCAAATTATCGCGTGCTCTTCCTCGGTAGGTCCTGGTTCAGCTAATATGGTCACTGCTGCTGCTACAGCAACAGCTAATCAAATTCCACTTCTTCTTCTGACTGGAGATGTTTTTGCAACTAGACAACCAGATCCAGTCTTACAACAGATTGAACAAACTCATGATTTAACGCTTTCCACAAACGATGCTTTTCGCTCAGTTAGTAAGTATTGGGATCGTATTTCAAGGCCCGAACAGTTAATGTCAGCTATGATTAGTGCCATGCGAGTTTTAACGGATCAATCAGATACAGGAGCCGTCACCATTTGTCTTCCTCAAGATGTCCAAGGAGAAGCATGGGATTATCCACTTCATTTCTTTAAAGAACGTGTGCATTATATTGACCGCCAGAAACCATCGAATAGAAGTATAGAGGCCGCCGCATCTCTTATTCGATCAAAAGAAAAACCTCTTCTGATTTTAGGGGGAGGTGTACGTTACTCCGAAGCAGCCGACACCTTTCGTCATTTTGCAGAAACTTTCCATATCCCATTTAGTGAAACACAGGCAGGAAAAAGTGCAATTGAAAGTACCCATCCATTAAACATTGGAGGGATTGGTGTTACAGGAAATAAAGCGGCAAATGATATCGCCCAAAATGCCGATCTCATCATAGGTGTTGGCACACGCTTCACGGATTTTACGACTTCATCTAAATTGTTCTATCCTGAAACAGAAGTTCTAACGATCAACTTATCAGAATTCCACGCCTCCAAATTAGAAGCCACAAAAATTATTGCTGATGCAAAATCGGGATTAGAGGCGCTCATGACAGCATTAGATGGATACCGTGCTGCATATACAGATGAGATCCAGCAGGCGAAAAAAGAATGGGATCAAGAACTTGCTCGCTTAAAGGACATCCAGTTTACAGGTGAAGATTTCGTACCAGAAATAAAAGGACATTTTGATCAACAGCAGATAGAAGAATATAAAAATAGTCTCAATACTGAATTACCTCAAACGACTGTACTTGGACATATCAATGAATGGATATCGGAAGATTCTATTATTACTTGTGCAGCAGGCAGTCTTCCAGGGGATCTACAGAGAATGTGGGTGGCCAAAGAAAGAAATACGTATCATTTAGAATATGGTTATTCATGTATGGGATATGAAATTGCTTCTGCACTGGGAGTGAAAATAGCTGAACCGACGAAAGAGGTATATGCCCTAAGTGGAGATGGCAGCTATTTAATGCTTCATAGTGAATTGGTGACAAGTCTCCAAGAAGGATTGAAAATAAACATTATCCTTTTTGATAACTCTGGCTTTGGATGTATTAACAATTTACAAATGGATCATGGAATTAACAGTTTTGCTACTGAATTTCGAGCACGCAATCAGCAAACAGGGCAATTAGATGGGGATATCTTGAGAATCAATTTTGCTCAGTCTGCCGCTGGATACGGAGCAAAAACGTATGAAGTACATACTTTGGACCAACTCAAGGCTGCCATTGAAGATGCAAAAAAACAAACGGTTAGCACTTTAATTGATGTGAAAGTTTTACCAAAAACCATGACAGATGGCTATGGATCTTGGTGGCATGTAGGAATTTCAGAAGTAACTCAGCAAGATTCAGTCAAAAAAGCCTATCAATTGAAAGAAAAACAATTAGAAAAGGCAAGAAAATATTAAATAAAACAGAAAGGTGAGGAAAATAGATGCCTGAATTAATTGTTCCACCATATAAACGTGATTCAGATGGAAAGGTATTAAGTATCACCCCGCAATCAGCAGGATGGAAATACATTGGGTTTGAAGTGTATAAGCTATCCCAAGGGGAAACGCTTCAAAAGCAAACCAACGATCAAGAAGTGTGTATTGTGATTTTATCTGGGAAACTTCACATTTCAACCAAGTTAGAAAAATGGGAGCATGTTGGTCAAAGGATGGATGTATTTGAAAAAACACCACCTTATTCCATTTATGTGCCAAATAATGATCAATTCACGATTGACGCTCTCACTGATGTTGAAATTGCGATCTGTTCTTCACCGGGTAAAGGAACTTTTCCAGCTCGCCTGATTACTCCAGCTCAAGTTGGTGTTGAACAGAGGGGAGCAGACAACATCTCTAGACAGGTTCATAATATTTTACCAGAACAAGCTCCTGCAGATCACTTACTAGTAGTGGAAGTATTTACACCTGAGGGAAACTGGTCAAGTTATCCGCCTCATAAACACGACGAAAACAACTTACCTTATGAATCTTATTTAGAAGAAACATATTATCATAAAGTCAATCCAAAGCATGGTTTTATTCTCCAAAGAGTGTATACAGATGATTTATCTTTAAATGAAATAATGTCTGTTCAAAATGAAGAAGCCGTTCTTGTACCAAAAGGTTATCATCCTGTTGCTGCGCCTCCTGGTTATGAAAGCTATTACTTAAACGTAATGGCTGGACCAGTCCGCACTTGGAAATTTCAAAACAGCAAAGAGCATGAATGGGTAATGGAGCACAAATTATCGGAAAGCAGGGGGAAATGACCATGTCTTATTTGACTTTTAAAAAAGATAGAAAATTAGATGTCATTGCGCTCGGGAGATTGTGTATTGATTTAAATGCAAATGAAATTGATCGTCCAATGGAAGAGACCCTCACATTCACAAAATATGTCGGCGGCTCTCCTGCAAATATTGCGATTGGTCTGTCAAGGCTTGGTATGAAGACAGGGTTCATTGGAAAAGTAGCCAATGATCAAATGGGACGTTTTGCTACAAAATACCTCAAACAAAATCATGTCGATACAGAGGGAATATCGATTGACCAGACCGGAGCTATGACAGGGCTTGCCTTCACAGAAATTAAAAGTCCTGAAGACTGTAGTATTTTAATGTACCGTGACAACGTGGCCGATCTTAAATTAGAAGTAAGCGATGTTTCGGAAAACTACATTAAAAATGCTAAATCTTTACTCATTTCAGGAACAGCCCTTGCAAAAAGTCCATCAAGAGAAGCCGTTTTCGTCGCCCTTGATTATGCTAGGAAACATCAAGTCAACGTCATCTTTGATTTAGATTATCGACCGTATACGTGGAATTCAGAAGCAGAAACAGCGATTTACTACAATCTAGCAGCCGAGAAATCCGATTTACTCATCGGTACAAGAGAAGAGTTTGATTTGATGGAAAAATTGACCTCCGACGGACCATCTAATGACGCTAAAACATCTAAAAAATGGTTCGACCATCACGCGAAAATTGTCATTATTAAACACGGCGGTTCAGGATCAATTGCTTATACTCAAGACGGTCTTTCTCAACAAAGCGGCATTTTTAAAACGAAAGTACTCAAAACATTCGGAGCTGGAGATTCCTATGCTTCAGCACTTATCTATGGATTACTAAATGATATGACATTACAAGAAGCGATGCGTTTTGGAAGTGCATCTGCTTCCATTGTCATCTCTAAGCACAGCTCCTCAGAGGCTATGCCATCTGTTTCAGAAATTGAATCATTCATGAAAACAGCAGAAGAAATTCTACTTTAAAAAGGGGAGAACATGATGACAAAAACAACAATAAGAACAGTGAAGAATTATATTGGTGGAGAATGGCTTGAATCCGTAAGCAGTCAAACAGAATCTGTTTTCAATCCTGCAACTGGTAAAGTGATTGCTGAAGTTCCATTATCTACAAAAGAGGATGTTGAACGCGCAATTCAAGCTGCGAATGAAGCATTTCAAACATGGTCAAAAACAGCTGTACCTAGACGAGCCCGTGTTCTTTTTAAATATCAGCAGCTGCTCGTAGAAAATTGGGATGAACTCGCTGAACTAGTAACTTTAGAAAATGGAAAAAGCTTAACTGAAGCTCGTGGTGAAGTTCAACGGGGGATTGAGTGTGTGGAATTTGCAGCGGGTGCACCGACATTAATGATGGGGAAACAGCTTCCTGACATAGCAACAGGCATTGAATCTGGAATGTATCGATATCCAATCGGTGTTATTGGTGGTATTACGCCTTTTAACTTTCCGATGATGGTTCCTTGCTGGATGTTTCCATTGGCGATTGCTTGCGGAAATACATTCGTCTTAAAGCCATCAGAGAGAACACCACTTCTAGCAGCAAGACTTGCAGAATTATTTGTCGAAGCAGGATTACCAAAAGGGGTGCTCAATATTGTGAACGGTGCTCATGATGTAGTAAATGGACTAATTGAGCACAAACAGGTCAAAGCAATTTCATTTGTTGGTTCACAGCCAGTAGCAGAATATGTGTACAAAAAAGGAACAGAGCATGGAAAAAGGGTGCAGGCTCTTGCCGGCGCAAAAAACCATTCCATCGTATTAGATGATGCGGATTTAGATGGTGCTATTAAACAAATTATTGGAGCAGCTTTTGGTTCTGCTGGAGAGAGATGTATGGCAGCAGCTGTTGTTGCGGTGCAAGAGGAAATTGCTGATCAATTCATTGGAAAATTAGTTGAAGAATCGAACAAAATCGTGATTGGAAACGGTATGGATGACAATGTTTTTTTAGGGCCTGTTATTCGTGAAGGACATAAAGAACGTACACTTCAATATATCGAGCAAGGAATAAATGAAGGGGCACATATGATTCGAGATGGACGAAAAGACGACATTACGAATGATGAAGGATATTTTATTGGCCCAACGATTTTCGATCATGTTACACAAGAAATGAAAATTTGGCAGGATGAAATCTTTGCACCCGTTTTATCCATTGTGCGAGTAAAATCACTGAATGAAGCAATAGAACTTGCAAATGCCTCAAAATTTGCAAATGGAGCTTGTCTATATACTGATAGCGCCGCAAGTGTTCGCACATTTAGAGATCAAATTGAAGCAGGTATGCTTGGAATTAATGTTGGGGTTCCAGCTCCAATGGCATTCTTCCCATTCTCTGGTTGGAAGGAATCATTTTATGGAGACCTTCATGCAAATGGTACAGATGGGGTTGAATTTTACACAAGGAAAAAAATGGTTACTGCACGTTATTGATTTAAACGATGCATTGATCACAAGTTGGAAATGAATCATGAAAAATAAAGTGATATTCTCCATTATTTCATTCATTTTTTGGTTTTCACAATTTCTATATGTGCCCGTTTTATCCCCCTATTTGGAGACATTAGGGGGTGACTATCTCTTAATCGGTCTCATATTAAGCAGCTATGGATTCCTGCAGCTTTTATGCAGACTCCCATTAGGGATATTAGCGGATTATATGAAAATAAGAAAACCTTTTATTCTGCTCGGAATTTTAGCCAGCACGATCAGTTGCCTCATATTTTTCTTAACAGAAGATTTGGTTTTTGCTTTAATTGCCCGCTGCTTCGCTGGATTAGCGGCCGCAACCTGGGTCGTGTTTACTGTGATGTATGCAAGTTATTACCATGAACATGAATCTAATCAAGCAATGAATCTCATTTCATTTATTGTCGTATTTGCACAACTTCTTGGAATGGGACTGAGTGGGTATTTAGTAAGTCAATGGGGGTGGCATGCACCATATTTTCTTGGTAGTTTGCTCTGTATCCTTGCATTTGTTTTACTGCTGTTTATATCTGAACCAAAACATTCTAGGAGTCGTAGTCAAATAGAATTGAAATCGCTCTTATTCACTTTGAAGAAACAAACGCTTCTTCAACTATCGTTTTTATCCATTTTGGCACACGCTATGATTTTTATTACAACGTTTGGGTTTACATCAGCTTATGCATTAAGTATTGGTATTCCTAAAAGCCAGTTAGGATTGACCACTTTCTCTTTTATGATTCCACATGCAATCGCACCTTTAATAATAGGTAAAATCGCTTCTTCGATAAGAAAACAATGGATGGTTTTAATCGGCTCATTTATGTTTGCCACAATGTGTATTTTTACAATGCCTATCACCACTCAGCCAGCTATTTTTTACATCATACAAGCGATGATGGGGCTATCATTAGGTTTTATTTTCCCTCTATTATTAGGTATGTGTTACCAGTCAGCTTCTGATCACATGAAATCAACGGTTGTTGGTGCATATCAAGCGATCTATGCAATAGGAATTTTTGGAGGACCCTTTATCGCAGGAATTTTCAACTCTTGGTTTGGGCTTAGTGCAGGTTTTTACTTTGCTGCCTTGCTAGGTGGAATTGCTACATTACTTGCTGCGAGATGGAAAAGCAAAGCGATGAAACATAATATTTATCATGACAGCATTGGCAAAATATAAAGTTTTCTTGTAGGTATAATCACAAATCATATAGGGGAGATGAATCCATGGGACAATATTTAGTACATCAACAAGCTACTTCCTCCAAGTGTTTAGATCAAACATTACCAGAACTCGTTTATGTTTGTCATGCCAATGAAGAGCACACTAATTTACCGCGAACAATGCATATGCATAAGCAAATGTTAGAGATTGTTTTTATCAAAAAAGGTAAAGGAAGGCACTTGATTGGCAATAACATATATGATGTCAAAGAAGGAGATATCTTAATATATAATAGTCATGTTTTGCATGACGAGTACATGGATCAAACATCTAGAATGAGTGTTTACTGCGTAGGAATGAAAAATGTTAAGTGCCCAGGCTTACCAGAGAATCACTTAGTACCTGAATCAATGTCGTGTGTATGGAACTGCGGGGATCAAGCTCATCAAATAGAAACTTTATTAGAGATGATCCTTTTCCAGGTCAAAACAAATCAACCTGGTCACCAAGAAACATGTAGTTATTTACTATCCGCTCTTATCTCATTGCTGTTAACCATCCCTAAAGAACAACCGCTTATGACAGAAGAAGTCTGCTGCTCTCTATTCTTAAAAATCAAATCATATATTGATCTTCATTATGCTGAAAATATCACACTTTCTTCTATAGCAAAAGAAATGAATGCTAGCCCTTATTATATTGCCCATTTATTTAAGAAACACACTGGATTCTCACCAATTCAGTATATCATTCGTCGACGGATTGGTGAGTCTCAATCGCTGCTAATCAACACGAATTTTACCGTTACACAAATAGCCGGTATGACCGGGTATGATAATCCAAACTATTTCACATCTTTATTTACAAAACTGATTGGCATATCTCCTAAAAAATATCGTCAATTATGGCGGGGTGTTTAAATGAAACTAGACTATTTTTAACACAAGATCGTGAAGGTTTTTGATGAAAATAACGATAAATATGACGAAACTCCAATACATTTAAACAATAATTTGAAGGAACAAAATGTTTTTGAGATTTATAATAAATACACAAACATATTGTATGCGCTTTCTTTTGTGAAGGAGGGAAGAAAATGAGTGAAAAAAATAAGCTTTTTTTCACTAAAATAGGTATTCCATACTCGCTAAGATGGGGATATCTTGGCATGATACTTTTCATGATTGGAGATGGATTGGAACAAGGTTGGCTGTCACCTTATTTAGTTGAAAGGGGACTATCCGTCACACAGTCTGCTCAATTATTTGCGGCATATGGTTTAGCTGTCGGAATAGCTGCTTGGGTATCAGGGGTCTTAGCTCAAATTTGGGGAATTAGAAGAGTGATGTGGGCTGGATTTATCATGTTTACGATATCTTCTATTCCTTTTATCGCTCTAGGTGTTTCCAACTTGAACTACCCTGTTATGCTCGTTACATATGTGTTAAGAGGTGTAGGCTACCCGCTGTTTGCTTATTCATTTATCGTTTGGATCACGTATCGGGCAGAGCAAAAAATATTGGCACGAGCCGTAGGATGGTTTTGGTTCGTATTTACATGCGGATTAAATGTTGCAGGGCCATTTTATTCCTCTATAGCGATACCTATTATAGGTCATATTTATGTATTATACACAGGTATCTTCTTTGTTTTGATAGGAGCCATTATCGCACTTGTGCTAACAAAAGATGAAGTGAAACAAAATACAAAAGATCAATCTTCTATCAAGGAGCTATTAAGCGGAATATTTTATATGTTTGAGCGTCCAAGGTTAGCGGTAGGTGCAATAGTCAAAATAATCGGAACATTAGGTCAATATGGATTTGCCATATTTTTACCTAGTTATCTCATAAAATACGGTTACTCAACTGAAGAATGGTTACAAATTTGGTCATCCATTTTCGTTGTGAATATTTTATCAAACTTATTATTTGGTTTTATTGGAGATCGCATCGGATGGAGAAAAACGATCATTTGGTTTGGATGTGTAGGCTGTGCTCTATCGACCATCGCCATCTATATAGCCCCGATGATAATTGGTCACAGTTTAATCGGAATGATATTGATCTCATGTTTATTTGGATTTTTTTTAGCGGGCTATGTACCTATTACGGCGCTAATCCCTTCTATGGCTCCAGCAAAAGACAGAGGAGCCGCAATGTCTGTACACAATCTAGGATCTGGTTTAAGCGTGTTTGTCGCACCATTCATTGTCAGCCTCTTTATAGAGCCGTTAGGAACAAGTGGCGTCATTCTCATCTTTGCAGCCTTATATTTATTTAGCGGATATTTAACAACATTTTTGAAAACTCATGAGGAGTTAGAACAAAACAAAAAGAAGACAGCAATACAAATGAATGTGTTAGATAAAACACCATAAAGCGAGGAGAAATGTCTATGTCTATTCAAATTGCAGGTGCCCCTTGCTGCTGGGGTGTTGATGATCCGAAAAATCCATACCTTCCTCCATGGGAAAGAGTCTTAAATGAAGCCTCACAAGCTGGTTGCCATGGAATTGAACTAGGACCTTATGGATATATCCCTTTTGACATACCAAAAGTCACAAAGGTTTTAACAGAATTGGATTTAACGATTATAGCAGGTACTATTTTTGACAATTTAGTAGATCAAGAAAATATTGAAAATCTCATAAAACAAGTGGACGATATCTGCTCTTTTATAACCAAATTACCCGCAGCCCCTGCATTAAAACATCATCAGTATCAAGCCCCTTATTTAGTTGTCATCGACTGGGGGCACGAAGAGAGGAATAAACATGCAGGAAGGCCGGAAGAGGCTCCTCGTTTATCAGAACAGAAATGGAAACAGATGATCCAGCATATTAAAAAGATTGCAGAACATGCATGGAATAACTACGGAGTCCGGGCTGTGATTCATCCTCATGCAGGTGGTTACATTGAGTTTGAAGATGAAATCAATAGGTTGTTACATGAAATTCCTCATGAAACAGCAGGTCTGTGTTTAGACACTGGTCATCTATACTATTCAAAAATGGACCCTATCGAATGGATCGAACGATGTGCGAACAGATTAGACTACTTGCATTTTAAAGATATTCATTTAGACACGTATCACCAAGTCATGAAAGAGCGCACACAATTTTTTGAAGCATGTGCTAAAGGAGTCATGTGCCCAATCGGTCAAGGAGTCATAGACTATCATAAAATTCGGCATCTATTAACAGAACTAAACTATGCAGGATACGTGACGTTTGAACAAGAACGTGACCCGCGAGATGCTGATACAAGCTTAGAAGATGTCAAACAAAGTGTAGATTTTCTGAACAAACTTGGTTTTGCAAACGAATTGAAAGCGAGGAATCGTTAAATGATTAATGGTGAAAAAATAATCGAGCGTCCCATTCGTTGGGCGATGGTCGGCGGAGGACGCGGGAGCCAAATTGGGTATATTCATAGATCTTCCGCTTTACGAGATGGGAACTTTCAGTTGATTGCAGGGGCATTTGATATTGATCCAGAAAGAGGACAATCCTTTGGAATCAACCTACATATCGACCCCTCACGATGTTACTCAGATTATCAGACAATGTTTGAAGAAGAACAAAAAAGAAGTGACGGTATTGAGGCTGTCTCGATTGCCACACCAAATGGTACGCATTATGAAATTTGTAAAGCTGCACTACTTTCGGATCTTCATGTGATTTGTGAAAAACCTCTTTGTTTTACAACACAAGAAGCCGAAGAGCTATTAAAGTTAGCAGAAGAGAAGAATAAAATTGTTGGCATCACATATGGTTATTCCGGCCATCAAATGATTGAACAAGGAAGACAGCTGATTGAGGAAGGGAAATTAGGAGACATCCGTCTTGTCAATATGCAATTTGCACACGGGTTTCACTCAGAGGCAGTAGAAAAGAAGAACGCTAGCACAAAATGGCGTGTAGATCCTAAAATGGTTGGACCAAGTTATGTTTTAGGAGACTTAGGTACCCACCCGCTGTTTTTATCTGAAATTATGTTACCAAACTTAAAAATAGAAAAGTTAATGTGTACAAGGCAAAGCTTTATCAAAGAGCGTGCTCCTTTAGAAGATAATGCCTATACAATCATGAAATATGACAATGGAGCGGTTGGAACGGTATGGTCTTCAGCGATAAATGCAGGATCTATGCACGGTCAAAAGATTAGAATTGTAGGCTCCAAAGCGAGCATTGAATGGTGGAGTGAACAACCTAACCAGCTTCGATACGAAATTCAAGGAGAACCGGCACAAATATTAGAAAGAGGTATGCCTTACCTGCACCCACTAGCCTTAGAAGAGGATCGTATTGGTGGTGGACATCCTGAAGGGTTATTCGAAGCTTGGTCAAATTTATATGCAAGATTCGCAAAAGCGATGGATAATACACGACTAGGTATTAAAGGTACAAGCGAAATATGGTTTCCAGATATCCGAGCGGGCGTAGAGGGAGTAAGATGGGTAGAAAATTGCGTGCGCTCAGCAAATAATGGCGCTGTTTGGGTTGACTATATTTAAATTCATATCATAGAAAGGAGTTTTATCATTGCGATTGGTTTATGATCCATCACATTATCGAGACAATACAAATCTAAAAGACACCATTGATACAGTAGCACGACTAGGTTATGAATATGTGGAGCTATCTCCTCGTAAAGACTTCATTTGGTTTTATGAGTATCCAAAGGTGAACAAACAACTGATCAAAGATTTAAAAAAGTTCTGCAAAGATGCGGGGGTGAAAATATCCTCTGTTTTACCTGTCCAGCAATGGTCTTCACCAAATGAACAAGAACGACAAGCAGCAGTGAAGAATTGGAAAAGATGCATTGAGATTACTTCAGAATTAGAAGTGGATCTAATGAATAGTGAGTTCAGTGGTGATAAAAGCAGACCTGTTGAAAGTGAAGCAGCTTTTTTGAAATCGATGGATGAGCTGATGCCTATATTTGAACAAGAGGGCATCAAGTTAAACATCCAATCTCATCCTAATGATTTTATCGAACTAAACACTGAAGCCATTCGTATGATTAGAGCATTAGATAAAGACTGGATTAAGCTAGTCTATTCTGTTCCCCATGCTTTTTTCTATGATGATGGGATCGGTGATGTCGCAAAACATTTAGAGGAAGCTGGAGATCTTCTTGCTCACGTATTAATTGCGGATACCCTCAATCATAAAGCAGCTTTTGGATTGCGCTATATCATAAATCCACCTGATGCAAATGTAACCATTCATCAACACTTAAACCCTGGGGAAGGGGAAATTAACTTCGACGCTTTGTATCGTAAATTAAGAGAAATGAAATTTGATGGAATTGTCACAAATGCGGTTTTTGCTTATCCAGACCGTCCTGAATGGTCGAATGAGATCACTTTAAAATCGATTAAACAAGGTTTGCATATTTAAAGTAAGGATTATAAGACCGTTAAAGTTCATTGATAATTTACCCGAATAAGCTATATATTGATGGTGCAAAAACATAACCTCAAACAGGTAAAAGAAAGGAAGGACGAAATGTCCTTCCTTTCAGCTTGTAGATAAAGTCTACAAGCTGAGACGGAGACTACTTCAAGTAGTCTTTTTTTAATAAGCAAGGAGTTAGACTCTATAAAAGAAAAAAGGTATGTGGGCTTTGGGTGAAGAAGTCTAATAAACAATGAAGTAAGATTATAAACAAAGGAGAAACCTATGCAACATGATCTTCTAAATCAATTATTAAAGATAACAGATGAAGAGGAACTGATTCTACAAAACAGAAGAGAGATAAATAAAGACATTTATACCAATCAGTCTAATTTTATTATAGAAAGTCAAAAATTTCTCAGTAAAGAGAGTATGATTACGGTTCGAAAACATACACGCTTTGTGGATTTTCCTAAACATAAACACGACTACATTGAGATTAATTATGTTTACAATGGAGAGTATAACCAAAAAGTAGGGAATCAAAGAATAAATTTGCAACAAGGGGAGCTGTTATTTTTAAACCAGCATATTGAGCATGAAACTCAAGCTTGTGCAGAAGAAGACATTATTATTAATTTTATCATTTTACCTAATTTTTTCGATTTTATCTTTTCGTTTTTAACGACTGAAAATAGAATTAGTAACTTCTTAATTAATAGTTTATATAACAGTACTCAAAATGGACAATTCCTTTACTTTAAAGTTTCAGAAGTAGAAAGCATTCAAGAATTAATAAAAAAAATGATGATTGAAATTATGTCTCCTGCTTTTATGTCTGAATCCACCATTAAATTGTATATGGGTCTTTTAATTGTGGAGTTAATTAAACACGCTGATAAGGCCGAACATACAGAAGACTATCCTATACAACATTATTTAATTGTTGAATCATTAAAGTATATTGATGAACATTTCCAGAGTGCATCACTGAATGAATTAGCCTCAAAATTAAGACAGCCCGATTATGCTTTAAGTAAAGAGATTAAAAAGGCTACCAACTATACATTTAAAGAATTACTTCAAGAAAAACGTTTAAATAAAGCGAAAGAGTTACTTGAAAGTACAGATATGCCAATTGCCTCTGTTATAGATCAAGTTGGATATGATAATGTAAGTTATTTCTATCGGATTTTTAAAAACAAATATCATCAGACACCAAAGCTATTTAGAGAACATTTAGCAAAAAAATAAGATGCTGCTAAGAGTTCTTTTTTATTTTAAACAATTGCAAATAAGGACAATAAATAATTAATTTTAGACATTATTTTCTCCTTTTAGCTGGCTTATTATAAATACGTAAGCAAACGCTTTTATAAAAGGGTCATTAAAATGAAGAAATGTTGTTTAGCGGTTGATATTGGTGCTTCTAGTGGAAGATTAATAGCGGGTCATCTTAAAGATGGACTTTTAAATCTAAAAGAAATCCACCGTTTCGAGAATAAAATGGTCATAAAAATGGACAGTTTTGCTGGGAGCTTGATCGATTATTTGAAGAAATAAAAAGGGAAATCATCAATGTAGTGAAATGGGGTTATCTCCAGAAAGTATCGGTATTGATACATGGGTAGTAGACTTTGTTTTACTAGATGAATGGAACAAACCTTTAACAGATTTTGTTGCCTATCGCGATTCGAGAACAGACGGGATGATGGATGAGGTTTTTAAAACATTCATGAAGGAACGTCTGTATCTAGAGACAGGAATTCAATTTCAAAAATTTAATACGATTTATCAACTTTATTCAATCAAACAAAATCATCCGGCCGACTGAAACTGTATCAAACAAATATGCTGCTTTACAGTGACAAGCTTGCCCTTCATGTTTCTCGTCCTGTTCGCTGGGACAGTGATCATGTTGTGACGCTGGATGATGAGTTACGTGAAATTGGTCTCGAAATTGTTCAAAATCAAGCATTGGATAAAGTGATGATTGGCCTTGATTTCTTTGATGCAAGTATTAACCGAGTTGCAGCATGGACAATTGGAACAAGAAACATGATTAAATATTTACTATATGCAATGTTAATACCAAATGAACATTTAAAACAGTTACAGGAAGATGGAAACTTTACAGAAAGATTAGCATTAATAGAGGAATTCAAAACGTATCCTTTTGGTGCAATCTGGGATTACTATTGTGAAAAAATGGGCGTGCCTGTAAAAGAAACATGGCTGGAAGAAGTGAAACAATATGAGCAAGATGTATTAACAAAAAGAAACTCTGTTTTAGCCTAAAAAATCATGAAGAGCTAACTAGTAAATTTACAAAGAGATTCAGTCAGGGGGAGGGTCTAATAGATCAATACCCCTGTTTATATTACAAGGATTAATAGGTTATTTTCTAGTATATATGTGCTATGGGGTTAATTGAAATGCGACAATGAGAAGGGGCCTATTCAATCTCACATACAAAACAGAGAGGGACCTGCTTTTACTTTTCAGTCATCAGCCGACCAGGTAAATCTAAATATTAGTTAAGAGGAGGTTTCGAAAATGAAAGTGAGCTTATTTATTACATGTTTAATTGATACTTTCCAGCCGCATGTCGGTAAGGCAACAGTTGAGATACTTGAACGTCTTGGTTGTGAAGTATCATTTCCTACATCACAAGTATGTTGTGGTCAGCCCGCCTATAATAGTGGCTATGTTGCCGAAGCCAAGCAAGCAGCAAAAAATATGATTCAAACGTTTGAAGATGTAGAGTATGTAGTGACTCCCTCTGGTTCTTGTGCAACGATGTTCCACGAATATCCACATATATTCAAAGGAGATGTTCAATGGGAGGAGCGAGCTAGACGTCTTGCTGAGAAAACGTATGAACTAACTCAATTTATTGTAGAGGTTTTAAAAGTTACAGATGTAGGGGCACGTTTAAAAGGGAAAGCGACCTATCATACATCTTGTCATATGACACGTTTGTTAGGTGTGAAGGAAGCACCTTTTACGCTGCTTTCTAATGTAAAAGGATTAGAAGTTGAGCACCTTCCTAACGCCCAAAATTGCTGTGGATTTGGTGGAACTTTTTCTGTGAAAATGATGTCAATATCTGAACAAATGGTAGACGAAAAAGTAGAAAGTGTTGAGCAGACAGGTGCGGACTATTTAATTAGTGCAGATTGTGGATGTTTGATGAATATTGGAGGACGAATAGAACGTTTAGGAAAAGCAGCGCGAGTACTGCATATTGCAGAGGTATTAAATAGCCGTTAATTCGAGGGGGGGGAACAAGGCATGAGCATGAAAATTAGTGATAAAAAATTTAATGAACGTATCGATAAAGGAATCCAAGATTCTACAATGCGTGAAGCTGTGTCTACAGCTCAAGAACGCCTGTATACACGTCGTTTGGCAGCTAGTGAAGAGCTTGGGAACTGGGAAGAATGGCGCGATTTAGGCGAGCAAATCCGTCAACACACGCTGGAGAACTTAGATTATTACTTAATGCAATTAAGTGAAAATGTTACAAAACGTGGGGGACATGTCTTTTTTGCGAAAACAAAAGAGGACGCTGCTCAATACATTAAGGAAGTTGCAGAAAATAAACAAGCCAAGAAAGTCGTTAAATCCAAATCAATGGTAACCGAAGAAATCGAAATGAATAAAACTTTAGAAGACATAGGTTGTGAAGTAGTAGAAAGTGACCTAGGCGAATACATTTTGCAAGTTGATGATCATGAACCACCTTCCCACATCGTAGCGCCAGCTCTTCATATGAAAAAAGAACAAATTCGTGATGTATTTCAAGAAAAGCTGGGTTATGGAAAGTCGGAGGATCCTTACGAAATGACAAAATTTGTTCGTAAAATCCTGCGCGAAAAATTTCTTGAAGCAGAAATCGGTGTTACTGGTTGTAACTTTGCCGTTGCAAATACAGGATCAATTTGTTTAGTGACCAATGAAGGAAATGCAGACCTTGTAACAGCCATTCCTAAAACACAAATTGCTGTAATGGGAATGGAACGTCTTGTACCGACAATGGAGGAGCTGGATGTACTCGTTGGGTTGCTTTGCAGAAGTGCAGTAGGGCAGAAATTAACTAGTTACATTACGACAGTAGGGCCTAAATATGAAGAAGAGGCAGATGGTTCAGAAGACTTTCACCTTGTTGTTGTTGATAACGGCCGTTCTGAAATCTTAGGGTCTGAGTTCCAGCAAGTATTACAATGCATCCGCTGTGCAGCATGTATTAATGTATGTCCAGTATATCGTCATGTCGGAGGACATTCTTATGGCTCTATCTATCCGGGGCCAATTGGTGCAGTATTAAGTCCACTATTAGGTGGATATGACGATTATAAAGAACTGCCATATGCATCAACTCTTTGTGCAGCATGTACTGATGCTTGTCCAGTTAAAATTCCGCTACACGAACTACTTTTAAAACATCGTCAAGTAATTGTTGAAAAAGAAGGACGTGCTCCTCTTGCTGAGAAACTCGCGATGAAAATGTTTGGAATGGGAGCATCATCTGCTGCTCTATACAAACTAGGTACAAAAATGGCACCTACAGCTATGATGCCCATTGTATCTGGAGATCGCGTCTCCAAAGGAATTGGCCCATTAAAAAATTGGACTGAAATTCGAGAATTTCCAGCACCAAGTAAAGAACGTTTTCGAGACTGGTTTGATGATCATAAAAAAGGTGGGGGAAAATAATGAGAGGAACAGCTCAAAATCAGGAAGTTTTTTTAAATCATGTGGCTAAACAACTGGGACGTGAAAGACGAATAAGTGGTGTTGTACGACCAGAATGGAAGAATAACGTAAACTGGGATGTAATGAAAGGTTATACAGAAAAAGAGTTAATCGCTGCATTCACAGAGCACTGCAGCAAAATTCATACTACTGTTTTTGAAACAACAAAAGATCACTTAGCTGAATCTTTAAAGAAAATTGTTTCTGAACATGGCGGGGGGCCTGTGATGATAACCCAAGACTCACGTTTTAAAGAATATGGCTTAACAGATTTACTTGAAAAAGAATGGCCGGCAGAAAATATAGAGGTAAATGTATGGGATTCAAAAAAAGGACGTGAAGCGAATCATTCCCTCGCCGAAAAAGCCAATTTTGGTATTACATTCAGTGACTATGCACTTGCGGAGTCAGGAACAATTGTTGTAAAAACTCATGAGGGACAAGGGCGAGCACTTCACTTTTTGCCAACTGTCTATGTCACAATTATCCCGCGTGAAACGATTGTGGCACGTATTACACAGGCTGTCTTTGACCTAAACCAACGTGTGGAAAAGGGAGAAGCTGTTGCTTCTTGTATTCACTTTATTTCGGGACCAAGCAATTCTGCAGATATCGAAATGAATTTGGTCGTGGGTGTGCATGGACCTTTAAAAGCTTTTTATTTAATTGTCTGAGGATGGTTGGAGAAAAAGATAAAAGTTGTTGGTTTAATTAAAGCAGGGGAGAGCAGAAAAAAATAGCCAAGCTTCTCAAAGAAAGCTTGGCTATTTTCTTATTTTAGTATATTCTCTTAAGCGCTGTATCGTTCCTTTTCAATTTCTTTTAATGACTTTCTTCTTGTTTCTGGTGCCATTACTAATCCAATAATTGCAGCAATTACTAGGAACCCAATCATAAATGTAGAAATCATCGTTGGAATTACAAGTGATATAAGGCCGACGGCTACACGCGCTGTACAAAAAAGGAATCCTTGTGCCTTTGCACGGTATTTTGTATGAAATAACTCACTTGACCAAAGACCATAAAATGCTTGAGCACCAAAACCAGCTGCAGTCCTGCGAATGATTGCCAATACGGACTAACATCATCTATCTTTACACAGAATTTAGATACAGCGATGCGTGCTGCAAATGAGTTACTATTCGGTGAAACATACATTAACCGTGAAAACTTTGAAGCCATTCAGGGATTCCACGCGGGTCGTAAGAATCTGGAATTGGCGGAGCAGATGGTAAACACGGTTTAGAAGAATTTTTACAAACTCATGTTGTTTATATGCAGCATAACCCAAACAAAAAATAAGATAAGAGAAAGATAACTTAATATTCCATAGGATTTATCAATAAACAGCTGTTTTATCATTTAATGAGACGCGTATTAAAGACCAAAAGATTAAACTCTTTTGGTCTTTTTCATCCCTAAGTGAAAGTGGGGGTTGCTGATTTATCTATATATCAGCCGTAATCAAAGGGGGAAAGGGATTGGTAAGGGACTCTTATCTAATATAAAGAAGCAGTTAAATCTCAAATACATAAAATTGTTTTATTCAACTTCCCATTAAATGAATTAGGACAAAGTTTATATAAATCGATGGGGTAGCATATTCAAAGAACAAGGGAGAATCGATAATCATTATGTTGATGTAATGGCGATGGAAAAAATATTACCTGCTTTTTATTTATCCATCAATACAACAAGACGTTTTCACAACTTTAGGTTTTAAAGCAACTTTACAAACACCCGTTTCAGGTAACTTAAGTTCTACACGCTCAGCAGACTCTTTATCACCAGTCATATAAGCAACAACAGATCGAGCCTGCTCATAACCGGTGGCTAATAAAAATGTAGGTGCTCTTCCATAACTTTTGGAACCAATGATATAAAAATTTGTTTCTGGTTGTCTCAATTCTTTTTCTCCATGTGGTCTTACAGTACCGCAACTATGTATGTTAGGATCGATCAGGTTGGCTAAATCAGAAACGCACTCTAATGCTGAATCAAATGTATGGCGAATTTCTCTTAGGAATTTAAAGTCAGGTCTTGCTCCAGTATTCGCAATCACTTCATCTAAATTATCAATTGTTATTTCTTCTTTATTCTGGATGCCAATGATTTTTAATTTGCTATTATAAGTTTGTTCAATATTTTGAATCAACATTGAAGGGAATACCCTTACTAATCCATTATCTAAAATATGTCTCAATCTAATACCTAATTGACCTCTTGCAGGCAATTGATCATTGTTTTCTCCTCCAAATACCTCACTAATATCCCGCTTTCTTAAAATCCATATGATTTCTGTGTTTTTTGATGTCTCTTTTAGCTCTGCCAGCTCGAGCAAAGAGTTAACAGCAGAATGCCCACTGCCAACCACTGCAACTGTTTTATTCTGATACCGAATCAGATCGCGATTTAAAATATCAGGAATGCCATAATAAATTCGATCAGCAACTCTTTTTTCATTTTCTGTCATAATCCCTTCAGCATTTATTGGGTTAGGGTTTTTCCACGTACCAGTGGCATCTATAACTGCCTTTGCCTCGTAAGTTTTTTCTTCTTGATTATTTAATTTCACTCGAATGATAAAAGGCACTAGATCTCTGTCTTTTGTTTTGACTTTATCAACACCTTTTTTGCCAACATGGAGAACTGGGCTATTTAAATAAATATGTGGCTTCATTTCTGGTAGTTCAGTTAGTGGTCTTAGATATTGGGTAACAATTTCTTTTCCTAATGGGAGTTCATCTTTACAAGGAAGGGGGATCTGGTGTTTTTCTAGCAATTCCCTTGCAGCTTGATCAATATTAAACTCCCATGGTGAAAACAGGCGTACATGTCCATAATCTAAAAAATGATTCCCAATTTGTTTGCCTGATTCAAACAAGAGAAAAGATTCATTTCTTTTAATAAGATGTGCAGCTGCAGCAATACCAACTGGGCCGCCGCCAATAATAACTACTGGTAAATTTTCTTTCATTTTATGTAGCTCCTTATAAATCAAATTTTTTTGATCAATTAATTAAAAATAATTCCCTTCCTAGCAAGAAGGGCGAAATAAGCAACATAGCTCTGGTGAAAGTAAATGATTCACTTCTTTTTCATTTAATGAATAATAGCTCCATGTACCTCTTGTTTCTTTTGTGATTAAATCTGCATCCAATAAGATTTTTAAATGATATGACAATTTAGATTGTGTCATCTGAAATTGCTCAATTAGATCACAAACACAAGTAGGGCCGTTTTCGCAAAGAACGTTTAATAAATGCAGCCTTTTTTTATCAGATAATGCTTTGAACTTCAGTTCGTAATGCTCAAATGTATCCACTAGCTGTTTATTTTCTAAGGGAAAGGAAAGGGACATAGAATTCTCCTTTTTCATTAATCAATTTTTTTTGATGAATAAATCATAAAATAAATTAAAAAGAAAATCAATCGATAATTTTCACGAGAATAAATTTTTGTTTAAATTCATATAATCAATTGATTATATAAGTTTTCAGTTATATACTGTTGAAGGAGTTGATAACAGGGACCGACACCAATAGTTGAAAAGAGGGGGTAATCATTGTGACTGCAGATGTTTCAATTGGTGTGACACATATGTCGAATTGTTTAAAAATACTCAGTGATCAAACAAGACTGATCATGATGAAATTGTTTTTGGAGAAAGAATATTGTGTTTGTGAACTGGTAGATATGTTCGAAATGAGTCAACCAGCGATTAGTCAGCATTTACGAAAATTAAAAAAAGCTGGATTTGTTCATGAAAACAGAAAAGGGCAGTGGCGTTATTATTCAATCAATACACTGTGTCCAGAATTTGAGACGCTTCGTATCATCTTAAATCAAATTGATAAAGAAGATGACCTTTTAAAAAGTGTACAACATAAAGCAACAAACATTTCTTGTTCGTAAGGAGGGATGGGTTTGAGTTTTGCCGTTTTATCATTAATCATATTTTTGTTAACTTTGGTATTGGTTATTTGGCAGCCAAAAAATTTATCCATAGGGTGGTCCGCTTGTGGAGGAGCTATTTTAGCATTAATCGTAGGTGTTGTGAATGTTGACGATGTGATCACCGTGACTGGCATTGTTTGGAATGCGACTTTAGCTTTTGTCGCCATTATCGTCATTTCACTCATACTTGATCGAATTGGCTTTTTTGAATGGGCAGCATTGCATATGGCAAAAGCTGCAAAAGGCAGTGGGCTGCGTATGTTTGTGTATGTGACCATCCTTGGTGCAATCGTCGCTGCTTTATTTGCAAACGATGGTGCAGCACTTATTTTGACACCCATTGTTTTAGCCATGGTCAGAGCATTAAACTTCAATGAAAAAATAGTATTCCCTTTTATTATCGCGAGTGGGTTTATTGCAGACACAACTTCGCTGCCCCTTGTCGTTAGTAATTTAGTGAACATTGTAACAGCCGACTATTTTAACATTACGTTTATTGAATATGCATACAGAATGGTTGTTCCAAACCTTTTTTCATTGCTTGCGAGTATCACTGTACTGTACCTTTTCTTTAGAAAGAGTATACCTAAACGCTATGATATGAATGATTTAAAACACCCGAGTGAAGCAATAAAAGATCCAAAGATGTTTAGATTATCTTGGTATATATTAGCTTTTTTGTTGATTGGTTATTTTACAAGCGAATTTTTATCTATACCTGTATCGGTCATAGCTGGTGTGATTGCCATTTTATTTTTGGCCATTGCACAAAAAAGCCCTGCTGTTCAAACAAAAAGCGTTTTAAAAGAAGCACCGTGGGCGATCGTTTTCTTTTCCATAGGTATGTACGTTGTTGTCTATGGCATGCGAAATGCAGGGCTTACTGATGCTCTTTCAAGCGTGATTCAAGCTGTAGCAGATCAAGGTTTATTTGCAGGAACTCTTGGTATGGGATTTATCGCAGCGATTCTTTCATCTGTCATGAATAATATGCCGACGGTCATGATCGATGCATTAGCTATATCCGGTACCGATACACAGGGAATGATGAGAGAAGCGTTAATATACGCAAATGTCATTGGTTCTGATTTAGGACCAAAAATTACGCCCATTGGCTCCTTAGCAACACTACTGTGGCTTCATGTTCTTTCTCAAAAAGGTGTGAAGATTTCCTGGGGGACATATTTCAGAATAGGGGTCATTTTAACTGTACCAACACTATTCATTACACTTTTAGCTTTGTATTTCTGGCTATTGATTATACATTAAAGGAGACGATCAACATGTCAAAGAAAAGAATTTACTTTTTATGTACCGGTAATTCTTGCCGCAGTCAAATGGCTGAAGGTTGGGCTAAAAAACATCTTGGAGATGAGTGGAAGGTCTATAGCGCTGGTATTGAAGCTCATGGATTAAACCCGAATGCTGTAAAAGCAATGAATGAAATAGGGATTGATATTTCTCATCAAACGTCTGACCTGATTGATCAGAAGATATTAAATGACGCTGACTTGGTCGTAACACTATGCGGTGACGCAGCTGATAAATGCCCGATGACTCCACCTCATGTCAAACGTGTCCATTGGGGCTTTGATGATCCAGCAAAAGCAGAAGGAACAGAAGAAGAGAAGTGGTCATTTTTCCAAAGGGTAAGAGATGAAATTGGAGATCGATTGAAACAGTTTGCCGAGACTGGAAAGTAACTTCTTATAATGAAAAATGGATTCACCTTCAGCATGGTGAATCCATTAAAGTTTATTTTAACTTTAACCGACAAATACTTCTCCCTCAGGATAACGTATTGGGCTTCTCGTTCGTTTCATAAAGATAAATACGATGGTGAGAGAACCTACTCTACCAATAAACATAAGGATCGCCAGAATAACCTTACCTAAAAACGTTAAATCCGGAGTCAACCCCATTGAAAGACCTACCGTACCAAATGCTGAGAAAGTTTCAAAGACAATATCAATAAAAGGAGCTTTTTCAGTCATAGTCAATAAAAAAATAGTGATAAACACAAAACATAAACTGATAAAACTAATAGATAATGCCTTAATAACTACATCATGTTTTATTGTACGTCTATAGATAACCGGTTCTTTATTCCCTTTCAGAAAATGCAGGACAGAGATCAAAATGATCATCATCGTTGTTAACTTAATCCCGCTTCCTGTGGACGCACTTCCCGCACCAATAAACATAAGAAGCATCATAAGAGTTAAAGAGCTTTCATGCATATGTGCTATATCAAGCGAATTAAAACCCGCAGTTCTTGGTGTTACAGCTTGAAAATAAGAGGCCCAAAATTTATCAAGAAGATTCATAGAACCTAGAGTATGTGGGTTTCCAAATTCCATTAAAAAGATGAGTAAAAGCGCAACACCATTTGTTATGAGGGTTCCTATGATCATCAGTTTCGAATGGATTGATAACAATTTAAATCTCCGCTTATTCCAAATGTCAAATATCACTGTAAATCCAAGACCACCAATGATAAACAGGAAGGTGATGGTCAAATTAATTAGTGGATCATGTACATAGTCCATCAAACTATTTGAAAAAAGAGAAAAACCAGCGTTATTAAAAGCAGAAATGGCATGAAATAAACTGATATACATCCCTTTAAAAAAACCATATTCCGGTATCCACCGAAATGATAATATACACGTAGCCATTAACTCGAATGTTATTGAAAAGATAAACAAAACCTTTATAAGACGTACAATACCGCCTATATTTGTCAGATTAAAAGCCTCTTGAACCAATAATCTCTCTCGTAAACCTACCTTTTTACCAAATAACAAAATGACCATGACAGCTAAAGTTAGAAAACCAAGCCCACCAATTTGTATCATCAGCATAATGATAATTTGTCCGAATAAAGTAAAGGTTGTTCCAGTATCAACCACAGCTAAACCTGTAACGGTTGTAGCGGAAACAGCTGTGAAGAAAGCATCAATGATTGAGATGGATTCAACAGTGGAGATTGGTAGAGTTAAAATAAAAGCCCCTATCACTATGACCGTCAAAAATCCAAACAATAAAATTTGAGGAGGCGTTAATTTTACTGGTTTCTTTAAAAAATGATCGTATTTAAACATTTCCTATCCTACTTTCACTCACTTGAAATTTTAATGTTATTATATAACGAATAGGGATAGGAATGTTTATCTATGATGTTTTTATTTAAATAGAGAAAAGATTTGATCGACAACAAAAGGAGTCATTAAAATGCCAAAAAAAGAATTTGCTGTTATCGGGTTAGGTCGTTTCGGGGGAAGTATATGTAAAGCATTAAGTGAAGAGGGACTTGAAGTGCTAGCTATAGATCTAAATGAAGATCGTGTAAACGAATATGCGCAAATCGCTTCGCATGCAGTCATTGGCGATTCAACAGATGAAGCCGTATTGAAAAACTTAGGAATGCGAAACTTTGATCATGTCATAGTGGCTATAGGTGAAAACATCCAGGCTAGTATTTTAACAACCATTATATTAAAGGAACTTGGTGTTAAGCTGGTAACGGTAAAAGCACAAAACGACTACCATGAAAAGTTACTAAATAAAATTGGGGCCGATCGAGTTGTTCATCCAGAAAGAGATATGGGGAAAAGAATCGCGCATAAAATCATTACAAATAATGTCATCGAATACTTGGAGTTATCTGATGAATATGGACTAATTGAGGTTGAAGCAAACGGCCATTTAGAAAATCAGTCATTACTTGACCTTGATATTAGAGCAAGATATCAAATCAATATTGTAGCTATCAAACGAGGGAAAGAAGTGATTATTTCCCCGCTTGCTCATGAACAAATTCAGAAAAACGATATCTTAATTGTAATTGGAGCAATGAAAGATATCGCTCGTTTTGAAAGAAATGAATTACAAGGTTAATTATCACCCTAAGTCCAATACATCTGTGAACGGGGCGATGGAGTTCGCCTAAAGCCTATTTGGAGGACTTATGATGTCGTAGCATACGACATTGCACATCGCTCTTTTAAACGTTTACAGGGTGAAGGGGAGTGATGATTAATTGCTATTGGAGAATTTCTACAAGCAGTACTGGATATACAAAAAAGTTAGACTAATGATTTATCTCAGGCTTAAAGGATTTGTGGTGACTATTTAATGATACGTGCAATTCATGGTTCGCATTAACAGATGCATAAAAAATATCACCCATTTTCAGATCTTTCTTCTGTAACTCCTGAATAAGCCACTGTTCATTTAAATGTAATTGAGTGAGAATCTGATTTTCTATGTTACCTTCAATAATAACAGGATAAGCAATATTATCAGATGCTTTTTTAATTCCTAAATCCTCTGCAGTAATAGTCAATTTATGTGGTTTTTTAAAAGCCGTTAGTTTCCCATTTGGTTCGATTAAGGCTATCTCTACATCATTTACATCAAAAATATCTTTTTCTCTTAACATTTGTAAGACATTATCTAAGGAATATCGGATTTTTTTTAGATTTCCTACAATAAAAACACCATTTCGGATAACAATAGTTGGTTCAAATGTTATCATTCGTCCAAAAGCTCGGTGTTTTAATTTCAATTTTGATACAATAATTTGTAAGACCCCTATAGCTATTATTGATAAAAATGTATACACATGAGGAATATCCGGATCAGCGATATCTGCCCCTGCCACAGCACCAAGTACAATAATGATCAAGAAATCAAATACAGGCACTTCTCCGATGGCCCGTTTTCCCATAAACAATGTCATAATTAAAAGACAGGGGATGATAGTAATGATCCTTCCATACACCTTTAAGATTTCCATTAATGTTTCCATTATTTATTATCACCATTGTATCTAAGCCCCAATTCTCTAGTAGATGAGGCGATATTTGGAATGATCAATTTGTTTTTCATCTTCAATCACTCAACAACCTTTCTTAACTTTTTGGATAATGGTAAGGAGAGTTCTTATTTTATGGTTAGAACGTTTTTTTATCATGGTAAATTGATACAGATTTCATGTAAATAAACTTTGATAATGAAGACCACTGATGGGAGGAAAGAACATGATTGAATTTTTGTCATAGAGACAAGGGAGCTGTTCAAGCAAGTAAAAGGCGTAATTATCATTGGAAACATGTATAGAAAGAAAGAAGGGTATAAAATAATTGATCTAAATTCACCTTTATATTTTCTTTTTAGTTTACATAATATATATTCTAGGAAGTTAAACTAAAAATGGATTTCCTTTGTCTCAAAACTAAGTATACTTATCTTATTGAGACAAGAAAGAAAAAATCCATTTTTTTATTAATTCATCTGATAACATGCTTTGATAATATTCACAGGATTTCACAGTGATAAACCATTGCTCAGTAACGTTTTTTGTCACAACAGCGCCAGATGCTATGAGCTTTGCTATCAATCGTTCATTATAGCTCAGGTCGATGTTGGATTGTGTTTACCAAATCAATGCTTTTTAACGTTCTAATATGTCAAAACATCTGAAAAATGCTCATTAATCAGTGTCCATCAATTTCACTCCTCTCACTAAAAGAAATTTCTTTTGGCCAACATTTTTTCATCACGTTCCTCCCTCCTGTTATTTACGAATCAGCAAGTCTCATTTATAATCGAGTAGATTTGTTCAATAACATATATATCTTTAAATGTGAGGGATTAGATGGAATTAAAGTGGTATAAAGCAATTATTGTGATCTTTACGATGTCTGGAATCTCCATTTCTACATGGTTTTCACGGACACCGGAAGTTAGAGATTTATTACAAGCAAACACAGGAACAATGGGACTTATTTTACTCGGTTTATCTGTTGGTTCAATTGTTGGGCTTGTTCTTTCAAATGTATTCGTCCGAAAAAAAGGCGGCCGAGTGGCGATTGAGATCAGTGCTTTTTTGATGTTCCTTGGATTTACTACCCTTGCAATTGGTTCAACCTTCTCTTCTATCTTTGTCGTCACTTCTGGTCTTTTTCTTTTTGGAGCAGGCTCTGGTATGTGTAATGTAGCGATGAACTTAGAAGGAACAGAGATTGAGTACAGCATCAAGAAAACCATTCTGCCAATATTGCACGCTTCCTTTAGCATTGGGACGTTAATTGGAGCAGGTGCTGGTATTCTTTTTATCCATCTAGGGGTTTCTGTATTGATGCACCTTCTCGCTATTGCCCTTCTATTCTTCCTCAGCATATTGATTTGTACACGATTTATCCCGCATGGGACAGGAAAAGATCAGCATGAGAAGCAGTCAGATACAGTTGAGCCTGCTCAAACAGCATGGCTGAACAAACGTACGATATCTCTTGCGATGATTGCCTTATGTCTTGCGTTTGTCGAAGGCTCGGCCAATGATTGGATTCCACTTGCAATGGTGGATGGCTACCAAGTTTCACATTCCATGAGTACGGTCATCTATGCTTTGTTTTTATGCGGCATGATTAGCGGCAGACTGATCAGCGGACGATTGATTGATCGTTTTGGCAGAGTGTTATTGCTAAGAGTGGCCATTTTATCAGCAGCTGCCGGACTATTCTTAGTCATTTTAAAGATTTCACTTGTTGTATGTATGATATCGATCTTTTTATGGGGACTTGGCGCATCTTTAGGCTTTCCGCTGACCATTTCTGCAGCTGGCGATGATAGCCGGTACGCTGTCAAACGTGTTAGTATTGTGACCTTATCAGGTTACACAGCCTCCCTTTCCGGCCCTCCTATTTTAGGGCTACTTGCTAATCAAGTTGGACTGCTTCATGCCTTTATCTTTGTTCTATTTGCCATATGTATTGCAGGAATCTTTACTAAAGCTGTAGCAAAACCACATTCATTACAAGCTCAATAAAAGTGTCTGATCCTTGATCATGGCACTTTTTTTAAATTTAAAAAATAAAATTGAAACCTTTCATGAAGTGAAACAGTCCTATAGATGTCGTGATGTTTATCGCTTTTTTAAAGAGGGAAAGTAAAAAAATAAGACTTTTCAAATAACTGAAAACGTGGTAAGATCATGAAAATAACCAGGAAGGGGTGAGAAAAATGAAAAAAAATATGCTATTAAAATTAGGTGTTTTATGCATAGCACTTGCAAGTTTTCATTTGTTCTCAATGCCTCATTCCGTTCAGGTATACCATCATGCGAAGGTGGTTGCCGATCAAGAATCACATGAAATGAAAATCGTCCAGACAATGGGCGATGAAAAGAAACAAAAACATGTGAGCGCAGTATTTGCCGCATTTACAGCACTGCTGATTATTGGCAGTATGACAGCTGGATTTGCACGCATCACTCATACTGATCGATTTGACCGGAAAAAGAAGCATTTACTTGCAGTGTTCTATCAATCTTCTTATTTCCGACAAGCTCGTGTTTAACCCAACCATCTAAATCAAAACAAAAATTGGGAGGTTTTACACGATGTTATTTTTCTTAAGAATTTTCATTCTAGGTCTATTCTCTGTCACTTCACTTTCTCTTTTCGTCTACCAAGGAATCGAAGTAGTGCACGCTATTACAAGCATGTTTGGCAACCACGAGAGCTAATTGACCTGTATATAAAAAGAAACCCCCTGCCAGTCGCAGGGGGTTTTCGTTTGCTTATTTATTGTCATCTGGTGCACGTTCAGGTGTCAGAAGGACATGAGTCACTTCTCCCTGCTCTTCCTCATCTACAATAAATGATCCATTGCTATAGCGGTCATTTGCTCTTAAAGTAGAAATATCAAGTGGAATCGTTGTACCTTTTTCGGTATCTATCTCAAGTGTATCGTGCAGCGCTGCAGCGATCACAGCTACAATACGGTGCGGGTTTTTCTTTAATTCTCTCAGCATAAGAACTCCGCGTTTCGCTCTTGATGTTTTATCAAATTCAGAGAGGTTCATTCGCTTTACTGCCCCTCTTTGTGTTGTGAGCACAAGGACATCGTTCTTCGGATCAATGATCTGGCCAGAGACTACCTCGTCCCCTTCCTTCAAGTTGATACCTTTGACACCTGCCGCTCTCGGTCCAACAACACTTACTTCTTCTTCATCAAACCATAAACCGTAACCATTTTTCGTTGCAATAAACAATTCCTGCTGTCCTGATGTGACATGAACATCTACGAGTTCATCGTCACCTTTTAGATTCAAGGCGACAAGCGGTTTCGAATAACGCTGCGCTTTATATTGAAGAAGCTCTGTTTTCTTCACCATTCCGCCTTTAGTAAAGAATAAAAGATATGACGTTTCATCAAATTCTTTTATTGGAATGGCTTTTTGGATTGATTCCTCGCGATCAATCGAAATGATATTCGTAATATGCTGCCCCATGTCTTTCCAGCGTATATCTGGCAGCTGGTGAACAGGACAATAAATGTAGCTTCCTTTATTCGTAAACAGCAGAAGTACATCCGTTGTATTCATTTCAAACTGATGAATCAAACGGTCAGTATCCTTCATACCAAAGTCCTTACCGTTAGAGGCAGCATAGGAGCGCTGGCTTGTTCGTTTGATGTAACCATCCTTCGTGACTGTCACGTAAACATCCTCAGATGCAATCATCACTTCAAGGTTAATCTTAATTTCTTCGATTTTTTCCTCAATGACGGATCTTCTCTCATCAGCATATGTCTTTTTGAGCTTTTTCAGGCTGTTTGTAATGACCTTCAGCAGCTTTTTCTCGTTCGCTAAAATGTCTTCAAGCTCTGCGATGCGCACATCAAGCTCTCTTGCTTCGTCTCTTAATTGCGTAATATCTGTATTCGTTAAACGATATAACTGGAGTGAAACAATCGCTTCTGATTGTGCTTCTGTAAAGTCATATTTCGCCATCAAGTTGTTCTTTGCATCTCGCTTATCATTAGAGGAACGGATTGTGGCAATGACTTCATCTAAGATGGAAAGTGCCTTAATTAAGCCGTCGACAATATGGTGGCGTTCCTTCGCTTTTCGAAGCTCGTACGCTGAGCGGTTCGTCACCACTTCTTTTTGATGGGCAATATATGCATCAAGTACAGTTGTCAGCGTCATTAAGGTCGGTCTTCGGTTATGTATCGCTACCATATTAAAGTTATATGGGATTTGCAGATCTGAGTTTTTATATAAGAAATTCAGCACACCATTTGCATCTGCTTCTTTTTTCAGCTCTACTACGATTCGAAGCCCAGTACGGTCTGTTTCATCTCGGACCTCTGAAATACCTTCTACTTTTCTCTCAATTCGGAACTCGTCCATCTTTTTGACAAGGTTGGCTTTATTCACTTCGTAAGGAATTTCTGTGATCACGATTTGCTGGCGTCCGCCGCGGATGGTTTCAATCTCCGCTTTGCCGCGAATCATGATCTTCCCTTTTCCTGTTTCATACGCCTTCTTAATACCGTCTACACCTTGAATGATACCGCCTGTTGGGAAATCTGGCCCTTTGATGACCGTCATTAAATCCTCAACCGTACAATGCGGCTGTTCGATTCGTTTAATAACGCCATCAATGACTTCTCCCAAGTGATGCGGCGGGATATCTGTCGCATACCCAGCTGAAATCCCTGTTGATCCATTCACGAGAAGGTTTGGGAACATCGCTGGTAATACAACTGGCTCTTTGCTTGTATCATCAAAGTTTGCGACAAATTCGACCGTTTCCTTGTCTAGGTCCTTTAAAAGCTCTGAGGCAATAGCAGACAGCCTTGCTTCCGTATAACGCATGGCAGCAGGCGGATCTCCATCAATACTCCCGTTATTTCCGTGCATTTCAATCAGCACATTTCGTACTTTCCATTCCTGACTCATTCTTACCATCGCTTCATAAACAGATGAGTCCCCGTGCGGATGATAGTTACCAATCACATTACCGACTGTTTTAGCGGCTTTACGGAAGTTTTTATCCTGCGTATTTCCTTCTGCGTACATCGCATATAAAATTCTTCGTTGTACAGGTTTTAGACCATCACGTGCATCTGGAAGCGCACGGTCTTGGATAATATATTTACTATAGCGCCCAAACCGGTCGCCGATTACTTCTTCTAATGGTAAATCATGAAATCGTTCTTGTTGTGCCATGTTTAAACCTCCTCAGCTAGCGACAAGTTTTCATTTTCAAGAATGTTGCTTTCCTCATCAAGTCCAAAGGCGACATTCTTTTCAATCCATTTACGGCGTGGTTCTACTTTGTCACCCATTAAAGTTGTGACGCGGCGTTCCACACGTGCAGCATCATCAATTTTGACCCTGACAAGTGTTCTCGATTCTGGATTCATTGTCGTTTCCCATAGCTGGTCGGCATTCATTTCACCTAACCCTTTGTAGCGCTGAATCGTGTACCCTTTTCCAACTTTCTTCAATACGTCATCCATTTCTTCATCAGACCATGCGTACTCAATAATTTCTTTTTTCCCTGAGCCTTTGCTGACTTTATATAAAGGCGGGAGTGCAATAAACACTTTGCCATGCTCAATCAGCGGCTTCATATAGCGGTAGAAGAATGTTAAGAGAAGCACTTGAATATGCGCTCCATCCGTATCCGCATCTGTCATGATCACGATTTTGTCATAATTGATGTCTTCCACATTAAAATCGACACCGACGCCTCCACCAATTGCATGAATAATGGTGTTGATTTCTTCGTTTTTGAAAATATCAGCAAGCTTTGCTTTTTCAGTATTGATGACCTTTCCGCGCAGTGGCAGAACCGCTTGGAATTTACGGTCACGTCCCTGTTTTGCTGACCCGCCCGCTGAGTCACCCTCTACTAGATATAGTTCGTTTCTTGCTGGGTTTCTAGATTGGGCTGGTGTTAATTTTCCGCTCAGCGTTGCTTCAGATTTTTTACGTTTCTTGCCGCTCCTCGCTTCTTCACGGGCTTTTCTAGCAGCTTCTCTTGCCTGCTGCGCTTTAATCGCCTTTTTCACAAGAAGAGTGGCTGTTTCCCGGTTTTCTTCAAGGAAATACGCAAGTTTTTCAGAAATAACAGCATCAACAGCTGAACGAGCCTCACTTGTCCCAAGCTTTCCTTTTGTCTGCCCTTCGAATTGAAGCAACTCTTCAGGAATTCTGACAGAAATAATAGCAGATAGTCCTTCGCGAATATCAGTGCCTTCTAAATTTTTGTCTTTTTCTTTTAAAAGAGCCACTTTGCGTGCATATTCGTTAAAGGCTCTCGTCATGGCCGTTTTGGCACCAGACTCATGTGTTCCGCCATCTTTTGTTCTGACGTTATTGACAAAGGAAAGGATATTCTCCGAGTAGCCATCGTTAAATTGAAAAGCAAAATCTACTTCAATGGACTGATGCTCTCCTTCAAATGAGACGACTTCACTTAGAACATCTTTTTCTTCATTTAGATAAGCAACAAAGGCTTCAATGCCTGTCTCATAATAAAACGTTTCTTGTACATCATGCCGTTCATCGATCAGCTCTATTTTTAACCCTTTTAATAAAAAGGCAGATTCTCTTAAACGCTCTGATAATGTATCGAAATTATAGGTCGTAACACTGAACATGGTTGGGTCCGGCTTAAAATGAATCAGTGTTCCCGTTTTTTTCGATTTTCCGACTTTTTCAAGTGATGTGACAGGTTTACCGCCGTTTTCAAAGCGCTGATGATAAATAAATCCGTCCCGTTCAATCGTGACAGTAAGCCATTCTGACAGCGCGTTCACAACCGATGCCCCAACTCCGTGAAGTCCACCACTTGTTTTATATCCACCTTGACCAAATTTTCCGCCTGCGTGCAGGACCGTTAAAATGATCTCAGGTGTCGGTTTTCCAAGCTTATGCATACCAGTAGGCATTCCCCGACCTTTATCTTGGACGGAAATGCTGTTATCTTTATGTATTTTGACAATGATATGATCTCCATGGCCAGCGAGCACTTCATCGACAGAGTTGTCTACAATCTCATAGACAAGGTGATGAAGACCGCGTGAATCCGTAGATCCAATATACATCCCTGGACGTTTACGGACCGCTTCAAGCCCCTCTAGCACCTGAATAGAATCATCGTTATAATCTACTTGCTGCTTTTTAACCAAATGCTTAATCCCCTTTCACTAACAAACATAACCGGCTAATCATCAAATGATCTCTCTAGATTTTAATGATGATCATGCTGCTCATTACTGTCCACTTTAATAAGCTGCATCATCACCATGCATGTGGGATTCACCAATACATGCTCTTTTGCACAGCTATGAGAATCATTCTACATTCTGCAATCAGAACTAGAAGTCCATTATAAACAAGACTGTTTCATAAGCCAAATGCAATCATATGATGGTTTTAGCAAAACAGAACAAATGTTCTATTTTTATCTTATCGCTCTTTTTCTCGATATGCAAGGCCGCCGATATGTCCCTGTCGCCTTATTTTATCGCTTTCTTCTAGAATCGCAAATATATTTCTGCAACAAAAAAGCAAAAATCCTTGAAAAACCAAGGATTTTTGACGAATTAATGAGTTTTTGTCATCGCATGAGCCACCTTGATACATAAATCCATGATGGCGACCTTGCCATTTTCCTCAATCAGCCTTTTCGCTTCATCGTGATATATGCCTTGCTGCGCCCAAAAAACAGGTGCGTCTATTTGGAGAAACTCTTCTGCCACCTCTGGCAAAAACTCTGAACGTCTAAAGACATTGACGATATCAACAGGCTCTTTTATGTCTTTTAAAGAAGCGACTGCTTTCACACCGAGTGCTTCATCGATTGTTGGATTCACTGGGATGATTTCATAACCGGCATCCTGCATCGCTTTAGACACCATATAAGACGTCCGGTGCGGTTGATCTGATAATCCAACAACAGCAATTCGTTTACTGCTCTTTAATATACGGCCAATTTCTTCTTTCGTAGGATTGTTCATCCAGACACTCCCTTTTCCTCTATTTTAGCGAATTTATGCTTAAAAACAAAGCTGAATCCATCTGCTTTCTTATTTTTTCAAAAAAAGTTCCCCATGTTTTTCACAAGATCATGTTAAAATGTAAGACAAGAGGGAGAATATAAAGGAGTTATGCAGATGTTAATTGCTTTGATGTTTATTTTGGCTTATCTTCTCGGCAGTATTCCATCCGGTCTCATTGTCGGGAAAGCTGCAAAGGGAATCGATATTCGTGAACACGGCAGCGGAAACCTAGGTGCGACGAATGCATTTCGTACACTTGGCGTAAAAGCAGGATCTATTGTGATTACTGCTGATATCCTAAAAGGGACGCTTGCTTCAGCTTTACCTTTTTTCATGCAGCTGGACATCCATCCCTTATTAGCAGGAGTTGCTGCTGTTATCGGTCACAGCTTTCCTGTCTTTGCAAAATTTAAAGGGGGAAAGGCAGTCGCTACATCAGGCGGTGTGCTGCTATTTTATGCCCCATTCCTATTTATCACGATGATCGCTGCTTTTTTCTTATTTTTATACATTAGTAAATATGTTTCACTATCATCTATGCTGACCGGTATCTATACATTCATTTACAGCATATTCACCAAAGACCTATTCTTAATCATTGTTGTTGCCGTTCTTGCTGGCTTTGTGATTTACAGACACATCGCCAACCTCAAACGAATTCTCAACAAAACTGAACCTAAAATCAAATGGCTCTAGCCGTTTCATTCATTTAAATATGTGGTAAAAGTAAAGAAAAGCTATTTTTGCATCCTGCATTTTAAAAAACAGCATGACTTCAAAAAGGGGCGATCACATTGAAATTAACAATAAAAGAAGATGCACTCAATTGGTACAAGGATGAATTAGATTTAGAAAAAGGTGATCAAGTTCGCTTTTTTGTGAGATATGGCGGGTGCAGTAATGTTCAAAAAGGCTTTTCTCTCGGCGTCGCAAAAGATGAACCTCAAAATGCCGGCGCAACTGCTGAAATAGAAGGTATTACTTTCTTTATTGAGGAAAGTGATATTTGGTACTTTGACAACCATGATCTGCATATTGATTATAACGAGTCCGTGAAAGAACCAGAATTTCATTATGAATAAACAAAAAAGATACCTCATCCCTCGGGTATCTTTTTTGTTTTAAACCTCAATATACAGCCCATACTCTTGAATGTTTCCTAAAGACCGTTCCTTTTGCAGAATTCTTTTTTGCGGCTCACCGATCAAGTCAAAATGAGGAAACCCTTCCCGGTCATGAATCCATTCTTTTTTTAGTCCATGTCTTTCTCCCCACTCAACTAACCGCTTCATATCCTGACAGGCTGCTTTTGTGACGGTATTGGCATTTGGAAAACGGTCATCGAGCCAGTAGTGTGTTAAAAAAGCAACTTTTCCTTCCTGGACAGCTGTTTTCCAAGCGTTTAAATCGCTTCGTTTAATACCAAAAGCCATAAATTAAACCTGCTTCTTCGACTGTTCATATACTTTATGCCAAGCAGGAAAAGCTTTTCTAAATTGAATAGGTCTAAAGGTGTCTTTATCTACACAAATATGCGAGGTTGTCCCTGTAATCGCTGTTTGTCCATCAGGTTTTTGAATTTCATAGCCATACACCGTTTTGACACCATTATATTCTTCAATCCATGTATGAACGGTTGCTGTTTCACCATACAGCAATGGTTTTTTATATTGAACCTGCAAGTCTATAACAGGTGCAAGAGCACCGTCTGCTTCTAGCTGCGCATAGGAAAACCCTAATTCTTTAATCAATGCTGTTCTGCCGACTTCCATCCAGATTAAATAATTGGCATGATATACGATGCCCATTTGATCTGTTTCTGCATAACGGACTTCTATTTCTTTTTTGGATACATACACGTTTTCATCGCTCTCCTATCAAAACCTAAGGTCTGTCTCTGCCATTTTACCACATTCCAAATGGTTCTTCTAAAAAGAGGCAATAAAATAAACCAGGAATCCCTGGTTTATTCGGTATAGCCATTCTTTCTTGCTGCTTCTTCGTCCTTGATCTCAGAACGCATCGCGTCAATACTCATTTTGCGGTTTTCGTTTTTTTGTTTGATCATTTGCTTTTCTGTCTCTGTCGAAACGGACATCGCTGCTTCAGATTCATCGATATTGTCAAGTGTGTTCTCGATCATATCTTGCAGCTTTTCAACATTATCAGAACGATCATCTGGATTGGATTGATATGACTCGTTATTCATGATGATTCCCCTCCTTATTCGCCCTTCGTCTGTATCACATCAGGCTGTTCATTTGATTTATTATGCATCTTTTTACCTTTATTCCGTTTGTATGCTACAGGTTTTGTCCCTAAATGGTCTGGTGTAAACTGCGCTTGTTTATCATGCTCTCTACCCATTATTCATCCCTCCCTCTTCTTTAGGATGAACGAAAACGGATAATTCATGACTTATTTTTGTCTAAATCGTTCTTCCAACTTTTCTTCGAGCTGGTTTAAAAATTCCTCATTGCTTAATAATTCTTTTTTATTTTCAAGCACAAGCTCTTCAAATGTGCGTCGTTTTCTTCTTCTCATTCCACTCACCTCCATATATGTATGATTACATTTTCGCCAAAACATTTGGAAAATAAGCAAAAAGAGCTGAATCAATTATAGATCCAGCTCTTTTTCAATTTCTTTTTTAGTCAGCATTTGATGCTTCACAGACATGATGCGTCCTTTTTCATCTAATATGTAGGTCGTTGGGTATGAAAGCACCTGATATCTTGCTTGAATGCCTTTTTGGTCCAATAAAACAGGAAAGCTCAGCTTTAATTCTTTTGTGAATGCTGCCACATGATCCACACTCTTTTCAGTGGTCGTCAAATTCACCGCTAGTACTTCAACTTCGTCATTTTCGCTCCTGATTGCGTCTAGATCCGGCATTTCTGTCCTGCACGGCTTACACCATGTCGCCCAGAAATTGACGAGCACCTTTTTCCCTCGGTAATCAGATAACGAGGCGGTTTTGCCGTCAAGGGTTTTTAGTTCGAAATCAGGGGCTTGATCTCCTTTTTCAAGACCGATTGCGGGCTCTTTTGGCCCAAATAAATTCCATGCAAGTAAACCAATCAACACAAGTAAAACAGCGCTTGCCATTCCTTTTTTCCACATGATTGATCCTCCACTATTTTAAAAAAGAAGAGAAAGCTGTTGAATCGCCTTCTCTTCTTTGCTGTATTAGTTGCTTGCCAATTTTTCGCGAAGTACCATTTGAAGGATACCGCCATGACGATAGTAGTCAATTTCAACTTCACTGTCAAAGCGAACGACCACTTCAAATGTTTTCTCGTTGCCATCTGTGTCAATTGCTTTCACAGTGACGAGATCACGCGGACGAACTGTTTCGTCAACATGAACTTCAAATGTTTCTGTTCCTGTTAGACCATGAGTTTCTGCACTTTCTCCGTCTTTAAACTGCAAAGGAAGTACGCCCATGAAGACAAGGTTACTTCTGTGGATACGCTCAAAGCTTTCAGCTAGAACAAATTTAATTCCAAGAAGGTTTGTTCCTTTTGCAGCCCAGTCACGTGAAGAACCCATTCCGTAATCTTTACCTGCTAAGATCGCAAGACCTGTTCCATCTTCTTTATAGCGCATGCATGCATCATAAATGGATGTCACTTCACCAGTTGGCCAGTAAGTTGTATAACCGCCTTCTGTTCCTGGTGCAATTTGGTTCTTAATACGGATGTTTGCAAAAGTACCTCTCATCATGACATGGTGGTTACCACGGCGAGATCCATATGAGTTAAAGTCTCTAGGCGACACGCCTCTTTCTTGCAAGTATTTGCCCGCAGGTGTGTCCTTACCAATCGCTCCAGCAGGAGAAATATGGTCAGTTGTGACAGAGTCACCGAACTTCGCAACTACGCGCAAGCCTTTAAGCGGTTCAACTTTACCAGGTTCAACTGATAGGTTTTCAAAGAATGGCGGGTTATCAATGTATGTGGAATTTTCATCCCATTTGTACAATGCATCATCCGTCGTTTTAATTTCATTCCAGCGGTCATTGTTGTCAAAAACAGTTTCATACTCTGAACGGAATAGCTCAGGTGTGACAGTGCTTTTAACAACGCTGTTGATTTCGTCCATTGATGGCCAAATGTCATTGAAATAAACGTTCTCGCCATTTTTATCGACACCGATAGGATCTTTTGTTAAATCAATATTTACCGTACCAGCAAGTGCATAAGCCACAACTAATGGTGGAGATGCAAGGTAGTTCCCTTTCACAAGTGGATGGATACGACCTTCAAAGTTACGGTTACCTGATAAAACAGAAGTGATCAGCAGATCATTTTCAGAGACAGCATCTTCAATTTCTTTCTCAAGCGGTCCTGAGTTTCCGATACAAGTTGTACAGCCATAACCTACAATGTTAAATCCGAGGTCTCTTAAATATGGAAGAAGTCCTGAATTCACAAGGTATCCTGTTACAACTTTAGAACCTGGCGCTAGTGACGTTTTCACGTAGTTTGGCACTTTCATACCGAGCTCACTAGCTTTCTTCGCAACAAGACCTGCTCCGATTAACACGTATGGGTTCGATGTATTCGTACAGCTCGTAATCGCTGCAATCGCAATCGCACCTGTCTTCATCACGGCTTTTTCACCGTTTGCAAGATCAAATTCGATTTGTTTATCAAGCTCTGATTTATCTAAGCCAAACCCTTGGTTACCAGCTGGGCTTTCGATGTGTTTATGGAACGTCTCTTTCATTTGAGAAAGTGGAATCAAATCTTGTGGACGTTTAGGACCAGATAAGTTTGACTCAATTTTAGAAAGATCAATTTCCACAACATCAGTAAAAATTGGTTCTTCTGCATCTGGCGTATAGAATAAGCCATTTGCACGAGAATATTCTTCAACGATATTAATTTGCTCTTCATCACGTCCAGTAAGGCGAAGGTAAGCAAGCGCTTCTTCATCTACTGGGAAGAATCCACAAGTAGCACCGTATTCTGGCGCCATGTTCGCAATTGTTGCACGATCTGCTAATGGCAATTGAGCAACACCAGGTCCGAAGAACTCAACGAACTTGTTCACTACGCCTTTTTCACGAAGGACTTGTGTGACTTTTAATGCAAGGTCAGTTGCAGTCGTTCCGTTTGGAAGCTCTCCAACTAATTTAGCACCAATAACTTCTGGTACTGGGAAGTATGAAGGCTGACCAAGCATACCAGCTTCCGCTTCGATACCGCCAACGCCCCATCCAAGTACACCGATACCGTTAATCATCGTTGTATGAGAGTCAGTTCCAACTAATGTATCTGGGTAAGTGATAATCTCGCCATCTTCTTCAATCGCATGAACAACACTTGCAAGATACTCTAAGTTCACTTGGTGAACAATTCCTGTTGCGGGCGGAACAGCTTGGTAGTTGTTAAACGCTTTCTTTGCCCAGCTAAGGAAATTATAACGCTCTGCGTTACGTTCAAATTCTAAATCCATGTTAATGTTTAATGCATCTTCAGTTCCAGCTTTATCAACCTGTACTGAGTGGTCAATAACAAGGTCAACTGGAATTTCAGGGTTGATTTTATCCGGATCCCCGCCTACATCTGCCATTGCTTTTCTTAAAGAAGCAAGGTCAACGACGGCTGGTACACCGGTGAAGTCTTGTAAAATAACACGAGAAGGTTTAAATGGAACATCAATTTCTTTTACCTCGGCAGTTCCCCATTTTGCCAAGTTTTCAACGTGTTCCTTCTTGATCACTCTACCGTCTACTTGGCGAAGCACTGATTCTAAAAGTACCTTAATGGAATAAGGCAGCTTAGAAACATTTCCGATTCCTTGTTTCTCTAGTGCTTCTAACGAATAATAGTGATACGTTTTCCCATTTGTCGAAAACGTTTTTCTAGATTGAAAAGCGTCTTGTTTAGCGACTTGCTGCTGTTTCGACATGTCCAAAATCCCCCTTTTGATGATCAAGATCAATTTCAATTCTCAGAAAAATCGTCGTATTTCACCACAATTTTCTCACAATTTCATCTTAAAACAAATTCATACATAAGTAAATAACAATGCTTTTATTAAATTCAATAAGTTTAACTTATCATTAGGAAATGATTACTCTTCATAAACGAAGCGCATCGGGTTCATACTATAAATGAGGTGAAAGAACATGACAAAACGCAAAGCAAATCATGTCATTGACGGCATGAACGCAGCCAAAAGCCAAGGTAATGGCGCAGGCTATACGGAAGATGATCAACTCGTTTTAACAGAAGAACAAAGACAAAACAATAAAAAACGCAAAAAGAATCAATAAAAAGGAGCCAAACATCATGACGAATAAAAACACAGGGAAAGACATCCGTCAAAACTCTCCTAAGGAGCATCAAGGCGGTCAGCCTGAGCCGTTATCAGGCAGTAAAAAAGTGAAAAACCGCAACCATACAAGACAAAAGCACAATTCTCATCATGATATGTAATCATTCCCCTCTCATCCCGTGACCACACGGGATGTTTTAGGTCTTTCACACATTTCCATTTTCATCATATGATTTATTATGAGATGTGATGGAGGAGTGTTTATGGAGAATGAAAAGCAATCGAATTCCTCTGATTTTCTTGAAATAGATGATTGGCTCAATGTTTTAATGGATGATCCATTTGCCTGGTATGATGAACACCTCCCAATTGATCTTTATGAAACAAGCCGTGATTATATTATCGAAATCGATGTCTCCACTTTATCGATCACTGATGTAAAGCTGACCTTCGCTGGACATGAGCTGACGTTGACTTACACAGTACAAAAGCCAAAAGGTGAAGGCGAACAGCCAGTTGAAAAAAGCGTGATACTCCCTTTTTATTTAAACGACAAAGACATTGCAACAGATTATGAAAACCAAATCATATCGATAAAAATTAAAAAATGTTCCGACCATCCAAGCGGTGCATTTTCCTTTCAAATCCCGCACTTCAAACATTAAGAGCCCACCTTCATATAGGTGGGCTCTCTTCCCGTTCGTTTCAAGTCAATACCTTTTGCGAACCACCATGGCCAAATAGTAGAGTCGCTATACAATAATGTATTCTTTTTCTACTAATCGGATTGGGTCATTCTAGTAAATGGGCGGCTATCAATGAAAAAGGGCGTTTATAGAGATAATAGACATACATTTTTGTTATTTTCTTCTATCCTCTCTTCATGTAATATAAAATAGAGAGATAAGGGGTATAAGGAGTGAGAACATGTTAAGCGGCTGGTTTTTGTGGTTCATTTTATTTTGGGGTACAGTGATGATCGGATTACTCGCAATCGGTGGCTTTTTTATGTTTCGCAAATTTTTAAAACGATTGCCAAAGGAAGATGGGAAATCAGAGCTTGATTGGCAGGATGAATATATTCAAAAGAGCCTTCACCTATGGCGGGATGAGGACAAACAGCTGTTAAATGAACTCGTATTACCTGTTCCAGAGCTGTTTAGAGATGTTGCCAAAGAAAAAATTGCAGGTAAAATTGGTGAGTTGGCATTAAAAGAACAGGCTGCCAGCATTAATTTAGACTTAATCATTCGCGGCTACATTATGGCTACACCAAAGCGGGATCATAAGTTTTTATTGAAGCGCCTTCAAGAAAAAAACATTGATCACTCGCCATATGAATCGTTATTAAAATAACCTCCTTTATTAAAAGGAGGTTTAATTCATTTGAATCTGCTGCGGATCTAATTGTTTAGACAGCTTTCTAAACGACAAATACATGGCAACCCGCCAAGGCACGATCATGCCAAAGGCAAGAATCCAAAACATCCCACTTAATGAACCATAATCAATAGAAGAACTTAGGATGGTCTTCATCCCGATACGAAGGACAAGAAGTCCAATGAGAATGAACACGAATGCTTTTGACCGTTTTAAGTAGATGTCATTGCCCCTGATTTCAAACTTCGATGTTTTGATTAAAAATATGGAGAAAAACATCCCCACTGTGATCGCTTCTAGAAATTCAGCTCCAGTTACCCGAAACATAGGAACAAAAAACATCAGTGCGCCAGTGCTCATGAAAATAGGAGGTAAAATAATTTTTTTCGCCGTTGCAGGTTTTGCAGATGACTTAATGCGAATAAACATGACGGCTACCGCCATACATACCGCAATTATAGAAGAGATTAAGATCATCATATCAAATCATTCCTTTATTCTTTAAGGTCAGCCTATGTATAATATACTCCAATTGACGAAAAAAAACCATTCGCCGCGACTGTAGAAACCGATTTCAAAAGCCTGTAAAGCCGCCAAACAATGATGAAAACATGATGATAATCCATGTCAGAAGATCAAAGAACAGCAACATCCCTACCACAATCATAATGATTCCGCCAATTCGCATAATGTGCTGCTGACGCTTTCTGATCCAAGCCATTTTCGTAATGAAAAAGGAAAGAATAAAAAACGGGACGGCAAATCCAAAGACATACGCAATCATATAGGGCACTGCCGACCCAGGATTGTTACTGGCTAGTGCGATGACAGCGGATAAAATAGGTCCTGTACAAGGTGTCCATCCAGCGGCAAAGCCCATTCCGATAAGAATGGATCCGAGAAAACCAGCAGGACGATTTTTGAACTGTATTCTCTTTTCGCCCATGAGGAAAGAAGGCTTGAAAATGCCAAGAGTCATAAAACCAAAGAAAATAATGAGGATGGCTCCAATTTGACGAATCGCTTGATGGTAATCATCAAAAAACTTCCCGACAAACGATGTCCCAAAGCCAATCGCTATAAATATAATAGAGAACCCAACTAAAAAGAATAAAGTATGAAGCAGACTTCTTCTTCTCAGCATCACCTTCTCAGATTTCACTTCATCTATACTAACGCCCGTAATATAAGATAAAAACGCTGGATAAAGCGGCAGACAGCACGGTGAAATAAAAGAAAGAAAACCTGCTCCAAATGCTAAAAAATAATTCAAATCTGTCAAAAGAACACCCCCTTCTTACAATATACAATAAGAGATGACAAAATCATTTCATTTTTTTTACATCACCTCAATAAAGATGGTCTATTCTCTTAAAACCTTATATAATTTAATTTGACATCAAGATAAATGAATCCTTTAAATTTGAAAATAAACCTTAAAATGGATATAATAGAATCGATTCTTTTTATCAAGATTTGCATGAAAGGAACATGACTTTGGTAAAAACATCATTATTAACTCAAATTGAAGAAAAAAGAGAAGAGCTGATGAAAGTTGTCTTGCATAATGGGATGACATCAACAGTGACCATCGAACATAGCCAGCAGCTAGATCATCTCCTCTTACAATATCAACGACACTTACACTCAAACTCAGCCAACTAATCATACTTCATGATATCAATCATGCCGCACCATTTTTAGAACAGTTGATATGTGTGACCATAAACGAAACAAAAACCTCTGAGATAGGGGTTTTTTGTTTTTTCACATGCTGCTTGACGCCATAATAAAAACCACTTTCCCTGCTTCATTCATGCAAGTACAGTGGTTTTAAGCGTCTGATGAAGGTGAATTGAATAAAGAAAGGACAAAGCTTGTCCATCCTTTATAACCATGTTCCATCTATGATCATAATATCGTACGTATTATTTCGCTTGGTTGTTCATGGCTTTCATCATTTGATTGATTTTCTTCTGGGACGGTTTCATGCCCATTTGCATCATCATCATTCGAAGCATTTGTTCATTAATCGGTGGATTCTTTTTCAAATAGCTCATCATATACTTACGAGCAATAAAGAATCCGAGTGCAACTCCTGCAAGCAGTGCAACAACGCCTACAAGGATGACAACCCATAAATCCATAATTCTTCCTCCTTCATGTTGTCTCGTATAAAGTGTACTAAACAAAAGGCTATTATACAACATTTCACGTTCAATTTTATTTTTTTAAACAAAATTCCTCACTTTTAATGGATTAAGCCACCCGTGCTTCTTTGAACTAAAGTCCATCGCAAGAAAACAAGGGCTGATTTTTCTCAGCACTTCAAAAAACACCGCTTCTGCCTCATAACTGCCAGTGGCAGACATTTGGATATACCGGTCTTTTATAATAAATGCTGCGGTTCCTTTTCCATCTGGTAAGGAAGCGCTGTAAATCGAGCCTATTTGTGTATAGTGAATGTTCGTTAAGTTATTCATGAGACGCTGGTGCATATGAAAAGCAGGGATTCGTTTCGTCACATAATCCACTTGCTTCACAAGCATAACTAACTCATCGTCGGTGCGATTCGTCCAGTGTAACGACTCAAACAAATGAAACAAAATCGATTCTCTGCCAAAATAGTGATGTGCAAATTCATCCTCAATCCAATAAATATAATAATGGCGTTCCATGTCTATCCCTTCCTTTCACATTTCGTCAATCTCGTTTATTGCTTGTATTATACAAAAATGTGAAAGAAAGAATTGTCTATATATGAAGCAAGAAGAAACTAGTTTTGTCAAAAAAACAAGAAAAAAGAAAAAAGTTTGCAGAGCGGATGAAAATGCTCTGCAAACAGCTAGCAAAAAAGCATGATGCTTGGAGTTCGTTTATTTATTCAGCTTCGCTTTCACACGGCTGACTACATTGCTGACAGTAAATCCGTATTTCTCGATAATGGTTTCACCTGGTGCAGAAGCGCCAAATTTATCAATTGCAATCACGTCACCATCAAGACCAGTGTAACGCTCCCAGCCAAGTGAAGCACCCATTTCAATTGCAATACGTGCACGTACTGCTTTAGGAAGAACGGATTCTTTGTATTCGTCTGACTGCTGATCGAAGCGATCCCATGCAGGAAGGCTGACAACAGATGCGCGGATGCCCTCTTTTTCAAGTGCCTTTTGCGCTTCAATGGCTAAACCAACCTCAGATCCTGAAGCGAGTAGAAGTGCTTCTGGCTGTGCATCAGCTGCTTCAACCACAACGTATCCACCCTTTTCTACTCCCTCATATGCCTTCTCTGGTGCCTGGTCAATCGTTGGAAGGTTTTGACGAGTAAGAACTAGTGCAGTCGGTTTATCCGTTGAAGATACAGCTAGTTTCCACGCTGCAGCTGTTTCATTTCCATCTGCTGGGCGAATAACGGAAAGGTTAGGCATCGCACGCAGTGAAGCAAGCTGTTCAACCGGTTCATGTGTTGGACCATCTTCACCAACAGCAATACTATCATGAGTAAAGACGTAAGTGACTGGAAGTCCCATTAAGGCAGCAAGACGAATCGCTGGTCTTAAGTAATCTGAGAAAACAAAGAATGTTCCGCCGAATACACGAAGACCGCCGTGAAGTGCCATACCATTGAGCGCCGCACCCATTGCAAATTCTCTGACACCGAACCAAATGTTTTTGCCGGCATAATTATTTTTTCCGAAATCATCCGTGTTTTTAATCGTTGTTTTATTTGATCCAGCAAGGTCAGCAGATCCGCCAATAAAGAAAGGTACTTGCTTCGCAATGCCATTTAACACTTCACCTGAAGATGCGCGGGAGGCAAGGCTTGAACCTGCTTCATAAACTGGAACCTCTTGATCCCAATTCTCAGGAAGCTCTCCTTCAATCGCAAGCTTCAGCTGTGCTGCCAGCTCTGGATATTCTTTTTCGTATTGCGCAAACAGCTCATTCCAAGCTGCTTCTTTTTTCTGTCCAGCGTCTTTGACAGCTTCTTTGAAATGATCGTACACTTCAGAAGGTACATGGAAATCTTCTTCAAACGTCCAAGAGTAAGCATCCTTCGTAAGCTTTGCTTCCTCGCTGCCAAGCGGTGCACCATGCACACCAGACGTTCCCGCACGGTTTGGCGATCCGAAACCGATCGTTGTCTTCACTTCGATTAATGTAGGTCTATCTGTGCTTTGTTTCGCCTTTTCAATAGCAGCTGTTACTTCTTCGATGTTGTTGCCGTCTTTCACGTAAAGAACTTCCCAGTTCATCGCTTCAAAACGATTCTTCACATTTTCAGAGAATGAACGATCTAAGTCGCCATCTAAAGAAATGTCATTTGAATCGTAAAGAACGATTAAACGGCCTAAGCCTAAATGACCAGCAAGTGAAGCAGCTTCAGAGGAAATTCCCTCCATTAAGTCTCCATCTCCGCAAATGCTGTATGTATAGTGGTCTACAACCTGAAAGTTGTCTTTGTTATACGTTTCCGCAAGATGTCTTTCTGCAAGTGCCATTCCTACTGCCATAGCAATTCCCTGGCCTAAAGGACCTGTTGTGGCATCTACGCCTTCTGTGTGTCCAAATTCAGGATGTCCAGGTGTTTTGCTTCCCCATTGGCGGAATTGTTTTAAATCGTCGATGCTCAGATTGTATCCGCTTAAATGAAGCATGCTGTATAGAAGCATAGAACCATGTCCCGCAGATAAAACAAAGCGGTCTCTGTTAAACCAATTTGGATTTTGCGGACTTACGTTTAAGTGATTCGTCCATAAAGCGTACGCCATTGGTGCAGCACCCATCGGCATTCCAGGGTGACCGGAATTCGCTTTTTCAATTGCGTCTATGGAGAGAGTACGTATTGTTGCAATAGATTTCAATTCAATCGTTTCCATATAAATCCCCTTCCGTATCTTGTGTACACCATTATCATAAATCTACTGTCCTTTTTTCACAACTATTTCACGCTGAAAAAGAAGGATTTTGTCACATTTAGTTTATCGATCACCTAAAAAGTTATGCAAATATGAAAAAAGACGAGAATATCCTTCCCATCTTTTCAAAATTCAAGAAATCACAGCCTTAATGAAGGTTCTGATCTTTTTCTCTTTTTAATTTTTCTGGTGTTACATCGTTTCCTTCAGGATCAACAATCTTGACAGTTTTAAGTGTATTTTTCATAGAAGAACGAAAAGCTTTCAAATACTCTTCTCTCAACTGCTTTTGTTCTGTTTTTTCAGCGTCTGATAAACCGGTCTCTTTCGACTTTTTTGAAAGCTCATTTATTCTTGCAAGCTGTTCTTTAGAAATCATGACAAACTCCTTTAAAGCATTTTCTCTACATACTACTAAATATCAATCATTTTGACAACAAATCACGCTTTAGGTGGTAAGGCCTTTTTCATATTCTTGATACCTTCTATGCACCGTTGCTTTTGAAATGTCAAAACCTAATGCCTGAAGAGTGGCGGCAATTTCGGCGAATGTCATGTTGTTTTTTCTTAATCGAACAATTTCTGAAATCGGCACTTCAATACGCTCACGGCCAGGTGCATGGTCCTGCTGCCTTAAATTCAGTTCAGGCTGATATCCGCGCTCAACTGCCCTTTTCATTCCCCGCTTGATTTTCAGGTTATGAATTTTCCGTTGATACTCTTCTACGACTCCTACAATCTCAATGACCATTTCATCTGCTTCTGAAAGCTCAAGCTCTCCTCTATGAAACACGCTGTATACCTTTACGTTCTCTTTAAATAGACAATGAAGAAGTGCAATTTTTGCTTGTCCTCTTCCAAGACGAGTTTCATCCTGGATCAGAACGGCATCGATTGACTCTTCCTTCAGTGCAGCAAGCATTTCAAACACACCATCACGATCTAGATCATATCCACTCGCTTTTTCTTTGATGACTTTGACCACATTCATCTTGTGCATGGCAGCTAACGCTAGCAGTTCTTCTTCTTGTCTTTTCAGCGAGGTTTCCTGCTCTTCTTTGACAGTGCTTACTCTCGCATAAATGATTGCGTTCATGTCTAAAATCGACCTTTCTACTGTACTGTTGCAAGTTGATATACGACTGGATGCTCTTTTTTGACGGGTATGACAAGAATGTCTCCAGGCTGGATTTCAGTTGAAGCAAGATCATTGTGTTCTGTCACCCAGTCAATAAATGCATTTTTGTCGATTGATTTGCTGTCGTTTACTTGATCAGCTAACCCCCAAAGAGTATCACCTGATTGAACCTCTATTTTAACATACTGATTTGAATCATTATGGCTTGTGACTGCAATAAGTGAGAGAAATATGCCAACGATGAATGAGAATACCCCAATAAAAATAATAGATTCTTTTAACCTCATAATGTCATCTCTCCTAACAGAATATGTGTTCGCTCTTTCTGTCACTCATTATAAATACGAACAAACGTTTCTGTCAAACGTTTTTTTCGAACCTATGTTTGTACTATTAGGAAAAACATGCTATAATTTCTTTAAAATTGACGTTTTGAGGTGCAAAAGATGACGAAGCTATCAAAAAGACAACTCGATATCCTGAAATTCATCAAAGATGAAGTAAAAAGCAAGGGTTATCCCCCATCCGTCCGTGAAATTGGAGAAGCTGTCGGTCTAGCATCCAGTTCAACGGTCCATGGACATTTAGCTAGACTAGAAACAAAGGGCTTAATTAGAAGAGACCCGACAAAACCTAGAGCGATCGAAGTACTTGATGAAGAAGAAATGAATATTCCAAAGAGTGCTGTAATGAACGTTCCAGTCATCGGAAAAGTAACGGCCGGCCTTCCTATTACAGCTGTTGAGAATGTAGAAGAATACTTCCCTCTTCCAGAGACTTTTGCAGCACCAGATGAACAAGTATTTATGCTTGAAATTATGGGAGAAAGTATGATTGATGCAGGTATTTTGGACAAGGACTATGTCATTGTGCGTCAGCAAAGCACCGCTAACAATGGAGATATTGTTGTCGCCATGACAGAGGAAGATGAAGCGACAGTGAAACGCTTTTATAAAGAAGATACACACTTTAGATTACAGCCAGAGAACCCATCAATGGAACCGATTATTTTACAGAATGTGAGTATACTAGGTAAAGTGATTGGCGTATTTCGAAATATTCATTAAAAAAAGCCGGTATTTCATCAGCTGCTGATGAGAACCGGCTTTTTCTTATGCACAAGAATAGGCAAGAATACTTGAACTTGGGAAGGAACCAAATGTAAAGTTCGGCCATATAAAGCCAGTAGTTCGACCAAATGGCTGTGAAGAAAGGATATACATTAAAAATACTTGACCGTTTCTCAAAAGCACAATTGTCCATCTTCTATTACATCCCGCTGCAAATTGTACAGTTTGATGGCCTCCGCCAACACCTTGCCCAGATATAAGGGACTGCATACTTTGTGGCTGAGAGAGTGCTTGCTGATACTGCGAAATGATATGCTGCGGCGGTGCCGGCGGTGCTGAGTGTCCGCCTGAACCTTGCCCTGGCCAAGTACCTCCTCCTCCGATCGGAAACCCAGGAAACCCTCCACCTTGAGGAATACCAACAGAGGGAAATCCTTGCATCTGCCTATCATATGAGTACCCATTCCACACACCTTCATACGGATGATACATAATAAACACCACTTTCTTTAGACATTCATCACGACAGTATATGTCATAAATAAAAAAAGTGTGTTAAACGTCTAAATAGAAATTTTTCCAAAAGACGTTTCGTTCTTCTTTAGAACGGTTAAATAATCATTAAGAAGAAAAATAAAAAAAAATGAAAACTTTTTGTCTCCCTCAAACGTTATATAATTAGAAACATAAGAAATAAAAATCATTTAGATTTAATACTTGTAATATCACTGTAATTATTGTAACATTTGTAACATAAGAAGTTTTCATTGAGAAAAGGAGGCAATTGCCTTGAAAAAATTATTTGTTTTATTAACTGCTATTATGCTTATGATCTCATTACAAACTACAACATTGGCCGCTTCCAAGAAATCAGCCGCTTTGACAAATAAAGAAGCGTTACATATTGCCCTTGATGCAAGAGAACACTTTTGGAGTGCAATGTCAGGCTACAAAGTTAAAGAACATTCTAATTACAAATTAAAATCATTTACCTATAAAGATATGACATACAACTATCTTTCTAAAACATTTGATACAAAGAAAAAATTAAACAGCTACCTATCTCAGGTGTTCACTCAAGATGCCATCAAACATGGTTTAAAAGATTATCAGTTCATTGTTCATAAAGGCAAAATGGCTGTTCCAGTCGGTGACGGAGACAACATGCTCAATTGGGAAAAAGCCACACCTAAACTTGTTTCTAAGAAACAAACAGTCCGCACATATGAATTTACTGTCCCAACACTTGATGGACGCAAAGTAAAACGAACTGTTACGTACGAAAAAGTACAAAAAGATTGGAAAGTCACACAAATTGACGCTGTCATCTAAATAAAAAACCAGGCCTCTCATCGGCCTGGTTTTTATATTGGAGAAAATTCAGTCATGCGGTCCAGCGCGTGAGCAAGTGATGATGCCGTGCGGAATTCATTAAAAGGAAGCCCGAGCTGTACTGCTGTTTGAGCAATTTCTGGTCTAATTCCTGAAATGGTCGTCTCTACTCCAATTAACCGAAGTGATGTGACAAGATCAAAGATTTGATGAGCCACCATTGTATCAATAATGACAACACCAGATAGATCAATACATAAATGCTGAACCCCTTTTTGCGAGCACTGTTTTAGCGTATTTTCTAAAATAATCTTTGCTCTCGCTGTGTCAATATCACCTACTAAAGGCAACAACGCAATCTGGCTTTTTAAAACAATCACCGGTGAACTCAATTCATAAATCATATCTCTTTGAGCCACAAGCTTCTTCGTTGTATTTTTCACATATTGCTGGATAAACACATGGATTGAAATATTAAACGCTTCGGAAATTAAATCATACCAATAAAAAATGCGGTCAATATCAATGTCACCTTGACGCTGTTTAATAAATTCTTTTAAGTAATGCAGAACGACTCTTTGATTAGACATGTATTCTCTTACGACATAATCTAATGGTGTATTTAAATGCTTCGGGTCACTGGCTAAATCCTCAGACCACTTTTTAAATTCAGTATGTAAATATGTCTTGTCTTCAATAATAGCTCGTATAAAATGCTGGTAATAATCTTGATTTTGCCGTTTTAGCTCTGCAATGATGCTGGAATCTGTTGAACGATATATCGATTCTGGATCATCGTCCTCAATTGATTCATACCATGTTTCAGTCAGCTTCTCTGCATGCTGCATAAAAAAATCGTATAATGCACGGTTCTTATCCATAAGTAAATGTCCCTTCACATTTTCTTCTTGTCAGTCTTTGTACCTTATAGATTGATTGTACCACTGAATCTTTTTTCCCTGCCAGCTCGGATACGCTCTGATGATAAACAAAAAGAGCCTCCCACTCTAAGGAGACTCTTTCTAGATTTATTTCACAATGAATAATATTCTTTTCCCATCAGGAAATCCGCTGATTTGGTGTCCGACCCATGAGCCTGCTCCCCTATTATCAGATGGACTGACATATTGAACGCTTGCGCCTTTTCCTCCCTCAAGACAAACCGCCATTGGCCATTCATCCCGGTCAAAGCCAGGTTTTGTCGGAATCCCTTTTAATGATTCTTGCCTGCGGGCATCTGCTCCATTTCGATCAATGGTACACACATCTGAATGCCCTTTTCGAATGGCTTCTTGAATATGACTGCCTGTTTCAGGGTACCTTTCCTTTGGAAATTGAACGACATAATCATATCGATCAGCCCCTTTTGCTGCCTGCTTCTCTCCAAATCCACCTAACAACATACCCATCCATATCACAAAACATAAGGCGACAGCAGCGATCCAGGCTCTTTTCATCTTCAAAAGCGCGTGACCTCCTCATCCATCTCAAGCATGATTTTGACTTAAAGGAAATGTGACATTTTAATGTATGAGTGGTTCGCGAATGACATGTGAAAAAATTGATGAAGCTCTCAATCTCAAATCCACAGGTAAAAAATGAATCCTCTATTAAATCGATTCATACAAAAAAGCTTGTCCCCTATGAAGGAAACAAGCTCTATTTTTTATTGCGCTTTCGCATAGTTTATAAACTCAACAAAGGCAGCTGTCGCTTTTGGACCGCCATTCATCGTTCCGTTTGAATACCCAGCGTTATGAACTCCAACGATTTGCTGGTTCTGATCTAGCATGGCAGAACCTGAATTTCCGCTGAATGTATCAATCGTATAGTATGCTAGATTCGTATCTTCTCTCGTCACAGGACCCGACATCTCCCACTGTGACACCTTGCCAGTCGATCTCATTTTATCACCAGGATATCCTGAGATTTTAATGGTTGTCCCAGTCAAGTTTGTCACCTGGCGGATGGATCGGTAGCCGACCGTATTGCCAATGTTCGTATCGGTTTTGATGACGGCAAAGTCATATTGACTTGCACCAGTATTAATATACCCGCTTGGCACATAGAACTCAGTCATTTTTGCTGAACCGTTCACCGCAGTACTATCATTCATACCAGGATATACGGTTCCTTTTTCACTATAGCTTCTCGATGCCGTATTATATACGCAGTGTCCGTTTGTCAAAATTTTGTTAGGAGCAATGAGTGTTCCCGTACAGCTGGAGCCGCCAAATGTAATATAAGCAATCGAATTGTATGGTGCTACTCTTGTATTTGCTACTTTGGTTCTACCATCGTCTCCAATGACGACTTTTGTTTGAAAATCTTTTAAATATTTTGATAGTGGTTTTACTTTTTCGCCAACAGTAGAAGAAAGATCATCCACTTTGTCAAAGGATGAGGGGGCTTTCGTATCATTGTGGAAATCACTTGAAGAAATTACTTTTCCATCAGAAGTCACCATGTCATAATCAGACGTTAGTACTGAATCCGATGTGGCATGGGCAAAACTAGGCACACTTAAAGCACCAAAAACGAGAAGAGAAGGGAGTAACATTTTCACCTTTTTCATCATATTCCTCCTTTATGTCCTATATCAAAAATCATACGATTGTTTCATATTGGAGTAAATGAGAGAATATTCTTATTTTTTACAAAATATTTCATTTTTAAATTAGGTGTTTTGTATCTTCCCAACCTTCAATTCTATCGATCTCTTTCTATGTGAACAGAAAAAAACCGCCTAATTGGCGGTCTTTCCTCTTTGTCAGCTCCACACATCTTTTACATATCTATTGTCATTTGCAAGGGCTGTCAGCCAATTTTCAGCTGTTTCCTTCGAGCATTGTTTCTCTTTTTGATAGAGATCGATTAGTGTAGCCTCTACATCTGGGGCCATGACTTTTCCGTCTCCGCACACGTACAGATAAGCTCCTTGATCAAGCAATTCGATGAGCATGCCGCCGTCTTCTTTCAACAAATGCTGGACATATACTTTTTGCTCATCGTAACGAGAATAAGCACGATGGATATGGACAACTCCGTTTTGCGCGGCAAGCTGCATTTCATCAAAATATAGATCATCTTCCTGAGGGTGACGGCAGCCAAAATATAAGTGGGCTTCGCCTAGCTGCTTCCCTTCCTTCTGCCACACTTCTCTTGCCTGAACAAATCCTCTAAATGGAGCAATTCCTGTACCTGGTCCGATCATGATCATCGGTATGTCTGATGAAGGAGGCAGCTGGAAGCCGTCTTGCGCTTCATGCAGGAAGCAGGCTACTTCTTCTCCTTCTTTTAGACCACATAAATAGGTTGAGGCAACTCCGGCATATTCTCCTCTGCCACTCCACGCTTTATCTTTTACAACTGCTACTGTGATACTGACTTTTTCTTCTTCTACCTTAGGCGAGCTAGAGATCGAATAATAACGCGGTTTCAAACCTGGTAAAAGCGCCAAAAAGTGTACAAACGGCAGCTCGCACGCTTCATATTGATCTAATAAATCCAGCATGGTTACTCGTTTCTTTAAAATGGCTTCTTGATATGCTTCACCAGCCATTTGTTCAAGCTCCACGCGGTGAGGCGGACATACCGTATGTGCTGCGAGCTCTCTTAGCTGTGTACGTGTCGCAGGCTCTTGAAGCTCAACATGCGAGGCGAGTAATTCTTTGATTGGAATCGGCTGATCTAATGGTAAATGACTTGCCTCTTTCTCAGATGAAAGCTTAATATGCTGCTCTGGATTTAGTTTAAAGCGGCGGGTCACACGCTGAACGAGTGCATCACTATTTTTCGGTACAATCCCGATATGATCCCCTTCTTTGTATGCTTTTCCAGCAGGCAATTTCAATTCAATATGTCTTGTCTGCCTCGTGCTTTTTTCTGATTGTAATTCTTCATTTTTCAGTACAACAGCTGAAAAGGCATCATATATTTTAGCTACAGGACGCTCCACTAGCTCATTCGTATAAGCAACTGATAGGTTTGGTTTTTCCTTCCCCTTTTCTTGGAAGGTGAGCTTAAATTCTTTTGCAAGCTGTTCGAAGACAGTTTTCTGGAAGATTTCTTTATCCTCATCCATATCACCGCCTGCATCACCTTCTCCTAAATCAGCTACACGTTTGGCTCCTTTGCTTTCAAGGGCCTCATCAATCAGACGGGGGATCCGCTGGTACGTACTCGCCCAGTTTCGATCTCCGCATCCAAAGACCGCAAATGTCACGTTTGATAAATCCTGCTCCTCATCCTGCGCCAGCCAATCCACAAATTGCTTCGCATTGTCAGGCGGATATCCGTTGTATGAAGCGGTCACGATGAGGACAGCACCTGTATCTGGCAATTGGCGTGTATATTCATCAAGCGGCGCAGTGGTCACATCGAATCCTTTTGCTTTCCCGTCTTCCGCCAATTCGTTCGCTATTTGCTTTGCTGTGCCAAGATTCGATCCGTACAAAACTAGCAGCGGTGTACCGTGACTCGGCACTTTTGACTCACCAGATTGGTTGCTTTTTTTCGGTTCTTCTTTCGGTGGTGCCATAAAGAATTGCTGCTTCCTTGGCCGCACCTTGATTTTGAAATCGTTTGGTTTAATCGTCAGAGATTCTTTTAAATCAAGCTCATAAGATGTGTGATCAATTAACTCTAAATTATGCAGAACCATCGCGAGAACCATCGTAGCTTCATGCAGGGCGAACTGCATACCGATACATGCACGCTGTCCATTCCCAAAAGGCTTGTAAGCATGCTGCGGGATTTTCTCAGGATGCGTAAACCGCTCTGGTTTAAATTCTTCAGCATCCTCGCCCCATACCGCTGGATCACGGTGTAATTTAGGGAGCAGAACAGAGACACTTTGATTCTTGTGAATCGGATATTTTCCCCCGATTACTGTGTCCTCTTTCGCATAAAGAGAGAACGTAGGCGCCGTAGGCCAGAGGCGAAGGGCTTCATTTAACACCATACGAGAGTAGCTTAGCTTTTGCACTTGTTTAAATGTCGGCAATCCGCCTTGCAGCACCTCATCTGCTTCTTGGACGGCTTTCTTTAATTTCTCTGGATTCTTTAGTAAGAAATAAATCGCAAAGGATAGCAGTCCACTTGTTGTTTCATGCCCTGCAATTAAGAAGGTGATGATTTGATAACGAATATTTTCATCAGATAAACGTTCACCTGTTTCAGGGTCCACTGCATGCAGCATAAGGGATAGTAAATCATCGCCTGTTTTATCTTGTTTTTTTCGTTCCTGAATAATGTCATCTACTAATTGTTTCATAAAATCGACATGTTGATCAAATTCTTTTCTTCTTTTGAACATGAGTTTATCGGCAATTGGCAATCGGCTCGACTGTTCCATTGCTTCATTTAAGCCTTTTAGCATGCTTTCAATGAACGGATGCTGATTTTCTTTATAAAAGCTATTAAAGCGAAAATCAAAACCGCAAAGACCGATCGTATCTAAAGTCAGCTTTGTCATATCCTCAGCTACGACAATTTCTTCATCGCGGCCTGTTCTTTGCCATTTTTGTACGAGTTGTGTGGCAATATCGAGCATCATCTCATGATAGCCCTTCATGGCCTGCTGGCTGAATGCCGGCATCAAGATTTGATGAGCCTTTCTCCAGTTCGGTTCTTCTGTCCAGCTCGTAAATAACCCATCTCCTGCAAATGCTCTTACTTTACTGAGACTAGTCCCAATGTATTTATCAAAACGGCTCTCATCAAATACTTCTTTGACAAGTTCATGGCTGGAAACAAAAATACTTGTTGCATTTGAAAATTCAAACTGAAAGATTGGTCCTAAATCATCTGCCAGCCGCCAAAAAGTTTGAGAAAGCTCCCCCTTTTTTATATGAGGAATATTTTTTAAAGGTCCGTATGTTTTTGGTTTTGGAATGATTGATGTTTGCTTCATATGCCCACTCCCTTTATCTCTTTATGATGCAACGCTGATGGCGCGCCATAAACATTGCTCAATCTCCTCTAAAAATTCAATTGTTGGCTCTATTTCTTCTGCAAGAATTTGTTTATGCAGCTGCACAAAAGCACCAAATACAATCGATAAAATGGTTCTGCCGGAGAGGTTTGGATGAATTCCATCCTTTTTCCCTTCTTCAAAGATAAGGAACAGCTCATGTAACAAATGCTGCATTTTCTCTTTGCTCGTTTCGTCTAAGTAATGGGACCGTTTATCAATCTCTAAAAAATACAGCCCGCTTGGATTCTCCTTTGTAAACAAAACCAAGCAATAAAATACATGCTTAAAGTACGCACGAATACTTACCTTTGGATCCGGACTGTTTGTGTTCATTTTTTCGATAAATGCTGAGAGGCTGCGCTGGTACAAAATATTGACGAGTGCCTCTTTGCTGTCGAAATAACGGTAAATGGTGCCCGCTCCGACGTTTGCTCTTTTTGAAATCATCGGCATTGTGGTGCCATCAAAGCCTCGTTCTATAAATAGCTCCAGCGAAGCTTTCATGATCTGTTCTTGTTTATCAGTCACTGCTGGCATTTCATCCCCTCCTTATAAAAATATAGGAATGAACGTTCATTCCGCTTGCGGTATATTATATTAATATTTCAATTTCATCTATTTATACTTAAACACACTTATTTTACTCCGTCACCACATTTTCTGAAAATAATAATAATTGAGAAATGATACCTAGTCAGATGACAGCCAAAGGACTTATAAAGATTGTCAAATGTGTGTCATGTAGGTGTCATCAGCACTACACATTCATTCCTGATCGATTGGAGACTGAATGTGGTCGTCATATGTATCAATATATAAGCTTCCATTACTTGAATGGACAGCATAAACAATGTCCTTTAAGGACAGCTGCCTTTTTTAAGCTCTTCTTCTATCCATTGCTCTGTTAAATGATTTTCATGTATGTTTTTTTGGATGAGTTTCCCGTCCATGATGACTTCAATCGGCATGTAACGCTCTGCCTTCATGAATAAATGAAGATCCTTCCGTGTGACATTTTCAAACGAAGGGTATTTTTTCACTGACATATGCCCATCTGTTTCAATCATGGCAAATTCAACTTCACTAATATCAAAGATGTCTTTTTCTCTCAGCTGCTGATTTAAATAATCAAGGGTATATCTCATTCCCTTCATATTTCCTTCAAGAATTTTTCCATTTTGTATGACAAGAGTTGGTTTACCAGCCATCAGCCCTCTCATCTTCCGGCTTCTTAATGCAATCAGGGAAATCACTTAAATAATCATGACAAGTGACACAAAGGAAATCGTTGTGTGCTGTAGCGGCAGCGTTGTATTAAACCCCAGGTTTGCAGCAATTGAACCTAAGCTGATGGCTGCTATAAAATCAAAATATTCATTTGCGCAATGGTTTGTTTCCCTAAAAGACGTGCTCCTCCAAATAAAATCGCAAAAGCAAACATCGTCCGAAGAATCACTTCAATATGTTCAGACATGCAAGTGTCCACCCTTCATTTGCATCAAAAAAAGCCTTTTCCTTAGAAAAGACTCTTTGTTAGACTATGCATTTATTTCATCATTATTCAATTGGGCAGTACTGCTTTGTTCAAATTGTGACCGCAGTTCAATAATTGAGCTATTCCTCACTTGATCTGCTTCTTGCTCAAGAAGCCACGTATAGAACTTAGCTTGCTCCGCTGTTTGCAAAGCATGCATATATTTTTGCGAGGAACGCTTCTCTGCAACGCGCTGCTTGATCCCGCGCATCTGCTTCCAAAATTGATAATAAGGGAGCTTGAGTTTGGTCATAAAGCCGCGAGCGTCCTCAATGACATATCCCTCTTCTTTAATTGTGTCATCATGAGAGACCGCCTGGTACCATTTATAAAAAGACGTCCAATCATGGAAAACAGCCACTTCCTGCTTGCTGGATATTCCCAGCTGCTTTCTTAATCTTTTCACTTCAGCGAATGGTGCTTTTTCATAGCTTAACTGCCGCTTCACTATATCGAGTAAAATGAGTTGATCTTGTTCATATGTGATAATATGCGGATCTTTTTCTGGCAAAATGACTTCAAACACAAGAGATACATGGTGGTCACGGACGTATGATTTGATGTAGTCAGCCTGCACGTCATCGAAGGTCTTATAAAATAGCTCTTCGACCCAGGAAGCATGCTGATTTTGTTTCACATGTGATGTATACGATTTGGACGTAAACACCAATTCATCTTCCATTTCGTTATACCCAACAGTTCCTAAGTATCCATTTGCTTTATCATATACGGTGACAGGGAATTGTAGATGGTTCACTAAATGCTGCATTCTTGTCTCCGGACGCTCATCAATGTTAAAAAATTTATTGTAGCTTCTAGACACAATCTGCTTTGAAACCATGTTGACAAACAAACCTCTTGCCTTCACATTCACATCGTCCCACTGCCGCTCACTAAAAGCCTTTTTCGTAAAATTAAAAGATGAAATATGGTGCGGAAGCTTTAATTCCTGTACATATTCATGCTGATCTAAATGAGCTAAAAAATCATCCAGTGAAATATCTGGCTGAACAGCAGCTGATTGTTTTTTCTCAGAGGCCCTGTAGACTGGATTGTCAATTTCATGAGTCTCAATCCCTTCAGCCGTGATTTTCAACACCCGCAGCTGCCCCCCAAATTCAACCTGACCTTCTAGGTTATAAGATCTTTCCGCTGCGTGAATTGGCAGTCTGTATAAATTGCGATGACCGTGAATTTGGATGACATCCAGCCCAGCCGTGTTTTGAACAAACAAGTGATCAATGTCATCTGAATATTCTCCTACGCCGTGAATGAGCTGCTGTGTTGAGACATGCAGAAGCTCTTCTGGCAAATGAGCAAGCCCCCCGTGGGTAACAAGAAATGTCTGATTATGGTACGTAAAATAAGTAAGCTGATGAAAGGTTCTAACAAACTTTCGTACTTCTTTTAAATCAAAGTCTGCTGCTTCGAGTTCAGGCGCAGTATGCCTGTTAAACATATTGCTTCTGACTTTTTCACCATGTGCAAACCGGTATAAATGCTGATCATGATTGCCTTCAATGACGATGACATTCCGGCATTCTCTATGGGCAAGCATCCATTCTAATACTTCTTTGTTTTCTATTCCTCTATCAAGAAGGTCACCTGCAAAGATATAAAGTTCGTTTTCTTTGATATCTCCTTGCAAATAAGTGGTAAGTGCGGTGTAACAACCGTGAATATCTCCGAAAACATGAATGGCCTCATATTGATCAAAGGATCGAGGCTGATAGGTCATCACTTGAGGATATTCCTCCGGCTTCAAAACAGTCACCCATGACGGGACCTTTTCTGTTTTTAACCGCTCGTTCATTTGATACAAAACAGATTCACGCACCACTTTGTGAGATTCACGTGAGCGATTTTGTAAAAGAGCTGTCTCAAGGGGCACCTGCGTGAAATCGACGACATACACCCTATAACGATACGATGTCGCTAAAGACTTATATTGAGAAATTGATTTGCTTGAAATATGTGTCGCATCAATCACAGTAAAGTCTCCGCGCTCCATACGGGCTGTGAGTAAATCGAATAATAAAGACCAAACTTTGTGGTCATGCTTGCTTGAAATGTCTAGTTTCCCATTGACTGATAGCTGCGGCGGCTGGGTTAACAGCCGGATTTGATCCGCTGATAAAGTGTAAGGCTCTAAGCCTTGTTCTTTGATCCATGTTGATTTACCTACGCCTGGGAGACCTCGTAAAAGGACTAAAGTTCTCATATTGGTTCTCCTTTAATGAGTGATATTTTACCTATTATAGATAAATTATGGATAAATCTCAATCTTTTATTGATTATGGTAATATATAGATAGAAAAGGAGGTTTTACGTATGTTTAATGGAGAGAATATGGCATTCAACATGGGAGATCTTCTATTTCAAGTGTTCTCTCTTCTGTTCATTGCCTTTATTGTGACAATCATTGTCATCGCGTTTCGCATGATTAGAAGAAAACGAATGGAATTGAAAAAAATCGAGGCAAGATTAAACAAAGTAATTGAAAAAAACGATCTAAAAGAGTAAAAAATCCGGGAGTTAACCGGATTTTTTTGTTTTCATCACGATTCCTTGACGCTGCTGCATCAAAAAGAAAAAGACACCTAAAAGAACAAGCAGACCGCCAAGCATTTGAAACAGCGTGACTTTCTCTCCAAGCAGCCATACAGCAAGGATCGTTGCCCCAACAGGTTCCCCTAGAATACTCATTGAAATAGTTGTCGCATTAACATAAGTTAAAAGCCAATTATTAATGACATGAGACATAGTGGGAATGATAGCAAGCAATAAAAAGATCCCCCATTCTTTAGCCGGATAACCTATAAAAGGGGTTTGATGAAGCAGATTGAATAAAATTAAAAAAAGACCGGCAAAACCAAATACACAAAAACTATAAATCCAATGAGATATTTTTCTTACAGCCTGTTGACCTATTAACAAGTAACAAACAACAGCGATCACACTCAAAAAGGATAAAATATCTCCTAAGATGGCTTCCTTACTATGACCAATATCTCCCCAGCCTATCATGAGGGCACCAACGATCGCTGCACACATCGTCAATAGAGCAGACATCGTCGTTCGTTCACGGAAAATGAGGAATCCGCCTAATAAGGACACCATCGGTTGTAGAGCGATAATAATGGTAGAGCTTGCCACTGTCGTCAGCTTCAGTGAGCCAAACCACAGCACAAAATGGAGGCCTAAAAAGAAGCCTGACATACATAAGAAAAACCAGTCTCTGCGTTTTATTGAGAGAAATTCTTTTTTTCTTGGCAGAATAAATGGCAGCATGAGAGCCGCCGCAAAGATCATTCGATACATACTTAAAATAGCAGCAGGTGCATTTGACCATTTCACAATGATTGCAGAAAACGAAATGGCAATAATTGAAATCACAAGAGGTAGTGCAATTGATTTCGTTTGAGTAGTTGTCTTCATTTCCATTAACAGCTTCCTTTACATCAGCAGTAGTTGAACAGTTCATCTTGTATGTCGTCATCTTACTATGTCCATTCACCTAGTGGCAAGATGATTTTTTTAAACTGGTGTGAGCTTTTTGGATGAAAAAAAACGCCCCTTTTATAGGGCGTTTTTGATGTTTATTTTGAAATCAATTCATGAATTCTTTCTTCAATAGGTGTTAACGGCCGTCCTAGTAATGTTTCGAAATCTTGGCTTTCGACAGCTAATGCACCATCACGTATGCCGCTTTGAATGGCTTTGACAAATGGGACTGCTTCTTTTGGTACACCATTTGAAGCTAAAAATTCTCCAAATGTGTCTACATCTATTTTTTCTACTTTGATTTCTTTTCCGCTCACCTTGCTGACAATTTGTGCAAGTTCACTATGCGTCCGAAGAGGTCCTGACAGTTCATATATCTCCTGATCATGTACTGGAAGTGTTAACGCATTTGCTGCCGCTTCTGCGTAGTCATTTCTTGTCGCCCAGCCAACCTTTCCTTCGCCAATAGGACTTAAAAATGGTGCGCCGCTGACTGACGCCAGAATCGTATCTTTTTCGTTTTCAACATACCAGTTATTTCTTAAAAATACATGAGGAATGCCAGAGGCCAAAATGGCTTCTTCTGTTTTGGCATGGTCATTTGCAAGGACAAGCTGACTCTCTCTTGCATTGACAACACTTGTATAAGCAATAAAATTCACATTTGCTGCTTTCGCCGCTTCGATTGCCGCTTTATGCTGCTGCACGCGGTCTCCATCCGCCGTTGAAATGATCAACAGACGGTCAATGCCCTCAAATGCTGATGTCAGGGTGTCTGGCTGAGTAAAATCTCCACGGCGTACATCCACCCCAGCATCCTTCAAATGTGCTGCTTTTTGCGGATTTCGAACACTGACTGCAACTTGTTCAGCCGGTACTTTTGTGAGCAAATGCTTGACGACGAGCGATCCAAGTTGTCCTGTTGCACCTGTTACTAATAATTTCATTTGTTTGACCTCCTCATTTTTCGTTCAACGGTGATGTACATTCGTTATAATCAAAATGGTTACAACAAAGGTGTAAAAAAGCTCCAAAGTACGAGCTTTTTTTATTCCGCCTCTGTTAATAATTGCTGAATTGTCACTTGCTTGAGGTGATTCTCAAGTGCAGCTTGTGCTTCTTTTAGTTCATGCCGAAGTCTCGTGTCCATCGCTTGACCAATCGGGCATGCGATGACGGGCTGATGAAAGTTAAATAATTCTTCATCTTCGCTTACATCCACAGCGCGGTACACATCTAACAGCGTAATATCCTCAGCCGGTCTTTTTAAATAAGCACCGCCCACACCGCGGCGAATCTCAATGAGACCCGCCCGTTTGAGCATTGCCATCATTTTTCGAACAATGGCTGGATTTGAATTCACGCTCTCTGCAATAAAATCACTAGTACACTCTTTTGGAACACCTGCAATAAATGACACAATATGAACAGCAATTGGATACCTGCTGCTAATTTGTTTCACAATCTTTCACCACCGTTGTAATCAATATAGTTACAATAAGTGATTTTGTCAATCAATAAACGGATTTTTCTTTCGTTCCCAATCCTGATATGTCATGATATCGTAGTCTTCTCCTGTATCAAGTTCAAGCGGAGCAATGCATTCAAGCAGATTCTCATCTGGGTCAAGAAAATAGATCGCTGCATGAAATTGCGGCGGATTATCGAGAACTAAAGGCTGCTTTTCTTCTGAAAAACCAAACATTGGGTGAATGCTGATGCCTCTTTCGATCAGCCAAGTCTTGATCTGTTCGATACTAGACGTTGTAATTTGAAAGGCAACGTGCCGAGTCGAGGGATGGTATGGAAAATGGTTCATATCTACTTTCCACAGGCCAAGCCAGCTCTTTCCTTTCTCAATCCATAAAAAAGCAACTCGTTCATTTTCATGAGCAAGTGTCAATTCCAATTTTTCATAAAACGCAATAGATGCCTTCAAGTCACTCACAGGTAAATGTGCTTCATATAAACCTTTCATCATCATCAAAATCACTCCTTTTCTACCTTCTATTCTGCAGGAGTTGATGATATTCTGCCTCAGCAAAACGATGTATTTTATCCCTAACATTAGTTTGAGAGACCTTGTATGTTTGACCCTTTGCAGATGGGGGAAGATGTTCAAATAAAAGAAAGGAGCGGTCCATATGCCTTGGACGATGAACGATTATCCAGCTTCATTTAAATCATTAGACAACGTCATTCGAAAAAAAGCGCTTGAGATTGCCAATAAAATGATTCAGGAAGGCTATGATGAAAATAGAGCCATTCCAATTGCAATTAGTCAAGCGAAAGAGTGGAAAAAGAACGCAACGGAGAAAGAGGTAGAGAATTTCTTATCTCATGGTTCTGTCAAACCTTCTGAAGGCAGCAGCTCCGCAAGACCAGAGCTCATGGATCATGCGCAGCATGTAGTAAAACACGAGGAAGGCTGGGCGGTTCAAACAGAGAAAGCGAAACGAGCAAGTGAGGTCAAAGAAACAAAACAAGAAGCAATTGACCGGGCAAAAGAGATTTCAGCTAATAAAGGAACATCCGTTGTCATTCACCGAAAAGATGGGAAGATTCAGGATGTGTTAAACCCGCAATAAGACCGCTCGTCAGCGGTCTTATTTTATGCATTCTTTTCTTTTTTCGTTGGTGTTTTTCTTTTCTTAGGCGCTGCTTTTTTCGCTTTGGCTGGTTTTGATCGGTCGATTGATGCCTGTAGTGCGGCCATTAAATCAGTCACATTGGATGCAGGATCTTTTTTACCTGTCGTTTCAGGTTGAACGGTATGTTCTCCGGATATTTTATCGCCAATTAAATTCATCAGCTGTTCTCTGTATTCATCCTGATATGCCGCTGGATCGAATGTTGTGGTCAGCTGCTCGATTAAAAGGAGCGCTGTATCTAACTCTTTCTTGACAATGTTCTCCTCTTGGGGAATATTCGGTACATCTGATACTTGTCTAATTTCGTCAGGGAAATGAATGGTTTCCATCAGCAAAATATGTTCATAGCACCTAACGATCGCTAATTGCTCCTTTGAGCGGATCATAATTTTTGCCACACCAATTTTCCCCGATTCCTCTAAAGCTTTTCTTAATAATGAATAAGCCTTCGCTCCGCCGGTATCCGGTGATAAGAAATAACTTCTTTCATAATAGATTGGATCAATCTCTTCAATCTTTACAAAATCAATGATTTCAACGGCTTTTTCTTCATTTTCTTTTCGCAGTTTTTCTAGCTCTTCATCATCCAATTCAATAAATTTATTTTTCGCATATTCATACGCCTTCACAATTTGTTCCGGCGCTACTTCTTCACCGCAATTGTCACATACTTTCTTGTAGTTAATGGGCGTGTGACACTCTTTATGCAGCTGTCTTAATTTAATGTCTTTGTTCTCTGTAGCGGTAAACAGTTTGACTGGAATATTGACCAATCCGAAACTAATACCGCCTTTCCATACTGTATGCATCTCGCTTCCTCCGTTCTTTTCTCCTTACTATGTAATGTTTTCATCAGACTTATGTATGTGATTGAAAATTTCATCCCACTCTAAGAACACATGATATAAGGAAGTGACATGCACAATGAAACCTATGCGATTAACACCTGCACATGATATACCTGCCGGTGCAGACTGGGTGTATGAATTAAAATATGATGGCTTTCGGGCTATTCTTGTATGGGAAGAAGACGAGATTCGTTTAGAAAGCAGGACCGGAAAACAGCTAAATGAGCAATTTCCTGAAGTGATGGATCAGTGCGAACAATTAAGAGACGAATTTGCTCCGTTTTTACCACTGACACTTGACGGAGAATTGGTCTTTTTACTAAGTGAACAGCAAAGTGAATTTGCGAAGGTTCAGCAAAGAGGCCGGCTGAAAAACAAAGAAGCCATCCAAAGACAGGCTGAACGATTTCCATGTCATTTCATTGCGTTTGATCTATTAAGATGTAAAGGGAAACCTCTCGTTGATTTACCGTTGACGGAGAGAAAAAATCAGCTGCAGCAAGTTTTCCAAGACGCAAAGCTCCCTTCATCAGTTCAGCTGGAGCACCCTTCCCTTCTGCAGGTCATTCTTACAGACCCAGACTCTGAATACATGAAAAACTTGATGACAATGTATTTAGCAGAAGGGTTAGTAGCGAAAAAAAAGACGAGTAAATGGCATGACAATACTCGTTCAAAAGAATGGTTGAAAATGAAAAACTGGCGTTATGTGTCTGTCATTGTGACCCGTTTTGACAAAGAAAATGGCTATTTCCAAGGCTCCATTTATCAAGATTCAGCTCTCATCGAGGTTGTCCAATTCAAGCATGGATTTTCTAAAGAAGAAGAACAAACACTGCGCACGCTATTTCAGACAAAGGGCCAGTTAACAGGAGGATCAACATATGAAATCCCTCCTTCTATCGTTGCCAGCATTGCGTGTATATCCTTTGATGGATCGGCGTTAAGAGAGCCGCGTTTTTCTTCCTTTTTACTGGATGCGGATCCATCAGCATGTACATTTCAGCAAATGCTCAAACAGCTGTATCCACTCCCTGCTGTTATAGACGTCACTCACCCTGAGAAACCCATTGTCCCGGCCCTTCAACTGAACAAGGCAGATTACTTACTTTATTTAAGACAAGTGGCTCCCTATCTTTTGCCTTTTTTACGCGAAAGGCGTCTTACTTTAATTCGGTATCCACATGGCACTGGAGACGAATTCTTTTATCAAAAGTCAACTCCTGATTATGCGCCGGATTTTGTTTTGACAGATGAAGTTGATGATATTTCTTACACGGTCTGTAATGATCCTCGTACGCTTCTTTGGCTTGGCAACCAGCTGGCGATGGAATTTCATATCCCTTTTGAAACAAGAGATACGGATCGGCCGACAGAAATCGTCTTTGATCTGGACCCGCCATCTGTAAATGAATTTCATCTAGCCATCGAAGCTGCTAAACGAATCAAAGTGCTTTTAGACGGACTTTTTCTCACAGCCTTTATTAAAACAAGCGGAGGTAAAGGGCTTCAAGTCTATATTCCTTTAAAGAAAAATGCCTTCACATACGAAGAAACAAGACAATTCACTTCGTTTATATGCCAATTTTTATGTGAGCAAGCACCGGATCTATTTACTCTGGAACGTCTTAAGAAAAATCGCGGCAATCGCTTGTATTTAGACTACATTCAGCATGATGCTGGAAAAACAATTATCGCTCCATATTCCCCGAGAGGAAATGAGCTTGGACTTGTTGCGACACCGCTTGAATGGGACGAACTCTATCATGATGAGCTTCATCCTTCTCTTTTTACGATGCCAGCAGTTATAGAGCGTTTAAAGGAAAAAGGTGATCCGTTCCGCCGCATGAGGCACCTTGTGAATGATGATGCTTTTAGACAAGTCTTACATCAGCTTGCACACATGTGACCTTCTCATCAGATGGACATCCGCGGTCATGAAGTTTACACTTATTCATTAGAGAGGAAGAAAGGAATGACGATTTTGACCGCACATTCATTTCGAAATACAGCTTTGATTTTCTTATGTCTTTCCGCAGGAATTGTGGATGTAATTGGCTATTTAAGCCTAGGGCATGTGTTTACAGCCAATATGACAGGTAATATTGTGCTGCTTGGCATTGCGGCAGGAAGCTCCTTGCAGCTAACAGCTCTTCATTCCATCATTGCTCTAAGTGGATTCGTTTTAGGGGTTTTACTTGCAGTTGTGGTAGGCGGGAAACATGAGAAAACGTTTTGGCCAAAAGCCGTGACACGCATTTTTATCATAGAAGTGATGATTTTGCTTCTATTTGCTCTCATGACCATTTTCCCTTATACACAAGGTGCTTACTTTATGCTGATCATCCTTTTAAGTATGGCCATGGGCATGCAGACAGCAGCCGCTCGTAAATTGAATGTTGCTGGCATTTCCACAACTGTTCTCACGAGTACACTCGCTAATCTATTTGAAGATGCAGCTCAACGCATATCATACAGGGAAAAAAGAAAAGCTCCTATCCAGCTTGTCAGCTTGATGCGAATAGGCTCTATTGTCTTCTATTGCCTTGGTGCGGCTTTAGCTGCATACACAGATCGTTACGACCCGTTTATCATCATTTGGCTGCCGATCATCATCCTAGGTATCATTGTGATAACAGCTGGATTGAAGCACTTTCACCAATTGAAATAGCCTCTCTTTAGAAGGCTATTTCAATGATTGTGATCTTACACTAATAACTCCTTACATAAAAACCAGGAGGGCGTCCCATGATGAACGTAGAACCATATGGATATCCAGAAAACGTCCCAAATCCCCCATATCCGGGGTAACCTCCTAAACCAGAGAACACTCCAGGGCTCACATAATACCCGCCAAAGCCAATATGAGGGCCCACTGCTCCTCCGCTAAAACCGCCTCCATGAAAACCTCCATAAACCCGTGGATACATACAATCACCTGCCTTCAAATCAGACCTTATCTCATCATATGCATGACAAAAAGGGCAGTGCTCCTACTTTTTCTTTTCCTTCTATGTACATTAGACCAATTTGATAAAATTTGAATGAAAAGTCCTGCAAAAAATTAAATTAAGCAAAGAAAAGTGACCTTTTTAACTTGTTGCTCTGCCCTATGTTTATTTAGAATAATGGAGCAGGTAATAAATTTGCACACCCCCTTTGTTGCGAATTCTTCTTATTAAACGTTCTTGCAGCGTTTAATAAGAAGAGCCTATTAAAAACGCAAAAAACCCTTGCTGACGATATCAACAAGGGCGAGAGATACATGGTATTAACCACCAATGATTTTTTCTGCAACTTCGAATGAACCCGCAACGTCTTGCGATAGAACAGTCGCAGCGACCGCTAAACCGACAACGAATAATACTTTTAATCCTGTTTTCATCTTAAATCAACCCCATTCTTTTCATATGTAAATCCGCTTCTAAACTTTTGTTCAAGTAAAAAACAGACTGCTCATAAAGTGCTTGCTTTTCACAATATTTTGCTGCAAATTGTGATAGCTCTTTTACTTCATGATATTCATTCTTCTCTTCTAACTTTCTTAATTTCTCATCAATTTGCTGAAATCTTTGTGGCGCATGCGTTAAGTAAAGATCATGTACGATGCCTATTTTTAGCTGAAACACTTCATGCGAAGCATCCTTTATTCTGGCATATGCAGCCTCTATATATTGGCTTGCACGCTGCTTTTCACCAATCACACAGAGTTCTCGGCTGATCAGATACGTAGAATGGAAAAAGAAATCTGAATCATAATACTCTTGATGGGACAGTGCTTTTTCAAGATGACGTATCGATTCCTTCGGTTTGTTCCAAAATGAATATAAAATGGCCACATTGTGATGGTGCTGAGCCAGCATAAAATCATCCTGCTCGCTTGTCAAAACCTCTTCCGCCAGACGATAATTCTCAAGCGCCTCTTCATACCGGCCGATCTCTGTTAGATTCGCTGCTATAAGAGAGTATGAAAGGGCCGTTCTTCTTTCATACTGCTTGTGCCGCTTATAGACGTGGAGCGCTCTGCGGATATAGCTTAATGAGAGCATGATATGACTAAGCCGGTAGTAAAGCCATGCCACTTTAAAATCGAAATCAGCACGTTCTATCTCACTTGGAATTTTATCTAAGAGCTTTTCAGCACTTTGATACATTTGCAATGCAACCTCATAATTACCTTGATGCTGCTCATACACACCCTCATAGAAATCGAAATAATAGGCAAGACGATTAGACAGGTCATCTTCTTTTTTTCCATAATGACCCTCTATACTTTTCGTTGAAACATTGCCCTTTTGCCCTCTTAAATTGTACATAAGAATGTGATGTCTTTTCTCAAGAAGAGAATAGTATATGAGGATATCCGCATCGTCAATTTCCTCTACCGCTTGTTTCGCTTTGGCAAATAACCGTTCTGCCTCATCTGCATGATCTTTTTTGATTTCCATGTTCCAGTCATTTAATAATGATGCCAATTCCGCAACAGGAACTTTGCTCATTCTACACCCCCAATCACCTTCAGCTGCAGCACATGATTTCACTAAATATGGAACTTCTATTAGCAATTGCTAATTTGTCCATTTGACATCATTTTAATATGAATCACTTGAATCTTCAATAACCGTTTCCATTGAAAGTGCGTTTCTTTCTCCTAGTCAATGATATTTGCGGAAAAATTCCGCCTTTTTTTAAAATAAACATCTCGAGATGAAATGAAAAAAGCCCATTGTTAGGGCTTTCTAATCTTATGATGATTAATACCGCATCATTTCAAAGACTATTTTGTGCGATTCGCCTAATGATCAGTAAACTAATGATCAGCGCAGCTTTTCATTTATCCAGTTTCTTTATATAATATGATCAATCACTTACACGCCTCAGTAGCTCTAGAAGGGAAGAGCGCCGTAAAACAAATTGTAGCTGGCGGGTCGCAAGGCAAGGGTTTCAGAAGCACCGAAAAGCACATGAGCTGAGACAGGTGAAATTCCTGTCGGTGAAATTCCGTAGGGAAGCGTGTTGCCCCTAGCCTATGCTTACGAAAGGAGTGCGGGTTCGAATCCCGTCTGAGGCTTATGAGGTCGATGGAAATGGAGGATAAACATCATGCATGTGTTTGAAGAATATATCAGCAACATCGGTAACCCCGAGCTGAAGCAGCGCACTCAAGACATCTTACAATGGGTAGAAGACACATTCCCTCAATTAGAGCCAAGAATTGCTTGGAATCAGCCTATGTTCACAGATCAAGGCACATTTATTATTGGGTTTAGCGTGGCAAAACATCACATTTCTGTCGCACCAGAAGGAAAAGGAATTGATCAATTTTCAGCTGACATTGTACGAGCTGGGTACGATCATGGAAAAAAGATGTTTCGCATGAAAGAAAGCTTGCCAGTTGATTATCCTCTTCTGAAAAAAATCATTGAATTTAATATCAAAGACAAAGCGGATTGTTCAACGTTTTGGCGAAAATAAACAGTACCCCGATCTCAGCTTTACAGATCGGGGTATTTTACTGCTGCATGTTATTTTGTTCTCTTCCCTATCAATTTTTGTTCAACCCATTCATAGCATGATAAGATGGAATTAACACTTTTTTGAAATATCGGCAAATATACAACGGCGGCGGCTGTTAAACACGCTATAGTAGCTCCTGCGAAGACATCAAATGGATAATGAACACCTACCCAAATCCTTGAAAATCCAACAGCACACGCAATGATCAGCCAATAAAAATGGCGTTTATGAAACAGCCAAAAGATCAGGCAAATCGAAAAAATAAAGATGGTATGATCACTCGGAAACGAGTTATTCACTTCCTTTTGAATCAAAAGATTGACGTGGCTCATTTCTGCAAAGGGCTGCTGATTGAAATAAAACACCCCTGCGATTTTCCCAAGTAACTCTGCCAATATGAAGGTCAGTCCAGCAGAAACGACCATCGCCCTATTGTACCTGCTGCGATTTTGAAACCATACAAACAGACACATGAGTGCTGCCAGCAGCACTGTATATTCAGCTAGTCCAATAAATATCGGATTCAAGGAACCATAATCAATACTAAGCTGATTCACCCACCTAAATAAATCTTCATTAAATCCCCGCATCTCATTTCATCCTTTTTACTTGATTTATGATAAGGATAATTGAAATGAGATGTCTGCCTCCATCGATCGAACGAACAAACCATGGAATCATATGACAGGTTTGTCACTTTGCTGTCACTTGAACATCATGTACTAACTTGTTTAACGAGAGTGATGTTGCGCCCATTCTTTTTTTAGCAAAGCATATTGATATGTGTTTTCATATTTAGGTGTGCCGTCTTCATGGTTCGTAAATGAAATAAACTCAAGAAAAAGGCCTTCTTTCCGCATGCCTAATCGCTCACATAATGTCTGTGAACGGACATTATCATCCTCTACATAGGCATAAAGACGCCTTGCTCTCTTTTCTAAAAATAAATAGGATAAGAATGCTTCAGCACTCTCACGCGCATATCCCTTCCCTTCATATGCTGCATTAAAATTCCAGCCAATTGAATACGTATCAGGCTCCTCTTTTAAATGAAACAATTCACCAATAACCTTCCCTCTTTCTTTTAAACAAACTGCTACATATGAGTGATCTTCTTTTCTCTCTTGCACCTTAGCGGCCGCTTCCTCCAATGTAGAGATTTGATCATCGAGAAAAAAACAATTGACTCTTGGATGAGCCAAGTACTCAAGCATTCCTGCCGCATCTTCATCGCAAAACGGTCTAAGAATTAACCGATTCGTTTCTAATAGATTCATATGTTACCCCTCACTGTTTCTGCTTGATTTCACGTTTTCAGCCTCTCCATATTCTAGACGACATGTATCAACTTTGACAATCAGATCATGTTGAAGTGTCTACAAATAAACCCATCAAAAACATTTTGGCTCTTAAATCACATGATCATAACTGTTATAATAGAACATAGGTTTGCATTTTATCAAAAAGGGGTTACTGCATATGATCAAAACGGTAGACGGTAATATATTAGAGGCAAGCGAAGACATCATTTGTCACCAGGTGAACTGTAAAGGAGTCATGGGCGCTGGATTAGCGAAACAGATCAAAAGCAAATATCCGAATGTGTACAAAGATTATAAACAGTTATGTACAGAACAAGGAGATGACTTGTTAAGCTCCATTCAACTCATTACAACAAAAGATGGAAAAACAATTGCCAACTTATTTGCCCAAGCTGGGTATGGAAGAACAAGAAAGCAAACAGACTACGATGCATTACGCAGCTGCTTTCAACACCTAAAGGATACAGTGACACATTCACCTGAAGAGAAAAACCAAACGTCCATCGCCATTCCATACGGGATTGGCTGCGGCTTGGCAGGCGGCGATTGGACGATTGTTGAAGAGATGATGGAAGAAGTACTAGGTGATTGTGAGGTGACCGTTTATCGGTTTAGATAATGGAAATGAGTTTCTTATAAAAAATATATAACAAATACCCTCCTTAATTCGGAGGGTATTCTGAGTTAGTTATCGTCTTTATTTTTTATATAATTTAATACGGCTTCTTTATCTTCTTCATCGTCGGGTAAAAATCCGAACGTTTCATATTCCCAAACTGCTATTCTTTGATCACCATCAATGCCTAATGAATAAATATCTTCGTATCCATACTCAATCGAGAGTTTCCCTGGTTGCTCCATTTTTAAAATTGCTGTCGACCAATCTCCGAATCCACTTTTTACATATTCCTTTTTTAAATCTTCAAAAGAATGGAGAAGTTTTAATAATAACTCTTTATAAATAGAGTTGCTAACACTATACTTTTCGGGAATATTATGACCATATATCAATTCTTCACTGCCTGGGTTACAGAAATAAAAATTCACTTCTGACGAATCATCCACGATTTCTGCATACATCCAAACTTTATCCCATTCTACAGGAATCATTTCATTTATTATTTCTGCTATTTCTTTATAGTTTTCTTCTATTTTTTCCATACTTCAACCTCCTGGCATATTTTTAATAGTTCTAAATCTCTTTTGGTCTCCGATTTTATATTCTACAAGAAACTCTGCAGGTCTTAATGAATCATTCATATAGACAGGTTCAATCTTAACCTCTACATGCTTTGGCGGGTCAGCCGTTAATGCTTTTTTCCACTTCTGCTCCATCTCATACCATTTCCCACCACTACGATTAATTTGTGAATTCATCGGAAGCAGGTTATCAATATCCCCGGAACCTTTAAAAATAGTCGCGATTAAATGACCTCCGTCATCATCCAGTAATCGATCAGGCTTTCCTGAATTGGATTGGGCATACTGGTTTCTTTTGACCTCTCCGTATTTTAAATCACTTGCTTCGACTTTGACAATACGTCCGTAGTGATCCGTTGTGTAGGTGTAGCCTTGCTTTGTTGAATAAACAACATTTGGTTTTAGCACTTTTTTACGTTTCCATCTCACATAATGATCTCCGTAACTGACAACAGTTGGTGGTGATTTTGGTGCTGGTAATCGTCTGCCTGTCTTAGAGATACCGTATCCTGAATTGTTGTCTAGACGCTTTGCCATAGAGAGGAGTTTATTTTTGAGATTTTCTCCGTCAAACACGTTATACGGCAGCTTCGGGCCACCTGCCATTTGAAATTTTGGTGAGTATGGCAATAGATTCGGAATAGAGACTCTGTCTAATGATTTTGCTCCTTGTTCAAGCCCTTTCTTCACCGTACAGAAAATAGCCAATAAAAATAAGACACCCTAATAGAGAGTGTCTTTTAACCTCTCTCCTTTAACACTTTCAAGAAAACATCACTAAGTAAGATTCCAAAAGCTCCTGTATCACTTTCATCATCTTCTTCAACAACAAATAACCCTCCTTAAATTTGGAGGGCAATGTGTTAGTTGTTTTCTTCTTTATTTTTTATATATTCTTCGAGAAATTCTCTAAGTGACTTTCTTTTTGGGTATATCCCTAGATGCTCGTATGCCCAAATTGCTTCCCTTTCTGATGAATACATTCCTTGGTTCAATACATCTTCGTAGTCTAAGTCTAAAGAGAATTTTCCATTTGCATCTAATTTTAGAGTTAGATTTGTCCATTTTTCTGAATTAATTAATTCATACGCTTGTTGTAGCTCTTCAAATAAATCATGTAATTTTATTAAATACTCGTTATAGATTGATTCACTTACATTATGATCTTCAGGTATATTATGTGAGTAACGATATTCATTTTCACCTACTAATCTATAATAAAAATTAATCTCTGCAGAATCGTCGAGTATCTCCGCATATAAACACACTTCTTTCCATTCTTTTGGTATCATTTCATTAATAGTTCGTGCAATTTCACCATATAGAGTATCTAGTTTCTCTAGTTCCATTTTTTATCCACCTTTTTGATTTTTAATAATTGATTTTTTAAAATCACCGTCTGCTATTGAATATTTAACAATGAAACGATCAGGTCTTAATGAATCATTCATATAGACAGGTTCAATATTAACTGAAACAGTCTCAGGCGGATTTTTCCTCAAAGCTGCCAACCATTCCTGTTCCATGTTGTACCATTTCCCGCCGCTTCGATTAATTTGTGAATTCATTGGAAGTAGGTTATCAATATCGCCTGATCCTTTAAAAATAGACGCAATTAAATGACCTCCGTCATCATCCAGTAATCGATCAGGCTTTCCTGAATTGGATTGGGCATATTGGTTTCTTTTGACCTCTCCGTATTTTAAATCACTTGCTTCGACTTTGACAATTCTTCCGTAGTGATCGGTTGTGTAGGTGTAGCCTTGCTTTGTTGAATAAACAACATTTGGTTTTAATACTTTTTTACGTTTCCATCTCACATAGTGATCTCCATAGCTAACAACAGTCGGTGGTGATTTTGGTGCTGGTAATCGTCTGCCTGTCTTAGAGATTCCGTATCCTGAATTGTTGTCTAGACGCTTTGCCATAGAGAGGAGTTTATTTTTGAGATTTTCTCCGTCAAACACGTTATACGGCAGCTTCGGGCCACCTGCCATTTGAAATTTTGGTGAGTATGGCAATAGATTCGGAATAGAGACTCTGTCTAATGATTTTGCTCCTTGTTCAAGCCCTTTCTTCACCGTCGTTTTAGCTGCAGTTGTCCCCGTTTTTGTAATGGCACCTGCCCCTTTAGACCCAAAGACGATTTCTGCTAGAGAGCCAGTGGCATAGGCGAACCAGTGCGATCGAGAATATGCATCACCATTAATGACTTCTTTTTGGAATGAATCTGAAATCGACTTTCCAATCACTTTCGATGTTTCAATTGGATGGGAAACAGCCGTTACGACCGATTCAACGGCACCTCCAGGATCTGTCACAAGATCATAGATGCCAACTACTGTATCTTTGGCTACATCATATAGACCAACTGCTGCACCTTTTACAACATCAACGAACCCCTCTGATGCTTCTTCCTGCGCTTTGATCTGGAGAAGCTGGCTGTAATACATTTTTTGATCGTAAGAAAGATTCTCATATCCAATTTCGTCTACAATCTCAAAGTATTTCTCTTCTGATATACACGAAGGATCGTTGAGCTTTTCTTTCAATTCTTTGATTCTTCGTTTCTCTTTTTCTTCTTTTTTCACTTTTAAATATGTTTTCACCTGTGCATCGATTTTATCATGATTCTTGTACACATCTGTCTCATGAAATGCTTTTGCATCGTAATACATGGGCTGCGCATTTTTTCCTTTTCCTGTAGCAGCCATCATTTTTGCATAAAAAGTGGCAAGGTGTTTTTCGATCGCTTCTGATTTTGCGTATTCTGTTTTTAGCTCATGATCTATTTTATGTACTGCATCAATTGCCTCTTTTCTTTTTTTGTTTGCATCGTCTAAATGTTCATTGACCTCTTTACTTGAAAATACATTCAGTTCTATGAGATCACTGATGTCATCAAAAATAGTGGATAGGGCTTCTTTTTGTTCCTTGACCATATCTTTATTATTCTGAATCCCTTGTTTCAGTTGAGCGTCTAAGAAATGCTCATCAATAAATGTACTCCCGCCTAACGATTCATCATCAAGCTTTCCTTTTACACCATCTAAAAACGCTTTTTGCATATCGATAAAGTCAAGATAAGTGTCTGTGTAAAGTGCAAGATCCTCATAAAAGGCTTTGATATTGTCCGCACCTTTTCCAGTAAATTCATCACCTAATCCCGACACACTTTTTAATGCTTTTTTCACATGCTGCATTTCGTCTCGAAGCTCCTGATAGACTATTGACCTTTGTTCGACAGCTGACAGTAAAGATGGAGTATCTAATATTTTCATATAAAAAAGACTCCTTTTATGGAATATTCTTTTACTAGAATACCATAAGGAGTCTTACACTTTAATCCACTTTATCGTTTTTTATCCAATTATCTCCGTAGTGGTGGATTAAATCTTATCCCTTTTATGATCCTGCACCTCTAGAGAAAAGCAACACTACCTCATTTTTAGCATTTGCCTGAGTTTGTTGTCCAGCAGGCATTCCAAGAATTGCACATAATAGCAAAGCAGTAGTAATCATCATCATTATTTTTTTCATGATCATATGACCTCCTTTCCTATTAGCGTACAAGATTTTAAAGCCAATTCCAAGAAGTAGTTACTTTCTTCATAAAGATTTAACTTCTTATAAATGGAGGCAACATCAGGAGCTAAAGCCTCTATATCAACATATGCTTTTCTTTCTTCCAAAAGACATAGCCCTTTCTTGATATCTTCATAGCTTTCCTGAGGTGTTGTATAACATTTCTCAAGGATATTGAATTTCAACATAAAGTTTGTGTTCTGCTGTTCTTTAGAGAAGTTTTTCCCCTCAGCAACCCAACTTATTGCCTGATCGAACTGATTTGATTTGTAGCTTGATCTTGCAAATTCATACGCACATTGTAAGTATGAAACAGGAGCTGACTGTTTTAGATCATCTGCGGAAATTGCTTTGTTGAAATATTCAATTGCTTCTATATGGTGGTCATCCTGAATTTTGAGAAATCCCAAATCATAATAAGCCAACGCTAACAATCTCTTATCTTTCTTTTCAATCAGTCTATCGACACAATCCAAAAGCATTCGTTCAGCTTTGTCTAGTCTACCGTCATCAATCAAATTCAGTGCCAACAACATCTTACAGTTTATGGTCTGTATGCTGTAGCCTTCATGACCTTTGTAGATGTCCTTTGCTGTTTGTAGATGATGGTGGGAAAGGAGCGTGACCTTATTGAAATAGTAGAGTGTGCCAATTTTATAATGGAACTCAGCCTTTTCAATTTCATCATGTACCTTGTCCAACTGTCTCTCAGCTACTCTGAATAGGACTAGGGCTTCTGAATAGTTATTCTTTGCACTCTCATACATACCTTTGAAAAGATAAAAGTAAAACCTTAGCATGTCATCTGTTTTGACTCTTTCACTTTCTGTTATTGTTGGTTGCCCCACTAAATCTTCCATCAGTACCTTAAATCTGTAATCAAGAATATTGAAATAGAGTAACACATCTTGATTTTCTTCCATTTCGCCTAACATTTCTTGAATCTCATCCCTCAGCTCTACTGCTTGTGAAACTTCCCTCTTTTTAATATGTAAATACCATTTGTTGAGCGTGTTTGCTACATCTACAGAAGAAATCAAATTCGACATCCCATTACCCCCTTGCTATCATCTCCTTTGTATAATTTTAACACGACATTTACAACATATGTAAAGACAAGGTGTTCATTTTAAAAGTTTTCGGTATCCCGCAAAATGCAAACATACTTATCTATAAAAGGTATGTTTTATGTAGAGTGCTTTAAAAGAGGAACGACATGCCAGTAGAGAATTAAACATAGGTATCCTGTAACACAAGAAGTAACAGAGTTTTCTAAAGGATATAATACAAATAAGAAGTGATATTGAAGTTAGTAGCCTAGAAACAAATTTAAAACATTTTCTTTAGAATTCTCTTTTTGAACATAGATTTACATCTCGTTTTCTTTTTTTGTGAATATAATTTGACCAAATCTCCCCTGTAATCAATGGCCCCAAGGGGGTTGCTTTGTTATTACTGAGACATATACTGATCGCGTTCCCATGGGTATTTTCCGTTCAATATTTTTTGATACCATCTTCCACTAGTATGACCTGTCTTTATATATTCTAGACATTCACTAATTCCACACTTACATTTGAATTCAGGAACTCAACTCCTCTACTTTCATAGCAAGATGCTCTGAAACATTCACAACTTCGGGCATTTCGTGGTTTCCTAAAAATTTAATAATTTGTTGTAAAATTTCTATTAGCTCTACACTTTTTGGCATTCGTTTTTGATTTTGCAAGAGAAGAGAATCAATACTCGAAGCTATTTCATGTAGAGTAAGTTCATCTTTAACACTTGGAATATAGTCCCTTAGCTTTTTGAAAAACCACTCAATATCTTTTATTTCTAACATCGGATAACATTCAAGTTTATAAATGTCATATGTATGAGGCTCATCCAATTTTAAAATGGCTTCGAATTCCTCTTTACTCAAATAAACTTCAGGAAGCTCATATTCAACCTCTGTTGCTTCCTCATCAACAGCGTACTCAACTGTATAAAGGCCCTCAATGAATTCATCAAAGGAATCTGCTAATTTAAAGTCTTCTTCCATCTCAACATCAAAATAATGAATTGCAGGATTCTCTTTCGTTTTTCGATAATCCATAGCTACCCAAGTATGGCCATCCCCGTTAATCAAAACAAGCCCTTCTGGCAGCTCCCACTCTTTTATTAAATAGGCACTATCCATAATCCCCTCATCTTCTGCAATTCCCAAAAGATGATTAAATTGAATATGATCTTCAGCCCATGAGTTAGGATGACTTGTAGGAAAAGCATTATGAACAATATAACCACCGTTCTGTTCTAAAATGAGCTTTTTATATGTATCTGGCAAAGTGACTCCTAGTTTCTTTTCAGCCTTCGCTACTTCTTCTGCGTTGATCTTTTTTAACGTATAGTAATCTTCATCGTCTATTTCCCAAAAAGATTTCAAAGTTTTTTCCTCCTAGTGTCATTTAACAAAACCCTCTTACGAACATATATTCTGTTGAACTATTTTTGGTGGTGATTGTATGTCTGATCTCGAAAGAAAGATCTATCGAATTATTTATAATATGAGTCGCTTCCGTAAGAATGCAACAATTGATGATCTGAAAAACAGGTAAAGATGAGAAAACTGTTAGGCAAGTAGGCAAAAACCTCCTAGCAAATGAAGAATTGAAAAGGAAAAATGAGAAAAGAGAATGGCGTTTTTAACTTTAAGTTAGCCGTTCGTTTTTTATCAATTTACTAAAAGAAGCAATCTACAAGCCAGAAGCTGCCCTTTTTTCTAATCTTCAGGATCCTCAAAGATACCGAGAATTTCATTCACATCGTACTGATAAAGTTCATACAGACTGTGATCTGTAATCTCGCCTCTTTTTATTCTTTGATTAAGAACAAACATCAGATCGATTGGTTCTCTTTCATAAGATATCATGTCATCATCTGCATCATTAAAATATAATACTGGCTTGTTTAAAAAGGAATGTGATTTAGGCTTAGTAAAGTATGTCCACTTCACTTGCGGATAGTTTATCCTAATGGTTTCCCCATAATATATACCAATATCCATTGCTATTGCATAGTCCACTTTTGCAATTTCAACTGGATTAGCCAATAAGCTCTTTTTTTCATCTTCATAAATAAAATTAGGGTATTGCCTTAATTCTTCTAATTCTCTACCAATCTCTTCTTCTGATAGTTCATAAATCTCCACCTGAGATAAAAACCAACTATAGATATCTATAAGTGACTCGGGGGTGAAATTAAAGTCCACCTCTCCATTAGTAACATTTTTCAAAACTTCAATCCGTAGTGGTATCTGATTAACAAACCAATCGAAGAGAATTTTAGCCTCTTTTTTTGATAAAGTTTCAAAGGATTCCATTATAATTGGTGGTTCCATTAATACATACTCCATTAAATTTCTCCCTCATATTTTAATTATTTTCGAATATTGGCTATACTGCTCTAACTCAGTTGTATTTTATGGTTTGCTTGCTCAATTCTACCAGTATTTGTACTTATAATGAAGTACTACTTTATCAATCATTTCAATTTTTTAATCGGAAATTTTTAACCACTTGTTTCCTTAAAAGAATGAGAAGTTCGTATAGCCTATATTTGATACATCGATACAATTCTGTTGCTTATTCAACCGCTGAATATCGATCCAAATTATTTGCAACTTGTGACCTAGACATACCTACAGCTGCGGCCATTTCTTTTGCGACCTCTTCATCAATTTGTTTTTCTTGCGGATCAGATTGCTGCTCGCCTTCGCCTTTTTCAAGGTCCTCCAGACGCTTTACAACCGGTGCAATTGTGTCATCTAGCATCTTTTGCAGATTTTCTTTGTTCACTTCTTCTTCCTCCTTCTCTTCCGCTTGACTCAACAGATTGTCGATAGCGGCTCTAGCATTTTTTAGTTCATTCAAATTAGCTGCTGAAAACTTTCGGCCAGCTTTTATGACTTCTTCAGTTGGGTCAGTTTGGATCCCCGCTAAGTCATCAGTAAGCAAAATCTCTTGTGTGTTCAGGATCAGTCTCTAAGTCTTCATCGTCGTAAGAATCCCATTTATACAAAACGGAATTCAGCGCATCTTGCGCCGCCCAAAACTCACGACGCATGCGGCCTTTGTCATATCTGTTCTTTACTTCTCCTTTTGATAGAAAGAAGTTTTTGAGCAAAGAAAAAAGCCCCTTCTCATCAGAAGCTGGCTCACGCTCTTGTTTTCCTATGTCTGCTGTTCCGGCCATTGAGTATCCGGTGATCTCGCCCTTTTGAATCTGTTCCCAAATTTCATCGGAAGCCTTCGTCACAAGGACCCACGATCCTTTCTTGATAAGCTCATCGCCCATTTCAAAGTCAGACGGAGCAATGTACGATTCAACGACTTCCCCGACACCGCCTTGGAAATCATGCTGCTTATCAATCTCACGTGCATCTATCAGGAACCCATGAGCGGCTTTTTCAATCTCCGCCGGTGTCATGTAATCCCCATGTGCATCAGCTACGTTTGGTTCGTATACAATACCGTACACAAGACGCTGTGCATCATCAGCTTTCGCAATGACCTTGATTTCCTTTTGAAAGTCATTTTGTTTTTCCGACTTAACGAAAAAAAACTGCTTTTGATTAGCAGCCTTGTCCACGTATGAAACGTGTGTGATCTTCGCATTTATCAATTCGCGTGGCAATTCATTCACCTCCTTTCATAATCTGAATTAATATCTCTTAATCTTCGAACAGCACTCATGCAACTCGTAAGGAATGATTCAGCCTCTTTTTCTGTCCATTCATAATCATTTTTTTTCATATTTACAATAATTGCGATTTGACTTAAATTTGCAAGAGCACTATAAAATCTATTAGATATAACATCATTCTTTATTAAAGAATAAAAAATATCGGTTGTATTAACATATCCAATATCAGTTAAACCGTTCTTAACACCAAGTTTCAATAATTCTTTTTTAACCATTCTCCAAGAAAATACAATTCCTTTTTTGGGATCTTCTGAAATTAATTCTTGTATTCGTTTTCTCTGTTCTTTTTCTAATTCCCTCTGCTCTCTTTTTAAATCTCTCTGTTTTATTCTTTCCACTAAATCTTTTTTAGAGTTTTCCTCTGTTTCTTCTGAAGATTCCTTTTTATTCGCTAATTCTAATTCGTCAGTTGTATTTCCTTCATCTAAATTCTCATTAACTTGTTCCAAAAGTTTATCAAAATTAATTTCAACATTCCCTACTTTAAAACTAAAAAGTCTCCCTTCAATAATCTTTTTAACACTGCCTCTCAGAGCAAAAACAATAACTATACTTGCTATAGGCCACATTATAGAGTCAACTAGCTTTGAAAAGAATTCCAACCAATTCATAAGTTCCCCTCATTCTAAAAGTGATGAGGATATTATACTATTTCATTCCATGTTTTGTAAGACTCTTCTTCTAATCTCTTCTTTTTCCTCAGCTGATAAGCCGAGAATAACAGGATCAACCACAGGGCCAACCGCACAATGACAATTTACTCGTTCTTTTGGCGTGAGCTGTGTATCTCTCGGAAACATGCACCGCTCTCCGCTGCCTGGTATTTCAAATTCTTCATCGAGAGGGATGATCGTTCCATCGAGTTGCACATGACTTTCTCTGGACTGATTCTTCTTCCCTCCGCTGTGCTTCCACTTCTTCCCCGTTATAGCCGGGGATTGGACGTAGGATTCATGTTGAGCGACAGATGATGCAGTTAACACTTCTGTGACACGTGCGCGCTTCCGGCTGAATTCAGGAAGGTCCTTCAGCTCCAATTCAATCTCCTGTATAGAGCGACCTTCTTTTATACCCTCTTTCAACGTTTGTTCAATAGCTTCATGAGTTTTCAGCTTCATAAGCTGCGCCAACTCTTGTGACCATGATTCAATCCACTCTTCTGTTCTTTCAGATAGAACCTTGAATGGAATATCTGCATCGATGGAATTCATGATCTTCTCGGCCAACTGCGTGACGGTAAGTGTTAGAAAGACAGCCGTTTCTTTTCCAAATAGCTCTGCAAACTCATCTGAAGTGAATAGATCATCATTAAAAAAAGCCAGAATGGATTCTAACGTCTCTGAATCGTCTTTGGATATAAAACCATTCAAAGCATTTAAAAACGTCCTGCGTTGCATTCTGAACAATTTAGCGGTGATTTTCTCATACTCTTCCACCAAAGTAGTGGGATATCCTCCAGTTCAGGGAAATCAGCCACCGCTGCTTTGAGTTCCTTGACCTCATCTTCCTCCGCTTTTTGTACAAAAGTGTCCGATACTTATTTAAAACTTCTATTTGGAATTTAATCTAAACATTCTTGTAGTAATCGTTTATATCTAATCAAAACTTTGTTCTCTTTTCTATCAACAAAGTTTTGCATTTTCCAAATTCCCAAAGTTAAAAAAGAAACATACAAGATCATAAATGTAGGCGCATGTACATTAAATTTTTCAACTATAGTGATACCATGATTCATCATACTTCCAAATAAAAAAGACATGATTGAAAAAAGTGCTGTTTCAAAATAATAGAATATGAAGCCTCCTGAATGTGAAGCTCATGTACATTGACACAAAGTTTCCTACCAAAATGACACAAAATACCCAACTTTTAACGATTAGATTTATGACTAATTGGCAATAGTAACATGTTCTTTTCGCATTCCGGCAATCGGGACAAGAACTTGTACCGATAAAATAAAAAGCCGCTAAAATAGCGACTTCAATGGGGACCATGTTCTTGCCCCTCGACAATCTTTAATAAACGGAGCAAATTTGTCCCTGGACAATTTTCTGTACCATTCATACGGAGTATCCCTCAACCGTGTTTAACCTCACATCGTATCAGTTTTAAGTGCATGTGATTGATGTTCTTGTCCCTGGACATCTTTAATCAATCTTACATGGTCTAAAAGTTTCATGTTTAGCTTCATACTCTTCTATTAATCGGATTTTATTTCCATCAAATCTAATCATTGATATACCATCAAATGAATAAAGTTGTTCTTCTTTTGCTTTAAAAAACCATTCTACAAAAAATAAGGTATCATTTACTTGATGAATATTTTTTATCTTCCATTCTAAGACAACTTGCTTCAGTAACATTTTTTTGATCCACAAATGGACTTCCTCTATACCCACATACATTGCTCCATAACATTCGCGGTAGATAATATCATCAGAAAAATACGTATCTAATAACTTAAAATCTCTAGTTACCCACATAAAGAAATATTCTTTTATAATTTCTTCTTTCATAAGTACTCCTCTATTTTTTAATTAAGCGCAGTTCTTAACTAGTGTTTTGAATCTATTATATCAAAATGAACAAAATAAAAAAAAGTTCTTGGTTGGAATTTATGTCATTCTACACTCATTCACTTTATTGGTGCACTTTAAAGCCTTGTTATATTAGCGGTGTACCAAGTACACTAAGTACACCTATTATAATGTATAAGGAGAATGTGAAGCTGCCGCGCTCTCGTTTAAGCTTGGGGGCGTGCCAAGCCCCTCGCCTATACGAAAAAGGGGTGCTCTTGTAAAGGACACACCCTTTATTTAGGTAACTTAAATTCTGTTATCCCATTCGGATTTTAGGTAACTTAAATTCCGTTAAAAGAAAAGAGCCAATGATAATTACATCATTGGCTCTTCTTAACTTTAAGGATATAGTTTCTTTCAATCCACACTCCTCAAGGGAGCGACAAGCTAATAATACCAATCGTTCTAGTAAAGTCTAGTCAATTATTAGGTTTATTTGTTGCATCAATGTAATGCTTACTAGATTTCTTATTCTCTATAATATCTTCAGTCCTACCCAAAAGCATTTGAATCTCTTTTCTATTATACTGCTTTTTTATTTTCTCTTTAAATGCTGTTTGTTGATTAATAGTTGCTTTATGCATCTTTTCCCCAAATTGTTTCAAATAAATCCCGATGTATTTACTCTGTTCAAATGATGTAAATTCGTTGGTTTCGTTAATTTCATTCCTAAGAAATCACCTCCTAAACATATATCGGAGGTGATTTGGAAATTTTCAGGTGTTCACTGAATTGGATCTATTTAATGTAAAATTCGCTATTGTAGAATGTTCCAAGAGTTGCAACATGATTGCCCTTTTTGTCGTAACGTTCTACATCCACTCTAAAGCGATAAGTACTTTTTTGTTACCAGATGACTCTTTGATGTCAAATTGATCATAAAGTTTTTCACCTGGGTTAAGGGGGTTCGGGGAATTTGTTTTAATTGTCTCCCACTTTCCATTAACCCTTCTTTGTGGAATAAGGTTGGAACCAGCACTAAAGTCATTGTGGTTTTGTACTGCAATTCGTACGACCTTATCCTCTCCAATTTTGTGATTCGCTTTTGTCGGGTTCGCCGACACTCCAAATCCTGATGCCATGCTCATCATCTCCCTTTTTATATTTTTGCGCTCCTATCCCTCACCAAAGCACCCGCAGCCATACACCCAAAAGACGACTGTTCCCATCAAATCATCGTTTCCTCCGGATACGGCCGCCTTGTCTTTGGTACGTTTCGCGTCTCGTTCCCATGATTTCTTCCCACTCCCTATTCGTAATGGGATCAGCATCGTTCTCCTTCTTTCTATTAGAACCAGGAGCAATGCTTTTAAATTGCTTTAATGTCTCTTTAGAAACAGAAACCCTGATCTTCATTTCACTCGCTCCTTGCCGAATAAGCACCACCTTACGCTATTCGCTTAAATAGATTTTGAATGATGACTACACTCCGAGAGGATGCCAAGTACAGCCAATCATCAATTAAAATGAAAAACTGTCCTCGATACGGCTGCCGCAGACCAGCTGCTATCCAGGCTCAGAATGTCCCTCTCGTATGGCCACATTCCTCAACACCTTTATTCCGTATCCAGATACGCCATTGATAAGGGAAAGACGCATCTCCCAATAAAAAAAGCGGACACCAATCAAGGCACTTAAAGTGCTCAATGATCAGCGTCCGCAGGTTCTTCCTTCTGGACAAAATATTCACGTTTGTTTTGCTTGTCTCTATCATACGATGATCCACTTAGGAAAAAAGGTCCCCTTTTTATCCCCCTTTTTGTCGGCTTTTCCTCGGTTTTTTCTCGGCATTACAAATAAAAAAAGTGCCCATAAACATGGACACTTTGGTTCTATTATTCCCAAAACGCATCGCCTTTAGAATCAATATACTTCTGAAGAAAAGTTTCAAAATCTACATCAAGCAGCCTATATTCTAAACCGTCTTCAAATAGATAAAGGTTGGAATTTCCCTTATTTATCATCAAGTAGCACCCTTCAAAAAGAGCAGCAATAGCTGTTCCATCAACCTGATCAAAAAAATCATTAGACAACTCGGATTCGATTTCTTCTAAACTGAAAATGTGTAATCCTCCACCCACCTTGTTCCCAAAAACTATGTCTTCAAATATTCTTGCGCCATTATGTAGACATAAAAACTCTTTGAAATCGTCAGGCAATGCATGGTGTTTCTTTTCAAATTGTTTTATATTTTCTTGATCGGCTGGGGCATTAAAGGTACAGCACTTTTCATAGACTTCCCCGTCTACCGAGAATTTGATGATGTTCTTCTCATCTAATTGATTTTCAAGCTTTTCTAATATCTGCACGATCCTACTCAATCTTTCACCTTCTATCTATATCCTCTCACCTCTTGTTGATGCAGTGTTCTTGTGAGTGCATATAAATTACCCATTTTATTATCTCCACCATATTCTAAAGGAATAACATGGTGAATGTCTAAATCAGACCAATCCCATTTAGGATCGCCGTATTTACCAATATACCATCTGATATATTTATTTCGCATCTCCTACAAATAGAGTGTTATCTACAATTACAATAACTGGCTTCGCTTTTCCTATAATGCTACGAATTGTAGAATTGTAAGTAATTGACTGTTTCAATTGATCTAACTTAAACCTTGTATCAATAACAATTGTGTTAGCAGCTTTAGTATTAGCACCTAGAATCTTATTAGTATTCTTATTCTTGGTGGATGGTTGCAGTACTACGGTGTCACCCATTGGCATATTTCGTTGGGGTGGAGCATGAGGTTGTTTTTTAAATTGTTGTCTCGCTTCATCAATTACATCAGATTTACTCTGTATTTCTTTTACATGTCCATTTTCGTCAACTTCTAGTACATGTGTTTCTTTGTATGTTGTGATACCGTCCTTTGATTGACTAGATTCAGCATCACTTGTCCAAAACCATGCCGTCAACAGAAAAACCATAAAGAAAATCGAATAAGCAAATTTCTTCATTCGGATACTTTTTTCCAATTTATTCATAATAAATACAATATGATGTCTTGCTCAATTTCATCTAGGCTGTTTTCAAGTGCTCTTTCTATTTGCCGCACCTTAGTTCATTTAAACCTCCTGATTTCTAAGAGAAGGAAATAGGCCTGTCGCATCGTTTGTCTCTTGTTCCTTTTTGTTTTCCTCCTTCACGTTCAGCGCCTTATGAACCTTCAGCTCCTTGATCAGAGCATTACGGACTTGCTTCTCATTGATCCCTACTATCCTTGCACTAAACACAATGTTCAGATTTCATCCTACCCTTCCTTGAAAGTTCATATTGAAATTTTCTTATAATCTATCAAACTCTAAAAATCATTTGTATTTTACCTTGAATTTTTTATAAAATATAGGATAATTAGGAATGTTGAAATAAACAAGGGAGTGTTTTATATGAAATTAAAAAAAGTTATAACTTGTTCCGCATTATCCTTTGCTTTACTTGTTTCTGCATCTCCTGCATTCGCTTCAACTTCTAATACAGACAGCAACATGAGTCAAAAGGTAATAACTCCTCAAGCTGAGCTGAAAACTACACACCTAAAAACCAATACACAAAAAGAATCTATCAAATGTTTCGGTCTCGGTATCCTTCGTCCTAAAAGATGCATAAAAGGGTGATGGCTTGGACAGGCAAATATCAAGGTTAGTTTTAAAAATTTCTAAGAGATTGGAGGGGGACCCTCATATCTTCGTACCAATCAATTTCAGCAAAGTTTTGAATACTTTTCTGAGACCTTCGGTGAAATTTCAAAGACACCTTTTTTGTAAGTGAATTGTGGGTGGCGGCTTCTTCATTTTGAAATATTAGAAAAAACCACAAAAACAAAACCCCCTGAAGCCAATGGCTCCAAGGGGTTTTTATTATTAATTTAATACTGAGACATATACTGATCGCGTTCCCATGGGTGTACTTGGGTTCTAAACATATCCCATTCGATTTCTTTTGATTCGATGAAGTGCTCGAATAGGTGATCGCCTAGTGCGTTGATCATGACTTCGTTTGATTTCAGCAGCTCGAGTGCTTCTGCAAGTGTTGCAGGAAGGTCAGCGATGCCGTTTTCAAGACGCTCTTCTTTGTCCATGACATAGATGTTTCTGTCGATTGGTGCTGGTGCTTCTAGTTTGTTTTTGATTCCGTCAAGACCTGCTGCAAGTAATACGCTTAGTGCAAGGTATGGGTTTGCAGATGGGTCTACGCTGCGCACTTCTACGCGTGTGCTGATGCCGCGTGATGCCGGGATACGGATCAATGGGCTGCGGTTTTGTGCACTCCATGCCACATAGCAAGGTGCTTCATAGCCAGGTACAAGACGCTTGTATGAGTTAACCGTTGGGTTTGTGACTGCTGTAAAGCTTGTTGCGTGCTTGACGATACCTGCGATAAAGTGTCTAGCAGTCTCGCTTAATTGTAAATCTGCTTTTTCATCAAAGAATGCGTTTTTACCATTTTTGAATAATGATAGGTTACAGTGCATACCAGATCCGTTTACACCGAACAATGGTTTTGGCATGAATGTCGCATGAAGACCGTGCTTTCTCGCAATGGTTTTAACAACGAGTTTGAATGTTTGAATGTCATCACAAGAACGGATTGCGCCTGCATATTTGAAATCAATTTCGTGCTGTCCTGGTGCTACTTCGTGGTGAGATGCTTCAATTTCAAAGCCCATTTCTTCAAGTTCTAGAACGATATCACGGCGGCAGTTTTCACCTAGATCTGTTGGTGCAAGGTCAAAGTATCCACCTTTATCGTTTAGTTCAAGCGTTGGCTCGCCTTTTTCATCTAATTTAAATAAGAAGAATTCTGGCTCAGGTCCAAGGTTGAAATCACTAAATCCTAGTTCTTCCATTTCCTTTAAGATACGCTTTAAGTTGTTACGCGGGTCTCCATCAAATGGTGTCCCGTCTGGCTTATAAATGTCACAAATAAAGCGTGCAACTTTACCTTTTTCTGCTGTCCAAGGGAAAATAACAAATGTGTTTAGATCTGGGTATAGGTACATATCTGATTCTTCGATACGTACGAATCCTTCAATAGATGAACCGTCAAACATACATTTGTTATCGAGAGCTTTTTCTAACTGGCTCACAGGAATCTCAACATTTTTAATTGTTCCGAGAATGTCTGTAAATTGCAGACGGATGTACTTTACGTTTTCCTCATTTACTAATTTTACGATATCTTCTCTTGTGTACTTTGCCATTTCGTAAAACTCCTCCCCTACAAAAGGTAAAATGTGTATAGCAATGCTTTTGCTAATTGGTTAACGGAAGAACCTTGACATATCCCCCTGCCTAAAGGTCGTTCCTTGTTGGAAACGTCCAGCCTGAATGAGTTCCTTTTTCAGTAGCTTCCTGAGTTCATCATCTGACAAGTTGTGCTTAGCTGTGGTTTTTTCCTCCGTCTTTTTATCAGACGATGGATTTTCTGCCTCAGCTTTGGCAAAAAGTTTTTTGATTCCTGCCATGTTTACACCTTGTTCGATGAGGTTTTTAATTTCTAGTAATTTATCAACATCATGAAAAGAAAATAATCGGCGGTTTCCATCACTTCTTGCTGGAAATACTAAACCATTTTCCTCATAATAGCGAATTTGTCTTGCAGATAATTCTGTTAGCTGCATGACAATCCCAATTGGGAATAAAGGCATTGAGCGGCGAATGTTATCACTCATCTCAACTGTCTCCTCCTCTTTGCTTAAATTTATTATATGTCATGTTATATTATGTGTCAACAACATGTTAGGAATATTAACATGGTTTTTTTATTGAGCAGGCACTTCAATAAAACCTTGATCCAATAAGGCATCGACAGCACTGCAAATCGCATTTTTCACATGGGCATACGTGAGACCGCCTTGCACGTAGGCAGTATAAGGCGGTCTGATTGGACCATCGGCTGACAATTCGATACTGGCTCCTTGTACAAACGTGCCCGCTGCCATAATGACATCATCCTCGTAGCCCGGCATATAGCTTGCATGTGGTGTGACGTGACTGTTAATCGGAGATGCATACTGGATTGCCTGACAAAACGCAATCATTTTTTTAGGATCTCCAAATTCGACAGATTGAATCAAATCCGTTCTTTTCGCATTCCATGCTGGGTTTGTTTGGAATCCGAGCTTCTCAAGAAAACGAGCCGTAAATACTGCGCCTTTTAAGCTTTGAGCCACAACATGCGGCGCCAAGAAAAAGCCTTGATACATTTCCTGAAGGGCATACAGCGATGCACCCGCTTCACTGCCGATGCCCGGAGATGTCATTCGATAAGAGCAAGCTTCGACCCATTTTTCTTTTCCAACGATGTAGCCGCCTGTTTTGGCAAGACCTCCGCCTGGGTTTTTAATGAGTGAACCGGCCATGAGATCAGCTCCGACATGACACGGCTCTTGTAATTCAGTAAATTCACCATAACAGTTGTCTACAAACACAATGATTTCTTCATTTATCTCTTTCACAAATGAAATCATTTGCTCAATTTCTTCTATTGTAAAGGATGGTCTTGACGCATAGCCTTTTGAACGCTGAATGCCGATGACTTTTGTTTTAGAAGAAATCGACTCTTTTACTTTGTCGTAATCGACTGATCCATCTTGACGCAAATCAATGGCTTTGTAGTCAATCTGGAAGTCTTTTAATGAGCCTGTCCCTTCTTTTCCGCGAATCCCGACAATCTCTTCTAGCGTGTCGTATGGTTTTCCCGTCATGTAGATCAATTCATCGCCAGGTCTCAGCACCCCAAATAAAGCAATGGAAATCGCGTGTGTGCCGGAAATGATCTGCGGACGGACAAGGCCGCTTTCTCCTCCGAAGACGTCCGCATAAATCTTTTCTAACGTGTCTCTCCCCATATCATCGTACCCATATCCAGTTGTTGGATTAAAGTGAGAGTCACTGACTTTGTGCTTTCGATAGCTTTCAAGCACCCGCCACTCATTTTGTTCGCTCGTTTGATCAATTTGCTGATGTACGTGTAAAATCTCTTGTTCTGTTTCTTCTGCTGCTTTTTCTAAAATACTGCCATGTTTTAATGTGTGAAACATCTTGATTTAATTCCTTTCCAACATGTACTTCTTGATTTGACCTAAGATGGTCTGATCCTCACCACTATATCCGGTGATGTCGTAAATTTCTGCTTCTTTTTGAAAGTCTAGTGATTCCACAAGCGTTTCTGATTTTAATGCGGAGATGAGCTTCCCTTCATACGCTGGAATCTTCACATGATATGGCTTTAAAAAGGCTTTTTTCAGCTCAGCCATAATATCCGCTTTTAACCTTTTTACATCTTCTTTGCGTCTAGCACTGATTAATATATGGCGATGCTTTGAAGATGGGATGAAATCTGGTCTGATTTGATCTTCCTTGTTATAAACAGTCAACATCGGAATACGGTCCGCTTCTAATTCTTCTAAAAGCTCATGAACCGTTCGTTCGTGTCCTTCATAATCCTCATTAGAAGAGTCGATGACATGAAGCAAATAATCGGCTTCCTTCACTTCTTCAAGGGTGGAACGAAATGCGGCAATCAGTGTGGTCGGAAGGTCTTGGATAAAGCCAACTGTATCCGAAATCAGCACGCTGTAGCCAGATTCTAATGTCATCTTACGTGTCATTGGGTCAAGTGTCGCAAACAGCAGATCCTCTTCATGACTATCTGCTTCTGTTAATTGATTAAACAAAGTTGATTTTCCGGCATTCGTATACCCGACAATGGCAATTTGGAACACACCATTTTTCTTTCGGCGTTCCCGGTATCTTGTTCGGTGTTCTTTGACTGCAGATAATTGCCCGTTAATTTCGTGAATGCGGTTTCGAATATGGCGTCTGTCTGTTTCAAGTTTTGTTTCACCTGGACCTCTTGCGCCAATTCCGCCTCCTTGTCTTGAGAGGCTGATCCCTTGTCCACTTAATCTCGGCAGGGCATACTGAAGCTGGGCAAGCTCTATTTGCAGCTTCCCCTCTCTTGTACGCGCTCTTTTTGCAAAGATATCTAAAATCAATTGCGTACGATCAATAATTTTTACATCTAAAGCAGTCGCCAGAGCTTTTAGCTGGCTTGGAGAAAGCTCGTCGTTAAAAATAATGACATCACATTCAAGTTCCTCGCAAAGCACCTCAAGTTCTTCTACTTTCCCTTTACCGATATACGTTGCGCTGTCTTGTCTATTTCTCTTCTGCGTCATCACGCTGACAGCTTCACCGCCAGCCGTTTTGGTTAAGGAAGCTAATTCTTCCATTGAGTATTGAAAGCGTTCATCCGTTACATGCGGCAATTGACAGCCGACAAGGATCGCTTTTTCAGTCATTTCATGTTCATTCAACGTCAGTTGTTTCCTTTCTGTACTTAAGTTTTCAGTAGTACCATCATACCAAACAGATCACACGTATACCACTATTCGGATGGTTTATTTTAGTGACTCTTTATAAAAAGGATACGCCATTTCAAGAAGGCGTATCCTCTTTCATTTGAAGATCGTGACTTTTAATGGTCAGCAAATCTTTTTTATCATAATGATCCACAAGAAGCAGTCTCATCGCCTGGGTTCGTATGGCCTTTTCAATGGTGTTTCGCACAAACCGGCCATTGCTGAATTTTGCCGGGCTTGTGGTACTTTTAATGTGCATTAAATAATCCCGCAGCTTCCATTCGGCTTCTTGGGTAAAAACATATTCCCTGTCCGCCATCATTCGTTTAGCAATATCCATGAGTTGATCGACTGTATAATCAGGAAAGCTGATGTTGATTGGAAATCTTGATTGCAGACCGGGGTTTAAAGAAAGAAAATGATCCATTTCCTTGGAGTAGCCAGCTAAAATTAGAATGAATTCGTGCTGTTTGTCCTCCATATGTTTTACAAGGGTATCAATCGCCTCTTTTCCAAAATCCTTTTCTCCTCCGCGTGCAAGAGAATAGGCTTCGTCAATGAACAAAATACCGCCTAGTGATTTTTTTATTAAATCCCTTGTTTTTTGCGCTGTATGACCAATGTACTCTCCAACAAGATCACCGCGTTCTGCTTCAATTAAATGACCTTTTGAGAGCACATTCATTTCAAAGAAAAGCTTCCCGACAAGTCTTGCAACTGTGGTTTTCCCTGTGCCAGGATTCCCTTTGAACATCATATGAAGCGCTTGTTTTCCTACCTTTAACCCTTGTTCCTGCCGTTTTTGATTAACAAAAATCCAAGCATAAATCTCTTTTATGTTTCGTTTCATTTCATCCATACCGACAAGGCTGTTCATTTCACGCTCTATTTCCCGTAAGATGCTGTGTTTTGCCTCATTTTTCTGCAAGGCTTCTAGGTATTCTGCCTCTGAGTCTGCATCAACCAATACTTGCTTTTGTCCGTTAAGTATAATATTGATTTGGCCGTTGTTTTTATATGTGACAGCTCGCTCCAACGTATTCACCTCTCGCTCTTCTCTCTTTATTCTATTCGGGTGGAGCTGTAATCGTGACAATCGCCCGCTTAAGCCCAAGTTTGCTGTCAAAATGACCCGAGATACCGAATATTGTAGGGATTTCTGCGGTTTCCCAGGAAATGATGTGCTATTTCCATTGTATTCATCCCGTTTGGGCGGACAAACCAACAATTTGCTTTTTCTTAGAAAAATGTAGCTTTTTGATCACAAATGATGCAGAAAAGAGTCTCAATGATTTCCGCATTTTGTACAGGCAATTCTTCTATTTTCTCATAAAATAAAGACGAGGTGATGAATAGATGGTGAAAATTTTTATTGATCCTGGCCACGGAGGAACAGATTCTGGAGCTAGTGCTAATGGACTTTTGGAGAAAAATATAACACTTCAAATCGCGATTTTACTGAGAGACATTTTGATTAGTGAATATGATGGGGTTTCTGTCCGCTTAAGTCGTTCAACTGACCAATCCGTCACTTTGTCCCAGCGTACGAATGCAGCAAACAGCTGGGGAGCTAACTATTTCGTATCTATTCATATTAATGCTGGCGGAGGCACAGGGTTTGAAAGCTATGTGTATCCTGGCGTTTCAGCACCGACCACCACGTATCGCAACGCCCTTCATGATGAAATTGTCCGCTCAGTTGATTTTGCTAACCGCGGCAAGAAAACTGCGAACTTCCACGTTCTTCGAGAAACTTCTATGCCCGCTATTTTAACAGAGAATGGTTTCATTGATACGACAGCCGATGCTAATAAGCTCCGCAACGCAACCTTCCTTCAAGGCATCGCTCGCGCTCATGCGACTGGTCTAGAAGAAGCCTTTCAATTGAAAAAAAAAGCAAGTAATCTTTATAAAGTGCAGGCTGGAGCTTTTAAAGTGAAAGCCAATGCAGATGAATTAGCAGCCACACTTAAATCCAAAGGATTTGACGCATTTGTTGTATTAGACGGAGGTATGTTCCGTGTACAGGCTGGGGCTTTCCGTACAAAGCAAAATGCAGATGACCTCGTCGCAAGATTGAAGCAGGCCGGTCACGACGCATTCGTTTTCCAATAAGCTGAAGCTGTTGTAACGAAGCAAACCGGCTCAAGTCTTCTGCTGAGCCGGTTTGTTGTGTATTTATTTACGCTAGGATATTGACGACAAATTGAGACCATGTTTCAAGACGATCGAAGTATTCAGGCTTTTTCAAATCGGCTGTTTTCATCCATTTTCCTGAGATTTGATCTGTTTCTTTTACTTCTACTTGAGCACCGGGAGATAGTTCAAGCGCTGATAACAGTCCAATGTGCACACGGCCGACACTGTTGTCATCGTCATTGATTAATCCAAGGGTTTTCATTTCAAGTTTGTCTTCTTCTTGAATTGAAAGTTCTTCGTCCAGCTCACGATCCGTATTTTCTTTTAGAATCTCAGCAAAGTTTTTTCCTTCAACGAAATTCATATGCCCCCCAAAGCCAAGAGATAACTTATGATGTAAGCGAGTCTCTCCTCCGCCTTGAAGTCTTTCGTATACATATACTTCGTCCTCACGCTTAATCACGACATAAGGAATCGGCTGCTTGAAGTCAGGATTTTCTTCTGCATCGCCTCTTCGCATCTGCTCGAAGTGCTCTTCGATTTCTTTCATAATGGTGCTGATTGTTTTCTCTTCACTGTTCACACCATTAAACGCAAGTGTTTCATTTTGGAACACGCGCGTACGCGGTGCAACTAAAATGATTTCGTCCATTTTTCCCATGTTCGGTAACCTCCAGTATGTAACACATTGTTAGAAATGGCAAAAAGCCAAAACGAGTGATGCGTTTTGACTTTTACGCTTTCCTTATGATTCATCTCCAAAGAAGAAGTCGTCATCTTTTAACGGCTCAACTGTTGCTTTTTTGTAGCCGTTCCCTTTCATTGAGAAGAAGTCATGCGACTTTGTTTTTGTATTGAGTCCGTTCAATACAATAGGGTTAATCTCTTCTTCTTCAAAATAAGGGGCAAATCCAAGGTTCATTAACGCTTTATTGGCATTGTAACGAATGAACTTTTTCACATCATGCGATAAATTGACTTGGTCATAAATATCTTCAGTGTAATGAAGTTCATTTTCATAAAGCTCGTTCAAGAGGTCAATAGAGAAATCATACAGCTCTTTTTGCACGTCAGGTGTTTGTTTGTTGTAAATTTCTTGTGCTAATAATCCAACGTACACACCATGAATCGCTTCATCACGCAAAATTAAGTTGATGATTTCACCGCTTTGCATGAGCTTTCCTTGTCCATAGAAATAAAGCGGGTAGTAAAAACCACTATAAAATAGGAAGCTTTCTAAATAAACAGAAGCAACCATTGCTTTAAAGAGAGAAATAGGATCGTCCTTTTGAATCGAACGGTATAAACTGACAATCATATCTGCTTTCTTTTGCAGGAATTTATTCTTCTTGACCCATTCAAACACTTCACTGATCGTTTCAGTTGGTGCGAGTGTCATGAAGATATTAGAGTATGATTTCGCATGTACCGCATTTTCCATCATTGCCATAAAGTTGAGTACAGCTTTACGCTGATGGCCGTCCACATGTTCAGCAACAATCGGCATCCCTGTATTTCCTTGTTCTGTATCAAGTAAAGTCAATCCAGCAAGTACCTTCATGTACGTATCTCGCTCTTTTTCACCTAAATATTTCCATGTCAAGAGATCTCCGTTTAAGGAAATCTCTTCTGGAAGCCAAAACTGCTTCACATTTTGGTTGTAAAACATTTGTGTAAAATCGTCTTCGTGTTTTGACCAGTTGGCTGCATCATAAATTTTTGTCACGTTAAACTCTCCTTTAATCAAACAACACAAGAAAGACAGCCTTCCTGCCCTGTATCCTTCGTTCTTGCATAATAAAGTGTCTTAATGCCTTTATGGTGTGCATAAAGATCGATGCGGTTTAAATCACGCGTTGTCATCGTATCTTTCAGGAATAGTGTAAAGCTGATTCCTTGATCGACGTGCTGCTGAATCGTTGCGATCATATCGACCACTTTAAACATATCCATATCGTACGCTTCTTTATAGAAGAACCAGTTTTGCGCTGAAAGACCTGGCATTGGGTAATAGGTTTTGCTGTTGCCGTATGTTCTTTCTTCGATACGTTCCATAATTGGCATCACAGAAGCTGTTGCCGATTGAACATAAGAAATGGAACCTGTTGGTGCAATACATAAACGATAGCTGTGATACATGCCATTTTCCGCTACAAATTCTTTGAGTGCTGCCCAGTCTTCTTTTGTTGGAATGTGCATGCCTTCAAATAGTGCTGCTGCTTTTTCTGTTTTTGGTGTGAAATCATTTTCCACGTATTTATTAAAGTACTCACCAGTTGCATAGCCAGAGCCTTCATAACGATGGAATGTTTCTCCTTTTTCTTTCGCAAGTTCACTTGAGCGTTTAATTGAATAATAGTTCACCATCATAAAGAACGTATTTGCGAAATCTCTTGCTTCTTCACTTTCATAGGCGATTTGGTTTTGAGCTAAATACCCATGAAGGTTCATCGCACCAAGTCCGATTGACTTCATCGCTTTGTTCGCTTTTCGAACAGCCGGTGCATTGCGAATGTCTGTTGTTTCAGACACAAGCGTTAGTGAGTCTGTTGCAAGCTTAACCGTTTTTTCGATCGATTTGTTTTTCATGACATTCATGATATTTAATGAACCAAGGTTACAAGAAATATCAAGACCGATTTCATCTTCTTGATCATAGTCCGTGTAAGAAGAAACCTCTGACGCCTGAAGCACTTCTGAGCAAAGGTTTGAGAATTTCACTCGTGAAATATGGTTCAAAGCATGCTCTCTGTTTACATTATCTTGGAACATGATATATGGATAGCCTGATTCTGAGCGTAGAACAGCCAATTTTTCAAGAAGCTTTCTCGGATTGACTTTTTCTTTTTTAACTTTCGGGTTTTCTACAAGCTCGTCATACATTTCTTCCATGTCCATCTCATCAAGATGCTGTCCATATTCTTTATAGACTGTGTGCGGATAGAAAGTGTAAGCTGTTTTATCTTCTCTAGCAAGCTCGATAAATTTATCCGGGATGACGACTCCAATGGACAGAGTTTTCACGCGAACATCTTCATCGGCAGAGATTTTTTTCGTATCTAAGAAATCATTGATATCTCTGTGGAAAATATTCAGGTAGGCACTGCCTGATCCTTGTCTTTGCCCCATTTGATCTGCATATCTGAATGCATTATCAAGAAGCTTCATCACGCCGACGACACCTTTTGTCGCGTTTTCTACATCTTTGATTGCTTCACCTTTTGCACGAAGTTTTGACAGGTTCAAACTGACGCCGCCACCTAGTTTTGACAGCTGCATTGAAATATCAATCGCTCTTGAAATATCGTTTAGTGAGTCATTCACTTCAAGCAAGAAGCAGCTCACAAGCTCACCGCGTCTTTTACGTCCAGCGTTCAAGAAAGTTGGTGTACTTGGCTGGTACTCTTGATTGATCATCAGTTCTACAAACTCAAGCGCTTTTTCTTTATCCCCACCCGCAAAGAAAAGTGCTACAACTGAAATGCGGTCTTCATAGCGTTCAAGGATTTTCTTTTTATCATTTGTTTTCAGTGCATAGTCATTGTAAAACTTAAATGCACTCATAAATGATGGGAATCTAAATTTTTTGGCATATGCAGCTTCAAAGACTTCTTTAATATCTGCCATGCTGTATTGTCTTAAAAATTCTTCCTCATAGTAGTCGTTTTCTATTAAGTAATCAATCTTCTCTTCTAGATTGTGAAAAAAGACCGTGTTTTGATTAATGTAATCTACGAAATAACTATGTACAGCTTCTTTGTCCTTATCGAACTGAAACTTTCCTTCTTTTTGAATCATAATTTCGTTATTTAATTGTATCCACTTTGGAACCTGATTTTGTGACAATTCTTTCTACCTCCTGTGTAAACAATTCAACATCCCTTTTTGTTCCGCTTAGTTCAAAGGTGTGCAAAATAGGAACTTGATATTGTTTAGAAATCGTATCGGCGCTTTTTGCAAAATTATCTCCCCACACTTTGTTGCCACTCACCGCAACACCTAGTAAAAGGTGAGCATTTTTTTCTAAAAAGGACTGAGTGGTACTAGGGACTTGTCCAAATCCTGTCGTAAAGGTGACGAGAATAAACGGCGTATCCAAAAACTCTTCTCCAGTCAATTTTCGTTTGTCTGTAAAAGGGGTCTTGTCCAAAAAGCGTTGAACATTTCCTGTTTTTGAATCAAATACGATCTGAATCAATTCCATCACGACCTAGTTTTTAGTATTGTTGATCATTTCGCTATTCACTATATATAGTATACTATGTTTTTTCAAAACACAACATATAGATGTTCGAAACGAAAAAAATCAACCAACCCGGCCGAACCTTCATAGCCGAACTCGTACGTTCAAATAAATAGAGCAGAACAGGATCTAAAAATAGACTGCTCTACTCCCTATTCAACTGAAACCGAAATCTATCATAACACGAAAAAAAATCGCTTAGTAGACTAGACTTTTTGTTTTATTTTTTGTAGGCATCGCACTGTAAATCTTCTGACACTTCTGTAATTTCCACTTCAACACCTAATTCTTTTAGCACCGCTTCAAGCGCAGAGACGATTGAAGCTTCTCTCACTAATTCTTTCCCATTTACAGAAACGCTTGTTCCATATTCGAAACAGGAATCGTCTTCACAAGTTTGTTCCCAATGATTAATTTTAATTTTATGTGTCATGAACTCATCCTTTTCTGCTAGATGTCTGATGCATGATTATAGTGTAGCGGCTTCACATTCATTTGTAAATTTACGTGCTTACTCTTCATCAAGGCCATCATCATATTCTTCGTCATCCCATTCATCTATGTATTTCGTTGTAACGAGAGTCAGTTCTCCCTTTTTTTCATCAAACCGGTACACATGTACTTGATCATCTTTCACAACAGCAAAGTGATTATTTTTTAGTGCAGCAGATGATGGTAAAACTCCATCTGCATTTTCATGAGAATGGTTATTCCAACTTTCTTGTCTCGTTTCAATGTTTGAGATAGCGCACGATCCAAACAAGACTACAATTCCAATCAATAGGAGGATCACTCTAATCCTTCTTAATTCAAGCTCTGCATTTTCCATATGAATCCCCTCACCCTTCTAATATCCAATAAGGAATTATACGGAAAATTGGCAGAAAAGTTTCATTGCATACAAAATAGCCCCTCTGCACTGACAAAAAACGTAGCGGGTTCGGCCGGTTTATTCGCAGAGGCATGGGGCTATTAATACAACCTATCCTATTCTAATTCCAGATTTACATTCTTTTGAGGTGCAAATGTAGAAATGGCGTGTTTATAAATAAGCTGCTGCTTTCCTTCTGTTTCAAGCAGCACCGTGAAATTGTCAAATCCTTTCACTTGACCGCGAAGCTGAAAGCCATTCAGTAAGAATACTGTGACAAATGTATTGTCTTTGCGGATCTGATTCAAAAACTGCTCCTGAATATTAATCGGTTTCATGTTTCGTCCTCCTTGATTCTGATAACTACAGTTTCGCTTTAAGTCCAAGCTTTCCTGCTATATATGCGAAAATTTCCTCTTTTTTGTCTGAAAAGTGGCAAGGCGGTGTCATATCAAACCAAGTGACCGCCATTTTATTACGGAACCACGTGAACTGACGCTTCGCATATCTACGGGAATTTTGCTTTAATTGCTGGATGGCTTCATCAAGTGAGCAGTCACCTTGAAAATAGGCATACAGCTCTTTATAACCAATGGCTTGAACAGACTGACAATCCTTCAAGCCAGATTGATAAAGTGCTCTCACTTCTTCAATTAAGCCCTCATCTATCATCATATCAATTCTTTGATGAATGCGCTCGTACAAAAGCTCTCGATCCATTTTCAGACCAATGAAGGCTGTATCATAAAGAGGAACTTCTTGATGCCCGTTTTGCATTTCCGACATTTTCTGACCTGTTGTATGGATCACTTCCAGCGCCCGGATCACGCGGCGGACGTTATTCGGATGAATAGCGTTTGCCGCATCAGGATCTACTGCCTTTAGCTTTTCGTGCAGCAAAATCGCGCCGTGCTGCTGTTCAAACAGCGCCATTTCTTCTCTAAAAGCAGGATCACTTTTCTCATCCGTAAATGTGTAATCATATAAAACAGATTGGATATAGAGGCCTGTTCCGCCGACAATCATTGGCGTTTTCCCTCTAGCGGCAATCTCTTTGATCTTCGAACGGACCAGCTGCTGAAATTCAGCTGTCGAGAAGGATTCGTCCGGCTGTTTAATATCAATTAAATGGTGCGGGATGCCACTCATTTCTTCGGGGGTAATTTTAGCTGTTCCGATGTCCATCCCTTTATAAATCTGCATAGAATCCCCGCTGATAATCTCTCCATCAAATGCTTTGGCTATATCAATGCTCAATTTGGTTTTGCCGACAGCCGTCGGCCCTACTAATACGATTACTGGCTGCTTCACTTTATTCATAACATCACTCTCTTTTACAAAACTGCCTACAGTATAGCATAACTTTTCTTACTCTCCTATATTCTGGCCATCACCAGCCAAGCGGTTCATTTCCAACCACTTCATACGTTTTTCCTTTTAAACGATGCTTATGTGTTGGCCGATTCTCATCTGGACTATAGACGACACCTCCATATGGGATGGGAACAGAATCGAGGTAGGCAGAATAGGTGACTTCCTCTATCTCGTGATAATGTGTTCCATCCACTCTAGGAATCGCAGGCCCTGTGATACCGTAATATCTGTGGAAATGCCCTCTTTCAAAGGAGGTGATCCCGCGGTAAAAATGAGTATGCCGGTCGGTACTGCTTCCATTCACAGGCTGAGAAATACCTTCTATTAAATGATAATGCCCCTCTGTTACATCCGTACGTGCTTTATATGCATGAGCATGCGGCGGACACTTTGCCCAATCAGATGGATACAGGCCCATTTCTAACATTCCTCCTTATATTAGGCGTTCACCCAAACATATGTAGGCAACCGGAATACACTGATGTCAGTTACAGTGATTTTATGAGAAAGGAGCCTTTTATTATGAATTATTTTGACGCACCTCCGTTTATTCAAGAAGACATGAGAAGACCTTTTGGTTTCGGATTTGGACGTCCTGGTTTTGGATTTGGGAGACCCGGATTTGGGTTTGGGAGACCTGGATTCTTTGGACCTCCATTTTTAGGTGGTTTTGCTGGAGGCTTGCTTGCTGGATCTCTGCTTGCGCCAGGATATGGTTATGGATACCCTTACCCGCCTCCATACCCGCCGTACGGACCATACCCTTGGTATTAAATATGACGTTTAAGTGAAAACATCCGTTCATAAAATGAATCGATTGACACACTCTTTTTTCATGGGTTAACATTTACTTTACCGACTGTTCAGTAAAGTAGGTGTTTTTTTTATGTCTAAAACCAAAAAAGAGCAAATTTTTGATGCAGCTGCCAGCACGATTTTAAAAGAAGGATTAAGCTAGCTCACCCTTCATGGCAGAGCATGCTGGTTTTCAGAAATATTTCAGCTTGAACCGCTGAAAAGAGAGGATAAAAACCCTTTTACTTCATCGGATTTGATACCTATTAGAGGAGGGATGATGATGATCCTCGGATATCTTTTTTTGGCAGTGGCCATTTTTTCTGAAGCCATTGGCGCCGCGATGTTAAAATTATCTAATGGTTTTACACGCTGGAAGCCAAGCGCTGTCGTTGTGGCTGGCTATTCACTTGCTTTTTATATGCTGTCATTGACACTGAACATTATTCCGCTTAGCATGTCTTATGCAACATGGTCTGGGGTTGGTACGGTCCTCACGGCTATTTTTGGCGTGCTGTTTTTCAAAGAAACCTTGAACCAAAAAGCAGTCATTGGCATGGCGATGCTTGTCTCAGGAGTCGTACTATTAAATATGTCATAAAGGATGTGGGAGATGATGAAAGGAATACTCTACTTAACAGGAGCCATTTTGACGGAGGTTTTTGGCAGTACAATGCTGAAGCTTTCTCAAGGCTTTTCGCAGCTGCTGCCGAGTATCGGGGTACTGATCGGATTTGGATGCGCCTTTACTTTCCTGAGCTTGGCACTTAAAACCATCGAGCTCTCGTCTGCCTATGCAACCTGGTCTGGCGTTGGAACAGCTCTTACTGCTCTTGTAGGACTTGTACTGTTTAACGAAACGATCAGCACGAAAGGCTTCATCGGCCTTGCACTTGTCATCTGCGGCGTGATTGTCTTAAATCAGTCCAAGAAGCAAAAGAACGAAACCAGAGCACAACTCGATCAAACCGAATGGACGTCATAAAAAAAGTCATTTTCTCCATATTTCAAGAGAAAATGACTTTTTTGTTTTAACGGCCGGCTTGAATGGTTTCTTCTAAGGAAATGTTCACATTGCCCTGAACAGCTCTTGAAATCATACATGAGCTTTCGGCTTTATGCGCAAGCTTTCGGGCCAGCTCAATATCATGTGCGGAAGCGGTCTCTTTGAGGATGATGACAGGTCGATGAATGATTTCCTCATAAGTAAACACACCATTTGTCACATCTACGACGGCTTCAGAGCTCATCGATAGCTCCTCTTTCTCTAATTGACTCCGCTCCATCATGGCTGCAAGTGTAATGATATAACAGGTAGCCGCTGCACCTAAGAGCATCTCATCTGGATTGGTTCCAATACCTGGACCGTCCATTTCCTTTGGAATCGAAATCTTTGTTTTTAATTGTTCACATGCGATTGTACCCACATCGTTACGCAGACCGGGCCAGCTTGCCTGAAGATGAAAATGATGACGCGCCATATCCGTCTCTCCTTTTGTTATCACTGTTCATAGTGTAACAAGAATTCCCGTGCTTGTCTTAACATGTGCACAGCCCTTATGTATATTCTTCATCCAGCACTGTCCGAATCGCCCTGACATAACGATAGAATGTCTCGTTTTTTGTACTTGACCGCCTCCGAAAATCGAAACTGTCAAATAAAGCTTCACGCTGACTTCTACTAATCTCAAGCTGCACACTTTGCCCTGTTTTTGTAAGATTATTAATATTATGATTGCTTGTCCCGCTCAGGGTTGCGTGTGCGACAGCTAGTTCAGCAGAAAACCCGTTCCGCTCTAATGAGCTCACAATTTTCTCTGCACGGTCGTAATCTGTTCCGCCAACGAGAGTATGGTCAATTCCTTCCTCGCCTTTGTATCCATGCACTGCTAAGATGTAATCATGTGCTTTTGCCTGCGCGACGCCGATTGGCTCATCAAAGTTTGTACTTGTAATATGAAGTTCTGATGCATTCTCTCTTAGACCTTCAAATAAATACGTCGAAAAATCGTTGTCAAAAAAATGGACGATCTCGCTCACGCCGCCTTCAATCCTCCCGCCATGAGGTGACATCACAAGAAGGCGGCTGCCGGGCACTGGGTTGGCTGTAATGTTGTAGCTGCTTGTTGATTCGTTTTCTTCCAGTTCTTTAAAATTTCGATAAATATCATTTGAACCGCTTTCGTCTTCCCCACCTGATGACACTGGCTCATCATGTTCCTGTGCTTGCATGGTATAATAAACGCCCCATCCGATCGCAAGCAGGAGAAGCAAAGCAAAAAACTTCTTCATTCCCGTTCTCCTTTAACAGATTTCTAAGCCGTTTCTATGATTTATATTGAATCATCATTTCTTATCATTTTTTCCACATTTTCTCTTCACGTTTGATCATAACACTCTAGATCATGAGATTCCTCAAAAATAAGATAATTGCATTTATATACACAGAAACGCCTCTCCTCTTTGAAAACAGAGTTAGAATAGTATGACAAACAAATGACGTTATGTTTAATATGACCTAGTCCTATCCAGTCTGTTTTCTTTAATTCGGCTTTTTTTGATAAGGATTTGATTTTTTCCATCTGTCACGCATCACATTTATATGAGCATTGACCCTGTCCACAACCCTCCTTTTTCTGCAAAATCCTTTGTTTCACTGGTTCTCTCAGAAGAACTCTCCCACCTATCATCGGCAGATTCTACATGATTTCCACCTTTTTCTATTATTTTACAAAATGTAAGCGCTTTTCTTTTTTAAAAGGCATAGGCAAGCCGCCAATATAAAGAAAAGGAGGGACAAGAATCCGAACCAAGCTGTTCTCAATCACATAACGTAAGAGTGTACAAGAATGGATAGCTGGAATGGAGGGCATCACATGTTTGGATTTTCTATGGTGCAAATGGTCAGAACACATGCTAGTAAACTAGATCAGCCTTTAAGAGAGACCGTTCTTCAACTTTATAAACCTTTTAAATGGACGCCATGCTTTCTTCATCGTTTTTTCGAAGGCAGGCTGAAGAAGAAAAAGAAGCTTCGTGTAATCATTGAATTTAAGGAAGGTGCAGCCGAGGCAGGGATTCAAAGCACAAAACAGTTAATGAAAAAAAGCAGAAAAACAAATATAAAACGGCATTTTTCACATATCGACTGCTGCGCTGCTGATTTAACGCCTGCTGCTTTAGAGGAGCTATTAGCAAACGGTGAGCATATTCGTAAAATTTATTTAGATCGGAAAGTTCATGCGCTGCTGGATGTAGCCACACAAGCAAGCCATGCTGATGAAGTCATCCGAAACGGGACAACTTTAACCGGGGAAGGCATAACGGTCGCTGTCATTGACACGGGAATTTATCCGCATGAAGATTTAGATGGAAGAATTCGAGATTTTGTGGATTTAGTCAAACAAAAAACAAAGCCTTATGATGATAATGGCCACGGTACTCACTGCGCGGGAGATGTCGCGGGAGATGGAGCCGCCTCAGACGGCTTATACAAAGGGCCTGCCCCAAAAACAAATCTGATTGGCGTGAAAGTGTTAAATAAACAAGGCGCTGGATCACTTTCTACTATTATAGAAGGTGTTGAATGGTGCATGCAGTTCAACGAAGACAACCCTGATGATCCGATTCATATTATCAGTATGTCGCTAGGCGGAGCTGCGCAGCGTTATGATGACGAACAGGACGATCCAATGGTGCGTGCTGTCAATGCGGCTTGGGATCAAGGGATTGTTGTATGCGTCGCTGCCGGAAACTCTGGTCCTAACAGCCAGACAATTGCAAGCCCTGCTGTCAGTCAAAAAGTTATTACGGTCGGAGCCTATGATGACAGGAATACACCAGAATCAAGTGACGATGTCGTGGCACCGTTTTCAAGCAGAGGACCTACTGTTTACGGGGAAGCAAAGCCTGATATCCTCGCACCAGGAGTAAACATCGTTTCTCTCAGATCACCAAGATCCTTTCTGGATAAACTCGATAAATCAAGCAGAGTCGATGATGACTATACAACGTTATCTGGCACATCGATGGCAACACCGATTTGTGCTGGTATTTGCGCTCTACTATTAGAGCATTCACCAGATTTAACGCCAGATGAAGTCAAAGCCCTGTTAAAAGAAAATACAAGCAAGTGGTCTGGGGATGATCCGATGATTTATGGAGCAGGTGCAATTGACGCAGAAAAAGCAATCAAAGAATAAAGAAAAAAGCCCTTTACGTTTATGCGTAAAGGGTGTTGTTTGTCTCATTTTTAAGTGTGAAGTCTTTCATCTACTTGAGCAGCTGACATGTTATGCTTCGTTCTCATACATCTCATCTCCTTTTTGAATGTGCGTACGCGCTTCGATCACAATCTCAAAAAAAGTGGAGGATTCCTTGTACATGTCGCGTTCCTTATAATAATTAGCCGCATCAAGTGCTAATTCCTCTAAATCAGCAAACATTTTTTTATTTCTCAGACCAAAAAGGGCCGACCTCAATTGCTCACAGCCGTCTTTTTCTATATAGAGCGCCTGCAAAAATTGGAATTTCAATTGATAAATTTCATCTTCCAATACACAAGCCTCTTTCATTCCTTTAGATATGGCCTCGCCCGCCCGCTGAATATCTCCGAGTTTAAAACAAGTAAGGGCAAGTGAAAACAACGATTTGATCATCGTGGATGCTTGATCTTTCTGATAAAGTGAAATAGCTTGTTCAAAAAAGACAGTCGCTGTATGGTACGTTCCCATACTATAATGACAAGTGCCTAAGTTATTAAGAGCCATAGCTTTAAAGTAAGATGTGCATTCTTTTTGTTCCATCGCTTCACAGACTTTTAAAGCTTTTTCTAAATAAGGAAGCGCTTTTTGATACTGATTGACATCAATCCAATTACCTGCCATGACAAAATCACATTGAATGCTTCTTTTTCCATAAAGCTGATGTTTCTTATAGATGTCTCTCGCCTTTTTAGCATAGTGCATGGAGAAATAGGTTTGTTTCATATGATAGTATACTTCTGCGATTTTATAGTAGAATTCTGCTTTTTCGATCTCATCTGTCACTAAAATCAGTTGATGTTCGGCATGCTTGTAATATGAAATGGCCTCGATATATCGGCGCTGGATAAACGCGTACATTCCATGAAAAAAATGAAAATAATAGCCAAGTAAGCCTGTCATCTCATCTTCTGCATCGTCAATTTCTTTAGGAAAGGACACTGCTTGAAGCGTTTCACTCCCCGCATGGACTGGCGCTAAGTGCTGAAGCATCATTTGATGGCGAAAATCCATTAGAGAATAATATAGGAGTAAATCTTGATCCTCTTCCATATCATGAATTTCTTCTTCAACAAGGCGCTTCATGCCGTTTGCCTGTTCAACTTCAAATTTACAAATATGAGTGTACCATTGATTGATCTTTACACCTACTTCGGAAGATGGTATTTTGTGTGCCATCCACTTCAGCCCCATTCTATCATATCAAACTGATAACTATTATTTTACATAATTTATGTTTTTAAGGCAAATTGTAAGTTATTACATATTTTATGTTCAAATCGCATATTCCTATCTTTTTTACCAAGTTTAAATAGAGTACTTTTGCCCATCAAAACTTTTTTACGAAGACGGGTCGAATTCTCTTAGTACTTCTTTTAACGCATTAATATAGCGTCTGAATGCTTTTTTCTTTCCTTTTCTCGTCTCAAAATTGTCAAAAAAAGCTTCTCTTTGCGCTGTACTAATTTCGAGCTGAACGCTTTCACCACTCGCATTTCGATTATTTATATTTTTAGGATCTGTACCAGAAAGCCGTTCGCCTTTTTGTACCATTTCTGCGGAAAATCCCCGATCTTTTAGTTCTCGTACAACTGCTCTTTGCATTTTTTCATTTGTGCCGCCAACGAGCGTGTGTCTTTTATCACTTTTATAGCCGTGGATGGAAATTGAAAAAGGATACGTTTTAATCATTTGAACCAAAATGGGTTCATCAAAATTGGTACTCGTGATATGCAGGTCCCGGTTATTGTCTTGCTTTGTACCTTCAAACAAATACGTAGAGTACCTTTCTTGAAAGGCTTCTACAATTTCACTTGTTCCTGGTTCAATTTCACCTCCATGAGGAGAAAATACGAGTAAATCACTTCCGCCCTTTTCGTGAAATTCTATCTCATACCCTTCTCTTTCATATCGTATGAGCTGTTTAAAACTTTCATATTGATCACCTTTTTTTCGCTCTTTTTGATACTTTTCTACCTCTTGATAATGCTGCTTTTGCTCTTTTTTTTCTTGAACAGAATGGCTGCATTTCACCATTAAAAGAGTACACAAAATAAGAAAGATAAATCCACATATTAGTAACCTTTTCATTTCACCGCTCCTTTTTTCTCTTAGGTGCCATCTTACCGCAATATTTTACTATCAATGACTTAAAAAATTCAAAGGTTGTCCGGCTCATTTGAATGAATCAGGAGAACTTACCTGTTTTTAATGTCATCTAGGTATTTCTGAGGTCTTTGAATTTTTGTTGTGCACTTAAAAACTAAACCGTATGACCTCATTTCAACTTTAGTTAAAATAACCTACAAAAATGGCAATATTATTCTTTTTCCAAACAAAAAAGCTGTAAACAAAAGGAGTTCCCCCTTCTGTTAACAGCCAGTCTCTGTATATCATTATTACATTCTTAATTCATTCTCTAAAGCAGTCATCACTTCATCTTGCGACAGTCCCTGTGCAAGTGAAATCTCACTCACTAACATGCCTCTTGCATCTTCAAGCATCTTCTTTTCACTTGAATTTAATGCTTTCTTCTGATTTCGTCTCATTAGATCTTTGACAACATCTGCACCATCTTCGATCGCACCTGTTTTTAGCTTTTTCAGATTTTCATCATATCTTTGCTTCCAAGTAAGCGTGTCGTCGTTTGTTTCTTCTGCAAAATTGTTCATCACAACTTTCAGCGTTGCTTGATCTGCTACCGGACGTATACCTAGTTGATTGATTCTGCCTTTTGGGACCATCATCTGCATATTCGGCATTTGAATCAGAAAATATTCCTGCGTCTTACCTAAGATCTCTTTTTCTTCCATTCCTTCAATCACACCGGCTCCATGCATTGGATAAACAATTTTATCACCTATTTGAAACAAATCCGCCACCTCCGAAAGTATTCACAATCTCATTATAACACATTTCATCAGAGGATAAAAATTTATATTTTATCATGTTAATTTAGCACTAGTCAATTCTTTTTGTTTGAGTTTTTTTAGAAAAAAGCCTTTTTTTATAAAAGAAGCGAGAGCATCCAGTCCTCATGACTCTTTCTTGCATATACTAGCATTGAGTCACATTTAGGAGGGATGACAATGTGCAAATGCAAGTGCAAACATTCCCACTCAAACTGCTATAAAAAGCATGACGATCATTGCCATGAGGATCCATGTAAAGAAAAAAAGTTTTGTCATAAAAAAGATAAATGGTTTGAGAGCGATTTTTGGGATACTTCTCGAAGCTACGATCCCTGTTATTTTCCTAAAAGTGTCTGCAGCAGATGTAAAAAGCGTCGTAGAAGAAGACATAGCTATTAAGGCTTGACGCTTTACCTGCTTTTCCTTTTCCCGGCTGAAAAGCCGGTTTTTTTCTTTCATATGGATAGGCTCATGAAGCATATCTGTCTCATAGAATATGGCAACCTGACATAAAGGATGAGATATACATGAACGATATGAACAGCCAAATGAATCATTATCATCAAGAAAATCCCTATCACACATTTGAAAATGTGTATACAGCCAATCATGAGCATATGATCGCGCCAAACATGCATGATCATATGAATATGCCAAACCATTATCATAGCGGTAAAAAAGATGTGTATAATGCGCACCATCCGCATCATCATTCACCTTATTCAACGTTTCCAAATCAGCATGATTACTTTCCAAAGCATGTTCCAATGAAGGATCACCATCATTTAGGCCATTATGGTGGATATGGGATGATGCCACACCATCCATACGGTTACCAAGATATGCATATGATGATGCCAACAAACCAGCAAATGCAAAGCCATTTTTACGGAATGAATCAACCGAATGCGCTATTTCCCCGCTATTACTAAAGAATGACAAAATAAGGGTACATTATACCATTTAATACCATATGGTAATATGGTAACATTATAGGTAAATAATGGGTGTAATCATCTATTATTTACCTATATTCAACAAGGGGGAAGAAAAAAATGAAAAAAACATGGACGATTCTTATGATGGGGATGCTCACATTGGTTATGACGCTGTCAGTACCGCTGTCTGCATCTGCTGAAGGAGCAGGTAAAGCAACAACAAATGCAAAACCAGCTGCACTTTACGCAAAAATTACAGGAGCAAGTAAGCAGGAATGGTCTTTTTCTGACATTGAGCTGACATACAGCCCAAATTCTGTTCTAAGTCTTGGTGCGGTTGAGTTCACTCTGCCAAAGGGTTTCCAAGCAACAACGAAAGACATTATGAACGGTAAAGCATTAAAAGACAGCTACATTTTGAACAACGGACAGACCGTTCGTATTCCGCTCAGATTGGATTTGCTTGGAATTTCCAAATATACATTAAAGCTATCACATAAAGTACTCCCTGCTGCAGGTACATACACGTTCCGTGCAGAAAATCGAGCCATCAGCATCGGTTCCACATTTTATGCAGAAGATACGATTGATATTAATACACGGCCAGTTGTGGTCACACCGCCAGATCCTTGCGGATGCTAAATAAAAAAGCGCTCTGTTAAGAGCGCTTCAGATTGTTGACAAAGGGCTAAAATGATCTTAATTTTAGCCCTTTGTCTTTTTTTCAGCGTGATAGAAAACCTTTGCAGTCTAGGAAGGACGAGCATCGGAGCGGAGCGAATTTGACATTCGTGAGCACCGAAGCGCAGGACTGCGGGCGAATGCGAGGGTTTGTCTACACGCTGAGCGCTCTGTTAAGAGCGCTTTTTTATATCACATCACCCGCTTAAACATCTTCTCCATTTCATAAGTGGAGTGATGAATAATGATTGGCCGGCCGTGTGGACAGGTGAATGGATCCTTCGTTGTCCGGAGTTCATCTAATAAGGCTTTGATTTCATCATGACGCAAATGACGATTTGCTTTGATTGAGCCTTTGCAGCTCATCATAATCGCCGCTTCTTCTCTCAGTTTCTTGATATCAACACGCTTTTCATCAAGCACTTGCTCTATAATCTCTTCGATCAGTTCAGCCTCTTCACCTTTCGGAAACCACTGCGGATGCGAACGAACGATGTAGCTTCCTGAACCAAAGGGCTCTAAGAAGACCCCCACTTTCGCTAGAATATCCTTATGCTCTTCAATGATCAGCATATCGTTTTTCGAGTAGTGAAATGTTAAGGGGACGAGCATTTCTTGCACTTCCTGTTCGATCTCTCCCACTTTCTCGCGATAATACTCATACTTGATTCGCTCTTGAGCCGCATGCTGGTCAATGATATAAAGCCCTCGTTCATTTTGAGCCAAAATATATGTGCCGTGCATTTGCCCAATTGGATACATCACAGGAACGCGTTCGTTTTCAGGAATCGTCTCTGTCACATCTTCATACAGTACCGTCTCTTCATCTTCAAATGAAGCGGCGGATTCCTCTAAATGAATACGCTCAGATGATACTTCTTCATAAGATACTGGTGATGATGCCTCTGTCTTCTCTTGTTTAGGCATCCCGTATCCATCGGTATGACTTGTCTCGTATACGACCGACTCGTGCGGCTCCGGCTGATAGGTTAGCGGTATTTCCGCTGGGCTTGAGTTACCTTGTTTCGCATCAAAGGTTAAGGATTGCTGCTCATTTTTCACAGCTGGCATTTGTGCTTTTTTTGGTACTGAAGCACTTGGAATGAGCTGCTGCTTTTGAAATACTTCCTTAATTCCTTGTTTAATCAGCTCATGAAGTTCCTGTTCTTTACTTAGTCTCACTTCAAGCTTCGAAGGATGAACGTTCACATCTACTAAAATTGGATCCATCTTCATCTCAATAAATGTAATTGGATGACGGCCAATCGGAAGCAGCGTGTGATATCCTTCATGGATCGCTTTCACGAGCGGAAAATGTTTGACATATCGGCCGTTTACAACAGAAGACATATAATTCCGTGATGCCCTTGTCACTTCAGGTAACGAAATATATCCTTTCACTTCAAAATCAAGTGATTGTACGTGAAGCGGCAGCATTTTTTTAGCCACAGCTGTCCCGTAAATGGCCGCAAGTACATGACGCACATCTCCATTTCCATTCGTCTGGAGCAGGACTTTTCCTTGATGACGCAAACGGATCGATACTTCGGGATGAGCTAGCGCAATTCGATTGACCACATCCGATATATTACCAAGCTCCGTATGAACGGTTTTCATATATTTCAGGCGAGCTGGCGTATTGTAAAATAAGTTGGTGACCACAATCTCAGTGCCGCGGCGGCCAGAGGTTTTTTTCTCTGAAATGATTTTCCCGCCTTGCAAAGCTAGGTGTGTACCAGCTCCTTCGCCAGTACTCGTTTTCATTTCTAAATGAGAGACAGATGCAATACTTGGCAGTGCCTCTCCCCTGAACCCAAGGGTTCTGACACGGAACAGATCATTTTCGTCTTTGATTTTACTCGTTGCATGGCGCTGGAAGGCGAGCTTACAATCTTCAGCATCGATTCCAACACCATTATCAATAATCCTTATAGAAGAAAGACCTGCTTCTTCTACATCGATTTCAATCACTGTACTTTTTGCATCGATCGCATTTTCCACAAGCTCCTTTACAACAGAAGCTGGGCGCTCGACCACTTCACCTGCAGCAATTTTATTGGATAGGTCATCGGATAACTGAATAATCTTTGCCATTTCTGCTCACCTCACCTTACATTATAATTTCTTTTGCAATTCATACAGCTTTGTCATAGCTTCAAGCGGCGTCATATCCATTAGGTTGTATGATTTTAATTCATCGATGACCGCTTGATCTTTCTGTTTTAGAGCAGCTTTTGGCTGCGGTTTTTCTTCTACTTCAAAGAAAGATAGCTGCTGTTTTTCTTCAGTCTTTTCTACTTTTGGTGCTGCAGATACGTTCGGGGTCACGTCATGTGATCCGCTCTCAAGCTCCGTTAAAATGGTCTGGGCTCTATTGATGATGGCATCAGGCAATTCAGCAAGCTGCGCTACATGAATACCATAGCTTTTATCAGCTGCACCTTCTTTGATTTGATGTAAGAAAACGACTGTGCCTTCATGCTCTTCAGCTCGCACATGAACATTTTTGAGCTCGCTTAATTGAGATTCAAGAACCGTAAGCTCATGGTAATGTGTAGAAAATAGGGTTTTGGCTCCAATATGATCATGAACAAATTCAATGATCGCCTGCGCAAGCGCCATTCCATCATAGGTGCTTGTCCCGCGTCCAATTTCATCAAATAAAATCAAGCTGTTTTTCGTTGCGTGCACCATCGCATTTTTTGCTTCGAGCATCTCTACCATAAAAGTACTTTGACCAGAAATCAAATCATCTGCTGCACCAATACGTGTAAAGATTTGATCGAAGATTGGAAGCGTCGCCTTTGACGCAGGAACGAAGCAGCCAATCTGCGCAAGAATCGAGATGAGTGCCATTTGTCTCATGTACGTACTTTTCCCTGACATATTCGGTCCAGTGATGAGTAAGGTTTGTCTGCCTTTTCCCATATGGCAGTCATTCGGTACATATTCCTGGTGATCCAGCACTTTTTCAACGACAGGGTGACGGCCATCTTTGACATCCACGTTATCCTCTGAGAATTCCGGCCGGATATAACGGCGCTTTTCACTAACAGTCGCAAAGCATTGAAGCGCATCCAGCTCACTCATTTGTTTTGCGAGCAGCTGTAATCTTGGAATATAGCCTTTTACTTGCTCCCTGAGAGCTGTAAATAGTTCATATTCCAATTCGTTAATATTTGATTCTGCTTCAAGAATCAGTGCTTCTTTTTCTTTTAATTCTGGTGTGATATACCGCTCTGCATTGGCAAGCGTTTGTTTTCTTTCATAACGCCCTTCCTCAAGCAGATGTGTATTCGCACGTGTCACTTCGATATAATAACCAAACACTTTATTAAACCCGACTTTTAATGAGCGAATGCCGGTATATTCTCTTTCCTGCTGTTCGAGACGTGCAATCCAGTCCTTTCCGTTTCGGCTGGCATCACGGTATTCATCTAATTTTGCATTGTAGCCATCTTTAATCAAATTGCCTTCTTTTATCGTCATCGGCGGATTTTCATAAAGTGCATCTTCTAATAAATCAAGCAAGTCACCGCAAGGATCAATCTCATTCGCTCTTGATTTTGCCATTTCCTCTGGTAATGATTGAACGAGTTGTTTAATATCCGGTACTTGTTTTAAAGATTCCTTGAGCTGAATGAGGTCACGAGCATTCACGTTACCAAATGCCACGCGGCCCGCTAGACGCTCAAGATCATATACTTGCTTTAATCGTTCGCGCAGATCCTCTCGCTCAAAGAAATGATCCATCAAAATTTGCACCATTTCCTGACGCTCGTTGATTTGCGAAAGACGAATGAGCGGCCGGTCGATCCATTGCTTGAGCAGTCTGCCGCCCATCGCTGTTTTTGTTTCATCTAACAGCCATAATAAAGAGCCTTTTTTGCTTTTTGAACGAATCGTTTCTGTTAATTCAAGGTTTCGTTTTGAGTAAAGATCGATTTTCATCGTTTGTTCAAGCTCAAACACTTGAACTTTTTGAAGGTGATCCAAGCTTCTTTTTTGCGTTCTTCTTAAGTAGGCATATAGTGTTAAAAATGCCGTTTTTAACTTGTCGTCAAGATGGGAAACGAGCTGTTCAGCTTCCTCTAATAATTCATCACTATCTTCGTATGAAATGGTCGCTTGGCAGCGTTCTTTAAGGGTTTTGACTGTTTCCTCATCCAGCTGCTTTGACACCACAATTTCTTTTGCACCGACAGAATAAATTTCTGATACGACTTCATCTAAGCGATCGATGAAAGCCGCCATGTTTTCACCTGTTGATAAATCAGACAGTGCAAGACCGTACCCATTTTGAAAGCTGGTAACAGATGCAATGAAGTTGTTCTCGTTTTCACTTAAACCTTTACCATCCATGACGGTACCTGGTGTAATCAGTTGAACGACTTCCCTTTTGACCACACCTTTTGCCGTTTTAGGGTCTTCCACCTGCTCACAAATGGCGACCTTGTAGCCTTTTGAAATCAATTGTTCTATGTATGCAGAAGCAGAATGATAAGGAACGCCGCACATTGGAATTGTGCCGCCGTCTCTGCTTGTTAACGTAATTTCTAGTTCTTGCGCCGCTTCTTTTGCATCATCAAAAAACATCTCATAAAAATCGCCTAAGCGAAAAAATAAAAAGGCATCTTGATAATCTGCCTTGATCTTTAAATATTGCTGTATCATGGGCGTATAACTTGCCATATTTCTAATCCCTCACTATATTACTTTCGAATTCATACCATCTTCAATTATAGCATAAAAAATCACCTTTTTTCTCCTAGAACAGGCACAAAAAAACTAGGGAGATATGCGCCCTAGTCATTCCTTACTCTTCTGGATCACCTGCTAGGAATTCTGGATGAATATCCTCTAACTCCTCATCCACTTCTTCTTCCCACTCGTGATCATCTTTTTCTTTCCAGCTTGAATCGACCTCTACGACAATTTTTGTTTCACCGACTACCTCAGCAATGAATTCGCGTTCTGCCTGAACGATAATTTTATTGCCATTTGGAGAAATGGTTACTTCTAAGCAATTGGGCTGCTGCAATACTTTCGCAATCACTTCGTGCTCATCATCAAGAAAATTTTTATCTTTATATCTCAGTTTAATGATGTCTACATACTTCACACGCTCTGTGACGACTTCTGTTTTCGTGTTGTCAGCGTAAGAGTACCATACGTTAATATCAAATGTTCCTTCGATTTCAACCGTTTTACCGACCTTTTCAGCATCATACTTATGATTAATGATCCAACCACCTAGGATGCTGGTTGGTTTTTGCGATGGAGAAATGGTGTGTGTGCTTTGGGTGAATTTCCTCCCTTTTGCAACCACCGCTTTTGTAATAATTTCTCTGTATTCAGACATTCCGGCATGCCTCCTTGTTCTTGATCGTTTTATCTTATGCTGGGCATTCGTCTAGTGTGTCACGATTTTGAACTTCATGTTCAATTAAATTCATTTCTGTTTCAGTGTATGCATGGTCGCCCATAAACTTGCCTTGAAAATTGGAAAAGTTGGAGAGTGAGAGATTGGGGTTGACTGAAATGGTGTCATTTGATGTAATAAAGATAGTAGCCCTTCTTTATATAGGGAGGGGATTTTATGAGAGAGTTTCATATTGTAATAAATATTTTTGGATTAAGTATTAAGTTTCAATTCAAATCTTTTAATCTGTAGAATCAATTCATTTTTAGTTGATAACACTTCAATATAATATTTATTTTTTACGAAATACAAGGGCTACTGCATCAACATTTTGTTGTTGATGCAGTAGCAAAATACAAATAACATATATTCTATATAATAAAAAACCCCGCATCTGCGGGGTTTTCTCATTTAATGGAGCAACTTGGTGATGAGTTTTTCACTTTTGAACCGGTTTCTCCTAATAAAAGGTCACCGCCGGTTGAAAGAATGATTTCATCTGTTACTTGGTTCGAAATTGTGTGCGCTACAAGCTGAAGCAGGGAATTGACTTCCATTTGTGATTCTTTGAATTCTTGAATGACTGGGATATCATCCAGTTCTTCTTGCAGGGCATCGATTTTTTCTTCGACTTGCTTTAAGGCTTCATGTTTGCCGTAATGCTTTAAGTTCACAGCTTGTTTTTGAAGCGCCTTAATTTGATTAATGATCGTTGAAATTTTTGTATTTTCATTGATTTGCGCTTCTGCTTTTTTGAAGAAATCAACTTCTTCCGTTTCAGAAATCATTTTAGCGAGCTCTCTTGCACGCTCGACAATCTCTTTCTTTGAATAAAGTGTCATTTTAATTCACCTCGATAGCTTCTCCAACCATTTCTCCGTCAAGAGACCAAGTTTTGGCTTGTGTGATTTTCACTTTGACGATGTTGCCAATCGCTTCTTTTGGTGCTTTAAAATTCACAAGCTTGCTTTTACTTGTATATCCGGCTAGGATCTCAGGGTTATTTTTACTTTCACCCTCTACTAATACTTCGACAATCTGCCCTTCATATTCCTTCATTTTTTTCGCAGAAATTTCATTCACAAGTGCATTTAGGCGCTGCAGACGTTCTTTTTTCACACGCATTGGCACGTTGTCTTTCATTTTCGCTGCAGGCGTTCCTTCTCTTGGAGAATAAATGAATGTATAAGCAGCATCAAACTCAACCTCGCGATAGAGGGAAAGTGTTTCTTCAAACTGCTCATCTGTTTCATTTGGGAATCCAACAATAATGTCCGTTGTTAATGAAGCATTCGGCATAGCTTCTTTGATTTTGCGCACAAGATCAAGGTAACGCTCACGGTCATATTTTCTCGCCATAAGTTTCAGCACAGAAGAACTTCCGGATTGAACTGGCAGATGAATATGATCGAGAAGGTTTCCGCCCTTGGCTAGCACTTCAATTAAGTGATCATCAAAATCACGCGGGTGACTTGTTGTAAAACGGATACGCGGAATATCAATTTTTCGCAGCTCATCCATCAGGTGGCCAAGACCATATTCCATATCTTCAAAATCTTTTCCATATGCATTCACGTTTTGACCAAGAAGGGTAATTTCCTTATATCCTTCTGCTGCTAAACGTCTGACCTCTTGAATAATTTCATCTGGGCGGCGGCTTCTTTCCTTGCCGCGCGTATAAGGCACGATACAGTATGTACAGAATTTATCACAGCCGTACATAATATTCACCCAGCCCTTGATTTTACCTTGACGGGCTCTCGGAAGGTTCTCAATCACGTCGCCTTCTTTTGACCAAACCTCAATCACCATTTCTTTTGAAAGGTAACATTCAGATAACAGCTCTGGCAGGCGGTGAATGTTGTGCGTGCCGAAAATCAAGTCAACAAATGGGTGTTTCTTCAAAATACGGCTCACGACAGATTCTTCTTGTGACATACATCCGCAGACGCCTAAAATTAAATCTGGCTTTTCACGTTTTAATGCTTTTAAATGACCAAGCTCTCCAAACACTTTGTTTTCTGCATTTTCACGAATAGCACAAGTGTTTAATAAGATGACATTTGCATCTTCCGTTGAGTTTGTTGGTTCATAGCCAAGCGCCATAAAAATACCAGCCATCACTTCTGTGTCATGCTCATTCATTTGACAGCCATATGTGCGAATATAAAACTTGCGGCCGTTCCCTAACCCTTGAAACTGCTCGTCAATTTGAAATTGATTGTATTCGACTTCTTCTTTACCCCGTTTTTTTGCATCTTTTAAGGAAGGCGGAATGTACACAGCTTCAAAATATTTGCTGTAGTCCTTCTCGGATTTTTTGTCCGATGAACTTACTTGTCCGCTCGCTTTTCTCTGCTCTTCATTCATGAATTTGTACTCCTTTCAAACCAAGTTCCACCCTACAGTATAGACTATTTTGTGATGAATTGAAAATAAATCATATGTGTCATCACTTTTCAATCCACCCGGATTCTGCATGAATATTGAGTAGGTTTTAACAGTAGGTTATCTTTCTCCAAAGGGTTTTGTATTTCTTTTACAATCTTCATTTGCTGTGTACCGACACTCTCAACTAAAGTAATCACATACGCTTCTTTTTCCTCTTCTGCTACCATTCTTTCTTGTTCCGATAAGAAGAAAGGGAAGTCTTGATGAGCAAGTTTAGAGCCCTTCACCTCTATTAGTTTTTCTTTTCCATCAGGGTAATACGATTGGATATCAAATCCATGACCATCTTCCGTTTCGGCTAACCAATTGACTTTTTTCGCCAATTGCTCCTGACCCGCTGCTTTTAATTGCTCTACTTCCATATCATAAACAAATTTTTCAGCTATCCTACCTGTCTCTTCATTTCGCTTGGCTCTTTCTTCTCTTAATTGCTTATAAACGTCTCTATGGATGATTCTTTTTCGTTTTATACTCTTACTAATCTTCGTGTCCATTTGAAGATCCGGATTCGAATATATTTCGAAAATAAAATCATAAAAGAATTCATTTAAGTTATATATATCTTTTAAAAATTCGTATTGATTAAATGTATCGATATTATACCTTTTAAATACCAAAGAACCTGCTGCATATTTTTTAGGTCTATCAGATTCTCCTAAGTAAAAATCACCTATTTCAAATCCTTTTAAATTAGGACTATGCACCAATTGAGGTTTTAGTCGTTCTCGCCAAACATTCGCTTCATATTTGATCTTTTTGAGAGAAAGATTTTCAGTACCTAATCCTATCGATAAATAAAAGTCTTTGCCATTATTAGCGAATAAAATGACTATATATAATCCTTTTTGTGTTGTTGTTTTATTTGTTTTTGGATCCTTTGTTAAGAGTTGGTCTAGAAACGCTATCCAAATAGACTCTGAAATTTTCCCATTTCCTGTAGATGCTTTAATATCGATTCTATCCAAATTTTTCATATGGCTTTTTTCTAATTCATTTTGAATTTTGTTTGGTATCTCTTTATTAAACATTTTGTGAAATGGGTGATTCTTATCTGTTATTACATTGCTCTTATAATCTAAATATTGCTTATAAAAATCTTCTTTATTAAATAGCATTTGTCTCATCACTTACCCCAATAGATCTTTTTACATACATTATACATAACAAACGGTAGATTTGATGAAAATTGGAAAGAATATCGCAAAAAAAGAGAGCCTGCGCTCTCTCAATCAAGTATGTTTAGTTTTTTTGCTTCTTCTTCAATGATTGTCAGTGCACGGTCTAGTTCTTCTTTTGTGTGCTCGGCTGTGATGATGGCTCTAATTCTTGCCTTGCCTTTTGCTACTGTTGGGAAAGCGATGCCTTGAGCAAACACGCCTCGTTCTATTAAAGCTTTTGAGAAACGAAAAGTAAGTGCTTCGTCTCCAATCATGATTGGGATAATCGGTGTCTCTGTTGGGGCGACTTGAAATCCAAGGCTGATGACCTTTTCTTTAAAATAAGCGGCGTTCTCCCAAAGTGTATCGATTCGCTCCGGTTCATCTAACAGCACTTCAATCGCTTCTTCACACGCTCTAGTCACAGCCGGCGGATGTGAGGTGCTGAATAAAAACGGTCTTGCTTTATGTTTTAAATAATCAATTAAAACCGCTGAACCAGCCACGTAACCGCCGAGCACTCCGACAGCCTTACTAAGGGTCCCGACCTGTATGTGCACTCTGCCGTCGAGTTTAAAATGGTTGACCGTCCCGCGGCCATTCTCGCCAAGCACGCCCGAGGCATGCGCATCGTCTACCATGACAAATGCATCATATGCTTCTGCTAGCCTGACGATTTCAGGAAGTGGCGCGATATCACCATCCATTGAGAAAACACCGTCTGTTACGATGAGACGGACGCGATAATTCATTGATTTTTTCAAAATCTTCTCCAGCTCTTCCATATTGGAATGACTGTATACCTTTTTATCAGCTTTGGTTAATCGGATTCCATCAATAATTGAGGCATGATTCAGTTCATCCGAAATGACAATATCATCTTTTGTCAGGATACTCGATAAAACTCCTTGGTTGGTCGTAAAGCCTGATTGGAACACAAGGGCTGCCTCTGTCTTTTTAAATGCAGCAAGCTTTTTTTCAAGACGTTCATGCATTGTCATTGTGCCGGCGATGGTTCGAACGGATCCTGTACCCGCTCCGAATTCATCAATCGCCTCTTTTGCTGCTTTCATCAGCCTTGGGTGCGAGGTGAGGCCTAAGTAGTTATTTGAGGAGAGTTGTATAACAGATTGTTCATTTAATGTAACAGTGGATGATTGTTTTGAGTCGATCTCTTTCAAGGTTTGGTGGGTGCCTTGCTGCTTCATTGTTTCCAATTCATCTTGTAAATACGTGAATTCCTTCATCATTTCTTCCCCCTTTGATATGATGGCATCATCAGTACGACTTTACCGCACGTACCGCTTTGCATGAGTTCAAAGCCCTTTTCAAAATCTTCAAATGGCAATGTGTGAGTGACAACTGGCTTTACATCAATAGTATTCGTTCTTAACAGCTCAGATACTTGACGCCACGTCTCAAACATTTTTCTCCCCGTGATCCCTTGCACGGTTAATCCCCTAAAAACAATTTGATTCGTAATATCAATTGTCACTGGCCGTTCTGGCAAGCTTAATATATTGACTTTTCCTCCATTTGCACAAGCTTCGAGTGCTTGATTAATGGCAGCTGGATGACCTGACATCTCACACATTACGTCTGCCCCTTCCATCCGCGTGAGCTGCTTAATCATCGCAACTGGATCATCATTTCCAATATCCACTATATGATCTGCACCCATTTTTCGAGCAAGATCGAGCCTGTATTCATTTTTATCAACGGCGAACACTTGAACAGCTCCAGAAGCTTTTGCGACAGCGATTGCCATTAAACCGATTGGTCCGCAGCCAAAAATCGCCACAGATTTACCTGAAACAGGTGTGTGCAGTACTGTATGGACAGCATTTCCTAGCGGCTCTTGTATAGAGGCAAGCTCAACTGGCATTTGAGCTGGATTATGCCACACATTTTGTTCAGGTACTTTGACATATTCAGCAAAACAGCCATCAATGTCTACCCCTAAAATTTTCGTTTCACTGCACAAATGCTGCTGCCCTGTTAAGCACATATAACATTGATTACATACAACATGCGTCTCAGCCGATACAAAGTCCCCTACCTTTGCTCGTGAGACCTGCTTCCCCACTTTGACAACTTCCCCTGTAAATTCATGTCCAAAAATGTAGGGCGCTTTGACTCGTCCCTTAGCCCAGTCATCCCAATTATAAATATGCACGTCTGTTCCGCATATCGAAGTGGCTTTCACTTGGATCAAAACTTCATGATCTTTGATTTCTGGAATCGGCATCTCCATCAACACCGCTCCGTAAGCGCTTTCTTTTTTAACAATCGCTTTCATCGTTCCACACATGACGTACAACCCCTTTGTTAAAAAACTTCTCCCAATCAGATTTTAACACGACTTATTTTAGTCGTAAATACCACTGTCTACTAGATAAAGACAAATGAACACCCCACATATTTTTTTAGATATTTTTCATAAAAAAAAGCAAATCTCCGGTTGAAAGGAGATCTGCTTTCATCGTCAGCGTTTCTTTGAAACGGCAACATATAGGGCTGGCACAATGAATAATGTCAGAATTGTTGAGAAAAAGACACCCGATACAATGCAGATGGCCAGCGGCTTAAAGAGTGGATCATGACTGAATGCAACAGGCATTAATGCAACTAATGCCGTAAATGCTGTTAAAAGTATCGGTCTAATCCTTGCTCTTCCCGCTTCAATGACAGCTGTCTGTTGATCAAACCCTTGCTTGCAACGCTGTTCAATAAATTCAAATAAGACGACCGCATTTCGAACAACAATACCAGCCAATGAGACAATTCCCATTGTTGCCATAAAGCTGAATGGCGTTTGTGTGACAAACAGTCCGATAATGGCTCCTGATACGGCTAAGTAAACCGTTCCTAGAACTAACAGCGGAAGCATCAATGAATTGAATTGGAATGCGATGGTCACGTAAATGAGCAGCAAGACAACCACAAATAAGAGACTAATTTCAATAAAGAACCGGGTCTGATTTTCATTTTCTCCACCTTGTGAAATGTCCAAATCCTTCGCTGCCGCGCTTTTCCCCACTTGATTGACGACTTCTTTCATATCGTCTTTAAACGAATCTGATGCGCCGGGATACGCCTTTAGCGTAATAGTTGGAACTCCATTTTCATGTGGAATGCTTTCATACTGCTCTGTTTCTTTTTCTGTTACATATCGGCTAAGCGGCTCAAGTTGAGGCATACCACCCTCGTTTGTCTTCACAGGCACTTTCAATTCTTTTAGCTTTAAACCATTTTGATGTGTGCCTATATCCTGTTTCACCACTAAATCGATATCATTTGTTCCTTGTTTAAAGGTACCTAATGGAATCCCTTCTGTCACAAGCCCAAGCTGTCTGCTGACAAATTGAGCACTGAGCCCATCCTCTGCCATTCGCTCACGGTTTAATTCAAAGGAGATCGTTTTCACCGGCTTATTGACATCATCCGTAATCAAGCTTGCTCCTTTGTCTTTCATTTCATTTGTTAGCGTTTCTTTGACATCAATGAGCTTTGTAAAAGAGTCACCTGCAACTGTTACTGTCACTGGCGCTCCAGTTGGCGGTCCTTGAACAATGGTTTTCATAAAGAGATCAGCCTCTTTGAATTTCTCTCGTAAAGGCTCGGTCATACGATCTATCAATGCCTTACTTGTCATCTGATCATTGTCTACTCTTACAACAATCTGACCTGTGTGGTCACTTGCATTTGAAATACTTTCATTAAACAGATTCGGCACCCCGCCGCCTGCAAAAATCGCCGTTTCTTCAATGCCTTTTTGCTGCTTAATTTCTTGTTCTATTCTTTTTAGTGTTTCATTTGTTTTGTCTAATGTTGTTTCACTTGGAAGCGTGACAGTGACGACCACTTCTTTCTTATTCGCCGCAGGGAAAAATTCAAATGGTGTGACGAAAATAAGTAAAAAAGCAAGCGTTGCAACAAGCAAGCCACTTAGTCCAATAACGAGCGGCCGCTTCACAATGTTTTTCAGCACACGGTCTGCATAGAAATCCGCCAGCCTTTTTAATGGTTTTCCTAGGAATCCAGGCTCTTTTTCACTCTTCTTGTTCTTTCTTTTCCTGTTCACAGTATATTGATAGACCGGCACAAGTGTCAGCGAAATCACCATGGACGCAAGCACAGTCGTTACTAGAACAGACGGTAATGCCCGAATAAATGAACCGTTGGCACCTGATAGGAAAACAAGCGGCAGGAAGGCAAACACAACAGCAAGTGTTGATGTCAAAATAGACCCTGCGACTTCTTTTACGCCAGCAATTGTTCCTTTAAGCGGACTTTCGTATTTTTTCATTTGTCTTAAAATATTATCATTGACGACAATCGCATCATCGACAAGTATCCCTAAGGCAATGATAAAGCCGATGATTGAAATTTGATTGAGATCCACTTGTAAAAATGGCAGCGGAATGGTTCCAATTGTAATGGATAGCGGAATGGCGAGTGAAACGATAAACGCCCCGCCAATCGTGAGTCCAAGTGTAGTAACGATAATGACAGCGATGACTGCAACAATGGCTTCCTTTATTAAATCATTGAAAATGGCATCCACTTCACTTTTTTGTGAATAGTAGTCTACCCACTCCACCCCATTTGGCAATTGCTTTTCTTTCTCAATGACATCAATGACTTTGTCATACATTTTAGGAATATCAAGCCCTGGTTTAATATTCACTGTAAATGAATAAGCGGGCTTTCCGTTATAGGACACAATATCACTTTTCTCTTTTTCTACTTCTTTTAAGCTGCCAAGCTGATTAATTGTGACCGGCTCTCGTTTTGTTTTTGAGAAAAGCTCAATTTTTTTGACTTGATCTAAGCGGTCATATGTATCGATGGACAGCTTGACCTTCTCTTTACCTGCCCGAATATCGCCTAGTGGAGATGTGTCAAATTCCTGATTGATGGCATTTGTGACATCAGTTACATTTAACCCTTCACCCTCCAGCTTGTTTGAATCTAAGTTTAATATCGCTTGTTTGTCATTAAAGCCTTTAATAACGACATTGTCTACTCCTTTGATGTCCTCTACTTTTTCCTTCAATGCACGCAGCAATTTCTGACTCTTTGCTAAGTCCGATGATTGACTCGACACAATCATATAAGAACCAACCGGCACGCTGCCGAACTCATCCTTTATATCCGGCTCCATCACTTCGTCAGGAAAAGATGACGCAGCACTTGTCGTTTCATTCTTAATTTGACTTGTCACCTTTTGAAAGTCGGCTTGGTCCTCAATTTCAAGCACAATATTTGAGAAACCAATGGCAGAAACCGAGCTCGTTTTCTCTACACCATTGATATCAGATAGAGCTGATTCCAGCTTATTGGTGACATCTCTTTCCACCTGTTTTGCATCCGCACCAGGAAAAACGGTTGAAATCGTGACGAGATTCGCCTCGAATTCTGGCAGCTCTCGTTTAGGAAGCTGCGCAAATAAATAGCCGCCAGCAATGAGAACGATAAAAAATAAAATAAAAACAAGCTTTCCTCTTTTCAAAAAAGCTTCGAACATTATTTCACCTACTTAAATATTTATTTTTGATGAAGTAAATTCAACTTAATCTTAATTTATCATCATGGTGAAAAAATGCAAGCTCTAATATGTCATTTTTATCTATTTCACGAACTGAATATGTTATATAAGAAATGTATAGCGGTAAACAAAAACAACCTGCTTACATGATGTAAGCAGGTTGAAAATAATAAAATTAGAATTATCGTGGCTCAACAATCAATTTGATGGCTGTTCTTTCTTCTCCATCGATCAGAATGTCAGTAAAGGCTGGAATGCATATCAAATCCACTCCGCTTGGCGCAACAAATCCCCTTGCAATGGCGACAGCCTTAACCGCCTGATTCAGTGCTCCAGCGCCGATTGCTTGTATTTCTGCTGCACCGCGTTCACGTAAAACGCCCGCTAATGCTCCTGCTACTGAATTCGGATTTGACTTTGCTGAAACTTTTAAAATTTCCATTTCTGCTCCCCCTTAAATTTACAATGGATAAGTGAGTGTTCATTAGAACAATCTTTGTTAGATGATGCTATTTTTTTGAAAATCCATCCCCAAAATGTTTTTCAAAAATAGCAGGCTACCTACCATTTTTACTATATTCACGATAGAGGGCGCATATTCCTTCTTTCTGATTAATATTTTTCTGAAATAAATATGTGAACATTTATTCAAAGAAAATATGGTCATCATTTATCAAAATTCGATCAATTTTGACAGCTTTTTTCGACTGTTCGTCAATTTCTACGATGACTGCACTTAACGTTGTGCGGCCTTCTGCAATTTCAAACCGGACTGGGAGACTTGTTTTGAATCGTTTAATAATCGTTTCTCGGTCAACACCTAAAATGCCATCATAAGGTCCTGTCATCCCGACATCTGAAATATACGCAGTTCCTTTTGGCAATACGCGGTTATCTGCTGTTTGAACATGTGTATGTGTTCCAACGACACATGATGCACGGCCGTCTGTATACCAGCCCATTGCTTGCTTTTCACTTGTGGCTTCACCATGAAAATCAATGAAAATAAACGGGGTCCGTTTGGATGCTTCCGCAATTAATTCATCTACTTTTTGAAATGGGCAGTCGATTGGCGGTAAAAACGTACGTCCTTGCAGGTTGATGACAGCCAGTTCTTTTCCTTGTTTTTTAATAAACGTGAGACCTTTTCCAGGTGTGCCTTCTGGGAAGTTAGCAGGACGCACTATATTGGCTGCGTCATCGATGAAATCAAAAATATCTCTTTTATCCCATGTATGGTTGCCCATTGTGAGCACATCAGCTCCTGCTTGCAGGAGCTCATGATAGATTTTTTCAGTCAGACCTTTCCCGTGAGCAGCATTTTCTCCGTTGACAATGGTAAAGTGCGGCTGATATTTTTTCTTCAGCTTTGGCAAGTATTCTTTCAGTGTGTCTCTGCCAGGTGAACCAACGATATCTCCAACAAATAATATTTTCATGCGCTTTTGAACCCTTTCTCTTATAAATTGATCTTCTTATCAGTGTTGCATATTTACACAAAAAAATAAAGCGGCGCTAAGCGCACCGCTCTATTTTGCATACTCTACTGCGCGAGTTTCTCGAATGACTGTCACTTTAATGTGACCAGGGTAATCGAGCTCGTCCTCAATTCGCTTACGAATATCCCTTGCTAGACGGTGAGCTTCAAGATCATTAATTGAATCTGGCTTCACCATTATACGTACTTCACGTCCAGCCTGTATCGCAAACGATTTTTCAACACCTTCATAAGATTCAGAGATATCTTCTAATTTCTCAAGTCTCCGAATGTAATTTTCAAGCGTCTCACTTCTTGCACCAGGGCGTGCTGCAGATAATGCATCAGCTGCCGCCACAAGAACAGCGATAATAGATGTCGGTTCTTGGTCACCGTGGTGAGAGGCAATACTGTTGATGACAACAGGATGCTCTTTATATTTCGTCGCAAGCTCAACGCCAATTTCTACGTGGCTTCCTTCTACTTCATGATCAATGGCTTTTCCAATGTCATGCAGAAGACCTGCTCGTTTTGCAAGCTTTGCATCTTCTCCAAGCTCTGAAGCCATGAGACCTGCAAGATGTGCAACCTCAATTGAATGCTTCAGGACATTTTGTCCATAACTTGTACGGAATTTCAAGCGGCCGAGAATTTTGATAAGATCCGGATGCAGACCGTGAACTCCGACTTCGAATGTCGTTTGCTCACCCATCTCGCGGATATAATCATCGACTTCACGGCGTGATTTTTCCACCATCTCTTCAATTCGTGCAGGATGAATGCGGCCATCCTGGACTAGCTTGTCCAGAGCTATCCTCGCTGTTTCACGTCTAATCGGATCAAAGCCCGATAGGATAACAGCTTCAGGTGTATCATCTATGATCAAGTCAATACCTGTTAACGTTTCTAACGTACGGATATTTCGTCCTTCACGTCCGATAATACGACCTTTCATCTCATCATTTGGAAGATTGACTACAGATACCGTTGTTTCAGCTACATGATCAGCTGCACAACGCTGTAACGCAAGTGAAAGAATGTTTTTCGCCTTTTTGTCAGCCTCTTCTTTCGCTCGGTTTTCAGATTCTTTCGTCATGACTGCAATGTCGTGGGAAAGCTCATTTTCAACTTGATCCAGAATGATTTGTTTCGCTTCATCTCGAGTTAGACTTGAAATACGTTCCAACTCGGCTTTCTGCAAACGAATCATATCATCCACTTTGCTTTCCATCTCTTCAATATGTTGTTGTCGTTCATTCAGAGAATGATCTCTCTTCTCCAACAGGGACTCCCGTTTATCTAAAGATTCGTCTTTGCGATCAAGATTTTCCTCTTTTTGAAGTAAACGGTTTTCTTGTCTTTGAAGCTCATTTCGTCTTTCACGAACTTCTTGCTCCGCCTCTACACGAAACGAATGAATTTCATCTTTCGCTTCCAAGAGCGCTTCTTTCTTCAATGCTTCCGCATCACGCTTTGCATCCTCAACAATTTGTTCGGCCATGTTTCTTGCGCCGGATATTTTTGCTTCTGCAATGGTTTTACGAACAAAGTAGCCAACAACTAAACAGATTAGGCTCAGCAAAATGGAGATGATCGTAAACATCGTAGGCGACATATTTTCACCTCCTCTTGCTATGAACTTGGTTTTACAAATAAAGTGTCGGCATGTACATTGTTTTGTGTCTCAACATACAGGGCCTTCACAGGGAATGAGATCCTCACTGCCCTTGTCAAGTTTAAATTAGTTATCAATCATGTTAAGAAAAACAAGTGATACATTCCCATTGTAATTGTGTCGGAAATACTTGTCAAGCTTGCCATCTTAGCGTTTGCAAAAGCAGATCAGAATTATTCTTGATTCAGCAGCTGATATACTTTATTGTTCACTTGGCCCAGTTTATTGTTGTTTTGAATGTTTGAGAACAATACAACAATGGTTTGCCCAGATTTGCTAAAGCTGTTCAAAATGTTGAAACCCGGCATGACACCATGGTTTGAATAGCTACCGGGAGCAACATAAAATCCCATTCCGTATGTGGAGCTGCTTCCTGGCGTAAACATCTTTTTATAGCTCTTCTGCGAATACAGTTTGCCGTCTATCAGGGCTTGGTCAAATTTGTACATATCTATAGCTCTCATATAAATATCTCCAGCACCATACAGCTGAGATAGATCGGGCATATGCGGTGTAACCATTCTGCTGCCTTTCAGCTTATACCCGACAGCAGGATAAGGTTCTTTTTCATATGTTTTGTAAAACCCTGCATGCGTCATTCCCGCCGGTTTAAAAATATGATTCGTTATATATTCTTCATAGGACTCACCGCTTACTTCAGCAACAATATAAGCAAGAACAGAATAGTTGGAATCCTTGTAGCCCCATACGCCCGGCTGACGATGAATACCCTGACGTTCTATGTCTTTTATTAATTCGTCCGGAGTAATTGCGCCATTTCCTTCAATATGTCCGTTTATTCCCGATGTATGTGTCAGCAGATTTTTCAAAGTAATCGTTTGTCCGTTAGGAAAATGAGGTAAATACGTGCTTACCGGATCACTTGTCTGAAGTTTCCCCTTTTCCTCAAGCTGCAAAATAGCGGTTGCAATCAGCGCTTTTTGTGACGAACCGACATAAAAAGATGTAAATGGATTATTTTGAATTTTTCGTTTACGGTCTGCATAACCAAAACCTTTATTTGTTACAATTTCTCCATTTCTAACAATCATAGCTGTCCCGCTGAAACCGATCTCATTTAAATAGCTGCTGATTTTCTGATTGCGGTCCACTGTTTTGATTTGTTCCTCTGATTTTTTGGCAGTTTTCCTTTTGACTTCTTTTTTCTGGCTGTTTTCTAAAGCTACTGCTGTTTTTTGAAACGGGTTGTTCTCTTCACTATTTCGATGAAGCACATTCCACATCGTAAAGCAAATCATCGCTGCTAAAAAAACAAGCACAAGTTTTCCCCTCTGACTTGGTTTTCTCTGTCTGCGTTTTGCAGTTCCTCTGCGGGTCGGGCTTGTCATTATTTTTTCCTCCCAAAATAAATTCCATTTTGTACACTTTAGACGGATGAAGTACTGAAAAAGTTGTCGAAAAGTTTTTTGTAAAATAAAAAAGGCTGGATTTTTTCACCCAGCCTTTTTTATCATTTCATACTAATTTTATTTTTATTCTAATTCTAATTGTTCTAGCGCCTCTTCAGATTCCTGCTGCGCTACTCCGTTATTATCCAAACCGTAATGTTCGCGAATTTGCTCCTGGATCATCAGCATGATATCTTTATTTTCTTTTAGGAACTGTTTCGCATTTTCACGGCCTTGTCCAAGACGTTCCTCTTGGTAAGAATACCAAGCACCGCTCTTTTGTACGATATCTAGTTCGCTTCCAAGGTCGATGATTTCTCCCTCTTTTGAGATCCCTTCACCGTACATAATGTCTACTTCCGCAATACGGAATGGCGGTGCCACTTTGTTTTTCACCACTTTAATTCTCGTTTTATTCCCCATAATGTCATTGCCTTGTTTCAGCTGTTCAGCACGGCGCACTTCTAAACGAACAGATGAATAGAACTTCAGCGCACGTCCACCAGGCGTTGTTTCAGGGTTACCGAACATGACACCAACTTTTTCACGAATTTGGTTAATAAAGATGGCAATTGTTTTTGATTTGTTGATAGCACCTGATAGCTTACGAAGAGCTTGAGACATCAAACGCGCTTGAAGACCAACGTGTGAATCACCCATGTCTCCTTCAATCTCTGCTTTTGGTACAAGAGCAGCTACAGAGTCAATAACAACAATATCAACTGCCCCGCTGCGGACAAGAGCTTCTGCAATTTCAAGTGCTTGCTCTCCTGTATCCGGCTGAGAAAGTAACAGTTCATCAATGTTGACACCTAGTTTTTTAGCGTAAACTGGATCGAGTGCATGCTCTGCATCAATAAATGCAGCTTGTCCTCCCTGCTGCTGAACTTCAGCAATGGCATGAAGGGCTACTGTCGTTTTACCAGAACTCTCTGGACCATATACTTCGATAATACGGCCTCGGGGATATCCGCCTATTCCAAGCGCAGTATCAAGTGCTAACGAACCACTAGGTACTGTTGAAATACGTGTATCTGTTTGCTCTCCTAGTTTCATAATAGAGCCTTTACCAAACTGTTTTTCTATTTGTTTAAGAGCCATATCTAAGGCTGCTTGACGATCACTCATTCTATTGTTTCCTCCTTTATCAATTCCACTATCTATACTATACCTTGTTTTACGTCATTTGCCAAGAAAAAAACGAACACATATTCGATTTTTTTCTCGGCCGATTTTTTAAGAAAAGAGTGTTTTCTATTAAAAAAAACGCTCTTTTATAAAGGAGTAAACCTAACAAAAAACAAAATTAACTCTCTTTTAATAAGTTGAGTAAGTGATGCAGACCATATTTCACAGCGCGCTTTCGAATGCCCGACCGGCTGCCTGTAAACATCCATTCAAACACGTCCGTCTGGTCTTTCGTCGATAGTCCAATGAATACTTTTCCAACAGGCTGACCCTCTTGGGTATCAGGTCCTGCTACACCCGTAAAGCTAATGCCAATATCACTTCCGGTCAGCTTCCTAACCCCTTCAGCAAGCTCTAAAGCGCACTCTTTACTGACAGCCCCATGAGAAGACAGTGTTTCTTCCCGGCAGCCAAGTACCTGCTGTTTGACTTGGTTTGTATAACAAACCACACTTCCGTTCAAAATGGATGATGCTCCTTCGAGATCTGTCAGCCATTCGGAGAACATTCCGCCAGTCAGGCTTTCTGCTGCTGCTACTGTTTTCCCGTGCTCGTGCAAGGCTTTGGACGCTTCGCGGACAAGTGATGTATCCCCATATCCGTAGAAGTACTCTCCTACCCGCGCTAAAATTTGTGCTTCTGTTTCTTTTAACAGACGCTCTGTTTCTTTTTCATCCTCATGCTTAGCAGTCAGCCTTAGCGTCACTTCACCGTCAGATGCGAGTGGTGCAATCGTCGGGTTGGTTTGAGCATCAATTAAATCTTCTAGGTCTGTTTCAAGCTGCGATTCACCGATTCCGAAGAAGCGCAGAACAACAGACACAATTTTTTCCTTTAAGCCAAGCTTCTCAGAAATAAGCGGCTTTGCCTCGTTTTCAAACATCGGGTGCAATTCACTTGGCGGTCCAGGAAGAAGCATATAAAACGTATTATCTTCTTGAACAAACATACCTGGAGCCATCCCGAAACGGTTCACAAGCACATCTGATCCTTCTAGAACGAGTGCCTGCTTACGGTTGTTCGGTGACATATCGCGGCCGGTCTTTCGAAAGTAGTCTTGAATCGATTCAAATGCTTCTTCATTTAGTACAAGCTCTTTACCGAGCGTGCTCGCAATTGTTTCTTTTGTTAAGTCATCTTTGGTTGGTCCAAGACCACCTGAGAAGATAATAAAATTAGATCTTTCCTGCGCCACCTGAATGGCCTGTTTTAAACGCTCTGGATTGTCACCAACTGCTGTGTGGTAATAAACATTCACACCAATTTCAGCTAGTTGTTTGCTGATGAATTGTGCATTCGTATTCGTAATTTGCCCTAGCAAGAGTTCGGAACCGACTGCAATAATTTCTGCTTTTCTCTCTGACTTCAAAGCGTACACGTCCTTTTTAGTTAGAATTCTTTAAAGCTTCCCAGTTTTTTGCAAAGTAATCCCAGCCTGAGACAACAGTGAAGAACACCGCTACCCACATCGCTAGATCACCAAACGGGAATGATACAAGTTCAAACGGCAGGTTATGCAGTAAAAGTGCTGAAATCGCAATGATTTGCGCCCACGTCTTCACTTTTCCAAGCATATTCGCTGCCACTACTTCACCGCCTCCGGCTAATACAAGCCTTAGACCAGTTACAGCAAATTCACGGCTGATGATCACAATCGCCATCCATGCCGGTGTGAGGTTGTATTGAACAAGTATAATTAAAGCAGCTGAAACAAGCAATTTATCTGCAAGCGGATCTAAAAATTTACCAAAGTTTGTCACCAAATTAAGCTTGCGTGCGTAGTATCCATCAATCCAGTCAGTTGTTGAAGCGACAATAAACAGGATCGCTCCAACAAGGTGCGTCACTTCGATGCTGACGTCGCCAAAGCGTGCAACACCCCAATCCAACGGTGCAAGCATAATAATCATAAAAACAGGGATCAAGGCGATCCTAGAAAGGGTTATTTTATTCGGTAAGTTAAACATGAAATCCAATCCTCCAATAATGCAATTTTTTATGTATATAATAGTAGGAACAAAAGAAAAGTCATCTACTTGCTTAAGATGACTTTTCCTTTCCTTTATTCACAATCACAATGTTTTGTGTCATGGTGTTCTTAGGGTCTAATTCGTACTTAAGTGTCTCGTCATTTACCTTGATATCAATTCCAGACGCATTGCCTAGACGGATATCGACCTGAGAAAGATCAGACATATCTGTTTTAAACGATTCGCCATCTTTTAGTTCACCCATCTTCAGCACTTTTCCAGATTCGTCTCTTACGCGCAGCCATGAAGCTTGCGAGGCAGAAATGGTTAACTCCATTTCGTCAGCACCTGATACTTCATAAGTTGTCGTCGAGCCTTCTGTATTCGTCGCCTTTAACGAAACAGTTTCATCGTCTTTTGATGAATCATCTTTTTTAGATGATTTTTCTTTATCATCTGATGAAGTTTTTTCTTTTTTCTTTTGATCTTTTGCAAGAGATGAATCCTTAGATACTTCATATTTAGATTCTGATTGCTGAGGAGCCGCCTGATTATTCTTCTGTCCGCTATCATGATTGACCGCCTGCACGATCACATAAATGATGGCGATGACCACAATGATGCCTCCAATAATTAAAATTGTCGGCAATAATTCTAGCACTTTCGAGGCAGGCTTTGGCAGCTCTCTTTGCGGCTTAATATTTGATAATTTATCAGATACTTCATCGTTATACGTGCTTGGAACATCTTTACGAAATTCTTCGAACAATTGTTCAGGATTCAGTCCAACGGCTTCGGCATATTGTTTAATAAACGCTCTGACGTAAAATTTACCTGGAATAATATCATAGTTTCCTTGTTCGATTGCTAGCAAATAGCGCTTTTGGATCTTGGTAACCGTCTGGAGATCCTCCAGCGACATCCCTTTTTCCTCTCTGGCCTCAACGAGCCGTTTTCCCAATTCAGTCAAAACAAACACCTACCATTACCATATTAAAAATCGAAGCCAGAAAAACCAGAATGATCAAACACTTGTGGTTCTTCAGCGTGTTCATATGTAATCTCTTCGTCTGCACTATTACGCAATTCAATGATATAGTCGAAATCATCCATTGTATATTCTGAATTTTGAATAAAGATGTCTGGATGCTCAACCACCTTCGTTGCCGGCAGTCTCATAATTTCCCTTAAAAGCTGTAAGTGCTTCTCAGAACCTCTTCTTGTCGATACAATCCCATCAATAATAAAGACGTTATCTGGGCTGTATTCATCTGCGATAAGCTGACTTCGGATCGTCTGTTTCAAAAGAGTAGACGAAACAAACAGCCATCTCTTACTTGCACATACACTTGAAGCCACAATTGATTCTGTTTTTCCGACACGCGGCATACCGCGAATCCCAATCAATTTATGTCCTTCTTTTTTAAAGAGTTCAGCCATAAAATCAACAAGAAGACCGAGCTCGTCTCTTTCAAAACGGAACGTCTTTTTGTCATCCGCATCACGCTGTATGTATCTTCCATGACGAACAGCTAAGCGGTCACGAAGCTTTGGCTGTCTTAATTTCGTTACTTTTATCGTTTCCATTGTATTTAAAATTGATTCAAGTCGCTTAATTTGATCTGTGTGGTCACAGCGTAAAAGCATTCCGCGTCTTGATACATCAACACCATTGATTGTCACAATATTAATTGAAAGCATCCCCATTAGAGAAGAAATGTCTCCTAAAAGTCCGGGACGGTTTACCTGTATCTCATATTCAAAATACCATTCGAGCTTTGCCAAATGATATTACCCCCTTCATTGTGGCAAATTTTTACCTTCCTTTATCATAAAGCATTTTCACATTTTTAGAAAGCACAATGTTGTGAAACGGTTAAAATAAAAAGAGAGGCACAAACGACCTCTCTTTTTGTTTAGTGCGAGCTATTATTTTCAACTAACTTGACCATCATATTTGCAATGGCACGCTGCTCATCTTCTGATGCAACGCTCCAAAGGTCAGCAAGTACTCTTTCCTGCTCGTTCTTTGCCTCAACTTCGTTAGCTAGATATCCGCCAATTTCATATGCAAGGTTATTGATGGTCTCATCTTCTAAACCTTTATCCTGCGCATGATTTAAGCGATCACCTAAAAAGTTTTTCCAATGGTCCCAGTTCTCAAGTACAGACATGTCGATTCCTCCATTCGAAAAGATGAATTACAGCCATAGCTTTTGTCATGAAGAGACGAATTATACACGTTTTTTAACAGTACCAGCCGCCATTAACAGATAAAATTTGACCTGTGATATAACTTGACTGTTTTGAGGCGAGAAACCAAATGACATCTGCAACTTCCTCAGGCGATGCAAGCCGGCCAAGCGGGATTTCTTCTTCCAGCATCGCGATGTCTTCCTGCGTAAAACTATTCATCATGTCTGTTTTGACAGCACCAGGGGAGACAGCATTTGCTCTTATTCCACTTGGGGCAAGCTCTTTTGCTAATCCTTTTATAAACGCATTTTGCGCACCTTTGACCATGCTGTACAGCACTTCACATGATGCTCCCGTTTCTCCCCATATCGAGCTGACCGCAATGATATGACCTGCTTTCTTTTGGATCATGGCAGGTAAAAGGGATTGGGTAAGCTCATATGGACTTGTGACATGAAGCTGCACCATACTGGCTAAGACATCTTTTTCTGTGTCTGTCACCAATCCAACATGGCTCCTGCCGCTATTTAAAACAAGGATATCTGGACGGAGGGGCAGGCGGCTGACAAGCTCATCTGCTCCGCCCGTTTTAGCTAAATCTGCTTGAACGACATGCGTCTGAATGTGATATGCCTCATCCAAATGATCGGCGAGGCGCACAGCTGCCTGTTCATTTTTATGATAATGAAGCATTAGGTTGCAGCCTTCTTGAGCAAGCTTTTTGGCTGCTGCCTGCCCAATTCCGCCACTGGCACCTGTTATCAGCGCCCAACGACTCATCACATTGATTCCTTCTTTCTATATGGGATACCTATTCTTTTCGTTTAAATGGGAACCAGTTGGCTGATCCGAACAATTTCACCATTACAGGTACGAACAATGGTAGCACAACGAGTGCGTACAATAAAAGTCCTGTGAGGACAAGTGTTGCAATCTGCAAGAGAGACAGCACACCTGATGGAAGCATTGCGGCAAATGTTCCTGCCAGAATAACAGCAGCTGACATAATGACAGACCCCATATTTTTCATTGATTCGGTCATGGCAAACTGGATGTCTTTTGTTTTGTATTCATTGAATCGCTCCATTAAGAAAATCGAATAATCGACTCCGAGCGCCATTAATATGACAAATCCAAAGAATGGTACAGCCCAGTTAATGCCTGGATATCCGAAGAAATGGGTGAAAATAAATTCTGTTATACCGATTGCTGTAAAGTAAGTCAATATGAGTGAACCTACTAAGTACAGCGGCATAACAAGCGAACGGAACAAGATCACCAAAATAAGGAAAATACCAATCATCATGTAAAGCACCGTCTTATTGAAATCTTGGTCTGACAGCTGTTTCAGATCAGCGTTCATACTTGATACACCTGAAACGCCAAATGACGCATCTTTTAGGTTTGTTTCAGGAAGTGCCCTTTCAACAGAAGCTTCCACTTGTTTTATTGTCGACAGAGCTTCATTTCCATATGGGTTTTTTTCTAAAATGACATCAATTTTTGTCATCTTGCGATCATCTGACATGTATGAATCAAATACTTGCTTGAATGCTTTATTTTTTAAGACGTCTTTTGGAATAAACCAGCCGGCCATGTCTTGATCTGGTGCATTTTTCAGTTCATCTAAGTAGTCACCTGCACCCATTAAGCCGCTAGAAATTTTCTCAAGTCCAGTTACACTTTTGTTCAGACCATCTGTCAGCTTGGTCAGATCATCCCCAAAGCCGCCAATCTTTTCTTTCATTTGCTTTTGACCATTAATGATGTCGCCTGCTCCATTTGCAAGCTTTGGCATATTATCAGCTAATTGTCCTTGGCCTTTAGACGTTTGATCCAGTCCAGTTTCAACTGCATCTAAGCCAGCAATGAGTTCATCGATTTGACTCGTCAAGACTTTTTGCTGTTCTGAAGCTTTTGCGATAAAGGCATCAGCTGCTTCAAGCTGCTTTCTAGCTTCTTTCGCTTGTTTGGCATAGCTGTCTGCCTGTTTCGCTCCTTCTTGCAAGGTCGCAGAAAGTTCATTGTATGAAGCTTTAATTGCTTGATACGATTGATTTTCTTTGACCTGCGGGATTTGCTTTTCAAGTGTACTAAATTGTGTATTTGCTTGTTTGATTAACGCTTTTACATCTGCTGCAGCAGATGATGATGTATCCACTTGCGCTAAAGCCGCCTTTAATTCTTTGGAAATGCTTTTATACAGCGAAACTTGCTGATTCACTTGTGCGACTTGAGCCGTTAATTCCTTTTTCGCACCTTTGATTTCATTTTTAATGGCTGCTACACCTTTTTTGTTTTGATCAATTCCGTCTTGCAAATCCCTTAAATGTTTTTCAACATTTTGAATGCCTGTTTGCACTGATTCTGTACCAGAAATCAGCTGGTTAATCCCTTTTCCTGATGATTTGATTTGCGGCGTTTGATCCTCAATGGATTGACTCATTGTTGTGAGAGCATCCTGAATTTTTTTCAATCCTTCATTGCTTTTATCAAGCCCTGTGTTCAGTTCCTTGGCTTGTGATTTCACGTACAAATCACTAAGCCCTTTACCGACAGGACGGGTGGCACTTCTGACTTTGCTGACGCCATCTGTTTGTTCAATTGCACGGCTGAGTTTTTCGATGGCAATCAGCCCTTCATTGTTGTCTAAAACATCAGCTGATTTCACGACCACTGTTGCCGGAAGTGCTTCACCCGGTCCAAACTTGTCAGAAATGGTATTGAATGCGTTGACCGATTCGTATTTGTTACCAATTTCATCTAAGCTGTTATAAGAAAGGGTTCCTTTATACATCAGAATTGGCGGAAGTGTAATGATTCCTACGATTATTAAGCTGAAAAGCGGTTTCTTAAATGAAAAGCGGCCTGCTGTTTCCCACATTTTTGACTGCGGGTGAGCAATATCGCCTTTAATCGGCCAAAATAACACCTTTCCTAAAACCGCCATAAAGAACGGTACAATCGTGAGAAGGGCCACAATGAGCACAGCAACCCCGACTGCTACTGCAACAGCTGATTTATAAAGCTGAAATTGTGCCAGACCAATACATGTAAAACCGATCAGAACCGCAATTCCGCTGAATAAGACGGTCTTTCCTGCTGTTTTATACGTAATGAGAATCGCTTCAATTTTATCTTTACCGTGTGCGATCTCTTCCTTAAAGCGGCTGAGAAGCAGTATGCAGTAGTCCGTTCCAATTCCAAACATGATCGCGACCATAAAGATCTGAGTAAAGGTCGAGAGCGGAAAGTCTACATATTTTACCAAATAAGCCACGATCGATTGACTCACCAAGTAAGACAGTGCCACTGCGACTAACGGAACGAAAGGCGCCACAGCTGATCTAAAAACAAGAACAAGAACGACGAGAATAAACCCAATCGTAATGAATTCTGTTTTCTTCAAGCCTTCCTGCGAACTTGTGATAACATCATCATCAATTAACGGCTGCCCTGTCATTTCAAATTTCAGGTTTAAGCTTTTCAGCTTTTCATTGACTCTTTCTTTAAAATCGGATGCTTTGATTTTGTTTGAGTCATATGTAACTGGAACAAGAAGTGTCGTTTGATCTTTGGAGAGCATTTGTTTTTTAATATCTTTATTGGCTTCAAAGTAAGAAGTGATGTCCTCTATGTGGAGATCTTGATCCTTTTCTAAAATGTCCATTGCCTTTTTTAAAGAGGTTTCTCTTTCTTTCACAATGTTCTTTTCTTGAAAGACAATGACGATTGATTTTTCTGTATCCCCGTTTTCAGACATTTTCTTTAATAACTGATTGGCATATGAGGACGGATAGCCGTCTGGTACAGAAATTTGCCCCTTTTCTTTTGTTAATTGCGCCATATTAGGAGCGGTGATGAGTAACACTGCCGCTAATACGACCCACAGGATCGTGATCAGCCATCTACCCTTTATGATTGCTCTCATTAGTACTTTGTGCCTCCTCTTCGATGATCACTTGATAGATCTTTTCATATGTTTGAATAAATGATTCCATTTCTTTTTCTTCAAGCTTTTCAAAATAAGACCGAACTAGGTCTTGAAGCTGCTTTTCCATTCGGCTGACTACATCTTTGCCCTCTGGCGTGACGTACAGGTGAACATTTCTTCTGTCTGCTTGATCATGTTCACGAAAAATATAGTTTTTCGTAAAAAGACGATTGGTCATGGATGTTACAGCACTTTTGTTTACATTACATACATAAGCCAGGTCCGTTGATGTACACCCCGGATGTAAATTGATGTATCGAAGGGAGTAATATTGATCAAGCGTCAGCTCTTTATCAAGCTTTTCTGTGATCATACTCGATACTTTTTTCTCCATCATGAGATAGACATCTGCATACCTCTGGATGAGCTGGGCAATTTTATTTTGTTCCATACGCTGCTCCTTTTTAGTTTAAGTGTTTAACTATTAAAGAGTTTAACTAACGAACAAAACAATTGTCAATGAATATCCTCGCAAATAAAGCGGATTTTTCAATGAACATAAAAAAAGACAAACTCTGCCGATATGAGTTTGTCTTTTTACATTTATTTTGTTTTTGGGACGACTTTGAAAACGGACATCCGTTCTTCATCAATTTCTTCATCTAAAATTTGCTGAATATCAGCTAATTGAATTTGTTCCAGCACTGTGACGACATCAAATAAGCTCATGTCTAAGAATGCATATCGAGTAAATTGGTTCGCAATGTATTCTGGAGAATTCATGGCTTTTAAAAAGCTGCCAATTTTTTTCTTTCGGGCAAGCTCAATTTTCTCTTCCGTCATAAGGCTTTTTGCTTGAAGAAGGGTTTCTTTTAATACTTTTGCGAGTTGATCAGGATCATTTGTATCCCCGCCAACTGAAGTGAATCCAAAGCCGCCTTCTTCTGTATAATCGTAACTGAATGTTTCATCAATTAAGCCTTTTTCATACATCTGTTCATATTGTAAAGAGCTTTTGCCAAACAGCGTCTCTAAAATGAGGTTCATCCCAAGCTCATGCTTTAGCAGCTGATTTCCTTTTTTATGCGGATTTTTTGTTTTCAAACCGAACATACATTTAGAGCCTTGTACGTTCATTGGAAGTTCGTATTCTTTCCGGTACACTCCTTCAGGCTCATTGATGTCTTTTCGTTTGATTTCCGGCTGGTCTGTAAATGGCTTTTTCGCCTGATTCGCTCTGACTTGATCTAAAATTTGCTTCGGATCAACCGGACCAACGACGAATAGAAGCATATTGCTCGGGTGATAGAACGTTTCATAGCATTCATACAAATGATCTTTTGTAATAGGGGCAATGCTCTCTACTGTTCCAGCAATATCTATTCTCACAGGATGTTCTTGATATAAATTTTCAATCAGACCAAAGAATAAACGCCAGTCCGGATTGTCATCATACATGTTAATCTCTTGACCAATAATACCCTTTTCTTTTTCGACTGTTTTTTCAGTAAAATAAGGCTCCTGAACAAAATCAATAAGTGTCTCAAGGTTTTGTTCGACATTTGAGGTGCTTGAGAATAAATAAGCCGTTCTCGTAAACGTAGTAAAAGCGTTTGCGGATGCTCCTTGTTTACTAAAAGTATGAAACACATCTCCATCTTCTTTTTCAAACAGCTTATGCTCTAAGAAATGGGCAATTCCGTCAGGCACTCGAATCATGTCTTCTTTGCCAAGCGGTACAAATTCATTATCAACTGAGCCATATTTAGTTGTAAAGGTCGCATAGGTTTTGTTAAATCCTTGCTTTGGCAGCACATAAACGTCAAGTCCGCTTTCCATTTTTTCGTGATAGACCGTTTCTTGCAGCTGATCGAATTGAATTGTTTTCACTGTCATGAAGCACCCTCCGTTCCTTTAAGAAAATAGGTCGTATCCCACTCGATTTTCTGACCCACTTTGATGATGTCCTCTTTTGTCACTTGGTCTAATGCTTCTAAAAAGGAATCAAGGGTTTCCCCTGTTGGCACAACGGCATGCTGATACAAATATTCTGCTGTCCCATAAGACGTATCGATCGTTTCAAGCAGCTGGTTTTTGACGACTGCTTTTGTTTGATCAATTGCTTCATCTGAAAAATCACCTTTTTGCATCGCCTCAAATTGATCTTTGATGATGTCTACTGCCTGCTGGTAGTTGCCAACTTCAATTCCTGACATGACCATCATCAAGCCTTTAAAGCTCTCAAGTCTAGACACAGCGTAGTACGCAAGACTTGCTTTTTCACGAACATTGATGAATAGCTTTGAATGCGAGAAACCGCCGAATATGCCATTAAACAAATGCAGCGCCGGATAATCTTTATCTGCAATCGTTGTATGTGTGCGAAAGCCAATATTCAGCTTGCCTTGTTTCACGTCCTCTTCATCAATGACTTCTTTTGGTTCATTTTGAGGTCTTGCTGATTCAGTCTGTTGTTTGACCGGTTCTCTTTCACTTGTTTTAAAGTATTGGGAGACCATTCGGCTAATGTCTTGCTCGTCAACATCTCCCACAACATAAAGATCAAGCTGGTTTGATTGAAGCGCATGCTCATAAGCTTCAAACAGCGAGTGAGCGGTGATTGCTTCGATGTCTTCCATTTCACCATTGACGTGCAGTGCATATGGTTCACCTTTACACATTTCCTGCACGAGTCGTAAATTCGAATAACGCATTTTGTCATCATAGACTGCCTGAATTCGCTGTTTTAACGTACGTTTTTCTTGATCTACATATAATTGACTAAACACCCCATCTTCAACATACGGGTGGAATAATAGGTCAGATAGTAAGGCAATCCCTTTTTCTAGTAAAGGGGTTTGATCCTTTAGATATTTTTCATTCGCCATTTCCAAGCGGAAGGTAATGATGTGATTCTCACCTTTTTTCGCCATGTCTGCCGAAACGGTTGCTCCATAGAGCTCATCAAAATAAGCACGCAATGCGCCTGTTTTCGGCATTTTTTCTGTTCCTCTTAAAAGCACATGCGGGAAAAGAGAACGCATGGTGACGTCATCTTTGGATAAAGGTGCAAGCATTTTAAAAAGGATTGTCACGGTTTTAAATTTTTCTGTTTTGACAATATGAGTATGAAGACCCGGTGTGTCCAGTATCTTCTCTTGTAAGTACGTCATGAGAAACCTCCTTTGTTCATCCTATTTATTATGTATTAGAACATAGCTGATATATACGTGAAACAGCCATTTAATAGACATTATATCAATCAGAGGAAAGGATAGGAAATAAAAACGCCTCTGCTCAAAGCAGAGACGCCAGTCGTTATTTCGTTCTAAACGGCCACCAATTCCATTTACCAAAAATACGAACCATCACCGGAATAAAGAGCGGCAATACAACAAAAGCATATAATAAAAGTCCAATGAGTACGACCGTTGCAATTTCAACAAGTGATAATACTCCTGATGGCAGCATAGCGGCGAACGTACCTGCTAAAATGGCCACTGCAGAAATAATGACAGAACCCATATTTCTCATCGCTGATATCATCGATGCTTGCACATGCTCTCCCTTCCATTCATTAAAACGATCCATGAGGAAGATGGAATAATCAATCCCGAGCGTCACAAGAATAACAAAGCTGAAAAATGGGACAGCCCAGCTGACACCATCGTAGCCAAAAAATGTTTTAAAGATCCATTCTGTTAACCCGATCGATGTAAAATACGTTAAAATCAGTGAAAGTGTTAAGTATACCGGCATGACGATTGACCGTAATAAAATAATTAAAATAATAAAAATACCAATTAACATGAAGATGACAGTTCGAATAAAGTCACCGTCAGACGTTTCTTTTAGGTCCACATTTAAACTTGAGATACCAGATACACCGTATTTGGCATTTTTGAGTCCACTTACAGGTAAATATTGATCAAGGGTTTCCTCAATTTTTGCGACACCTTTCATCGCTTCATTGCTGTATGGATTCACATTTAGGATGACTTCAAAAGTCGTTAATTTACGATCTGGAGACATATACGTATGGAAGATTTGCTTAAATTCTTGGCGTTTCAGCACTTCTTCTGGAATAAACCAGCCCGTTATTTCTTCATCTGGCGCTTGCTGAAGCTGCTTTAAGTAGCCGTCAGCCTCGGTGAAGCCGCTTTTGACCTGCTCAAGCCCTTCAATGCTTTCATCTAATCCATCTGTTAATAATGTAAGTTTTGATGAAAGCTGGCTAAATCCTTTTTTGATGGCTTTTTGGCCGTCTGTCAGCTGATCTGCACCATCTTCAATTTTAGGCATTTCTTTAATCAATTGTTTTTGGCCCTCATTTGTTTGGTCAAGACCGTCATAAATTTGATCAAGCCCATCCATGAGTGCTTGCACTTGTCGTTTTACTTCTTTTTGCTTGCTTGATAAGGTTTGAATCACTTGATCTGCCTGCTCGATCTTTTGCTTAAAGTGAGAGGCTTCCTCTTCATATACACTCATTTGATCCCCTGCTTGATCAAGCATTCCTTTTGTTTCTTTGAATACTTTCTTGATTTCTTTATATTCTTCCATGTCTTTTACTTCTGGAAGACGATTTTCTAGTGCTTCAAATGATAGATTTTCATAAGATTTCTTTACTTTCTTAATGGTTGTCATCAGCTGCTGATTCGATTTCGCATGGCGTTCTAGTGTTTTCACCACTTGCTCTAGCTCTTGAATCATCGTTTCGCTGCTGCGATATTCTTGCTCTAATTCTTTTTTCGCTTCTTTGATTTTACTTCGAATCGTGCCGACGCCTTCTTTACTGCGCCTCACCCCATCTTCTAAAGAGATAAGGGATTCCCTGACTTCTCCGATACCGCTTTTGATTGCTTTCGTTCCATCAATCAGCTTGTCAATGCCTTGAGCGGATTCTTCAATTTTTGGTTTTTGTTTGAGAAGGGCCAGATTTGTTTCGGTCAAGCCATCAGAAATTTTCCCGATTCCTTCATGTCCTTTGCCAAGTTCTCCTCCCAGCTCTTTCGCTTGAGAGGTGACATAAAGCTGGCTCAGCCCGTCTCCAACAGGGCGCGTGACACTACGGACTGTTTTGACTTCGTCAATGTCATTTAATTTACGGGTCAGTTTTTCAATGATCACAATCTTTTCTTGATTATCTAGCTTATTGTCACTTTCGACTAGCACATTCAGCGGCAGCGCTTCACCAAAGCCAAATTGCTCTGATATCGTATTAAATGCAGACACCGACTCATACTTATTCCCAATTTCATTTAAACTGTTATAAGATAGAGTGCCGTCGTACATCAGAATAGGAGGCACCGTAATAAGAGCGACTAAACCTAAGCTGATCAGCGGCCTTTTAAATGAAAAGCGCCCAGCCCATTCCCACATTTTACTTTGCGGGTGCCGGATGTTTTCTCTTTTAGATGGCCAGAATAGAGATTTTCCGAAAACAGACATAAAAAAGGGAACGATGGTGACAAGGGCAATCAGCAGAACGCCCACTCCAACGGCAACACTAACGGCTGATTGATACAATTGGAATTTAGCAAATCCAATACTTGAGAAGCCGACTAACACGGCTAAGCCGCTGAAAAATACCGTCTTCCCTGCACATTGATACGTGATGATAATCGACTCTTTGACATCACGGCCTTGACCGATCTCCTCTTTAAAACGGCTTAACAGCAGGATGCAATAATCCGTTCCGATACCGAACATAATGGCTACCATAAAAATCTGAGTAAAATTAGATAGAGGAAATTGTGTATATTCTACGAGAAAAGCCACAATGCACCGGCTAACAGCGTAAGAAATGCCGATCGTAATGAGCGGAACAACAGGTGCCAATATCGATCTGAAAACAATTATTAAAATAAAGAAAATAAAAATCATCGTGATAAGTTCAGTTTTCTTCAGACCTTGTTGAGAGCTTTTAATGACATCTGAATCCACAAATTTTTGACCCGTTATTTCATATGAGACATGATAGGGCTTTAAAACTTCCTCAATTTGTTCTTTAATCTTCACAGCTTTTGTTTCGTAGTGGTCGAATTTGAATGGAACAAGAAGTGTACTTTTATCCTTTGATAAAAGTTGTTTTTGAATGTCCGGATCTACATGAAAATATGAAGTAATTCCGTCAATGTGGAGTTCTGGGGCATGTGTCATGAGTGCAGCTAAAGCCTTTTTTAATTCCTGCTCTTTCGCAGGGAACAGATGTTGTTCGGAGAATACAAGCACACCTGTATCTTTTTTCCCGTTCTTATCTGACAGCTTATCCAATAGGTGAAGTGCCTCAGCTGTTGGTGTCCCCTCCGGAACCTTTAATTGCCCTTTTTCTCTTGTTAATTCCTCTAAATCGGGCGCAGTAATAAACAGAATCACAGCTGTTATCATCCACACCACTAATACAATCCATCTTGCTTTAATTATTTGCAACATAGCTGCTTCAAGCTCCTTCTAGTTCTTCAATCAATTTGCTGTATTTGAGCGTGTCTGAAGTGCTGACTGCGTCTCCTTCAAATGGCAGGATGACCTATTCAATTGTCCTTTCGTGTTGAAGAACCACATCTCCATCATCAGCACGCGAGCTCAATTTCTGCCTAAAGAAAGACAGAAAATGAATGTTTTTGAACACCTCCAATTTGGGATAATTTAAAAGATATTACTATACATTAGTTTAACTATCAAAATTTTACATGTCAATTTATAAAAAAGAAAAAAGATGGCAAAATGCCGTCTTTTTTTTTAAACTGTTTTCAATTGTTCGCTCTCATCCTCTTCATCTGGCTGGATGAAAAAGAGGACCAAAAATAGTGAAATGAGACTGCAAATGGTCGAGAGAATAAAAACAATGGAGTCCCCTTTATCCATAAGATAGGCAAAAATCGGAGGTCCTAAAGCAACACCGATAAAACGCATACTGCTATAAAATGACGTAATGGTACCACACTGTTCTTTTTCAATTCCTTCTGTAATCAGCGCATCAAGTGCAGGCAGCACAATCCCGATGCCAACACCGCCAATGCTTAAACAAATAAACAAGACGTAAAAACTGTGATTCCACCATAAAAAAATATAAGAAAGTGATAACAAAGCCATACCTGCGATTAAAAAGATTCTCATTTTCCCTTTTTCTTTTCCAATCGTTTTTCCAGCAATGTAGGAACTGATAGATAGAAAAAGGAGCGGGATACTCAGCAGGAGCCCTTTTTTGACACCCTTTATTTGATAAGCCGCCTCTAGGTTATCAGATAAGTAAAAGAGCACACCAAAAAGAAGAAACATAATAAAACCGCCAATAGCAAAAATGGCATAAAGCCAGCGTCCCTCATGCTTAAAAATGCTCTTTGTTGATTTTAAAAATTCTTTAAATGTAGGCGGGTCCTCCTCTTTTTTCGCCGACTCTACCATGAACAGTACCATAAGAAAGCTGATGATCGAAAAGAACGGAATAAACCAAAACGGCACAAACCAAAACCATGAAGCAAGAAGTGCCCCAATAATCGGGCTTAGGACCTTTCCCGCTGTGTTAGAGGTTTCAATGGCGCCAAGTCCTGCACTTACCTCTTCATCATCATGAAACAAATCTCCTATAAACGGCATAACAACAGGTGCCGCTCCAGCTGAACCGACACCTTGAAGGACCCTGCCAAGAAGAATCCACATATACGGTTCTTTCATGATTGTTGAGGCGACTGCTGCCACAGCGCCTCCAAGTCCGGCGATTAAAAGACACGGCAGCAGTACCTTTTTCCGCCCAATCCGGTCTGATAAGTAACCGGCAATTGGAATACATAGGATTGCTACAACCGAATATACCGTAATAATGAGAGAGACTTGAAAGGAAGTGATCGAGAGTTTCTTTTCTATCTCTGGCAATACTGGTATTAACATCGAGTTCCCAAGTGTCATGATTAAAGGCACTGATGATAATGCAATGATATTCTTTTTACTGACTGTTTTCTCGCCCAACATCATTCACCCAATTCTATATACTGTTACGTATTAGTGTGGCAAGTTTGACGAGTATTATGTATGGCAAACAAAAAGCAGCCGCATATGGAAGCGACTGCTTTTTAAAATCGTTTGCGTATGACATGAAAGCTAAATTTATCCGCTCGAAAATAATTGAGGGAGTATAAGACCGGCTGATCATCCTGATCATAATGCATTTGTTTCAGTAATAATAACGCCGTTTCAGGGTCACAATCTAGAATCGGTGAGACCTGATCGTGGTAGCCAATTGGTTCAATGTCCGCAACTGCATATTTAATCCCGCTGTGCGGTTCTCTTCCAAACAGTTCAAAAAGAGACTCTTCTTCATGTGTAAAAGAAGCGGGAAGGTGTTTGACCGGAATTTTATCTAAACAATAAACAACTGGCTGTCCATCTGCCGTTCGAACGCGTTCCATTGAAAAAATCCCATCAGATTCATCACACTGAAAACGAATGACATCATTCTCTGTTGGCTCCCCTTCTTGCGAGGATAAAAAGATGGTGCCAGGCGTCATATTGACCTGCTCAATCATTTTCGTGACACTTGTCAGCTGTTCTATACCTGTCGAAAAAAGTGGTCTTGAATTGACAAAAGTCCCCACACCATGCCTTCTAATTAAATACTTTTCTTCTTCTAATATACGAAGGGCTTCACGCAGTGTCGCTCTGCTCACACCTAAAAGCTTTGAGAGCTCAAACTCAGAAGGCAGCTTTTCTTTTTCGGCATATACACCTGTTTGAATATCTTCTTTAATACGGTCAATCACTTTCAAATATAAATGGCGATTGTCTGTTTTGGTCGACATGTTTTCCCTCCGTCTAATCAATGCAAATGATAAGATGAGAAATCTCTATTCCGAGATAAGTTGAACATAACTATATCATGTTTTTGCAAATAAATAAATAGTCTGACATCCAGTTAACATAATCATACTATCGTTCACTATTTTTCAGGAAAGCTCTCTTCAATTTATGAAGAGAGCTCGTCATATTGTTCTTTTGAGAGAAGAACTTCTCTCGGTTTACTTCCTTCATATGGGCCTACCACGCCTCGCTCTTCCATTGCATCAATGAGACGTGCCGCCCGGGTATAACCGATGCGGAACCTTCTTTGCAGCATAGAGACAGAAGCCGTCTGCATACCGATAATCAGTTCAACTGCTTCATCATATAGATCATCTTCCACAGCCGCAAGCTGATCCTGCGTTTCTTCGCTTGGAATCATTTCCTCTTGGTATTGTGCTTTTTGCTGCGTGATCACGTGGTCAACAACATGTTCCACTTCTTCATCTGATAAAAAGGCGCCTTGCACACGAACCGGCTTGTTTGCCCCTACAGGTAAAAACAGCATGTCCCCTCTTCCCAGCAGCTTTTCTGCGCCCCCCATATCAAGGATCGTCCTTGAATCTGTTTGTGAGGATACGCTAAAGGCAATGCGGGACGGGATGTTGGCTTTAATGACACCTGTAATGACATCGACAGAGGGTCTTTGTGTGGCGATAATCAAATGAATCCCCGCAGCACGAGCCATTTGAGAAAGTCTTGTAATGGAATCTTCCACATCAGAGGAAGCGACCATCATTAAATCAGCAAGCTCGTCTACAATGACAACAATATAAGGAAGCTCTGGCTGATTGGCATCTTCTGTTTGATTCATTCGTTTAATGTAATCATTGTATCCTTCAATATTTCTTGTTCCCGTATGAGAAAACAATTCATAGCGGCGTTCCATTTCGCTGACAACTTTTTTAAGTGCCTGCGAGGCTTTCTTAGGGTCTGTTACGACAGGAGCCAAAAGGTGCGGAATGCCGTTATACACATTTAATTCAACCATTTTCGGATCGATCATCATCATTTTCACTTCATGAGGCTTCGCTCTCATGAGAATGCTTGTGATAATACCATTGATACACACGCTTTTTCCGCTTCCAGTCGAACCTGCTACAAGCAAATGCGGCATTTTGTTCATTTCAGCAAGCACGGCTTCACCCGAAATATTGCGGCCTAGTCCAATGAGAAGCTTAGCATTTGGACGGTCATTTTGCTTCGATTCTAATACCTCTTTTAATGAAACCATAGCAATTTCTGCATTCGGAACTTCAATCCCGATCGCTGATTTACCAGGAATCGGTGCCTCAATTCGAATGTCCTTTGCTGCAAGGGCGAGGGCTAAATCATCACTTAGATTGACGATTTTGCTGACCTTCACGCCGACATCTGGATAGACTTCATATTTGGTCACAGCTGGACCTAAATGAACCTGTGTGACTTTTGCTTTCACACCAAAGCTTTGAAATGTTTTTTCAAGCTTTCTTGCATTTTCATATATATTTTTCTTATCTGTTTGCTGACCTGAATGCTGGGGCTCTGCCAAAATATCAAGTGACGGCAATTCGTAATCTTTGTTTTCAAGTTCTGTAAATGTCATAGGCGGCGCCTCTTTTGGTTCATCAGCTGTATCTGATTGAACTGGTGCGCTTTGCACAGACTCCTGAAGAGGATCTGTCTCTTTTGCCGCCTGCTTTTTTTGAACCGGCGGGGTGAGAATGTCATCTCTGTCTGCAAAGCTTGAAATAATCGGCTGGCTATTATCAGAAGCCGGTGTTTCCTCTTCGATCAAGATGAAATCATCCTCGTCTTCTTCTTGAATGCGTGAACGTTTTTTCTTTTCACCTGTTTTCTGAGAGGATGCGCTCTTTTTCGCCTGCCTGATTCCTTTCATATCTTCAACAAACGCCTTCCACTGCTTCACCATAAATTGTGATACAGGAATCGTCACTTTTTTCACCATTTCCTGAAGGGATCGGTTTGTAATCAGGACAATTCCAATCAACATCAGAACAATGGCCATGATTTGCGAGCCTGCTTGCGCAAATAAGAAATAAGAAGCAGCAAACAATACAGCTCCGATCATGCCGCCCCCTAAATCAGGTGACCCTGTTTCACCTTTCATATCCATCAAGAAAAGCTCAAATGTATTTCTAATCACACTTTGAGAGCCAATGACGCCAGCAGACGATAGATGCTGAAAGAGCTTCACATGTGACAAAAGCAAGATACTCGCAATAATGCAGTAGAGACCTGCTTTTCTTCTTGTCAGAATATCTGGGATTTGTTTTTTCCAGAAAATCGTCACACCAAAAAGAAATAATCCGATAAGGCAGAGAATGAACCATTCACCTGCAAAGAATCGGAATAGATGTACAAAGGTTTGTCCAACAACGCCCAGCTGTAAAATGGCAATGATCGCTATGGCAATACAGACTAACCCATTTAATTCATATTTCAGTTTTAGCTGTTTATTTTGTTTTTTTCTCGTTTTCCGTTTTCTCTTTTTAGCCATACTCATCACCTTACTACGAAAGAAAATATAACCTACCGAAAGATCAGAAAGAAAGCAGCCTGGTTTTGGCTGCATCTTGTTGTAAGTTTTCCCTTTATTATAGCATAGAATCATTCATATGAGTCGGTTTGATTGGTACCTAACTGTAACTTCAATCGCTTGCCTGGTGCAAGCTCTTGATTGAGAAAATCCATTGGATTGGTGCTCATGACTTGAACGATTTCTGCTTCATCTTCTTTCATTTCAACCATCACTGGCACACCTTGAATGTTTACCTGCTGGAGTTTACGTTCTCCCTGTTCCTCAGCATAAATGGCTTCATATGGCATAGGCGTATATAAAATCATTGGATCAGCCCCTCGTTTTGAGATGCTCTGTCTCCGATAAGTTCATTTAACTTTTTAATCGCTTGTCCTACACCGCCCACTTCATTCATGAGTCCGTATTCCGCTGCCTCATGACCAACGACATTTGTTCCGATGTCTCTTGTCAAATTGCCTTTTGAGAACATGAGCTCTTTAAACTTCTCTTCTGTAATGTTGGAGTGGCTTGTGACAAAGTTAATGACCCTTTCCTGCATTTTATCTAAGTATTCGAAGGTTTGCGGAACACCAATGACAAGACCTGTTAATCGCACAGGATGAATGGTCATTGTGGCTGTTTCGGCAATATACGAATAGTCACACGATACAGCAATAGGGACACCTATAGAGTGGCCGCCGCCAAGCACAATCGAAACAGTTGGTTTCGATAAAGAAGCAAGCATTTCTGCAATCGCAAGTCCCGCTTCAACATCGCCGCCTACTGTATTTAAGATGATCAAAAGGCCCTCTATTTTCGGGTTTTGTTCAACGGCTACGATTTGTGGAATGACATGTTCGTATTTGGTTGTTTTATTTTGCGGTGGAAGCTGCATGTGGCCTTCTATTTGTCCAATAATGGTGAGGCAATGGATATTTGTATCTTGCGGCAGCTGCGGGACGGCTGTTTCACCGAGCTGCTGTATTTTGCTCATAATGCTATCTTTTTCTTCTGGCTTTCGCTCAGGCTGCTGTTCATTCTTTTCGTCCATTTGTCTCCATCCTTTCCTCAAACTCTTCTCTTATTATGAACAAATAGGGCATATTCCATCCGCATTCCTCACGCTACATCAAAAAACCCAAAGAGCTTATGCTCCTTGGGCTTTATCATCACACTTCCATAATAATTGGAATGATCATCGGCTTACGTTTTGTTTTTTCATATAGGAATTGATTGAGTACATCGCGCATGGATTGTTTCAATGTTGACCATTCAACAATCGAGTTTTCCGTTTGCTCTTTGACAATCCCTTTGACCATTTCTGTTGCTTTCACAATCAGCTCTTCGGATTCTCTTACATAGACAAATCCTCTTGTGATGATTTCAGGTCCAGAAATTAATTGTTTCTTTTGTTTATCGAGCGTAATGACAACGATCAAGATGCCGTCTTGAGACAACAGGCGTCTATCGCGTAGCACGATGTTTCCGATATCACCTACGCCAAGACCATCGATTAAAATGTTCCCTTGGTGAACTTTTTCACCGATTTTGACGTTCTGTCCTCTAAACTCAACCACATCTCCTTTATCAATCAAGAAAATGTCGCTGCGTTTCATACCTACTTCTTCGGCAATACGAGAATGTGCTTTTTGCATACGATATTCGCCATTCACCGGAATTAAATACTTCGGTTTTAGTAAGTTCAGCATCAGCTTTAACTCTTCTTGGCAGCCATGTCCAGATACATGCACACGTTTTTGCGCAAAAATGACTTGTGCTCCGCTTCTTGTGAGGAAATCCACTGTTTTAGAGTATGTGAGTTCTTGTCCAGGAAGTGGTGTAGATGCAATCACAACAGTGTCATCTTTTTCAATATGAAGCTGTTTGTGATTTTGCTTTGCCATTTTTGTTAAAGCAGCAAGCGGCTCTCCGTGGCTTCCAGCAGTCAGGATGACCACATCGTTTTTCGCCATTTTCTTCACTTCTTGAACGGGTACAAATAATTCTTCGTCTGCTGTCACATAACCAAGCTTGATCGCCAGCTGAAGGGTTGTCATCATATTCTTCCCTGCAACGGCAAGCTTACGGCCATTTTGATTGGTTGCATTAATGATCTGCTGCACGCGGTTAATATTAGATGAAGACACAGCAACAATCACACGATTTTCAGCATTGTACATCGCATTTGAGATTTCGTCTTGGACGAGCGCCTCAGAAGGTGTATAGCCTGGTTTTTCAGCATTTGCACTGTCTGAAAGTAGTGCTAAAACGCCATTGTTTCCAATTTTCGCAATCTCTCCGATGTCACAGGCTTGGTTAAGCGCTGGGGTTTGATCAAATTTAAAATCACCTGTGCATACGATTGAACCAAGAGAGGTTTTGAAGCTGATCCCAACTGAATCAGGGATGCTGTGATTCGTTCTAAAGAATGATACTTTTGTTGTTTCAAAAGTAATGACTGATTTTGCATGTACCTCACGCAAATCAGCTTTTTGATTGAAGCCATACTGCTTTAATTTTTCTCGAAGTAACGCAAGGGTCAGCTTCGTTCCGTAGACTGGTACAGACAATTTGCTCAAGCAATGGAATACGCCTCCGATTGCTTCGTCATGTCCGTGGGTAAGAAAAATTGCTTTCACCCGATCAGCACGTTCTGTTAAGTAAGAGATATCAGGAATGACGACGTCAATGCCCAGCATTTCATTTTCTGGATGCATTAAACCTGCATCTACTACATATATGTCAGAGTCAATCTCAATGACATATAGGTTTTTTCCGATTTCTCCAACGCCTCCGAGTGCAATAATTCTTACGTTCTCTGTATTTTTCTTTTTCAAAATTCTTATCCTCCTAGTCTCAAGCCCGTCCATCATCGCTTAATGCTATTATAACTGAATCTAATTTTAGAAAACAAGATGAAGTCACATTTTAAGAAAGTGTTTATGTATAAAAAACGGTCATACTCAGGGACATCTGAGAATGACCGCTTACGAAATCTTTTGTTTTGATCAGCTGTTTAAAACGCTGCTTAAATTCAATCTCTCTTCTTCTGACAAAGGCAAAAGCGGAAGACGAACAGATCCGACGTCTAGTCCTTTCAGCTGAAGAGCTGTTTTGACAGGCGTTGGATTTGGCGCTGAGAAAAGCTGTTTCATGATTGGAAGCAGCTTTTGATGGATCAATGCTGCATTCGCTGTTTGGCCTGAAGCATAGCTTTTCAGCATTTGCTGCATATCCAGCCCTACGATATGAGATGCAACAGAGACAACTCCTTTTGCACCAACAGATACAGCCGGAAGTGTTAAACTATCGTCTCCTGAATATACGTCGAAATCTTCTGGCGTCTCTGCAATGATTTTTGTCATGGCATCAAGATCGCCGCTTGCTTCTTTGATGGCAACAATGTTTGGTATTTGCGCAAGCTTAATCGTTGTTTCTGGTGCTAATGAAGCGACTGTTCTTCCTGGTACATTGTAAAGCATGACAGGAAGAGATGTAGACTCGGCAATTGCTTTAAAGTGTGCATACATGCCTTCCTGTGATGGCTTGTTGTAATAAGGTACGACAAGCATCACTGCATCAACGCCCGCTTCTTCTGCTTTTTTCGTTAGTTTGATAGACGCATTTGTATTATTACTGCCTGTTCCTGCAATGATTTTACAACGACCATTTGCTAATTTTACCGATTGCTGAAAAAGAGCGACTTTTTCTTCATTCGATAAAGTTGGCGATTCGCCTGTTGTCCCTGCAACGACTAAGGAGTCACTGCCGTTTTTTAATAAATAATCAATGAGAATTGATAGCTTTTGGAAATCGATGTTGCCCTTTTTATCAAAAGGTGTAATCATAGCTGTTGCGATATTTCCGAAATTCATTTTTTTCACCTCATCATGATTCAATCACATTTATCTTGAAAGTTCAAACACTTCATGCAGGGCATTGACGGCCGCTCTCATGTTTTCTTCGTTCACTAACACCCAAATGGTCGTATGACTGTCAGCTGATTGTAAAATCGGAATGTTTTGCTCGGATAGTGCCGATACAATTTTAGATGTGACACCTGGTACACCCATAATGCCTGCGCCAACAGCTGATACTTTCGCACAATTTGTTGTCACAATTGGCGTATAGCCAAGATCTTTTAGGATCGATGTTGCCTTATCAGTCATTGCACCTGTCACTGTATACACAATTTCACTCGGTGTGATGTTGAAGAAGTCGACACTGATTTGTGCGTTTGCCATTGCTTTGAAGACCTCTGTTTGTACGCTGTACTGACCTTCTTTTGCAGGAACTTTGATTTGCGTCACATCATTGACATGTGCAATACCCGTAATGAGGCGGTCGTACACATCATGGCTCATTTTATCTGAGTAGTGTGATGTAACGAGTGTGCCCTCATCATCAGAGTATGTTGAACGCACCCTCATTGGTACTTTTGCTTGCATCGCAATTTCGACAGCTCTCGGGTGAATGACTTTTGCCCCTTGATATGCGAGGTTGCAAATTTCCGTATATGTCACGACTCTCAGCGGTTTTGCATTTTCAACAATGCGGGGATCTGCTGTCATAACACCTTCTACATCTGTAAAAATATCAATAAAGTCTGCCTGCAATGCTGCGCCTAAAGCAGCGGCGGACGTATCACTGCCACCTCGTCCGATTGTTGTCACGTCTCCATTTTTCGCAGCTCCCTGGAATCCAGCAACAACGACAACATCATGTTCAGACAGTGCTGCCTCCAGACGTTCGCACTTCATGTCAATAATTTTCGCACTTGTATGCTCCTTATCTGTCACAAAGCCCGCCTGAGCTCCAGTCATCGCTACAGCCTTTAGACCGTTCTCGTTCAACATACTTGAAAACACAACAGCTGAGATATTCTCTCCGCAGGAAACAAGCAAGTCTTTTTCTCGATTTGTCATATGCTGCGCGCTGCCGTAAAGCAGACCAAGCAGCGTATCTGTCGCATAGGGATCGCCTTTTCTTCCCATTGCAGAAACGACGACAACCGACTTATAGCCTTTTTCTTTTGCAGATAAGATATGTGCAAGTGCCCTTTTTCTACCTTGATCATCTTTGACTGATGTACCGCCAAATTTTTGGACAATTATTTTCACTGTTTTCACTCCAAGTTCATTCTGACGTAACAGAAGAGAGCAGGCGAAAGATGCCTAACTCTCTTCTGTTCGTCCTCATCATCCATTGAATGTTAAACTAATTTTAATGCTTTTAAGCTTTCTGCAATTTGAACTGAGTTCCATGCAGCGCCTTTAAGCAGGTTATCAGATACAATCCACATATGGAACCCGTTTGGACGGTCCAAATCTTTCCGAATGCGGCCGACAAATACTTCGTTTTTCCCAACAGCATCTGCAGGCATTGGATAAATTTGTTGAGACGGATCATCTTGCAGCGTAATTCCTGGTGCATCTTTTAGAATTGATTTGAGGTCTTCAACTGTTGCATCATTTGATTCTAGTTCGACGTAGACAGATTCTGAATGACCTGTTTCAATTGGAAGTCTCACGCATGTTGCCGCTACTTCCAGCTCTGGCATATGCATGATTTTTTTCGTTTCGTTGATCATTTTCATTTCTTCGAATGTATAGCCATTGTCTTGGAACTTATCAATTTGCGGGATCGCATTAAATGCAATTTGATAAGGCATGACTTCTGGTGTTACATCTTCTTTATTTAAAATGGCTTGTGATTGGCTGTATAGTTCGTCAATGGCTTCATGTCCCGCACCTGATACTGCTTGATACGTAGAGACAATGACTTTTTTCATGCCATACGCCTGACGAAGCGGTTCTAATGCCGCTACCATTTGAATCGTTGAACAGTTAGGGTTTGCAATGATCCCTTGATGGTCATGCAAATCTTTTTCGTTTACCTCTGGTACGACAAGAGGGATGTTTTCGTCCATACGAAAAGCACTTGTGTTGTCTACAACGATCGCGCCTCGTTTGACTGCTTCAGGAGCTAGCGCTTTGGAAACATTTCCTCCAGCACTAAATAATGCAATGTTCACTCCTTCAAAGCTTTCAGGTGTTGCTTCCTGAACAGTGTACTCTTGACCTCTGAATGTCACTTTTGTTCCAGCAGAACGTTTTGAGGATAGTAGAGTAAGTGTATCCATTTCAAAATCTCTGTCAGCTAGTGTTTTTAACATTTGTTGACCGACAGCTCCAGTCGCTCCAACTACAGCTACATGCAATCCTCTTCCCATCAGTAAAACTCCTTCCGACCCATCCATGATTCTTTTCTTTCGGATGGCCATCCTATGACTTTTTACATTTTATTTTACCATAGAAAAGCAAGGCTTGAAGCATCTTTTTTGAATCTTTCATGATTTTCTAGTGAATCTATTATTCGTTTGGTCCAATTAAAATCGGCTGAATTTGTCTATGCTGGAGTGCCTCTTCTACCGTTTGAGATAGCAGATCCATGTTTGCGACCATCGAGGTCGGTTTTTTGAATGGATCATCCTGGCCAAACGGAATAAAGAAAATATTCTTTGTCGACATCAGCCTCATCAGATTTGTACCATTTAAGCCTAACGCATCATTTGTTGAGATACCTAAAACGACAGGTCGATGATTTCGAATGGTCGCTTTAGCAGCCATTAAAACAGGACTGTCTGTCATGGCATTTGCAAATTTCGCCATTGAGTTTCCAGTTAAAGGAGCAATGACCATACAATCAAGCGGCAGCTTAGGCCCGAGCGGCTCTGCTTTAACGATTGAGTCAATCGCTTGAAATCCAGTCAGCTTCTCAATCCGCTCGATCCACTCGGCTCCATCTCCAAATCTCGTATTCGTGCTCTGCACCGTGTACGACACCACTGGACGCACTTCTGCCCCTTCTTTTACGAGCGCTTCGATTTGCGGAAAAACAGCTTCATACGTACAGTGGGAACCTGTTAAACCAAAGCCGATTCTTTTCCCTTTTAATGTTGTCATGATTCCATCCCCCTTTTTTCCTCCGCAAGTTCACATAAAAGCCCGGAAAGCACTTTTGCAATGATTTGTCCTGCTGTCTTTGGTGCAACAATCCCCGGGAGTCCTGGTGCAAGAAGTGCCTTCACTCCGTGCTTTTGTGCAAAGTCAAAGTCTGTTCCGCCTGGGCGGGAGGCGATATCCAAAATGAGTGTCTTAGGTGTCATGCTGACGATGACAGATGAATCTAATACAAGACTTGGAATGGTATTGATGATAATATCAACATCCGTTACTTCCTCTTTTAACTGGTCCATTGAAAATGGATCAAGCCCCATCTCAAATGCCCTCGCTAAATGTGCTGTGTCTGCCGCCCCTACTTTTACGTCTGCACCTAGTGCACGAAATGTGCGGGCAATGGTGAGTCCTGTTCTTCCAAGTCCGAGAACAGCGACATGAGACCCGTGAATCGTATAGTCCGTTTGCTGAATGGCCATCATGATAATTCCTTCAACTGTTGGAATAGAGTTATATATGGCAATATCATCTCGCTCAAACAGCTTCACAAGCTTCCGGTTCACCTGCTTTGCCAGATTGTCTAAGTACGTATTTGAAATACCTGAGTACAAGGTACAATGGGCAGGGGTTCTTTCTAAATATTTGGCTTCCAGCAAGACCTGCTCGTTTGAAAAAACTGTAGCAACAGCGCCTTCATCCGTTGCCCCAGATACTGGCAGGATCATACTGTCTACTTGTTCGAATGGAAGTTCAGACATTTTCAGCTTTTCAGCACCGATAAATCCATGATCCAGCTGGTCAAATCCAACCAAAAAAACTTTGGCATGCTGCTGTGACAACTTGCGAATTATTTCAAGCTGCCTTGCATCTCCCCCGATCACCGCAACCGTTAAACCGCTCAACATACTGACCGTTCACCTTCTTTATTTAAAAAAGTCTGTAATATTTTCTGAATCTCCCTTTCAGCATATGAGGAGAGGATTCAGCCTGTGAACGAATCAGAGAGAGAAAAGAAAAAGAGCACCCATGTGGGTGCTCTTAGATTGTTGACAAAGGGCTAAAAGGGGTTTCTTTTAGCCCTTTGTCTTCTATTCAGCGTGATAGAAAACCTTTGAAGTCTAGGAAGGCCGAGCACCGGAGCGCAGACCTGACAAAGAATGCGAGGGTTTGTCTACACGCTGAGAGCACCCATTATTGTGGGTGCTCTTTTTCTCCGTGCGGCTGAAGTTCTTCAGGCACATCGAGAATGATCATATCTGATCCTATTTTTTGAATGTGATTCCACGGGACGCGGATGTCATTTCCTTGTTTTCGAAAGCCAAACCACTTCACGGAAGGTATAATGAGTGCTGTAATTTGACCGTCCTGTTCATTGATTTCAAGGTCGGTTTGTCCAAGCACACCAAGCCGCTCCGCTCTTTTAATATCGACGATCTCTTTTCCTGACAGTTCACTCAGCCTCAAAATCGCATCACTTCCCTTCCGTATCATATATGCATCAAAAGGGAGAAATAGACCGTCCTGCTCTTTTCAAGTTATGTGATGCGAGTTGGTATACCAAACAGGCTTAAGTTGATGAAAGCAATTATGATCTGTCAGCATTCTCTCCACTCGGTTCACCATGTCTTTTACATGCCCCGGATCATAGGAAAGTGTCCAGAGAATAGAGGAAAAGCAGCTCATTGCTGTATAGATGGAAAAAAGAAGCCAAAAATTGTTTGTGGACTGCATACTCACATATTGATCCAATTGTCCAGCTGAAAACGGAATGCTGCTTTCTCGACTAAATAAGGACAATTTATAAAAGTCATGAACCGGGTCGCCCCAGTCGGATTGATCGAAATCAATCACACCGGCATACTGATTACCTTGTATAATGATATTCCCTAAATGAAAATCATCATGCTGGAACTGGTTAGGTCTCTCTTTTACCGCATCAGCATGCGACATGATAAAATCTAATACAAACTGATCATTTGGAAACGTCACGCCACATGATTGATAGGCATGTACATACCGTTCATGTTTTGCCATGACCTTCTCATCCCATGGACGAACATGAGAAGGTGCATGACATGTATGCATCAAACTTAGCTCTCTGCCTGCCCGCCTCCCGATCTCATACTGCTCTTCATTCGTGAGTAGATGGATTGATTTTCTACCAATCTCGCCTTCAATAAAGGAGAAAATACGATAGGTACAGTTTAGTTCAGCACTCATTCCAATCTCAATCACTTCAGAACAAAGAATCCCTCGATCTTTTAACTTCCGCTGAACTGATGCTTTTCTTTTAAAGCGGGAATACGTTTGAATGTCCGATAACTTAAGCACCATCTTTTCACTAGATAATATTGTAACCAAAAAGGTGCGATCTCCCGAAAAACCAGATGTCATTCGTTGGAAGGAAATAGCTTGTGTCAGAAGTGGAGAAAGCTGTTTCAGTTTTTCAAGTTCCATGAAAGCAGAACCCCTTTCTTCTTTACCTACAATAAAAACGGCAGACTTTTTTGAGTCTGCCGTGTTGTTTACATTATGATGGCTGATCACCCGTCGGACTAATAAGCGAGAGCGCATAATCTTCTGTAAAGATGCGTTTAGATAAGTTATTCACGCCGTCTAATGTGACGCTGTTGATTTCGTCAATAATTTCATCGAGTGTCCGATGTTTGCCAAGGAGCAGTTCGTTTTTACCGTTTCGGCTCATTTTGCTGTTTGTACTTTCAAGGCTCAGCATAAGGTTGCCTTTCATTTGCTCTTTAGAGTTCTCTAGTTCTTTCTGCGTGATTCCCTCACGCTTTAAGACGTCTAATGTTTGTAAGATGGTCTCAGAGAGCAGGTTTAGCTGCTTCGCCCCAGTTCCGCCATAAATCGTCAGCATTCCATTATCTGCAAATGAACTATGATAGCTGAAGACGGAATAAGCAAGTCCTTTGTCCTCTCTTACATCTTGGAATAATCGGCTGCTCATGCTTCCGCCAAGAACATTATTTAAGACGATTAAGTCATAGATGCCTTTATCTCCCGCTGGAAGGCCATTAAAGCCCAGGCATAGGTGCGCTTGTTCCGTTTCCTTTTTGCGTGTGAGCTTGTCATAATGAAATGCTGGGGCTTCTACAGGCTGCTTTTTCCCTTTTCCTTCATAAGAGCCGAATAGCTTTTCAACCTCACGAATAAAGGTCTCATCTACGTTCCCTGCAACAGAGATCACAACGCGGTCCGGCGTGTAGAATTCATCCATATATTTTCTAAGTGAGTCTCCGTTAAAGGTAGAAAGTGTTTCCTCTGTTCCTAAAATCGGATATCCTAATGAATGTTCACCATAAATGGCTTTGCTTAATAAATCATGAACGATGTCATCAGGTGTATCCTCATACATTTTAATTTCTTCATACACCACATTTTTTTCTTTTTTCAGCTCTTCTTCATCAAAAGCAGAGTGAAAGAACATGTCGCTTAATACATCGAGGGCGTAGCCAGCATGTGAATCAAGCACCTTTGCATAGTAGCAAGTGTATTCTTTTGATGTAAAGGCATTCACTTGACCACCAATGCGGTCAAAGGATTCTGCGATATCACGTGCAGATCTTGTCTTTGTCCCTTTAAAGAACATATGCTCTAAAAAGTGTGAGATCCCATTAATTTCAGGTGTCTCATGTCTAGAGCCTGTTCCAATCCAGACGCCAATTGCGACAGACCTTACAGTGGGATTGTTTTCGAGTACAATTCTTACTCCGTTTTGGCAAGTATACGTTTTGACCAAGTTTTGCTCCTCCTATTCAACAAACAGATCGCATCACGGATGTCTTTTTTCACTTAGGAGGTCAGAAACCGTCCCTAATTCATATCCTCTTTCCTTGATTTGAGTGATAAGTGCGTCAAGACTTTTCGCCGTTGCATCTGTTGGATGCATTAATATCATCGCCCCATTGTGAATTTTCCCAAGCACCCGCTTTTGTAAAATAGCCGGTGATGGCTTTTGCCAGTCGATGGTGTCTACTGTCCACATAATGGTTTCCATGCCTTCTTGTTTGGCAAGCTTGACTGTTTCTTCTTTAAAGCTGCCGCTTGGAGGCGCAAACCATTTTGGTTTCTTCCCAAGGGATTCTTCAATTTGGCGATTTGTTTTCGTTATCTGCTCTAATGCTCGTTCTCTTGTCAGTGTGCGCATATCTGGGTGATTGTATGAATGATTTCCAATTTCATGACCATCTGCCACGATTTTTTTAGCAAGCTCTGTGCTTTTTTTCACCCATTTGCCTTCTAAGAAAAAGGTCGCCTTGACTTGATGCTTTTCCAGCGTTTTTAACATGTTGATTAAATGCTCGTCACCCCAAGCTACGTTGATGAGAAATGCATTCATTTTTTTATCTGGATGTCCTTTATAAATGGGCTCAGCACCAAGTTCATGTAAATGAATAGATGGTTTTGTTTCATTCAAAACAAGCAGCTTTTCATCGAATGACCCCTGTTTCTTCATTTTTTCATAAGAAGCATCGATATCAACTGTCTGTCCATTTAAGCCAGGTATCTTTTTCCACACTTTATCAATCTTAGCATTTTGCGCCTTTACTTCATAGTCAGAAGACTTCGATTCAATCTCCTGATATAAAATATCTTTTGAAACAGATGCTACCTCGGCATGCTCTTTCATTGATTCAATATATGTAACAGCAGCCGGCTGCTTCATCGTTTGATATGACACGAGCAGTAAAAATACAAACACAATGAATGGTAACGTTTTTTTCAATGGTTGTCCCTCCCCTTTACCACAAATTATGATGGGGAGAAACAAGCTAGAACTATCGTTAGCGTAAGAAAAGAAAGAAGCCTGGCACGGATACCTGGCTTCTAACACATTTTATTTGATCTCATTAAGACTGGTTTTCTTCTTTTTCCTTTTCTTCACGTAAAACAGCTTTCCGAGAAAGGTTCACACGGCCTTGTTTATCGATTTCAGTGACTTTGACAAGCAATTCATCGCCAAGTTTCACGACATCTTCTACTTTGCCCACACGCTCAAGCGCAAGCTCAGAAATATGAACAAGTCCATCTTTTCCGCTGAAGATTTCAAGGAAGGCACCGAATTTTTCAATGCGTTTGACTTTACCTAGGTAAAGCTGTCCTACTTCAACTTCTCTCACAAGATCTTCAATGATTTTCTTCGCTTTTTGGTTCATATCTTCTTCTGTAGAAGAAATAAAGATTGTACCATCTTGTTCAATATCGATTTTTACACCAGTATCTTCAATGATTTTATTGATTTGTTTACCGCTTGGTCCAATGACATCGCGAATTTTATCCGGATTAATTGTCATCGTTAAGATTTTTGGTGCATAACGAGACAATTCTCCTCTAGAAGCAGGAATCGTTGACAGCATGCTGTCTAAGATTTCCATTCTTCCTTTTTTCGCTTGTTGAAGAGCCTCTTCTAAGATGTCTTTTGATAGACCATCGATTTTGATGTCCATTTGAAGTGCTGTGACACCTTTTGATGTCCCTGCAACTTTAAAGTCCATATCTCCAAGTGCATCTTCCATTCCTTGAATGTCTGTCAGCACTGTATAGTATTCCCCTGATTTCACAAGTCCCATTGCAATCCCTGCAACTGGTGCTTTAATTGGAACACCCGCATCCATCATCGCAAGTGTGCTTGCGCAAATACTTGCTTGTGAAGTAGACCCATTTGATTCTAATACCTCTGAAACAAGGCGAACCGTATAAGGGAAATCTTTTTCGGATGGAATGACTGGTTCTAGTGCACGTTCACCTAGTGCGCCATGTCCGATCTCACGGCGGCCTGGACCGCGCATTGGACCTGTCTCACCAACACTGAATTGCGGGAAGTTGTAATGGTGCATGAAGCGTTTTGATTCTTCAACACCTAGACCATCAAGAATTTGCACATCACCAAGCGCACCTAATGTACAAATACTGAGCGCCTGTGTTTGTCCTCTTGTAAATAGGCCTGAACCGTGCGTTCTTGGCAGAAGTCCTACTTCTGAAGAAAGTGGACGGATTTGATCTACACCGCGTCCATCTGGACGTACTTTCTCTTCAGTGATCAGACGACGAACTTCATTTTTGACAAGCTTGTTTAATACATCTTTCGCTTGTTTAATCGTTGCTTCGTCACGTTCTTCTGCTTCAAACTTCTCAACTACAGCTTTTTTCACAGCACTGATTGCATCCTCACGTGCATGCTTCTCATGTACTTGAATCGCTTTCAGCAGGTCAGCTTCAGCAAGGGCTTTTACTTCGTCTGCTAACGTTTGATCTACTTCATATAAAGGAATATCGATTTTTTCTTTACCGACTGCCTTTACAATTTCTTCTTGGAATTCAATTAAGCGTTTGATTTCTTGGTGACCGTACATGATCGCTTCAAGCATTGTTTCTTCCGGTACTTCATCAGCACCAGCTTCTACCATGTTAATCGCATCTTTTGTTCCAGCGACCACTAGATTGATGTCACTTTGTTCAAGCTGCTCCACATTTGGGTTAATGATGAGCTTTCCATCCACTCGTCCTACTGTAACGCCGGCGATTGGTCCCTCAAATGGAATGTCAGACACACATAAAGCTAAAGATGAGCCAAACATTGCAGCCATTTCAGATGAGCAATCTTGATCCACACTCATGACGATACTAATGACTTGTACTTCATTTCTAAATCCATCTGCAAACAGCGGACGAATTGGTCTGTCAATTAAGCGGCTCGCTAGGATAGCCTTTTCACTTGGACGGCCTTCTCTTTTAATGAAGCCGCCAGGAATTTTACCTACTGCGTATAGTCTTTCTTCGTAGTTCACAGTGAGCGGGAAGAAATCAAGTGGTTTTGGTTCTTTAGAAGCTGTTGCTGAGCTAAGCACAGCCGTATCTCCGTAGCGTACGAGAACCGCTCCGTTTGCTTGCTTTGCAAGCTGGCCAGTTTCAACTGTCAGTTGACGTCCAGCCCAGTCTATGGTGAAGACATGTTTCTCTTGTCCCATTCTGAGATAAACTCCTCTCTTATCGTAAAGTTTTAGTTAGTTCTTATTATGAACAAAATGATTTTCACATATCAATGTGAAAGCTGTATGTAGAAGGGTTTTTGCCATTCTTTCAACATTTTAACCATAAAATATTAGTGATTATACGATAAAAAAGCGGGAATCCTCCCGCTTTTTACGATTATCGACGTAAGCCTAGTTTGTTAATTAACTCACGGTAACGAGTTACGTCTTTATTACGTAGATACGTAAGAAGATTACGACGTCTACCTACCATTTTCAAAAGACCGCGACGTGAGTGGTGATCTTTCTTATGAGTACGTAAATGCTCGTTCAAGTTGTTAATTGATTCTGTTAGGACAGCGATCTGAACTTCTGGAGATCCAGTATCAGATTCGTGTGTTTTGAACTCATTAATTAATTGCGTTTTACGCTCTTGAGTAATTGCCATCCTGTTTCACCTCCAAATCATGTTAGCCCCATCTACCTCGCAACCGTCGGTGAAGTCGGCCTGCCAAGTAAGTGGTTTTAAAGCTACAGGAATTATCATACTAAAAATATGCTGAATTTGCAAATGGTAGAGCAGTTTTTCTATGATTTTTTTGTTTGCTTGTACTGATCTTGAAAAAACTGAATCGCTTCTTCTTTATCTTGACTAATTTGAGCCGTCAGCTCCTGAATTCCGTTAAATTTCCGTTCACTGCGAATGCGCTTGAACCATTGTAATTTAATCGGCTGGCCATATATTTCTTCGTTGAAATCAAAGAGGTTTACTTCAATGGCAGGCTGATCAGGTCGCTTTTCATAAAATGTTGGTTTATACCCAACATTACAAACGCCGTCATATACTTTGCCTTTCACTTCTGCTCTTACTGCATAAACCCCTGTTGGCGGAATAATGTATTCAGCAGATAAGCCGACATTAGCTGTCGGAAATCCGATCGTCCGTCCGCGTTTGTCTCCATGGATGACAATGCCGCGAAGCTGATAAGGTTTTCCTAAAAGCTCGCTCACATATTCAACATCCCCATTCTTTAATGCAGAACGGATAAGAGTGGAGCTGACTTTTCGGTCTTGATTTGACAGCTTAGGGACGATGGTTGCCTTGATACGGCCTTTTCCGTATTCATCGAACGTTTCCATTGTGCCTGCACCAAAACGGCCAAACGTAAAATCAAACCCCGCTACTGCGTGCTTCACATTCAATTCATCCAAATATTGATCCACAAACTCTTGAGGAGATAGAGCTGCAAAGCTCTCGCTGAATTGTACGATGTATAAATAGTCAGCGCCCAGCTGTTCGATGAAATCAATTTTATCCTCAAGCGGTGTAATTAAGTCTTTTGGTTCCCGTGCCTTTTGCAAAACATGTGATGGATGTGGATGGAATGTCATGACCGCTAAGGCCAATCTTTCTTTTTTTGCAATACTTTTCGCTTCGTCAATGACTTTTTGATGCCCGAGGTGAACACCGTCAAAGTACCCTAAAGCCATGACAGACGGGACTTGATCCTTTTGATTCAATGTATGTGGGTGTGAAATATGTATAGTCTTCACGAGATGTCACCTTTTCTTTAAGATTGCTTGTCCTGAGATAAGATCTTCGCCGGCTTCATCAGGTTCGGTTTGGTCGGGTGCTTCATATATATCGCCAGACAACGACCTGAAGGAGCAAAAACAGCGACACGATCCTCCTCTGCGAAATGAGCAAATTCATCAGGCATTGGCAGGACTGCACCGTTTTCCACTTTACTTGCTAATGTATCATTTATCTCCCATTTCGGCAAATGATTGAGCGCACGCTCGATCGGGACAAGGTGCTCATCTAAAGTTCCTTCCTCGCTTATCTCTCGCAACTGATCCAGCGTGATACATTCATCAAGTGTAAAATCACCAGATCCTGTACGAATGAGATGTGACATGTGGGCTGGAAACCCTAGTTTCTTCCCGATATCAACCGCTAAAGTTCTCACATATGTTCCCTTTGAGCATAGTACGGTGAATCTAAATGACACGCTGCCATCCTCATATGTGACAGGTGTAGTCCGCTCGATACGGTGAATGGTAATTTCACGGGCCGGCCGCTCAATTTCAATGCCTTCTCTAGCATATTCATAGAGCTTTTTCCCGCCAATTTTCACAGCAGAAAACATGGGAGGAATTTGTTCAATGGTTCCTTCAAACTGCTTCAGCGCCGCATCAATGTCTTTTTCTAAGATCGGGTTTTCCACTTTTTTTTCTTCTACGATCTCACCTGTTTGGTCTTCTGTTGTTGTAGAAAAACCAATCGTGATTTCTGCATCATACGTTTTCGATTTATCTGTTAAGTATTCTACAATCTTCGTTGCTCTTCCGATACAAATAGGCAGAACACCTGAAACCTCTGGGTCGAGGGTGCCTGTATGTCCGACTTTTTTTGTGTGCAATATTTTTCTTACCTTAAACACACAGTCGTGAGAGGTCATACCTCTTTCTTTATGTAATAAAAGAACACCATTTATCATCTGCGTTCTCTCCTTTCATAAACGATGAAAAAGGACAGACGATCATCGCCTATCCTTATTTCAACGTCTTATTCGTGATCTTTTGTGTTTAATTCTGCAATCAGGCTTTCAATTCGGTTTCCGTAATCTACGGATTCGTCGAATTCAAAATGCAGTTCTGGTGTTTTGCGAAGTCTGATTCGATTGCCAATTTCAGAGCGGATGTACCCTTTAGCCTTTGCAAGACCTTTTAAGGTTTCCTCTCTTTTCTTCTCGTCGCCAAGAACAGAAATGTAGACTTTGGCAATTTGCAAATCACCGGATACTTCGACATCGGTTACAGTCAAAAAGCCAATTCTTGGATCTTTTAACTTTCTGCCTAGGATGTCGCCCAATTCTTTTTTCATTTGCTCACCCACACGGGTTGCTCTCATACTCATGATCTTATCACCTCTAATTAAAACCACTCAGTTTTCGTGATCGTTCGTTCAATTTCAGGAAAAGAATCGATAAAGCTTAATACACGCTGAAGCTCCTTTTCCACTTGAACCCGAGATGAGGAAATCACGGCGATTCCAATTGATGTACGCTGCCATGTATCCTGGTAATCCATTTCAGCAATGGTTACATTGAATTTATGACGCGTTCTTGTCAATATACGCTGAAGAACCGCACGCTTTTCCTTCAGTGAGGATGCATCATAGATCATGCACTCACATTCGGTATAACCGATCATTTTCTTTCGATTTCTTGCATAACGAATGATTCCATGACATCACCTTCACGGATATCATTGTATTTCTTAATGGTAATACCACATTCATAGCCTTGTGAAACTTCTTTCACATCATCTTTAAATCGTTTTAACACGTCAACTTCGCCTTCGAAAATAACGACGCCGTCACGGATTAAGCGGATTCCGCTATCTCTTGTAATCGTTCCTTCAGTCACATAGCCACCCGCAATTGTACCGATTTTAGATACTTTGAACGTTTGACGAACTTCAACTTGACCGATGACTTTTTCTTCATATTCAGGGTCAAGCATCCCTTTCATCGCAGCTTCAATTTCATCGATGACTTTATAGATAATGCGGTGCAAGCGGATATCAACGTTTTCAGTCTCAGCTGTGCTCTTCGCATTTCCATCAGGACGTACGTTAAAGCCAATCACGATGGCATTAGAAGCACTTGCTAAAATGATATCTGATTCTGTAATCGCTCCAACACCCGTATGGATGATTTTCACTTTTACGCCTTCGACTTCAATTTTTTGAAGAGCTGCTGTTAATGCTTCAGCAGAGCCTTGTACGTCTGCTTTCACGATCAAGTTGATATCTTTTACGTCACCTTGTTTGATTTGCTCAAATAGGTCGTCTAGAGATAATTTTGCTTTGTCTGAACGCTGTTCGTCCAGCTGCTTAGAAGCACGCGCCTCACCGACTTGACGAGCTGTTTTTTCATCTTTGAATACGAGGAACTGATCCCCTGCATTTGGTACATCGTTTAAACCAGTGATTTCAACAGGTGTAGATGGTCCTGCTGTTTTCACGCGGCGGCCGATATCATTGACCATTGCACGTACACGGCCAAATGTATTTCCGACGACGATTGGGTCACCTACATGAAGTGTACCTGTTTGAACAAGAAGGGTTGCAACAGAACCTCTTCCTTTATCAAGCTCAGCCTCGATAACAGTCCCTTTTGCCGCACGATTTGGGTTGGCTTTCAATTCTGCTACTTCGCTGACAAGAAGGATCATTTCGATCAATTCATCAATGCCTTCACCTGTTTTCGCAGATAGCGGAACAAAGATCGTTTCGCCGCCCCAAGCTTCTGGTACAAGACCATGCTCAGTTAATTCCTGCATCACGCGGTCAGGGTTTGCTGTTGGTTTGTCAATTTTATTGACAGCGACAATGATTGGCACTTCTGCCGCTTTCGCATGGTTAATCGCTTCAATTGTTTGAGGCATGACACCATCATCTGCTGCAACAACCAGAATTGTCGTATCCGTTACTTCGGCACCACGTGCACGCATCGTTGTAAATGCTGCGTGTCCAGGTGTATCAAGGAACGTAATTTTTTTGCCGTTTTCTTCGATTTGGTATGCACCGATATGCTGCGTGATTCCACCTGCTTCGCCTTCGACGACTTTTGTCTTACGAATGCTGTCAAGAAGTGTTGTTTTCCCGTGGTCAACGTGTCCCATGATCGTTACAACTGGAGGGCGTACTTGCATATCTTCTTCTTTATCTTCAACTTCATACTTTTCAAGTTCAGTTTCTTCTAAAATAATGACTTCCTCTACTGGAACACCATATTCAGAAGCGATTAATTCAACTGTATCTTTATCAAGTTCTTGGTTGATCGTTGCCATGACACCAAGCATCATCAGCTTTTTGATGATTTCAGCTGTTTCTTTTCCAAGCTCATCAGCCAGCTGGCCGACGGTCATTGAATTTGTAAATTCAATTTTTTCAGGAAGCTCTTTTTTAGGCTTCACAGGTCTAGCTTGCTGATGCTGCGGTTTGTTATTTCCACCGCGTTTATTTTTGTTTTTATTTTGGTTGTTGTTTTTTTTGTTTTTATTAAATTGATTATTCTGCACGTCATTCTTCTTTCTATCATTGTTTTTGTTAGATGATTGTTTTTTTTGTTCTGCGGGTTTCTCGTTAGTTGTCTCTTTTGCTTTGGCTTTTTTATAGATAGCGTCTAGCTTTTTCACAGTGTCGTCTTCAAGCGTCGCCATGTGGTTGTTCACTTCCACGTTCATATCCTTAAGCGCTGCTATAATATCTTTACTTGAAACATCTATGGCTTTTGCGTATTCATATACTCTCACTTTAGCCATTCGTTCACCCCCAAATAAATTAATCGAGCAAGCTTATGAGCTTCTTAGCGAAGCCTTGGTCAGTGACAGCGACAACTACGCGAGCTTCTTTCCCAATAGAACGTCCGAGAACGGAACGGTCTTCAACTTTTCTAACCGGAACATTATAAAATTTGCATTTGTCAGATACCTTTTTTTCTGTGTTTGGTGAGGCATCTGCTGCAAGAAGAACCAGCTTAGCACGCGCATGTCTAATTTCTTTGATCACCAGATCTTCTCCTGACACGACTTTACGAGCTCGATTTGCTAGACCAAGCAAAGGATACCATTCAGATTCATTCATTAGGTTTTTTCACCTTTTCAGCTAGTTCTAGTAATTCTTCAAATATGTGTTCGTCAATCTGTGTCTGAAATTGCTGCTGTAAACTGCGTTTGTTCTTTGCCGCAAGAATGGTTTCTTTATCGAGAGAAAGGTAAGCTCCGCGTCCGTTCATTTTTCCGGTAGCGTCAACAGACACTTCTCCTTCTTTCGAACGAACAACCCGGATCAGTTCTTTCTTTGGTTTCATTTCTCCCGTCACGACGCATTTTCTAAGCGGGATTTTTTTTCGGCTTTTCACCTTTTATATCACCTCTTATTCGTCAGATTCCTCAGCTACTGGTTCAGCCTCTAAGAAAAGAGATTCAGAGTCTTCAGTTCTTGGGAAAATACCGAGTTCCCTTGCATCTGTTTCGCTTTTAATGTCGATTTTCCAGCTGGTCAGCTTTGCTGCAAGACGAGCATTTTGACCTCTTTTACCAATCGCTAATGACAACTGATAATCAGGGACAATGACTGTTGTCGCCTTGTCTTCTTCATTCACAATGACATCAAGTACTTTTGATGGACTCAGCGCATTGGCAACAAATTCAACCGGGTCATTAGACCAATGGACAATATCAATTTTTTCGCCTTTTAGCTCATTGACAATTGCTTGTACACGCTGGCCTTTTGGTCCAACACAGGAGCCAACTGGATCAACATCAGGATCATCTGTACGAACAGATATTTTAGAACGGTCCCCAGCTTCTCTAGCAACCGATTTAAGCTCTACAGTACCATCATAAATTTCTGGTACTTCAATTTCAAATAAACGCTTTAAAAGACCTGGATGTGTTCTAGACACATAAATTTGTGGTCCTTTTGTTGTTTTTTCTACTTTTGTAATGAACACTTTAATGCGGTCATGTGGTTTATATTCTTCATTTGGCATTTGTTCATTGACAGGAAGAAGGGCTTCGATTTTGCCAAGTGACACGTAAATGAATTTACTGTCAATTCGCTGAACGATTCCCGTCATAATGTCTTCCTCGCGGTCGATGAACTCAGTGTAGATCACACCACGCTCTGCTTCTCTCACACGCTGCGTCACAACTTGTTTCGCTGTCTGAGCTGCAATGCGTCCGAAGTCTTTTGGTGTGACTTCAATCTCAACGACGTCGCCCACCATGTAATTCGGGTTAATATTGGCTGCATCATCTACAGAGATTTCAAGGCGAGAATCATACACTTCATCTACAACATCTTTTCTTGCGAACACACGAATCGTTCCCGTTTCGCGGTTTAAATCAACACGAACATTTTGTGCTTGATTAAAATTACGCTTATATGCAGAAATGAGTGCAGCTTCTATCGCTTCAATTATAATTTCTTTACTAATACCCTTCTCTTTCTCAAGAACAGTCAGGGCATCTAACAACTCACTACTCATTTTTATGGTTCCCCCTTATATCAATGAAAAGGTTAATTGAACGAAACTGCTAATCTTGCGTTAGCTATTTTTTCGTATGGAATATTGATCTCTTTCTTTCTTGTCTTGATCTTCACTGTCACTGTTGCAATCTCACCATCAAAGCTTGTAAGCTCACCTTCAAATGCTTTTTCACCATCAATTGGTTCATATGTTTTCATGAAAACATTTTTTCCAAGTGCTTTTTCAAAATCAGCTTTTTTCTTTAATGGGCGCTCCGCTCCAGGAGAGGATACTTCAAGAAAGTAGTTTTGGCTAATCGGATCTGCCTCATCAAGCTTTTCGCTCAAGGCTTCGCTCACTTTGGCACACTCTTCGATATCGACACCTTTATCAGAGTCAATAAACACGCGAAGGAACCAGTTTTGACCCTCTTTGACAAATTCAACATCAACGAGTTCAAGCTGTAAGCCATCTAAAATTGGCTGCACCATTTCGCTTACGACATCCACTACTTTTTTGCTCATTCTCTTCCTCCTTGTGCTTTCGATAAACGCTCTTATCAATCATTCTGCATAAAAACCCTGCTTTATGTGAGCAGGGGGAGCAGAAAACGGATGAATAATGTCGAGACAAAAATTGCCTGTTCAATACAAAAGAGCGGGTTTCCCCACTCTTGTCTCGGTAATCGTTAGCATTTCCATAAAAACTATACCATATCCAATTTTTTTATGCAAATGAAGTTCCTTATTCAGCAGGCATTCATCATCGGTTTTTTTCATTCATTCTTTTCGCATGTTCACTGATAAGTGCTGCCTCCCTGCTCCCTTTTATGATGCGGAATCCGTCATAATCGGGATAGAGCGAGTCATCGTCCTGAATGCTTGTTAAAATCCAAAATTGACTGCCAGCACCTCCAAGCCGCTCTACCGCTGACAGCCAGCTTTGATATACGTCGGGACGAGCTGATTGATTTTGGTAGCCAAACTCTTCTAGCACAACTGGTTTTCCAATTGAATTTCCGCGGGTGATATGGTCTTCGATCCATTTCACTCCCCAGACAGCAGACTTGTTCCAGTGATCTGGGTACAGATGATAGGTTCCATAATCGATACTAGGAAGAGATGTTAAACGGTCCCAATCGACACCTTCCCCTCCTCCGTAAAACCAATCTTCATGTCCTGGTATACGAAAGAATCCTTCATCTCCTACTGCAACAAGATGGTGACGATCAAGCGATTTGATCCATGTACTCATTTCATCTGCCCATTTGACTAGTACATTTCCGGTTGGATCTGACTGCATCCGCGGCTCGTTGGCTAATTCCCACGTCATAATAGCTGGATCGTCTTTATATTGAACACCTGTATACGTATTGGTCCTTTCTAATACATAGCGGACATAATTTTTGTAAGCTTTTTGAATACGAGGATCTGTATAAAAGGCATCATGCGATCCTGCCCCGAACCACTTCACATATTGATTCATACCGCCAAAGTCATCCCAATTATTCACTAGTGGGATGACAAGCTTTATTCCTTCCTGTCCAGCTTTATAAATGGCATAATCTAGTTTTTGAAAACCCGATTCTTCATAGACCCCTGGACTAGATTGTAAGACTGAGTTTTCTTGAGGGGCCCCGTCGTGAAAGCCCCAAATCCGTATGACCTTAAAATTCATTGCCTTCATATCATCGAACACAGCATCTACCATCTTTTTAGATTTGTAATGGAAATAGTAATTATTTGTGCCGGCGAAGTAAAATGGTTGATTGTTCAGCGTAAATTGTGTACCAGACGTCTGCACATAAGCGGCGGCTTTAATCGTAAGTGAAAACCAGCCGGACCATATAGCGGCCACAAGTATGAAGCAAGACACTCTTTGAGCCCACTTTTTCATTTATATTCTCCTCACAATCTATCTCTATCATTCTTGAGGTAGGATCACATCTAGTTGAAGCGGTGCTTGTTCATTTGAATCAAGTTCAATCGTTTGCTGTTTCAACATTTTACTTTCTTTACCGATTCGAATCTCATATGTTCCGTGAAATGCTGAACATCTCACATGGCCATTAGCATCTGTTTTTTCAACTCTTTGGGTCGTCCATTCATTTAGAAGCTTTTCATAACGTCTTCCTGCTTCATTTAAAGACCAATCATAATTCACGATGGCTGCATTTTCACCTCTCCAATGGGCACCTGCCCAAAATCCCCACATCAGTACTCCTTTTACGGCTGGATGACTAAATGCGACGCGATATAAAGCTTCCAGGTTATCCGCTCTTCTATTAGGATCAGGGTGAACAGAGTCGTACTCTGTAACCCATATTGGAAGACCAAGCTCAGCAAGCACATCGAGTCTCTCTTTGACAATGACTGGATCGACCCGTTCTTCAAAATGGCCTTGAACTCCAATCGCCTCAATAGGTGCGCCTAACTGACGCAGTTCATTGATATGCGCTTTATAGGCATGATGTTCACCATATGAGATCACATTATAATCATTTACAAACAATAGTGCTTGAGGGTCAATTTTTTTCGTTTCTTCATACATCCACTTCCAAATATTTTTCCCAAAGCGATCTTTAAAAAATGAACCATGCATCATTTCATTGTTTACATCCCAATGACGGAATTTCCCCTTAAAGTGATTGCCCGCATGCTCAAGCCGATTTTTCATGGCTTCATATACTTCGTGATTCGGCAGTGACCTCAGCCAGCTTGGATTCGCATCCTCTACCTCCCAAAACAAAGCGTGCCCCCTCACTGGAAGCTGATGTCGATCTGCAAAATTCAGCATCGCATCTGCTTTTTCGTAGGTGATTCTCCCCCTTTGTGGCTCATTCGCATACCATTTTGCCTCATTTTCAAAAACAGCCCAATTAAAATACTTCACGAAAAAATCAGCATATTGTTGATTAAATAACACTTGGTCATTCATTGCTGAACCAAAAGCGAATTCATGCCTGATTTGCTTAATTTCAACCTCTATGCCTGCTATTGGCTTTTTATCGCCGTTTGTTACGTTGATCACAAGATCTCTTTGTCTATGCTCTGAGATTCGATCATCCGCCTCTTTTTTCCACAACAGATTATCCTGTCCATTTTCGCCCCTATTGAATGAATGATGAAGAAAACTTCTTTCTTTGACCATGTAAAATCACCCTTATTTTCATTGGATTCTTGATATTTTCTATTCAAACTGCCGGCTAGATGCCGACAGCTTGAATTTGACCTTTAACCTCTTAGTTGATCAGACGATGATATTCAGCATAGGCAGTGGCCATATCCACTTGAGACCAGAAGCGGTGATAAGTGAAAACTGGTGCGCCATTCTCCCATTTGCCTGTAGCTTCATTAAATGAAGACTGATATTTACTTTCGAGTGAAGACCACGCTGGATCTTGTTTAATCTTCGGACGAAGGTCAGCAAAACTCGTATAGACCCCATTCCCTCCTCGCTGCGGATCAGAAGGAACGGTGCTGGCTCCAGGAATCTGATTTCCTTGACCAAATGTCCCGTTCCATCCATTTGGAAAATACACTTCTTTTCTAAAGAAACGGTCATAGTCTTCTCTATCTTCCTCGGTCACTATGCCGACGCCATCATTGTAATTCCATGCAACCTCTAGAAGCTGCGCGGCTGCATCTTTCGCTCTTGCACCAAGCGCTGTATAATCACCTGTTTCCAGCTTTGTGGCTGCAGCAAAGAAAATCAAAGCTTTGGCAAGACTCCCTAATACGCCTGTATCCTGAGTTGGATCTTTTGTGACAGCTGTTAAATTTGGATTTCCTGTTGCAGACTGGAATCCATTCCAAGTATCAGGCTGTCCGCTCCAAGCAATATTTCCAGGTAGCCAAAACTCTCCAGGCGCACTTGTTGTAGCAACCGAAACATTTGTTCCTCCTAGAATTCTCTGTCCTTGCTCATCTAAGAAATAACCCTCTTCATCCGACACAGGACGGCTGCCGATAAAAATGTAATCTAATGCATAGTTGACCCATTTTGTTATGGCAGATTTGGCCATTTGGACATTTTCAGATGTTTTGTCGCCATCTTTGACAAAAATATAATAAAGCTCTGCTACGCGCTCCATTGGCCACGCCTGCATTCCAAACCAGTTATTTGATGGTGGATCAAGGTAAACAGGCGCATCTTCATATGCCATATCGTAAAAAGTACTTCTTCCCGCCGGATAAGCGCTATAGTCTCCATTCCAGCTATTGGTTGCGCCTCCTGCTATGGCTCCTTCTTTCGATTGAAGCCATACGTAAAATTCAAGCTGTCTCTTTAAAGTTTTTTCCCAATCGCTTGCCCCGGTAGCAGAAGATGGCTTTAAGCCTCCTTTATCTGAGGATAAAGCATAAGCAGCGACAGGATTTTGATATCCCTGATGACAATGGCTCGCTCCAATACGCCATGACCAGTTTGCATACTCCCCAAGTCCTCCGCCCCAAGAGGTATACCAAGCCATTAAGTAATGACAGGCACCCTTTCCGTTTCCAGGATACGGATTCCCCTGCTTCCCGCTTCCAATCGTTTGAAAATATTTATCGTACATGCCGTAACGAAGGAAATCCCCCATTTTTTTCGCTTTATCAAGATAAGCTGACTGATTATAGCCGAGCTCCTTCGCCCAATACATCGCTTGTATCGCACGTGCATCAGCATCTGTTGCATTCGTATAACGCCACTGAGCAGCTGGAGCTTGATTTTCTTTTGTGAACAAGCTCATAAAGCCTTCATTCGGCTTACCAAAAGATTTATCGTCTTGTGATGGATGAGGGATGGACTCCCATACAGATTCCTGTGGACCACGCTGGAATGTGTTCACATATGCGGCTGTATGTGATGGGTTGAGCAAGTTCCCATAGCCATACCAGTTATCTACGTCAAGGAGCCAGTGCATTAAATACGTTTCATTCGATCCATAGGTTGATTTTAATTCACCATCAATTGGATCTTGACCAGCAGGACGGGCACCGGTTAATTGGCTTGGGTATTGATCCGGAAATGGTTTCTCTGCTGCATATGTGGCTGGACTGGACGGATTATAAGCATTCATATGCGGCTGCTCATCATGCCCATCTTCATTGACTGGGATGATGTACTTCTCCATATTGTCCCAAGCTGCCTCTAATTTGCTCCAATCCCCTGTGTAATGTCCGTACAGCACCTCAAGCCATAGCCAATAGCTATACGCTTCCGAAGTTGTCATATGTCCGTAATCAGGCGCTTCACAAATGAGCGTCTCGATTGAATGATACGGAATTCCTTCTGGTGAAAAATATCCATTCGCATCGCTTTTGATTTGATGATAAAGCGTTAAAAACCGTTCTTTATTTGACAAGTCCTTCACCCTTTCAATAAAATCGTTGATTTTTATTTGTCTGGAAGTGTGCCAAATACTAAAGCACCATCGTCAAAGACAGGAATCTTCGTTGTTTTTTGCATAGTGGATGTTAATCCTTGATAGGAATAATCATTTGAGGCATCCCATATATTCGATCCATTTGGAGCAGATAATCGAAATTGTATTTCCTTCTTATGCTCAGATTCACCTCTAGGAGAAATAGCTACGCCGGTAAAATCGATTTCTGCAAAATAGACGCGAGCTGATGCGTCATATACCTTTAAAGGCGATAAGGAAGCGCCTTCATTGTAGGCTGCTGTCACTTGAATATCCTTTTCAGTCAATCCATTTGCAAAGACCTCGCTCAGATTAACGTAATATCTGAAGGAGAGTGTTTGACTGGTTCTTGCCGGCCAGCCGGACCTGTTGTACAGCACTGCTTTCACTTGAGTAGATGTTGTATCGTTATGCATCACAGCTGCCTCTACAAAAAACTCATCCTCCACCTGTTCTTTAGGCGGGAAATTTGGCAGCTTTGATTGGCCTTGACCAAAGAGCTGCACCATTTTTGCGATATTTCCAGTAAAGGCGGCATTATAATCAGTCGCCACTTCGTTTGATATATAATCAGAGATGTCATCGTCATATTGATCCTGTGCATTAGGACCTCCAACAAGCGCTCCATAAAGTGTGTGCCGGTGATTTGGAGGGTTTGTCAGTTGGTTAGACCATGAGCCATGTGCAGTACGATGATGCGGGTGCTTCGGCGGATTCTGGCCAAACCCAACAACGTAGCTTCTATTCAGCGGATTATCACCTAACATATAGTGAGTTTGCTTGATCGCAAACGATTGGTATCGATTCTTCTTTTCTTGATCAGATACCCAATCAGCATAAACAAAGGCTAAAAATGCTGCATTTGCGGCATAACGAAGTGAACCCCATTGATCAAGCCATGCCAAACCGCCAGGCGTATAGGTGATTCTTTCTACTTTTCCATTTTCAACAAGACCTGTGGTCCAGTAATCAAGATTCCGCTCAGTCGATTCTATAAATCTGTTCTCTTTCGTGATTCTTGCAAGTAAGATTTGTGAAGCAAAAAAAGTATTGTCCCATGACATGGTAAACGTATAATCCCAATCCTTCGGCCATTCCTCTACCGCTTTTAATGCTTGGTTTAAATAAGTTTCTTCATTTGTCGCCAAGTACAGCCAGATTCCGCCCCAAATAAGTTCGTCAACATAGCCGCTCCAGGAGTTGTAAAATGGCTGCGCATTGGTAACACAATCTGTATATTTGCCGCGATACCTGTCAGCAAATGCATATAGCTGTTTGGCGTGCGTCAAAAGCTTTGCCGCATAAGGCGCATCTGTTTCTTTAAAAATGATAGAACCTGCTGCTAAAGCCGCCGCAGTTTGTGCAGCTACTTCTGTTCCAGGACAATGTTCATCAATTTTAAAAGCTGGCCGGTTCATCGGCATCACTTCTGCTGGCCCCCACCAAGCATGATCGGCGTTTCCATCACCTACTTGCGCCCAAAATTCATTCGGCCCTGTATGTGCTTTCAAGAAATAATCCGTTGCCCACTTGATTTGATCTAGTATCTCATCAAGCAGTTCCGCCTCTTCATAAGCTTCTCGGTATTCATATACTGTCCATGCAAGCACGGCTGCTGAATAAGCCATCGGAAGTCCAAATTTCACATGATCTCCTGCATCATACCAGCCGCCAGTTAAGTCATGCCCAACATCCTTCCCGTCCTCTAGTCCAGAATCTCCCCGCCAGTTAAGACGATTGTTTTCCGGAAGCCGGCCTGACCGCTGCGCTTCATAAAAAAGCATGGATTTTTGTAAAACCTCTACATAGTTGTAAGATGCCATTTCTTTATTGCTCACCCCTTCTTTTTAGTGAAACATTGATCAATAGACGCACCGCCTCCTTTTGATACTTCGTTTCGTGATCTGTACAGTTTTGAAAAGAATCAAATATGTTTCAAAAATAAGCATAGTAAACAGCAATCAGCCTTACGCTCATCGAAGGTTTTCTCTTGATTCTCCTTCTGACTGTACCCAGAATGATCATATGTCGCTTGAGAACATTTCAGACGGCGAAATTCTCTTTTGAGCTCTATTTGGGTAGAAAGAATGACATACAATCTCTTCTCTTAAAACATCACGCTAAATCAAGATATATGAACGAATAAGAAAATAATTCCAGTTGATGAGAAATCTTTATTAGTTAACATAATAAAATTATTGTAGATATAAAAAAGAACGCCCTTTTAGGGCGCTCTTCAAATTAAAATAAAGAAAGCTGGTTTTGATCAGGAAGTGCTTCTAAACAGCCTTGACGATCTAAATACTCAAGGATGGTTTTCGACACTTTTCCGCGTTTTTGTAAATCTTCTTTTGAGAGGAATTCCCCATCTTGCCGCGCGCGAACAATATTTAACGCAACGTTTGTTCCGAGTCCAGGGATCGAGTTGAATGGTGGAATTAGTCCGTCTCCATCAATGATAAACTCTGTTGCACTTGAGCGATAGAGGTCAACTTTTTTGAAATGGTAGCCTCTTTCGCACATTTCAAGGGCAAGCTCTAGTACAGTTAATAGGTTCTTTTCTTTCGGTGATGCATCTAAACCTTTTGAATTAATATCGTCCATAACGGCTCGAATCGCATTCGATCCTTTTGTCATCGTTTCAATATCAAAGTCATCCGCACGAACGGTAAAGTAAGCCGCATAGTACAGGAGTGCATGATGCACCTTGAAATAAGCAATACGAACAGCCATCAATACATAAGCAGCCGCGTGGGCTTTAGGGAACATGTATTTGATTTTTTTACAAGAATCAATATACCAGTTTGGTACATTATTATTCTTCATTTCTTCTTCCCATTCAGGAGGAAGTCCCTTTCCTTTACGAACAGATTCCATGATTTTAAAGGCAAGTGACGGCTCTAAGCCTTGATAGATGAGATAGACCATAATATCATCACGACACCCAATGACTTCACTTAGTTCACACGTTTTATTGTGAATGAGCTCTTGCGCGTTTCCGAGCCATACATCCGTACCATGTGATAGTCCAGAAATCTGAACAAGCTCTGAGAAGGTCGTTGGTTTTGTATCCTCTAGCATTTGCCGAACAAATCTTGTCCCAAATTCCGGGATACCGAGTGTACCTGTTTTACAGCCAATTTGCTCTTCTGTTACACCTAGAGGCTCTGTTCCTTGGAAAATCTTCATGACTTCAGGGTCATCTGTTGGAATCGTTTTTGGATCGATTCCGCTCAAATCTTGAAGCATACGAATGACCGTTGGATCATCGTGCCCAAGAATATCCAGCTTGAGCAAGTTATCGTGAATCGAATGGAAATCAAAATGTGTCGTCTTCCAATCAGAACCTGTCGCATCTGCTGGGTATTGAATAGGTGAGAAATCGTAAATATCCATATAATCCGGCACAACGATAATCCCGCCTGGATGCTGGCCTGTTGTCCGTTTTACCCCTGTACAACCTTGTACAAGTCGGTCGATTTCAGCGCCTCTCATATGAAGGTTATGATCTCCTGCATAGCCTTTTACGTAACCATATGCTGTTTTTTCTGCAACGGTTCCAATCGTACCTGCTCGGTATACATACTCTTCACCGAACAATTCTTTCGTATAGTTATGCGCTATCGGCTGATATTCACCTGAGAAGTTCAAGTCAATATCAGGTACTTTGTCTCCTTTAAAACCTAAGAACGTTTCAAACGGAATATCATGTCCGTCTTTTTTATACGGCGTACCACATTCAGGACAGTCTTTATCTGGAAGGTCAAAGCCTGAACCAACAGATCCGTCATTAAAGAACTCAGAGTGCTTACAGCTTGGGCATACATAATGAGGTGCAAGTGGATTTACTTCAGTAATCTCTGTTAATGTCGCAACAAGAGATGAGCCGACAGATCCCCTTGAACCAACAAGATATCCATCATCAAGTGATTTTTTTACGAGCTTATGAGAGATTAAGTATATAACGGCGAAACCATGACCGATAATACTTTTTAATTCTTTCTCAATGCGGTCTTCTACGATTTTCGGCAGGTCATCTCCGTAGATACTGCGCGCCATTTGATAGCTCATTTCCCGTATTTCTTCATCTGCACCTTCAATTTTTGGTGTGTAAAGATCATCTTTGATAGGTTTAATGCTTTCGACCATCTCAGATACTTTTTGCGTATTTGTTACGACGATCTCTTTCGCTTTTTCGTCTCCTAGGAAGGAGAACGCTTCGAGCATTTCATCTGTCGTTCTAAAATGAACTTTTGGCAGTTCATGTCGGTTCAGCGGATTCGCTCCACCCTGTGATGAAATTAAGATTTTACGATAAATTTTGTCTTCTGGATGCAGGTAATGTACATTCCCAGTCGCCACAACTGGTTTATTCAGCTTTTCGCCAAGTTTGACAATGTTTGTGATGATTTCTTTTAACGCACGTTCATCTCGAACTAGCTCAAGCTGTAGCAGGTGCTGATACACTTCTGGCGGATGTACCTCTAAATAGTCATAAAATGCTGCAATGTCTTCCACCTCATCAGGTGACTTTTGCATCATTCCTTCAAATACCTCACCCTTATCACAAGCAGACCCAACAATTAAACCTTCTCGATATTTCTCAAGCTGTGAGCGCGGAATACGCGGAACCCGGTAGAAATAATGAATATGAGAAAGTGAAACAAGCTTAAATAAATTCTTAAGACCTGTCTCATTTTGAGCAATCAAAGTTGCATGGTAAGGACGTGAGCGCTGGTAAGCATTCGACTGCCCCATGTTTTCATTCAATTGATCGTGATAGGCAATCTCTTTTTCAGCCGCATCTTTTAGCATCTTCAGCATGAGATAGCCTGTCGCCTCTGCATCATAAATCGCTCGGTGATGCTGCGTTAGTTCAATATCAAACTTTTTACAGAGGGTGTTCAGCCGGTGATTTTTAAATTCTGGGTAAAGGAAACGGCCAAGTTCAAGTGTATCAATGACAGGGTTTGACGCTTTATCTGTTTTTAAGAGGCGTTTATACGCTGCATTTAAAAAGCCCATATCAAAACTCGCATTGTGCGCAACAAGAATATCTTGTCCAATCCATTCTTTGAAATCCCGTACGACGTCGACGACATCTGGTGCATCTCTCACCATATCATCGGTGATACCTGTTAATTCGATGGTTGTCGCTGATAACGGGTGATGGGGATTTGCAAACGCCTCAAAGCGGTCAATGATTTCCCCGCCTTTGATTTTCACTGCTGCCAGCTCAATGATCGTGTCATAAACGGCTGAAAGTCCAGTTGTCTCTACGTCAAATACGACATATGTCGCATCCTCTAACAAGCGGTGCTCTGGGTTATACGCAATCGGTACCCCGTCGTCCACTAAATTGATTTCCACACCGTACATCATTTTGATGCCATGCTTTTTACTTGCTGCATACGCATCCGGGAAGGATTGTACAACGGCATGATCTGTCAGAGCAATGGCTTCATGTCCCCATTTTTTTGCTTGTTCAACAAGCCTGCCGATGCCAGTGACAGCATCCATTTGGCTCATAGGTGAATGTAAATGAAGCTCCACACGCTTTTCACCCTCAGGTGCTGTATCTTCTTTCAGCTGCGGTTTCATTTCATTGACATCATTAGCGATCATGACAAGATCTCTGACAAACGTATCATTTTGAATGCTTCCTCTTGCTTTCACCCACATGCCTTTTTTCAATGATTTCATCAGCTGAGCATCTTCTTTTTCTCTTGCAAACATTTTGATCAATATACTATTTGTATAATCAGTGATCTTAAAGATACAAAGCGTTCTCCCGCTTTTCAGCTCACGCGTTTCTGCATCGAATACGTAGCCTTGAACGGTGATTCTTCTTTCCTCGTCCATGATACTGTCAAGCGTACGAATTTCTTCATTGTCTTTGATTTGATAGCCAATCATCAGAGGGCCTGATGGAGCTTCATCCTGCTCCTCACTTTCTTTCTTCTCCATCTCAGTGAGGGCTTGCATGGCTCTTTCTTGATCTTCAGCAAGCTTTTGTTCTCTGAACTTCTGAATCTCTTGATCTGATACAAAAATTTCTGTATCGAATTGCAGCTCTGGAAAACCTACTTGTTTAAATGCGGCCTGGAGCATCGGGCTGTACTTCTTCTTAATAGCGAGTGCCTCTGTTTCGCTTTTCGTTTTAATGATGATTTTATGACCAGACAGCGATGGCTTTTGCTGCTGAAGCAAACTGATGATTGGGGGAGAAATTCCTTGAAGTTCTTCCACACAATGTGACCAGTACGATTGCACGAGTTCTTCAGAGATGTGCGGATCACTTACTTCAATCGTACAAGTAATTTGTGCAATATGAGAAAATGCATTAGTCAATCTGCTGAGAAACATGGCGTATACTTTGTAAGGCAAAAGAGCCTTAAATTTAAAAAGGAAATGCCATGTTTTCGTCGCTTTGTGCACCGTCAATTTGACGATTTCCCCTTCTTCAAAGTAACGACTGAGGTCATCATCTGTCATTTGAATCTGATTGAGTAATATATGAAATTGCCGCCGTGTGATCGGTAATTGTTCATCCAAGACAGGACCCTCCTTTTGTCAATCAGAAAGGTACCTCTTTTCTACAGGAGGTACCTTCATTTTTTTGTTCGTTTTATGCTTGGCGTATAAATGAAATCAGATCATCAACAGATACTTCATGTGATTCACCTGATTTTCTAAACTTCACTTCAACAATACCTTCTTCTGAACGTTTACCGCAGCTAATGCGAATTGGCAGTCCAATTAAATCACTGTCTGCAAATTTCACTCCTGCACGCTCCTGGCGGTCATCGAAAAGTACGTCAAAGCCTTCATCTTCTAAGCGCTCGTACAACGTTTCAGCCAGTTCTTTTTGCGCATCGTTTTTCATATTTAATGCAAGGAGGTGAAGGTCATATGGTGCCACTGTTTCCGGCCAAATGATTCCTTTCTCATCATGATGCTGTTCAACAATCGCTGAAAGAGTTCTAGAGATGCCGATGCCATAGCAGCCCATAATCATTGGCTGCGCCCGTCCATTCTCATCAAGGTACGTTGCATCCATTGACTCAGAATAACGAGTGCCGAGTTTAAAGACTTGTCCTACTTCAATCCCTTTTGCAAACTGGATGGTGCCTTCCCCGTCTGGAGAAACATCTCCTTCTTGAATCAAGCGAAGATCTGTGAATTCTTTCACTGACACATCACGTGCAGGGTTGACATTGACATAGTGATAATCCGCTTCGTTTGCACCAGCGACTGCATTTGTCATTCCCTTCACAGCAAGGTCCGCATAAATATCGACTTCTGCTTCCAGTTTAACAGGTCCAACAAATCCAGGCTCAGTTCCAATGACTTCTAGCACTTCTTCGCGTGATGCTAGTTCGACAAGCTGTGCTCCTACTAAGTTTTTCACTTTCACATCATTTACTTCATGATCGCCTCTAGTAAGGATGAGAACATACGCATCATCTGCTTTAAACAAAACAGATTTCATGCATGCAGAAGGATCAACTTCTAAAAATCCAGCCACATCTTGGATTGTTTTCGCTTGCGGTGTGTGGACTTTTTCAAGCTCTTTGAAGTCCGCAGGATTTGCTTCTTCTCCGTGATATACAGCCTCAGCCATTTCAATGTTCGCAGCATATGAGGAAGTATCAGAATAAGCGATGGTATCCTCTCCGACCTCTGAGAGTGCCATGAATTCATGTGTATCTTTTCCGCCCATTGCCCCAGAATCTGCAATGACTGGTCTAAAATTGAGACCTACTTTTGTGAACACATTAGAGTAAGCTGTAAACATTTTGTTATATGTCTCGTCAAGGCTTTCTGATGAAGAATGGAATGAGTATGCATCCTTCATAATAAATTCACGTCCGCGCAGCAGCCCAAAACGTGGTCTCTGTTCATCACGGAATTTTGATTGAATTTGATAAAGAGTTAATGGAAGCTTCTTATACGATTTTACTTCACTGCGTACGAGTGATGTAATCACTTCTTCGTGGGTTGGACCAAGCGCAAATTCGCGGCCATGGCGGTCCTTCATACGCATCAGTTCTGGACCGTATGTATACCATCTGCCTGACTCCTGCCACATTTCTGCCTGCTGAAGCACTGGCATTAACAGCTCAGCTGCGCCTGCTTTTTCCATTTCCTTGCGGACGATGGATTGAATATGCTGAATGACTTTATGTGCAAGCGGCAGATAATGATAGATTCCACTTGTATTTTGTCTAATAAACCCAGCTCTTACTAAGAGTTGATGGCTTTTTGCCTCAGCATCTGCCGGCACCTCTCGAAGAGTTGGAATGAAAGTCAGGGATTGTCTCATGTCGTTACACCTCATTTATGAAATAGGACTTCTCACAAAAACTCTTGTTTCCCGGAATGAGAAACAAGAGAGAATGGTTTTTATAAAAATAACCGCTGGATGTCATTCCACGTTACCACTAACATTAACAGCATGAGGAAAGCAACACCAATAAAGACAACAAGTGCTTCTTTCTCACGATTAATTGGTTTACCGCGAATGGCTTCAACAAATAAGAATAGTAAACGTCCTCCGTCTAATGCAGGAATCGGTAATAAATTCACGATGCCTAGGTTGATACTGAGGAACGCCGCAAACTGCATTAATGTTAACACACCTTGTTTGGCTACTTCTCCTGTCATGTCATAAATTCCAACAGGACCTGCTAACATATCTAGTGAAAATTGTCCTGTGACAATTTTTTGCAAGTTCGTTAAAATCAGTCCTGCCGTTGAAATGACAGTTGCTCCTGAAGATGAAATGACTTTCAAAAACCCATTTTCCGTTGGCGGATATGATCCGAAACGGCCAATGCTTTTTCCATCTGCTTTCACAGCTTCTGGTACAACCTGCACAGTGCTTTCTTTGCCGTCTCGGTCAATGACGACATTCATTTTTTTCTCAGGGTTCTTTTGAACTGTTTGAACGACGTCTGTCCAAGAATTCATTTTCTCGCCGTTAATGGACACGATGTGATCTCCCTGCATCAGTCCAGCTTCAGCCGCTCGGCCGTCTTTCGTCAGCTTACCGAGTACAGGATCATCAACGGTTACCCCTTGAATAAAACCTAAAGCAACCAAAATCACATACGCCAGAATAAAGTTCATAATCGGCCCAGCTGCGATGGCTTTAATTCGCTGCCAAACTGTTTTTGAACCAAATTGACGATTGTATGGTGCGATTTGAATTTCTTCACCATCTGCAATATAGAAGCTTGTTTGACTGACATTGTAGCCAGTCAGAATATCTTCATTTCCAGCTTCGTATCCCGAAATTCTCATGGCATGATCTAAATCGATCTGCTCAACTTCGATGACAAGTGCATCAGGATATTTTTCTTTATCATTTAAAATGATCTTTTCTACTTCATTTTGCTCATTGAATAAGAGCCCCACTGTATGACCTGGTTTAATTTCGATGACTTCAGGGTCTTCTCCAGCCATTTTCACAAATCCGCCAATAGGGAGGAGTCTAATGGTATAAACGGTTTCTTTTCGTTTAAAGGAGAAAATCTTCGGCCCAAAACCAATTGCGAACTCGCGGCATAAAATCCCCGCGCGCTGCGCCATAATTAAATGGCCAAGCTCGTGGAAAAAAACGAGCGTTCCAAAAATAATAATAAACGCAATCACTGTATTCACGAACATACCACCTTATGTGAGGATTGATTGAACAAAGTCTCGTGTATCTTTGTCCACTTCATGGATATCTTGCAAACTAGGCGTTGAAATCACATGATGTCTAATTAGTGCCTTTTCAATCAATTCTTCAATTTGCAGGAACGTTACTTTGCCTTTTAGAAATGCATCGACTGCCATTTCATTAGCTGCATTCAGTACAGCAGGCATTGTCCCTCCTATTTTACCTGATTCATAAGCAAAATGTAAGCAGCGATACCTGTCAAAATCCGCTTTTTGGAAATTCAATTGTCCAATCTCCCAAAGGTTCAATGATTTCGCTTCTTGTAACGGCGCCCTGTCAGGGTATGTGAGTGCATATTGAATAGGCACTCTCATGTCAGGTGTCCCTAACTGAGCCATGACGCTTTTGTCGTGAAATTCCACCATCGAATGGATAATGCTCTCTTTATGTAGCAGCACATCAATTTGTTCATAAGGGATATCAAACAGCCAATGTGCCTCGATCACCTCGAGCCCTTTATTCATCATCGTCGCTGAATCAATGGTGATTTTCGCTCCCATCGACCAGTTCGGGTGGTTCAGCGCTTCTTCAACCGTAACACCTTCAAGTTCAGTTCGTTTTTTATCTCGGAAACTACCACCTGAAGCTGTCACGATTAAGCGTTCAATGTTTTTAGCTTGTTCACCTTGCAGGCATTGAAAAATAGCGGAATGCTCACTATCGACAGGAAGTAAAGGTACATCATATGTTTTAGCGTACTCTTTTACTATATGACCAGCTGTTACAAGTGTTTCCTTATTTGCGAGTGCAATTGTCTTTTTTTGTTCAATGGCCTTTAATGTTGGAACAAGTCCAACACTTCCTACAAGTGCATTGACCACTACGTCCACTGCATCATAGGTCGCTGCCTCGATGTTGGCTTCATGACCAGCAGCCAGCTTCACACCGTATGCAAATGAATGATTTTTTAGCATGTGATAGGTTTCCTCGTCTACACAGCCGACGAATTCAGGCTGAAAGCGCTCAATGATCGGAATCGCCTTTGCTATATTTCTGCCAAAGGTCATGGCTTTCAGCTTAAAATTGTCCGGGTGCTGCCTGATCACATCTAACGTTTGTTCTCCAATTGATCCTGTTGCGCCTAATAGCGAAATATATTTCAAATTGCCACTCCTTCTCTCGTTCAATAAGTTTCTATGAGGTTAGCTGGCAAACGTTGCGAGCAGTAAGTATAAAAACGGCAGAACGAATAAAAAGCTGTCAAACCTGTCCAAAATCCCGCCATGGCCAGGGAGAATTGTCCCTGAATCCTTCACGTGATAATGACGCTTTAAAGCAGATTCCACTAGGTCGCCAAGCTGTCCAAAGATACTGAGTAAAAGAGTAATAAACATCACAAGCAGATATGATGGCAAAAATCCTGTAACCGCCTGAAACACAAGTGACAACACGACCGCTGTGACGATTCCGCCGATAAATCCTTCTACTGTTTTGTTTGGGCTGATTTCTGGCCAAAGCTTTCGTTTCCCCATAGATTTCCCAATAAAGTAGGCTCCTGAGTCAGTAGACCAAATTATCACTGCTGCGAAGAAGATCGCACTCATGCCATATAAGCCTCTAATTTGGATAAAATAATAGAAACTAACGCCAATATATAATGTGGCTAATACAACAAAAGCAACCTCATCGAATGTGAAAGAGTTTTTGCTCAAAACTGTATAAGTTAAAAGTATTAAGACTGCGAATAAAGCAATCTGCATTTTTGATGCGTCCACGTTTGGGAAGAAGCTGTTGTCTCCGCCCATTAAAAGCCAAAGCAATATTAAGCTGACAATACCAGGAAAGCTGAAAATCGAGATCTTTTTCATTCTTAAAAGCTCAAAGAGAGCGACACTTCCCATTAAATAAATCAGCAGGGTAAATGGCATCTGTCCATATATAACAGCAAGTAAAAAGACTGCAGCTGCCAAAACACCCGTCAAAATTCTTTGTTTCATCTGCACCACCCTCTAAATTCCACCGAACCTCCGGCCGCGGCGCTGGTACTCTCCAATAGCGCCTATAAGGTGCTCATCAGAAAAGTCAGGCCAAAGCACATCCGTAAAGACAAACTCGCTGTAAGCAATTTGCCAAAGCATAAAGTTGCTTAATCTAATTTCTCCACTCGTGCGAATGAGCAAATCCGGATCTTGAAGAGATTCTGTCATTAAATAAGCTGAAAACATCTCTTCTGTGATGTCTTCTGCTTGAAGCTTACCTTCTTTGACCATTTCAGAAATTTGTCTGCATGCGGAGACGATTTCTGTGCGCCCCCCATAGTTGAGCGCAAAGTTCAAAACGAGTCCGTCGTTATTTGCCGTACTCTTTACTGCATTCTCTACCGCTTTTTTCGTATGCTGCGGGAGGCCGTCTGGATCACCTGTTAAACGCACACGGACATTTTCCTCGATGAGTTCAGGCAGGTAGATGTTTAAAAATTCTTCAGGAAGTTTCATTAAAAAGTCTACTTCTAGTTTTGGACGTTTCCAATTTTCCGTAGAGAAAGCATACAAAGTCAGCACTTTGACATTCAGCTCATTTGCAAGCTTTGTCATGCGCTTGACGACTTTCATTCCTTCATGATGACCTGCTACCCGTGGAAGAGCACGTTTTTTCGCCCATCTTCCGTTCCCATCCATGATAATGGCGATATGTTCAGGAATTTCTCCATTTAATATGTCTTCTTTTGTCAGGCTTTCTAAGTTGGAAGCTGCTGTTTGCTGATTCTTCCAATTTTTGAGTATATTGAGCATGAGATTCCTCCATCACCCAAAAAGGTTGCGTTCCCGCTAATAATATAGTCATCAACAGTATTAACAAAAAAACCCCCTGTAAACATGAAGAGGGTCTTTTCACTATTATCTATTGTACATAGTTTTTTCTTAAACTTCCATGATTTCTTTTTCTTTATCTTTCGTCACTTCATCAATTTTAGCGACATATTCATCTGTCAATTTTTGAACATCCTCTGTCGATGATCTTAATTCATCTTCAGTGATCTCCCCATTTTTCTCAAGCTTTTTCAAATCATCGTTTGCATCACGACGAACGTTACGAACAGCTACTTTTGCTTCTTCTGAGTATTTTTTCACTACTTTCACAAGCTCTTTACGTCTTTCTTCTGTCAGCGCAGGAATCGCAATGCGGATCACATTTCCGTCACTTGTTGGCGTGATGCCAAGATCAGACTTTTGGATCGCTTTTTCGATATCACCGATTGCTGTTTTATCGTAAGGTGTGATAATCAGCATACGTGCTTCTGGCACTGTGATTGACGCAATTTGGTTAAGAGGTGTTTGTGCACCGTAATAATCAACTGTCACTTTATCAAGCAGTGAAGCATTTGCACGGCCTGCACGAACAGTTGCAAGCTCACGTCCGTATGCTTGTACGGCTTTTTCCATTTTTTCTTTCGTTTGGTTCAACACTTCTTTTGACACGTTATTTCCCCCTCACGATCGTTCCGATTGATTCGCCATTTACGGCACGTTTAATATTTCCTTCTTCCATAATCGAGAAGACAATTAATGGAATGTCATTGTCCATACATAATGAGGACGCAGTAGAATCCATTACAGCAAGCCCTTCTTTAAGTACATCAAGATATGAAAGCTTATCATATTTTACTGCATCCGCATCTGTACGAGGATCAGCACTGTAGACACCATCTACATTATTTTTCGCCATTAAAATGACATCTGCTTCAATTTCTGCTGCACGAAGTGCTGCCGTAGTATCTGTAGAGAAATAAGGGTTACCTGTTCCAGCAGCAAAAATGACAACACGTTTCTTCTCAAGATGACGGATCGCTTTTCTTCTTATGTATGGTTCTGCAACCTGTCTCATTTCGATAGAGGTTTGCACTCTAGACTGAATGCCAAGCGTTTCTAGGCTGTCCTGTAACGCCAGTGAGTTCATCACTGTTGCCAGCATCCCCATGTAGTCTGCTGTTGCACGGTCCATTCCTAGATCACTGCCTGTCTTTCCGCGCCAAAGGTTTCCTCCGCCTACAACGACTGCAACTTCAACATCAAGCTCTGCAATTTCCTTTACTTGCTTTGCAATTGATTGAATGACAGTTGGGTTAATTCCATTTCCAGCATCACCCGCTAGTGCTTCGCCACTTAGCTTCAGTACAATGCGATTATATTTCGGTTTGCTCATGATAACCTCCAAGTGTATACTATACCGTCTCTTATTATGCGTAAGAAACTGCCTTTTGTAAATCAATATCCTCTAAAAAATAGGGAACACAGTGCTTGTGCTCCCTAAAAAAGCCCCAGAGAGCTTTTCAAACATTATTTTTTCACTTGGCTCATAACTTCTTCAGCAAAGTTGTCTTGACGTTTTTCGATACCTTCGCCCACTTCATAGCGAACATAAGTTTGAACAGTTGCGTTTTTCGCAGCTACAACTTGTTTCACTTTTTCATCTGGGTTTTTAACGAACGCTTGGTCAAGCAAGCAAATTTCTTCGAAGAATTTGTTTAGACGGCCTTCTACCATTTTAGCTACGATGTTTTCAGGCTTTCCTTCTTGAAGCGCTTGCTGAGTCAATACTTCACGCTCACGGTTTGCTTCTTCTTCTGACACTTGGTCACGAGAAATGTATTTAGGGTTTACAGCTGCAACGTGCATTGCGATGTCTCTTGCAAGCTCTTCGTCAGTTGTTCCGTTAAGAACAGCTAACACACCGATACGTCCGCCCATGTGCAGGTAAGAACCGAATGCAGCATTATCTTCTTTTGTGATGACTGAGAAACGGCGTAGAGTGATTTTTTCTCCGATTTTCGCAATTGCAGATGTGATATGCTCTTCAACTGTTGAACCGTTTTCCATTTTAGAAGCATGAGCTTCTTCAATTGTTGCAGGTTTAGCAGCAAGCAAATGATCAGCAAGTTCGTTAAGAAGTGCTTGGAATCCTTCGTTTTTTGCAACGAAATCAGTCTCAGAATTCACTTCTAGGATGACGCCTGTGTTGCCGTCAGTTTTGATAAGAGTTAATCCTTCTGCTGCAATACGATCTGCTTTTTTCGCAGCTTTTGCGATTCCTTTTTCTCTTAGAAGGTCGATTGCTTTCTCGATGTCACCATCAGTTTCTGTTAACGCTTTTTTACAGTCCATCATACCTGCACCAGTTTTTTGACGCAGTTCTTTAACTAATTGAGCAGTAATTGCCATTTTACATTTCCTCCTTCTATGTTAAAACACGGATTACTAGGTGAAAAAAAGGTGATAAAAGGCATTTCCCTCTTATCACCTTTTGAATAGGTTACGCAGTTGTTGTTTCAGTTTCTGTCGTTTCTTCTACAACAGCTTCTTCTTCGCCTTGTTTAGACTCAAGAATCGCATCTGCCATTTTAGCAGTTAGAAGTTTTACAGCACGGATTGCATCATCGTTTGCAGGGATCACAACATCAATTTCGTCTGGATCACAGTTTGTGTCAACGATACCGATGATTGGGATATTCAATTTACGAGCTTCTGCAACTGCAATACGCTCTTTACGAGGGTCGATAATGAAAAGTGCATCCGGAAGACTCTTCATATCTTTGATTCCGCCTAGGAATTTTTCAAGACGCTCTAATTCTTTTTTCAGTTGAACGACTTCTTTCTTAGGAAGAACTTCGAATGTACCGTTTTCTTGCATTTTTTCAATATCTTTTAAACGTTTGATACGTTTTTGGATTGTTTCAAAGTTTGTTAAAGTTCCACCAAGCCAGCGTTGGTTCACATAGAACATACCAGAACGGATTGCTTCTTCTTTCACTGAATCTTGTGCTTGCTTTTTCGTACCAACGAAAAGGATTTTTCCTCCGTCAGCAGCAAGGTTTTTCGTGAAGTTGTAAGCTTCCTCTACTTTTTTCACCGTTTTTTGAAGGTCGATGATGTAGATACCGTTACGCTCTGTAAAGATGTAACGCTTCATTTTTGGGTTCCAACGGCGAGTTTGGTGACCGAAGTGAACACCAGCTTCTAGCAATTGTTTCATAGAAATAACTGACATTTTGTTGCCTCCTAATATAATGGTTTTTTTTCCTCCGCTTAAATCATGTTCACATAAAACTGCGCCACGGCAGCACCTTCATACGAATCATTAAGCGTGTGTATTTAACACCAAGAAATAATATAACACATGATGGACTGACAATCAAGAATCCTTTACAGCTTTCCGCTAAATTTTAATAAAAGCTCGATTTCTGTCTTACCAGTTTTCATTTCTTTCGCTATTTCTTCTAGTGATCGCCCTTCATCATATAGGGTCTTCACTTGGTTCTCGAATGTTTCTTCTATTTCACTTTCAGAAGGCAGAGAAGTCTCTGTTTCAAGTTGTGGAACGGGTTCGTTTACCTTCTCTTCCTGCACCTCAACTTCGCTAAGGAGAGCCGACAGGTGCTCTGGTACGGGATCTTCACTTTCGACCGATTGCTGGGATTCAATTGGTGGTTGTGGCTGCTTTGGTGTCTGAAGATCCGATTTCAGCTCTTCAGCAGAAAAATCAGGGGAAGCGGCTGCCACTTTTGACAGTTTGTCATTCTCTTCTTTGACTTCCATCAAAAATGCAGCCAGGGTATTTTCCGTTTCTTCTAGAAGTTCTCGCTGCTTTTGTTCTGTTGCCTTCAGCGAATTCATTCTCGTATATAAAATAATCACAAAATAAATAAGTGCAGCATGAAGCATGAAGCTAATCAGCCATAACATATTTTTTCACTCACTAACTCTTTAAGATTGAATGGCTTTATCAAGCAGATGCTTAAGCTTGAATAAGGCCTTTGAATGAATTTGCGAAATGCGCGAGGTAGATAAATTGAGCACTTGACCGATTTCCGTTAATGTCAATTCTTCTTTATAGAAAAGACTGATCACGAGCTTTTCTTTTTCAGAAAGCTCAGTGATTTTTTCAGAAAGCTGTTCAATTAATTCATCTTTCAGCATTTTCTCTTCTGGAGTCACAGACTTCTCGTCGCGAATCATGACTTGGACGTTTTCTCCGTCTTCTTGATCATGCAGCTTCTCATCGATTGAGAGCAGATTTGCAAAGAATCCTTCATTCATCGTTGTGACGACATCCTGTTCACTCATGCCGAGTTCCTCAGCCACCTCTGTCGGCGTCACATTACGCAAATAACGCTGTTCAAGCTTTTCTATAGCCGCTTCTACTTTTTTTGTTTTTTCTCTTGATGTACGAGGCAGCCAGTCCTCTTTACGAAGACCGTCGATGATGGCCCCGCGGATTCTGAAGGATGCATATGTATCAAACTTCAGATCTCTTCCGGGATCAAATTTTTCAAGGGCATCATATAAACCGAGCATCCCTAGACTGATCAAGTCTTCTTTATGCACTGACTTCGGGAGACCGATGGAAATTCTTCCAACATGATATGTGACGAGCGGCATATAGCGGCGCATAAGATCATCTCCAGCAGCTGGGTCTTTCCACTCTTTCCATCTAGCCCATAGCGCCTGATCTTCGTAATTTAAGGATTGCATCTTTATCCCCCTATACTTCCTTAGTTATATCTTCATAATGCCTTGCTTCACAGTACGGATCTCCAGCTCTGCCGTAAGCGGATCGAATTCAATCGTACGGCCACTATTTCCGCCTGTATCCTCACTAATAATCGGGATATGATGAAGAGACAGATGTTCTTTCACAGCTGAAACGTTTCTAGGTCCAATTCTCATAAGATCATTGGTTGACTTAAACTTAAACATTTCCGCCCCGCCAGCAAGTTTTGCCTTTAGCGCATGTTTGCGTGCGCCTGCTTTCAGGAGCAGATCAATTGTATGCTTGACACCTGTATCTGCATATTTAGCCAAGTTCTCCACCGCCCCTTTTGAAAGAGAGGAATCTGGAAGCATAACATGGACAAGGCCTGCCAGCTTTTTGTCTTGATCAAACAAGACAAGCCCTACGCAAGAACCAAGACCGGATGTCCGAATGCGATCCGGTGATTTGACTAGCTGAACATCCGCAATACCAACCTTTACAACTGCCGGAATTTGCACGTTCATTATAGGTTACCTAATGCTTTGAATAGTTTTTCAAACGATTCAAAGTCTGGTAATAGAAACATATTTCCTTTCAGCTCTTGCTTGTTTTGATCATCAAAAATAGATGTATCAATCACAATCGCCTGATCACCAAGAGGACTGAATTGCATTAACCCTTCACTAATGACAGCCCCGAACATATCGAGCGTGACATCTGGAACACTTGGGTAAAGCTGCAATTTTGTTAAATCGGCAAGGGCTGATAAATAAGAGCCCGCTAAAATATTTCCTAGTTCATGTAGTGCTGACGTCCCCATCTCATGTTCATGAATCGTATCTATATCAAATGCCGGGTCCTGGACAAGCTCTCTTACAAATTGCTCCGCTTGCTCAAATGGCATAATGAAAAAGATTGAGCCGGTTAAATCCCCTTCCATTCGCAGGAAAATGCTTGCAACAGGAAGGTCCGCACCGCCAAAGAAATCCATTAGATCTTCAAACGAGAGAACCTTGACAAAAGGAACAGCCATATCGATTTTGCGATCCAATAGGTTGGCAAGAGCAGACGCTGCGTGGCCTGCCCCGATATTCCCAACCTCTCCTAAAATATCTAGCTGTTCATCTTTAATTTGGTTGAAAATGCTCATTTCACATCCCCCTTAATGAACAGGTGCATCTTGAACGCTCTTGTCGAGGACAGCACCGGCATGAATGATGTTGAAAAGACGCTGATCATGCTTAATGATCCCTGTCACCCATGACTGTCCTTCTTTTTCAGCTGATTCAGGAGAAGATTCTACTTCTTCCTGATGGACGGTTATGACATCATTTGCTTCATCAACAATCCAGCCGACTTCAATGTCACCAACTTGTACAATGATCATTCTTGTTTCATCTGTAATCTCGTTGTCAGTAGAACCAAGTCTGACTCTCAGGTCAATGACAGGAGTTACGACACCGCGTAAATTAATAACACCGCATATATAAGGGGCAACGCCAGGAACTCTTGTCGGCTGCTGCCATTTTTCAATGGACTTTACTTCTGATACTGAAATGGCGTATTCTTTTTTGTTTACGATAAACACAATCATCTTTTCGCCAGTTTTGATATCTGTACTCATTTCAGACCGCTCCTCTATTGTTTTTTACTTGATCAGTGCATTACAGTCAACGATGAGTGCAACTTGACCGTCACCTAGGATCGTTGCGCCGGATATCGCAAATACGTTTGGCAGATAATCTCCTAGTGATTTCAATACAACCTCTTGCTGACCAATAAATGAATCGACCACAAACGCTGTCAACTTGTCTCCTTTACGAACAACAATGATGTGCAGTTCTTCCTCTAATTCATTCGCATTTGGTACGTGGAATTGTTTCTTCAAGTACACGACCGGTACGATAAATCCGCGGAAATCAATCACTTCACGATCATGCGTTTGCAAGATGTCACTTTTCTTAATGACAGCCGTTTCAATAATAGAAGAAATCGGAATCGCAAATGTTTCCTCTTCCAGTTTTACAAGAAGAACGGAAATAATCGATAGTGTCAGCGGAAGCTGGATCGAGAATAGTGAGCCCTGTCCCTCTGTTGAGTTAATGCTCACAGATCCGCCAAGTGATTCCAGCTTGTTTTTCACAACGTCAAGACCTACACCGCGGCCTGAGATGTCAGAAATCGTATCAGCTGTAGAGAATCCTGCTGCAAAGATCAATGAATCAATTTGATGATCTTCAAGCGTTTCTGCTTCTCTTTCTGTAATAACCCCGCGCTCTAATGCTTTTTCAAGCACCTTTTTACGGTTAATCCCGCCGCCATCATCTTCTACTTCAATGAAGACATGGTTTCCGCTATGATACGCTTTTAATAGAACCGTACCTTTTTCCGGCTTGCCTTTTTTCACACGTTCTTCTGGTGATTCAATCCCGTGATCTAGACTGTTTCTAAGTAAGTGCAAAAGTGGATCCCCAATCTCGTCGATCACTGTTCGATCAAGCTCTGTCTCAGCACCCTCAATAATAAGTTCGATTTTCTTATTAAGCTCTTTCGTCAACTGACGAATCATACGCGGGAATCTGTTAAAGACAGTTTCCACAGGTACCATTCTCATGTTCAGAATGATTGATTGCAGGTCTCCAGAAATACGTGTCATTCTTTCCACTGTATCTGTGAGTTCGTTATTTTCTAGTTCTTTGGCAATCTGTTCTAATCGGCCTCTATCAATCACAAGTTCTTCAAATAGATTCATAAGGGAATCAAGACGGTCGATGTTGACACGAATTGTTTTTGTGCCGCCGGCAGCTGCACCGTTATTACCATTTGCTTTTGGCGCATCGTTTGCTGGCGCTTTCGCAGCAGGAACGGATACTTCTTCTTTTTTCTGTTCAATCTGCGCCTCTTGTTTTTCAGCAGGAGCTGCATCTTCAAATGCAGAGACTTCAGATATCTCAACCTTCTCAACCTCTGAGATCGCCGTGACGATTTTCTGCACTTCGTCCATCGGCAGTTTAGAAAGATAAGAAATGCTGAATTCTGATTCGAAATCTTCTGATTCTAACAGCTCTGCATTTGGAACGGTTTTGACAACCTCGCCTGCTTCATTTAGTCTTTCAAAAATCATATAGACACGAACGGCTTTTAGTAGGCACGCTTCGCTTAATGTCACGTTGAGTTCATAGCATTTGAAGCCTTGCTCTCTCGCTTCATCAAGAACCGTTCGTTCAAATTCATTATAATCTAAGTCATTAGCAACAGCTGATGCATCCACTGTTTCAACGCTAGAAGCTGCCTCAGCATGGCTTCCTGTCACATCTAGCTTTTTACTAATCTCTGTGACATCACGTTTCCCGTCTCCTCCTTCTGCAATCGATTGAACCATTGCTTCAAGATGATCGAGTGCTTCGAACATCGTATCCATTGACTCAGGAGTGACAATCATTTGTTCATTGCGGATAGCATCAAACATGTTTTCTAAATGATGCGTTAAGTGAGCCATATCATCAAAGCCCATCGTTGCACTCATGCCTTTCAATGTATGAGCTGCTCTGAATATATCATTCACTAGCTGCAAGTCGGTTGGGTTCTTTTCTAAATCAAGAAGTTTTTCATTACAAGTTTGTAAGTGTTCTCTGCTTTCATCTAAAAAGATATCTAAGTATTGGTTTACATCCAACGTGTTCACGCCCTCTCTTTTTTCATGGAGCTTATAATTGCATGTGCGATGTCATCCACATGCCTTGTTTCATGTACAAGGCCTGCTTTAATGACTGATTTAGGCATTCCGAAAACAACACATGATTCTTCTTTTTCTGCAATGACTTTCGTATGACCGCTTGCGACCATTTTTTTGACACCTTCAGTACCGTCACTGCCCATACCTGTCATAATGACAGCGATTTTCTCGTAACCCTTTATGTTGCTGATGGATTCAAATAAATAGTTAACAGATGGTTTGTGCCGGCTTTCAGTATCTTCAGGGGACAGCCTGATAACGAGTGACCCCCCTTGGTCATGAAGTGACATATTCATTCCACCAGGAGCTATGTAAGCCACTCCATTTTTCGCGATGTCTCCATCTTGTGCTTCTTTAATCGTAATTTGTGATAAATGGTCTAACCTAGCAGCAAGTGATGCCGTGAATCCTGCCGGCATATGCTGCACAATCAATATAGGTGCCTCTATGTCCTTAGGCAGCTTCGTTACGACTCGTTGAAGTGCCCTTGGCCCTCCAGTAGATGTTCCGATAGAAATAATCTTTCGGAGTGAAGCTCCTTTTACTGTTTGCAGACGGGGTGCAGCGACTGGACTTGGCGGCTTTATCACTGGCTTAGGAGAAACCTTCTCTTCAGTGCGTTTCCTTGACAGCCCTGCAGCAAGTACCCGCTCTACAATTTGCCCCCTCACTTTGTGCAAATCGAGCGAAATACTTCCCGAAGGTTTTGTCACAAAGTCGAAAGCACCGAGTTCTAAGCAATGGATGGTTAAATCTTTCCCTTGCTTTGTCTGGCTTGACACCATAATCACGGCAAGGTCGTGTTCAGCCAGAATTTGTTTTAATGCTTCTGTTCCATTTAAAACAGGCATTTCCACATCTAATGTGACAACATCTGGATTCAGTTCCTTGATCCGTTTTAAAGCATCTTCCCCATTTCGCGCCGTTCCGACGACTTCAATTTCTTGCTCAGCACTTAGAAAATCACTAATGAGCTTTCTCATAAAGGCCGAGTCATCTACTACTAGCACTCTAATCATGAGTCCACCTTCCTCCTTTTAAAAAAAGAGGACAACTTATCTATAAACGTATGCTGTTCTCTCTGTGCCTCTCTTATCTGCTGATGATATAGTGTTTCTGCCAGCATCTTAATGGTTTTACTCAGCCTTGAATGAGGCTGCTTCATATAAAATGGAATTTGTTCTGATACTGCTTTAGGAACCGCAGGATCATCAGGCACAGCGCCAGCAAACACAAGTTTTCTGTGAAGAAAAGATGTAACCACTCCTGCTAATTTCCGGTAGGTTTCAGATCCTTCAGATGGTGTTTTGCACCGGTTGACAATGATTTGCACAGACCGTTCAAACTGATGAATGGCTAAGTGCTTAATCGCGCTGTAGGCATCCATGATGGATGTTGGCTCTGGCGTAGTCACAACGACCACTTCTCCCGCTGATAAGACAAATGGCAGCTGATCTTTTGACAGGCCGGCACCCATATCAAAGAAAATACAATCGAAGCCCTGCATCATTTTTTCCATCTCTTCCAAAAAGAACGACCATTGATCTTTATCTAAAGAAAAGAGCTGTTCAAGTCCACTTCCGCCAGAAATGTAATATAGGTTATCCGTTCCTTTTGTCATAGCTGCTTGGAAGGATTTTTTTCTAACGAGAACATCTAATATAGAGCTAGTCGATGTTTTCCCTAGTAAAATATCAATATTCCCCATCCCAAAATCAAGATCGATCACTAACACTCTTTTACCTGTGCTTGCGATTGACAGTGCCATATTCAATGTCAAATTCGATTTACCTACCCCGCCTTTACCGCTCATGACGGCAATGGTTTTTGCCTGTCCGCTGACGTTAAGAGGAGCCGATGTGATCATTTGACTCTGCTGAACTAGTTTTCTTAACCCTTCTGCTTGGTCGGGCTTCATGATTGTAAAACCATCCTTGTAAGTTCAAGAGGAGAACCTTCAAGAATATCCTCAGGCACATTTTGGCCATTTGTTAAAAAACCAAGTTTGATTTGAGAGTCTGCAATGATTTGAAAAATGGTTCCCATCGTATCCGTTTCATCTACTTTTGTAAAAATGAATTGATCGATTGGAACGTGTTCAAAGCGTTTGACCATGGCTTTCATGTCTTGATACTTCGATGTAGCACTCATCACAAGGAAACTTTGAATGCTCTCATCAAATGGAATAATGTCGGTCAGCTCTTTGATATACGCTTCTTCTTTAAAGTTACGACCTGCTGTATCGATAAAAATATGATCATATTCTTTAAAAGTTTCTTGTGCTTTTACAAAATCCTCTCTCGAATAACAAACCTCAAGCGGTGCATTCAGCAGTTCAGCATATGTTTTCAGCTGTTCGATCGCTGCAATCCGGTACGTATCGGTTGTAATAAAAGCAATCTTCTTTTGCTGCTGGATGGCCGTTTTAGCGGCCAGCTTTGCAATCGTTGTCGTTTTACCAGCTCCGGTTGAACCGAACAGTACAATATATTTTGAAGAAATCATCGGCTCATCAGAGGTTTTAGCTGGCAGCATATCTGTCAGCAGTTGTTCAAGTTCTTTTTCTATGTGATCTTCTTTAACCGCGCCCTTTGTTAAAAGACCTTTCAGGCATTCGTCTCGAATGGCATCATCAAGACCTTGATCCTTTAGCTTTTGATCGATTGCTATGAGAGGTTCAGGCAGAATACCAGCATGCCGTTCATTCCTCACATATTCTAAAGGATGAGTATGAGAAGGCGCTGGTTTAGCCGCCTTGGGAGCAAAGGATGGCTCTTCGGGCTGCTTTTGAACTTGTTCCTTTTTTGGTAACACTGGAAGAGGCGGCGCAGGGTTTAACCCTTTGCCAGCTCTTTCCTCGAAATCTTGATCCAGCACTGCAATCACTTCGACCATTTGCTGTTTCTTTAAACCGAACAGTTTGCGTTTGACAACGGTTTTGGAATTTAAAATGACGGCATCTTTCCCAAGCTGCTGCCTGATTTGAATCGTTGCCTCCTGCATAGAATTTGCTGTGATTTTTTTCATTTTCATTAGATATCCACCACTCCGATGCTCTGTACTTCCACATTCGCTTCTAGTTCGTTATAAGATAGTACCGGTAAATCTGGGAAATATCTTTCTAACAACTGCTTAACGTACATTCTTATAGGAGGTGAGCATAATAGAACCGGCGTTTCCTGACGAAGCGAAAGCTGTTCAATTTCTCTCGCCACTGATTGAATCACACTTTCAGAGGATTCTGGATCTAACGATAAGTAGTTGCCATGCTCTGTCTGCTGAACGCTGTCTGCAATCACCTTTTCTACTCGGCCTGAGCATGTCACGACTTTGAGTGATTCATCTTCTCTTGCATACTGTGCGGTAATCTGTCTTGCCAGCGCCTGTCTGACATACTCTGTTAATAAATCTGTATCAGTCGTTAATTTTCCGTAGTCTGCAAGCGTCTCAAAAATGGTGACAAGGTTTCGGATAGAGACCTTTTCTTTCAGCAGCTTCGCCAGTACTTTTTGAATATCACCGACTGCCAGCGGATTTGGCGTTACCTCATCCACTAAGACAGGATAACTTTCTTTCAAATGATCGATTAATTGCTTCGTTTCTTGGCGTCCGAGCAGTTCGTGTGTGTTTTGTCTAATCTTCTCTGTGATATGAGTAGACACGACAGATGCTGGGTCTACAACCGTATAGCCTAGCATCTCAGCCTGATCTTTTTCTGCTTCGGATATCCATTTAGCCGGGAGTCCAAAGGATGGTTCGATTGTTTCAATTCCCTCAATTGGATCATCATCAGGCGTTGGGGACATCGCTAAGTAGTGATCAAGCAGCAGCTCCCCTTTTGCTACTTCGTTCCCTTTAATTTTCAATCGGTATTCATTTGGGTTCAGTGCAATATTGTCACGGATCCGGACAACTGGAATGACAAGACCTAGTTCAAGGGCAAGCTGCCTTCGTATCATCACAATTCGGTCTAACAGATCACCGCCCTGATTTGCATCAGCGAGCGGGATGAGACCGTAGCCAAATTCAAATTCAATGGCATCCATTTGCAGGAGATGAATGACGCTTTCTGGACTTTTCATCTCTTCTACCTCTGCCTGTTCCTCCAGCACCTCTTCAATTTCTTCTTGGTCTTGTTTGTTTTTCGACATCATGTATGCGCCAAGTGCAAGTAAACCTGCGATCGGTCCTGTCAAAAGTATGCCGATTGGTGTAAACAGCCCAAGAAGGAAGATCGTGCCCGCTGTCACATAAAGCATGGCTGGGAATGCAAAGAGCTGCCCTGTAATGTCTGACCCTAGGTTTCCGTTAGAAGCGGCTCTAGTAACAACAATCCCTGTTGCCGTTGAGATGAGGAGTGCTGGAATTTGCGAAACAATTCCGTCCCCTACCGTTAATAGCGTAAAGTGGGAAGCTGATTCTTGAATCGACATGCCTTGCTGAAGCATCCCGATAATGATTCCAAATATAATATTGATGATGACGATGATAATACCTGCGATGGCGTCCCCTTTAACGAACTTACTGGCACCATCCATCGCTCCATAAAAGTCTGCTTCTCTCGCTACTTTTTCACGGCGATTTCTTGCTTCACTTTCTGTCAGCATTCCTGCATTTAAATCTGCGTCAATACTCATTTGTTTACCTGGCATCGCATCGAGTGTAAATCTTGCCGCAACCTCTGATACACGCTCTGCCCCTTTTGTGATAACAATAAACTGAATGATGATCAGGATAAGGAAAACAACAAGACCAACGAGGACATTTCCTCCAACAACAAATGAACCGAACGTTTCGACAACCTTTCCAGCATCTCCTGTTGAAAGAATAGAACGTGTTGTAGAGATGTTAAGCCCTAAACGAAACAGCGTTAAGAGCAAAAGCAACGATGGAAAAATTGAAAATTGCAATGGTTCTTGCATGTTCATTGTGGTGAGAAGCACGATAAGCGCAAGAGAAATATTAATAATAATTAAAATACTTAATAAAACGGGCGGAAACGGTATGACCAGCATCGCCACAATTAAAATAACACTGAATAAAACAGATAAATCTCTTGCTGACATGCCTGTTCTCTCCTTTTAAAACCAAAAATTCATAAAATCTTTTGTTTCGTTTTATAGACGTAAGCTAAAATTTCTGCGATGGCCTTAAAGTAATCTTCTGGCACCGCTTGGTTGATGTCGACTTGATCATATAGCGCGCGGGCGAGCGGCCTGTTTTCTACAGTCATGACATCGTGTTCTTTCGCAATTGTTCTAATTTTCAAAGCCAAAATATCCGTTCCCTTTGCCACAACATAGGGCGCGTCCATTTTTTCTTCGTCATACTTTAAAGCAATGGCATAGTGGGTTGGGTTTGTAATGATGACGTCCGCTTTTGGGACTTCTTGCATCATCCGTCTCATGGCCATTTCCCGCTGACGCTGTTTAATCTTTGACTTGATGAGCGGGTCACCCTCTGATTTTTTATACTCATCTTTGATGTCTTGTTTGGACATCCGCAAGTTTTTTTCATAATCAAATTTCTGATACATATAATCAAGCCCTGCCAAGATGAGAAGAGCACCAGCAGCATACAGCCCCATAATCAAGGTCATATTTGCGACGAAATGAAGGGTTTCCTCTGCAGTTAATAAAGGAAGCCGCAGAATTTCGTCAAAGTGCATCCAAAGAGCAATAAATGTCGCAAAGCCAACAAAGCCTATTTTCAAAATCGATTTTAATAGCTCTACGAGGGCTCGAATACTGTATATCCGTTTAAACCCTTTGATTGGGTCAAGCTTTTCTAATTTCGGTTGAATCACTTCTGTCGAAAAGAGAAAGCCGACTTGTAAATAGTTACTGATAACGCCTGCCAGCATACCAACACCAAGGATTGGCATGAGGAGGAGCCCTGTTTCCTGAAGCAATTCCAAGAATAATTGATGAATATTAGATGTGCTAACCTTCATTAGCATGGTTGTTGAATAAAAACGTTCAATGAGCGCGATAATCCGCTCTTTCATAAAAGGCCCAATAAAAAAGAATGATAAAAAGATTAATAGAAATGAGATGGCTGTATTGACGTCGGTACTTTTGGCAACCTGTCCTTTTTTACGTGAATCCCGCCTTTTTTTCGGCGTTGCTTTTTCTGTTTTTTCACCTGCGAAAAATTGCAAGTCTAGTCTAAGCCTTGTCATCATGACGAACCACCGACCAATGCTAAGAAATTCCTCATGGTGAGTACGATCGTTTCAAATGTATTTTGGACAACACCGAAAATGACGCCCATACAGATGATGATCATGATAAAACTCACACCCATTTTAATAGGAAGTCCAACCACAAAAACGTTCATTTGCGGAACTGTACGTGCCACAATCCCCAGTGCCAAATCGACTAAAAACAGACTTGCCACTACAGGTGCCGAGATTTGAAAGGCGATGATAAACATTTGGTTGAAGCTCTTTGCGATAAAGTAAGCAAAGGATTCACTGCCAAAATTCAGCGCGTATTGATCAACTGCAATGTATTGAAAGCTGTAATAGATTCCATCAAGCAGCAGGTGATGCGCGTTTGTTGCCAGCATCAACAGCAATGTGACCGTATAAAAAAACTGTCCCATCAGCGGCGTCTGCGCCCCTGTTTGCGGATCAATAATATTGGCAATCGCAAAACCCATTTGAAAATCAATGAATGAGCCGGCAATTTGAACAGCGGACACCATGATGTATGCAATCAGCCCAAGCAGCAGACCGACCATTGCTTCTTTCACCGCAAGCATCATATAAAGACCGTCGATGTCGAGTGCTGGCGGTTCTTTTATGGTGCTAAAACTAATGACGGCTAAAAACAGTGAGAATCCAACTCTGTGTACAGCTGGGATCGTTCTATGCGCTAAAAGTGGTACTGTCACAAAAAAAGCGGTGATCCGAATAAAAACTAATAGAAAAGCAGGAAATAATTCTATGATTGACATCGCTGGTTAACCTGCAAATCGATCTAAATTCGAGAACAGCTCTGTCGTAAAGGACACGATTGTTGAAAGCATCCATGGACCAAACACAACAAGCCCAATGAGTACAGCAACAATCTTAGGAATAAACGCAAGCGTTTGTTCTTGAATTTGGGTTGTCGCCTGAAACACACTGACAATCAGTCCCACAATGAGTGCGAGCGCTAGAAGCGGCCCACTCACAAGCAATACTACATACACTGATCTTTCAGCCATCGTAATGACAAATTCTGAACTCATGTTTTAAGCACCTACTCTAAAAGCTTTGCAGCAAAGATTTAACTATCAAATACCATCCATCGACTAAAACAAATAACAATATTTTGAAAGGGAGTGATATCATAACCGGCGGAAGCATCATCATCCCCATTGACATCAGAACACTTGCGACCACCATGTCAATAATTAAAAATGGAATAAAGATCATAAAACCAATTTGAAATGCCGTCTTTAATTCTGAAATGGCAAAAGCGGGAACCATCGCCGTTAAAGGAATATCTTTAATCGATTCAGGTGTATCCATTTTTGCGTAGCTAAGAAATAAAGCCAAATCTTTCTGTCTTGTATGTTTACTCATAAACTCTTTAATGGGCACTTCGGCTTTTTCATACGCCTGATTTAACGTGATGTCATCATTTAAAAGCGGCGTCAGCGCCTCTTTATTAATCTGTGAGAACGTGGGTGCCATGATAAAAAATGTGAGAAACAAAGCAAGTCCAACAAGCACTTGGTTTGGCGGCATTGAGTTGGTTGCAAGTGATGTTCTGACAAATGAAAGAACAATCACAATCCGTGTAAAACACGTCATTAAAATGAGAATGCCCGGTGCAACCGAAAATACAGTTAAAAGTAATAGAAGACGGACAGATGTGCTGATATTTCCTGCACCGCTGGAATTAAATAAATCGATAAACTCATTCATTTTGTTTCGGGCCTTTCTTTCTGACTTCTGATTGGGTCTTTTTCAATTCGGCTAGCTGCGCCTTTAAATTGGCTGAAAAAGAAGAAGTGGTCGGCTGATCATGTTTCTTTACCTGCGATGTGAATTTTTGAACCATTTTTGGTAAATCGGTCTTACTCTCCATCGCTTCTTCATATTGTTTTACGATTGCTTCACATTCTTGTTCATCATCAATTTCTTTTAGCAGCTGGATTGAATCTGCTACGCCGACAACTAATACTCGTTTGCCCACCTTGATCAGCTGGACTGAACGGTTTTGTCCGACTGTCGTTCCGCCAATATTTTCAACATAGCGAAATGGTTTGAGTAAGCGGTTTTGCTTACCAACAAATCTTACCAATCCATAAATAAGCAGGATGACAAATAGTAAGGCACCAATCATTTTGACAAAATCCATAATGGAGACAGAAGAAGAGGGAACTTCTTCTGCCGGATTCGTTTGATTGTCAGTGGTTTTCTTCTCTGTATCCTTTTTGCTTTCTTTCCCATCTTTGAGCCAGTCATTCACTGTACCATTCTCAGGATCTTTCGTTTCAGCAAACAGTGAGGCAGGCTGCATCGTCAAGAAAAGCATAAAACTGATCATTGCTATACATATCAAACGTTTTTTCAACAAATCTTACACCCTTTTTTAGCCTAACGTTTTATTAATTGCTTCAAGTACACGGTCTGCCTGGAATGGCTTCACGATAAAGTCTTTTGCACCTGCTTGGATCGCATCAATAACCATTGATTGCTGTCCCATTGCAGAACACATGATGATTTTTGCAGAAGCATCGATTTGTTTAATTTCTTTTAGTGCAGTAATTCCGTCCATTTCTGGCATTGTGATATCCATTGTGACAAGATCAGGAGATGTTTCTTTGTATTTTTCAACTGCTTGTGCGCCGTTTTCTGCTTCTCCTACTACATCAAATCCGTTTTTTACAAGAATATCCTTGATCATCATTCTCATGAATGCTGCATCATCTACGATTAATACCTTAGTAGCCATTTACTTATTCTCTCCCTGTATGTTTGTTTATTTTAAATTAGAAAGTCTTTCTGACTGACTTAAAATGTCAGTCACACGAACACCAAAGTTCTCATCAATGACAACGACTTCCCCTTTGGCGACGATACGTTTGTTAACTAGAATGTCGACTGGCTCACCAGCAAGCTTGTCCAGTTCAATGATACTTCCAGCTGAAAGCTCAAGAACTTCTTTCACACTGCGCTGAGTTCTTCCAAGTTCCACCGTAATGGAAAGCGGAATGTCCATCAGCATATCAAGGTTTCCAAGCTGGCTTGTTGTATGCTGAGGCTCACTGAACGCTTCAAATTCAACTGGCGCCACATTTACAGGTGCTGCCGGCTTTGGTTTCGCCTGTCTTTTCGGCGGTGCTGCTTGCTGCGCTGGAGCAGACTGCGTTTGCGGGGCTGACTGCTGAGGTTCAGGTGTGCTCACTTGAGCTTCTTGAACAGGCTCTTCTTCTTGTGCAGGGACTGTTAATTCTGCGATTAAATCCTTCGCAAATGTAATAGGATAAAGCTGCATAATATTTGAATCGATCAGTTCACCTATTGTTAATCTGAAGGATACTTTGACAAGCATTTCTTCAGCTGGAATACGGTCTGTCCCTTCTCCTTCTTTCACATCAAGTAATTCGACGCGCGGCGGAGAAATATCAATCTTTTTATTAAAGACAGTCGACATAGACGTCGCAGCAGAACCCATCATTTGGTTCATCGCTTCTTGCACTGCACTTAAATGAATTTCGCTTAAAGAAGGGTCAGCATTTGTCCCGTCTCCGCCCATCATTAAGTCCGCAATGACTGCTGCATCTGTTTGCTGGATAACAAGCAGGTTACTTGCGCTGAAGCCTTCTGTATAATTCACTTCAATAGCGACATACGGATGAGGAAATTCCTCATTCAGCTTACTTTTTTGAATTACTGTAACAGTTGGAGTTGTAATCTCCACTTTTTGATTTAATAGGGTTGAAAGTGCTGTTGCAGAGCTGCCAAATGAAATATTTCCGATTTCTCCAATGGCATCTTGCTCCATTGCAGAAAGGATTGTATCAGGCTCTATATCGTCATTGCTGCCTCCTTTAAGGAGCGCATCGATTTCATCTTGTGATAATTTACTTCCGTTATTCTCCATCTTCTTCACCTCTTATGTCGTGATCTAGAATTTGAATCGCCTGTTTCCGATTCACGCGGCCGGCCTGTCCCAAGAATTTCGGTTTATTTCCGACCATAACAGTAAGAGGCGCATTTACTGGTTTGTCCAAGGCAATACAATCACCAATTTCCAAATTCAAAAACTCTTCCACCGTCATTTCCGATTGTCCCAGCTCTGCGACTACCGGTATTTTTGCCTTCATAATCCGTTTTTCAATGGCCTTTGTTTCTTGCTGTTTTGGTTCATTTCGTTCAGACTGCATCCAGTAGTGTACAGACAGCTTCGGAATAATAGGCTCTAATACAACGTGAGGGATACAAAGGTTAATAACCCCGCTTACCTCGCCAATTTGTGTATTAAGCGAAATGACGACAACTGTTTCGTTTGGTGACACCATTTGAACAAACTGGGGATTTACCTCGAAATCTGCCATTTCAGGCTCGATGTCGGTTATGGACTGCCACGCTTCTCTGTAATTTTCCAAAGCTCCCTCAAACATGTTTGAGATAATCTTTGTTTCGATTTCTGTAAGTGATTCTGTCTTATTATGACTAATGCCAATCCCGCCCATCAGCCTGTCCATCATCGCATAGCCGATTGTTGGGTTTACTTCAAGCATGATTCTTCCTTCAAGCGGGCTGACATAAAATAAGTTTAATAATGTCATATTAGGAATCGAACGAATAAATTCTTCGTATGGTACTTGGTCAACCGAGCTGACAGTAATTTGAATATATGATCTTAGCTGCGCTGAAAAATGCGTGGTGAGCAGTCTAGCGAAGTTATCATGAATCCTTGTTAAACTTCGAATCTGGTCTTTTGAAAAGCGCAGTGCACGTTTAAAGTCATACACCTTCACTTTTTTCGTCGTTTCTTCTTTTTTCAGCTCTTCTGCATCCATTTCGCCTGTTGAGATGGCGGATAATAATGCGTCGATCTCATTCTGGGAAAGCACTTCTCCTGACATTTCTTCACCTCCATCGCGTTAATTAATCGCCTCTATTGCAGATTAAAGGAGGTTATATATACTTCTTTCACCTTGCCATCTTGCAAATAGTTATTCACTTTGTTTTTGACTTGTGTTTTAAAATGTTCTCTGCCTTTCTTACCATCAAGTTCATCTGCATTCGTGTCTGATAAAATGTCGATTACAGCATCTTTTACTTGGAAACTTCTTTTCTCAAGCTCTTCTTTTGCTTTTTCAGAGTCAGTTTCAATATTCAGGACAAGTTTGACAGCATTTCCTTCAGATTTTAAATTGGTGATAATCTCAGGAATTTCAACAGAAGCTTTTACGACTTCATCTGCTGTTGGCTCTTTTTCAGCTTTTGCTTCGTCTGACCCATTCAGCAGAAAAACGATGCCTGCTCCAATTCCGGCGATGGCAATAATCATGATTAGCATTACTACGACTAATTTCTTCTTCATTCAAACTCCTCTATTCCTTGATTCAATGAAATGACTTGGATTTTTCTGTAGAAAGAAATGATTTTCTCTTGAAGCTGCTCTTCATCTTCTTTCACAACGAATTTCTTTCCATTGGCCAAAGTAATGGTCGTGTCTGGAAAGCTTTCAATTTGCTCGATATGGAGAGCGTTCAGCATAAATCCTTTGCCATTTAATCTTGTCACTTCAATCATATTGAGCAGAGAAGCGATCATCCGCTCCTCCTACCTCCTATCGTTTCAGATTCACAAGCTCTTGCAGAATTTCATCAGAAGTTGTGATCGTCTTTGCATTCGATTGGAATCCGCGTTGCGCGATAATCATTTCGGTAAACTCGTCTGTTAAATCAACGTTTGACATTTCAAGTTTCCCTGGTTGGATCACACCAGTTCCTTGTTCACCAGGTACGATAGGGTTACTTGGTGCACCTGAGCTTAACGTTTGGCGGTAAAGGTTGTCGCCAACTTTGTCTAACCCTCCTGCGTTACTGAAAGATACGAGTGAAACCTGCCCAACATTTCTAGATACGTTGTTTTCAACAACCGAAATCGTTCCATCTGAACCAACACTGACACTTGAAATGCCATCTGGAATCGTTATCTTTTGTCCATCCATTCCAAGGAGGTAATTTCCGTCAGTAGTGGTTAAATTCCCCTCTGAATCACGTCTAAAGTTCCCTGTTCTTGTATAAAGAATTTCTCCTTGACTTTCAATACGGAAAAATCCATCTCCATTGATATAGAAGTCGTAAGGTTCATCTGTATTTTGAGAAGATCCCGCTGACATAACTTTATCAATAGAAGATAAAGCTGAGCCTAAACCAACTTGTTTTGAGTTGATTGAACCAGAGTTGTTCGTTGGTCCACCAGAACTTGCAATTGTCTGACTGACCATATCTTTAAACGTGATACGGCTTTTTTTGTATCCGTGTGTATTGACGTTGGCTACGTTATTGGCTACCACATCTAATTTTGTTTGGAAGTTTTTCATTCCGCTAATTCCTGAGTAAAGTGAGCGTAACATTTATTTTCCTCCTCTAATTACTTCGTTTTTTCTCCAACTGCTGTAACATCCCAAGGGCTGATTTTCGTTCCATCTTCTAAAATCAAGAAGTACTCGTTGTCTATGTTTTTAACAGACTTCACAGTGCCCGATATCTCTTTATCATCCAGCTTGCCCGATACTTCTTTACCAATCCAGCCTACATACGTCGTAAACGGATCTTGGTGTGCAACAAATGTAGACATGAGCTGATTCAGCTTGGTGATCGAATCGTTCATATTGGTTTGCTGTTCTAAAGATGAAAAAGTTGCAAGCTGTGTGACAAACTCACGGTCATCAAGCGGATTTGTCGGATCTTGGTTTTGAAGCTGCGTGAGCAAAATTTTCAAAAATTGATCTTTGCCGAGCGTATCTGTTTTCTTTTCTGCTTTTGAAGAAGTGTCTGTTTGTGCGGCTGTTCTATTCGTAGCATCGACTGTTGCCATTAGATCTCCTCCTCTTCTTCATCTGACCCAACAAGAGCATCCAGAACATCTTGGAATTCTGCTTCCTGTTCATCAGTCTGCTGGAAATTCTGTCCTTTTGGCTGCTGCTGCTTGTTTTCTTCACTAAACTGTCCAAATAACGGCTGCTCATTTGATTGAAGCGGTATATGGAAACGGTCCACTTGAACCGACATATTCGGAAGCGCCTGCTTGAGCTGCGGCAGATGATGCTCTAACAGCTCTTTCGCTGCTTGTGTCGAGGCTGTAATTTTACTCGCATACATACCGTTTTGCTTCGTTAGCTGAATGGTAATAAACCCAAGATTTTCAGGATTTAATCGAACGGTAAAGCGTCCGCTTGAATTGCCAAACGGCGTGAATTTCATTTGCTTCCACGTGTTTAGAATTTGCTGATCAACCGTTCCTGGCTTTTCATCAGTCGTTTGTGTCTGCTGAACAGGAGCCGCTGACTGCAGTTGGAAAAACTGCTTATGACCTGGCAAAAGAGTATGGGTCATTATTTTTTCAGAAGCTGGTGCAGCTGTGCTTTGTCCTTTTACAACTTCTTTTTTGATGAGCCACTCAAGAGATGCATTCCCTTTTGCCGGAGAAGCGAGAGGAGATTCTTGTTTTGGAGAGACTAGTTCCTTCAACTCTCCTAGTGAAATTTTCCACTCTTTGTCAGATCCTTTCGCACTCGCCATCATATGATCGATTAACTGATTAAAGTGCTTTAGCTCACTTTGAGTCATCGAATTCAGCTTTGGTGCTGAACCCTGCGAAAAGACCTGCTCTTTTACTTGTTGAATGAGTTTCTCATCTACCTCGTTTTTCGAAAGAAAGTCGATGAAGTCTTGACCTTTTCCTTCAATATCCTGCACAAGTTTCGCATCAAAGCTGAGCGGCTGTTGATTGAACAATTGATAGATGAAAAAGTGGACTTGTATGAGTTGTTCACTATGTTCAGAACCTGGCTTTTCAGCTTGATCACCGTAAATGGAAGATTCCATTTTTTGAAATAATTCTTCAAGTGACTTGAGATCAGTTGCTTTAAGTGTTTGACCTTGTAGTGTTTGACCTTGTAGTGTTTGACCTTGTAGTGTTTGAAGCGCTCTTAGTAGGTCTGCGCTCATTCCTTCTTCAGGTGATTGCATCCATTTTTCAATGATCTGCATCGCATCATTGATAGAAAGAGAGGCAGAAGCGGCTGTCTCAGCATCAACAGGACCGCTTTGGGCGCCTGCTCCGCTAAGTAATTGTTTAAACAAACCGCTGGCAGTTGCCGCGCCGCCTCCCTTTGTTCCCGAGAGACCTTGAGAAGATTGCTGTAAGGCTGCAATATCCAATAGCTTCACTTATTGTCCACCCCCATTTTCACTTTCTTCTTTTTTGGCGAGCTCTTTTGTAAACGTTGCTGCCTTCTGAGGTGTCAGTTTTGCTAATATGTCTGTCAGTTTATTTTTGCTCAGCTCTTCAAGGATTTTTAACGCCTCTTTATCACTTAATTCTGATAAAATTTTTGCGGATTTCCCTGGGTCCATGCTTTCATAAATGCTGGCGACCTTTCCTTTTGTCTGCTGATTAGAGGATGAAGCTGCATCAGAGGAAGCCCCTTCTGAGTTATTACCTGACGTGTTATTTGATGAGCTGTTATTCGATGAACTGTCATTGGCTGACGTATTCTTTGAATCATTTTCAGATGTTTTTTCAAGTGAGTTGATTTTTTGATTTAGCCTTTTAATCTCCTCATCACTTGTTTTCAAATCTTTTTGTGCAATTTCGAGCTCATTTTTTTGCTCTTTAATGGTCTTTTTCAGTTCTTTCAGCTCTGCATCACTTTGATTATTAGGTGAAGATGACGTTTTTGAGCTGTCTTCTGAACCAACCAAACTGCTGATCCCCGGAATGTTTTGGAGCGGTTTTTTTAGATCAAAACCTGCCATATAAAGGATCGTGCCAGTGACAATCACAAGCACAATCAATGGGATGATGACAATAAACAAGATCCATTGAAATTTCCCGCCGCCTGATTCCTTCGTTTTTTCCTTCTTAGGCATTCATCTCGACTCCTAATGTCCTTGAAACATGAATTGGCTGATAGAGATATCATCCATTTCTTTCATTTCAATTGCCTTATGTTCAAGGGAGAACTTTTCAAATTGCTTTTCTTTCATTTTTTCAAACTTTTTAAACTCAATGTTTTTTTCAGTTAAATCAGATTGTTTTTCATTCATTTGATGGCGTTTCATGATCACAAGCTGCTGATAATGCTGAATGGTGTTATCTAAGTTGGTCACAAATTGCTGGTAATGACGCATTTCTTGAACACTCATTCCACTTCTCAGCTTTTCTTCTTTGCTTTTTTCCATTAGCTCTTTTTTACTCATATTTTCATAGAGTTTTTCAGCGACTTGCTCAAATGCCGAAACGGATTGTTGGTACGCTGCGAGTGACTTGTCTTTTTCACTTTCTTTCAGTTCTAAGAGCTTTTGAAATTTGTATTGATATCTCACTGTTTTTGTCAATCCTCTCTATTCATCAAACTGAGCAATAAACTCACACTGTCTTCAATAGATACAGCCTCTTCTACATCCTGCTTCAAAAATGAAATCAGATGAGGGTAAGCCTGCATGGCCTCATCAATATCTTTAGAGGAGCCTTTTTTATATGCTCCAATATTTATGAGGTCTTCAGCGTTTTGATAAGTGGATAAAAGCTGGCGGAACCGGTTAGCCGCTTCCTTGTGATCATGACTTGCGATATTGCTCATGACACGGCTGATACTTTTTAGAATATTAACAGCGGGAAATTGTCCTTTATTGGCTAAAGCACGATCAAGTACAATGTGGCCATCCAGGATCCCCCTCACTGTATCAGCGATCGGTTCATTCATATCGTCCCCATCAACAAGCACTGTGTAAAACGCTGTGATCGAACCAAGCTGATTTGTCCCAGTTCGTTCGAGCAATTTTGGCAGTATAGCGAACACTGATGGTGTATATCCTTTAGTTGTGGGCGGCTCGCCAGTTGCAAGACCTATTTCCCTTTGCGCCATGGCAACCCTCGTAACAGAATCCATCATAAACATGACATTTTTGCCTCTGTCCCTGAAATACTCCGCAATGGCTGTTGCTGTATACGCAGCTTTCAGTCTCGTCAGTGCAGGCTGGTCAGAAGTTGCGACGACAACAATTGATCGCTTCAGTCCTTCAGCACCTAAATCCTTTTCAATAAACTCACGAACTTCACGGCCACGCTCTCCAACAAGGGCAATGACATTGAGGTCTGCTTCTGTCTGCTTTGCAATCATCCCCATTAAGGTACTTTTTCCAACACCACTTCCGGCAAAAATCCCGATCCTTTGACCAGTGCCAACTGTGAGCAGACTGTCGATGACTCTAACGCCGACACCCATCTTTTCTCGAATAGGTGGTCTGTCCATCGGATTTGGGGGTGACTGATCTGTCGAAACAGGTGCAAGTCCTTTTGGAAGCATACTGCCATCAAGCGGATCACCGAAGGCATCAACGACTTCACCAATTAATCCAGTCCCTACTTTGACCTTCAGCGACTCACCCGTCGCTTCCACAAGACTTCCTGGTGAAATATTGGATGCTTCTACATAAGGCATGAGCAGAATGTTTTCATCTCTAAACCCAACGACCTCTGCTTTTATCGGATGGTGCTTGCTCCCTTTTTTATGAATGAGACACACGTCACCGATCGAACTTTCCGGCCCCTTCGATTCAATCATCAATCCAACCACTCGGTTGACTTTACCAAATCGTTTATAAGGATCAGCGGTTTCAATCGTTTCTTTTAACACATCCATTTTCATTTGTGATCACCTGAATCAATGACTTCTAATAATTTTTCTTTCAACTGATTCATTTGGGTATCAACACTCGCTTCCACTTTTCCAAAACTTGTTTCTACGTAACAAGTTCCTTTTGGCGCTTTTTCATCCGAGTAAATGGCAAGATGTGTATCCTTTTGAAGGATTCTAATCAATTCGTCTTTATATTCCATCACATGCTCGTAATGTTCAGGGTCAACATAGATGGAAATATCGTCATATTCTTTCACTTCTGAAATGACCTGCTTCACAAGAGCCAAAAATTGATCGTTCGTCTCCTCAGCTGCATTCCAAACGCGTTTGGCGAGTTCAAAAGCGAGTTCCACAATTTGCTCAGCAGAGCTTTCAATTTTTTCTTCGTAGTCCTGCCTTGCAAGACCGGCGATGTCATTTGCTTGATCAAGAATAGCTTGGTACTGCATTTTCGCATCTGCTTCGCCCTTTTGAAAGCCGTCTTGATAACCTGCTTGTTTCGCTTCTTCAATGAGCTGTATTCTTTCTTCTTCAAAATCAGTTCTGCGCTGATTGATTTCAGCCATTGTTTTTTCCAGCTCACTGTTTGCTTGTTCTAATATGCGGCTCGCCTGATCTTCTGCATCACTAAGTACAAGTTGCGATGCTTCGGTTTCATTGACAAGCTCTTCTTCGTGATGTTCTCTTTTAAACTCCACTTGCTGTAAAGGAATCGTTTGCCGTCCTTGTTCAGGAATAACAGATGTTTCATGTTTGATAATCCTAGACAATGATATCGTCTCCTCCGCCTCGAGCTATGACGATTTCTCCAGCTTCCTCAAGTCGTCTTACGATGCTGACAATACGGGTTTGTGCTTCCTCGACATCTCTAAGCCGGACAGGACCCATAAACTCCATTTCTTCTTTGAATGTTTCGACCATCCGCTGTGACATGTTGCGGAAGACAATTTCTTTGACCTCTTCGCTTGCCACTTTGAGTGCGAGCAATAAGTCATCATTTTCAACATCTCTGATGACGCGCTGAATCGCTCTGCTGTCAAGAGTGACAATATCTTCAAAGACAAACATACGTTTCTTAATTTCATCAGCAAGTTCAGGATCTTGAATTTCAAGTGTGTCTAAAATGGTCTTCTCCGTAGCACGGTCTACACCATTTAGCACTTCCACCACTGCTTCGACTCCGCCTGTTTGCGTGTAGTCCTGCGTAAAGGTTGAAGACAGCTTTTGTTCAAGAATGCGTTCCACCTCATTGATGATCTCTGGAGATGTGCGGTCCATTAAGGCAATACGTCTCGCAACCTCAGTTTGTACTTCCTCGCCTAACTCAGATAAAATTTGCCCAGCCTGCACTGGATCCAGGTAGGAAAGGATGAGCGCAATCGTTTGTGGATGCTCATGCTGGATAAAGTTTAAAATTTGTTCTGGATCAGCCTTTCGAGCAAAATCAAATGGTTTTACTTGAAGAGAGGATGTTAACCGGTTTAAGATGCTGTCCGCTTTGTCCTCACCAAGCGCTTTTTCAAGCACTTGTCTTGCGTACATAAGACCACCCTGTGATATGTAGTCCTGCGCGATGGCAATGCTGTGAAACTCTTCGATGACTTCATCTTTTTTAGCAGTATCTACACTTCGTACATTGGAAATTTCTAATGTTAACTTTTCTATTTCGTCTTCAGACAGATGTTTGTATACAGATGCTGACACGTCTAGCCCTAAGGAAATCATTAGGATTGCTGCTTTTTGTCTGCCTGTTAGTCGATTTGGATCTTTTCTCGACATGTGTATTCCTCCTAATCCTCGGACAGCCAGCTGCGTAGCAATTTAGCAAAGTCTTCTGGTTTTTCTTTTGCCATTTTTTCAAGCTGATTTTTTCTCACCATTTCTTCTGTTTCTGGTTCAGTGTCGATATCAGGAACATCGATTGGTGTACGTTCATCAAACTCAAACTCTTCTTCCTCATCTCTTCTACGCTTGCGTACAAGAAGAATGATAAGAGCGATAATTGCAAGTAGGAGCACACCGCCTACAATATAAACCCAGATTGGAATATTGTTTGAAGGGTTATCTGCCGCAGTTTGCTGTTTACCGTCTAATTTTGATACTGATAAAACGATTTTGTTATCTAAGTCTGCTTGAGTGAGCGCTTGACCATTTGTGTATTCTTTATCAATCGATGTGCTAATGATCGTTGAAAGAATCTTTTTGATATCATCTTGTCTTTCAGCTGTTAAAGAGTTTGCATCGTTTGCAGTTGGTGGTTCGACCAACGCTTGAATGCCAACATCTCTAATTTTATAAGGGCTTTCTTTGATATCTTTATGAATGCGGTTGACTTCATAATTGATACGATCTTCACTCTTTTCGTAATCTCCGCTTCCATTCGCTCCATCGGCACCTTGATAATTTGTGACATCATCGTCACCTGTTCCAGCTGTGCCTCCAGCTGCTGCTCCATTGCCTGAATATGTTTCAGCAATCTTTTCAGCGCTGACAGCAATCCCCTGCATGTTTTCTTTATCAACAGGTTCTACAAGATCTTCTTTTCTTTTTTCTTCAGTAAAATCAATGTCTGTTGTGACCGATACAGCCACTTTATCTTGACCCATCATTGTTCCGAGCAGCTGCTGAATTTTTCTTTGAAGATTCTTTTCGATTTCCTCTTTTTTCTGCTGCTGTGCATCCATTCCACTTGCATAAGAATCGGAGCTGGTGTTTAAGTCGTAGTAGTTGGAATCTTGGTCCATAATGACAATGTTTTCTGTTTTTAAATTCGGCACACTTTTTGAAATAAGATGATAAAGGCCTTTTACTTGCTGCGGCGTAAGCGTGTAGCCAGGCTCAACTTGCAGCACAATGGATGCTGATGCATTACTTTGCTCTTCTCCAACAAAAACGGAATCTTTTGGCAGGTTAATCATCACTTTTGAATCTTTAATCCCATCAATTGTGTTGATCAGATTGGATAGTTCTGTCTGAGTTGCGTCTACTTTCAGAACATCAAATTCATTATCTGTTAAACCGAAGCCTGAATTGTTTGCAAAGAAGGAATAATCAATGTTGCCTGTCTTAGGAAGCCCTTCAGATGCGAGTGTTACTTTTAAAGAGTCTGCTTGCTTTTCTGGAACGAGAATCGTTGTTCCATTGTTTGCAAGTTCCGATTTAACGTTTTTGCCATCTAGTTCCTGTTTGATTTGTCCAGCTTCTGCCTCAGACAAGTCTCTAAAGAGCGGAACCATTTTTTCAGAAGAAGCAAAGATGCTAACAACCGTAATAATGATTGCTAGGGCAGCAACGCCGCCAATCATGAGTATTTTTTGTAATTTTGATCGATTTCGCCAAAACTCAACTGTTTTTGTTCTTAATTGCATTAAAGTACGATTCATCTTAACCCCCGGTCATTCCATTCAGTCTTTTTTTGTCCACCAGCACCTCCTACATCTGCATTCTCATAATCTCTTGGTACGCTTCGACTGCTTTATTTCGAAACTCTGTCGCAGCTGTGAGTGTGACACTCGCTTTTTGTGAAGCAATCATGACTTCATCGAGATTGACATCTTTTCCTTGTGCAAGCGCATTTGTATACTGGTCTGATTTCAGCTGTGATTGATTTAATGCCTCAATGGAATTCTTCAGCACATCAGAGAAATTCGTTTGACTTTTAGGTGCAGCCGCCTGCAAGGACGATGCATTCGTCAATTCACTTGCTTGCTGAGCGGTTTGAAGCTGGAAAGGAGATATTGCATTAACCAATTCTTTTCACCTTACTTTCCTATTTCTAAAGCTTTCATCAGCATGCTTTTGTTTGCATTTAGAGCAGTCACGTTTGCTTCATATGATCTTGAGCTGCTGATGAGGTCGACCATTTCTTTTAATGGATCGACATTTGGTGTTTGAACATATCCATTTTCATTGGCATCGGGATTTGTAGGATCATATTGAAGGTTGAATGGAGTTTCGTCTTCAGTAATCTTTGTTACTTTGACGCCGTTTCCTAATTTGCCGCTTGAATTCATACTTGAGTTCAATATAGATGAAAATGATTCACCTGACGGCTGTAATGTGACAAGCTTACGTCTATATGGCTCCCAGTTACCATCAACCTGTTTAGCTCTTGTTGTATCCATATTTGCAAGGTTTGAGGATACAACGTCCATTCTGAGCCTCTGTGCCGTTAATGCTGAGGCCGAAGCGTTCACTCCTGAAAAAATCGACATCACTTACCTCCTGTCAAAACTGTTTTAAGAGAATTAAATTTCCCGCTCATTCTTTCCACCAAAGCATTATACTGAATTTGGTTTTTAGCGAGTTCACTCATCTCTTGATCAATATCGACATTATTTCCGTTTTCTTGATATGAAGTACGGTTGCTAGAAACAACTGAATAATTAGACCCTGTTTTCGAAAAATCAATGTGACCTTGGTATGTTTTTTTAGCATCTAATTTGTTCGATGCATCATTTAGCATGTCATGGAATGCGACGTTTTTCGACTTGTAGTTCGGTGTGTCTATATTCGCGATATTATTGCTTATGACTTTTTGCTTAACATTCGCTCTGCCCAAGGCATTCTCAAGGTTGCTTATCGTTCCAGAAAATATATCCAAAACCATATACCTCCAATCATATGTATTTCATTCCATTTAATCATGTCGAGATTTGTAAAACCATATGTTCATTGTAAGAAATAATAGGATTAAAGTCTATGATGTATATGTAAAAAAAACTCGTAATATATATCTATTTTACGAATAGGTACAAAGGCCTAGATTCAAAGCACTACAGATTTGTAAGGGGTTTCTTGGAAAAAAGAGTGACATTTTTCGGACAAATCCTCATTTTTTCACATAAAAAAACCCTTTTCAGCATTTATTGCGGCCAAAAAGGGTTTTTGATTAATGAGATTTTAAATTTTCGAGTTCAATTAAAAATTTGTTGTTTAACACTTTGATGTACGTTCCCTTCATTCCAAGAGAACGAGATTCGATTACGCCTGCACTTTCCAACTTACGTAATGCGTTTACGATCACTGAACGAGTGATCCCTACACGGTCTGCAATTTTACTTGCGACAAGAAGACCTTCGTTTCCATCAAGCTCTTCAAAAATGTGCTCAATCGCTTCAAGCTCACTGTATGATAGAGAGCTAATCGCCATTTGGACAACCGCTTTACTTCTTGCTTCTTCTTCGATTTCTTCTGCTTTCTCGCGAAGAATCTCCATTCCAACAACTGTTGCCCCGTATTCAGCAAGAATCAAATCATCATCTGTGAATGTATCTTGTAAGCGGGACAGGATTAACGTACCTAAACGATCTCCTCCGCCGATAATTGGAACAATTGTTGTTAAACCTGATTGGAATAAGTCACGGTTCTCAATCGGGAAAGCTGTATATTCACTGTTAATATCAAGGTTTGAAGACGTTTCTGGGACATTGAATAGACTCTTTGTATATTCTTCAGGGAACTGACGATCTTCAAGCATTTTTTTCATACGTGCATTTTCGATCTGTTGATTAATGGAGTAGCCAAGAAGCTTTCCTCTTCTGCTTAATACGAAAATGTTTGAATCAATGACATCTCTCAGTGTTTCTGCCATTTCTTTGAAATTAACTGGTTTCCCCGCTGCATCTTGCAGCATTGAGTTAATAATCCTTGTTTTTTGTAGTAACGCCATAATAATGATCCTCCTAGATTACTTTATTCATTTGTTAAAGTATAAATTGACTTAAATCTTTGTTATTTGCAATCTTTCCTAGCTTCTCTTCGACATACTGAGGGGTAATGGTCACTGTCTCCATCGTAATATCAGGCGCCTCAAATGAAAGCTCTTCAAGCAGCTTCTCAAGTATGGTATGAAGCCTTCTTGCACCGATGTTATCTGTCTCCTGATTGACATGATAAGCCACTTCGGCAATCTTATGAATAGCATCGTCAGAAAATTCAAGAGATATACCTTCTGTTTCAAGTAAAGCTTTATATTGCTTTAATAATGCATTATCTGGTTCCGTTAAGATTTTCACAAAGTCTTCTATACTTAATTTATCTAATTCTACACGGATTGGGAAGCGCCCCTGAAGCTCTGGAATCAAATCTGATGGCTTTGCCATATGAAATGCACCTGCTGCAACAAAAAGCACATGATCTGTTTTAACAGCACCATATTTCGTCATCACAGTTGAACCTTCTACAATCGGTAAAATATCACGCTGAACCCCTTCACGAGAAACATCTGCAGATGATGCACCGCCGCTTTTGGCGATTTTGTCGATTTCATCGATAAAAATAATTCCTTGCTGCTCTGCTTTGTAGACCGCTTCCTGACTGACTTCATCCATATCAATCAGTTTTGAAGCTTCCTCAGCCGTTAACGCCTTTCTTGCTTCTCTAACAGTCAGCTTTCTGCGTTTTTTCTTTTTAGGCATGAGATTGCCGAGCGCATCCTGCATGTTCATACCCATTTGCTCCATACCCGAGCCTTGAAGCATATCAAACATGGAAGGCTGCTGTTCTTCTACTTCAATCGTGACGTAATGATCTTCAAGTTCTCCCATAGCCAGCTGATGAGCGATTCGCTTTCTTGTCGATTCGAGTTCCACTTCTTCATTTGAATGATCTCGATCACGGTCATCTTCATCTGAACCGCCAAACAGCATCTCAAAAGGATTTTTCACAGACTGGCTTTTTTTCTTACCAGGAACAAGCAAATGAACAAGACGTTTATTTGCTTGCTTTTCTGCTTCTTCTTGAACATCTTTCATCTTTTCTTCTTTGACAAGTCTAATCGCTGTTTCAACTAAATCTCTCACCATGGACTCTACATCACGGCCGACATAACCCACTTCAGTAAATTTCGTCGCTTCCACTTTAATAAATGGCGCTCCAGAAATTCGAGCAATTCTGCGGGCAATTTCTGTTTTCCCCACACCTGTTGGGCCAATCATTAAAATGTTTTTAGGAACGACTTCATCCTTTAGCTTATCATGTAAAAGACTTCTTCTGTAACGGTTTCTTAAAGCCACCGCCACTGCTTTTTTTGCATCAAGCTGACCAATGATGTATTGATCAAGCTTTTCAACTATCTCTCTTGGGGTGAACGGCTTTTTCTCCATACGTCTCATGTCCTTTCTATTCAAGCTCTTCTAAAGTGATTTGATCGTTCGTGTAGACACAAATTTCTCCGGCCGTTTCAAGAGCGGCCTTTGCAATTTCTCTCGCTGAAAGGTGATCACCTGCATGGGTTTTGAGTGCTCTCCCAGCGCTAAGCGCATAGTTGCCGCCTGAGCCAATTGCCAAAATCCCATCATCTGGTTCGATGACCTCTCCTGTTCCAGAGACAAGCAGGATGCTTTCTTTGTTCATGACGATGAGCATGGCCTCAAGCTGCCTTAGCATCTTGTCACTTCGCCATTCCTTTGCTAGTTCTACGGCTGCCCGCTTTAAATTACCACCATATTCCTCTAGCTTTGTTTCAAACTTTTCAAAGAGTGTAAAAGCATCTGCTACTGAACCTGCAAAACCTGCAAGCACCTTGCCTCCGAAAAGACGACGCACTTTTTTTGCTGTGTGTTTCATCACGACAGCCTGCCCGAAAGTCACTTGACCGTCGCCAGCCATTGCACTTTTTCCTTTATGTTGAACGGCAAAGATGGTTGTTGCATGAAATGATGACATGAAAAAACCTCCTTTTAGGATCGTTTAAAAGCCCTTGGGTGATGAGACATGTACGTGTTTCTTAAAGAATCTTTTGATACATGCGTGTACACCTGTGTAGATGATAAATTTGAATGACCGAGAAGTTCTTGAACACTTCTCAAATCCGCCCCCTCGTTTAAGAGATGCGTGGCAAAGGTGTGCCTTAACATATGAGGATGGATATGTAATGTACCTGACGCCTTTTTCATTAATTCAGTGAGAATGAATCGAACACCTCGGTCTGTAAGAGGCGTCCCGCGCTGATTCAAAAACACATGTACATCAGCGCGGTCTTTCCCCTTATACTTCAACTTCTGCCTTCCATCCTCTAAATAAGTAATGAGCGCTTCATGAGCATATGACCCGAAAGGAACATATCGCTGCTTGCTGCCTTTCCCATGAACAAGCACTGTATCCATCGATAAATCAAGATCAGATTCTTTTAATGAACATAACTCACTGACCCTCATACCTGTTGCATAAAGAAGTTCTAAAATGGCTTGATTTCTTTGCCCCAGCGGTGTGCTGACATCAGAAACTGAAAAAAGCTCTTTTAGTTCCTCCTCATACAAAAATGAAGGAATCCGCTTATCCTGTTTTGGTAAGCTAACGAGTAAAAAAGGATTTTCTTTCACAAGCTGTTCTCTTAATAAAAATTTATAAAAGCTGCGAAGCGCAGAGACTTTCTTACTAATCGTTCTTCTTGTCAGGCCTTTTTCATAAGCTTCTGTTAAATAAATTCTCGTATCTTGATAGGATACCTCTTCAAAACCGTCTATTCCTTGAATGTTCATAAATCTGACAAACTCTTCAATAGCTTCTGTATATCCTGAGATCGTTAAAGCTGAATAGTTTTTTTCAATTTGCAGATATTCAATGAATAAGTGGACAAGACGCTGTTTATTCGTCATTTTTACACCTCTTTAAGGCTTTTAAATGGTATCACATATCTTGCTTTCCGTGCAATGTTTTACTACAGAGATTTCGAAATAGTTTGAATAGTTTCGATTGCGCGCTTAGCATACTCTGCATAACGTTCTTGTTTGTTTTTAATTCGAACACCTAGATCTTTCAGCAAACCAAAATTCGCATTCATCGGCTGGAAGCTTTTCTTGTTTGTCGATGTAATGTAATGAGCCATACTGCCAATCGCCGTCTCCTCAGGAAGTGTTACAAGCTCTTCTCCTTTGACAAAACGAGCAGCGTTAATGCCAGCCACAAGCCCGGACGCTGCTGACTCGACATACCCTTCAACACCTGTCATTTGTCCGGCAAAGAACAGGTCATCTCTATTTTTAAACTGATAAGTCGGTCTTAAAAGGCTTGGCGAGTTAATAAATGTATTACGGTGCATTACGCCGTAACGAACAATCTCCGCTTCTTCAAGACCTGGAATCAAACGGAATACTTCCTTTTGATCGCCCCACTTCAGATGTGTCTGGAAGCCAACGATGTTATATAGAGTACCTGCTGCATCATCCTGTCTTAATTGAACAACAGCGTAAGGTCTTTTTCCTGTTTTCGGATCTTCAAGTCCTACTGGCTTCATCGGACCAAACAGCATCGTTTTCTTTCCTCTTTTCGCCATGACTTCAATTGGCATACAGCCTTCAAAGAAGATTTCTTTTTCAAATTCTTTTAATGGCACAGTTTCAGCAGAAATGAGCGCCTCATAAAAACGATCGAATTCTTCTTCTGTCATTGGACAGTTTAAATAAGCGGCTTCTCCTTTGTCATAGCGTGATTTCAAGTACACCTTATCCATATCAATGCTATCTTTCTCTAAAATAGGTGCCGCTGCATCGTAGAAATAGAGATATTCTTCTCCTGTTAACGATTTTAATTCTTTTGAAAGTGCTTCTGATGTCAGCGGGCCAGTCGCGATAATTGTCGGACCTTCTGGAATGCTTTGCACTTCTTCTTGAAAGACCGTAACATTCGGATGATTTTTCACGCGGTCTGTCACGTTTGCTGCAAATTCATGACGGTCTACTGCAAGCGCGCCCCCTGCAGGAACTGAGCTTTCATCTGCCGCTGCGATAATGGCTGAATCTAAATGACGCATTTCTTCCTTTAATACACCTACTGCATTTGTCAAAGCATTCGCACGCAATGAGTTGCTGCATACAAGCTCCGCAAATTTATCTGTGTGGTGAGCCGGGGTTTGTTTAACAGGTCTCATTTCATATAAATTGACTTTAATACCTCTTTTAGCGATTTGCCATGCAGCTTCACTTCCAGCTAACCCTGCTCCGATCACATTTACAAATTGACTCATTGTACAACTCTCCTATTTCGTAAGTTCTGTTTGATGACATAAAAAAGCAGGTGAACAAGGCTGCTCACCGCTATTTTTGTTGTTCCTCTTTATAATCACAGTTCACACATTGAACTTGAACGCCTTTTTTCAGCTTTTTCTCTACAAGCATATTTTCGCATTTTGGACACTTTCTTTCAATTGGTTTGTCCCAAGAGACGAATTCACACTCTGGAAAACGATCACAGCCGTAAAAAATGCGGCGTTTCTTCGATTTTCGTTCAACGATGTTTCCTTCATGACATGATGGGCATTTGACACCGATATCTTTGACAATTGGTTTTGTGTTACGGCAGTCAGGAAAGTTAGAGCATGCCATGAACTTACCGTATCTCCCCATTTTGTACACCATCGGATGTCCGCACTCTTCACAATCAACACCTGCGTATTCCGGCTCAATCTCAACTTCTTGCATTTCTGCTTCTGCTTTTTCTACCCGTTTTGCAAAGTCTTGATAGAAGCTGTCGATAATACGAACCCATTCGATCGTACCTTCTTCAACACTGTCAAGTTCCTTTTCCATTTTCGCTGTAAATTCAACGTTAATGATTTCAGGGAAGAATTCGATGATTAAGTTAAGTACAATCTCTCCAAGCTCTGTCGGAGTAAATCGTTTATTATCAAGTGCGACATAACCGCGCTTTTGAATCGTATCTAATGTTGGTGCATACGTAGATGGACGGCCTATACCGAGCTCTTCAAGTGTTTTGACCAGTCTTGCCTCAGTGTAGCGCGGAGGCGGCTGTGTGAAGTGCTGTTCAGGTTCGATATCTTTTGAAAGAACTGTATCTCCTTCTTTCAGATCAGGAAGCATTTTGTCCTTTTCCTCGAGCTGGTCGTCCTTTCCTTCCACATAAACCTTCATAAATCCAGGGAATTTGACTTTACTTCCATTCGCACGGAAAGTAAGACCGTTATGATCAAGATCCACACTCATTGTATCAAGAACAGCCGGCGCCATTTGGCTTGCCACGAATCGTTCCCAAATCAATTTGTACAGGCGAAGCTGATCACGGCTTAGCACGTGCTTGACATCTGCCGGTTTTCTTAACGTAGAAGTTGGGCGGATGGCTTCGTGAGCATCTTGTGCATTTTCATTCTTTTTAGCTGTTCGTTTTGTTGTGTTTAAGAAATTTTTGCCGTACGTCTGATCAATGAAGGCAGATACTTCTTCAATCGCCGTATTGGAAATACGTGTTGAGTCCGTTCTCATATATGTAATGAGACCGACTGTACCTTCTTTACCAAGATCAATTCCTTCATATAATTGCTGTGCAATCATCATTGTCTTTTTCGCACGGAAGTTTAATTTTCTTGCAGCTTCCTGCTGTAAAGTAGAAGTCGTAAACGGAACAGCTGGATTACGTTTACGCTCTTTTTTCGTTACTTTCTCTACAGAGAATTTGCTTCCCTTTAATTTCGAAAGGATTTCTTTTACATCTTCTTTTGTTTTCAATGGATGTTTTTTGCCATTGAGGCCAAAGAAACTTGCTTCGAAGCTTTCTTTTCCTTTAAGGAATGTACCGTCAATTGTCCAGTATTCTTCTGGTTTAAATTCATTAATTTCATTCTCGCGATCAATAATCAGGCGGAGTGCAACTGATTGAACACGTCCGGCACTTAAGCCCTTTTTCACTTTCTTCCATAAAATCGGACTGATTTTATACCCAACGAGACGATCTAAAATCCGTCTTGCCTGCTGCGCATCAACTAAGTCCATATTGATCATACGTGGATGCTTAAAGGAATCTTTAATCGCATCCTTTGTAATCTCGTTAAAAACAACGCGGCAGTCAGAAGAGAGGTCAAGGTCAAGGCTGTGTGCTAAATGCCAAGCAATCGCTTCTCCCTCTCTATCGGGGTCAGCTGCGAGATAGACTTTCTTTGCTTTTTTCGCCGCTGTTTTTAATTCTTTTAAAACTGGGCCTTTCCCGCGAATCGTAATATATCTCGGTTCGAAGTCATGCTCAGTGTCAACACCGAGCTGACTTTTCGGTAAATCCCTTACGTGCCCCATTGAAGCTTTTACTTTATACTTCTTTCCTAAATAACGCTCAATCGTTTTCGCCTTTGCTGGCGACTCAACGATGACTAAATAATCAGCCATACTCAAAATCCCCCTTAAGAGGTGTTCTCTCTTTATACATTTCACAATTCATATTTATGTTAATTGCACCTATCTAACAGGCAATCATTAAAAATTCTTTATGATGAACATCATTATAAACACGAAAAACAAAGTGTAAACTTAAATCCTCACTATTATTAAATATTCCGATGTCTTTTGTCAAACGATATTTTTATGAGAGTTCAGTATATTGAACGTTGCTGAAGGAGAATTCCTCTAAAATATCCTTTGTGGAATGAACAAGCTTTGCCCCCTGCTGAATGAGTCTTGCCGGACCTGTGGAATTAGAATCAAATATGGATCCGGCAACCGCAAATACTTCTTTGCCTTGCTCAAGCGCTTGATAGGCTGTAATAAGAGAACCGCTCTTTTCTTTGCACTGAATCACGATGGTCCCTTTCGTCAATGCACTAATTAAACGATTTCTCATTGGAAAATGCCACTTTTCTGGCTTGACATAAGGCGGATGCTCTGACAAAAGCAAATGATGCTCGCCCATATATTGAGCCATTTGCACATGCTCTTTTGGGTATAAATGCTGAAAGCCGCCTGCTATAATGCCGATCGTTTTCCCTTTGTTCCTGATGCACTCTTTATGTGCAAGTCCATCGATTCCTTTAGCTAGACCACTAACAATCATCCACTCTTCTTTGACAAGCTCACCAACAATTTTTTTCACACATGCTTCTCCATAAGACGATGGAAGTCGCGTACCGACTACACCTAAACTTTTTTCTTCATTTAAATATGATACGTTTCCTTTTAGGAATAACACAGGGGGAGGATCATAAATATTTTTTAGTGTGCTTGGATATAAGGGTGATGTGATGGGAATCATGTGAATGTTTTGCTCTAAATAGGCTTGAACGATGTGTTGAAAAATGGGGAATTCATTTTCTTCAGCTTGTTTTAAGCGGGTAAAGTCGATCGTTTGGAATGCTCGATCCTGTTTAAAATGATGTGTTTCTTCATTTATATATAGCTCAGGATCGACTTTCCACCATTTTGTAAGTAAAGAGGGTGAGATGAGGCCTTTTAAGCGGTGAAAAATCATTCTTTCGGACACGTTGTACATACCATTCCTCCAGTATAAGATAGAAAGAAGAAGACTTGTCAAAGAACAAGTCTTCTTGTGTCATTAATGCGTTTTACAAGCTTCGAAGAGATTCTTCTCTTTTAATACTTTAATCAACGTTTCTCCCATGACAGATGGTGTTTCTGCCACTTCAATTCCACATTCACGCATTGTTTTTACCTTTTCATCAGCTGTTCCTTTACCACCAGAAATAATAGCGCCAGCATGTCCCATACGTTTTCCTGGAGGCGCCGTTTTACCGCCAATAAAGCCTACGACTGGTTTAGTCATATTTGCTTTTACCCATTCAGCTGCTTCTTCTTCAGCCGTACCGCCGATTTCACCGATCATAATCACAGCATGCGTTTCAGGGTCTTCATTGAATGCTTTTAACACATCAATAAAGTTTGTCCCATTTACCGGGTCCCCCCCGATTCCTACAGCTGTCGATTGACCAACGCCAGCTTCTGAAAGCTGATGTACCGCTTCATATGTAAGCGTTCCAGAACGAGAAACAACACCCACATGACCTTTTTTATGAATGTAGCCAGGCATGATACCAATTTTACATTCTTCAGGTGTAATGACACCTGGGCAGTTTGGTCCAACAAGTCTTGTTTTCTTACCTTCCATGTAACGCTTCACTTTGACCATGTCAAGCACTGGAATATGTTCAGTAATACAAATGACGAGATCGACTTCTGCGTCAACAGCCTCTAAAATGGCATCTGCCGCAAATGGTGCTGGTACATAGATAACAGAAGCGTTCGCTCCAGTTGTTTGAACTGCTTCAGATACAGTATTAAATACAGGAACTCCTTCTACTTCAGTTCCACCTTTTCCAGGTGTGACACCGCCAACAATATTTGTTCCGTACTCAATCATTTGTTTTGTATGGAACAATGCGGTTGAACCGGTAATCCCCTGAACAATTACTCTCGTATTTTTATTAATAAATACACTCATTTAGGTTCCCTGCCTTTCTGCTCTACTTGACTAAAGATACAATCTTTTCTGCCCCGTCAGCCATAGACTCAGCAGAAGTGATATTTAAGCCTGAATCACTCAGGATTTTCTTCCCTAATTCAACGTTTGTTCCTTCAAGACGTACAACAAGTGGTAATGTTAAGCCGACTTGTTTCGTCGCTTCAACAACACCTTCTGCAATGACATCACATTTCATGATGCCGCCAAAAATGTTCACGAAAATCCCTTTTACATTTTGATCAGATAAGATGATTTTAAATGCTTCCGTTACTTTTTCAGCTGTTGCACCGCCGCCAACATCTAGGAAATTTGCAGGGTCCCCGCCGTAATGCTTGATGATATCCATTGTAGACATCGCAAGACCTGCTCCATTGACCATACAGCCAATATTTCCATCTAGAGAAATGTAGCTTAAGTCATATTTAGATGCTTCAATTTCTTTTGGATCCTCTTCATCAAGGTCACGGTATTCTAATATATCTTTTTGTCTATATAAGGCATTGCTATCAAAGTTTAATTTTGCATCAAGTGCCATGACTTTTCCATCGCCTGTTACAACCAGTGGATTAATCTCAGCAATTGAACAATCTTTTTCAATAAACGCATTGTAAAGGCTTGTCATAAACTTAACAGCTTGGCCAACTAATTTTGTTGGAATATTAATTTTAAATGCTACTTCTCTCGCCTGATAGCCTTGCAAGCCAATCGCTGGATCGATAACAACTTTCACGATTTTTTCTGGCGTTTTTTCTGCTACTTCTTCAATTTCAGTACCGCCTTCTTCAGATGCCATCAATACAATTCTTGATGTCGCTCTGTCCAAAACTAGTCCAACATAGTATTCCTTTTGAATATCGCAGCCTTCTTCAATAAGTAAGCGTTTTATTTCGCGCCCTTCAGGCCCTGTTTGATGTGTGACAAGTGTCTTGCCGAGTAATTCCTCTGCAAACCCTTTCACTTCATCTTTCGTTTTTGCAATTTTTACCCCGCCTGCTTTACCACGGCCGCCTGCATGAATCTGTGCTTTTACGACATATACAGAGCTCCCTAGCTCTTCTGATGCTTTCACTGCTTCATCAGGTGTAAATGCTACTTTACCATTTGGAACTGAAACCCCATATTTTCTTAGGATTTCTTTTCCTTGGTACTCATGGATATTCATTTCCCATCCTCCCAACATATGTAGAAACAAAAATTATAAAATAGACTGCGCTTTCATTTTAAAGAATAAAAAAGAGAATGTCTAGGGTTCTATGTAAAATCGTAAAATCCTTCTAAACATTCAAACTTTTATTTTATTAAAAATATAAATTTTTCAGTCAAATCACTTATTTTACCTTATTTTTTCATTTTTTGATCTAACCTGTAGATAAACGAAAAAATTTCTGCTACAGTATCGTATAACGCTTCAGGGATCTCCTCATCTAATGTTAAGTGGCGCATGAGTTCGACTAAATTGCGGTCTTCCTGGATAGGGACTCCCGACTTTTTTGCTTCTTCAATAATATGATCTGCCACATAGCCGCTGCCTGTTGCAACGACTTTTGGCGCCTTTTGTTTTTCTTCATCGTAATGCAGAGCGACCGCTCTTCTAAGCGGTTTCGAATCCTTCATACTCGTAAGTCCAGCCCTTTCTCGCTGATTTTATGAAAGTGTTCATCTAGAAATTGAGACGGATCTACTGGCTCTTGTCTCTTTTTTGCTGTAATTCCCGTTAAACTGTATCCTAGAGCATTTAAATTCTCCCGAACAGCCGGAATCATCGGATTAATGGTTCCTTGCAGTTCATGAGCTGTCTCGACAGTAATGGACATGACCTTTTGCTGAATCGTACAGTCTATTAAGGTTTCTTCAAGGTTTTCCATGTTTAAATAAAACATCAGGCGGCACTGAGAAATATCAATAGAGCCATCTTTTTTCTTATGTCCCTTTAGTATAAAGGTTAAATCTTGAACACTATGTTTTGAGAAAAGAGGATAGGAAACCATCATTTGACTGACGGTTTGGTTCTCCTGCTGCACAAATAACTGTCCATTCAACCTATGAAATAATTGATCCACTTCTTTTTTAACGTGCTCTGGTAAATCAGCCTGTCTCACATCATTTAAGGTAAGCTTTAATTGGTGCAGCTCCTGACTTTTGACATCCTGGCTGCCTTTTTCAAGCAGTTTTAGCATACCAATTTCATCACGCACACCGATTGCCTTTTTCATCGTCATTAGTAAATCGAGCACATCAGTTTTATTGCTTAATGTTGGTTCAGTCTGCTGCACCGCCTGAGCCAATGCTTTCGCCTCCGGTTTTGAAAGGAATGGAAACTCTTTTTGCAATACAGCTGCTTTTGCGTCAGGCTGAGAGCCTGCCTGCTGGAGTCCGTGCAGCAATGCTGTGAGCTGTTTTAAGTTTGGTTCTTGCTGCCCGTCTGCACCTTGTTTCATCAAGCTGGCCAGTATCCGCTCAATTTGCTGAAGCGGGATTTGCAGCTCTTTTGGACTTGTTGACTGCTGCTGCACGTTTGTCTGATGAACTTGGGACGGTAGACGCTCTTGAACGATTGGGGCATGGCTATTTTCTTTTTGCTGAGACGGATTGAGCTGAGTCGTTACTGGTAAACTGCCGCCTTGCTTCGCCTCGCCTTCTCTCGCTGCTAGAAGGACTGATAAGAGCTTTTCTGCATGGACGGCTGTCTCTGCATCTACAACTGACCGAACGGCTTGTGTAAGGGTCTGTGTAGCATCTGTGTGCTTCGGAAGCTGTGTTAATTGATTTAGCAGCGCTGTTATATCCTGATGAAGAGCAGAGGATGATTTCACGGCTAAAATAGATTGAAGTACCCCTTGCTGGATCGGTAAATCTTTCTTTAAAGCAAAGAGGAGTGCTTGGAGCCCTTTCTTCACATCAGCTCCTTGAAGCTGTTCGATCCATTTCACTGCCGTTTTTAACTCTCCTTCGTTAATGACGGACTTTTCCTTTAAAAAAGCTGTAGCTGTCAGCATGTTTTCAAGCCCATTTTTAAGTGAAAGTCCTTCTAATAGTTTGGCTGCTGCATCCTTTAACGTCTTAGGATCTTGATCAAATTGCTGAACGGGTCTTAGTTTATTGAGGCTGCCGCCGCCCTCTTGTTCAAATTGGAACCAATAAAATGCGTCTGCTTTAAGCTGGGCCGCCAGCTGCGCTTTTATTTTCGTTGAGCCTATTTGGACAAGGGCTGTATCATCTCCAAGCATTTTTAGTACTTTACCGAGAATCAGCCGATGAACATTTTCCTTCCCTTCGGTGTTTAATGGAACAGATTCAGCCGTATTCAGCCGGCTATTCAGTGCTGTATGTATGTCCTCAACTCTTGTCATCACAGGCAGCCTCCTTAGATTAAAATTTATGATATAACAGATTTCACTGGCGCAAACGATAATCGGTGGATTGGGACCGCACCATGTGTTTGAATCGCAGCCAAGTGCTCTTTCGTTCCGTATCCTTTATGTTTTTCAAATTGATACTCAGGATACTTACGCCCATACTCTTCCATGATCTGATCCCTAGTCACCTTCGCAATACATGCACCTGCTGCAATGGATGCACTCTTTGCATCTCCTTTTATGATATTCTCCTGGTGAGTTGAAAGCGGGAGTGTCATGGCATCTATGAGTAGATAATCTGGTGTATAAGTTAACTGCTCCACAGCTCTCACCATCGCCAGTCTTGATGCTTCATAAATATTGATTTCGTCAATCGTAGCTGCATCAACAATGCCGATTCCGATATCAAGTGCTTCTTTTTGAATTAAATCATAATAAGCCAATCTTTTTTTCTCAGATAATTGCTTTGAGTCGTTTAAACCGAGCAGGACTGTATCTTCCTTTAATATGACGGCTGCTGCCACAACTGGGCCGGCGAGCGGTCCTCTTCCTGCTTCATCTATTCCAGCAATACACGTGTATCCCTGCGCCTTTGCTTTGTTTTCAAATTGCAGCATGTCATCCCATGCCACGCGAAGTGCTTGCTGCTTTTCTCTCTCTTTGTGCCACTTTTCTATGAGTTTTTGGACACTTTTTCTCGTATCACCTTTTACAAGCTCACGAATGTATGACTCGTCGCCTGCATGCTTTTCTATTAGTTCTTTTATTTGTTTCACCGTGTACATAGGCTTTTTCGCAGCCTCCTTCTTTATATCGGCAGTTTTTCGCAAAAAATAAAGACCCGCATGAGCTGCGTGTCTTTTAGCTTTCAGGCTTCTCAAAAGTGAGGGGACCAAATTTTTCTGTTCGAATATCCCGAATAATGATTTCGGTGGTTTTGTCATAGTTAATGAATCCCCCGCTCATTAGACAGCCGCGCTTAGTACCAATTGCATCAAACAGCTCAACCGTATCTTCAGGTATCTCCGCTAGGTCATAGCGTTTTTTTAATCGCTCTGGGTAGTTCTCTTCTAGAAAACGAAGTGCATACACAGCGACATCCTGTAAGTTGATGATCGAATCTTTGATCGCTCCAGTCACCGCAAGTCTGAGTCCTACTTGTTCATCTTCAAACTTCGGCCAGAGGATTCCAGGGGTATCGAGCAGTTCTAATTCTTTCCCTACCTTTACCCATTGCTGTGATGTCGTTATACCAGGGCGGTCTCCTGTTTTGGCAATGTTCTTTTTCGCTAAACGATTGATTAAGGTCGATTTTCCGACATTGGGAATCCCGATAATCAGTGCTCGAATGGCACGTGGTTTGACGCCTTTTGCTTTCATGCGGTCGAACTTTTCTTTTAAAATTTCTTTTGAAGTTGTGATGATCTGATTTAACCCTTGTCCATCGACAGAGTTAATAGCCAGTGACCGAACGCCTTGCTGCTCAAAATGCGCCTGCCACTCCTTTGTCATACGAGGATCTGCTTTATCAGCTTTGTTTAATAGCATGATTTTGGGTTTGTTTTGAAGGATTTCTTCGATCATTGGGTTTCTAGAGGACATCGGAATTCTTGCATCGGTTAATTCAAATACGATGTCGATGAGCTTTAATTTTTCTGTGACTTCACGTCTTGCTTTTGCCATATGGCCTGGAAACCATTGAATCGTCATATGTGCACCTTCTCTCTTCTACCTGTTATCTTTATACATTGTACAAAAAAAGAGCCTGTTACAGGTAACAAGCTCTTTCCTTTGATATCATTATCGTCTGATTTCTTTGATACGAGCCGCTTTACCGCGAAGTTCACGTAGGTAGTAAAGTTTCGCACGACGTACCTTACCGTGACGTACAACTTCGATCTTAGCGATTTTTGGTGTGTGTACAGGGAATGTACGCTCAACGCCTACACCGTAAGAGATCTTACGAACTGTGAAAGTTTCGCTGATTCCACCACCACGACGCTTAATTACAACACCTTCAAAGATCTGGATACGCTCACGAGTACCCTCGACAACTTTAACGTGTACACGTAAAGTGTCACCAGGACGGAACGCAGGAAGATCAGTGCGTAATTGTTCTTTTGTGATTTCTTCAATCAAATGTTGCATCGTTTTCAACTCCTTCCAACAGATGCTCATGTCCTCTTTCTTCATTGCAGCGGAACATCGTTTTCAAACTTGGATCAGCAAGCCGTCCAAGTCACAAGTAGTATCATACCATACCTCTATGCCGTGTGCAATACAATCTAGTCATTATGAAGCTGCCAAAGCCATCTTTTTTCTTCTTCCGTTAACGTTTTGCACGAATCGATCAAATCTGGCCGTCTTGTATAGGTTCGCTTCAATGATTCTTTGCGCCGCCACTCTTCTATTTTGGCATGATTTCCAGAGAGGAGCACATCCGGCACTTTTAGTCCTTTATAATCCGCTGGCCTTGTATAGTGCGGGTGCTCAAGCAGACCTGTACTGAATGAATCTTCGATGTGAGACGCTTCTTTTCCAAGCACATGAGGCAAAAGCCTGACCACACTGTCTGCAATCATCATCGCTGGCAGCTCTCCGCCTGTGAGGACGAAATCTCCGATTGAGATCTCATCTGTGACAAGATGCTCCCTGATGCGCTCATCGTAGCCTTCATAGTGGCCGCAAATGAACATAAGATGCTCTTCTTTTGCAAGTTCTTCTGCCTTCTTTTGTGTATATCTTTCCCCTTGAGGACAGACAAGAATAACTCGGGGCTTCGTGCTTGCTTTCTTCGTTAAATCTTCTACCGCATCAAATACGGGCTGTGCTTTCAGTACCATACCAGCACCGCCGCCATACGGATAGTCATCCACTGTTTTATGCTTATGATCCGAATACTCTCTAAAATTGACAACATGAAATGAGACAGCTTCTTTCTCCTGTGCTTTTTTTAAGATTGATGAGTGAAGCACACCTTCGAACATTTCAGGAAAAAGGGTTAAGAAGTCGATTTTCATTCGTCAATGAGTCCTTCCATCACTTCAATGTGTACAGTTTTGGATGAGATATCAATGTTTTTGACGACAGATGGAATATATGGAATGAGGGCATCTTTTTTGCCTTTTCTTCCAATCACCCACACATCATTTGCCCCTGGTGTAAGAATTTCTTTGATTTGACCGATCAGCTTGTCCTCTTCATCGTATACTTCACAGCCAATGATTTGGTGGAAATAAAATTCTCCTTCGTCTAATGACCCAAGATGTTCTTTTTCTACCTTTAAGATCGACTCTTTCAGAAGCTCTGCTTCATTTAATGAGTTGATTTCTTCAAATGTGAGCAAATCAAACTGTTTGTGCTGGCGGTGTGATGCAACAGTCACTTTCAGCGGCTCTTTTTGACCTTGTTTAAAAATATAGAGCACGCTTCCCTTTTTGTAGCGCTCTTCTGGGAAATCCGTCTTTGACACGACGCGTACTTCTCCGCGCACTCCGTGTGTATTGACGATTTTTCCTACATTCAACCATTCTAGCTCCATGTTCTCAATCACCCCTGACGTATTTCCACAATGGTGCCGTCTTTCACGACGATGACATTATCTTGCATTTTGTCATCCCATTTATCACCTATTTTTACTTCAACCAGTGCATCCACTTCTGTTTCTTTCATTTCACTTCCAAGCGGCAAAATATGAAGCTGCTCTACTTGAAAATCAATCTGCCTGATCTTCTCTTGCCTTTTATCGATCGCTTTTTGAAATTGAGGGATGGCTTCTTGCTGATGTGGTTCTTTTTCATGTTTTTTTAGTTGAAAATATAATTGATTGCATTCACGTTCTAGTCTTTCTTTTTTCTCCAAAAAAGTCGTTAACAGTTTGTCCTTACTGCTTTCAGTTAATACTTGCATCACGGTGACATGTTGAATGATCTGCATCTTCCTTTTTGTCCCCCTATCCGAAGGCATTTGTCCTCTACAGTATAACGAAAAATAGATTTAAACGTGTAAAAAAAGGGGAGGTCCTAAGCCCTCTCCCTTTTTAGTCAGCAATCTCAAGTTGAACTTTCTTAGAAGACTCTGCACTTGCTGCAAAAATGACTGTTCGTATCGCTTTTGCTGTACGTCCCTGCTTTCCGATCACTTTTCCGGTATCTTCAGCATTGACAGACAGTGTGTAAATCACCTGCTCATCTTTTTCTAATGAAGATACGTGAATATCTTCTGGGAAATCAACAAGTGGCTCGACGATGGACACAATCAATTCTTCCAAGGACAGCTCATTCATTATTTGCTGTTTTTCGCATTATGAAATTTTTCAAGAATTCCTTGGCTTGAGAAAAGGTTGCGAACTGTATCAGATGGTTTCGCACCATTTTGAAGCCATTTAAGCGCTAATTCTTCGTTGATTTTCACCTCAGCTGGTGATACCACTGGGTTGTAAGTTCCAACTGTTTCGATGAAACGACCGTCACGTGGTGAACGAGAATCTGCTACAACAATACGATAGAAAGGAGATTTTTTTGCTCCCATACGTTTTAAACGAATTTTTACTGCCATTTTACTAGCACCTCCGAAAATATTTCAACAAGATAGTATATTAACAATGATAAAAGGGTTTGTAAAGTGTTTTTTCTTAACAACGGTTTTATCATGTATAACCAATTACATAAATGGTAATTTAAAGCCCTTTTTCTTTCCTTTGGACATGTTGGTCATTTGCTTCATCATCTTTTTCATTTCATCAAATTGCTTTAAAAGGCGATTGACTTCCTGTACAGATGTTCCGCTTCCTTTTGCAATCCGTTTTCTTCGGCTTGCATTGATGACCTCTGGCTGTTCTTTTTCCTGAGTCGTCATTGATTTAATGATTGCTTCGATGTGATTGAGCTGCTTTTCGTCCACTTGGACGTTTTTGAGCCCTTTCATTTTACCGGCTCCCGGCATCATTTGGATCAGTTCATCAAGAGGACCCATATTCCGAACTTGGCCAAGCTGCTCGAGGAAATCATCGAGCGTGAAGCTCATTGTCCGCATTTTTTGCTCAAGCTCTTTCGCTTTATCTTGGTCGACGTTTGCCTGTGCTTTTTCAATAAGGGTCAGCACATCTCCCATGCCAAGAATTCTTGATGCCATCCGCTCCGGATGGAATGGTTCAATTGCATCAAGCTTTTCTCCTAGTGCAGCGAATTTAATCGGCGTATTAGTGACAGCTCGAATAGAAAGTGCTGCACCGCCTCTTGTATCACCGTCTAGTTTTGTTAGAACAACACCTGTTAAACCAAGCTGTTCATTAAAGCTTTTTGCGACATTGACCGCATCTTGACCTGTCATAGAGTCAACAACTAGGAAAATTTCTTCTGGATTCGCTACTTCTTTTACTTTCTGAAGTTCATCCATTAATTCTTCATCAATATGAAGACGTCCTGCTGTATCTAAAATGACATAATCATGGTGTTCTTCTTTCGCTTTTTCAATTGCCTGTTTGGCAATTTCGACAGGACTGACTTGATCACCTAATGAAAACACCGGCATATCAAGCTGTTTCCCAAGCGTTTGAAGCTGCTGGATCGCTGCTGGTCTGTAAATATCAGCAGCCACCATCATCGGCTTGCGATTATGTTTTTTGCGAAGTAAATTGGCAAGCTTTCCAGTTGTGGTTGTTTTACCTGCCCCTTGAAGACCAACCATCATAATGACTGTTGGAGATTTTTTCGCTACAGCGATCTTACTCTCTTCTCCACCCATTAATTCAGTGAGTTCTTCTTTTACAACTTTAATGACCTGTTGTCCAGGGGTAAGGCTTTTCATGACCTCTTGTCCAACTGCCCGCTCACTTACTTTTTTCACAAAGTCTTTGACTACTTTAAAATTGACGTCAGCTTCAAGAAGGGCAAGGCGTACCTCGCGCATCATTTCTTTTACATCTTGCTCTGACACTTTTCCTTTGCCGCGGATTTTTGAAATCGTCTGCTGCAGTCGGTCGGCTAATCCTTCAAATGCCATACTGTGCCGCCTCCTAATCTAATTTCTCAAGCGATTCAATTAAAGCTTCTGCTTCTTCCGTTTGCGCAGAATCAGCTACAAGCTCTCTCATTTTTTTGAGAAGTTCTTTACGCTCTTTAAATTTCTTAAACAAGAGCAGCTTTTCTTCATATTGTTCAAGCATCGCTTCAGTCCGTTTAATATTATCATAAACAGCCTGCCTTGATACTTCATATTCATCCGCAATTTCACCGAGGGAAAAATCGTCTAGGTAGTAAAGCGACATGTAGCTCTTTTGCTTTGCGGTCAACAACGATTGATAGAAGTCAAACAAGTAATTCATTCTCGTTGTTTTTTCAAGCGTCATGGGCTCTCTCCCCTTTGTTAAGTTCATTCCCTTTACATCAACTAAGTTTACACGGTTCTCTTCTGTGTGTCAAGTTTTTATCTTGTCACTTCATGAAGCTACGTATAAATAAAAATGCCAGCAGTTTTGCCGGCATTTTTTTGTTAGTCTTGTTGATCAATTACGTCTGAGAATAATCCATACACATACGATTCTGCATCAAACTCTTGCAGATCGTCCACCTTTTCACCTAAACCGACAAGCTTTACTGGGATGTTCAGCTCATTTCGAATTGCAAGAACGATTCCGCCTTTTGCAGTACCGTCAAGCTTTGTTAAAGCAATCCCTGTCACATTTGTCGCTTTAGAAAATTCCTTGGCTTGTGCCATGGCGTTTTGACCTGTTGTCGCATCAAGAGCGAGCAATACTTCATGAGGTGCATCTGGAACCTCACGTTCAATGACTCTCTTGACTTTCTCCAGCTCTTTCATCAAGTTGACTTTGTTTTGAAGTCTTCCTGCTGTATCGCAGATGAGGACATCTGCATTTTTCGCTTTTGCTGATTGAACGGCATCATAGATCACTGCTGCTGGATCAGAGCCTGCTGTTTGTTTGACGACAGGAACACCTGAACGCTCTCCCCAAACTTCAAGCTGCTCGATCGCACCGGCACGGAACGTATCACCTGCTGCTAAAATGACGGATTTCCCTTCATTTTTCAGCCTGTTTGCAAGCTTACCGATAGTCGTTGTTTTCCCAACACCGTTGACGCCTACAAACAAAATGATATTCAAACGCCCGGCTTCAATGTTCAGCGCAGAGATTTGTTCCTCTCCACTATTGTAGATGTCAACCAGTTTTTCAGAAATCACCGCTTGTACTTCACTTGGGTCTTGAATGTTTCTTAATTTCACTTCTTTTTTCAGCTCATCAATCAGTTCCATCACAGTTGTGAAACCGACATCAGCGCCGATTAGAACCTCTTCGAGCTCTTCAAAAAAGTCTTCATCGACTTTGCGGTAGCGAGAAATCAGTTCATTTACTTTTCCTTGGAAGGAGTTTCTCGTTTTTTCGAGTCCATCTTTAAACTTTTCTGATACTGAATCGGTTTGCTGCGTAAATTTTTCTTTTAATTTCTTAAAAAAGCTCATTGGTTCAAAAACCTCCTTTAATTACTGGACAAGCTCTTTCGTTTCTTCTAGTTTGACAGATACAAGCTTAGAAACACCTGATTCCTGCATGGTCACGCCGTAGAGCACATCGGCTTCTTCCATTGTTCCCTTGCGGTGCGTAATGACAATGAACTGTGTTTCCTGGCTGTATTTCTTTAAATATTGCGCAAAACGGAAAACATTTGCTTCATCAAGCGCCGCTTCTACCTCATCTAATACGCAGAATGGAACAGGTCTCACTTTTAAAATAGAGAATAGTAAAGCGATCGCTGTTAAGGCTCTCTCTCCGCCTGAAAGCAGGCTTAAGTTTTGCAGTTTTTTCCCTGGCGGCTGCGCGACAATATCAACGCCAGAGTTGAGCAAATCATTTGGATCTGTCAGCTTAAGATCGGCTCTTCCGCCGCCAAATAATGCTTGGAAAACAGATTCAAAGTGCCCGCGAATTTGAGAGAATGTCTCAGAGAAGCGCTTTGTCATCTCTTGATCCATTTCTTCGATGACTTGGAATAATGTATTTTTCGCTTCTGTCAGATCATTTCGCTGTTCTGTTAAGAAGAGATAGCGTTCATTGACACGTTCATACTCGTCAATGCTGCCTAAGTTCACTGTTCCAAGTTCTTCAATCGCTAGTTTGATCAGCTTCACTCGTTTTCTTGCTTCATCTGGCGATAACGTCAACTGATACATCTCTTTTGCTCCTTCAAACGAAAGAGCATATTCATCGTTCAGATAAGCGATCAGGTTATCGAGCTCGACTTCCATACGGCCTAGCTTAATCTCTTCATCTTTTAAGCTTGTGGTGAGCTGCTTGTACAAACGCTTTTGTTCTTTAAGTTCACGTTCAGCAAATTCTAATGTTTCAGAAAGAGCGAGACGCTGCTTGCGCCGCTCTGAAATGAGTGCGGTTGTTTTGTTTTTGTTTTCCAGCTTCTCTTTCGCCGCTTCTTCCAGTTGTTCGGCTCCGCTTGAACTAGATGACATTTCACTTGTTAAGAGTGACAGATCTTCTTTTGTTTCCTTCAGCGTCTGTTCAGCCTCTTCTAATTCAGCCATTAAGCTCGAAAGCTTTTCTTGTTCATTGGCTAAGGACTGCTCTTTTTTCGCAAGCGAGATTTTCAGCTCTGTTAATTCGGCAGAAATGGTTTCTTTCGTTGAGCTTTGCGTCTGCTTACGCTTTGTTAATGTATTGATCTCTTGATCAAGAGTCGTCAATTTTTCACCTATAGAGGCTTCAAGAGCGACCTGCTTTTTGTCCTTATCCGCAAGTTCAGTAGAACGCTGCTGCAATTCTTCTTTTTCTTGATCATAGAGTTCAAGGTGAGCATTGATATTTTTTTCTGCAACTTGCAGTTCGTATAGCTTCCCTTTGAGCTCTTGCTGCTTTTCACGAAGCATTTCGCCGCGCTGGCGCAGTTCGTTTAATTGGCTTTCGTTTGCTCCGATCAATTGCTTCGTTTCTTTTGTTTCTTTTTCAAGGATCCTTGTTTTCTCTTCCATTTCAACGAGCTGCTTTGTTAACGTTTCGATCTCCCGGTTTCTTGAAAGAAGAGAGTTGTTCTTTTTCTTTACGCCGCCACCGGTCATTGAACCGCCGGGGTTTACGACATCTCCATCAAGGGTCACGATACGGTAACGATGTCCAAGCATTTTTGCCAATTCATTGGCGCCTTTTAAATCCCTAACGATCAGCACAGTGCCAAGTAAATTCTGAATCACCTTTTGATACTTTTCGTCAAAGGAAACGAGGTGACTCGCTACGCCGATAAATGCAGCGTGCTGCTCTGCTGTTTGGACATCTCTGAGCTGAATGGTTCTTTCTTTGATGACGTTCATTGGCAGGAAGGTTGCACGTCCAAAGGAATGCTGCTTTAAGTATCCAATCGCTTGTCTCGCAGCTGCTTCATTTTCTGTGACGACGTGCTGCGTGGCTGCACCTAGCGCAATTTCAATCGCTGTCTCATACTGCTGATCCGTTTGAATCAGCTCTGCAATGGCACCGTGAATACCGCCTAACCGTTCTTTTGCCTTTAAGACCTCTTTCACTCCTTGGAAAAAGCCTGAGAAGTCTTCCTGCATGGATTCAAGCATCTCTTTTTTGGATTTTGCCTGCTGTACGTATTGATAGGCTTGGTAAAGAGCCGTTTCTTTTTTCTCGTATTGACGTTTCATTTGCTCAAGCTTTTGTTCTGCTTCTCTAAAACGCTTGACTTGAGCCAGAATGTCTTCTTCCAGTACTGAAAGCTGCTGCTCAGCCTCTGTTTTCTTTTCTTTGACAGACACTCGTTCTTCGATATGTTTTTGGTTATTTTGCGTCAGCCGCTCTAGCTGCATCGCCGCTTGTCGCTGCTGTTCTTCTAGTAATTTACGTTCATTACGGATGGAAGCCTGTTCATTGAGCAGATCAAAATAATCGCTTTTCAGCTGTTCAATTTGGCCTTCCACATCTTCACTATGAAGCGACAGTTGATGCTGCTTTGTGTTCACTTCATCTTTTAGCTGCTGCACTTCTTTTTGCAGGCTGTCCCGCGTAATTTTCTGCTGCTCAATCTTTTCGGTTAACAGTGCCTGCTTTTCAGTTAAGCGAACGAGCGTTTCTTCTAGCTGCCCTTGATTTGCAGCAGCATTTTTTTTCCGTTCTTTTAGCACTTCTTTTTTTCCTTCAAGCTTTTCTAATTCTTCACTTGTGAAAAGAAGAACTTCTTGCAGGTCATTAATTGATTCATCCAGAGCTTGAATGCGGTCTCTCGACTCTTCAATTTTGGCTTCTTTTGCTTGGATATCTGTAGACTGCTTCATTTCATCTTGTTTGAAGCGCTCGACTGCTTCACCAAGTGTTGTCCATTTTTCATGAAGTGCTTCGATGTCATGGACAGTGAGGGCGATTTCGACATTTTCAAGCTCTTCTTTTTTTTGCAAATAGTCCTTTGCAATAGAGGCTTGCATTCTTAATGGTTCTACTTGATCTTCTAGTTCATGCAGAATATCTTCTACTCGGTTTAAGTTGTCCTGCGTTTCAAACAGTTTATTTTCGGCTTTTTTCTTTCTTGTTTTATATTTTAAAACGCCAGCCGCTTCTTCAAAGATGCTTCTTCTCTCTTCTGCCTTGCTTGATAGAATTTCTTCTACCTTTCCTTGGCTGATGATTGAAAAAGCTTCCTTTCCAAGACCTGAATCCATGAAAAGATCAATAATATCCTTTAAGCGGACAGATTGATTGTTTATGAGAAATTCACTTTCTCCTGAACGATAAACCCTTCTTGTCACACTGACTTCGTGAAAATCGATCGGTAAAAAGTGGTCTTCGTTATCTAATGTTAAAGTCACCTCTGCTAGATTGACTCTTTTCCTTGAGTCACTGCCTGCAAAAATGATATCTTCCATTTTTCCTCCGCGGAGGCTTTTCGCTGATTGTTCTCCAAGTACCCAGCGGATGGCATCGGTAATATTGCTTTTGCCGCTTCCGTTTGGTCCAACAACAGCTGTGACCCCTTTGACAAAGTCCACGGTCACTCGCTGTGCAAATGATTTGAATCCTATCACGTCTAAACGTTTGAGGAACATGAGAGTGATCCTCCTTATGTATTTAAAGTACTATCATCTTACCATATGAAGTGTAAAAAGATGATGGAAAACAGAGTGAAATCCCCCTGAATAACGAGGGGGATTTTATTGGTTCATATGATGTTTCTGCAATTTAGCAAGTGCTTCCTGTGCAGCGTGCTGTTCTGCTTCTTTTTTAGAGCGTCCATTTCCGATTCCGAGCACTTCACCTCGAAGGGATACATTTGCTTCAAATTCCCGGTTATGTGCGGGCCCTTTTTCATGCAGGATGCGGTATTCAAGCACACCTTTTCCATCGCGCTGGACAAATTCTTGCAGCTGGCTTTTAAAGTCCATGACGTGCGAGAACGCTCCATCATTAATTTTCGGATAAACGTACGCTTCTAGGAACCGTTCAACCGGCTCCAGCCCCTGATCTAAATAAAGTGCGCCGATAAACGCCTCGAATACGTCCGCTAAGAGTGCTGGGCGTTTTCTGCCGCCTGTCATTTCTTCGCCTTTTCCTAAAAGAACAAGGTCACCGAAGGACAACTCATGCGCTAGTGATACAAGTGACGGTTCACAGACGATCGCCGCTCTCAGTTTCGTTAAATCTCCCTCGCTCATCGCTGGATATTTCGCAAATAAGAATTGAGAGATGGTCAATTCTAAAACAGCATCTCCTAAAAATTCAAGTCTTTCATTGTCCTCGTATGGCTTTTTCCGGTGTTCATTCACATAAGAGGAATGGGTAAAAGCTTGATATAGAAGCTTTTCGTTTTTAAAGTGTACAGAAATGCGCTGCTGGAATTCTCTAAATTGTTCTAGTTTTTTGCTCTGTTTCTGTTTGTCTTTATATTGTTTTGGCATAGCAACCTCCAGGTAGGCGTAATCGCCTTTAAGGATACTGATTATATGGAGTCTCTCTTTCTACATGCAGGGAAACATTGCTCCCAGCATCTGAAAAAGGCTGACAATTGATCAGCTGAATGTGTTGAAACTAACATAAATTTTCAAAGTCCCGTCGAAAGTAGACGGGACTTTGTTACGCTTATTGCTGGTTATTTATGTAGTTCACAGCGTCACCGACTGTTGCAATTTTTTCAGCATCTTCGTCAGAAATTTCCATATCGAACTCATCTTCAAGTTCCATAACTAGCTCAACTACATCAAGGGAATCAGCGCCTAAATCTTCTTTAAATGAAGCTTCCATTTTCACGTCAGCCTCATCAACGCCAAGGCGGTCTACAATAATTTTTGATACACGCTCTAATACGTCTGCCATTGCCTTTCACCTCCCCTCAAAGTATTATAGTTGATTCGTTTTTAAAAAACTAGAGAAAACCTAATGAAATTTTGATATTTCTTAGGACATGACCATTCCGCCATCTACTTGGATGGTTTGGCCTGTAATATAACCTGCTCCTTCTGAAGCTAAAAAGACAACGACGTTGCTAATATCTTCAGGTGCACCAAAGCGTGCGAGCGGGATTTGTTTGAGCATTTCCGTCTGTACATTGTCATCAAGCTTGTCTGTCATATCTGTTGAAATAAAGCCTGGTGCTACTGCATTAACTGTAATGTGACGAGTTGCCAGCTCTTTTGCTGTTGTTTTCGTTAATCCGATGACGCCAGCTTTTGCTGCAACATAGTTTGCTTGTCCAGGGTTTCCACATACACCAACGACTGAAGCCAAATTGATGATTCTTCCGCTTCTTTGCTTCATCATTTGACGTGTCACGGCTTTTGTACAGTTAAAGACACCCTTTAAGTTTATGTTAATGACATCATCCCATTCATTCTCTTTCATTCTCATAAGCAGGTTGTCCTTTGTGATGCCTGCATTATTCACAAGAATGTCAATTGAACCAAAGGTATCAATCGCTTGTTTCATCATAGCTTGTACTTCTTCAGCATTTGAGACATCAGCTTTAACTGCAAATGCCTGCTGGCCGAGTGCTTTGATTTCATCTACGACTTCATTTGCTTTTGCTTCGTTTCCAGAATAGTTCACGACAACATTTGCACCACTTTTTGCTAGATCGATCGCGATGGAACGGCCAATCCCGCGTGATGCTCCTGTTACAACGGCTGTTTTATTTGTAAGCATCAAGAATCCCCCTTGAGTGTTTGAATAGCTGCTTCAATTGTTTCTTGATCTGAAACGGAAATCGTCGTCAGGCGGCGATTCACTTTTTTCACAAGACCTGAAAGCACTTTGCCAGGACCAATTTCAATAAATGTTGTGACGCCTAAATCAATAAGGCGCTCCACACTTTCTTCAAAACGAACTGGAGAATACAGTTGTTCAATGAGCTTTGTCTCAATGTCATCACGAGATGTCACGATGTCTGCTGTTACATTTGAGATGACCGGAGTTTTCGCATCCTTAATATCCAGCTTTGACAAAACATCTGTAAATTTTTCAGCGGCTGGTTTCATTAATGCAGAATGGAAAGGTCCGCTCACTTCAAGGGCAATTGCACGTTTTGCGCCTTTTTCTTTCGCTTTTTCTGAAGCAAGTTCTACCCCTTTTGCTGTACCAGAGATGACGATTTGACCAGGACAGTTTAAGTTAGCGAGCTCTACAAGGTGACCGCTTTCTGTCACTTCTTTTGTCACTTCTACAAGTGCCGCTTTGTCTAAGCCGAGAATCGCTGCCATGGCGCCTTCTCCTGCTGGAACAGCTTCATTCATTAATTCTCCGCGCTTTCTGACTGCATAAACAGCATCTTTAAACGAAAGTGCGCCTGCTGCAACGAGGGCAGTGTATTCGCCAAGACTGTGTCCTGCTGCATAATCTGCTTTGATTCCGCTCTCTTCAAATTTCTTTAGGATGGCGATACTTGTTGTTAAAAGAGCTGGCTGCGCGTTATAAGTGAGCGTCAGTTCTTCTGCATCCCCTTCAAAAATCATAGAAGATAAATCAAACCCGAGGGTATTGTCTGCTTCTTCAAATACAGCTTTAGATACTGCTTCTTGGTCAAATAAATCTTTTCCCATGCCAATTTTTTGAGAGCCTTGGCCAGGGAATAAAAATGCAATTTTAGTCATGCTGCTTTACCTCCATTAAGACTCATTCGTCGTTTCTTTTTGGACTTCTTGATGAATGATAGCTGAAACGTCTTTTTCTACGATATCACGTGCCTGACGAATTGCATGGAAAATGGCATTTTCATCAGAGGAGCCGTGCGCTTTAATAACAGGTGCCTTTAAACCAAATAAAGCAGCACCGCCATATTCAGAGTAATCCATTTTAGATTTCATCTGCATCAATTTCGGCTTCATCATGCCTGCTGCTATTTTTGCTGTAAAACTAGATGTTAATGTTTCTTTCAGCATTTTAAAGACAGAAAGGGCTGTGCCTTCAATCGTTTTAAGCGCGATATTTCCTGTGAAACCATCTGTGACAACAACGTCAGCAACACCTTCTAATAAGTCACGGGACTCTACATTTCCTACGAAATTCAAGTCTGATGCTTTTAATAATTCAAAGGTTTTTTTCGTTAAATCGTTGCCTTTTTTATCTTCTGTTCCTACATTTAACAGTCCAACACGCGGATTGCTCTTTGGAAAGACACGCTCTGCGTAGATGGATCCCATCATGGCATATTGCACGAGATGTTCTGGTTTTGCATCAACGTTGGCACCAACATCTAGTAATAAGAAGCCGCTACCATCCAGTGTTGGCAAAGTTGGGGCAAGGGCTGGTCTGTCAATACCGTCAATTCTGCCTACGATGAACAGCCCAGCTGTCATGAGGGCGCCGGTATTTCCTGCTGAGATGCAGGCATCTGCTCGTCCCTCGGAGACTTCCTGCGCCATTTTGACCATGGATGAATCCTTTTTACGTCTGACTGCACGCACTGGTTCATCCGTCGGTTCAATGACTTCTTTTGCATCTAAAATCGTGATGCGGTCGTTGTTTGTTATGTATGGTTTAATTTTGTTTTCATCGCCGACAAGTGTAATCTCGATATCTGAAAATGCCGTTAAGCTTTTTTGCACACCGTCAATAATGGCTTTAGGGGCATGATCTCCCCCCATTGCATCGACTGCAATTCTCATATTACGTGCCACCTTTTACTTTTGTTTTGAGCGATACATGACGAAGTCACCTGAGAAGACAACTTCCTCACCAACATAGCTGTTTACTTCAACTACGGTTCTTCCTTTTTCTTTATCATGTGAGGCTACTTTGGCTTTAGAGACAACTCTTTCGCCTTGTTTCACCTGCCTTGTAAACCTGATATTCGCTTTTGCTGTCAAAGCCAGTTCATCGTCAATGACGGCAACTGCCAGTGAATTTGCCTGGGCGAAGAGATGATGTCCCCTGGCAATTTGGTTTCGGCTGAATACATGCTCTTTTCTCACTTCTAAAATGGAAATGGCTTGGTCATCAAGTTCTACATCAATCATTTCTCCAATCACTTCATCCAGTGGAAGTGACTTTACTTCATCCTCTAATGTCTTTTCGGCCACATGCTTAATTCTTTCGCGTAATTCAGGGATCGACAGCTCTAAACGATCAAGACGAACCGTTTGTATGCTGACACCGAATTTACTTGCCAATTCTTCATCAGTAATGAATGGAGTCGAGCTGATCGTTTGCTGGAGGAGCTTTTGACGTTCTTTTTTATTTAGTTTCATATGCAGACACCATCCGTACATTTATGACTAGGTACTAATAGTAGTATATAATCTCATAGATGAGAAATCAATCCTTGTTTCAAAAAGACAAGAAAATTCCTCCAGCGTTTGATCAGCTTAATTTATCCCCGCCTAGCACACCGCTGTCTATCAGTGTTTGCCGGAGTTCTTTGTATTCGGGATCAGTCCAAAAGACGTCAGATTGGACAAGGTCAGCTGCGTCTTTTCTAGCCGTTTCCAATGCTCTATAGTCGTGAACCATATCTGCTACCTTAAATTCAGGCATCCCGCTTTGTTTTTTACCGAAGAAGTCGCCGGGTCCTCTTAGTTCTAAGTCCTTTTCAGACAGCTCAAAGCCATCGGTTGTTTCGGACATGATCCGCATCCGCTCTTTCCCCGTTTCTGACTTTGGATCAGCCATTAAAATACAAAATGATTGATGCTCTCCTCGGCCGACCCGGCCTCTAAGCTGATGAAGCTGAGACAGTCCAAAACGGTCTGCATCATAAATGACCATGATGGTTGCATTCGGTACGTTGACCCCGACTTCAACGACTGTGGTTGAAACAAGAATTTGCACTTCATTTGCGGTAAAGGCTCTCATTACTTGATCTTTTTCATCACTTGCCAGTTTCCCATGCATTAAGCCAATCGACCACTTACCGCGGTATGCTTCAGTCAGCATGCTATGGACATCAAGCGCATTTTGGACGTCCAGCTTGTCTGATTCTTCAATGAGCGGACAAATAATATATGCCTGTCTGCCTTTTCTCAGCTCTTTATCCACAAAAGCAAGAATTCTCTCAAGCATGTCATGCTTCACCCAATACGTTTCGATTTGTTTTCTGCCAGCTGGCAATTCATCAATGACGGATACGTCCATTTCTCCAAAAACAGTGATCGCAAGTGTTCGCGGAATAGGTGTGGCAGTCATAAACAAGACATCTGGGTCCTGACCTTTACTTCGCAGTTTTTTCCGCTGCTCTACGCCAAACCGGTGCTGTTCATCTGTGATGACAAGACCAAGCTGCTGAAATTCGACTTCGTCTTGAATGAGTGCGTGCGTGCCGACTAAAATGTCAATCTCGCCTTCTTTTAGACGTTCAAGCAATTCTCTACGGCGCTTTCCTTTCACAGAGCTTGTCAAAAGGGCGATATTCAGTCCCCATTTTTCAAACAGCTGGTAAAGCGAATCAGCATGCTGTTCTGCCAAAATTTCTGTTGGGACCATTAATGCACCTTGAAAACCTGATAAATGAGCGGCATAAAGCGCAATGGCTGCAACAGCTGTTTTCCCAGAACCTACATCTCCTTGGAGCAGCCGGTTCATTCGATATGGAGACGCCATGTCCGACATGATTTCATCAAGCACTCTTGATTGTGCCTTCGTCAATGGAAATGGCAGGCTGTGAACAAACTCAAAAACAGCTTCTTTGGAAAAAGGATGCTGGATGCCTGACGTTCTCTCTCGCTCTTTCTTTCTAATCGCCTGCATCTTCAGCTGAAAGATGAGAAATTCCTCGTACACAAAACGTCGTCTTGCTTGCTTGAGTGAGTCTCTTGTTTCTGGGAGATGAATGGTTTTTAATGCTTCTTGATAGGACATGAGTTTATAGGCAGAGACAAGCTGCTTTGGCAATGGATCTTCAGCTTTGTCTGCATAAAGTGACAAGGCTTGTTTCACAAAGCGTCTCATCATTTTCACGGTCACATTTTCTTTTACTGAATAAACGGGCTCTATGCTGCCATCTTGCTCGTGCGTCCCTTTTTTAAATTCCTGCACCATGATAGATTGACGGTTTTTATCCCATTTTCCTGTGACGGAAACTGTATCACCTAACACAAGGCTTCGTTTTAAATATGGGCGATTGAAACAAATCGCTGTAATGAGAAAACGCCCGACAAGCAGCCTGAATGTCAGCCTGCTTCGTTTTTTTCCATAATAGGTGAGAACGGGCTCACTATGTACTTTCCCTTCAACTGTGACTCGTTCGTCATGCCTTACTTCTTCTAAGTTACGAAGCTCATAGTCGTCATATCGATAAGGAAAGTAGCCGAGTAAATCGGCTACTGTGTAGATTCCAAGTTCATTGAGTGTTTTTTCGGTTTCCTCTCCAATCCCCTTCAGGACAGAGACATTATCTTGCAGTTTCTGTATCACGAGATGAGGTCACACCTCCGAAAATCTTCTTTTCAAGCTCTCTTGCTGTCGGTGTCGCAGCGAGACCGCCTTGGGCTGTTTCACGAAGAGCTGTTGGCATCGTTTGACCGATTTTGTACATCGCATCAATGACTTCATCACAAGGAATGCGGCTTGTGATGCCAGCAAGAGCCATGTCTGCTGCGATCATAGCGTTAGATGCACCCATTGCATTTCGTTTCACGCACGGCACTTCGACAAGTCCCGCTACTGGATCGCAAACAAGTCCAAGCATGTTTTTGAGTGTAATTGCCATCGCTTCTGCAGATTGCTGCGGTGTACCGCCTGCCATTTCAACTATAGCTGCTGCTGCCATACCTGATGCAGAACCTACCTCTGCCTGACAGCCGCCTGCTGCACCGGAAATGCTGGCATTATTCGCCACAACAAAACCAAATGCGCCAGAAGTAAATAGGAATCTGACCATTTGTTCCTTTGTTGGCTTTAATGTTTCTTTTACTGCAAATAACGTACCGGGTACAACTCCTGCTGAACCTGCTGTAGGCGTTGCACAAATGGTTCCCATTGCGGCATTGACTTCATTTGTTGCAACTGCTTTACTGACAGCATCTAATATCGTATGACCAGACAGCGTTTTGCCTGATGCGATATAGGCTTGAAGTTTGACTGCATCTCCGCCTGTTAAGCCTGATAATGATTTCACACCTTTCAGCCCGTTTTCAACAGCCTGCTCCATCACTTCTAAGTTGCGGTACATCTGGGAGAAAATTTCTTCACGTGACTTCCCTGTCACTTCCATTTCTTGCACAATCATAATTTCTGAAATGGAGGTATTCCGTTCTTCTGTTAGCTGCACGAGTTCTTTGACGTTTTTAAACATCATTCATAACCTCCTTGTTGTTACTCTGCAATTTGTGTGACTTGAATAATGTTTGGCAGTGTTTCAAGCTCTGATAGGACAGCTGGGTCAATATTTTGATCCACTTCAATCGTCATCAGTGCCTCTTGCCCGACATCTTTACGCGCCACTTCCATATGACCGATGTTAATGGCGAATTTCGCTAAGACATTGGCAACTGCCGCAATCGTCCCGTAGCGATCGTTATGAACCACAAGAATGGCAGGATGATTCCCTGAAAGCCTGAGCTCAAAGCCATTTAATTCTGTGATTTCAATTTTACCTCCGCCGATGGAAATCCCGATTAATTCAAGGCTTCCGTTCGCATCTGAAATCTCTACTTTTGCTGTATTTGGATGCGCCGGCACTGCCTCTTCTTCTTTAAATTCAATATCGATCTCTTTGCTTTTAGCAATATCGATCGCTGTTTTGATTCGCTCATCAAATGTATCAAAGTCAAGAACACCGCCGATAATGGCGACATCTGTACCGTGTCCTTTATACGTATCTTTAAAGGAACCATAAAATGAAATGACAATTCGTTTCGGCTCTCTTCCAAATAAGCTGCGAGCTACTCTCCCGATACGAGCCGCACCCGCTGTGTGCGAACTTGATGGCCCAATCATGACAGGTCCAATAATATCAAACACACTTCTAAATTTCATAGGTCTTCCCCTCTCATCACCACTCACGTATGGTTTGGTTCTTTCTTTAGACTAATGGATTCATTCGTTTCCCGCAACTCATTTCACCGTGGAATGGCTAGTAAAAAATTGCAAAAGAAGAAGAAGGGCTTTATTTGCCCTTCTTTCGTTATTCAACCGCCAAAATATATGAATAAAGCGGCTGTTTTCCATCGTGGACTTCAACTTCTACATCTTCAAATGTTTCTTCAATAAAGGCTTGTAACGCATCCAGCTCATCAGATGAGGCATCTTCCCCTTTAATGATTGTGACAATCTCATCATCTTCTGTCACCATTTTGGCGAGAAGTTCTTTTGCTGCATCTAATTGATTTTTCGCTGTTAAGGTGATTTTCCCGTTGAACAGACCCATATAGTCACCTTTTGCAATGTCGATTCCATCAATTTGAGTATCTCTCACTGCAAAGGTAATTTGCCCGCTTTTCACATGGTCAATCGCTTCTAGCATCGCTCTTTCGTTATCTTCATTTGAAGCTGCTTCATTGAGAGAAAGAAGTGCCGACATTCCTTGAGGAACGGTCTTCGTCGGAATGACAACGACCTCACGACTTGAGACAGTTGCCGCCTGTTTAGCTGCCATGACAATATTAGAATTATTAGGTAAAATAAAGACGGTTTCGGCATGTACGCTTTCTATTGCTGTGACAATGTCTTCTGTGCTCGGATTCATCGTCTGCCCGCCTTCAATGACGACGGAAGCTCCGATGCTTTTGAACAATTCAGCAATTCCTTCTCCCATTGCGACACTGACGACGCCAAAGCGCTGTTTTTCAGCAGCAGGTGCTTTTGGTGCAGTAGGCGCGTTTTCTCTTTCTTCGTTCACGATTGAACTATGCTGCTCTCTCATGTTTTCAATTTTCATATTAATCAAGCTACCGTAGCGCTGTGCATATGATAAGACATCTCCTGGCTGCTCTGCATGAATATGAACTTTCGCAAGTGTATCGTCAGACACCACAAGAAGTGAATCTCCGAATTCACTTAAGTCTTCTCTGAAGGCATTCTCATCAAAGGACTGTTTGTCTTCTTCAAATTTCACCATAAATTCAGTACAGTAGCCAAATTCGATATCTTCTGTGTTCATATGGCTTTGTGCACTTTTATGATGCTCTGCACTGACAAGCTCTTTTAGCGTCGGTAAAGAAGCCGCTTTAGGAGGAAGCTCTTCTCCTCTTAATGAAGCAAGGAAACCTTCATATACGCATAGAAGTCCTTTACCCCCACTATCGACAACGCCCACTTCTTTTAAGACAGGAAGCAGATCTGGCGTTCGATCAAGTGATGCTCTTGCTTCCTCAATCGTTAACTCTAGAACGCGGTCAATTTGATCCTCTGCTGCTGACACAGCAACCGCTTTCTTTGCTGCATCCTTTGCAACCGTTAAGATGGTCCCTTCAATCGGTTTCATTACGGCTTTATATGCTGTATCAACACCCGCCTGTAAGGCAAGAGCAAATTCTTTTGCATCAATCGTTTCTTTTTGCTCAATATGTTTACTGAAACCTCTAAAGAGCTGTGACAGGATCACGCCTGAGTTTCCTCTTGCGCCCATCAATAGCCCTTTCGAGAGAGCCACGCCGACCTTCCCAATATGATCGGTATTTGTTTCTTCAACTGCTTTGGCCCCTGAAGTCATCGACAAATTCATATTTGTCCCCGTGTCTCCGTCTGGCACTGGAAAAACATTTAACGCATCCACAATTTGTGCGTTTTGAGAAAGATGGTGAGCACCTGCAAGAATCATTTTTGCAAATGAGCGGCCATCAAGATTTCTAATAGACAATATATTTCCTCCTTACTACGGGTTCGTAACTTTTACTCCTTGTACATAAATGTTGACCGAGTCAACAGAAAGTCCAATTGTGTGATGAATCGTGTATTTGACTTTCGTTTGAACATTATGTGCGACTTCTGATATTTTTGTACCGTAGCTGACGATGATGTACATATCAATATGAATGCGGTCTTCTTTTTGACGCACAAGAACACCCCGGCTGAAGTTCTCTTTGCGGAGAATATCCGTCAAGCCGTCCTTGATTTGATTTTTGGACGCCATGCCAACAATACCATAGCAATCGATCGCAGCGCCTCCTGCCACCATTGCAATGACTTCATTTGATATATCAATTTGTCCGTATTTCGTTCTAAGTTCAATGGACACATTGGTTCCCCCTTTTTGAGAAATTGCCCTGAGTTATCACTATTTTACTATAAGACCCTTCTTTTTAAAAGAAATCATTCAATCCGACCCAATCCTACTTATACTATAGCCTTGATTTTTTATCAAGATGTCAAGGTATTTTTCTTGAAAGAGGAGTAAACAATCCTTGCAAACCCCTTGAAGCTGTGGTAAATTATTAAAGTATCTTGAGGCATCTCTAAGTACGTATATGAAGAATATGATGATGTTTTCGCAGTTAGGAGGGAAACAAATGGCACGTAAATGCGTTATTACAGGCAGAAAAACAAAAGCTGGGAACAACCGTTCTCACGCAATGAACTCTACAAAACGTACATGGGGCGCGAACCTTCAAAAAGTTCGTATTCTAGTGGACGGTAAGCCTAAAAGAGTATATGTATCAGCTCGAGCTTTGAAATCTGGTAAAGTTGAGCGTGTATAAGCAAGAGTAAACGCCTGCTACAATAAACTGTAGCAGGCGTTTTTATGTGGAAATAAAGGAGATTACTCATTAATCTTTTTTAAATGAACCAAGCATCGCACGGACAATGCCCCCAAGAAATCTAGGCAGTTTGATTGTATAAAATTTCATTTTGTCCCCCTCCTAAAAGTACCGCTTGCAGCACAATTGAGCTTAATCAGCCATCCACATTGATAGGTTGGTCAATCTTTGCTTCTTACCATTATTAATATGCCTTCATGAAAAGAAAAAGTACCATTTGAGTGGATGAGTTCGTTACTAATACATAGTGTGGAACCAGGCTCAATATGACAATTTTTCAGAGGATATTTGAAACCTTTTAATGTCAGCTTTTCAACCGATGTACCAAAGGGCAGAAACGACACATATTTTTTATCCGGGTCTTCTTTTATTTCGTATGTACCAGGCCCAAACATTTGAATGATATTTTGTTTATCTACAAGAGTCATGTTCTGCTTGCGCTGAATGCCTTGATATAGAAGGTGAATATTTCCTAGAAAATGATCAGCCCTTCCTCCTGTAATGCCGTAGATGTAAATATGCGCTGGGTGCTGGCGCATGGCCCAGTTCAGCGCAAGCTCTAAATCGGTTTCATCCTTTTCAGCCTGAAATACATTCAGGGCAGGCAATTTCTTTTTCAGCTCACAAAGCTCTTCTTCTGTCACACTGTCAAAATCACCAAAAGCCTTGGCAGGCATGATGCCGTGCTCTAGTAAAAAGAGGGTTCCCCGGTCTACACCAACCCAGAGAATATCATCCTGTGATGCTTCATGTTCAAGGGGAGGAATGTATTCAAAAGGACCGCCGGCTACGATATGTATGTGCATGATATACGCTCCTTTCCATGTAAAAAGAACCAAAGATCACAATGACTTTGGTTCCTTTTTTTACGCTTCTCGAATGGCCTGAATGGCTGCTGCACGGTTGTCTTTACCGTATACCGCTGAGCCGGCCACAAGTAAGTTAGCGCCCGCCTCTTTACAGCTCTTTGCAGTCTCTACATTGACACCGCCGTCTATTTCTATGAGTAAATCTGACAAGCCCTTTTGTTCACTAAGGGTCTTCACTTCTTTTACCTTCGTGAGGACAGATGGAATAAACGCCTGACCGCCAAAACCAGGATTCACCGTCATGAATAAGACAAGGTCTACATCTTCTAATACATGCTCAATGTGGGAAACAGGTGTGTGTGGGTTCAAGACAACACCTGCTTTTACACCTTGTTCTTTTATGTGCTGTATCGTTCGGTGCAAGTGCGGACAAGCCTCTACATGGACAGAAATAATGTCAGCACCTGCTTTGGCGAATGCAGGAATATACCGGTCTGGCTGCTCAATCATTAAGTGAACATCGAGCGGCAACTTTGTATGCGGTCTGATTGCTTCCACAACATTCGGCCCAAATGTGATATTCGGTACAAAATGGCCGTCCATCACATCGATATGAATGTAATCCGCTCCGCCTTGTTCCACATCTCGGATATCTTTCTCCAAATTGGAGAAATCTGCTGATAAAATGGAAGGGGCAATATAAACCATGATTTAGTACCTCGGCTTTCTGTCTTTGATTTCAGTTAAAAACTCTAAATAATGCTGATAGCGATACTCTCTGATTTGCTCTTGTTCGACCGCATCTTTTACCGCACAGCCTGGCTCTTTCACGTGCAGGCAGCCTCTAAACTTACAATCTGCACTCCGCTCTTTGATTTCTAAAAAGTAAAGACCTAAATCTTCCGCTTCGATGCCGGTAAATTCGAGTGAGCTAAAGCCAGGTGTATCTGCAATAAGCCCTTCTGCTGTACGAATGAGTTCGACATGTCTTGTCGTATGTTTCCCTCTTCCAAGATGGGAGGAAATATCATTGGTTTTCAGCGCCAGATCAGGACTCATCGCATTTAAAAGAGAGGACTTGCCTACACCAGACTGACCAGCAAATACAGTGATCTTATTGTGAAAATGCGGGGTCAGCTTTTCAATTCCGTCTCCCTCGATCGTGGATGTTAAATGAACATCATATCCAATTTGCCGATAGTCCTCTGCATAGCCTTGGATACTTTCACGCTCTTCATCTGTTTTCAATAAGTCCACTTTTGTGATACAGATAATCGGCTCAATATCATTTGCTTCTACAAGCACTAGAAATCTGTCTAAAAGCGATGTGCTAAAGGTTGGTTCTGTCGCAGAGAAAACGAGCACCGCTTGATCGACGTTACTAATAGGCGGACGAACAAGTTCGTTTGTCCGCTCTTTTACTTCTAATAAGTAGCCTTCTTTATCGTTGTCTGCTTGATACACGACATAATCTCCAACAAGAGGTGTGATTTTGTTTTTCCGAAAAATGCCTCTCGCTCTGCACTGAATCACTTTTCCAGTTTCTAAAGACTCATCGAGCACATAATAAAATCCGCTTAATGCTTTAATAATTTTGCCCTCAGGCATAAAGTCCCTCCTTTATTCATCTTCAGGGTATTCGATTGTTTTAGAGCTTACGACTTTATCATCAACCGTCACTTGATAGTATCCTTTTTGACCTGGTTCAATCTTAAATTTAATGGTCCGTTCAGTTGGTGCAGTGATGTTAAAGGTTTCATATGAATCAGAAATGCTATGCTCAGCATCGTCAATGGAAATCTGAACGGTCATCTCTTGCCCTTCTGTTACTGGTTCATACGGGATGGCAATCTTCTCAGTCACTGTTTTAGCCGGTTTTTTCTTCGGTCCGAGTGAGAAGGTGATCTTAACCGTATCACCTGGTTTCACAGCAGTACCAGCTCCTGGCTCCTGTTTCATCACTTCACCTTTTGGCACATCATCAGAATACGCTTCTTTTTCATCAAGCTTTAATCCGTTATCCTCTAAATAATTCGATGCAGCCTGTTTACTATATGTCGTTAAATCCCGCAAAGTAATATCGGCAGGACCTATGCTGACCGTCAACGTCACTTCTTCATCTGCTGCCACAAGCTCAGTACTCGCTGAAGGTTTCTGTTCCATGACAATTCCAGATTCGGTGTCATTATCATTTACTTCCTCCACAACAACTTGCTTAAACCCTTTTTTCTCTAATAATTCTTTTGCTTTATCGACCTTTTCACCTGTTACATCAGGTAATTCGGTTTTTTCCTTGCCCGTACTTTGGTAAAGCTGAATTTCGGTTCCTTCTTTTACCTTTGTGCCGATTTTCGGGTCTGTTTTGACGACAAGCCCTTTTTCAATTTTTTCATCTGCGATCTCAATTGGATCAGAGTCGACGGTAAAGCCAGCTTTCTTCAAGGTGTCCTCGGCTTTATCAATCGTCATGCCAGATACATCAGTGACCTCAACATCTTTTGGAAAAAGCAGTCCCGGAAACACAGTGATGGCTAAAATGGTCGCAGCAGTCAGAATAAATAGGATGGATGCTACAATCCAAGGCCATTTTTTCCGTTTCTTTTTCGGCTTTTGTTCCTTTTTTTTCTTCGGTTTTTTCACTGGATGGACAGCTGTTTTTTCATTGTCTTGATCGACTTGATGATCTTGAATGATTGGGATCGCTTTCGTTGCTTCATGATCTTCTTCAATCACAAAGCGTTTTTCTTTTAGTCTTGAAGGGTCGAAAGCAGTTTGTAAATCTTTTTGCATTTCAGATGCATCTTCATATCGATAAAATGGGTCTTTGGCCATCGCCTTTAAAATGATGTTTTCCACGCTTTGTGGAACAGAAGGATTCCACCTTCTCACAGATGGCGGCTCTGATTGCAAATGCTTCAGCGCAACACTGACAGCTGATTCTCCTTCAAATGGCATGCGTCCAGAAATGAGTTCATAGAGCACAATGCCAAGTGAATAGATGTCTGACTTTTTCGTCGCAAGACCTCCGCGTGCTTGTTCTGGAGACAAATAGTGCACGGATCCTAGGACCGAATTTGTGTGGGTGATGGTCGCTGAGCTGAGTGCTATGGCAATCCCAAAATCAGTCACTTTAATATTACCCATGTTGTCTATTAATATATTGTGAGGCTTAATGTCCCGGTGGACGATCTGTTTCGCATGAGCTTCTTCCATCGCTGCAACGACTTGCTCCATAATGCGAACGGCTTCTTTCGGATGAAGCGGGCCATTGGCGTGTATGTATTCTTTTAGCGTCATCCCCTCGACATATTCCATGACAATATAATAAATGTCATCTTCTTCCCCTACATCGTAGATGCTGACAATATTTGAATGATCTAAGCTTGCGGCTGATTGCGCCTCGCGCCGGAAACGTCTAATAAAATCATCATCGCTTGCAAAATCAAAGCGCAAAATTTTAATCGCGACTTCGCGATCTAAAATCATATCCTCCGCCAAATAAACGTTTGCCATTCCGCCTCCGCCTATGACGCGAAGAATCTGATAACGGCCGCTGATCCGTTTTCCGATCAACACTTGCTGTCACCCTCCTCTGGCTGGGAGGAGATTTCTAACAATACTGCTGTAATGTTATCTTCACCGCCGTTGTCATTCGCTGTTTGGATTAATGCTGTTACTTTTTCATCTGGTGCGGTCGTTTGCGTTAAAATTTCAATCAAATTCTCTTCTTCTACTTTATTTGATAAACCATCTGAGCAAAGCAGGATTTGATCTCCTGGGTCCACTTCAAAAGTATGTGCATCGATTTGAACGTGTTTATCTGTTCCTAGTGCTTTCGTGAGCACATTTTTTCTTGGATGATATTCTGCATCCTCTTTAGAAATTTCACCTGTTTTCACAAGCTCATTTACAAGTGAATGGTCATCCGTTAGCTGGGTCAGTGCTCCTTCTCTTAGCAAGTAGCAGCGGCTGTCTCCAATATGGGCAATTGTGACCGTTTGCAAATGAACAAGCGCACAAACAATGGTCGTCCCCATTCCTTGGCACTCCTCATTGTTTTTCGCATGTTCATATACTTGATCATTAATGTCACTAATTTTTGAGATTAACCAGCTTTCTTGCTCTGCTGGTTTTGCTGGGATTGAAGATGTTTCTTCCCAGTATTCTTTTAAAGAAGAGACGGCCATCCTGCTGGCGACATCACCAGCAAGATGACCTCCCATTCCATCTGCTACAACAGCTAGAAGGGTGTCTTCTTTTGCTTCAAAAATACCTGCATCATCTTCATTATGCTGACGGACTTTTCCTGTATCGGTTTGAAAGGCTGCCCTTATCAACATTCGTCACCTCGTCTCTTCCTGACGCTCCTTCGCTCTTAGCTGACCGCAAGCAGCATCAATGTCATGGCCTTGCTCTCGTCTAATCGTTACGTTTACGCCGCGTTCTTTCAGCGTTTTTTCAAATAGGAAGATTTGTTCTCTCGGTGTTCTTACATAATCCCTTTCCGGTACATAGTTCACTGGAATGAGGTTCACGTGGCACTTGATTCCTTTTAATAAGTCTGCAAGCTCTTCTGCATGATGAACTTGATCATTTACTCCGCCAAACAGGCCGTATTCAAAGCTGACACGTCTTCCTGTTTTTTGAATGTAGTATTCAATGGCTTCCATTAATTTCGGCAGCTTATATGCCTTATTGATCGGCATTAAACGGCTTCTGATTTCTGTGTTCGGTGCATGCAGGGAAACAGCAAAATTGATTTGCATTTGCTCATCAGCGAATTGATAGATCTTTGGAATGATTCCGCTTGTCGACACTGTAATATGACGTGCGCCAATATTTAAGCCGTTGTCATGGTTGATGATTTTAAGGAAGGCAAGCATTTCGTCAAAGTTATCAAACGGTTCGCCAATTCCCATGATGACAACCGAGCTGACTCTCTCATCTGTTTCGTCAAGTGCCTGCTGCACTTTCAATACTTGAGCAACGATTTCTCCTGCTTCAAGGTTTCGTTTTAACCCGCCAAGTGTAGATGCACAGAATGTACAGCCAATTCTACAGCCAACCTGAGTTGTGACACAGACAGAGTTTCCGTATTCGTGGCGCATCAGCACTGTTTCAATGGTATAGCCATCATGTAATTCAAATAAAAACTTGATCGTTCCGTCTTGAGACGTTTGTTTGATGACAGTTTTTAATGTGGTGATCGCAAATTGATTTTTTAATTTTTCTCTTAAATCCTTTGAAAGGTTAGACATATCGTCAAAGGATGTCACACGTTTCTCATAAAGCCACTCGAAAATTTGAGCTGCGCGGAAAGGCTTTTCGCCTTGTTCTTTTAACCATTCTTTCATTTCGTGAAGCTCAAATGAGTAAATCGACGGCATTTCTGTCTTCAGTTCTTTTCTTACTTTTTGTTCTGTCATTTTTTATCCCTTCTTTCTCATGCTGCAAATAAAGAAACCATCTGTTCCGAAATAATGAGGAAGAATTTGTACACTTCCGTTTTGAACAAACGGAGCAACCTGCTCAGGCAGCCGTTCATTAAGAGATAGATCGGGTTCGAAGTCTTGGTGTTCTTGTAAAAACGCATGAATCACTTGTTGATTTTCTGTTGGATCCATTGTACATGTACTGTATACAAGGGTTCCGCCCGGTTTTAAAAGCGGGGCCGCTTCCTTTAAAATGGCCTGCTGGATAGCTGCAAGCCTTGCTGAGTCTTCTTGTGACTTTGTATATTTCATATCTGGTTTTCGTCTAATGACGCCAAAACCGGAACACGGCGCATCAATGAGAATGCGGTCAAACGAAGCTTCGCTGTAATAGTCTGCTGCTTTCCTTGCATCAAGTGCTTTTGCCTCAATCTGAGTAAGGTTCAGACGTTTTGCTGCTTGTTTGATGAGTTTCACTTTATGTTCATGTAAATCAAGTGAAACAATTTTCCCCTCATCATTCATACGTTCTGCAATATGTGTTGATTTTCCGCCAGGAGCCGCACAGGCGTCAAGCACCGTTTCTCCTGGCTGAGGGTCAAGCGCTCTTGCAACAAGCATAGAGCTTTCGTCTTGTATCGTAACATAGCCTTCTTGAAAAGAAGGGGTTGAGACGATGGACCCTTTCATGAGCTTAAGTGCATCTTCAGATAAGTCGCCAAGCTCCGTTTCGATGCCTGCATCCATTAGCTTTTGCTGCAGTGCCGTGCGGTCAGTTTTCATTCGATTGACGCGAAGGGTTTGCTTTGGCGGGACTAAATGAATGCGGCACATGTTTTCTGCCGCTTCAAATCCGTACGCCTGAACCCATTCCTGCACAAGCCATAATGGGTGGCTTGTCTCAATGGACAGCCGTTTTACTGGATCTTTGATCGCATCAAATGACGGAACGCCTTCTCTTTGTACGGAACGAAGAACACCGTTCACAAGTGAAGAAATGCCTTTGTGCCCGCGCTTTTTCGTTAGCTCGACAGCTTCATGAATGGCTGCACGATCTGGTATTTTTTCAAGGTACACCATTTGATAAAGAGACATCCGTAAAAGCTGCATCACCCATGGAGCGACCTTTTGCGGTTTTTTCACAAAGGGCGCAAGCATATAATCTAATGCCAATTTATTTTGCAGTGTACCATACACAAGCTCTGTTAACAGCGGTTTGTCCTGATCAGCTAAGTCTTTATCTTTCATGACTGACTGCAAAAGCAAATTACTGTAAGCTTGATTTTGTTCGAGTTTGATTAAAGCGTCCAGCGCTACTTCTCTCACATTACTTTTCTTCATTCATTAACCCTAATTTCTGTCCAATTTCAATATTTGCGCCTCTTAAGAAGTCTTCGCCGCTCATTTTTTTCTTACCAGCCGGCTGCACACCTGTTAACAAGAGGCCTTGCTTATTCCCCGTTCCAATGACCGGACCTTCTTTTTGAAGCTCAATCACTTTCCCAGATTCTTCTTGCGCTTGCAGCGGAACCTTTTTCGCTTCCCATACTTTTAGATGAGCGCCGTTCCATTCAGTATAGGCAACTGGCCATGGATTTAGCCCGCGAACTTGGTTGTAAAGCTCTTCACCGGTTTTTGTCCAGTCTAATCTTTCTTGCTCCCGCTTAATATTTGGTGCGTATGTGGCGGCTTCTTCATTTTGCGGAATCGGAGAAATAGACCCGCTCAGAACATTTGGCACCGTATCTTTTAGCAGTGCGGCACCAGCTGTACTTAATTTGTCATGCAGTGTTCCAACATTGTCTAATTCATCGATTTCCACTTCTACTTTACTGATCATGTCACCTGCATCAAGTCTTTCCACCATGTACATGATCGTAACGCCTGTTTTCTTTTTGCCTTGAAGGATCGCATAATGTATCGGCGCGCCGCCTCTTAGTTCTGGCAGGAGCGAGGCATGAACATTGATACAGCCAAACTTAGGTTCATCGAGTAACCGTTTAGGTAGAATTTGTCCAAATGCCGCTGTGACGATTAAATCCGGCTGTAATGCAAGCACTTTATCAATTTCTTCATCTAGGCGTACCTTTTCAGGCTGCAACACAGGAATGCCGTGTTTTAAGGCTTCCACTTTCACAGGAGGCGGTGTGAGCACTCGCTTTCTTCCTTTCGGGCGGTCTGGCTGCGTGACGACCCCTACCACTTCGTATCCTTCTGTTATTAGTGTTTGCAGCACAGGTACTGAGAAATCAGGGGTTCCCATAAATACGATACGTGCCATTTTCTTCACCCTTCCATTTCCGCAAGTTCTTTTTCTGTATAGGTTTCAATGATTTTTGACGTAAATAAAATGCCGTCTAAATGATCAATTTCGTGCAATAAAGCTCTTGCTAAAAATCCGTCTGCTTCTATTGTAAATGGTTTGCCTTTCTTATCATAGGCTTTTACCTTCACATAGTTCGGTCTCTCTACAGTGCCGTATAAAGATGGAAAGCTCAGGCAGCCTTCAATATCTGTCTGGCTTCCTTCTACTTCAAGCACCTCGGGGTTCACTAAGTCAATTCTGCCAGATTCTTCTCCGATATCTACAACAGCGATTCTTTTTGAAACACCGATTTGTGGTGCTGCTAGTCCAACTCCATCCAGCTCAAGCATTGTATCATACATATCATCCAGCAGTTTTTTAAGCTTTTTATCGAACGTATCAACACGCTCTGTCTTTTGTTCAAGCACTTCTGCCGGATGTATGACTATTGGTTTTACTGCCACTTATAGCCCTCCGTTTTACATCATCATATATGGATTCATATCTATTGAAATCATCAATTGTTTTTGTTCCATTTCCTTTTGATAATGGTCTTGTATTTTCCGTAGTAAACTTGCCAGTTCATTTTCCCTTTTGTATTTTATCACGCATTGATAGCGATATCTATCTTTGATCTTAGCGATTGGTGATGCAGCCGGACCAAGGATTCGCGTATTCGGTGCACAATTTATTTTTAGGAACTGAACAATTTGATCAGTCACATGTGCTGCCTTCGTCACTTCCTCATGTGACACTGTCACCATCGCCAAAAAGTAATACGGCGGATAGGACTGGTGGCGGCGATGCAGCATCTCCTGTTCATAAAAGGCTTCGTAGTCATGCTGCTTCGTTAATTCAATACTATAGTGAGAAGGCGTATACGATTGAATAATGACCGAGCCCGCTTTTTCATGGCGCCCTGCCCTGCCGCTGACCTGTGTGAGAAGCTGAAATGTTTTTTCGCTTGAACGGAAATCAGGGATGTGAAGAGATGTATCCGCACTAAGAACACCAACAAGTGTGACATCTGGGAAATCCAGTCCCTTTGCAATCATTTGCGTCCCGAGCAAAATGTCCGCCTCTTTATTGCCAAAAGAGGTAAGAAGCTTTTCGTGAGCACCTTTACGAGACGTTGTATCCACATCCATTCGGATCACACGCGCCTCAGGCAATACCTTTGTCAGCTCTTCTTCTACACGCTGCGTTCCCGTACCAAAATAGCGAATATGCTCACTGTGGCATTCTGGACATTCAGCAGGTACTGGTGCTTCGTGACCACAATAATGGCACTTCAGCCGTTTTTGATAGCGGTGATAGGTAAGAGAAATTTCGCAATGAGGACATTGCTCTACATATCCGCAATCACGGCACATGACGAAGGATGAATAGCCTCTTTTGTTCAGAAATAAAACGGCTTGTTCTTTTCTTTCAAGCACTTCCTTTAACCTGAGCATCAATTCCTCTGAAAACATGGAGCGGTTGCCGTTTCTTAGTTCTTCTCTCATATCAATTAACGAAACGTGCGGCAGCTGCTGCTGGTTGATGCGGTGTTTTAGCGACAGCAATGTATAAACGCCTTTTTTCGCACGTGCATAGGTTTCAAGTGAAGGTGTTGCACTGCCTAATACGACTGGACATTGATGCCGCACTGCTCGTTCAATGGCGACATCCTTGGCATGGTAACGAGGCATTTCTTCTTGTTTATAAGAGGATTCGTGCTCTTCATCTATAATAATCATGCCTAGATTTTCAAATGGAGCGAAAACAGCAGACCTTGCGCCAACGACAAGCTTGACTTCCTTGCGATGGATTTTCCGCCATTCATCATATTTTTCTCCTGTCGATAAGCCGCTGTGAAGAACGGCCACATTTGAGCCAAATCGTTCTTTAAATCGCTGCACCATTTGAGGGGTTAACGAGATTTCAGGAACTAAAACGATCGCTTCTTTTCCTTTTTGAAGAACATGATCGATTGTCTGCAAGTAAATCTCCGTTTTGCCGCTTCCTGTCACCCCGTGCAAAAGAAAGGTTTCGTGCTGATCATCACTCACTGCTTGATGAATATGCTTGGCCGCCTCTCTTTGCTCTGGCGTGAGATCAAGTGAAGCTGATGGTGTAAACTCCCTGTCACGATAAGGGTCTCGATAGACCTCTTCATAGCTTTCTGTTAACAGCCCTTCTTGAATAAAGGTTTTAAGCGTTTGAGAACTTGCGCCTGTTTGCTGCTGCAAGTCTTTCGCTAAAAAGGTTATCTCTCCCGCTTCAAGCAGATAGGAGATCAGTGCTTTTTGTTTCACCGCATTTTTCTTTAGCTGCTGGTGTTTTTCTGCAAGTTTTTCTTTCGATACAGCCATCTGGAGCATGCGGACCTTTTTCTTTCCAGATTTTTGCGAAACATGGTATCTCACCTCTAGATGACCTTTTTGGACATGCTTTTGAATCTGTTTTAATTGTTCAGCCGGGATGTCAGCATAAAGAATGCTTTCTCGCTGACCGAAAAGCTCTTTCAATGACTGCGGAAGTTCTTCCTCTGAAAGCACCTGAATTTCTTTTTCATACTTTGCCTTCATGGCTGCGGGCAGCATCGATTGAAGTGCCGTGATATGATAGGACAATGTTTTTTCCGTCAGCCAGTGGGAAAGCTCCAATAGCTCATCTGTCAGAACAGGTGATAAATCAAATAAATCGACAATCTCTTTGATGTTTCCTGTCTTGATGTCTGTTTCATCTTTGACTTTTGTCACAAACCCTTGAATCTTCCTCGGGCCAAAGGGAACGACCACCCTCATTCCCGCTTTGACGAGATCTTTGAACCGATCTGGTACACGGTAATCAAATGGCCGGTCAATGGCTTTCGTTGTGACATCTACGATGACTTCAGCAATCATGCTCGATCACGCTCTTCTGGAAGCAGCTGTATTGCCTCCTTTAAAATTTCAAAAGCGAGGTCTTTTTTGCTCATCATCGGCAGCTCTTTTTTTGTACCATCTGCTTTGATCATCGCTGCCACATTGGTATCTGTACCAAAGCCGGCACCCTCTTTTGTGACGTTATTGGCGACAATCATATCTAGATGCTTTGATTCAATTTTCTTTTTCGCATAATATTCTACATCCTGCGTTTCAGCTGCAAAACCGACCAGCACTTGATGCTCTTTTCTTTTCCCCAGCTCTTTTAAAATATCTTTTGTCCGAGTGAATTCAATGTCCAGAGCGCCGTCCTGTTTTTTCATTTTATGAGCATATGTCGTGACAGGGGTGTAATCGGCAACAGCTGCTGATTTAATGACAAGATCAGCTTCTCCGTATACATCTAGCGCAGCTCGATACATCTCCTCAGCTGATTCAACGTGCACTACATGTACATGGTCAGGTTCAGTTAAAGAAACAGGTCCAGAAATCAGCGTAACATCTGCCCCCATTTGCTGAGCAGCCTCTGCAATCGCATAGCCCATTTTTCCACTAGAACGGTTTGTAAAGAACCGGACAGGGTCGATGACTTCACGTGTAGGGCCTGCTGTCACGACGACTTTTTTTCCTGAGAGCGGTAAGCTTTTTGGCTCTTCAAAAAAAGCACGGATGTGTTCTACAATTTTTTCAGGCTCTTCTAATCGCCCTTTTCCAATGTACCCGCAGGCTAAATAACCTTCACTTGGCTCAATAAACCGGTACCCGTCTTCATATAATGTGCGAATGTTCCGTTTCACAGCCGGGTGATCGTACATATGCACATTCATCGCTGGTGCGATCCATACAGGTGCTGTTGAAGCAAGCAAAGTCGTCGTGAGCATATCATCTGCAAGTCCAGCGGCCATTTTACCAATTGTATGTGCTGTTGCAGGGGCAACAAGAATGAGATCGGCCCAGTCAGCTACGTCAATATGCGCAATGACTTTTGGATTGTTTTCTTTGAATGTATCCACATATACCTCATGCCGAGACAGTGCTTGGAAGGTAAGCGGAGACACAAACTCACGAGCAGATTCCGTCATAATCACTCTGACATTTGCGCCTGCTTGTACAAGTTTACTAGTAAGTGCTGCTGCTTTATATACGGCGATTCCTCCGCTGACACCGAGCAAAATATTTTTTGACTGTAACATTTGTTTGTCCCCCTTAACGGCCTTTTTCACAAATTCGTCTACAATTCAAAAAAGTCAAAACCAATCATAGTTTTGACTTTTTTGAACGTATCGTATCTGCATAGCAGAAGCGATGTGTTATTCTTGATCCTCTTTTTCAAATGTCAAAAGACCAGCGTCGATTTCTTCTAGTGCTTTGCCTACGAATTTGTAAGACTTTGTGTTTTCAATTTGCTGATCTTGGTGGATCTGCATTTCACGTGCACGGCGTGCAGACACTGTTACAAGTGTATATTTTGAATCAAGTTTGTTCATCAATGAGTCAATTGAAGGATCTAACATGGTTTATTCTACCCCCAGCATTTTTTTATATCTTGGTGCGACTCTGTCTCTGCGCAGATGTTCGGCAAGGACGATCGCTTTGATTCTTTCACAAGCAAGCTCGACATCATCGTTTTCAACGACATAATCGTAAGCATCCATCATTTCAATTTCTTCTTTCGCAGCGGCCATTCGGTTTCGAATGAGCTCTTCAGATTCTGTACCGCGTGTAATGATACGGTTTTGAAGTTCTGAAAGACTAGGCGGTGCAAGGAAAATAAATAGACCTTCCGGGAATGCTTCTCTTACTTGAAGTGCACCTTGCACTTCAATTTCAAGGAAAACATCTTTTCCTTCGCTTAATGTCTGTTCTACATAGTCAACAGGCGTGCCGTAGTAATTCCCGACGTACTCTGCCCATTCTAACAGCTTTTTGTTTTCAATCATATGTTCAAATTCTTCCCTGGTTTTAAAGAAATAATCGACACCATTTCTTTCACCTTCACGCGGTTTGCGTGTCGTCACAGAAATAGAGTATTCAAATTTCGTATCTTCCTGGGAGAAAATGGCTTGTCTGACCGTTCCTTTTCCAACTCCCGAAGGTCCAGAGAGAACGATTAAAAGTCCTCTTTCTTTCATAATGGCGTATTACCCCTGCCCTTCATCTATGATTTCTTCTTTTACAGAAAGTCTTTGCGCGACAGTCTCAGGCTGAACGGCAGATAAGATGACATGGTCACTGTCCATAATGACAACAGCACGGGTTCTTCTTCCGTATGTAGCATCTATGAGCATGCCTCGATCTCTTGCGTCTTGTATCATTCGTTTAATCGGTGCTGATTCCGGACTGACGATCGAAATCATCCGATTCGCTGAAATGATGTTTCCAAATCCGATATTGATCAACTTTATGGTCATCTTCTTTCGTCCCCCTGTAATATAAACGTCTCTAGTCTCGCCGAAAGAGACGCACTGTAAACAGCATACACAATGACTATTCTATATTTTGCACTTGTTCTTTTATTTTTTCAATAGCACTTTTCATTTCCACCACCAGCTTTGTTAAATGGTGATGGTTTGCTTTTGATCCAATGGTGTTCACTTCACGGTTGAGCTCCTGTACAAGGAAGTCAAGTTTTCGGCCGGCAGCACCGCCTTGCAGCAAGATTTGCTGAAACTGCTGAAAATGACTTTTTAATCTCGTAATCTCTTCTGTAATGTCACACCGGTCAGCAAAGATGGCAGCCTCTGTAGTCAGTCTGCTCTCGTCAAGCGCCTCTCCGATCCATTCTTGCAATCGCTGATTCAATCGTTCTTTGTACTGACTCACAACCTCTGGTGCAAAGACTTTGATTTCTTCTGTATAGGCCTCTAGTTCAGAAAGCCTCAGTTCACAGTCTTTTTTTAGTGATGCTCCCTCTTGCTCTCTCATGAAGCAAAGCTCCTTGACAGCAGCCTCGCAAGCTTCCATCAGCAGCTGCTCTAGCTGTTCATTTCGGCTGGCTGACTCTTCCACCTGAACGGCAAGCTCCAGCCCCAGTAAGTCATGTGCATGCTGAATGCCTGAAATGTGATAGCGTTCTTCGAGGTCTTTTGCGGCTTTCATGTATTCATCAAGCAGCGGCCAGTCGATCTGTAAGGACCGGCTTGCTAGTTTACCGCCTTCAATCGTGACAAACAGCTCAATCCTACCGCGCTGCACGTGACGAAGAATGATCTTTTTTAATGTATCTTCGAAATATAAAAGCGGCCTCGGCAAACGGGCATGAACCTCTTTAAAACGGTGATTGACCGATTTTAGCTCAACTGACACTGTCAGTTCTCCATCCGTTTTACTCGCTTGGCCGAATCCCGTCATACTGCGTATCATGTTAAAACACCCAATTCTTTCATATTAATAAAATGAAAAAGGTAATAGCAGACACTATTACCTCAAAATTATACCATAATGAATTATTTTTTTCTTGTCAAAAGTGATCCTGCCAGTAAAAAAGTTGGCAGTGCAGACATCCCGATGATCAGCAGCCAATCAATTGGTGCAACCGCGACCGTTTTGAAAATTGGTTGAAGCGGCGGGTAATAAATAACCACAAGCATGAGTAAAAGTGATGACAAAACCGCACCGATCAAATAGAGGTTCCCAAATGGATTACGTTCAAAAATGGACCGTTCACTGCGGCAGTCAAATACATGAATGAGCTGCGCCAATACAAGCGTACTAAATGCGACAGTCTGCGCATATTGCAGGTTGTTTGGATCGCGGTGATACACAAATATAAATGCCAAAAGGGTCGCAAGCCCGATGAGGAATCCTCTTGAGATCACCTTCCACCCAAGCCCTCTAGCAAAAATGCCCTCTTTCACATTCCGCGGCTTTCTCTTCATGACATCGCCTTCTGGCTTATCCATGCCAAGTGCCATAGCCGGGAGACCATCTGTGACAAGGTTTACCCATAAGATTTGTATAGGAACGAGTGGCAGCGGCAGCGCGAGGAGCATCGCAAACAGCATGACCAAAATTTCTCCGACATTTGATGCCAGCAAATAACGGACAAACTTACGAATGTTTTCATAGATATTCCGGCCTTCTTTAATGGCGGATTTAATGGTCGCAAAGTTGTCGTCAAGTAAAATAAGAGAAGACGCTTCTTTGGCTACGTCTGTTCCTGTGATGCCCATGGAGATGCCGATATCTGCTTGTTTAATGGCAGGCGCATCATTGACCCCGTCACCTGTCATCGCCACAACATGACCATTTTTTTGATAGGCTTTGACAATTCTCAGCTTATGCTCAGGGGAAACCCGGGCAAAGACATATACATTTTCAGCCGTTTGCTCAAGCTCTTTGTCGCTCATCTGATCAAGCGCTTTTCCGTCGAGCACCTGTCCTTGCTTCGGTAAAAGGCTCAAGTCTTTGGCGATCGCTTTGGCCGTTTCCACGTGGTCCCCTGTAATCATGACCGTTTTAATGCCAGCATCCCGGCACTCTTTAATCGCTCGTCTGACTTCAGGACGCGGTGGATCGATCATGCCCTCTAACCCGATAAATGTTAGATCGGTTTCAGCCTGCTGTACAGAGGTGATTTTTTCTGTCAGACCAACTTTTTTATACGCAATGGCAATGGTTCTAAGCGCCTGTCTTGCTAAGCCTTGAATCGCTACTTCTGTTTCTTGCCTGTGAGTGGTTGAAAAAGAAGCTGTGCGTCCGCCGTGCATGATATAACTTGAACGGTTCATTAGTACATCCGGCGCACCTTTTGCAATGACATACCGCTCTTTTTGATTCGTTTCAACGACGACTGACATCATCTTTCTTTCTGAGTCAAAAGGAAACTCCTCAATGACATGAAATCCAGCTTCGATGAATTGCTCTGTAAAACCCGCTTTACGTGCTGCGGTAAGGAGCGCTCCCTCTGTCGGATCGCCATCAAGCCTCATCTCCCCGTCTTTTTCAACAATGGTCGATGTATTACAAAGCGCCCCGTATAATAACACCTTTTGCAAGCTTGGGTGCTTGTCGGCATGGACGATTTCACCGTTTAAGGTAAAGTCACCGGATGGCTCGTAGCCTGTGCCAGAAATATTCCACGTTTTTCCCTCCGCCCATACATGGGTCACGGTCATTTTATTTTGCGTCATCGTTCCTGTTTTATCAGAGCAAATGATTGACGCGCAGCCGAGTGTTTCCACTGCCGGGAGCTTTCTGACAATCGATTTTTGTTTGATCATCCGCTGCACCCCTAGGGAAAGGGCGACAGTGACGATCGCCGGCAGTCCTTCTGGAATCGCCGCCACAGCAAGAGATACTCCCGCTAGGAACATATGATACAATTCATGTCCTTGCACTACACCAAGAACAACAACGAGCACCGTTAAAAACAAAGCAGCCACAATCAGAATTTTTCCAAGCTGCTCGAGACGCCTTTGCAGCGGCGTTTCCATATTACCTGCTGCATCCAGCATACCGGCAATTTGTCCCATCGCTGTATTCATTCCTGTACCAATGACAACCCCTACGCCGCTGCCTCTAGTGACAAGCGTCCCCATAAAGGCCATGTTCGTTAAATCTCCAAGCGAGACATGGCCGCTTGAAAGCGGACTTGCGTGTTTGACCGCTGGGATAGACTCACCAGTGAGAGCGGACTCCTCAATTTCTAAGCTCTTTGTTTCTAGTAATCTAATATCTGCCCCAATCCGATCTCCGCTTGAAAATTTCACAATATCCCCTGGCACGAGATGTTTAGACGGGATCTTGACCCATTCATTATTTCTCCTTGCATACACGTGCGGAGTTGATAATTCCTTTAACGCTTGAAGGGATTTTTCCGCCCGGCGTTCTTGATAAAAGCCGAGTACACCATTAATCATAACAATGGCCACAATCGCAACAGCATCAATGTATTCTCCTAAAAAGGCAGAAATGATTGTTGCTGCAAGCAAGATTAACACCATGAAATCTTTAAACTGTGCTAAAAAAATGATCAGAGCCGACGCCTTTTTTCCTTCCTGCAATTCATTTGGCCCGTGTTTTTCAAGCCGCTTTTGTACATCTTTTTCTGACAGTCCGTCACCTATCGATGTATTCATTGTTTTTAATAAATCGGTTTGGTTCAGTTCATGCCAATTCATTTGACCTCGTCCACTCCTCTTTTGTTCTCTCTCATATGCAGTGTTCTATAAGCCAGTTTATTCAGACTCGTCCTAAATCATGCTATAATAATAAGACTGCCTAAAGAACGAGAAAACGGAAGGTTCTTTCAGTAGATTTGTGTGAAAGAAGAGGGTGTATCTAACATGTCATTTGACGGCATTTTTACATATGGTATGACAAATGAATTGCAAAAGGCATTAACTGGCGGGAGGATTTCAAAAATCCATCAGCCATATAAACACGAGCTGATTTTTCATATTCGGGCAAACGGGAAAAATCATAAGCTCCTTTTATCGGCTCATCCGAGCTATGCGAGAGTGCAGCTCACAGAGCATCAATACGACAATCCAAGCGAGCCACCAATGTTTTGTATGCTTCTCAGAAAGCATCTTGAGGGCGGCTTCATTGAACGTTTTGAACAGATTGGATTTGACCGGGTGATCGTGCTTCATGTGCGAAGCCGAAATGAAATCGGCGATGAACAGACGCGTAAGCTTTACATTGAAATCATGGGACGTCATAGCAACTTCATTCTTGTAGAGGATGGAACGCAGCAGATCATTGATGGTCTGAAACACCTTTCACCATCTGTGAACAGCTATCGAACGGTACTTCCTGGTTATGAATACCTACTGCCGCCTGCACAGCAAAAATTGAATCCTTTTGAAGTGACAAAGGATGATATTTTGAAGCATTTACGCTTTCAAGAAGGAAAGATCGCAAATCAAATTGTCAATACCTTCTCTGGGGTTTCCCCGCTGTTTGCAAAGGAAGCAGTACACCGGGCCGGTCTTGCTAATCAAGAAACGATTCCAAATACACTGCTCGACATGTTCCAGCTCATTCGCATGCATTCTTTTACGCCGCAGCTTACAAGAAAAGACGGGAAAGAGTATTTCTATTTATTAGAGCTTCAGCATGTCCAAGGCGAGATGAAGACATTCGACTCACTCAGCCAGCTGCTTGACCGTTTTTATTTTGGAAAAGCTGAGAGAGACAGAGTCAAACAACAGGCAGCTGACCTTGAACGGTTTGTCGTCAATGAAAAAAAGAAAAATGAAAACAAGCTGAAAAAGCTAAAAAGAACCCTTGAAGAATCTCAGGATGCACACAAATATCAGCTCTATGGCGAATTGTTAACAGCCAATTTATATGCGATCAATAAAGGGGATAAAGAAGCGACTGTCATCAATTATTACGAAGAAGACGGCGGAGAAATCACAATCCCGCTTAAAACAAACAAAACCCCTTCTGAAAATGCACAGGCATACTTTACAAAATATCAAAAGGCAAAAAATGCAGTAGAAGCTGTAAAAGAACAAATTAAGCGGACACATGAAGAAATTGCTTATTTTGAAGAGCTGATTCAGCAGCTGTCCTCTGCTTCGCCAAAGGATTTAGAGGAAATGAGAGAAGAGCTTGTTGAAGGAAAATATTTGCGCGCCAAACAAAAGCGCCACGCCAAAAAGAAAAAACCGGCGGCCATTCAGCTCGAAACGTACGAGTCGTCCCAAGGCATTCCAATTTTAGTCGGAAAAAACAACAAACAAAACGAGTATTTGACTACAAAGGCAGCTGCTCGTGATGATATTTGGCTGCATACAAAGGATATTCCTGGATCACATGTCGTCATTCGTCACCAAGCACCTGATGAACAAACGCTGCTTGAAGCGGCTCAAATTGCCGCCTACTTTTCGAAAGCCAAAGAGTCTGGTTCCGTTCCTGTCGACTATACAAAAATCCGGCATGTGAAAAAACCGAATGGAGCAAAGCCTGGCTTTGTTACGTATGATCAGCAGCAAACATTATTTGTCACGCCTGACGAAGATCTTGTGCTCAAGCTGAGAAAATAAATAAGAAAAGCCGATAAAATCCTGACATGAGGATTTATCGGCTTTTTCTTTGTCGTTTTTTTCTTTCGATGTAAAGGGCATCAAGTGCGTCAATATCCTCTTGTTCAAGCAAGGATTCAATTGCCGCAGCCAACTGTTTTGTCCGGGCGGGGCTTGCACCGCTTGTAGAGACTGAAATCGTCACTTTTCCTGCTTTGACAACCTTCGGCACCATCACATTGCCTAGCTCTGATTGGCTCACACAATTCACGAGCTGGTGAGGCTGTGCTATTTGTGCGATCCATTCATTTACCGAAGGGTCATTTGTCGCAGCTACAATGAAAAATGCATCCTTCAAATCTTCAGCATCTACCTTCTTTTCCTTCCAATTCAATTGGTATGTATCAATGAAGTGTGCCATCTCTTCAGAAAGATTAGGACTCACAACGGTTATATGGCAAGGCTCCGCGCACAGCGCCTTTGCTCTTCTTAACGCCACCGATCCGCCGCCGGCAATGACCACTTGTTTATTGGTTAAATCAAGATGGACTGGAAGCATGGCTTTCTCCTCGGAAACGAAACGCATCGTCTTTGTTTAAAATGGTTTCTTGCACGCGTTCAATATAAGCCGCTTTAACATACGGATGAAAGCCAATATACCGGCATACCCGGACATCTTTCAGTCGCTTTCTCGCCTGAGCGGCTTCACTTTCAATTTCTTTCATTAAAATTCCGGTAAACAGCAAGTAAGGAACGATATAGACAGGCCCATCGTCATCTGCTGATAAATGCGCGAGAACATCTCGATAATTGGGCTCACATGCTGTAATAAAACACGGAAGAACCTCTGCATGCGGAAGCAGACTTCGGACATCGTCTGCAATGCCAAACACATCTCGCTTCACATCCGGATCAGAGCTCCCGCGGCCAATTAAAAGAATCCGCGCCCGCTCGCCTTGATATCCTGCTTCTTCAATTCTTGCGGCAACCGCTTTTGTTACTTCTTGATTCACCCCGATTGGCTTTCCATATGTGACCTTCACTTGCGGGAATCGCACGCGCACTTTCTCAATTTCGACCGGTATATCCGATTTGGCATGCATGGCAGTTAAAAGGAGGAGCGGGACGATGGCAATGTGTGTCGCTCCTTTTTTCACACAGGCCTCAAATCCTTCTTCTATAGAAGGGTCCGTCAGCTCTAAAAAACAAATTTCTTGTATATCTGCTTTCACTAACGGCATACAGCTTTTCATAAAAGAAATGGCCTTATCTTGCGCCTCTTTTACTCGGCTTCCATGCCCAACATAAAGGACAGCTTGTTTCATGCGGCTCCTCCCTCTCACTTATTTCATCAGACGAAAAGACACGATGTATGTACGTACGTGTCTTTTCTCTATCATTCTCATTTCTCGATTAATGCGGGTTCAAACCAGTTCAGCTTTTGATGAAAATGAACGACATCTCCAACAACAATTAAACTTGGATGCTCGATCCCTTCTTTTTCAACGGTTTCAGACAATGTCGCCACCGTGCAGCAAGTTGTCTTTTGCCTCGTTGTGGTTCCCCAGTGTATAAATGCAGCGGGAGTTTCAGGGTCCCGTCCATTTTTCAAAAGCAGGCGCTGCACCCTTTCCACGTTTTTGACACCCATGTAAATCACAAGAGTATCAATTCCTGTAGCCAGCGCCTCCCACTTTTCTTCAAAATGTTCATCCTTTTGATAGTGACCCGTGACAAAAGCAACATTTGAGCTGAATTCACGATGTGTCACAGGGATGCCCGCATAAGCAGCCGCTGCAATTCCAGAAGTAATTCCCGGGACGACCTCATACGGAATTCCGTGCTCAGCTAAGCATTCGATTTCTTCACCGCCACGTCCAAAGACAAAGGGGTCTCCGCCTTTCAGCCGAACGACAATACTCCCTTTCTTTGCATGAGCCACAAGCGCTTCATTGATGGCTTCCTGTCTCATTGTATGATGATTTGGCAGCTTGCCGCAATAAATCAATTCCGCATCTGGTTTGGCGTGGGCGAGAATGTCTTGATTGACAAGACGATCATATAAGATGACATCTGCCTGCTGTATTGCCTTATGGGCCTTTAATGTAATTAAATCTGGATCCCCGGGTCCAGCACCCACAATGTATACTTTCCCCATCTTGCTTTTCTCCCCCTGCCATCAGGCGATTATTTCGTTGTTCCTTTTACATAATCAACAAGACGCTGTTTTGATTCTTCACGGGATAATTCACCTGTATCTAATACGAGCTCAGGCGCAGCGGGCTCTTCATACGGTGAATCAATTCCAGTAAAAAATGGAATTTCGCCGTTTCTCGCCTTTTTATATAACCCTTTTGGATCACGCTCTTCACACACGTTCAGATCACATTTGACAAACACTTCGTGAAATTCCCCATCTTCGACCAACTGTCTGACAATGTGTCGGTCTTCTTGAAATGGAGAAATAAAAGCAGTGATGACAATCGTTCCTTGCTCCACAAATAATTTCGCCACTTCTCCGATCCGGCGGATGTTTTCTTTTCTGTCATCATCTGAAAACCCTAGATCTTTATTGAGTCCGTGCCGCACGTTATCGCCGTCAAGAACTGTGACTTGGTAGCCTTGTTCAAACAGCTCTCTTGCAACTGCATTTGCGATCGTTGATTTACCTGATCCGCTTAAACCTGTAAGCCAGATAATGCCGCTCGTATGATTGTTTTTCTGTTGATATTCTTTTTTCGTAATAGATGAATCATGCCACACGATATGTTCGTTGCTCATGTCATACCCTCCCATTAAGATACCGTCGTTTTTAATCCTTCGATTAATGTTTCAATGACTTCTTTTCGGCTGAACGTGCTTGGTGGTAATTCACCGTTTCTTAGCATCGTTCGAACTTTTGTACCTGAAAGAATGACATGCTCGCTTTTGTCGTGAGGACACGTTTTTGGTGTGGCCATCGCTTCACATGTATTACAGTAGAAGCTGTGTTCAAATTTTAATGGAGTAATGCCGATTTCTTCGCTTGTAAATTGATCAAATAGTTCCTGCGCCTCGTATGTGCCGTAATAGTCACCAACACCTGCATGATCTCTTCCGACAATAAAATGGGTGCAGCCATAATTTTTCCGAACAAGCGCGTGAAATATCGCTTCCTTTGGTCCAGCATAACGCATTGCAGCAGGAAAAACACCTAAAAAGACGCGGTCTTTTGGATAATAACCATTCAATAACACTTGATAGCTTTTCATTCTCACATCTGCCGGGATGTCGTCAGATTTTGTTTCACCGACAAGCGGATTTAAAAATAAACCATCGACCGTTTCTAATGCTGTTTTTTGAATATATTCATGCGCACGATGAACCGGGTTTCTCGTTTGGAAACCAACAATGGTTTTCCAGCCGTTTTCTTTAAAATGACGTCTTGTTTCTTCTGGCTCATACGTAAATTGAGGGAATGGTTTTTCACTGCGTTTCGTCAGTGTAATTTTCCCGCCAATATAAGTATCGCCGCGTTCAAATAATTTTTTCACACCTGGATGATTGCGGTCATCAGTTTTATAGATATTCACCGCTTCTTTTTCCTTATCTGGTGTGTATTGATCCTCTACTTCAATGACCCCATATACAGTTCCATTATAGGATAAGCGTACGATATCGCCTTGATGGATTTCCGCCGCCTTTTCTTTTGTCACTGGCAGTGTAATAGGAAGAGACCAAACGACACCACTTGCTAGCCGCATACTGCTCACAACTGCTTCATAATCAGCTTTTGTTAAAAACCCTTCAATTGGACTATATCCGCCAATTGCAATGAGTTCAAGGTCTGCAAAGGAGATTGCATCTAGTTCAATTTCCTTTGCAGCTGTGCTGAGATCATATTCTTCGTTTACTCGATTAATTAATACGCCACCATGTGGTGTTAAACTCATTTGTTCATCTTCCTCTCAATGTTCTTATTTATTAGATGTTAATAGTCGGATTTGTGATTAAATCCCGCCGCCCTGTTCATGAATAGAGCTGCTCTCATTTTTGACTGCCTTCATCAGACTCAGCGCACCAAGTGAGGCAAGCAGTACACTCATCATGATAAAGATAGAGTAATAGTCTCCTTTTAAGAAAAGGCTCACCAGCAAATACGATAGGCTGAGTGATAAGAAGGGTGACACCACCCACACTTTCAGCATTTTTTTCACAACATGTTTGTGAAAAATGTTAGGCCCGCCTTTTGCCATTCCAAGTCCGATAATAGACGAGGAGGTGATTTGCGTAAGCGGAACGGGCAGACCAAAAATAGAGCTGACGATGACAAGCCCGGCACCGGTACTCGAAAGTAAAATCCCTTCGCCTGTTTGATAGCGGGTAATTTTCTTTCCGTTTGTTTCCAGCACTCTTCTGCCTAGCAAGAGGGCCCCTGCTGCGACGAAAATTCCACCGTAAAGTGTTCCCTGCCCAACTGACAAAACGCCTGAAGCGACGAGCGGGCCGACCGCATTTGCCACATTGTTCATCCCGGCTGAAAATGCTTCTAAAAATCCGCTGAGGATTAAGACGACAGATAAAATAACTGTGCTTTTTTTAGACAACTTTCGTTTAGGGAACATTCTGATGATTTTGACGACAGCAAAGGTAAAAAGAAAGGCGAAAAGCGGGATGATGACCCAAAATGCCACAATCACTAAAATGGATTTCACAAACAATACTTTATACGCGACTGCCACACCAACCACAGCCCCTACTGTGACCTCACTTGTTGATAAAGGAATCGCTATCAGATTCGCTATGAAAAGTGATAGTGCAGCAGAACCAATGATAATACAAACGATTTCAAGTGTAATGACTGATTCTGGCATAATACCAGAGCTGATCGTTTTGACGACCTCACCGCCGCCAATCACTGAACCTGCTAAAATCCCAACTGCACAAAAACTGAGTGCATAAATGGGCTTTTGAATGGCACCTGATCCATACGCAATGCCCATAGAAGCAGCTGCTCCGCTTGCGCCTATGTTTAAAGCAAAGAATAGACTAAATAAAATTGCGGCGATTTCCATACATTATGCTCCCTTACTCATGTAATCCGCACTCTGTCTTTGCTGTGCCTGACCATCTGCCAGAACGCAGATCATCTGCAGTAAATGCTGGTTGTGTACACGGTGCACAGCCGATACTTGGATATCCTTGGTCATGCAGCGGATTATAAGCAAGTTCCTCTCTAGATGCATATCTCCATATGTCCTTCCACGTCCAATGGATGAGCGGACATACTTTTACTGATTTGAATTTTTCATCCTTATTTAAGAAATTCGTCCCTGCTCGTTTTGGTGACTGCTCTCTTCTTAAACCTGAAAGCCATGCTGGATAACCAGAGAGGGCTTCTTGCAACGGAATGACCTTACGCATATGGCAGCAGCTTTGGGGATTTGTTTTCCATAATTGATCACCGTGCTGCTCATTTTGCTGTTCAACCGTCAGCTCAGGCGTTTTCAGTTCAATGTCTAAACCTGGGTATCTTTCCTTTACCGCATCAATTGTGTCGTATGTTTCTTTAAAATGCAGACCTGTATCTAAAAAGACAATTTTCGCATCTTTTTTTACTTTTGCAATCAGATCAATTAGAACGATGCCCTCAATCCCAAAGCTGCACGCATATACGAGCTGGTCACCATAATGACCGTACGCCCATTTCAGTACAGACAGGGCTCCTTTATACAAATCATCCTCTTGAAATGTAATGGACGGCTCTTGCCAATTTTCATAAGTTAACATGATTTCTCCCCTTCCGGAGTACCGCTCATATTGCTATTTTCCGCACTACTTTAATCTAATTTTTTCGTTTTTTTCCACCTGAATCACTTGACCGTCCTGAACAATTAACATAATTGAACCGAATTTCATATCCCCAATCAGTTCTTGCATATGCTTTACTAAGTCCTCATCCTGATTTTGTTTCACTTCCATCTCCTCTTCCCCCTCACCGTTAAAATAAAAAAACTTTCTTTCAGTCCGAAAGAAAGATGAGGAAGCTCACGATTTCCTTATCTTTCAAAATAGAATCATTTTGCAGGAAGTAGCACCTTGCGAATCGCAGGTTGCCGGGTTTCATCGGGCCAGTCCCTCCACCTCTCTGGATAAGAGTTTCAATTTGTCTTAAATATTAACACAATTCAAACAAAAGTCAACCCGACTTTGTTGATAGGATTAGTTTTTATTAAAATTTGAGTCTATTTTACTATTTTTACCCAAATAACAAAAGCCGTGCGGGCAGGCACAGCTTTTGTTAACGATGGGCTTTCACTTTTCAGACCGTTTCTTCCATCCAAGATTCAGAGGATGGATCTTGTCTCCAGCGTTTTAGTTTGTTCATCGCAGCAGGCTCAATCGCTTTCATTTCAAGTGCCACGTCTGTCAAAGTGTCATAGTCTGTTAGGGTGACATATGGAATATTTTTTTCTTGAAATGCTGCCGCTGCTTTTGGCAGTCCGTATGTGAAGATCGCGGCAACTCCTAGTACCTCGCAGCCCTCATCTTGAAGAGCAGCGACCACTTCAAGCACACTGCCTCCTGTGGAAATCAGGTCTTCGACGACGACAACCTTTTGACCTTTCGATACGGCCCCTTCAATTTGATTTCCTTTTCCGTGTGCTTTCGGCTTACTTCTAACATAACACATAGGAATATTCAAGCGGTCTGCTGCTAATGCCGCATGAGGAATGCCTGCTGTTGCAGTACCCGCGACAACCTCTGCTCCCTTGAAATGAGTGAGAATCAAATCTTTTAGACCTTCAGCAATGTCGTGTCTCACTTCTGGATATGACAATGTCAGGCGGTTATCACAATAGATCGGTGATTTTATACCGCTCGCCCATGTAAACGGTTCGTCTGGTTTTAATGAGACCGCTTTGATTTGTAATAGATGTTTCGCAATTTTTGATTTCATCTGGCAGTCACTCCCACTCTTTCAAAATTTGATGATAGGCTTCTATTGGTTTATCAGCTTTTGTGATTGATCTTCCGACAACGATTTGTGAAACACCTTGCTCCTTTGCATAGGCAGGTGTCGCCACGCGCTGTTGGTCATCGGTTTGATCATTCGACATGCGAATTCCTGGCGTTACAGTGAGAAAGGATGGTGAAATATGTTCATGAAGTGCTTTAGATTCATGAACAGAGCAAACAACCCCGTCCAGCCCACTTTCATATGCTAATTGTCCGTACCGGATAACAGTCTCTTGCAGCGGACGGTCAATGAGTAATTCGTTTCTCATCATGTCTTCTGACGTACTAGTCAGCTGGGTCACTGCAATAATGCCCGGGCGATTTTGCCCGGCAGGGGTTCCGCTTTCAAGCCCCTCTACGGCAGCCTGCATCATTTTTTTCCCGCCGGCTGCATGCACATTCACCAAATCAACACCAAGTGTAGCAAGCCGGTTCATCGCTTTTTGCACGGTTGTTGGAATATCATGAAGCTTCAGATCAAGGAAAATACGGCAATTTTTTTCTTTTAGTGCGTCAATGATGGCAGGACCTTCTTGGTAAAACAGCTCCATGCCAACCTTTACGAATAATGGAGTGCCTTCAAAACGATCTAAAAAGGCGTGGGCCTCCTGTCCTGATGGAAAATCAAGCGCGATGATGGGCAAGTGCTTCATGTTTCCAGCTCCTTCCGATGCATTCCTCTACAGATGAATATCCATATGCTGCTAACACATTTGGCAGCTCTTCAATGATTTCCGGGCAAATAAATGGATTCACAAAATTGGCTGTGCCGACAGCTACTGCACTTGCACCTGCTAGTAAAAATTCAAGTACATCTTCAGCACTTTGCACCCCGCCCATCCCGATAATCGGAATAGAAACCGCTTGACTCACCTCGTGTACCATGCGCACAGCGACCGGTTTGACAGCTGGTCCTGATAATCCGCCAGTTTTATTGGCAAGGATGGGTTTCCCTGTTTTTAAATCTAAACGCATACCGATTAATGTGTTAATCATGGTGAGTCCATCTGCTCCAGCAGCTTCAATCGCTTGAGCAATCTCCACAATATTGGCTACGTTAGGTGACAGCTTGACATAGACAGGTACAGAAGAGACTTCCTTGACCGCTTTTGTCAATGACGCCGCCATATTTGGATCTGTACCGAAGGCAATCCCGCCTGTTTTCACATTTGGGCAAGAAATATTCAGTTCAAGGGCATGAACATTTTTTGCTTGGCTGATTTGCTTGGCTACTTCCACATAATCATCAACCTGTGAGCCAGCAACATTCGCAATAATAGGCGTATCAAATTGCTCAAGCCAAGGCAGCTCATTTTCAAGCACGCCTTTTAGACCTGGGTTTTGAAGGCCGATTGCATTGAGCATACCGGCTCCTGTCTCGGCTACCCTTGGAGTCGGATTGCCAAATCTCGGTTCAAGGGTTGTGGCCTTGATCATGATACCGCCTAGCAATGATAGGTCATATAAGGATGCAAATTCTCTCCCGAATCCAAAGCAGCCTGATGCAGGGATAATTGGATTTTTTAAAGATAATCCGGGTAACTCAACGTTTAGCATGACAATGCCACCTCCTCTGCTTTAAAAACAGGTCCATCAAGACACACTTTGACGTAAGGTTTGTCGAGCTGATCGGTGTGACAGACACATGCAAAGCAGGCACCAATTCCACAGCCCATTCGTTCTTCCATCGAAATGTAGACGGGCTTATCAGGATACGTGTCTTTCAGCGCTTTTAGCATAGGTGTTGGACCGCAGGAAAGCAGCACATCAAAGCTCAGGTTTTGCTCTTTTATCACATCTGTTACAAAGCCTTTAGCACCGTATGTGCCATCAACCGTTGCAATAAACGTATCGCCGAGTGCTTGAAATTTCTCCTCGTAAAATACATCCTTTTTCGATTGAAAGCCGAGGACATGCTTCACGATGACGCCTTTTTTCGTTAAACGCTTGGACAGTTCATATAGAGGCGGTACGCCAATTCCGCCGCCGACTAGTAAAGCCGTCTCTCCGGGCTGGACGACTGAAGGATCGTACCCGTTTCCAAGCGGACCTAATACATCGACTGATTCTCCCTCCCGCTTTTGGGAGAGGAGCTTTGTGCCCTCTCCCTCTGCCCGGTAAATGATGGTTGCTTCTTTTTGTTCGGCATGAATGTTGGCAATACTGATCGGTCTTCTCAGCAGCGGTGTCATGGATTCACTGACCTTTAGATGAAGAAATTGTCCAGCCGTTTGAAAGGAGTCCACAAGGTCACCTTTTAATGTCATTTCGTAAATATGATCAGCGATCTCTCGGTTCGAGACGACCGTCAAGTATGCTTTTTTCATATCGTTACTGTCACCTCAGCATTCGTTTTCACTTCTGGCATTTCATCCGCTCTAAATGTCATGCTCTCAAGCACTCTTAAAATGGCTTCTGCAGTATCTAGGGACGTTAAGCAAGCCACTCCGTTTTCAACAGATTCACGTCTAATTCTAAAGCCGTCTCTTGCCGGCTGTTTTCCTTTTGTTAAGGTGTTGATGACAAATTGCGCTTCCCCGTTTCGAATGACATCGAGAAGGTTTTTGCCTTCCTCTCCGATTTTACCGACCACACTTGAAGGAATGGAGGCTTGTTTTAAATAATTCGCCGTTCCTTCCGTTGCTAAAATATGATAGCCGATAGAATGAAATCTTCTTGCGATCTCAAGTCCTTCTTCTTTATCCTTATCAGCCACTGTCAGAAGTACTGTTCCGTCATTAGGAATTTGAATGCCTGACGCAATCAATCCTTTATATAGGGCTTTTTCGATCGTGACATCTTTCCCCATGACTTCACCTGTTGATTTCATTTCAGGTCCGAGTGTAATATCGACTCTTCTTAATTTAGCAAAAGAGAAGACTGGGACTTTAACGTACACTCCTTCTTGCTCTGTGTGAAGCCCTTCTTCGTAGCCATAATTTTTTAGCTTCTCTCCTAAGATGACTTTTGTCGCAAGGTTGGCCATCGGGATGCCTGTAATTTTACTTAAGAAAGGAACCGTCCGGCTTGATCGCGGGTTCACTTCAAGTACATACACTTCGCCTTTTGATAGGACAAATTGGATGTTCAAAAGCCCAATAATGTTGAGTCCTTTTGCAAGCTTGATCGTGTATTCTGCGATCTTCGCTTTGATGTCCTCAGACAATGTTTGCGGCGGATAGACCGCAATCGAGTCACCAGAGTGAACTCCGGCTCTTTCAATGTGTTCCATAATGCCTGGGATCACGACAGTTTCGCCATCAGACACGGCATCTACTTCAATTTCTTTTCCTGTCAAATACTTGTCAATTAACACTGGATGCTGCGGATTGACCTTCACCGCATTCTCCATGTAGTGAAGAAGCTCAGCTTCTTGATACACAATTTCCATCGCGCGGCCGCCTAATACATAGGAAGGACGGACAAGGACTGGGTAGCCAATTTGATTGGCAATCGCTACTGCTTCAGGCACAGACGTTGCTGTTTTCCCTTTAGGCTGGGGCACGCCGAGTGTTTCTAACGTTTGTTCAAACTTGTCCCGGTTTTCTGCGCGGTCTAGGTCTTCTAGAGAAGTTCCAAGAATTTTAACCCCTCTATTTGATAATTCATCTGCTAAGTTGATCGCTGTTTGCCCGCCGAACTGAACGACAACCCCTTCAGGCTGTTCAAGGTCGATGATATGCATTACGTCTTCTACAGTGAGTGGTTCAAAGTAGAGCTTATCTGAAATACTAAAGTCTGTTGAGACCGTTTCAGGGTTGTTGTTAATAATGATCGCTTCATAGCCTGCTTGTTTAATTGCCCACACAGAGTGAACGGTCGCATAATCAAATTCAACCCCTTGTCCAATTCGGATAGGACCTGAACCTAATACGATAACGCTTTTCTTGTCTGTACGTTCTGATTCATTTTCATCTTCATACGTGCTGTAGAAATAAGGTGTCTCTGATTCAAATTCTGCCGCACATGTATCTACCATTTTGTATACAGGTACAATGCCTGCTTCTTGTCTTAGCTTGTAGACATCCGATTCGTTCATATTCCACTCGCGGCTAATGTAGATATCTGAGAAGCCTTTTTCTTTCGCTTCTTTTAATACGTCTGTATTGCCTTTGTTTTCTTTTAATGTCTTCTCAAAGGCGATGATGCCTTCCAGTTTATGAAGGAAGAAGTAATCAATTTTTGAGAATTCGTGTATTTGTTCGACTGTATAGCCTCTTCTAAGCGCCTCAGCAATATAAAATAATCGTTCGTCTCCCGCTTTGATAATCCGTTTTTCAAGCACTTCATTTGTGATGTCTGCTTCATCTTTTAATTCAATGTGATGCACATCGGCTTCAAGTGAACGTACAGCCTTTAGAAGAGACTCTTCTAATGTGCGGCCGATCGCCATGACTTCACCAGTTGCCTTCATTTGCGTACCAAGACGTCTGTTGGCAGATTCAAATTTATCGAACGGCCAGCGCGGTATTTTTGAAACGATATAGTCAAGTGCAGGCTCGAAGGCTGCATAGGTTTTACCTGTGACTGGGTTCATCATTTCATCAAGCGTTAAGCCGACTGCAATTTTCGCTGCCAATTTGGCAATTGGATAGCCTGTCGCTTTTGACGCAAGCGCAGAGGAACGGCTCACACGCGGGTTTACTTCGATGATATAGTATTGAAAGCTGTTTGGATCAAGTGCCAGCTGAACGTTACAGCCGCCTTCTATGCCAAGTGCGCGGATCAGCTTAAGCGACACATTGCGAAGCAGCTGATATTCACGATCACTTAACGTTTGGCTTGGTGCTACAACAATACTGTCACCTGTATGGATACCGACAGGGTCAAAGTTTTCCATGTTACAAACAACGATTGCATGGTCACCGCTGTCTCGCATGACTTCATATTCAATTTCTTTAAAGCCTGCAATGCTTTTTTCAAGTAAGCATTGAGTAACTGGGCTTAGCTTCAGGCCGTTTTCAACGATTTCCTTCAGTTCTTGCTCGTTTGTACAAATTCCGCCGCCCGTTCCACCTAATGTATAGGCTGGTCTGACGATGACAGGGAAACCGATTTGATCCGTAAACGCCATTGCTTCTTCCAGGTTATGAATGATTTCACTTTCTGGTACAGGCTCATTTAGTTCATTCATCAAATTACGGAATAAATCTCTATCCTCTGCTTTTTGGATGGCTGACAGCTTTGTACCGAGTACTTCAACGCCGCATTCAGCTAATACACCAAGGTCTGACAATTCAACAGCAAGGTTTAATCCAGTTTGCCCGCCAAGTGTTGGCAAGATCGCATCAGGGCGTTCTTTTCGAATGATTCGTGTTAAAAATTCTGGTGTCAGTGGTTCGATGTATACCTTGTCGGCCATTTCTGTATCTGTCATGATGGTCGCAGGGTTAGAGTTCACTAGAACGACTTCATAGCCCTCTTCTTTTAGTGCTAAGCAAGCCTGTGTACCTGCATAGTCAAACTCCGCTGCCTGACCGATGATGATAGGACCTGATCCGATTACTAAAATCTTTTTGATGTCTACGCGTTTTGGCATACTTCTTCCCCTTCTTTCTCAGTCGTATGAATCATTTCCATGAACTGGTCAAATAAGTAGTTTGCATCTTCTGGACCCGGTGATGCTTCTGGGTGGTACTGAACAGTGAATGCTGGTGCTTCTTTATGTTTTAATCCTTCAATCGTATTGTCGTTTAGGGCAATATGTGTGACTTCGAGCACGGCTTCGTTAATACTGCTAACCGTGTAGCCATGGTTTTGAGACGTGAGTGTCACCTTGCCAGTTGCTAGTTCTTTCACCGGATGGTTCGACCCTCTGTGACCAAATTTCATTTTTTCTGTGCTTGCACCGCACGCTAGAGCAAATAATTGATGTCCGAGGCAAATACCAAAGAGCGGCACCTTTCCAATCAATTGCTGAATCATCTCAACGGCTTCTGGTACATCCACAGGATCTCCAGGTCCGTTTGAAAGCATGATACCATCAGGCTTTAGCTGCAGCACTTCATCTGCAGTGATGTTGTATGGCACCACAATGACATCGCAATCACGTTTATTGAGCTCGCGCAAAATGCCGTGCTTCATGCCGAAATCGACAAGGACAATTCTTTTTCCTCTGCCTGGGCTTGGGTACGCATTTTTCACAGATACTTGACTCACCTGATCAGTTGGCAGCTGCAATGTTTGAAGGCGGCGCACAACGTCTTCCACTTGTTCATCAGGTCCTGCAAACGCCCCTCTTAAAGTCCCTGCACTTCGAATCATTCTAGTCAGCTTCCGTGTATCGATTCCGCTCAGCCCCGGAATGTTTTTCATTTTTAAATATTCATCGAGTGAGTATGAAGAGCGCCAGTTTGAGGGCTTTTCACAAAGCTCTTTCACAATCAGCCCTTTCACAAACGGTGTGATCGATTCAAAATCATCACGGTTAATGCCGTAGTTGCCGATAAGCGGGTAAGTGAGTGTGACAATTTGTCCGCAGTATGATGGATCAGATAAAATTTCTTGATAGCCTGTCATCCCTGTATTAAAGACGACTTCTCCCACTGATGGTTCTAAGCTGCCAAAGCCTGTTCCTTCGAATACTGTTCCGTTTTCTAGCACTAAGCGTCTCTTCATTTTACTAGTCTCCCCTCTTCATAAACGACTTTCCCAGATGCAAGTGTCATGACCGGCCATCCTGATACAGTCAATTTGTCAAACGGTGTATTTTGTCCTTTAGATAAGAAGCTTGTTTTATCGATTGCCATTTCTTTGTTTAAATCAATGAGTGTAATATCAGCTATGTGTCCTTCTTCAAGCTTTCCGTATGGAAGGGAAAAGGCTTCTGCTGGTTTGATTGTCATATAATCAACGAGTTCTTTTAATGTCCATTCGCCTGTTTTGACAAATCGTGTATACAGAAGCGGGAACGCTGTTTCAAGTCCCACAATTCCAAACGGGGCACGCTGCATGGTTTCGTTCTTTTCTTCTTCTGTATGCGGCGCATGGTCTGTTGCGATGAAATCAATCGTTCCATCTAACAGTCCCTCGATCAATGCCTCGCGATCCTCTTTTCCTCTGAGCGGCGGGTTCATTTTATAATTTGTATCAAGACCTGGAATGTCCGTATCACACAACAGCAGGTGATGCGGTGACACCTCAGCCGTCACACGGATACCTGCTTTTTTTGCATCGCGTACGACCCGCACAGATTCTTTCGTACTGATATGACATACATGATAATGACAGTTCGCTGCTTCTGCTAAAAGAACATCTCTTGCAATATGCACCGATTCACAAATGGACGGTATTCCGTTTAATCCATTTGCTTTTGAAAATTCTCCTTCATGAACGCACCCGCCGTAAATGAGCGAGTTATCTTCGCAGTGCGCCACAATCGCTTGATCAAGACTTGCTGCCTGTTTCATCGCTTCGTACATCATGCCTGCTGTTTGGATACCGACACCGTCATCTGTAAAAGCAAAGGCGCCTGCTTCTTTTAGTGCTGCAAAATCCGTCATCTCTTCCCCAATTTGTCTCGTTGTGATGGAGGCGTATGGCAGCACTCTAACAGATGAGGTTTCTTCGATTCGATTCATGAGCCATTCCATTTGCTCTTTTGTATCTGGAACTGGACGTGTATTCGGCATCGCTGCAATCGTCGTATATCCGCCTCTTGCGGCTGCTTTAGAGCCTGTTTCAATTGTTTCCTTTTTCTCTCCGCCTGGCTCTCTTAAATGCACATGCAGATCGATCAAGCCTGGTGACACAAATAGCCCTGCTGCATCAATAACCTCTTCTCCGTCTTCTCTTTCTAGGTGACCAATCGCTTGAATCACTTTTCCTTTTACCCTAATATCCTGCTGCACTCTTTCACCTGTGCTCGTTAAGATAAAACCGTTTTTAATGAGATATGACATAGACAGAATCTCTCCCTTTTTGATGTAGTGTGCTATTTTGAAAAGCTCTTTTTAATACGGCCATTCGGATATAAACACCATTTTCCATTTGTTTGAAAATCCTTGACTGCTTGGACTCTACTAATGAATCATCTATTTCAACACCTCTGTTTACTGGGGCTGGATGCATAATAATCGCGCGTTCTTTCATCTTGTTGGCTCTATCTACTGTTAATCCATAAGTTGATAAGTAATCTTCACTGCCCATTTTTTCAGCGTGCCGTTCATGCTGGATTCTGAGCAGCATCACCACATCAGATTGTGCGATGGCTTCATCTACATGGACGTACGTTCCGTGAGGGTTTTGTTCATCCTGGAAGGAAGCAGGTCCTGAAAAGAGGACTGTCGCTCCCAGCCTTGAGAGAACCTCAGCATTTGACCTTGCCACCCTGCTATGTTTGATATCTCCATGAATCGAAATCGTTAAGCCTTCAAAGCCGCCAAACTCTTCAAAGATGGTCATGAGGTCAAGCAGTGATTGGGTTGGATGCTGTCCGCAGCCATCACCTGCATTGATGATGGGAATTCCAACCTTCCCGATCAGCTCGTTATAATATTCATCGGTGCTGTCTCTGATCACACATGCCTTTACTCCGATCGATTCCAGTGTTTTTACCGTATCGTAAAGTGTTTCGCCCTTTTGAACGGAGGTGCTTGCTGCATCTAAGCTCAGGACATTCATCCCTAGTTTCTTCTCGGCTACTTCGAAGCTAAAACGTGTTCTTGTGCTAGGCTCTAAGAAGAGGTTTGCCACAAATTCTCCGGCTAATCCATGTTCTTGTTTCCCCTTTTTGAGTGCCGCTGCTTCTTCAATCAGCTGTAAAATCTCTTCTTTAGACAAGCTGCTCATTGTCGATAAATCATTCATTTTTTCTTCCCCCTCTAGTTTTTCATCACTTTCAGGTTCAAAAAAACCCTAAGCCTCGGCAGCTTAGGGTTCTCCAAAAGAAGCAGCGGCACTTTCGTGCATTCTGCTCCATTTAGAACCCTTGTCAGCCTCACTGGACTTCTTTTAAAAGGTTTTCTGTATTTGATTCATTTGACTCGTCATCTTCCGCTTTTTGATGCGGCAGGATAAGGTTTAACAGGACACCCGTAATCGCAGCAAGTGCCATTCCAGATAGAGTGAGATTGATTTGTTTCACCTCAATGAATGCCCCGCCAATTCCGATGACTAGGATGACTGATGCGATAATGAGATTACGCTTTTCTTCAAAATTCACTTTATGATCAATCAGGATTCTCAGGCCGCTTGAGGCAATGATTCCAAAGAGCAGGAACGAAACGCCTCCCATCACCGCGGACGGCACTGTACTGATTAATGCTGAAATTTTCCCTACAAAACCGAAGCAGATCGCAAACACTGCTGCTCCGCCGATGACGAAGATACTGAACACTCTTGTGATGGCAAGTACGCCAATGTTCTCTCCATAAGTTGTTGTTGGTGGTCCGCCAATAAGTGAAGCGAAGATGGTCGCCGCACTGTCTCCTAAAATGGAGCGGTGAAGACCTGGTTTTTTAATAAAATCTTGTCCTACGACCTTACTTAACACCACTTGGTGGCCGATATGCTCAGACATTGTGACAAAGGCAACCGGCACCATCACTGTGAGAATGCTTAAAGTCACTGCAGGTGTATAGTCGACAAATGGTACGACGAAGTCTGGGACAGCAAACCATTTTGCGTCAATGACCGGCTGAAAGTTCACAATGCCTTGTGTTAAGGCAAAGAGATAGCCGCTGATAATGCCGATTAAAACTGGGATTAAGCTAAGGAATCCTCTTAGGAAAATCATACTGATAATCGTGACAGCCAGTGTGAAGCCAGCGACCATTAAGTGCTTGAGGCTGTAAACAAGCTCGGTTGCATTCGGATCAACATACATCGCCATGTTGACTGCTGTTCCAGCGAGTCCAAGTCCAATGACCATAATGACTGGTCCTACGACGACCGGCGGCAGAAGCTTCATCAGCCAGCCTGTGCCGAGCCATTTAATGAACAGGGCAATGAGCGCATAAGCGACACCCGCCATGAAGGCGCCAACCATTGCGGCTCCGGGGCCGCCCGTTGCTTTCACATTCAGTATGGGGGCGATGAAGGCAAAGGACGATCCAAGATACGCCGGAATTTGTCCTCTTGTGATGATTAAGTAAACAATTGTTCCCACACCGCTTGAGATGAGCGCGACGGCTGGACTCATATCAATGATTTTTGGTACAAGAATGGTTGCACCAAACATCGCAAACAAATGCTGCAGGCTAAGTGATAGCCATGTGAATGGTTTTGGGATATCTCGAATGCCTAAATTGGCTTTTTGCTGACTCATGATTTTCCTCCTAGATGTGTCCTTTTTCATTAAAAAAGCCTCTTTGCGAGTATGCGCAAAGAGGCCTAGAAAAACCGGACACGTCATGTTAGCCGTGTGCTCGGTGTCTCTGTTTTTGCCCTCTTTGCAAACTCTCTGGAATGCATTTAAAAAGGTTATTTTTCATATATAGCGACAAGGTCGTTTTGATCTACTTCATTCAGTTGAACCATAACGGTCTCTGCTTTTGATGTCGGAATGTTTTTCCCGATATAATCCGCTCGAATCGGCAGCTCCCGGTGTCCCCGGTCGACGAGCACAGCCAGCTGAATGGAAGAAGGTCTTCCTACATCCACAAGGGCATCCATAGCTGCTCTGACGGTTCTGCCTGTAAACAGGACATCGTCAACGACAATGAGAGTTTTGTCATTAATGTCAGCTGGGATGTCTGCACCCTTTACAAGCGGGTCTTGGTTGTCTGTCTTTTTTGTCAGGTCATCACGGTATAGTGTAATATCAAGTTCACCCACAGTGACTGGATTTCCCTCAATTTGCTCGATGCGCTCTGCAAGGCGCTTTGCAAGATGTATGCCTCTTGTCTTGATCCCGGCAAGTATGACATCCTTCATCCCTTTGTTGCGCTCAATCATTTCATGTGCAATTCGGGTAAGCGCTCGTCTGATCGCTTGTTCATCAAGAATGACTGCTTTTTGTTCCATCTTTTACACCTCTTTTTGACAAATAAAAAGCCCCTTCTGCAAAGGGCAGAGAGGGGCGTTCATTTGTGCATACTCGTGCACAAATTGATCCGTTATCCTTCTCAGCCTCTCTGGACTGTTTTAAAGAATCTCAATTTCTTCGTTTATTATTTCAAAAAAAGAACGGCCTGTCAATCGTTATTTCTTAATGAATCGATAAAGCCCCTCATATCAGCTGGAATTGGTGCTGTGAACTCGATATATTCTCCTGTTCTAGGATGATCAAATCCTAAAACACCAGCATGCAGCAGCTGTCCATTAAAATCGACTGTTTTTCTCGGCCCATATTTCGGATCTCCTGCAAGAGGGTAGCCGATATATTTCATATGAACACGAATTTGGTGTGTTCTTCCTGTTTCAAGTCGGCACTCGACAACCGTGAAGTCTTTAAAGCGTTCAATCACATCAAAGTGAGTGACGGCCTGTTTTGCATTTTCTTTTGTGACCGTCATGCTTTGGCGGTCTTTTTTGTCTCTGCCAATTGGTGCATCAATTGTGCCTGTATCATGCTGGATAATACCGTGGACAACGGCCGTATACTTTCTTGTGACAGTTTTAGCCACCAGCTGATTGACGAGTGACTCATGTGCCATATCGTTTTTCGCGACCATTAACAGCCCAGACGTATCTTTATCAATTCGGTGGACAATTCCAGGACGCATCACACCGTTAATCCCTGATAAATCCGTACAATGTGCCATCAGACCATTTACAAGTGTACCTGACACATGACCTGGGGCTGGATGAACGACCATTCCTCGAGGCTTATTTACGACTAACACATCTGCATCCTCATAGTAAATATCAAGATCCATTGGTTCTGCTTCTACATCTAGCGCTTCCGGATCTGGAATCTCCACTTTGATTTGATCCCCAGCTTGTACTTTGTAATTGGCCTTTACTTGTTTCCCGTTTACTTCGATCAGCCCATCTTTAACCCATTGCTGGACTTGGGTTCTTGACCATTCTGGTTCTGTTGTGCTTAGAAATTTATCTAGCCGTTCACTCGTTTGTTCTTCTGAAACGGCAATATTTACTTGATTCATGTAGTTGACTCCTTATTTTTCTTTCCATCTAACAGCATTTGAATGAAGAGCAGAATAACCCCTACACAGAGAGAAGAATCTGCAATATTAAAGATTGGGTAGTGATAATCCCCAAATACGAAATGAGCAAAATCAACCACTTCCTGACGGAAAATACGGTCGATAAAGTTTCCGATCGCTCCGCCAAGCATTAAGGCCAGCGCTACTCCAAGCAGCTTGTCCTTTTGTCCATGTTTTTGTAAGTAATAAACAATTCCCGCAATAACAACGAGTGTGATCACATAGAAAAACCACATTTGCCCTTGGAGAATTCCCCATGCGGCTCCTGAATTTCGGTGAGACGTGATATAAAAGAATCCATCAATGACTGGAACAGAATCTCCGAGCATCATATTTTTGACAATGAGCCATTTTGTTAATTGGTCTAAACAAATGATAACGAATGCGATTATGTAATAGAACACACACGTTCCTCCATCTTCATACTTTGATCTTTAAGCATTTTATCAAGAAAACAGGAAGGAGTAAAGAAACTTTAGTTGACAGACAAAAACCTCCCTACATGTGGAAGGCTTCAAAATGAGAATCATTTGATTCGGAAGGATAAGGAGTGAATGCTTTTTTCTCGTATTGCTTATGATATAAAAAGTCGTCAGCCGTGCGGGCGGTAGGAAGAATGCTCATTTGTTCAAGCGGAATCACATCTCCTGTTGCCTCACATATGCCATAGTTTCCTTGTTCGATTTTCGCAATAGCGAGAGACACATCTTGCAGCTCTTCTTTGATGTGATAAAGAAGTGTGGTCGTTTTAACGTCATTCAACGAGACATGCTCAGCGGGTGAACGAAATGATGCGTATTCAAACAGTTTAGATTGCAGCTCTTCTTTTATTTGAAGGAGTTCCGTGTAAATCGTCTCTAGATCGCCATTCATGTCGCAATTTCAACTCCTGCCCTGTCGTGATAATCATATTGTTGCCCTGCCTGGTTACTTTAAAGCCATAAGATTTTTCCTTTCGTTCTAAACGCTGTCATTTTCTCAAAAAAGAAAACGCCCCGCATATGACGGGGCGCTAGCTTGTGATTATCGCACTGTTAATTTTGGTAATATTTCTCCACGATTTCAGCATTTTTCAGCGACAATGTTGGGTATTTCGGATTTGCACCAACATCTTTTGAAATAATACGGGAACGTTCGCACAATTCTCCTTCTGCTTTTTGAACCACAATTCTTCCTGATGTATATTCAGGCGCCGATGTATCTGCATGCTGCTTATCCTCTACCGTTAATTCAGAGATGATAAAGAGCTGCTTCACATCTTCTTTAATGGATGCAAGAAGGGTTTTCACTTCGTCTGTCGCATAAAGCGTCACACTTGCTTCAAGTGAACGTCCGATGACTTTCTCGTTACGCGCAATCTCCAGCGCTTTTAGCACATCGTCACGTACCTCCATAAAGCGGTCAAACTTCGCTTCTGTCACTTCAGCTTGAGGAACTGCCACACCTTCTGGCATATCTGTTAACTGAACACTTGGCTCTTCAACAAAGCTTAAGTGGCTCCATAATTCATCTGCTGTATGCGGAAGAATTGGTGCAGTCAGCTTCACTAATGCCATTAATGTTTCGTAGAAGACAGTCTGCATGCTGCGGCGGTCTGGATGATCCGCATGCTCAATGTAGACGACATCCTTTGCAAAATCGAGATAGAAAGAGCTGAGCTCAATTGTACAGAAATTGTGAATCGCATGATAGACGACCGCAAATTCGTAATCATCATAAGCTTTTTTCACTTTATCAATCAATTTGTTTAATTTGATCAAGATGTATTGATCCACTTCGCGAAGCTCTTCTACTGGCACAGCATTTACTGCTGGATCAAAGTCAAATAGGTTTCCATGCAGGAAGCGGAAGGTGTTACGGATCTTACGATAGACTTCTGCTACTTGTTTCAAAATATCATCAGACACTGGATGGTCGGCTTGATAGTTGACAGAAGATACCCAAAGTCTAAGAATTTCTGCACCGAGCTGCTTCGCAACCTTCGTTGGGTCAATCGTGTTGCCTAATGATTTACTCATCTTACGTCCTTCTTTATCAAGCGTAAAGCCGTGGCTTAGGACACCTTTATACGGCGCTTTTCCAGTGACAGCAACTGCTGTTGATAAAGAGGAGTTAAACCAGCCGCGATATTGGTCAGAGCCTTCAAGGTATAAATCTGCCGGACGGACTAGGTCATCTCTTTCTTCTAAAACGGCTTGGTGAGAAGAACCGGAATCAAACCATACATCCATGATGTCCTGCTCTTTAGTGAATTCACCATTCGGGCTGCCTGGATGTGTAAAGCCTTCTGGCAATAGCTCTTTCGCTTCTTTTTCAAACCAAATATTCGAGCCATGCTCTCTAAACAATTGAGATACATGCTGGATTGTTTCGTCCGTGATGATCGGCTCACCATTTTCCGCATAAAACACCGGAATTGGAACGCCCCATACACGCTGTCTTGAAATGCACCAGTCACCTCTGTCACGCACCATATTGAACAGGCGTGTTTCACCCCATGCTGGAACCCATTTCGTTTCTTTAATATTGTCTAATAACGCTTCTCTAAAATCTTTAATGGATGCAAACCACTGAGCTGTCGCACGATAAATCGTTGGTTTTTTCGTTCTCCAGTCATGCGGGTAGGAGTGCGTGATAAAGTCGAGCTTTTTCAGCGCGCCTTTTGCTTCAAGCTGTTCTGTGATGGCTTTATTGGCATCCTCATAGAATAGTCCTTCAAAACCAGGTGCCTCATCTGTCATCACACCTTTTTCATCTACTGGACAGAGCACATCAAGACCGTATTTCATACCGACAATAAAGTCATCTTCCCCGTGGCCTGGTGCAGTGTGAACACAGCCTGTTCCTGCATCAGTTGTCACGTGATCGCCAAGCATCACAAGAGAATCTCTACCATAGATTGGATGCTCTGCAACGATGTTGTCTAATTCTTTTCCTTTTAGCGTTTTCACGACTTCATACTCTTCAAAGCCGAGTGTTTTTGCCACTTGTTCAACCAGTTCAGATGCAACGACATAACGCTCAGCACCGACTTGAAGAACACTGTACTCTAAGTTCGGATGAACACAAATGCCAAGGTTTGCAGGAAGCGTCCAAGGTGTTGTTGTCCAGATAATGAATTGTTCGCCGTTTTCAAGAACGCCTTTGCCATCTTTTACTTTAAACGAAACGTAAATCGATGGTGAACGTTTGTCTTTATATTCAATTTCGGCTTCAGCAAGAGCTGATTCACTTGAAGGAGACCAGTTAACTGGCTTTAATCCTTTATAGATATAGCCTCTCTTCGCCATTTCACCAAAGACAAGAATTTGCTGCGCTTCGTATTCAGGCTTTAATGTGACATATGGATTGTCCCAGTCTGCTCTGACGCCTAAGCGTTTAAACTGGCTGCGCTGACCTTCAATTTGCTTCCAAGCATACTCCTCGCATAGTTTGCGGAATTCTGCTGTAGACATTTCTTTGCGTTTTACTTTTTTATTTTTAGTAAGAGCTGTTTCAATTGGCAGCCCGTGTGTATCCCAGCCCGGTACGTACGGAGCATGGTACCCGTTCATTGATTTAAAACGGACGATAAAATCTTTTAGGATTTTATTGAGTGCATGCCCCATATGAATGTCACCATTCGCATATGGAGGTCCATCATGCAAAATAAACGTCGGGCGTCCTTTTGTCCGCTCTAAAACCATTTGATAGATGTCTTTCTCTGCCCACTCCTCTTGGATTTCAGGCTCTTTGTTCGGCAAGTTCCCTCTCATCGGGAATTCTGTTTTCGGCATTAATAAGGTGTCTTTGTAGTTCATACCCATTCCTCCACATGCAAATTCTGATTAAAAAACAATAAAAAAAGCCCTCTCATCCCATAAGGGACGAGAAGGCTTGTCTCGCGGTACCACCCTTTTAGACAAGCGCTATTTAAGCAGCCGCTTATCCACTCTAAAATCGTAACGTGATCAGACGCCTTTTCTTACTGTTTTTTTCAGAAAAGGAACTAAAGGGGTGATCTCATTGCAGCGTCTCGTAATGTCAGGCTTCCACCATCCCTGATTCGCTTAATTACGCATGTGACAGCTGCGAGTGTCCCTTTCAAACGTTTATCTCTTGTTAATTTATGATGGTATTATATGCAACATGAGCACGTCATGTCAAGATGATGCGCTTATTCTTTTTCGTCAAAGACAGCGTCCACTTCATATTCCAGTAAATGATCCCAATCATCATTTTTCAGAAGATCAAGCTGCGCTTCGATGAGCATTTGGAAACGAGTTCTAAAGACCTTCGACTGTTTCTTCAGCTCTTCGATTTCCATTGCAATCTTTCTTGATTTTGACAGCGCTTCGTTGATAATACGGTCTGCATTTTTCTCTGCTTCACGAATAATCAATTTTGCTTCTTTATCAGAATGACGCTTAACGTCTTCTGCTGCTTCCTGCGCCACAAGAATCGATTTGTTTAATGTCTCTTCAATTGTGGCAAAATGACCTAGTCTTTCGTCAAGCTCGTTTACTTTGTCTTCAAGCTCGTTCTTTTTACGGAGTACGATCTCGTAGTCTTTACGTACTTGGCTTAAAAACTCGTTTACTTCGTCTTCGTCATAGCCGCGAAAGCTTTTTGTGAACGTTTTATTATGAATATCATTAGGTGTTAATGGCAACCTCGCCACCTCCAGATTCAAGTTCGTTATGTCATAAGCTCAAATGTTACTTTGAATTTATCTTTTTTGGTCTTCCCATCAATCGTTTTGAGGCTAAAGCGGCCAAATCCCCGAACAGAGAGCTGATCGCCTTCACCGATTGTAAAGGAAGGGTCCTCAGTGACTTTCCAATTGACTTTGACAAGCCCATTTTTGACTAAAAGCTGTGCTTTTTGCCGAGACTGACGGCTGACAGCAGCACATACAGCATCAAGCCGAAGTGAAGAAATGGTATCTTCTTTGATATCAGTCTTCGTCATCACTGGCTTTATATCTGCCTGCGTGATTTCCTCTAATGAAACGGATGCTCTGCCGACATGTGTCAGCTGCGCCCGCACAAAATCAGCGACATCACTTGTACAAATAAACTGCACATCTTCCTCTGAAAATAATAGATCTCCGAATTTTTGACGCTTCAAGCCTGTCCCAATCAATGAGCCGAGAAGCTTCGGGTGTTCTAAGGAAATAAACTTTTTCGCATAGTTCACCTGAAAATATGACAGCTCAACATCTTCAATAGAAGGTTCTAAATAATCAGGATAAATGAGAGCTCTTTTGCGCTCCGCTCCCTCATACCCGCCAAAAAACATGATCCCAAGTTCTTCAGCATGCTGGATGACGGACTCGGTAATAAATTGCTCACGCGGATCAAGGAAGTCTGTTAATTTCATTCGATATTGGTCGAGTGCGATTTTTTTCCAGCCTAACACTTGGTCGACAAATGGCTGTTCGTCTTTTCTAAAATGCTGATAGATATCGCTCATTTTGTTCCCCTCTTATGTAAAAGAGCCTGGCAGTGCCAAGCCCGGCAGCCTGTTTACATGAAGCGCAAAATCATATTGTAAAGACCAGTTAGTCCATATGAAGATGCAAAACGAATCACAAGCAATGCCACAATCGGCGAGATGTCAATCATACCGATTGGCGGAATAATTTTACGAAATGGTTCTAAATACGGTTCGCATATATTTGTCAGGAAACGGCCAACTACAGTTTCTCTTGCAGATGGCACCCATGACATAAAGATGTAAATAATAATCGCGAATGAGTAAATCGTTAATACAGTCTGTAAAAGCTGGAAAATGTAATATAGAATCACTATGATTTACCACCTCTGAGGTTCTTCCTCTGTCAATAGCTCTGATATTGTGCCAGATACATCTACATTATCAGGTGTGCAGAGGAATATATTCGAGCCAATACGCTGGATGTCTCCACCGATTGCATAAACGGTTCCGCTTAAGAAGTCAATGATTCGCTTTGCTTGATCATGCTGAATGCGCTGCAAATTCACGACGACTGCACGTCTGTTTTTAATATGGTCTGCAATCTCCTGCGCTTCTGCATAAACACGCGGCTCACTTAACACCACTTTAGAGGATTTCTGCACGCTTTGCAAGCTGACAACATTTTGTTTTCCTGTCTGCGGGCGCTCTTGAAATGCTGCTTTGTCCTTCGTTCCTTTTTCTTCTTGAACGGGTTCTCTTTCTTCATCAATATATTCGTACTCATACTCTTCATCGTCGAGAGTGAAAAAGCTTTTAAACTTATTTTTTATGCTCATGTCACGCACCTCCTGTTTCATTTCCAACAAGTGAAGAGCCAATCCGAACGAATGTCGCACCTTCTTCAATTGCGATTTCAAAATCATTTGACATGCCCATCGATAAATGCTGACAAGGTGCATTTACTTGGTTAAGATGTTTTACTTCTTCTTGAAGGTTTTTTAATGCTTTAAAACAGTTGCGAATCACAGTGTGATCCTCTGTAAATGGAGCCATCGTCATCAGTCCTGCAATTTCAATCTGTTTGAAATCAGCGAGCTGTTTCACAAATGGAATGACGTCTTCACTTTTCAAGCCGTGTTTTGACTCCTCAAGTGATGTGTTCACTTGTACAAAACAGCGAACTGTGTGATCCGCTCTTTTTTCAATTTCATTCGCAAGAGACATCCTGTCGAGCGAATGTAAGTAGTCAATTGTCTGAATGACTGATTTCACTTTTCGTGTTTGTAAACTGCCGATAAAGTGCCAGTTAATGTTTTCATCGGTTATGGCCGCCTGCTTTTCAAGTAACCCTTGGTCTCGATTTTCACCAAAGTGCACAATCCCTGCTTCCTTGGCTTCTAGTGCTCGTTCAATCGAAACATATTTTGTCACAGCGACGACTGATACATCTGCTGGTTGTCTACCGGCTCTTTTACATGCTTCGTTTATTTGTTCATTTATTTGTCTGAGATTCTCTCGTACATTCAATTGCACTTATGCCTCCTTAAACCCGACAAAAGACATCATACGTCCTGTTTTCCCTTGATCACGCCGGTGTGAGAAGAAAAGCTGATCATTGCAGCTTGTGCACATCGAACTGACATGTATGTTTTCTTCTTTTATTCCTGCATGAAGCAATACGTTTTTGTTTAGTGTTTTCAAATCAATTTTATATTGTCCTTGTGAAATCTCGGAATACACATCCTCTGTTGAAAAAGGAAGCTGTTTCACTTGATCCATGACGACGTCATCGACTATGTAGCAACAACTGCCAATGGATGGTCCAATGACGACTTGAATCTGATCGGCCTTGGCACCTTCTTGGCTGACCCATACATCAACCATCTTTGCACCAATTTGCTTGACGGTTCCTTTCCAGCCGGCATGAGCCGTTCCAATTAATCCGTTTTGCGGAGCTAGAAAATAAAGCGGAACACAATCAGCGAAACAAAGAGCGAGCATCATGTTCGTCTCAGACGTATATAAACCGTCTGTACCAGGCAGTGCCTCATCATAATGAAGACTTCCTCTTCCTCTTTGCTCCTTGGTGACTTTCAGGATGCGATCCTCGTGTGTTTGGTCTGCAAACACCCAATCAGAGAGCGGCACAGCAGCAGCATCTGCTATGACTTGACGATTCATTTGAACACTAGAAGCATCGTCTCCTACATGGAGTCCAGTGTTCAATGATTGATATGGAGGTAGGCTGAAGCCGCCATTTTTTGTTGTAAATCCGGCCAATACCTCTTTACCAGAACATGTCATGTTCGTCCAATCATGAATGGTCATTGCATATGGTGATTTCTGCTGAAAGGGGTCATATTTGTGTGTCAAAGCTGCCTCCCACCTTTCATTCATCTCTCTTTATTTCGCTCCTATTTTACCACAAGACATACATAGACAGTTAGTGGGATTCATTAAATATTACACTCAAATGTGCACTTTCTGCAGGTTTTTTTTCAAATTGATATGAAAACGTAATCTTTTTACCCGAAAAAGACATTGTTTGCTAAGAATGAAGAGTTTATTTTAAGGAAAAATTGAATGATTCATTGAGGAGTTATACGAATTAAGAAGACAAGCGGACGAGTATCACATCTTCGCCAATTTTTACTATATTTCGCCATGGGACAATCATTTCCTCTTCTTTTCCGAAAAATCCCATCATTTTACCTGTGCCGCCAATAATAATCGCTTGGATTTTGCCGCTTGTGACATTAATATCAATGTCCCCAATGGTACCTAGTTTTTTCCCGCTGGATACATCGACGACATCCTTGATTTGGAATTCAGAAATGCTGATCATCTGTCCTTCCCCGCCTTTCGTTTTCTACTATAATATGTATGATGGAAAAGCAGGGACGCAGACCAATAGTTTCTTTTATCTACAATTTACTTAAATGCGGACGGCCATTTCTCCACATGACATCTACCGGACATTCAAAAAAAGAAGAAAGCAGGCCGCTTGTCATCATCTCTTTTGTTTCTCCTTGATCAAAAACAGATCCATTTTTTAATAATAAGGTATGCTGAAAAACAGGCAGAATCTCCTCTGCATGATGGGTCGTATAGAGCAAAGTAGGCGCATCAGGCTTTGCTGCAATAAATGAGATGGACTCCAGCACTTGCTCTCTTGCTAGAAAATCAAGACCCGTCACAGGTTCATCTAAAATCAAGAGCTGCGGATCATTCATTAAAGCCCTCGCAATCAAGACTTTTTGCTTCTCTCCCTGTGAGAGTGTTTCATAAGTTCTGTTGGCATATTTGAATGAACCGAATGCTTTTAATAGATCAATGGCTTTCTCTCTCATTTCATCTGTCGGGGTTTCATAAAGCCCGATAGAAGCAAATGCGCCGCTCAGCACAATTTCAAAAGCATTGTCGTCTCTGTGCAATTTCTTTTCAAGTCCTGCTGAGATGAGACCAATTTTCCTCCTGAGCTTTTCACCAAGAGCCTCCTTGCCAAAGACATGTCCCAGCACTGTCATTTCGCCTGACGTGGGGAAATAATAAGAGCAGAGCATATTTAATAATGCGGTTTTCCCCGCACCATTTAAACCGTAAAGTACCCAGTGTTCCTGCTTGTTCACCTGCCAGTCAATAGACTGCAGGAGCCATTTCCCATTTCGTTTTAATGAAACATTCTTCAATTCAAGTGACACGATAACTTCCTCCTGAGTAAAAATTCTGAATATACAAATAATGAATGTTTACAGCATATCGTAAATGCTCTTTCTGGTAAACCTCATATAAAAAAGCTGCTCCTTATTAGGAACAGCTTTTTTTACACGGTTACGAAATTTCAATTCGTACGCCTTCTTTTATATCAGGAAACGTGTGAGGGGATGCAAATACAGCTCCTGGTAATACATCATCAAACGGCTCTTGGAAGTAGATCGAAATATGGCCGAGTTCTTTAAAGTTGTCATTTGCTTTATTGCCGAGGGCTGTGATCGTGTACGTTTGATCGCCTACTTGAATGGTTCCGCCCAGCTTCAGCGGCTCTTCTTCTAAGTGTTCGAACTCATGAATGACAGACATATCTCTTAATTCCTGCGGCGCTGCGGGTCCAAATAATACAATCAGCTTATCTTCTTTAAATTGCGGGACTAAGATCCCAATTTCCTTTACGACAGATTGTGTTACCATGTATCTCGATTCCTCCTTAAATACGTTTAATACATACCGAAGCTAGCAACGTATGCGATCACAACAGATAGAACCCCTGTAATTAGACGACTATACAAAACAGCTGGTACCCCATATTGTACCGTTTCCGGCTTCGCTTCACCAAGTGACAGCCCCACTGGAATAAAATCACACCCTACTTGACCGTTGATGGCAAATAGTGCAGGAAGTGCAAATTGAGGCGGAATGTTTCCTAGTGCGATTTGACTACCAATCAGAACACCGATGACTTGGGCAATGACTGCTCCAGGTCCTAAGACAGGTGATAGGAACGGCAATGTACAGACCACTACGAGCAGTAAGAGCCCCCAAAGAGATCCTGCCAAAGGTGATAGAAAATGGGCAATCAGGTCACCAATTTTTGTATAATTGATAATTCCAATTAACATACTGACAAATGCCATGAATGGAATAATGTTTTTCAAAAGCATATCAACAGAATCACGGCCAGCCTGATAGAACGTACCGGTGACTTTCCCAATTCCACGCGAGAATCTCATCAGGAAATTGCCTTTTTCCTGCCGCTCGATATTTTCCTCTTTCAGCTTTGCATACGTCTCTTTGAAATTCTCTTTGTCAATCGACTCACTGTTTTCCTGACCTTCTGCTTTTTCCTCACCATCAGATGCTTCTGCATAGGAAATATCTTTTTCTGTTACGCCTGATACGAAGATATCTTCTGTAATATGTTTAGCAAGCGGTCCAGAAGGAGAGGATGCCAAAACGTCTACAGTAGGAATGCGTTTCATTGGATAAAGTCCGATTCGCGCTGTTCCTCCGCAGTCAATGACAACACACATCATTTCATCTTCTGGTATGGAGTTTTTAAAGCCGTCACATGCTTCTGTCCCTGTCATTTCTGCAATTTTACGTGCAACCGGGTGAATGCCTCCACCTGTAATGGAAACAACCTTTCTTCTTTTACCAGTTGGTTCAAGCTCTAAGCCTTCTCCCCATCCGCCAGCACCTTTTGCAACAAATACTTTGTGGTTTGTCATGTCTAACCCTCCCCTATTGTGAATTCGCTTTCATTTTTCCTGCTAAATATTTTGTAATCCATTCAGTAATGATTCCGCGTAGTAAAATGACGACGATCCCGACTAAGAAGTAACGAACAGCAAGCTCTGACATTGAATATCCAGCTTCTTTAATCCCGTTCGCAATTCCTAAGTAGACAAATAGTTCTCCTGCGTTGGCATACGGGAACAGTGATGTCACCGGATGAACAAATGAAACAGCTGAATCATAGAATGCTGGTTTTTGTTTTTCAGGTAAGAAGCGGCCAAACGTATAAGCCATTGGGTTTGTCAAAATAAGGACGGATAAGATCGGCATTAACGTGTAGCGCAAAATGGTATACTTCGCTGCAAACTGAATGGCTCTATTCACTCGCTCTTCTCCAATAAATTTCATGACAGCATAAGTGAAAGTAAGTAACACAACAAGTGTTGGAACGATACCTGTAACAAGACCCATGAATTGCTTTCCGCCGGCTTCAAACATTCCGATAAAGTGCTCTCCAAACCATTGAATCCATTCCATGTTTCATCTCCCCTTTCTTTAGTTCACATTTGTTATATTTTTTTTCGAAATCGAGACAAGTGCCTGCTCAGCCGCCATGGAAAGTGCTTGCATGACAGCTGGCGCCTTTTTACGTTTTTTCAACGTTTTCTTCATCATGTGGTGCTCGTCCAGCACAGCCCCTACATGCTTGCCTTCATATGAAGGAACTTCTTTAAATTTAGATAAGATCGACACGCCGCCAAGCACATGACATTTCTGAATGATATACGATTCATCCACAATGATGAGCGCAATGGCCCCAGGGCCAACTTTGCGCCGTTCCATTCCTGAAAATAAGTGATAACCCTGTTTCCCTCTGTAGTCATCAATTAGTGAGTCCATGCTTTTGCGGTAATACTTGATTTGAATAAAAGATAATCCATACTGCACGATGAGAATGATACAAAGTACGATTGCTAATTTTTCCATAGCTTCACGTCCTTAAGATTGAAATAAGTGATCTTGTAATGAACGCAGCTTCCAAACGGTTGTGTTTGAATCAAGCTCTACATCATCATGAGTGAGGAACTGTCCTAATTTGATGTCTTTTTTCGCTACGACTTTTCCGCTGATTAAGCCAATCGGAATGTGACCGTTCGTTTTCATGTCTTGATGCGTTTCAAGTACACCTCTTACGGAGTATCCGCCAATTCCGTCAAGTGATTCCCCTGCTTGAATATCTCTTTTCGCAACAGCGACTGTTTCTGACACTGGTACACCAATCGGGTGGATCGATGAGTCATGCTGTAAGACTGCTTTTGCGATGGTAACAGGTGTTTCAAGACTCGCTAAGTGGAAAGGACGGTAAAGCGTGTAGTGAGGACCTTTTCCAACTTTTAAGTAACGAAGCTCTTCATCTACTGGCTCAAGATCACTCTTGACGATAACGAATACGCCTGGCGCAAGTCCGTTTACATATTCAACGACTCCGAAGTTATCAAGCACGCCGCCTTGTTGTTTTTGATTCAATTTATCTGCTACATTCTCTAAATTTGCTTCGACCCCGTGCATACCGACTTTATCTGGCAAAAGCCCTGTCGCGTTACTTAATAAGTTCATTTCTGCCATTGTTTTTGTTCCGTCTTGGAAGGCAGCGAGCATATGTGCACTCATATGTTTACTATCTGCTTCTGCTTTACACGTATCTGGATTTGCTTCTGGGAAGAATGGGTTGTTCTTGCCTTTCCCAGCAACGAGCACCTCAAGTCCCATTGTTTTTGCAAATTCATATAATTCTAGTGTTGCTGCCGGTTCGTCTCCAGCTGATCCTGAGTAAACAAGTCCTGCATTTGTGAATAATTTATGCATCACCAAACCGATGGTAATATCAACTTCTACATTTAAAAGAACGAGATGTTTTTTTGAATTAAGCGCTTCCAAAGAAATGTTTGCTCCGACCTCTGGCACTCCTGTTGCATCTACGACAACTTCCACAAAATCTGATTGAATCACTTCTCTATAATCATTTGTGACGACCATTTGATGCGGCTTCGCATGCTGCTTGTAAAAATTCGCTGCCTTCTCTGCTGCACTAAGGTGAATATCACAAACACCTGCTACAATCATGCCTGGAATTTTAGAAATTTGTGAAATGAGTCCAAAGCCCATTTGGCCTGCCCCAATAATTCCTACTTTGATTGGATCTCCACTGCGTTCTCGAGCTAACAATTGTTGATAGATTGACATAAAAATCATCCTTTCAGGTTTTCTTGCTTCTCGGGTAGATTGCTAGAAAAATAATCTGAAACTTTTAACAAATGTTATAAAAATTAACAAAAATCTGTTTCTTGTAACATTTGTTATTTTATTTATCATTTGTTATGAACTTAGTTTATACGATGTGTCAACTTTGTGTCAAGCTAAAATCGATAAAATTTTCAATCTTTTTGAGTCTAAAGACTCAAAAAAACTACCTAATATGATTAGGTAGTTACTTTAACAAGGCATCTCCTGTTCGTTCATCCGTAATTAATACATGAATTAATCCACCTTCTAATGCTGCCCTGATCGCTTCAATTTTCTCTTCTCCTCCAGCGACACCAATGACTAGCGGGATTTCCTTCAGCTTTTGCGGGCTTATGCCCATTACCCGGTCGTTCCACGGGTGGGGATACACTTCCCCTTGATGATCAATAAAGTTATAGCAAATGTCACCCACTACATCCTTCGCTTGAAGAATATCCTCCTCACCGCTTGTCATATAAGATTTCACCATCGTTGAATGCTGCGGAACCCCGCCAATTCCGACAACCGCAATATTTGATGATTCTCCTAGTTTAATCACTTTTTTGATTGATGGCTGCCGGATTAGTACGTCCTTCGCTTCTTTCGTATCAAGCATAACAGGCACATGTAAAAACTCACATTTAGATTTGAGTGCTTCTGTGCACCTTGCAATAATATAGTTGGCGTGGATATCAACATCTTCGTTTCCCACACCCCCGACAAGCGGAACAAATGTCACGGATGGAAAGTGCTGAACTGACGTAAGCGCTTTCGCCATTTCATGCAAAGTGGTTCCTGAAGAAAAACCGATAACTTGTCCATCCTTTATCACTTTTAACAAAAAGCCTGCCGCTGCAGCGCCGATTCGGCTTTTTGTTGTTTCTTGGCTGAGCGTTTCCACACAGACGACTTCTCGCAGCCCATATTTCCGCTCTATTTTTCTTTCTAATGATCCATATTGTTGATTCACTTCATCATGAATAATGATTTCCACGATTCCTGCTTCACGTGCTTTTGCCAAATATTTCGATATGAGCGAACGGCTAACCCCAACAGCTTCTGCTATTTTAGATTGAGTGGCGCCTTCTTCATAATACATATGCGCAACCTTTATGAGCAGCCTTCTTTCATCATGGAATGTCATAATAACCCTTCTTTCCGCTTAAGTGTTCCCTAACAAATGATATCTAAAATAACATTTGTTAGAAACAGATTAAATGAAAAAAATAACAGAGTCAATACTAGAGACGTGCTCTCTCACAAGAATGAAAAAAGCCGCACATGAAGCGGCGGCTTTAAAAGATATTTTTATTCATTTGTTTGATGGCTGCTTTTTCAAGTCTTGAGACTTGTGCTTGAGAAATCCCGATTTCTTCAGCGACTTCCATTTGCGTTTTTCCCTGGAAGAAGCGTTTGCGGAGAATCATTTTTTCTCGATCATTCAATCGGCGCATTCCCTCTTTTAAGGCCAATTCTTCTACCCATTGTGTGTCTTTGTTCCGATCATCACTAATTTGATCCATCACATAAATCGGATCTCCTCCGTCATTATAGATCGGTTCGAACAAAGAAACAGGATCTTGAATCGCATCTAGGGCAAAGACAATTTCCTCATGAGGCACTTCCAGCACTTTGGCAATGTCTTCTGCCGTTGGCTCCTTGCTTGTCTCACTGATCAGCCTCTCACGGACCTGAAGTGCTTTATAGGCAATATCTCTTAGTGAACGAGACACCCGAATTGGGTTGTTATCACGCAAGTATCGACGGATTTCTCCTATGATCATAGGGACCGCATAAGTTGAAAATCTGACATTGTGGCTTAAATCAAAATTATCAATTGATTTCATTAATCCGATACAGCCTACTTGGAAGAGATCATCCACATACTCGCCTCTGTTGTTAAAACGCTGAATCACACTTAAAACCAACCGCAAATTGCCATTGACTAGCTTTTCTCTTGCTGTATCGTCACCTTCATCTTGCAGCTGTCTGAACAATTTTCTCATCTCGTCGTTTTTCAGAACAGGCAGTTTGGAGGTGTCGACTCCGCAGATTTCCACTTTATTTCTGGACACTTTTTTCCCTCCCTACAGGAGCTGTTGTACAAAGTTCAGTATCTCCTTGGGATGGAAAAATATGCACGAGTGATGATGAGAATCATGAGAAAAGAAGTTGATTCCTTTGACAGCAAAGGGACAGAGCTTTCAAAAAAATTTTTTTAGACCATTTTGTTAAATTCTTTTTGTAATCGTTTAATAATTCTTTTTTCAAGCCTTGAAATATACGACTGAGAAATTCCTAGCATGTCAGCGACATCTTTTTGGGTTTTTTCTTCACCGCCGACCAATCCGAACCTGAGCTCCATGATCTGCTTTTCGCGGTCATTTAATTGCTCTAACGCTTTTTTCAAAAGTTTTTTATCTACATTTGCTTCAATATCCCGCGTGATAATATCATCATCTGTTCCAAGTACGTCTGATAAAAGCAGTTCATTTCCGTCCCAATCAATGTTGAGCGGTTCATCAAACGACACTTCTGAACGAATTTTATTATTTCGGCGCAAATACATCAAAATCTCATTTTCAATACATCTCGAAGCATATGTCGCAAGCTTGATCTTTTTTTCTGGGTTAAATGTATTGACTGCCTTAATGAGGCCAATGGTTCCAATACTAATTAAATCCTCAATATTAATCCCTGTATTTTCAAATTTTCTTGCGATGTAAACAACCAACCGCAAATTTCTTTCGATCAGAATGGCCCTTGCTGTTTGATCACCTTTTGGTAATTTGACAAGCAGTTCCTGCTCTTCATCCTTTGATAATGGAGGCGGCAGCGCCTCACTACCACCAATATAATAAATCTCATCACTCTTTATACCTAGCTTCATGAGGAGTTTATACCAGTAGTAAGTGAATTTAAATTTTAATTTTTTCATCTTCTTCTCCCTTCTAAATGTCAAGTTGACCTCGTAAGATAAAAGACATCACCAAAACTTAAGACACCCCTTGGATGATTTTTCCGTCTAACATATCTGGATGAATGATGGATTGAAATTCCTGATCTGCTGATAAACCGCTTAGACTCATGCCTACAAAACACTTGGCTGGCTGGATCATATGCGTTTTTGAATAAATGAAGACCGTATCTGGTTTTAAGCATAGAAGAAACCCGTGATCATGCCCGACCGCTCGATATGGAACAAGTCGTAAACGATCAAGAAGCGGAAATCGCTCATCGAGCTTTTGCATCACTTCAACAGGATGAGACTGCTTCATAAGCTCTATAAAAGGCTCTCCGCAAATGGACATGAGCTGATCGGCCTGAACGATCATCACAGGTGTTTTCGTCATAGGATCATACAGCTGATTACCAGAATCGACGAGTCCCTTTAGCCGGATGGTCTCTCCGTGAATGTGTATCTCCACAAGTACTTGTTCATCAAACTGTCTTTTTTTCGCACCGACCTCTCCTAATCTTTTCTTTGAAAAGAGCCAAATCGCAGGAAAGCTAGTTAAAACGAAAAGCCAGCTAACGGGATCACCAAAGCCATCATTTTGTGAAATCAGCAGGCCGTTTTGAATAACAGTATTGGTTTGTAAAAACGAATGAACCCCGATCATGCCTCCTCCCATCAAAAATGTGACAAAGTAAAAAGCAAACAAGTTTTGAAAAAAGGAACGAAATCTTTGAAATCCAAAAGTTGCAAGCACGATCAAGACAGAAAAAAGCAGTTTGCCTATAGGGTGTGACACAAACATTGCAAATGGTGTAAAGAGCAAGAGAACAATGCTCGATCCAATCAGAGCTCCTAACATATATCGCCGTTTTTTTACTTGTCGTTTGAGAATAAATGCAGTGAGTAAGAGAAGCAATAGATCAAAACAAAAGTTTAACAGCCAAATCACATCTAAATAAATGACCACCTTCTGCTCCTTTCATCTGAAACAAAGAATCAAAAGCAGTACTTGCACTTGTTTGTACCAGTATAAAACAGCCAAGAGATGGAAGTCTGTCAATTCTTGTTGGGGATGATAGAGAACTTTTGGTGGATTGTTATTGTTTTTGTCGAGGAATGAGAGCACAAAGCAAGAGAGTGTTCTACCGGACAAGCCTCCAAACAATTGTTCGAAACGAAAAAGACACGCTCCAAGGAGTCGTGCCTTTTTTTAAGGTTTATTTTTCATTGATATTTAATGTGCCTGGAGCCTTTTGTCGTGTGACATTTCCATAATCATCCCGCACAATCACTTCAATGACTGCACCTTTTGCTTTGGCGGTAGAGGTAGCTGTCCAGTAGCCTTCATATGTTCCGTTAGCTACCTCGCGAAGCGGCAGCTCTGTTGTATTTTGCAGCTTTGATCTAGCGTTTGTCAGCGGCATATGAATGACAAACGTTGCGTCTAGCTTTTCTCTGCTGCTAAATGAAATTTTAACAGACTCACCTGATGATAGATTGACATTCTCTGCTGGTGTCAGCTTCGAAATCTCAGGTGCTTCGTATTGAACATCGATATCGACTTTTTTAGTCGTTTTGTTTCCTGCTGCATCTTTCGCTGTTACTTTGATCGTATTTTTCCCGTTTTCAAGCAGTATTCTTACAGAATATTTCCCACCTTTTATTGCTGCCTTTTTTCCATTCACAGTGACTTGATCAAGATGAGCATCCGTTACCTTTCCTTCTACAGTGAGAGATTCTTTGTTAGACTTTTCCCCTTTTTTCGGTGTATCTATCGTTAACGCTGGGGCTGTTTGATCAATGATCACCTTTACTGATTTGGATTTTTTCGTTGCACCTTTATCTGTAACAGTGGCAGCCGTGAATACATGCTCTCCGCTTGACACTGTGACCTCCTCTTTGAAAACACCTGACTGGTCTGCTTTCACTTTGGCAATCTCTTCATCGTTTTGATAGATCGCTACATCAAGCCCTGGAGAGGCTTTTCCTTCAATCTCCAGTTCATCTTTGCTCGTGATCGTTCCTGCTTTTGGAGATGTTATTTCTGGTACATCAGCTTCATATTGGACAAGCGCACGAATCATATAATTTCCCTCTTCTTTTGGAGAAGGAGAAAAGGAACCGCTTGTCAGCTGCCAGCTTCTTTCAGCATTTGGTCCATCTTCATCTGTTGCAAGGCCTGGAGATTCCGTATTCTTTTTCGTTTGAATATAGACAAGATAGAAATCTCCCTCCACCGTAATGGCTTGATCCTCTAAATCTACTTTTGTCCATTCACCATTGCGCAGCGCATTCGCTTTGAAAGGTCCAGCGACTTTCTCACCGGGAGCGCCGTCCTTCCCGGACGCATCATACACTTCAACCGCAAATTCATTCCCGCCAGGAGCTGGCCACTCTGTTGTCCAGAAACGGAAAAGCCCACCTGTGACTTGCGCTTGTTTCTTCCCCTTTTCTAATGAAAATTTCACCGCCCAGCCATTGCCAGGATCATAGAACGCTCGTGCATTTTCAGCTGTTCCGTCATCGTAGCCAATTTCGCCAGCAAAACCAATGAAAGGTTCCAGGTTAATTGCTTTTTCAAGCGGCTTTTCTGTCACATCCGCTGTAAACGAATATCCTTTAAACCCTTTCGCAAATACTTTGACTGTATACACACCGCTCAATGCCTCTAGAGAAAACTCGCCAGATTCATCTGTTTTGACCGGCTCAATTTTCGCATCCTCTACAAGATAAACCGTAGCATCCTTGACTTTTTCACCCGTTGTTTCGTTTACAATTGTCCCGGAGATCGTTCGTTTCTCAAGTGGCTGCAAAGAGAAATTCGCCTCTGCCGTGTCACTTGAGGAAATATTGACTTTTTGGGTGCGTGATTCAAACCCATATGCTTCAGCTTTCACTGTAAACTCCCCTGCACCATGAGAAAGCTGATATCTCCCTGTCGCTTCATCTGTGTACGTGGACTTGCCGCTTTCAAGCACACTGATTTCTGCCTTCATCGGAAGAGCTTTGATTGACGGAGCATCTAAGCTTTTTTCCTTTTTCATCTGGACATGTTTTTCTTTTATTTTAGCAGGCTTTGCCCTTTTCGGATCAACGGGTTTCTTCTGCTCGTGTGCAGGCTTTTCTTTTTTGATGACGCCAAGTTGTTTCTTTGCCTTTTGAGGCAAGGCTTCATCTGTTATTTTCACATCATCTAAATAAAAACCGTCTTTTGTCACACTGCCATCTGTTCTTAGCTGAAAAATAACTCTCACGT